>NZ_JANIIC010000022.1 GCF_024519315.1 Streptomyces malaysiensis subsp. samsunensis | reverse complement strand
CTTGGTGGGGGGTTTCACGGGGTGGTGATGGCGGGCCGCGGCGGGGTCGCCATCTTGTTGCCGATGAAGAAGCTGGGGTGCGGGGGCTGGTTGTAGGCCGTGTTCTGCCAGGCCAGCGCCTCGCGGTACTGCCGGTCATGGAGCAGCGTGGTGATCTTCCGGTCGGTCTCGTACGGCGTGGAGTAGATCCGCAGCGCCCTGTTGTCGCTCGTCGGCCAGACCACCTCCTCGCGCCAGTCGCCGAGGATGTCGCCGGACAGCGACGGGGTGGCCTTGGTGCCGTTGTCGGAGTGCACCCCGGAGCCGGTGAGCAGCCGGGTGTCACCGGAGGTGCCGTACTTGTCGATATGCGTGCCGTCCAGCAGCTCGCGCACCGGATCGCCGTCCCACCAGGCCAGGAAGTTGATCGAGGAGGGCTTACGGCCCTTGGCGCCGCCGCCCTCGTCGCGGATCTGGTCGTCCCGCGCGGACCACATCTCGGCGCCGTCGTTGCCCGCCCAGATGTCGCCGGCCACGCCGCGCCCGTTGTCGCCCCCCGAAGCGGTGGACCACAGCACCTGGCCGGTGCGGGCGTCGGCGAAGTACGAGCCCGGCTTGGCGGAGTCCTCGTCCACCTTGAAGTACTCCAGGCCCGGCCGTGAGGGGTCGAGATCGCCGAGGTGGGCGGCGTCGCCGTGGCCGTTCTTCGTGGTCCACAGCCCCGCGCCGTCGTCGTCCACGGCCATCGAGCCGTAGACGATCTCGTCCCGGCCGTCGCCGTCCACGTCCCCGGTGGCCAGCGCGTGGTTGCCCTGGCCGTCGTAGCCCTTGCCGGTGTTGGTGGAGCTGTTGGTGTCGAACGTCCACTGACGGGTGAGCTGCCCACCGCTGAACCGCCAGGCGGAGATCACGGTGCGGGTGTAGTAGCCGCGCGCCTCGATCAGCGAGGGGGTGGAGCCGTTGAGATACGCCGTCCCGGCCAGGAAGCGGTCCACGCGGTTGCCGTAGGAGTCGCCCCAGGAGGAGACGGTGCCGCGCGGCGGGACATAGTCCACCGTGCTCATCGCGGCGCCCGTACGGCCGTTGAACATCGTCAGGTATTCGGGCCCGCCGAGCACATAGCCGCTGGAGTTGCGGTGGTCGGCGGACGCGCTGCCGATGGTCTTCCCGGCGCCGTCGACCGTGCCGTCCGCGGTCTTCATCGCGATCTCGGCCTGGCCGTCGCCGTCGTAGTCGTACACCTGGAACTGGGTGTAGTGGGCGCCGGAGCGGATGTTGCGGCCCAGGTCGATCCGCCACAGCCGCTGCCCCTGAAGGGTGTAGCCGTCGACGACGGTGTTGCCGGTGACGCCCGACTGGGAGTTGTCCTTGGCGTTGGTCGGCTGCCACTTGAGGACGCAGTCCAGGTCGCCGTCGCCGTCGAGGTCGCCCACCGAGGCGTCGTTGGCCTCGTAGGTGTAGTCCGAGCCGCCCGCCGGCGGCGAGATCGGCACGTCGTAGTACCCCGGGCGGAACTGGATCGCGCTCGGCGAAGCGGGCTGCTCCACCCCGCCCACGACGGCCCGCACGGTGTAGTCCGCGCTGTTCGGGGCGTCCTTGTGGAGGTAGTTGGCCGTGGTGATGGGGGAGGAGTTGACCTTGACCGTGCCCCGGTAGAGGTTGAACGTCACATCGTTCGGATCGGTGGCCAGCCAGCGCCAGCCGACCAGGTTGTCATTGCCCGTGTGCACGCTCACCAGCCCCCGGTCCAGCCGCTCCAGCTGGGCCGCGGCCGCCGCCTTCGGCGTGGTCCCCTTGCCCTCGGCGGCCTCCGAGACGCTCACCAGCGAGGTGACGGTCAGCGCGCCCGCCGCACAGGCGGCGGCCAGCATCCGGCCGCGGGCCGCCCCCGTCCGGCCCCTGGGCGGGGCGGATCCGGGCGGATGATCAGGGGGCGGAATGTGCGAACTGTCCCGAGAGCGCACGTGGTCCTCCAAGGCATGGGGGGAAGGTGTGCCCCCTAGTCGTCCCCTTGGCCGGAAAGGTTGCCGCCTTCGGGCCGACTTCTCGGGAGCGGGGCGAAACAGTCGAAACGGGGACTCCTCGCCCGCTACCGTCGAGGGGTGAAGGCCATTCGTCGATTCAGCGTGCGCCCCGTCCTTCCGGAGCCCCTGCGACCGCTCAACCGGCTGGCGCGCAATCTGCGCTGGTCCTGGCATCCCGAGACCCGCGAGCTCTTCGAGTCCGTGGACCCCGAGGGATGGCGGGAGTCGGACGGCGACCCGGTGCGGCTGCTGGGTGCCGTGTCCGTCTCCCGGCTCGCGGACCTCGCCGAGGACCGCCCCTTCCTGCGCCGTCTCACGGCGGCCGCGGACGATCTGCACGACTATCTGACCGGCCCCCGCTGGTACCAGGGGCGGGTCGCCGCC
This sequence comes from Streptomyces malaysiensis subsp. samsunensis, assembly GCF_024519315.1. GTDB lineage: Bacteria > Actinomycetota > Actinomycetes > Streptomycetales > Streptomycetaceae > Streptomyces > Streptomyces malaysiensis. Next base: position 128,467 of record NZ_JANIIC010000022.1, on the reverse strand, counting down.
GAGGACCGCGCCGGACCGCGCCCCGGCGGGCCCGTGCCCTCCGTACCCTCCGTACCCTCCGTGTCTTCCGCGCCATCCGTACCTTCCGCACCCTCCGGGCTGCCCGCCGCGATCGCCTACTTCTCGCCGGAGTTCGGGATCACCGCCGCCCTGCCCCAGTACTCCGGCGGCCTCGGCATCCTCGCCGGTGACCACCTCAAGGCCGCGAGCGACCTCGGCGTGCCCCTGATGGGCGTCGGACTGCTCTACCGCCACGGCTACTTCCGGCAGTCGCTCTCCCGCGAGGGCTGGCAGCAGGAGCACTATCCGGTCCTGGACCCCGATGAACTGCCGCTCACCCAGCTGTGCGAGACGGACGGCCGGCCCGTCCGGATCCCGCTCACCCTGCCCGGCGGCCGCCCCCTCCACGCACGCGTCTGGCAGGCCCAGGTGGGCAGGGTGCCGCTGCTGCTGCTCGACTCCGACGTGGAGGAGAACGGCCACGGCGAGCGCGAGATCACCGACCGTCTCTACGGCGGCGGCAGCGAGCACCGGCTGCTCCAGGAGATGCTGCTGGGCATCGGCGGCGTCCGCGCCGTGCGCGCGTACTGCCGGCTCACCGGCCACCCCGGCCCCGAGGTGTTCCACACCAACGAGGGCCACGCCGGATTCCAGGGCCTGGAGCGCATCCGGGAACTGATCGCCGCCGGAACCGGCTTCGACGCCGCCCACGAGGCGGTCCGGGCCGGGACCGTCTTCACCACCCACACCCCCGTCCCCGCCGGAATCGACCGCTTCGACCGCGAGCTGGTCGCCCGCCACTTCGGCGACGGCGTCGAGCTGCCCGGGATCGAGGTCGAGCGGATCCTCGCGCTCGGCATGGAGACCTACCCCGGCGGTGAGCCCAACCTCTTCAACATGGCCGTCATGGGGCTGCGCCTGGCCCAGCGCGCCAACGGGGTCTCCACCCTGCACGGCCGCGTCAGCCGGGAGATGTTCGCCGGGCTCTGGCCCGGCTTCGACCCCGAGGAGGTGCCCATCACCTCCGTCACCAACGGGGTGCACGCCCCCACCTGGACGGCCCCCGAGGTCACCCGGCTCGGCGCCCGCCGGTTCGGCCACCTCGCCGACGGCGAGCTCTGGGAGCTGCGCCGCACCCTGCGCAAGCGGCTGGTCGCCGAGGTCCGGCGGCGGCTGTACGACTCCTGGCGGCAGCGCGGCGCGGGCACCGCGGAGCTCGGCTGGATCGACGGGGTGCTCGACCCCGACGTCCTCACCATCGGCTTCGCCCGCCGCGTCCCCTCCTACAAGCGGCTCACCCTGATGCTGCGCGACCAGGACCGGCTGATGGAGCTGCTGCTCCACCCCGAGCGGCCGATCCAGATCGTCGTGGCGGGCAAGGCCCACCCGGCCGACGACGGCGGCAAGCGGCTGGTCCAGGAGCTGGTGCGGTTCGCCGACGACCCCCGGGTGCGCCACCGCCTGGTCTTCCTGCCCGACTACGGCATGGGCATGGCCCAGAACCTCTACCCCGGCTGCGACGTCTGGCTCAACAATCCGCTGCGCCCGCTGGAGGCATGCGGCACCAGTGGGATGAAGGCCGCCCTGAACGGCTGCCTCAACCTCTCCGTCCTCGACGGCTGGTGGGACGAGTGGTACGACCCGGACTTCGGCTGGGCCATCCCCACCGCCGACGGCGACGCCATCGACGAGACCCGCCGCGACGACATCGAGGCCGCCGCCCTCTACGACCTGCTGGAACAGCGCGTCGCCCCGCGCTTCTACGACCGCGGTCCGGACGGCATCCCCGGCCGCTGGGTCGCCATGGTCCGGCGCACCCTCACCACCCTCGGCCCCAAGGTGCTCGCGGGCCGCATGGTCCGCGAGTACGTCGAGCGGCTCTACGCCCCCGCCGCGCGCTCCCACCGCGCCCTGGACCCGGCGGCCGCCGCCGAACTGGCCACCTGGAAGGCCCACCTCCGCGCCGCCTGGCCGGACGTCGCCGTCGACCACGTCGAGGCCCAGCTCACCCCGCCCGCCCCCGGCGGCGCCGCCGAACTGGGCTCGACGCTCTCCCTACGAGTACGGGTGCGCCTGGGCGCCCTGGACCCGGCGGACGTGGAGGTCCAGGCGGTCGCGGGCCGGGTCGACGACACCGACCGCATCACCGGCGCCACCCATGTCCCCCTCAAACCCACCACGGGCCCCGACCCCGAGGGCCGCCACCTCTACGAAGGCCCTCTGGCCCTCAACCGCACCGGCCCCTTCGGCTACACCGTCCGCATCCTCCCCACCCACCGCCTCCTGGCGGGCCCCGCCGAACCAGGACTCATCGCCCTGCCCTCGGAGACCACGGCCGAAGCGGCGGGAGTCCTGATGCGCTGAGCCTCCGGCGGCTAAACTGGTGACGGACCGTCCGGCACGGGGGAAAGTGCCACCCCATGTCCGACGTCTCGGGGTGCACGAAAAAAGCCGGCCGCCGCCCGTGTGGCGGCCGGAATTGCCGACGGTCCCGGAGAGCGGCGCTCTCCGGCTGTTCGTATTGAGATCTTGGACGTCGGCAGGACCTCAGCTGACCACCGTACGAGGTGGTCGGGCTGAGCCTGCCGGGCCATCGGTTCGACCACCCGACCGAGGGGTGTGAGAACTGGTGGACTGGGACACCGTCACCCTGCTCGTGCTGGCCGCCTTCGGCCTGGCCGGGCTGATACTGACCCTGGCAGCCGAGCTCCTGTCCAAAGTCCCCGCCGTCATCGAGGCATGGCGCCGGGTCCGAGCCACATGGCGCGGAGGCGACGACTAGCGGAAGAACCGCAAGGACCGCAAGGACCGGGAGGACCGCCCCCCGGACTCGCCGTCAGAGCGATTCGAGCTCAGCCCGATAACCTTCGGTCACATAGGGCATTTCCGTCGGCCGCTCCGCGTCCAGCAGCCTGCGGACCCGCCCCAGTAGTTCCTCCCGCGCCGCGTCCTCCAGCGTGATCACATAGCTGCGGGAGGCGACCATGTCCATGATCTCTTCAGCGGTCATCGGATGGCTCCAGCGGAAGTCCTGCCGCTCGACGGGACCGAACGGGGTGACCACGCGGTCCACTTGCCGGTCTTCCGTCGGCGCAGCGGCGTAGTCGCGCAGAATCCGCTCCAGCTCTGCCACCCAGGGCGCCGACAGATCGCGGGAGTTCCACACCAGCCCCAGCCGCCCGCCCGTGCGCAGCACCCGGGCGATCTCCGGGACCGCCCGCCGCGGGTCCACCCAGTGCCAGGCTTGTGCGCAGACCACTGTGTCCACGCTCGAGTCCGGCAGGGGGATCGACTCCCCTGTCCCCTCCAGAACGCGTACACCAGGGAGCACCTGGGAGAACCGCTCGCGCATCCCGGCCGAGGGCTCCACCGCGATGACCTCCCGGCCCGGGGCCCGCAGCGCACGGGTCAGCTTGCCGGTGCCCGCCCCCAGATCGACGACGGCCCGTGCCCGCTCGGGCACCAGCCAGGCAACCGCCTCCGGCGGGTAGGGCGGGCGACCACGCTCATAGGCATCCGCCACGGCCCCGAACGAGCCCGCCTGACGTCGCTTCTCCCGCTCCTCGGCTGTCGTCATGCCAAGCATCCTGTCAGGCGACCCACTCGGCGCAACCATGCGGACGCGGACACATATGTCGATCCGGACCGGATGTCTCATCACGACGAGCCCCCGACAAGACCAGCCCGACAGGACCCGTCCGGGGCGTTGATCCACGAGGCCGCCCTGCGCATGCGCTTCGGTGGCCCGCACACGGCCCGTGCGCAGCTTCGGCATTTGATCGACATGAGCGAACGGGACCACATCATCATCCGAGTGGTCCCGTTCAGCAACGGAACGTTCGCCGGTTCCGGCCAGTCGATCAACTACTTCTCGGGGCCCGTGCCCCAACTCGACACGGTCTTGCTGGAGCAGGCTCATGGATCGCTTCTGCTTGATGCCGAGGCCCAGCTGGAGAAGTACCGCTTGGTGATCGGCAAGATGGAAGCCATCGCACTCAAGCGGGAGGAGTCCCGCGACTTCATCCACGGCCTCATTCGCGAACTCTGACAAGGAGCGGCACATGAACCCGGTGTCTTGGCGACAGTCCTCGTACTGCCAGGAATCAGCATCTTGCGTGAACGTGGCCAGAGGGGAGCGAGACACGATAGTGCTTCGCGAGAGCGAGCAGCCAGAGGTCATACTCACCACCACCCGGACGCGCCTGAGAACCTTCATAAGCGCCGCCAAGGCAGGCCAGTTCGATCACATTGATGGGGCCGGACGGTGATCTACGAGCGACTCAGGCAGGCCCTTGCACGTGCGATGAGACGGTGAGCCTGGGCTCCGTAGACGGCGGTCTCGCTCAGGTTCTCCCAAACGCGCTTGTACAGGGTGACATCATCTGCCGACTCAAGATGCAGCTCAGTGTTGATCGTTTCGACGATCACGCGCTCGTCGTCGAAGATCCAGAAACCATGCTTGGGTGTGAGCTTGAGAGGTGCCCCAAGAGGAATGACGCCGAATGAGACGCTGCTCATCCCGATGAGGCCGACGAGGCGGTCAAGCTGTGCCGCCATCACGTCGTGGGGGCAGATCAGGGCGTGCAGTACGCCCTCCCAGATGAGGATGTCAAAGCGCTTGCCCGGTTCGTAGAGAACCTGCTGGCGCTTGACCCGTGCGCGTACCGCATCCTCGGTGTCCCGAGGCGTCCGCATCAGCTCGGCGTTCTGTAGCAACAGACACCGTGCGTACTCCGGAATCTGGAACAAGCCCGGGATGACGGTGGCCTCATAGCCCTGAACGGTCGACGTCCGACGGTACTCGACGACGTATTTCTCTTGTACGCCGCGATGGCCGGAAGCGAGCTGGCGCCGCCACGATCGCTGCTGTGATTCGAGGCCGCGGAGGTGTGCCTTCAGGTCCTCGGCTTGAGATGGAGCGCCAACCGCGTCGGCCCATGCTTCGAGGTCTATGACGGTAGCGGTCTGTTTGCCGTTCTCCAGCCTTGAGACCTTCGAACGTTGCCAGCCGAGTCGGGCCGCCAGCTCCTTGCCATTGAGGCCGGCCTCGGTGCGCAGCTCACGCAGCCGCGCACCGAGGGCGATACGGCCGGCCTGAAAGTCAGTGGTCACACGGACGACGGTACCTGTGCCTCAAACTCCCTCGTGGGCACGGCGTGGTGCCATGCGGCGTCACGAACCTGACACGCGCGGACCACTGATTCGGCGTCCTCCAGAACGTGTACGCCCAGGGTCGTTCCCCCGCTGTCAATGACGAACTTGACGACGGAGCGGGAATCGAACAGCCAGAAGTCATAGTCCGGCAGGCCGATATCCTCCGCGTCCGACCGGTAGAGATTCCGGATGTCCTCTCCGGCCTCGACGTTGCCGAGCCCGGATGCCAGCAGGAACCGTTGCCCCTCTGTGGGGGGCTGATCCACCAGGCGCACTCGCTCGAAGCGCTTGCCCTGCATCGTCTGCTCGCGGACATTGACGTGCCAGGGGCTGTCCGGGTTGTAGCCGAAGGTCTCCCCGCGCTGGAAGCGCACCCAGTTGGGGCTGGTGAGGTCGGAGGCGTAAGCACGCTGTGTCTCCAGACGCCAGGCAGTGTGCTTGAAGTTCTCGAAGAAGTGGGAGACATCTTCGAAGGAAACGAGGTCGGGCACGTTTTCTACTCCTTGGGTGCGTAACGAGTCAGCAACTCGCGTGGGACGACGACGAATGCCTCTGACTCCTTGACGTCTCGGAGTTGGGCAAGGTGCCTGGGGTCGGTGAGCAGATCTCCCTGGACGATAAGATCGCCGGTTTCTTCGATTTCGTAGAGTGTTGGACAGTTGCCGTGCTCGGACGTCGTGCCGAGGAACCTCAACGCCATAGCGTTTCCCCTCCCCTGGGTGGTCGATCGGGTCATCAGAATGTCGTGGATAACGTCGAAGGGACAGGCGATTGCGCGGGATTGCGACGGTCATTCACCCGTGCGTGTTGCTCTGCGCTCCCTTGAGAGGAAGCCAATCCCCGGCGCGCGTGAGATCGTCGAGCAACTTCGAGCAATCGCGTTGAGCAGCCAAGAGTGCGCTCCGTAGCGTCTCCGTCACACGCTCGTGCGGAGAAGTTGGCAGCCATGAGAATCACCGAAGAAGCCATTGATGCCATGCGTTCGGAGCGTCACCGAGCGGCCGAAGAAGACGGAAGGGCGGTCGCCGAACTGCTGTGCGAGGCGCTGGGCCGTCTCGGCTTCGCCCCGGACGCAGCCATGCCGCATGGCGAAAAGGACGAGGCCCTGTTCTGGCCGGTTCTGCGAGGCGAGGTGACGGTCTCGGGACATCCGATGGTCGCCCTGGGACGTATTCCGCTCGACAGCGCGAACCGGCTCGCGGAAATCCTCATGCGTGCCGCGCTGGAAGAGCGGACCAAGAAGGCCGCCCCTCGGTGAGCCGTCTCTGAGCCCCCCGTCCCGGCTGGACCGGAGCCCTGGCAGGTCGAGCCCAGCGCGGAACGGGTGCATGTGCACGACGGCGCGAGGAAAGTCCCCGCGCTGACAGCACCGAAGGGAATCATCCCGATGCGCTTATGCGAATTCAAGGCTGTTGTCCGCCACGATCCCGAGGACGACGGGCCGACCGAGGGTGGCCAGCAGGGCGGATGCGGTGACGGTGACGGCTGCGGTCGGCAGTAGTCGCGTGACGTAGACGGGCGGCCCTCACGCCTCGTGGGGGCCGTTTCTCCTGAGAGAGCGAGCGCATGCATCATCACGGTTACACCTGGCTCGGGTCAGCCTACGAATTACTCAAGGACGGGCCCCGCCGCTCCCTGCACCCGGAGTTCGGAACCAGCAAGGTCGTCCCCCTGGAATGCGCCCACTGGCTGCTCAAGCCGGTCTCATTCGTTCAGGGGACCTGGAGCGATGCGGAGCAGGCAGCTGCATGGTTCGGGCGGCGAGTGCGGGCTTCCGCAGCGGCGTTCGCTTCGGAACGCGACCGGGACACTACCCGGCTCGCCGATGCGACCCGTCGCGTGGTCGAACGGGTGGTGCGCGGTGAGGACGTGGTCGGCGGCTGGTATCTCACGGGACAGAGATTCCTGTCCGTGTGCCTCATCGCGTGCAGTCCGCACCGTCTGCGCCCCGAGATTCCCTGCCCCGCCGGCACTGCCGAAGGGATCAACTCGGCGACAGGTACTCCCACCGCTTGACGTGTGCGCAGCTGTGCAAACCGGCCTTCTTGGCTGCCACCCCGGCCTCCTCCGCGCTGTCCTTGACGATGTTGGCGGTCAGGGCGAGCAGCAGGTCCATGCCGGGCTTGAGGTTCTGGATGGTGCTGTGCATCGTGTACAGCTCTTTCGCGTACGCGTCCAGCTTGCCCAGCCAGGCGTTCAATGCGGCTCGGCCGGACCTGGAATCGGGTTGGGGCAGCTCTTTGATGCCCTTCCGCAGGCCCCTGATCAGAGCGTTCCGCTTGTGGATCTTCGTCAGGTCGTCCGGGCCGAGTCCCTGGCCGTAGGCCATGTCTCCGGTGAACCGGTCGGTGATGGTGTCGCACTTCTTGTCGGCGCTCTCGACCAGCCCGGGAGGCGACGACGAGCAACTGCCCAGTGTGGCCACGCCGACCAGCACGACCCCGACGAGCCCGCTCGCCCGCAAGGGTGCGCGGCGTCGGCGTAACCGATGGCGATAGGTGCTCTCGTCGTGCATGTCATCCCGTTTCCGCCGTGGGCCATGGGGCCGGGATGCCCCGGCCACCAGCCGGGATGGTCCCGCGCCTGCCTCGGGACCCCTCCCCGGGACGCGAGCCGCCCGCCGGGACGGGGCGAGTTGTCCGGTTGGGTACTGTCCGTTACCCAACGCGGCTCCTAGGCTCCAAGTTTGGCCATCTGACCGTTTCGGGAGGTGCTGTGCGAGACCAGAAGATGTACTGCTACACCTGTGGAACTGACGAGCTGCACCGTCGTCTCACTGCCGCCGAGAAGGCTTGGGTGAAGAACAAGACGCACCGGAAGAGCGTCGAGGACGTCTTCATGTGCAAGGCGCCGAACTGCCGCAATCTACGGACCGGTTTCCAGAAGCGTCCCTTCGACCCCATCCTCCGTCTGCCTTTGCCTGAAGACCTCTGACCCTGCATGAGGTGGCGGCGCCGTGCGGCATACAGAGGTTGGCCGCACGGCGACGCCGGGCTTGCGCCCGCGCCCCTGCGAAGGTCGTGGTTGAACGGGGGACGAACATTGCATGAGAGGTGGGCCACACCGGCCACTTAAGCGATCTCGGAGCGTACATTCGCCCCCCTGAAGCCATTGCATGCACGGGGGGCAACCATGAGGTGGCTGGAGCAGTTGACTGCGCCCGAGAATCTGTTGGCGCTGCTCGGCGTCGTCGTGACCGTTGGCGGGCTCTCGTATGAGCGGCTGATTCCCGGGCGGAAGCGCATCGGTTATCGCGTGCAGATGGACACGTTGATAGACGACAGCACCCAGGACGGGCCGATTCATCAGCGGTTGCGGATGCTGGAGAATACTCCGGATCTGGCCGGGGCCTCACTCGTCCTGTTGCGGATTGAGAATGATGGGTTTCGGAGCATTGACGCCGACGACTACATCACGGCGCCGGCGACGAATCACCGCGGGCTCACCGCGACCTTTCCCAATCGCGTCGTGCGGGATGTGGCGGTCACCGAGCCCAGCCATCCGGATCTGCTGCGGCATCTACCGCAGCACGGGACGCCGGAGAATCCCGGGCTGGTCTGTGCGGGCAATGAGATCTCACTGCCCCGGGTGCCGCTGAACAAGGGGGATCACTTCAAGCTGCTGGTGCTGCTGACGGGCGCCGGGACCGATAAGCCGCCGCATGTGGGTGGGCGGATCAAAGAGGGCAGGATCCGGAACAATGAGAAGTTCCGGCGGCCGAGCAACCGGATGCTCGGGCTCATCGGCAGTCTGCTGGCGATGCTGATGCTCCAGTCGTTCGGTATGCGGGTGTGGCGGGACGATCCGCTGCCGCGCGGCTGTGCCGAGGGGAATCTGACGATCGTCGGCTCGACCGCGTTCAAGCCGGTGGCGCAGGACGCGGGCACGGCGTATCAGGGCGACTGCCGGGATGCGCATGTCACCGTGGAGGCGCAGGGCAGTGGGCGCGGTACGAAGACGCTGATCGACGTCGGGGAGGCGGCGAAGGGCGGATTTCCGTCGTATCTCGCCTTTTCCGACGGGCCGGAGGGGGACGGGGACCCCAAGCTCAAGGAGCATCTGGTGGCGCTGTCCGTGTTCAGTGTGGTGGTGAACAAGGACGTCGGGATCTCGGATCTCTCGCTGGAGGATGTCCGAGCCCTCTATTCGGGTCGGATCACCAACTGGAATCAGCTGCCCGGCGGGCCCAATCTGCCGGTGCGGCTGGTGAGCCGCGATGCGAAATCCGGGACCCGCGGCGTGTTCGAGAGCCGGGTGCTGGAGCGTAACGAGATCTCGCGGACGTCCGACAACTGCGAGACCCCGAAATTCACCGGGGACGCCGTCGTGCGCTGTGAACTCGACAGCACCGGCGAGGTGTTGAAGACGGTGGCGAACACCCCCGGCGCGATCGGCTACGCCGAATTGCACTCCGCAGAGGAGAGCGCCCAGAAGGAGGCTCTCCATCTGGTGGCGCTCGACAACCGTAAGCCTTCCATCGACGCGGTGCGGGAGCGGATCTACCCCTTCTGGGAGCCGGAGTACGCGTACACCTACACCGCGCCGCCCGCGAACTCCCTGACCTCGAAGTTCCTCGACTATCTGGCCGGGGACACCGGGCGGAACCTCATCGAGAAGCATGGCCATCTGCCCTGCGCCGCCGCGGAGAACCAGCGGGCGTGTCAGCTGGCCACCGGCGGGCGGTAGGCGGGCGGCAGTGGCCCCGTCCGGTCGGTCGGGCGGGCGATCGCCGCTGGGGGATCCGGCCTGCACCGCGGAATAGCCGAGGGCGACCTCCAGGAGGTGAAGGATCTCGGAGTTGAGGGGGCCGCAGGTCCGCAGCGGCTTGGTCGGTCACCCGTTCGGGTAGGTCTGTCGGGATGCGGCGTGATGGACGAACGATGACGCTACGTTGGCTGCATGATGACGCCAAGCGAAGCCGACGAGGCCGGACGCGCCCGGTACACGTACCGGCTTCGCGTGTCATCCACCGCCGGTGTGGCGCTGCTGGCGGAGTGGGACAGGTGCCGGTGGATCTGGAACGAATGCGTCGCCAAGTCCAAGGCCACCCACCTGCACAACAAGGCCACGGGTGAGAAGCGGACCTGTGGCCCGGCGCAGCTCGACAGGATGCTGACCGAGGCGCGGGAGCGTACGCCGTGGCTGCGGGAGGGGGCCAGTGTTCCGCAGCAGCAGGTGATCCGGGACTTCGGCAGATCTCGCGCCAAGGCGCACAAGGACATCCGGGAACGGTTGCCTCAGCGGCAGCGGGCCGGTATGCCGAAGTGGAAGAAGAAGCGCGAAGCTTCGCCGACGCTGAACTACACCCGACGCGGGTTCAGACTGAGGGGTGATCGCCTGTACCTGGCGGGTGGGGTCGTGCTGACGGTGGTGTGGTCGCGGGAGCTGCCCGCCGAACCTTCCTCGGTGCGCGTGTACCGGGACAGTGTCGGGCACTGGTACTGCTCGTTCGTGGTCCCCACAATGGTGCGGCCGCTCCCGGAGACCGGCCGGGTGCTCGGTGTGGACTGGGGCGTGAAGCAGACCGCGACCACCACCTCTGACGCCCACGACCTCCCGCACCCTCAGCACGGCCGGAAGGCCCAGGCCAGGCTGACCCGGTACGACCGGATGATGGCCCGCCGCAGACCGAGGAAGGGGCAGGCCGCCTCGCAGGGTTACCGCGAGGCGAAGAGGTGGCGGGCGAAGACCCACGCGAAGATCGCCCGGCAGCGGCAGGACACCGGCCGCAAGTGGGCGAAGAAGGTGGTGACTGACCACGACGCTATCGCGGTGGAGGACTTCAAGCCGAAGTTCCTGGCCAGGTCCTCGATGGCGCGCAAGGCGGCCGACGCCGCGATCGGCGCCACGAAGAAGGCTCTGATCGAGATGGGCCGCAAGCACGGGCGGGACATCCGTCTCGTGCATCCGGCGCACACCACTATGGACTGCGCATCGTGCGGAGCGAGAACCAAGCACGCACTGCCGCTGTCCGAGCGCACCTACACCTGCACCGCGTGCGGAGCCGTCTCTCCCAGAGATAAGAACTCCGCCCGCGTGATGCTCGTCCGGGCAGGTCTGAACCCGGCTGGTGTCGAGGGCGTAAGACCTCCGGGAGCGCTGCTCCCGGAGGCAGCCTGAGCCAGGAATCCCGGCTTGGCCCTGAAGGAAGGAATCACCTCCCTTCAGGGAGGGGAACAGTCAAGTTGACGCCGCCCCAGGCGTTGTCGACCGCCTTGTACTCGGCGCTGCTCGCGCCGTACAGGGCCTTCGCGGCCTTGAGGGTCGCGGTGCGGGCCTTGGCGTAGTTGGTGGTCGAAGTCATGTACGAGGTCAGGGCCTTGTACCAGATCTTCTCGGCCTTGGCGCGGCCGATGCCCTTGACGGTGCGGCCGTCCTTGGTCGGGCTGTTGTAGGTCACCCCGCCGATGACCTTACGGCCGCTGCCCTCGGACAGCAGGTAGAAGAAGTGGTTGGCGATACCGGAGGTGAAGTGCGGGTCGTCGTTGCCCACACCGCTCTTCCAGTAGTCGTAGGACAGACCGTCCTTGCTGGGCTTGTCCATGTAACGCAGCGGAGTGCCGTCGCCATTGATGTCGATCTTCTCGCCGATGAGGTAGTCACCGGGGTCCTTGGCGTTCTTGGCGTAGAACTCCACGGCGGTGCCGAAGATGTCGGAGGTCGCCTCGTTGAGCCCGCCGGACTCGCCGCTGTACTCCAGGTTGGCGGTGGCCGAGGTGAGTCCGTGGCTCATCTCGTGGCCCGCGACGTCGAGCGAGGTGAGGGGCTTCTTGTTGCCCGCGCCGTCGCCGTAGGTCATGCAGAAGCAGTCGTCGTCCCAGAAGGCGTTCTCGTACGCGTCGCCGAAGTGGACCCGGGAGTACGCGGCCTTGCCGTTGCCCTTGATGCCGTTCCGGCCGAGGACCTTCTTGTAGTAGTCCCAGGTCATGGCGGCGCCGTAGTGGGCGTCCACGGCGGCGGTCTGGGCGATGGTGGGCTTGCCGTTGCCCCAGACGTTGTCGGCGTCGTAGAACGCCGACCCCTTCTTGGTCTCGTCCCACGAGTGCTTGAGGTTGTACGTCCGGTGGCCGCCGCGCGCGGAGTCCTTCAGCAGCCACTGGCTGCCGCTCCTGACGCTGCCGACGGTGACCTTGCCGTTGTGCTGACCGGTGCCGGTGCCGTTCTGGACGGCCTGGAACTCGTACAGCTTCCGGCCGCTGTCGGCGTCGGTGATGACGTGCAGCTTGCTGGGCGTACCGTCCTTCCGCACCCCGGTGACGACGGTCTCGTAGGCGAGCACGGGCTTGCCGGTGGCGGCCCAGATCACCTTGCGCGGGGCGTCCTCGGCGCCGGTCTTCCTGTCGCCCGCGGCCTGCGCGGCGCTCAGCGCGGACCGCTCGGCGCCGGAGGGGGCGATGGCGGCGCTGGTGTCGGTGACCTCGATGTCGGCGTCGGTCGCCTTGTCGACACTCCGGGAGGCGCCGCTCGCGGACTCATGGACGATCAGGTCGCCGCCGAGGACGGGGAGTCCGGCGTAGGTGCGCTCGTAGCGGGTGTGGGTGGTGCCGTCGGCGTCCTTCACGACATCCTTGACCACCAGCTTCTCCTTGGCCCCGAGCCTCAGCGACCTCGCGGTGGAGACCGTGGTCGCCCCCGCCTCGCGCAGCAACTCGGCGCGGGCCGAGGGGGAGAGGGAGGCGGCGGAGGCGCCCGAGGCGGTGGCCGAAGGGGCCGGAGGGGCTGCCGCGTTCGCGGATCCGGCGGTGGCGCCGGCGGCGAGCAGGGAGGCGGCCAGGGTCGCCGCTCCGGCGGCGAGGGCGGTACGCGAGCGTCTGAGACGGGATATGCCGGATATCGCTGACGTCGAACGTGAATCCACGCGTATCTCCAGTTGTGATGGGGAGTTGGGCGAAGCTCCGCCCATCGCGACAAAGATGTCGCTTTGCCGTGGATAAAACATACCGGTGCCCGGGGTCTCGGACCCCGGGCACCGGCGTGGTGTCGTGCGGTAACTCAGCTGGTTTTACTTGACGTTGACCCCGGCCCAGGCGGCGTCCACGCCCTTGACCTCGGCGCTGTCGGCGCCGAAGAGGTCCGTGGCGGCCTTCTGCGTGGCCTCACGGGCGGCGTGGTAGTCGGTGTTGGAGGTCATGTACGTGGTCAGGGCCTTGTACCAGATCTTCTCGGCCTTGTCCCGCCCGATGCCCTCGACCTTGGAGCCGTCGGAGGTGGGGCTGTCGTACTCCACACCGTTGATCTCCTTCGCGCCGCTGCCCTCGGACAGCAGGTAGAAGAAGTGGTTGGCGACGCCGGAGGAGTAGTGCACATCCATGTCGCCCACGCCGTCGGACCACTCGTCCGCGGACTGGCCGTCCTTGCTCGGCTTGTCCATGTAGCGCAGCGGGCTGCCGTCACCGTTGATGTCGATCTTCTCGCCGATGAGGTAGTCACCGACGTCCGTGGAGTTCTTGGTGCTGAACTCCACGGCGGTGCCGAAGATGTCGGAGGTGGCCTCGTTCAGGCCGCCCGACTCGCCGCTGTACTCCAGGCCCGCGGTCGTGGAGGTGACGCCGTGGCTCATCTCGTGACCCGCCACGTCGATCGCGGTCAGCGGGGCCTTGTTGCCCTGGCCGTCGCCGTAGGTCATGCAGAAGCAGCTGTCGTCCCAGAAGGCGTTGACGTAGTTGTCGCCGTAGTGCACGCGGGAGTAGGCGCCCTTGCCGTCGCCGGCGATGCCCTCGCGGCCGTGCACGTTCTTGTAGTAGTCCCAGGTGGCGGCGGCGCCGTAGTGGGCGTCGACGGCGGCGGTCTGGGGGTCGTCCGGCTTGCCGGTGCCCCAGTTGTCGTCGTCGTCGGTGAACGCCTTGCCCTCGCCGCTCTCCCCGTTCTCCAGGTTGGTGGTCTTGTGGCCGCCGCGGTCGGCGTCGGTCAGGGTGTAACCGCTGCCTTCCTTGCTGGTGCCGAGCTCCACCGAGCCGCTGTACTCGCTCTCGCCCTTGCCGGTCTCGATGCCCTGGCGCTCGAAGAGCTTCTTGCCGGTGGCGGCGTCGGTGATGACGTGCAGCTGGTTCGGGGTGCCGTCCTTCTGCACCCCGCCGACGACGGTCTCGTAGGCGAGCACGGGCTTGCCGTCGGCGGCCCAGATCACCTTGCGCGGGGCCTGGTCGGCCGCCGCCTGGGTGGTGTCGTCGGCCTTGGCCAGCTTGACGGCGGCCTTGGCCGCGGTGGTCGGGGCGATCCCGGCGGTGGTGGAGGCGACCTTGACGGTGGCCTTGGTGGCCTTGGTGACGCCCTTGACGTCACCGCCCTTGGCACGGTGGACGATCAGGTCGCCGCCGAGGACGGGCAGGCCGTCGTAGGTGCGGTCGTAGCGGGTGTGGGTGGTGCCGTCGGCGTCCTTGATGACGTCCTTGACGACCAGCTTCTCCTTGGCGCCGAGGCCGAGCGACGAGGCGGTGTCCACCTTGGTCGCGTTGGCCTCGCGGAGCAGCTCGGCACGGGCCGAGGCGGAGAGCGCCGTGGGCTGGGCCCCGGACTTGGCGCTCGGGGCGGCACCGGCCGTGCCGGTGGTCAGTCCCGAGACGAGCAGGGCCGCCGCGGCGACCATGGTACCGGCCGCGATCGCCGAACGCCGCTTGCCGGCACCGGATATGGGCATGCTGAAGGTCTTGCTCACGCGGACTCCTCGTTGCTGTGGGGGGTCAACGCCGGGCAGCGGGGAAGTGCGGCCCGGTGTTGAACAAGAGGTGCAGATGCGTAATGCGTGGGCAGACTGTCACACAAGTCCGGGACATGTCACGGGTTTCATGGCAGGGTGAAGGGAAAATGTTCGTTGAATGCTGATCAACCTTCGGATTCCGGACAGCTGGAAGCGTGCATGAGGCACCAAAAGAGGCGCCGCCAGGGGGAGTCGGGTCGACCCCTGGCGGCGCCTGTCCGGTGAGAGCGTTACCGCTCCGTCAGAAGGTCAGCTTCCAGCTGTTGATGTAGCCGGTGTCCTGCGCGTACAGGTCCTGGACCCTCAGCTTCCAGGTGCCGACCGCGGTTTCGGAGGGCGCGTCCACGGTGTAGGTGGTCCGCACGTCGTCCGCCGAGTCGAAGAGGCTCGCGCTCTTGAGCCGGTAGGCCGTACCGTCCGGGGCGATCAGGTCGATCACCAGGTCGCCGCGGTAGGTGTGCACGATGTCCACGCCCACCTGGAGGTTGGCGGGCGCGTTGCCGGCCCGGCTCACCGTGATCGGTGAGGTGATCGGCTCACCCGCGTCCGGGATGGCGATGTCCGCGGTGTTCTCGAAGACATTGCCGCCGCTGGTGTTCACCACCCAGGTGAAGGACGCCGTGCCGGTCTCGCCGGCCGAGTCGGTCACCGTGACCGTCACCGGGCTGGATCCGACGGTGGTCGGGGTGCCGGAGATAAGGCCGGTGGTGGAGTCGATGGACAGGCCCGCGGGCAGCCCGTCGGCCGCGTAGCCGAGCGCGCCCGGGTTGGAGCTGGTCGCGGTGATCTGGAGGCTGGTGGCCTGGTTGACGATGCTGGTCCGGTCGCCGGGCGGGGTGACGGTGACGCCGTCGGCGATCCGGGTGCCGACGTTGACCCCGGCCCAGGCGTTGGCCACCGCGTTGTACTGCGCGCTGCCCTGGCCGAACAGCTCGCCCGCCGCCCACAGCGTGGCGTCGCGGGCGCCCGCGTAGTTGGTGCTCGAGGTCATCCGCTGGCTCAGCGCCTTGAACCAGATCTGCTCGGCGTTGTCCCGGCCGATGCCGGTGACCGGGAGGTTGTCATACGTCGGGCTGTCGTAGCTCACACCGTTGATGACCTTGGTGCCGCTGCCCTCGGAGAGCAGGTAGAAGAAGTGGTTGGCGATGCCGGACGAGTAGTGGACGTCCACATTGCCGACACCGGAGTACCAGTTGTCCTTGGAGGCCCCGTCCTTGCTGGGCTTGTCCATGTAGCGCAGCGGGGTGCCGTTGCCGTTGATGTCGATCTTCTCGCCGACGAGGTAGTCACCGGGGTCGTTGGCGTTGCCGGCGTAGAACTCGACGGCGGCGGCGAAGATGTCGGAGGTGGCCTCGTTGAGCCCGCCGGACTCACCGCTGTAGGTGAGGTTGGCGGTGGCCGAGGTGACGCCGTGGCTCATTTCGTGTGCCGCGACATCGAGGGAGGTCAGCGGCTTGGCATTGCCCGAGCCGTCGCCATAGGTCATGCAGAAGCAGGCGTCCTGCCAGAAGGCGTGACATAGCCGCTGCTGTAGTGGGCCCGGGAGTACGCCCCCACACCGTCGCCCCTGATGCCGGTGCGGCCATGGACGTATCTGTAGCAGTCCCAGGTCTCGGCGGCGCCGTAGTGCGCGTCCACACCCGCGGTCGCGGCGTCGGAGGTGGAGCCGTTGCCCCAGACGTCGTCGGTGTCGGTGAAGAGCGTGCCGGTGCCCGAGGTGGAGCGGTTGAGGTTGTACGTCTTGTGGTCGCCGCGGCCGGAGTCGGTGAGGTTGTACGAGCCCGCGCTGCCCGAGGTGCCGAGCGTCACCTGACCGCTGTACTGGCTGTTCCCGGTGCCCGTCTTGACGCCCTGGAACTCGAACAGCTTCTTGCCGGTGGCCGCGTCGGTGATGACGTGCAGCTCGTTCGGGGTGCCGTCCTCCTGGAGGCCGCCGACGACCGTCTCATAGGCGAGGGCCGGCGTGCCCTTCGCGGCCCAGATCACCTTGCGGGGCGCCCGCTCGGCCGAGGTCTTCCGCGAACCCTGCGCGTTCGCCGCCTTCACCGCGGCCTTCTCGGCGGTGGCGGGCGCGACCGCGGCGGTGGTGGTCGGCACCGTCAGCCGGGCCTTGCCGGCCTTGGCGACGGTCAGCGGCGCACCGCTCTTCGACCGGTCCACGACCAGATCGCCGCCGAGGACGGGGAGTCCGGCGTAGGTGCGCTCGTAGCGGGTGTGGGTGGTGCCGTCGGCGTCCTTGATGACGTCCTTGACGACCAGCTTCTCCTTGGCCCCGAGCCCGAGGTCCTCGGCGGCCCCGCCCTTGGCGGCGTCGGCCTTGCGGATCAACTCGGCGCGCTGGGCGGGGGACAGCTCGGCGGGGAGGGCGCCGGGGTCGGGGGCGCCGGAAATCGTGCGGGCGGCGGGGCGGTCGGCGGAGCCGTCCTGGCGGGCGGCGGCGGTCCCGCTCTGGAAGCCGACGCCGATCATCGCCGCCGCGACGACCAGCGCACCGGTCGCGATGGCGCTATGACCTGGGGTGCGACCGGGTCTCTGGCTGCCGGGTCTGAGATGCGGTTGGGGGAGGGGTCGTCTCACGCTGACTCCTTCTGCGCTGGCCGCGCGGTGGCACGGCCGGGACGACCGGGCGGCTGGGTCGCCGTCCGGGCAGGGCAGGGCAGAACGCGTGCGTTTTCCGGTGTCACCGGGTACGCCCGGCCGCGGACGAACGACTGGGCGCGGCCGCGGTGCGACCGGCGTTGCGTTGGTGTTCCGCGGTCGCCCTGGGCCTCGGCCGCCGGATCGGGGTGCTGGGCATCCGGGACGAGGCGCCCCCCGCCGTGCGCGCCCTGCTCGGCGACCGCTTCACCGCCTCCGCCCGCCCCCACGGCGTCCACCGCACCATCGACCTCCTCGCCCCGGAGGGGCCGCCGGCGGTACTGGAGGCCGCGACCGGGCTCGTCGCGTCGGGCGCGGACACCCTGCTCCTCGCCTGCACGGGCCTGAACACCATCGGAATCCGCCCACTCCTGGAGGAGCGGCTGGGCGTCCCGGTCGTGGACCCGGTACTCGCCGCAGGACTGCTGGCCTCGTATGGGCACGGCGGCTGAACGGCCGTAACGAAGAACCCTCGCCCGTCACACCAAGCTGTCCCGCCACGCCTGGTGCAGTGCGGCGAAGCGGCCCTCGCCCGCGATCAGGCGGGCCGGTGGGCCGTCCTCGACGATTCGGCCTTCGGCCATGACCAGCACCCGGTCGGCCGTCTCCACGGTCGACAGCCGGTGGGCGATGACGACCGCCGTACGGCCGCGCAGCACCGTGTCCATGGCGCGCTGTACCGCGCGTTCGCCCGGGATATCGAGGGAGGAGGTGGCCTCGTCGAGGATGAGGACGGACGGGTCGGCGAGCAACGCGCGGGCGAAGGCGACCAGTTGGCGCTGGCCGGCGGAGATCCGGCCGCCGCGCTTGCGCACGTCCGTGTCGTAGCGGTCGGGCAGGGCGGCGATGAAGTCATGTGCGCCGATCGCCTTGGCCGCCTGTTCGATCTCGGCGCGGGTGGCGTCGGGGCGGCCGATGGAGATGTTGTCGGCGATGGTGCCGGAGAACAGGAACGGCTCCTGCGTCACCATGACCACACCGCGCCGCAGTTCGGGCGTGGCCAGATCGCGCAGATCGACCCCGTCGAGCAGCACCCGGCCCTCGCTGGGGTCGTAGAAGCGGGCCAGCAGCTTGGCGAGGGTGGACTTGCCCGCGCCGGTCGCCCCGACCACGGCGACCGTCTGTCCGGCGGGCAGTGTGAGGTCGAAGCGGGGCAGCACCTCGCCGCCGGTGCGATAGGCGAAGCGCACCCCGTCGAAGACCACCTCCCGGCCGGGGGCCTTCGCCGGGCGCGGCGGCAGGGGCTTGGGGTCGGTGGGGTCGGGGACGGAGGGGCGCTGGGCCAGCAGGCCCGCGATCTTCTCCAGTGAGGCGGCCGCCGACTGGTAGGAGTTGAGGAACATCCCCAGCCGGTCGATCGGGTCGTACAGCCTGCGCAGATACAGCGCGGCCGCGGCGAGCACCCCCAGCGCGAGCGAACCGGAGGCCACCCGATAGGCGCCCCAGAGCACGATGGCGGCCATCGCGGTGTTGGCCACCAGCCGGGAGCTGACCACATAGCGGGCCATCTCCAGGATCGCGTCCCCGTTGGCGCGCTCATGGCGGTGGTTCTGCTCGCCGAAGCGCTTGTCGTTGGCACGCTCGCGGCGGAACGCCTGCACGGGACGGATGCCGTTCATGGTCTCGGTGAACGTCACGATCACCGCGGCGATCGCCGTCGACCGCTTGCGGTACACCCGCATGGAGCGGCGCTGGAAGGAGCGGATCAGCAGATACAGCGGCCAGAAGGAGAGCACGGCCGCCCCGCCCAGCCCCCAGTCGAGGTACAGCAGCGTGATGGAGATGTAGACGACCGACAGCGCGACGCCGAGCAGCTCCTCCAGACCCTCGGTGAGCAGCTCGCGCAGCGACTCGACGTCCGTCGTGGCGCGGGAGATCAGCCGGCCGGAGGTGTAGCGCTCATGGAAGTCCACGCTCAGCGCCTGGGCATGGCGGAAGATCCGGCCGCGCAGATCCAGCAGCACGTCCTGGCTGATCCGGGCGGAGGCGCGGATGAACGCGTACTGCAACGCCCCGGAGGCCAGCGCACAGCCCAGATAGCCCGCGCCGACCGCGATCAGCGGGCCATGGGAGCCGTCGCGGAGCGCGGGCACGCCACGGTCGATGGCGTACGCGACGAGCAGCGGACCCGCCTGGACGGCGGCCTGCTGGAGCAGCAGCAGAACGGTCGCCACCCAGACCCGCCGGCTGCGCGGGGAGAGCAGCGAACGCAGCAGGGCCAGCGACGCGCCCTTGGGCACCGGCAGGACATCGCGGTCGAACCGGTCGGACGACGTCCCCCGGCCCCGGTCCTCGTCCCCGTTCCAGTCCCCGGAACTCTCCCAGCCGTCGGCGCTCTCCCGCTCCTCCTCGACCGTCGTCATGGGCTTCTCTCCCCCTCCTCGGCTTCCTGCCCGGACATCAGCGACCGGTACTCCGCGCTCTCCCACAGCAGCCGCTGATGGGTGCCGACGGCGGCGATCCGGCCTCCTGACAGCAGCGCGACCCGGTCGGCGAGCAGCACGGTGGACGGCCGGTGGGCGACGACCAGCGCGGTCGTGGACGCCAGCACCTCCCGCAGCGCCGCCTCCACCAGCGCCTCGGTGTGCACATCGAGGGCGGACAGCGGATCGTCGAGCACCAGGAACCGGGGGCCGCCCACGACGGCCCGCGCCAGCGCGAGCCGCTGCCGCTGGCCTCCGGACAGGCTGAGCCCCTGCTCGCCGACCTCGGTGCCGGTGCCCTCGGGCAGGGCGTGTACGAAGTCCGCCTGCGCCACCTTCAGGGCCCGCAGCAGCTCCTCCCGCCCGGCGTCGGCGGCGCCCATGAGGACGTTCTCACCGGCGGTGGCGGAGAAGAGCGTGGGCTCCTCGAACGCCACGGCCACCAGGGCGCGCAGCTCCTCCCGGGGGAGGGCGGTGATGTCCCGGCCGTCGAGGGTGATCCGCCCGCGGGTGGCCTCGTGGAGCCGGGGGACGAGGGCGGTGAGGGTGGTCTTCCCGGATCCGGTGGCCCCGACCAGAGCCATGGTCTCACCGGACCGGATATGGAGATCGACCCCGCGCAGCACGGGCGGCTCCTCCGGCGGCGCGTCCGCGTAGGCGAACTCCACCCCCTCGAACCGGAGCCCGCCCGCGGCGCCCTTACCGTTTGTGCCGTCCCGGCCGCCTGCGCCGTACTTGCTGGCCGGGCCGTCCCGGCCGCCCGTGCGGACCTCACCGCCGGTGCGGACCTCGCCGCCGGTGCCGTCCTCACCGTCCGTGTCGTCCTTACCGCTCGCGCCCTCCCCGCCGCGCCCCCGCGTCCGCGCGGGGCGGGGCCGGTCGGCCGCGGTGGCCGGCTCCGCGTCCATCACGTCGAAATAGCGGTCGGTGGCCGTGGCCGCGTCCTGGCTCATCGCGAGGAGGAAGCCCAGGGACTCCACCGGCCAGCGCAGCGTCATGGCGGTGGAGAGGAAGGCGACCAGCGTGCCCGCCGACAGATCCCCGTCGGCGACCCGCACCGTGCCGAGCACCAGCGCCGCGCCGATCGCCAGCTCCGGCAGGGTCATGATCAGCGCCCAGAGCGTGGCCAGCAGCCGCGCCTTGTGCAGCTCGGTGGAGCGGACCTGCTCGGACAGCGCGCGGAAGGCGCGGGCCTGGCTGCGGTGGCGGCCGAAGCCCTTGACGATCCGGACGCCCAGCACGCCCTCCTCCACGACCGTCGTCAGATCGCCGGTCTGGTCCTGCACGGTGCGGGCCACCGTCGCGTACCGCGTCTCGAAGAGCGAGCACAGGATCACCAGCGGCACCGCCGGGACCACCAGGACCAGGCCCAGCGTCCACTCCTGCGACAGCAGAATGGCGAACCCGGCCAGGATGGTGACCCCGTTGACCACCAGGAAGGTGAGCGGGAAGGCCAGGAACATCCGCAGCAGCATCAGATCGGTCGTGGCCCGCGACAGCAGCTGGCCGGAGGGCCAGCGGTCGTGGAAGGAGACCGGCAGCCGCTGGAGATGGCGGTAGAGATCGGCGCGCATCGCGGCCTCGACGGAGGCCAGCGGACGCCCCACCAGCCAGCGCCGCAGCCCGAACAGCGCGGCCTCGGCCGAGCCGAGGGCGAGCAGCAGCGCACCGCCCAGCCAGACCCCACCCGGGTCCCGGTGCGCCACCGGCCCGTCCACCATCCACTTCAGGACCAGCGGGATGACCAGCCCCAGACAGGAGGCGACGACCGCCACGGCGGCCGCGCTGAACAGCCGCGCCCGCACCGGGCGCACATATGGCCACAGTCGCAGGAGCGAACGCGTGGCGGAGCGGTGCCGCGGGGCGGCTCCGCCTTCCTGGGCGCGGGGTTCACTCGTCACAGCCATCAGTGGGGAGCCTACGGTCCGCCACTGACAGTGCTCACTCGGTTTTTTGGCGTAGGTCCGTGGCGGTGAGGGCGCGCAGCAGCAGGACCGAGCGTTCCGGGAGCTGGATGGGCGCGCCCGCCGCGAGGTGTGAGCCCGGGGGTGCGCCCTGGTCCTCGCGGGAGGTGTCCAGCAGGAGTTCGTACCCCCGGGCCCAGGGCGGGCCGGGCAGGGTGAAGGAGAGCGGCCGCGGGCCCGCGTGCAGCAGCGCCAGGAAGCTGTCGTCCGTGACCGGGGCGCCCCGCGCAGCGCGCTGGGGCAGATCGAGGCCCGAGAGATAGGCCCCGAGGGCGGTCGTCGGCGCGTACCAGTCGGATTCGGTCATCTCGGTGCCGTGCGGAGTGAACCACGCCAGGTCGCGCAACCCCTCCGGGGGCCGGGCCAGACCGGAGAAGAAGGCCGTGCGGCGCAGCACCGGATGGGCCCGGCGCAGCCGTATCAGCCGCGTGGTGAGCTCGGTGAGGGCGCGCCAGCCGGGGTCATCGAGCAGGGACCAGTCGAGCCAGCCGGTCTCGTTGTCCTGGCAGTACGCGTTGTTGTTGCCGCCCTGGGTGCGGCCCAGCTCATCGCCCGCGACCAGCATCGGCACCCCGGTGGACAGCAGCAGGGTGGTCAGCAGATTGCGCAGTTGGCGGCGGCGCAGCGCGTGTATCCCCGGGTCGTCGGTCTCGCCCTCGGCGCCGCAGTTCCAGGCGCGGTTGTCGGGGGTGCCGTCGCGGTTGCCCTCGCCATTGGCCTCGTTGTGCTTGCGCTCGTAGGAGACCAGGTCGCGCAGGGTGAAACCGTCGTGCGCGGTGATGAAGTTGACCGAGGCGTACGGGCGGCGGCCGCCGCGCTCGTACAGATCGCTCGAGCCCGAGAGCCGGTAGCCCAGATCGCGGGCGTCGGGCAGCGCCCCGCGCCAGAAGTCCCGCACCGCGTCGCGGTAGCGGTCGTTCCACTCCGCCCACAGCGGCGGGAAGGCGCCCACCTGATAGCCGCCGGATCCCACGTCCCACGGCTCGGCGATCAGCTTGACCCGGCGCAGTACGGGATCCTGCGCGATCACGGCCAGGAACGGGGAGAGCATGTCCACGCCGTGCGCGGCGCGGGCGAGCGCGCTGGCCAGGTCGAAGCGGAAGCCGTCCACCCCCATCTCGGTGACCCAGTAGCGCAGCGAATCGGTGATCAGCCGCAGCACCTGCGGCTGGAGCACATGCAGGGTGTTGCCGCAGCCGGTGAAGTCGGCGTAGCGGCGGGGGTCCTGCTGGAGCCGGTAGTAGCCGCGGTTGTCCACACCGCGCAGCGAGAGGGTGGGGCCCAGCTCATCGGCCTCGGCGGTGTGGTTGTAGACGACGTCGAGGATCACCTCGATCCCGGCGGTGTGCAGGGCGCGCACCATCCGCCGGAACTCCCCGACCTGCTGGCCCCGGGTGCCGCCTGCCGCGTATCCGGCGTGTGGCGCGAAGTAGCCGATGGAGTTGTAGCCCCAGTAGTTGCGTAAGCCCCGTCGCAGCAGATGGTCCTCATGGGCGAACTGATGCACCGGCAGGAGCTCGACCGCCGTGACCCCGAGCCGGGTCAGATGCTCGATCGCGGCCGGATGCGCCAGCCCCGCGTAGGTGCCGCGCAGCTCGGGCGGCACGGCGGGGTGGCGCATGGTGAAGCCGCGCACATGGAGTTCGTAGATCACCGACTCGGCCCAGGGCGTCTTGGGCCGCCGGTCGTCGGTCCACTCGTCGGGCGCGCCGTCCACCGCGTCATCGCCGACGACCACCCCCTTGGGGACGTACGGGGCGGAGTCGCGGTCGTCCCTCACGGTGTCCGCCACATGCTGCTGCGGCCAGTCCCGCATATGTCCGTAGACCTCCGCGGGCAGCGCGAACTCCCCGTCCACGGCGCGGGCGTACGGATCCAGCAGCAGCTTCGCCGGATTCCAGCGGGCGCCGGTCCAGGGGTCCCAGCGGCCGTGCACGCGGTAGCCGTACCGCCGGCCGGGCAGCACCCCGGGGACGAAGCCGTGCCAGACCTCATGGGTGAGTTCGGTGAGCGCACAGCGGGACTCGCGGCCGTCCTCGTCGAACAGACACAGCTCGACGGCCTCCGCACCGCCCGCCCACAGCGCGAAGTTGGTCCCCCGGACCCCGTCGGGCCCCCGGCAGGGGCGGGCGCCGAGCGGTTCCGGGCTGCCCGGGTGTACGGCGGGGCCCGCCGCCGGGGCCGCGCTCCGGTCGCGCCGCGGGGCGACCGCCGTGGAGCGGTGGCCGATGAGCCGCCCCACCGCCGTCGCCGAGGGGCGTCCGGGGACGCCGTCGCGCGTCTCGCGCTGGTCCGCACGCGTCTGGTGCTGGGCGTGCTCGGCCGCACGCGCCTCCTGCTCGGCTGCACTGGACACATCGGCCTCCGCGGCTCGCGGCCAACCGCCTCCGCCCGGCGGAGGGGAGGCGGGCGGCACCTCATGGCGGGCCGGCGGGCCCCGCGGTGTCCCGTACCGCACGGCCCCGGCCCACGCTCTCCAACCTGTTCTGCCCCCAAACCCGCCGACTCGCACGTTTCCTGGTGCCCGGCACCGGCCGATCACCCTGCGACCGCCGCGGCCCGGGACTGAAACGTGACCATCGGGGGGAGTTCACTGTCAGCGGCGTGTGATTACCTATCGCCAGGCGCGCCTGCGCGTGATCGGGGTTGCCGCGGGGGCGGGGCCCGGGGGAGGGGAGAGCTGTTGTGACGGTCCGGCGGATATCGGGGGCGGTGCGGGGCGGCCGCGGTGGACTTCTCGCGCCGCTGTTCGGGGTGATGCTGATGGCGGTGGCCGCGTGCGGCGGAGGCGGCGGCTCCGACGACGACGGCAAGAAGGACGACGCGCGGCCCAGGACCCCGCGTGCCGTGGTGACGATCGCGCCCAAGGACGGCGCCAAGGGCGTCGACACCGACGGCGCGCTGAAGGTCACCTCGGCCAAGGGCACCCTCTCCTCGGTCAAGGTCAAGGACGCGAAGGGCACCGCGGTCGAGGGGAAGATCGCCCAGGGCGGGAAGAGCTGGCGGCCCGACGCCCATCTCCGCTCCGACACCACCTACACCGTGGACGCGGTCGCCAAGGACGCCCACGGCCTGACCACGACCGAGCACGCGACCTTCACCACCCTGCGCCCCAAGGAGACCTTCGTGGGTGTCTACACCCCCGAGGACGGCTCCACGGTCGGCGTCGGCATGCCCGTCTCGCTCAACTTCAACCGCGGCATCACCCACCCGGAGGCCGTGGAGAAGGGGATCAAGGTCAGCGCCTCGCCCTCGGTGCCCGTCGTCGGCCACTGGTTCGGCAACGACCGGCTGGACTTCCGGCCGGAGAAGTACTGGAAGCCCGGCACCAAGGTGACGCTCAGTCTGGATCTGGACGGGGTCGAGGGCAGGCCGGGGGTGTACGGCGAGCAGCGGAAGTCCGTGACGTTCACCATCGGCCGCAGCCAGATCTCCGTCGTGGACGCCAAGTCCAAGAAGATGACGGTCAAGCGGGACGGCAAGACCATCAAGACCGTCCCGATAACCTCGGGCGCGCCCGGCCATGAGACCTACAACGGCAAGATGGTGATCAGCGAGAAGCACCCGGTGACCCGGATGGACGGCGCCACGGTCGGCTTCGGCGGGGAGTACGACATCAAGGACGTACCGCATGCGATGCGCCTGTCGACCTCCGGCACCTTCATACACGGCAACTACTGGGCGGGCCGGCCCACCTTCGGATCGTCCAATGTCAGCCACGGCTGTGTGGGCCTGTTCGACCAGCGCGGCGGCGCGGACTCCTCCACCCCGGCGTCCTGGTTCTTCCGCAAGTCGATCATCGGCGATGTGGTCATCGTGAAGAACTCCCACGACGAGACGATCCAGCCGGACAACGGGCTCAATGGCTGGAACATGTCCTGGGAGAAGTGGAAGGCGTGACGCCATGCGGGGCGCATGACCCCGCGCGGGGCCCGGCGCCCCGGCGGCTCGCCCTCCGGCCGCTGACACCGTCCCCCGGCGTCCCCGCACCGCCCCGGCCCTCCGCTTCCGTGTTAGCGGGCGCTAACCTGCGCTCATGACTGTGAACCTCGACGTCGCCGACGGCGTTGCCACCTTCCGCCTTGACCGCCCCCCGATGAACGCGCTCGACGTCGCCACCCAGGACCGGCTGCGGGAGCTCGCGGCCGAGGTGACCCGCCGCGACGATGTGCGCGCCGTGGTCATCTGGGGCGGTGAGAAGGTGTTCGCGGCCGGCGCGGACATCAAGGAGATGCGGGAGATGGACCACGCCGCGATGGTGGCCCGCTCCGGTGACCTTCAGGAGTCCTTCACCGCCGTGGCGCGGATCCCCAAGCCCGTGGTGGCCGCCGTCACCGGCTACGCCCTCGGCGGCGGCTGCGAGTTGGCGCTGTGCGCCGACTTCCGGATCGCCGCGGAGAACGCCAAGCTGGGCCAGCCCGAGATCCTGCTCGGCCTGATCCCGGGCGCGGGCGGCACCCAGCGGCTGGCCCGGCTGGTCGGCCCGGCCAAGGCCAAGGACCTCATCTTCACGGGCCGTCAGGTCAAGGCCGACGAGGCGCTCGCCATCGGCCTGGTGGACCGGGTGGTACCGGCCGAGGAGGTCTACGACCAGGCCCACGCATGGGCGGCGCGGCTGGCCCGGGGCCCGGCGATCGCGCTGCGCGCGGCCAAGGAGTCGGTGGACCGGGGGCTGGAGACGGACCTGGACAGCGGCCTCGCCATCGAACGGACCTGGTTCGCCGGGCTGTTCGCCACCGAGGACCGGGAGATCGGGATGCGCAGCTTTGTCGAGGAGGGGCCGGGCAAGGCCACGTTCCGCTGACACCCGACCGGTTCCGATCGTGTCGGGCGGGGTTGCGGACCCGCCTATGCCCCGTGCGAGCGAATTTTCTTCGCCATCGGTCGGCTCTTGGCCGACCCGGTCCGGTACGCTGGGTGATCACGCGTACGCGCGGTGACATCGCTGGTCAGGCGGGGTGTTTGGGTACCCCAACTGCCTTTGGCATATGTCGGATCGGGTTTATGGGGCCTGGGGCTCCGGTGTTCGGAATCCCATGGTTCCGCCCCGGATGGCCTTTTGGGCGGCCATGATGGGGGGCATGGCGGGCTTGGAGGGAATGGAGCAGCCGCAGCAGCGCACTGGTACGGCTGCGGTGCGGGGGGCGCCGTCCATCGAGGACGACCGGGCCCTCAGAGCGCTTGACCTCTTCGGGAACCCCGCGTGCGAGGAGGTGCGGCTGCCCTCCCGCCCCGAATCCGCCGCGACCGCCCGCCGGATGGCCGAATTCGTGGTGGCGCGGGACTGGGGGCTCGGCCATCAGCTCGCCGAGCACACCGTGCTGCTGGTCTCCGAGCTGGTGGGGAACGCCGTACGGCACACCGGCGCCCGCACCTTCGGACTGCGGATGCTGCGGCGGCGCGGCTGGATCCGGGTCGAGGTCCGGGACCCCTCGCGGGGGCTGCCGTGTCTGATGCCGGTGGGGGAGCTCGACACCAGCGGGCGCGGGCTGATGCTGGTCGACCAGCTCTCCCAGCGGTGGGGGGTCGATCTGCTGCCGTGCGGCAAGACGACCTGGTTCGAGATGCGCGTGGCCGAAAGCTGATCAGGAAATCGATCTGAAAACCGATCTTACGAGCGTCGGTGCGGATCTCGGCGCGGTGTATGAAGCACGTTGTGAAGCACGTTGTGAAGCGTGTGAAAGGGGTCCCCGTGCCGTCGCGTGCCGACGGTATGGGGACCCCCTTCGCCCCGGGCCATGGCGCGAAAGGGGTGTGGGCCGTGGCATTCGGGGGAAGCGACCTCGCTCGGGTCAATGGGGGCCGCGGCCCCGACTATCGCAGAGGTGGTAGAGCACTTCCAAGCCAATCCAAGGTGAGGTGTAACACTTGCCTTGTTAATGCCAGGTAGAGGGTTAATTTTCCTTCGTTGTCGACTTCCCGCTATCAAAACTCCAGTGGTCCAGACCGTGACGCGAAATCTTTCTTTGCGTGGCGGTTCTTGGCATGGCCCTGTCGAGGATTCACCATGGAACGACGCTACGCGCGTCACACCCCCACGCGTCACCCCCTTTGTCCCCGCTACGACATTCGGGAGACCCCCCATGGAAGCGCACGGCCGCACTCCCACCCGGCGCGCCCTGCTCCGCTCGGGCGCCTACCTCGCCACTGCCGCCACCGGACTCGCCGCAACCGCCGCGACCGCGATCACCGCTCACGCCGACGACAGACGCGGCCGCCGCGCGGCCGCCTATCCGCCCACCCACTGGATCCCCGCCTCCCCCTCCAACTACCGCGTCTCCAGCCGCCCGACCGCGTATCCGATCGACTTCATCGTCATCCATGTGACGCAGGAGACCTTCCCGGACGCGATGAAGATCTTCCAGGACCCGGCCAAGCAGGTCTCCACGCACTACATGGTCGCCTCGGCCGACGGCTACATCGGGCAGTTCGTCCGGGAGAAGGACGTCGCCTGGCACGCGGGCAACAAGGACTACAACAACCGCAGCATCGGCATCGAGCACGAGGGCTGGGTGGACGACCCCAAGTGGTTCACGGACGAGATGTACGCCTCGTCCGCCGCCCTGGCCGCGGCCGTCTGCGACCGCTTCGGCATCCCCAAGACCCGCGACCACATCATCGGCCATGTGGAGGTCCCCGGGGCCGACCACACCGACCCGGGCCCACTGTGGGACTGGGACCGCTATATGCGGCTGGTCAACGGAGGCTGAGCCGTGTGGCCCCGGGGCCCGAGCCGCGTGGGCCGCGGGGCCCTGAGCCGTGAACTCCGCGACGCGGCCGAGACGAACCGGCCACCGCCGACCGCTAATCTGTGCGGGTCAAGCACACGCACGGAAGGGGCGGAACAGGTGGCGGACATCGAGGCGGCGCGCAAGGCGTTCGAGCGGTATGACCTCAACGGTGACGGCCAGATCACCGCGGCCGAGTACAAGAGCGTGATGGCGCAGCTGGGGGACCCGTATGTCACGGAGCCCGTCGCCCAGGCCGTCATCAACGCCCACGACGCCAACGGTGATGGGCTGCTCACCTTCGACGAGTTCTGGGCGGCCCAGAACAAGGACGGCGAAAAGACCGGCTGAAACGAGTGTGCGGGCCTACGGGTCTGCGGGCTTGCCGGTCTCTACGGGCCGCACAGTAGCAACGGGCCGTACGGCGGCGCGGCCGGCGCCTCAGCGCCAGCCGCGCCGCTGTGCGCTCGCCCGCCGTCTGCGGTCGTTGCACAGCAGACAGCGGCCGTAGCCGGGCGGCAGCGGGTCGTCCGGATCCCCGTACAGCGGATCGACCGCCCCGCGCGGATGCTCCGGACAGCCCGTGGAGCCGTGCTCGGCGGTCAGCGACCCCGCGGCGGCGAGCGCCCGGCGCAGGGCGTCGGCGAGCAGCTCGGTCTCCGGCCCGGAGGGTGCGGCATCCAGCGAGAAGGCGATGTCCGATGCGGTGGTGAGCGCGCTGCGGAGTTCGCGCAGGTCTGCGTAACTCATACCGGGCAGCGTAGGCGCACCCACCGACAACGCCCCGGGGACGGGTCAGGCCCCGCCTTCCACCTCATCCGGCGCCCGGACGTCCGCCACGTCCGCCACGTCCGCCACGTCCTCCGTCTCCTCGTCGGCGGTGAGCGCCGCCCGGCTGGGGTCGGCCCACGCTCGCAGAGCGGCCTTGCTGGAGAAGTTCGCCACGTCCTTGTCCAGTGGACGGTCGGTGTACTGGTGGATCCGCCACTTCGCCTTGATCCGCGGCTTACCCGCCGTCACGTAGTCCGCTATCCACAGACCGTCTCCGGCGTAGGACGTGGTGTCGTAGTTGAGCCAGAAGTTCCGGTTGCAGTAGAGCATCACGCGGTGCGTGGGGCGCAGCTTCTTGACCTCGCGGATGAACCGGTCCTTCTCGGCGTTGCTGGCGCGGGTGCCGGAACCGGTGGTCTCCCAGTCCACGGCGAGCAGATCGTGCTTCTGGGACGCGCACTTCTCCACGAAGTAGCTCGCCTGCGCCGAGATGTTGCCCGGCCACAGGAAGTGGTAGAAGCCGACGACGCATCCCGCCTTGCGCGCCCGGGACGCCTGCGAGGTCTGCTTCGGGTTGATGTACGACCGGCCTTCGGTGGCCTTGATGAAGACGAAGGCCAGCCCGTCCG
The DNA here is from genome assembly GCF_024519315.1 of Streptomyces malaysiensis subsp. samsunensis. Taxonomy (GTDB): domain Bacteria; phylum Actinomycetota; class Actinomycetes; order Streptomycetales; family Streptomycetaceae; genus Streptomyces; species Streptomyces malaysiensis. Next base: position 98,464 of record NZ_JANIIC010000022.1, on the reverse strand, counting down.
CGTCGAACGTGGACTGGTGCGAACTCACGTCGATGCCGTGCAGCATGGCGCCTACCTCGGGTCAAGAACGGGTGAATACATGGGCGTTATTCCCCCTCTCGTACGGAGGACCCTACTGGGACGGGAACGCGTCCGCAGGCATTCGAACCCACCCACAGAGAGAGCACCTTCTTGGTGCGGACGGTCCGCACGGCCCCGGTCTTCCAGCAGTCCGCCGACGGGTCGAGCGACCACGACTCGGCGGCGTCCAGGGTCGGCAGCCTGCGGATGAGGGCGGAAGGGCCGCGCTCGAACGATATTCGAGGCGGCCTTCAGGGGCGTTCCCGTCCCCGCGGCAGGCGGATTGTCCGTGCGTACCAGGCCGATGAGGCCGCCACGGCCATCGGCAGGGGGAGGCGGTGAGGAACGCCTGGGCCGCCGGCCGGGTGGCGGCTTCCAGCGTGTTCACGGCCGCCAGACGCTCCAGGAACCGGGCGGCCGGGCCGCCGCCGGTCGCGGTCGTGACACGCTCCCGCGGCGTCCGCAGGTCCCGCGGCGTCCGTAGCTCCCGCGGCATCCGCACGGCATATCACCCGGCCGTCAGGGACTTCCGTGACGGCCACCCGCCGCGGGACCGTCGGCGGCCGGGCCGGACCCCGCAAGACCGTCGGCGGGGCCGTTCGCCGTGGGTCCGGACGCCCCGGCGAGGATGCCGAGCAGCGCCAGGATCCCCACGACGATGCCGAGGACGAGCCCCACGGACGCCGGAGTGGGATGGTTCCACAGCACCAGGGCCAGCGCGCCGCCCGTGATCACCACGCCGGTGGTCCAGGCCCGGTGGACGTCCAGCCAGCGGCCGAAGCCCCCGGTGCGGGCTCCGCCGCGGGCCAGGCCCCGGCCGATGGCGCCGGTGGCGCGTGCGGCGGCCGAGCGGACGGCGCGAGCCCCGCCCCCGGGGCCGTACAGATACGTGGCGAACGCGGTGACGATCGCGACGACGAGAAGGGTGCGGGTGCTTTCGCGCAGGAAGCGTACGAGCGTGTCGAAGATGAAGGCCGCCGGGTCCCGGGGCAGGGCGCTGGGCGGGACGGAGTCCAGATAGACGCCGCGCACCACGGCCAGGCCGACCAGCAGCGCGACCATCATCACCGCCGTGCCGATCCCGGCGGCCAGCAGCGTGAGCCGATGCGCGGGGGAGATCCACACGGCGAGGGCGGCGAGCACGATCGTCACGGCGGCCAGCCAGGTGCCGAGGATGTCCTCGGCGTGCTGGCCGTCACGGTCGACTCGGCGGCGCTTATGTGACGGTCTGGCCCAGCGGAGTGGTCCAGGCGGTGAGCCGACCCGCCGCGTCGTTTTCGTATCGCGACTCTCGGCCGTCGAAGTCCGTCTCCGCCACCAGGCGGCCTGCCGGGTCGTACTCATAACTCCAGGTCAGGCCCTGTGGATTGGTGACCTTCATCAGCCGCAGCGCCGCGTCGTGCTCGAACTCGTAGCGGACGCCGTCCGGGCCGGTGCGGGCGGCCAGCAGGTCGAAGTGGGTGTATTCATATGAGGTTGTGCCGCCGACGGGGTCGGTGTGGGTGGTGCGGTTGCCCTCGCCGTCGTACGTCCAGGACTCCGTCGACTCATCAGGGCCGGTGCGGCGCAGGAGATTGCCCTCCGGGCTCCATTCGTAGCGGGTCACCGCGCCCAGCGGGTCCGTCTCGGCCACGACGCGGCCGAACGCGTCCCGCTGGTAGCGCGTGGTGGCTCCCAGCGGGTCGGTGATCTCGACCGGCAGTCCGGCCCCGTCGCAGCGCACCCGGGTCGTCGCGCCCAGCGGGTCGGTGACGGCGAGCAGACCTCCGCGCGCGTCGTAGAGGTAGCGGGTGGTGGCGGCGAGCGGGTCGGTGAGCGTCCACGCCGATCATCCGCGGGACCGCCTGCTGCGGCGGCGGCAGGCGCCACAGATGGCGCAGCGCCGTACTCCGGGAACGGGCACGGCCAGCAGGCCGGCCAGGCGTGCGGCCGCCCGGCCGCGTAACTCCCGCGCCATCTGGGATATCTGCCCGGCAAGACGCACCGTGCGGCGCTGATGGCGCTCCAGCAGTCCGGGAATCTGCTCGCGGAAGGTCTGCAGCCTGCAGCCCAGGGCCGGACAGGCCAGCCGCCGTACGCGCAGGTGGTCGACGACCTGGCGGCCGTCGACCGGCACGTCCCTCACCGTTCGGCGGTGTTCACCGTGCACCTTCGCCGTCGGCGTCCCGCACACCGGACACGGCACCCGGGTCCGGGCCAAGATCACCACCGCGTCACCGCCGTCCGCCACGTCCTCGACGACCAGCGCCGATAATCCCGAAAACACCGTCCCCATAAGGGAGTTGATATCCACCACAAGATGATGATCAAGGGTGGCTACTCGGCGTCACCACCGACTACGGGCCAGAGCCGCTCGTTTGACAGACCCAGCTCCGACGAACGAGGGGCGTTTGAGCAGCAAGTGCGTGATCAGAGAAGATGACGGCCGCCCGGTTGGGGCAAACTCGTCGGCGATGCGCCCGAAATAGGAGTCGAGGCGGGCGCGGCCGCAGCACAAGTAGGCGCAAGGAAGGTCGTCGGAGCCGCAGATCGTGCTCCCGGCGGCGTGCCCGGATGTTCGTCGGAGCGCGGGTGAGTGCGGCTGGTGCTCCAACGAGTTGGGCGCGGTTGCTTACTCTGGGGATGGATCACCCTGGGTCTTGTCGTCGGAGGGGGGATGCCGGTTCCCCTTGCCCGGCAGTGCTGGCGTGCTCGGCCCGAGCGAAACACCGCGGCGAGGCAGGCGGTTCCGACTCCGCAATGGACGTTCGTGTCAGTTCGGGGATCAGGCTTCGCGCAGTCTCTTACCGCGGGTTCCGGGGCGGCGACGAGGCTGTACCCGAACCGATGAAAGGGATGACGGCTGCGATCATGGCCGGCCTCGGCGGCGCCGAGGCCGGCTCACGAGGAGATCGCAGGAGGTCAGGTGAAGGTGACCGGTCCGCCGTGGCTGAACCCGCCGCCGACGATCGTGGCGAGCACGTCGATCCCGCCGATTCGGGCAGGCTCGATCGTGACGGGATCGTCGCCGAGGACGACGAGGTCGGCCAGCATGCCCGAGCCGAGGCTCCCCTTCTCGTGGCCCCATCCGGTGGCGGCTGCCGACCCGGCCGTGTAGGCGCGGAGCGCGGCTTCGGCGCTGATTCGCTCGTCCTGGCCGAAGGGTTCGCCGACCTCGGTGAGGCGCTCGACGAAGGCTTGGACGATGGGCAGGGGAGCGCCGGGGGCCACCGGCCGGTCGGAGCTGCCGGGCAGGACGATACCGCGCCGCAACAGGCTGGCCGCGCGGTAGGCCCACGGCTCCCGGTCACCGAGGTTCTCGCGCATCCCTTCGCCGAACTGGGCGATGAAGTACGGCTGGGGAACCGGCACGGCACCGGAGCGGGTGAGCCGGTCGAGCTGGTCCGGCCGGACGACTCCGGCGTGCTCGATGCGGTGCGGCATCGGGGCTCGCCACCCGCGTGCGGCGATGGCCTCAAGGACTTCGAGAGAGAAGTCGATCGCGCCGTCTCCGATGGCATGCATGGCCAGCGCCCAGCCGGCTTCAGCGGCCTCCAGCGCGAGCGTTCGCATCTGCTCGGGATCGTCCTGCAAGTATCCCTGGTGGTCGCACCCGGGGTAGTTCGCGCTCAGGTACGCCGTCGAGGCCAGCAGCGATCCGTCGGTGAAGATCTTGGCCGGCCCGATCTGCAGCCATGCGTCGCCTACGCCGGAACGGATCCCGGCTGCGATACCCGCGGGAGAGCGGTCGGCGAGGACGTCGATCGCCGGCATGGCCTGCACGCGGGTGTGCAGACGCCGATCTTCGCGGGCGTTCTGGTAGGCGGTGAACTCGACCGGGCTGTGCCCGATCCAGCCTCCGGCGATTCCCGCATCGGTCACGCTGGTGATGCCCTCGGTGGCGTAGTGCCGGCTCGCGCGTTCGAGCGCATCCTCGATCGAGTGGAGTGAGTACTTGTGCACCAAGTCCTGGAGGAGCCGCATGGCGTTCTCCTCCAGGACGCCCGTGGGCCGTCCGGTCTCGTCGACGACCACGCGCCCTCCGACGACGGTCGGAGCGGTGTGTTCGGCGTCGATCAGCCGGAGCGCGACACCATTAACGATCGCGGCGTGGCCGGAGTTGTGCTTGATCCACACCGGCTTGCCCCCGGCGGCCGCGTCGAGTGCGTCCCGGTCGGGGAAGCGACCTCCGTGGAAGTGATGGTTGTATCCACCGGCAACGACCGACGGCTCGGGTGATGACCCGGCGGCGTCCGCGATCCGGCGGTACACCTCGCCGAGGTCCCCGGCGGTCGCGAGGTCGACCTCGACGAGCCCGAGGCCGAACCAGACGGAGTGGGCGTGGGCGTCGTTGAAGCCAGGCAGGACCGTTGCTCCCTGGAGGTCGACGGTCTCGACGGCATCGAGGGAGTCGACCTGCTCATCGAGCCCGACGATCCGGTCTCCGAACATCCCGAGGGTCCGGGCGGCCGGACGCGCCGGGTCCATCGTCCTGATTCGCGCGTTCGTCACCTTCAGATCGAGTCGCACCTTGACCCCGTTCTCCGCCTCTGTGTAACGACACTCTGGGTAGTTCCTTGAATGTTCCTAGTAACTTGACCACAAGATTGAATACTCCTAGAATCTTAGAGGTGTCGATGTATCATGCCTAGTCGGCATCGAACCCGAGCCAGGGGAGTCTCATGAACACGCCACTGACGACCGATCTCGGCATTCTGCGCGCTGTCGGCAACACGCCACTGATCCAGCTTCACGCGAACGGATCCGACGGCGGTGCCAGCGTGTTCGTGAAACTTGAGTACCTCAACCCGTCAGGTTCGGTGAAGGACCGGATGACCCTGGCAATCCTCGACGACGCCGAACGTCGCGGCCAGCTGAAGCCGGGGATGACAGTGGTCGAGTACACCGGAGGTAGTACGGGGCCTGCGCTCGCACTCGCCTGCCGGGCGAAGGGCTACCCGCTGAAGCTGGTGACCTCTAGCTGCTTTACGCCGGAGAGGCTCGCCATGATGGCGGCCTTCGGAGCCGACCTGGAAGTAATGCCGCGCAGATCCCCGGAAGGGATGACGCAAGAGGACGTCGCCGACATGACGAACAGGGTGGCCGAACTCGCCAGTCTTCCCGACTACTTCTCCACCGACCAGTTCCACAACCAGGCCATGGTGGAAGGCTACCGCCAAACGCTGGGCCAAGAGATTCTGAATCAGACGGGCGGTCGCATGACGGCGTTCTGCACCGGGGTCGGCACCGGGGGGACCCTGATGGGCGTGGGCCTGGCGATCAAGGAGACACTGCCGGACTGTCAGGTGGTGGCGATGGAGCCCGCGGGGTCGCCGGCGCTCTCGAAGGGAGTGGTGGGGCCGCACAAGCTCCAAGGTCTCTCCGGAGGTAAGTCTCCGTTGGTGGACATGAACGTGGTGGACTCCGTTGAGACGGCCGGCGACGACGAAGCCATCGCGATGGCCGCGTCGCTCGCCAAGACCGATGGCATATTCGCGGGGATCTCGACGGGGGCGAATGTCGTGGTGGCTCGGCGGCTCGCGGAGCGTCTCGGACCCGATGACGTGGTCGTGACCATCGCTGTGGACAGCGGAATGAAGTACATGTCCACCGGCATCTTCGGGTAGCCGGCTCCTACGGGCGTGGTAACAGCGCCGAGGTCACTGCATGCCGATCCCCACTGTCTCGTCGCTGTCCGCGGTCCTGGGACAACACCTCGCGCCGGTGGGCGGAGCGCCTCTCCCGGATACGCCGATCGCTGCCGTTCACCTGAGCGAGCTTCTCGACCCCTCCCCATATCTGGCTGGCGGAGTACTTCTCCTCACGGTCGGCGTCTCCCTGCCGACGAACAGGATCGGTTGCAAGCGCTACGTCGCCGCGCTGAAGAAGAGCGACGTGAGTGCGGTGGCGTTCGGGCTCGGGCCGAAGTTCGATGTGCCGGCGGGCGGGCTCGGCGGCACCTACGCCGGCAACCCAGTCGCCTGCGCGGCAGCTCTCGGGGCGCTGGAGACCATCGAACGTGAGGCCCTGGTCCAGCGTGCCCGCGACATCGAAGCGAACGTCAAGCCACGCCTCGCCGCGCTCACCGGCGAGGCTTCAGTCGTCGGTGAGGTCCGCGGGCGGGGCGCGATGCTGGCGATCGAATTCGTCCGGCCGGGCACCACGGCACCAGCTCCTGAGCTCGCCAGGGCAGTCTCGGCAGCCTGTCACGCACAGGGCGTGCTGGTCTTGGTGTGCGGCACGTTCGGCAACGTGATCCGCCTGCTACCGCCACTGGTCATCTGCGACGACCTGCTCGACGACGCCCTCGATGTGATCTGCGGTGCCATCGACGAGGTCCAGCCATGATCGTCTCCTTCAATCCGCGCACCGGCGAAGAGCTCGGAAAGGTCGCGGAGCTGACACGTGCCCTGGACCACCTGCAGCCGGCGCTCGCGGCAAGCCTGTTCACCGCGGGTCTGACCGACGAGGATGCCCCGAATCTCGTCGCGGTACTCAGCGAAAAGGTCGGTCGGGTCGCACTCAACGAATGGCCGACCAGCGTCGCAGTCACGTGGGCGTGGCAGCACGGAGGGCCGTGGCCATCCACCTCACCATCGCCCCCTACGAGACCTTGGCAGCCAAGGACGGGCACCTTGCCCTCTGCGTCGGCAACGACGGACAGTTCGTCCGGCTGGCGGCCGAGTTCGAAGACGTCGAGCTCGCAGTCGACGCGCGATTCACCACGAACGCACATCGAGTGCAGAACCCGATGAGCTCGTCGACGTCCTCGACGAGAGGCACCTGCGCACCGACACCGTCGACGCATGGGTGGCCCGCTTGAACCGGATCGGAATCCCTGCTGGCCGCATCGGTTCCATCGCGGATGCCATCGACCTCGCCGAGCGACTCGGGCTGGAACCTACAGCCGAGGTCGGCGAGGCACCCAAGCAGGTGCGCAACCCCATCACCTTCTCCCGCACGCCCATCACCACCTATGGCGCTCCACCCGCCCTGGGGGAGCACAACGACGCCGTCCGCCGCTGGCTAGAGGAAGAAGGAGCACGATGAGCACCCACCACACCAAGTCGCTCCCGCCGATCGACCCGATGGATCTGGTCGGTATCGACGAGCAATTCTCCGCCGAGGAGAAGGCGGTCCGGGACTCCGTTCGCCGGCTGTGCCACGACCGCATCGATCCCTATGTGGCCGACTGGTTCGAACAGGGCCGCATCAACGACATTCGAGGCCTGGCAAAGGAGCTGGGCACGCTCGGAGTGCTCGGCATGCACCTGGAGGGATACGGCTGTGCCGGCATGTCCGCGACCGAATACGGCCTTGCGTGCCTTGAACTCGAGGCGACCGACTCCGGAATCCGCTCCCTGGTGTCGGTCCAAGGATCGCTCGCTATGTTCGCCATCTGGCGCTGGGGCACCGAGGAACAGAAAAACGAGTGGCTCCCATCGATGGCAGCGGGCGAGGCCATCGGCTGCTTCGGCCTGACCGAGCCTGACATCGGCTCCGACCCGGGCGCCATGCGCACCCGTGCTCGCCGCGACGGCGACGACTGGATTGTCGACGGCCGCAAGACGTGGATCACCAACGGAACCGTCGCCGACGTCGCTGTGGTGTGGGCCCAGACGGACGAGGGCATCCGCGGTTTCGTCGTTCCGACCGGCACACCAGGGTTCTCGGCGCCGGAGATCAAGCACAAGCTTTCGCTGCGCGCTTCCGTCACCAGCGAGCTCGTCCTCGATGATGTCCGGCTGCCTGCTTCTGCCGCCTTCCCCGAGGCCGGCGGACTCAAAGGCCCGCTGAGCTGCTTGACCGAAGCCCGCTACGGCATCGTCTGGGGGGCGATGGGCGCAGCACGGTCGTCGCTGTCGGCAGCTCTTTCCTATGCCAGCGAACGCAGGCAGTTCGGCAAGTCCATCGCCGGCTTCCAGCTCACCCAGCAAAAGCTCGCCGACATGAACCTGGAGTACATCAAGGGCGTGCTCCTGGCACTGCACCTCGGCCGCCGCAAGGACGCCGGCACGCTGCGTCCCGATCAGGTCAGCCTGGGCAAGCTGAACAACGTGCGGGAGGCGCTCGCGATCTGCCGCACGTCCAGGACGATCCTCGGCGCCAACGGCATCTCGCTCGAATACCCGGTCATCCGGCACATGAACAACCTGGAGTCGGTGCTGACCTACGAGGGAACTGTCGAGATGCACACCCTGGTGGTCGGACAGGCGATGACGGGACAGGCGGCGTACCGGTGACCATCACGAACCTGAGGGTGGCGCGAGCCGGCTCGCGCGGTCCGCTGGACGACGCCCACGCCCAACTGCGGAAAGCCGTCGACCTACTCGGCTACGACGAGAGCGTGTTCGAGATGACTCAGCGTTCCACTGCGCGAGATGTCGATGTCCTCGTTCCAGCTGCGGTCGAGGGCGTGATCCACGAGCGCAACGCGTCCGGGATCCGCGCACGCATAGTGGTCGAAGGCGCCAACGGACCCACGACTGCTGCCGCGGACGAGGCGCTCGCCGCGAACGGCGTGCTCGTCGTCCCCGACATCCTGGCCAACGCCGGAGGTGTCGTCGTGTCCTAGTGCGAGTGGAGGCAGGCCAACCAGGCGTACTGGTGGTCGGCCGGCGAAGTCGAGATCCGGCTCAAGCATCGGATGCTGGCTGCCTGGGCTCGGGTGCGCGAACACAGTCACGAGCACGATCTCACCTTGCGAGCGGCTGCGGCCACGCTGGCTGTCAAGACCGTGGCGGAGGCGCACCGAGCCCGGGGCCTCTACCCGTGTGATGCCGCCGACTACGCCGAGACTCGCAGCTATCTCCTATTCTCCTATGATATGAGGTATCGTAAAGCTTCACCCGGTCTACAGGAGGGCGCCGATGCCATCGCCGACGATCCCCAGCCACCCAGACCCCCGCGACGCTCCGGTGAGTGAAGGCGGAACCCGGAAGCGTGCGAACGTCGAGTTCCGGATCTCTCCAGGTCCGCACGTTCTACGCAAACGGGCGTCGCCCGCGGCGGCTACGGGCACGGCCAGGAACCACCTGGACGGACGGGCCGGCTCGTGACCGGCGTGGGGGCGCTGCGCGGGACGCGCGTGCTGGACCTGAGCCGTGTGCTGGCCGGCCCGTTCGCCGCCCAAATGCTGGCAGACCACGGTGCCGCCGTCATCAAGATCGAATCGCCGACCGGGGACCAGACCAGAACCTGGGGTCCGCCCTTTCTCCCGGACGGTGGCAGCGCTTACTTCGAGGGCATCAATCGCAACAAGTCGAACGTCTGCCTCGACCTCAAGAACGAGGAGGCGCGCGCGGTACTCCTGAAGCTCATTTCAGAGTCCGATGTAGTGATCGAGAACTTCCGGTTCGGCACCATGGACACCTGGGGACTGGGCTACGAATCCGTGCTGGCCGAACTCTTTCCGCGGCTCGTGTATTGCCGCATCTCCGGGTTCGGCTCAACCGGCCCCATGGCGGAACTCCCGGGCTATGACGCAGTGCTCCAGGCCTTCGGCGGCCTCATGAGCATCAACGGCGAACCACAGCGCGACGCACTGCGCGTCGGAGTGCCCATTGTGGACATCGTTGCGGCCAATCAAGCTTTCAGCGGCATTCTTTTGGCTCTCCACGAGGTCTCGGCCTCGGGGCGCGGACAACTGGTCGACGTGTCCTTGCTGGACGCTGTCATCTCACTTCTCCATCCACACTCGGCCACTTGGCTGGCTAGCGGGGCAATTCCGGCGAGGACGGGGGCCGCCCACCCCGTCATCGCGCCGTACCAGCTGTTTGCCACCTCGAACGGCCCCTTGTTCATCGCGGCGACGAACAACCGGCAGTTCGCTCAAGTCGCCCAGGTTCTGGGGCACCCTGAGCTGTCCACCGACCCGCGGTTCGCTGAAAACAGCGACCGAGTCGAGAATCTGAAAGCCCTCCAGGATGAGATGGGGCGAGTACTCGCGCAATGGGACCGCGACGAGTTGGCGCATGCGCTCCTGGCCGCAGGCATACCCGCAAGTCCCCTCAATGACGTGGGCAGAGCGTTGCAGTCGGAGCAGGTTCTCGCTCGCAAGATGGTGGTCCGCAGCGGCGGTTACACGGGGATCGGGGTGCCGATCAAACTCGGGGTGAGCGGATCACTGGCGCCGCGACCGCCGGCAGGGATTGGCGCGCACACCGAAGAAGTGCTCGGGAGCGCAGGTTACACGGAGGACCAGATTTTCCGCCTGCGCGAGGGTGGCGCCTTCGGAAAGGCGGACTTGTGATGACCCCGGACACCACGGCTGCTACTGGCCGCGATATAGCGGATTTGCGGGCGCGCGTCCGCAAATTCACCAGCGAGCGTCTGACGGCTGGCGATTTCGTACCTCAGTGTGACGCTTGGGTGCGTGGATTCGATCTCTCATTCAGCAGGGCACTGAGCGCGGAGGGCTTGATCGGCGTTACTTGGCCGGCCGAGTTCGGCGGTTCGGGGATGCCCAGCACAGCGCGGCTCGTCATCACCGAGGAGCTGCTCCGGGTGGGGGCTCCAGTGGCCGCTCACTGGATTGGGGAGCGGCAGATCGGCCCCAGCATCCTTCGGTTCGGTTCGCGCGAACTGCAGGACGAGTTCCTTCCGGCCATCACGACCTCAGAGGTTTCCTTCTGCCTCGGTATGAGCGAGACCGAGGCGGGTTCCGATCTCGCCGCCGTCCGAACGACGGCTGAACGGGATGGTTCCGGGTGGCGGATCAATGGCGCAAAGGTCTGGACCACCAATGCACACCACGCTACGCACGCGTATGTGCTCGCCCGGACCAGCCGCAGCGAGATCAAGCACGAGGGATTGACCGAGTTCATCGTCGACATGAGATCGCCGGGTGTGACCGTGCGCCCGATCCTTGATCTGGCGGGTGAACACCATTTCAATGAGGTGCTTCTCGACGAGGTAGCGGTGCCGAGCCGATGGGTCATCGGTGAGGTCGGGGAAGGCTGGTCGCAGGTGACCGGGCAGCTCTCGTTCGAGCGGGGTGGCAGTGAGCGATTTCTCAGCACGTATCCGCTCCTCGCGGAAACCCTCAAGCACGCGCACCTCTCCGGCGACCGAGCGACCATTGAGCAGGTGGGAGCGCTTGCCGCTCGCGTGAGCGCGTTGCGCAATCTCGCGTGGAACATCGCCGTGTCCGTGGACAACGGGGTCGCACCCGTTGCCGACGCCGCGAAGCTGAAGTACCTAGGCCCTGCATTTGAACGTGACGTCCTGAACACGGCGCGCTACGCCGTTGACGTGGGCGGGCTAAGTGACGAAGGAACCCTTGAGCGACTCATTTCAGAGGCGCAAGTGGCCATTCCCGGCATGTCCATCCGGGGCGGAGTGTCGGAAGTGCTGCTCACCCTCGTTGCTCGTTCGGAGACACGCTTGTGAAGTGGAATGATGATGTTTATGACGTTGCCGACCAAGTCTTCTCCGAGCGGGGCAGCGCGGTGTCCGAGACTCCGCACGGCGACGCTGCCCTGTGGCAAGTGTTGCTCGACCTTGGCTGGCCCTACGTTTCGATCGACGAGAACGCCGGTGGCGTCGGCGGAGACCTGATAGACCTGGCGGAGATCGTGCGGGCCTCCGGTCGTCACAACGCACTCGTCCCGTTGGCCGAGACCTCGTCGGCTGCATGGGTCTTCGCGCACGGTGGCGGTTCCGTGGCGGATCTCGGGTCGGCTGCCACGGTCCTTTTCGGGGATCGCATCACCTGGACCACTGCGAGCAGCGGTGTTGTGGTGAACGGCTCGATCAATCGCATGGCATGGGCAGGAGCCGTGCCGACGCTGTTGCTCGTCAGGGCGGATTCGGGGACCAGCTCCATCGGCGTCATCAGGCCTGCGGAGGTCAAGGGGTTGTCGATCACCCAGGGGACCAATCTCGCTGGTGAACCGTGTGCGGATCTGAAGTTCGACTCAGTGCGCGTCGCGAATGACGAGCTGTTCGACGTGCCGCTGACGGTCAGCCAGATTTCGGACCGCAACGGCATCCTGCGCTCGGCTGCGATCTTGGGAGCGGTGGAGAGAGCCGTCGAGCACACAGCGCAGCACGTGGCCACGCGGCGGCAGTTCGGTCGGCCTTTGGTGAAGCTGCAGGCTGTTCAGCATCTGCTGGCCTCCATCATTTGCGAGCGTGATCTGCTCGGGTCCGCGGTGCAGTTGGCCCTCGCGACGGGCGGTGCGCCGGGAGCCACGGCTGCGGCCTCGGCTACCGCGGGACGCGTCGCCAACCGGGTCGCGGCAGTGGCCCACCAGTTGCACGGGGCGATTGGGATCACCCAAGAGCACGATCTGCACCTGTCGACTTCCCGCCTGACGGCGTGGGCCGACAGCCCGAGGTCTCAACGCTCCTGGGAACAGCAGGTCGGTGAACTGGCAGTCGCTCCGGACGACCAGGCCCTCTGGGAATTGATGACGAACGAAAGCGAGCTGAGCACACGGTGAACACTGGGGCGCACGTCACCTCGCTCGATGACGGTACGCGGATTTTGACGTTGTCGAATCCAGCGAAGCGAAACGCTTTGGACCCGGCGATGTGTGAGGCCATGGCCACCTCGATCGCCGCACTGGCGAGCGACCGCGGGGCTCGTTCGCTGATCGTCACAGGGGAAGGTGAAGCGTTCTGTGCCGGGGCCGACCTTCCCGCCATGCTCGACGATCTCGATCGTCCGGTGGCCGAGATCAGAACGAGCTTGCAGAATGCCTACGCGAGCTTTTTGGGAATTCGATCACTGACCATCCCCACCATCGCCGCAGTTACCGGTCCGGCGGTCGGTGCCGGCCTCAACATCGCGCTGAGTTGCGACATCGTCATCGCGAGTCCCACCGCGACTTTCGGCGCTACATTCTCGCGGATCGGTCTCCACCCGGGAGGAGGCGCGACTGCCTTCCTGGTGGAATCGTTGGGTAGGCAGCGGGCTGCACGGGTTCTGCTAGAGGGCAGAACGTTGAGCGCGGACGACGCATTGTCGTGGGGCCTCGTCGAGTCTGTGATGGAAGACCCGCTGCAGGACGCGCGGGCTCTCGCCGCAAAGGTCGCCCTCCTCGGACCCGAGCTGGCGCAGAACATCAAGGAGGCCGTACGACTGGCCACGCAGGAACCACTCGAATCGGTCGTTTCGTTCGAATCTTGGGCGCAGGCATCGAGCGCCAAGGGGGAGCGGGCCGCGGCCGCAGTGGCGAGTTTTCGAAAGCAGTGACAGAAATACCGGCAGAAGGGAACGGACATGAACAGACTCGAGGGAAAAGTTGCCGTCGTATTCGGTTGCGCCACCGGAATCGGGCGAGCAACGGCGGAGGAGTTTGTACGCCAAGGCGCCATGGTGTACGGCTCTGACATCGTGGCGGAACCAGGTGAAATCGGAAAATCTTACCAGCACTCGGTTGTCGACGCCACGGACGAATCAAGCGTGACCGGCTTCGTCGAGGGCGTGATCGCCGCGCAGGGGCGAATCGACATCTGCTTCAACAATGTGGGTGCCGGCTTGCAGAAAAAGGTCAGCGAGACCTCGCTTGCGGAGTTCGACCATCTCGTGCGCATGAACCTGCGTTCAGTGTTCCTCGGCACCAGGGCGGTACTGCCGCACATGCTCGCCCAGCAGCGCGGCAGCATCGTCTCCACCTCGTCCAACGGCGGACTGATGGGCCGTCCCAATGATCCGGTGTACAACGCGACCAAGCACGGTGTCGTCGGGCTAATGAAGTCCGTGGCGGTGGCGCATGCGGCCCAGGGGGTGCGAGCGAACACGGTGAACCCTGGCCCGATCGACACTCCCATGCTTCGGGGGATCTTGCCCGAGGGAGCGTCGCTGGAGGATCCCGAGATGACGCGCCGAATAGTGGCGAGCACGCCGGCTGCACGCATTGCATCGGCTATGGAAGTGGCTCACGCGGTGGTCTTCCTTGCCAGCGATGAGTCGTCTTTCGTGAACGGTGTCGCTCTCGCAGTCGACGGCGCGAAGGCTGCTGGAGCAATGGTCGCCGACAGGTATCGATTGAACTTCGACCTGGGGGTGTCGTAACCAAGCAGCCGGTGGGCCGGGGGAGCGTCACAAGCGAGCTTCGCCGCTGGCGTATTGCGATCCTTTCGCGGTCGATAGGCGTTCGGTTTGGGGAGTGGCGCGGTGGCCGGCACCACGTCTCATCGGAGCGTTCGCGTTCCCCTTCCAACTGCGCTCTGACGGTTCGCCGCAAAGCCCGGCTGAGCACGGCGACTCTGCGGGGGCAGGCGGGGAAACCACGCTCAGCGCCTGCTCCGCAGAATCGTCCTGCTACGAGTTGATCAGCTCGCGTTGCCGCTGAGCTGTCTGTGCCAATCGACCATCGCGTGCTCTCCCTTGTCCAAGTAGTCGGCCAGCAGCCCGGCCGCTGCTTCGAAGTGACCCTGCTCCACTCGGGCAAGAATGGCGCGTCGATCTTCCTGGAATTGCGAACGCAATTGCATGGCCTCGCGTACCGACGAGATGGTCAACCGCAGCTCGGCCATGAGTTGCTTCATGGTCACTGTCGCTCGCTCACTTCGACCGATCAAGATCAACGCACTGTGGAAGTCGGTAGTAGCCCGGCTAGAAGCCGACCAGTCCTGTTCTGTGATCGCTTGGTCACCGAGAGCAACTGCGGCTCGCATGGCACTGAGCGCCTCGGGCGGGACGGTCTGCGCATCGCGCAATGTCCCCAATTCCAGCAGCCGCCGCATCGTGTAGAGATCCCGTATGCCGGCCTCTGTGATGCGCGCCACGAAAATTCCGCGATTGAGTTCCTGGTTCACCAAGCGTTCGTGCTCCAGCAACTGAAGAGCTTCGCGGAGAGTGTTGGCCGAGACCCCGATCGACTGGCTCAGCTTCTCGACCCCGATGCGAGTGCCGGGTTCGAGCTCTCCGGCGGTGATCTGCTCGCGCAGCAGATCGGCCGTGTGTTCCGGGGCGCTCTTGCGCCGGACCACGGCGGGTGACTGCTGGGTACTCCTGGGCGGCATCACTTCGATCCTTTGCGTCTCGTCGATCCTTCAATTCTAGGCTAACTCGGCGCCAAGGTGTGCGGGCATCGGGGCTGATGGCTGGCAAATACACGAGCGGTTGACCTCGACCGTTGAATCATCCTAGAATCTGGTGATCGCAGAATAGAAGTCATGGCTGGATGCCAGGACGTGACTCTGAGGAGCGGCATGATGGAGCAGGGGCCGGCAGGCGAACAGCGGGTGCCCGAGGCTCTGATGTGGCCACGCCGCCGAGCCGCCGCGAGGACGACGGGGCTCGCGCGATGAGCGGCGAGAGCGGTCATCGGAGCGGCCGGCTGGGGATCGGCGTTGACATCGGGGGTACTTTCACCGACATGGTCGTCATGGACGACAGCGGCATCATCCACGTCGGCAAGCTGCTGACGACTCCGGATGAGCCGGCGCGGGCGGTCGAGGACCTGATCAGGCAGACACTGGGCCGAGCGGGCATCGATCCCGGCGATGTTTCCAGCTTCGTGCACGGCACCACCCTCGTCACGAACGCGTTGATCGAAAGACGCGGTTCTCGAACCGCACTGCTCGGCACCGCTGGTTTCAGCGACATCTTGGAGATGGCGCGGGAGCATCGATACGACCTGTACGACCTGATGCTCGAAATGCCCGATCCATTGGTGCCGAGATGGCTCAGGTTCGATGTGCCGGAGCGAATCCTGGCCGACGGGTCGGTTCTCCGGGAGCTGGATTCGGCATATGTCGAGCAGCTGGTGACGGAACTGGTCGACCACGGGGTCGAGGCGATCGCGATCGCGTTCTTGCACAGCTACAAAAATCCGCAGCACGAAGAGCAGGCTCGCCGGATCATCGAACGGATCGCGCCGCACGTGCGGGTCTCCATTTCGAGCGAGGTCGTCCCGGAGATTCGGGAGTACGAGCGCACTTCGACCACCGTTGTCAACGCGTACGTTCAGCGGCTCGTCAAGCAATACCTTGACGACCTGAAGGAACGCTCGGCGGCGCTCGGTCTCCCGCGCCCGCCCCACATCATGCTGTCCAACGGGGGAGTAGCCACTCTCGACACCGCCGGAGAGTTCCCGGTCCGCATGCTGGAGTCCGGGCCGGCCGGGGGTGCCCTGGCCGCGGCGGCTTTCGGGAAGGCGACAGGTACGCCGGACCTCATGGCGTTCGACATGGGCGGAACGACGGCCAAGCTGTGCATGATCGAGAACGGCGCGCCGGTGGTCGCGCATGACTTCGAAGTCGACCGGGTCTACCGGATGAAGCCTGGCTCCGGAATCCCGGTGCGGATTCCCGTCATCGACATGATCGAGATCGGTGTCGGCGGGGGCTCCATCGCGAGAATCGACGCACTGGGACTGCTCACGGTCGGTCCCGATTCCGCTGGATCCGTTCCGGGGCCGGTGTCGTACCGGCGAGGTGGCACAGAGCCGACGGTGACCGACGCCGACCTGCTGCTCGGCTACCTGGACGCCACGTACTTCCTGGGGGGCGAGATGGAGCTGGACCTCGAAGGCGCTCGTTCGGCTATCAAGAAGCGCATCGCCGACCCGCTGGGCGTGTCGGTCGAGGAGGCTGCGTACGGCATCCATGACAGCGTGAACAGCAGCATGGCCAACGCCGCCCGGGTCCACGCCATCGAACAGGGCAAGGATCCGGTAGGACAGCCGCTGTTCACGTCGGGCGGTGCCGGGCCGGTCCACGGCGCGGGTGTGGCTCGGGCGTTGGGTGCGACCACCGTGATCTGTCCCGCCGGCGCGGGGGTCATCAGTGCGGCCGGCTTCCACACTGCACCCCTGGCCTTCGATTTCGTTCGTTCCACGCACGCGGCGCTCGACTCCATTGACGGGCAGACGATGCGGAGAGAGTTTGCTGCAATGGAGGCGGACGGAGAGAAGATTCTGCGCGATTCCGGCCTGCGAACTGCCGAAATTTCACACCGGCATTCGGCCGAGGTCAGATATGTGGGGCAGGGCTTCGAGATCCTGGTGCCGATCTCCCCAGAATCAGACGACTGGCGCGCCGAGCTGAAGGAAAGCTACCGCCGGCAGTACGAGCTTCTCTACAAGCGGCAGGGTCCGGATGTGCCGCTCGAGGTCTTGAACTGGCGGGTCGTGTCCAGCGGGCCGGCCCCTGCTCAGTCGCTTCGCCGCCCGCGGAATGCGGGTGACAAGCCGGGCAACGCCCGCAAAGGCACTCGATCGGCGTACTTTCCCGCGTTGGGCGGGTACCACCCGACGCCGGTCTACGACAGGTATGCGCTCCAGCCCGGGACGAGGGTGCACGGCCCGGCGATCGTCGAGGAGCGGGAGTCGACGTTGGTCGTGCCTCCCGACTCGGAATGCGTCGTCGAGGACGACGGGACTTTGGTCCTCCATCTGCTTTCTCCCGCACACTCCACGCCCCAGGACGGATCACTTCGATGACGCGCGCCAGTACGTTGGACCCCTTTGTCGTCGGGGCGGTGTCGAGCCGGCTTTCATCCGTGCTGCAAGAGCAGCAGACCGCATTGGTCAACACCGCTTTCAGCTCGATCGTTCGAGAGTCGCTCGACCTCGCCTGTGCCGTGTTCGACTCGAAGGGCGAGATGATCGGCCAGTCGGTGGGAGGGACGCCCGGCCACATCAACGCAATGGCGACGGGCATGCACCACTTCGTGTCGGCCTACCCCCCGGAGACTCTCGATCCCGGCGACGTGCTGTTCACCAATGACCCGTGGATGACTGCCGGCCAAATCAACGACATCTCCGTCGCAACACCGGTGTTTCGTGATGGCGTGCTGGTCGCGTGGTTCGCGACCTGCTGCCATGCGCCCGACATCGGGGGACGGGTGCTCTCGGCGCAGGCATCAGAAGTCTTCGAAGAGGGACTGGCCATCCCCATCATGAAGCTCTTCCGCGCAGGGCAGCCCAATGTCGACATTGTCGACGTTATCCGCCAGAACGTGCGGACTCCGGACGAAACGATCGGCGACCTTTACGCGCAGGCTTCAGCGAACGCCGTTGGCGCTGACAGTTTGCTGCGACTCATGGACGAATACAACCTGTCCAGTATCGACGAGATCGCGGCCGAGATCATGTCAAGATCAGAGATCGCGCTCCGAGAGGCGATTCGCGCGGTACCTGATGGCGTATACCGCTCGGAGATCGAGTGCGACGGATTCGACGGTGAAGGTCTCTTCCTCGCGCTTGCACTCACGGTGGCGGATGGCGAGGTCCACCTGGATTACTCCGGCTGTTCTTCCGAAAGCAAGAGCGGTGTGAATGTAGTTCTCAACTACACAAAGGCGTACTCGTCGTTCGCTATCAAGGCGGCGATCGCGCCGGATGTGCCGCACAACGCCGGCTCTTTCCGCCCTGTTTCGATCGAAGCGCCGGAGGGAAGCATTCTCAACTGTCGCCGACCGGCGCCGGTGGCCTCGCGTCACTCTGTTGGGCACTATCTCCCCAGCTTGATCTTCCGGGCGCTTGCCCAAATCGTCCCCGACCGGGTCATGGCCGAAAGTGCGGACGCCGTGTGGATGACGGTGTTTCGCGGAAAGCGGTCGGGGGACCAGCCTTTCCTCTTTTCGCACTTCCTGTCAGGAGGTACCGGAGCGCGCTCGTGCAAGGATGGTCTGTCCACCACTTCGTTTCCGAGCGGCCTGCGCGCGGTCCCGACCGAAGTGTTCGAAACGCTGACTCCGATGGTCCAGATGCGACGTGAACTTCGAACCGACTCGGGAGGCGCCGGCGAGTTCCGTGGCGGCCTTGGTCAGGCCACGACCTTTCACAGCCGGGATGTGGATAGCCTCCTGGTCAACGCGAACATCGAGCGCACTCGATTTGCGGCGCGCGGAGCCCTGGGGGGCCGCCCCGGGCTTCCCGGATTCTTCGGGGACGCGACGGGTCGATCGCTGAAGCCCAAGCAGGCGCTGACCGTCAGCCCATCCGTGCCGCTCGAATTCCGTCCACCAGGGGGCGGCGGCTTCGGCGATCCTCATGCGCGCGTCCCGTCTGCGGTTCTGGCAGATGTCGCCAGCGGCTACGTAAGCCAGGAGGCCGCGCTGTCGGAGTACGGCGTCGTCGTCAGATTCCTGGGCGACCCGAACGCGATCGTCCGGCCGCCCGAAGCGTTCGTTCTCGATGAGGATGCGACGCACCAGGTTCGGTCGTCATGACTCCGCCGGCGCTCACGCGAGGATCGCGGCACGTCGAGTCGATGATGTCGGCCAGTCGCCGTGACGCGGGGGTCATGGCATCGGGGCAGTCGGTCAATCTGGCAGTGGGGGAGCCGGATCTGGCGCCTCCCCCGGCGGTCGTCGAGAGCCTCAAGCGGGCAGTCGATGCGGGGCACACGCACTACGTCGACCTGGCGGGCGACGAAGAGCTCAGAGCCGCGATCGCCGCGACCGAATCCGCCAACTGGGGGCGGGAACTGAGCCCGGCCAACGTGCAGGTGACGGCCGGCGCCACGGCCGGGATCGCGGCCGCGATCCTGGGTACCACCTCGATCGGGGATCGGGTGGTCATGCCGGACCCGACGTACAGTCTGTATGCGGACGTCGTACGGCTTGCCGGAGGGATTCCGGTGCCGGTCGAGTGCCTCCCCAACATGCACCTCGACCTGGCCGCCCTCGCTCCGGCACTCAAGGGTGCACGGGCATTCGTCTACTGCAGCCCCGTCAATCCCACCGGCGTCGTCTACCGCCGGGAGGAACTTGAGGGAGTCGCCGGGCTGCTGGATCCAGGCACGATCGTCATCGACGACGGCGCGTACAGCTCGCTGGTTTACGAGCCTCATCGGTATGTTCCTGCTGCCGAGATCCCCTCCTTGGCTGAGCGCACGGTGTATTGCCAGACTTTCTCGAAGAAGTTCGCGATGACGGGCTTCCGCATCGGGTATCTCGTTGCTCCAGAGGCGCTTCTCCCGCCCATCGCTGCTGTTCATCGAACGTTTAACGGGTCCGTCAACGCTGCCGTGCAGAAGAGTGCGCTCGCGGCGCTCGCGATGAACACGTCATTCGCCGATCTGGCCCTTCGGACATACCAACGGCGGATCGAGTTCGTACGACAGGCGATGGAGTCCATTCCACTACTCGAAGCAGTTCCTCCGGAGGGTGCCTTCTATATCTTCCCGAAGATTCTCACGGTTCATTCGTCGGCCGAGATGTCCCGGCACCTGGCACGTCATGGAGTGCGCGTCAGGTCCGGTGGAGAGTTCGGTTTCGGCGGAGAAGGCCACCTGCGCATCTCCTACGCCGCGTCGGAGGAGTCTCTCAAGATCGGTTTCGATCGGATCAAAGCTGCGATGGAACTGCTCGGATAGGAGACCTGAGGTGCGGAGCGTACCCGGCCCGGGATGGGCACCGCTTCCGGCAACACATCAAGAGAGGAACTGCCATGAGCAAAGTCCAGCAGATCAATCCCGCATCGTTCGGCGTCAGCGGACTGCTGTACTCCCAGGCAACCGTGGCCAATGGCTTCGTCTTTCTGGCCGGGCAAGGTGCGGTCGACGAGAACTACAAGGTCATTGCGCCCGGGGACGCCTACCTGCAGGGCAAGAAGATCATCGAGCGGATCCGCATCATCCTTGCCGAGGTCGGCGCAGGGCTGGAGCACATCGTGTCGGCGACCGTGTTCTTCGGGAGTCTCGACGATTCCACCGGGTTCAACCGGGCGTGGGTCGAGGAGTTCGGCGACCATCGGCCGGCGCGCGCAGCAGTCGTTGGCCAGATGGTCTTGGAGGGAATGGTCGCCGAGGTCATTGCGACTGCGGTCCTTCCTTGAGCCGCAAGCCGCCCCCATCGCGTTCGACATGCGCTGTGGCCGGGTAAAGGAGAGGTAGACCGATGCTATTCCAGGACGCGATGTCGATGGCGTTGACCGATCACGGCGTCGACACCATCTTTGGTCTGGTCGGCGACGGAAACTTGTTCGTGATGGAGAGTTTCCGGCGTACACCGGGGACGACCTATATCGGAGTGGCAAACGAAGCAACGGCCGTTGAAGCGGCCTCGGGCTACGCCAATGTCACCGGGCGGCTTGGTGTCGCGACGGTCACGCATGGCCCTGCTTTGACGAACACCGTCACCCCACTTATCGATGCCGTCAAGGCGAAGCTACCGTTGCTCCTTCTCGCGGGTGATACCCGGCCAGAGGATCACCTGCACGCACAGAATGTCCCCCAGCGCGAGGTGGTAGCCGCAGCCGGGGCGGGCTTCGTACCCATACGCACACCCTCGACCCTGGCCGAGGATATCGCTACCGCGATACATCGGGCACACGTCGAGATGCGGCCGATCGTGGTGAATATGCCCGCGCATTATCAGTGGGCCGAGACCGAGTATCTCCGCGCACCCTCGCGTCTGGTCGACGACAAGGACGTCCGGCCCGCGGACCACACGGTCGAGGCCGCGTTGGGCGTCATCGCCGGCGCGAACCGTCCCCTGGTACTGGCCGGTCGCGGCGCGATCGACCCTCGTGCCCGAGCGGCAGTGCTGCGTTTCGCGGCGCGAATCGGAGCGCCCGTGGGGACGACTCTCAAGGCACGTGACCTGTTCCGCGGCGAACAGCACAACGTTGGCATTGTGGGGACGGTGGCGCATGAAGTCGCGCAGTCGACGATTGCCGCGGCAGATTGTGTCATTGCCTTTGGCGCGAGTCTCAACCGCTACACCACGGTCGGCGGGTCGCTCAGCGAAAAGCGGCGAGTGGTGCAGGTAGATGACGACCGCCGAAGCCTCGGGCAGTATTTCGCCCCTGACGTCGGCGTTCTCGGTGACGCCGCGAGGACCGCCGATGCTTTCGTGAAACTATTGGACGAAGCCGAGATCAAGGCGACCAAGTTTGCCTCGCCCGAGCTGGCGGCAAAGCTGGCGCGCACGACCGAAGCCCCGGACCGGAGCAATGATCGGCACGTCGACATCCGCACGGTGGTTCGCCGGGTGGAAGAAGCCGTCTCCGCGGACCGCACGGTCGTAACCGACAGTGGACGCTTTGTTTACCACGCGTGGCCCGGCATCAGCGTCCAAGACCCGCGCCACTTCGTGCACACCGCGAACTACGGCTCGATCGGTTTGGGCATGGGCACGGCTATCGGGGCTGCAGTAGCGCGACGTGATCACCCGACCCTCTTGCTGACGGGCGACGGCGGGTTCATGCTGGGCGGCCTGAACGAATTCAACACGGCCGTCCGTAACGGACTCGACCTGATCGTGATGCTATTCAATGACGGTTCATTCGGTGCCGAACACATCCAGTTGGTCAATCGCGATCTTGACCCGTACTTGTCGCTGTTCGACTGGCCCGACTTCGGGCCGGTGGTCGATGCCCTCGGCGGGCGCGGCTTTACCGTTCGCAATCTGGGGGAACTCGACCGGGCTTTGAGTCATCTACCCGATCGTGATCGTCCAGTTCTGATCGACGTCCACATAGACCCGAATCTGGTGTCGTCAGCCCGATGATCGGGTCAGTCGGGCACTCACGTCTTCGGCGAAGCGGCACGCAACCGACGTACCCGTCCGTCGGCCTCCTCACATCGATGCACACCCGAGTCGCCCAGGATAGAGAAATCGTTGACATATTCTGCGATCATAGGTATCTTCAATAATCCTGTCATTTCGGATGCTGTACCCCGTTGGTGCGGCATTGGAATAGCTCTCACGAGTTGGAGGACCAACGGTGGGCGACCGGAGGCGGCGTATCAGCCGGGTACGGAGAAGCGGCGCGATCAGTCACGCGGACACGGCCGTCGGTATGTCCCTGGTCGAGCATGGGGTGGCGGAAATGCTCAAGGGCGGCGGCGTGCTTATAAACATCGGCAGCCGGACCGGGTCAAGATCGCCGCCGGCATCCGCGCCAAGTGGGTGTCTCGCGGATGAGCGGTCCCGATCTGATCGGCAGCACCGTCGCGCCCGCCTCGATCCCGGCCGGCTACGCCCACCACATCGGCAAGTGGGCCTTTCAGGTCCCGTTCGTGTGCGGCCCGATCGACCTCGGTGAGGCGCTGCGCCGGATCACCGAGGGGCGGTGATGATTCGCTCCAAAAGGGCGAAGTCGGCACCGGCGACGTGTTCGACGCGTTGACCCCCCATGCGCACCATCCGCAAGGAGATCCGGCGGACTGGCGGCATCTTCAATCCGGGCAACCCCGCCGAGCGGGCCGGAGCGATCGCAAAGACCACGACCTTCCACGACGACCCCGACGTCGTCACGAAGGTCTCTCGCGGGCTCGGCGAGGCGATGGCCGGCTCAACTTCGAGGAGATCCCTCAGCCGCACCGGTCGGCGGAGCACGGATGGTGATCGTGCGGCCGGTGAGTTGCACCACCACCCCGAACTCGGACGGAATGAGGACGCGAGCATGACCACCTTCCCGGCCATGGACCCCGAGCTTGCGGCTGCCGCCGCCGAGTTCCCCGATCTCGACATCACCGACATTACCGGCCTCCTGGCTGCGCGACGGGTCTCCGACGAGTCGAGCGCCGCGTCGATCGCGGGCTTGTCCTACGACGGCGTCGACGTCCGTGAGATCTCGGCCCCGGGTCTGGGTGCTGCTCCGGACGTCCCGATCCGCTTGCTGAGGCCGGTGGGCACGCCGGGGCCGCTTCCCGTTCTGCTCGCCATGCACGGCGGTGGCTTCGTCCTCGGCAAAGCGCAGGATTATGAGTACTTCTGCCTGGAGGTCGTCCGCGATCTGCGGATCGCCGTGGCCAATGTGGAGTACCGGCTCGCCCCGGAGACTCCGTTCCCCGGCCCGCTCGACGACTGTTACGCGGCATTGAGTCACGTCCATGCGCACGGCGAGGAGCTGGGCATCGACCGAGCCCGGATCGCCGTGGGCGGATCGAGCGCCGGCGGCGGCCTCGCGGCCGGAACCGTTCTCCGGGCGCGGGACGAAGGTGGCGCCCCGATCGCGTTTCAGTTCCTGGTCAGCCCGGCGCTCGACGACCGTGCCAGCACTGTTTCCGCTCGCCAATTCGCCAACGGACCGATACTGAACCGCCACTTCAATGAACTTGTCTGGCAGAAGTATCTCGGCCCCGGCTATCAGGGTCCCGGCGATTCCGGGGTCTCTCCCTACGCCGCGCCTGCCCGTGCCACCGACCTGAGCGGCCTACCGCCGACCTACATCGTTGCCATGGAACTCGATCCGCTGCGTGACGACAACATCCAGTACGCGCTCCGGCTCCTCCAGGCGGGCGTCAGCGTCGAGCTGCGTTCTCATCCCGGAACCTTCCACGGGTCCACGGAGCTGGCCGCCTCCGCCCAGAGCAGCGTTCGGGCACAGCGGGAGATGCTCGACGCACTGCGCCGAGGCCTGCGGCTCGTCGATCCGCAGGCACAGTGATTCGACTCGGGGCGGTGCCCGCGCCCTTCGCACACCCGGCAAGCCCTCCCAGAGAGAGAATGGATCGATCGGTTATGGCTATCAACCCCGGACGGCGTGCATTCCCCACCGCGCCAGCAACGCGTCGGCCGGACAGTCGGATGCTCCAGCGGGTGGCCGCGCTGGCGCTCGTTTCCCTTCTGGTCGCCGCATGCTCCGCCAACGCCGGCTCCGGCACCAGCGGCCCCGGCGGAGATCCCGTCACCGGTGGAACCTTGAACGTGGGCGTGACGAGTGATATATCGTCTCTGAACCCGTACGACGGAACCGGCGAGTCGACCAGCATGGTCGTGGCGCAGCTCAACGCCGGGCTGTTCAAGCGATACAAAAACAAGGTCGTGCCGGCCATCGCCGAGGGGCTGAAACCATCAGCCGACGGAAAGTCGGTGACGATCACTCTCCGCGCGGGCCTGAAGTTCTCTGATGGGAAGCCGATCACCCCAAACGACGTGGTGTTCTCGATCGAGCAGGCCAAGCAGGGCGGAGTGGTCGGGTCGCTCTACAAGGGGACGATCACCTCAGAGAAGGCCAAGGGAGCCGACCAGGTCGTCCTCGGGCTCGTCCGGCCGACCATCAACCTCGACGCCTTGCTGTCCTACACCGAAGCAGCCATCATCCCCGCCGGCTTCGGCGGGCGCAGCAAGGACGAGTTCTACCGGAAACCCGTCGGGGCCGGACCCTTCGCGTTCGACAGCCGCAAGCCGGGAACTTCGGTCGCCCTGACCAGGAACAAGAACTTCTGGGACGGGAAGAAGCCGTACTTCGATGCGCTCAACTTCCAGGTGTTCAACAGTGTCAACGCCCTGACCTCGGCGTTCCAGGCCGGGACCGTCCAGGCCGTCCCCTTCGCTCCCCGGGAATCGGTCCCCAGCTTTGCCGGGGCGAACATCGTGAACACCGCGGCAGCCTCGACGGAGATGGTCTTCGTCAACGGCCGCACGGGTCCGCTGAAGAATCTGCGGGTCCGTAAGGCCATTTCGGCGGCGATCGATCGCAAGGCCATCGTGAAGCAGTTGGGCGGCGCGGCTGACCGGCCGACCGATACGTACCTCCCGACGACGGTCCTGGGTGAGGCCCACCCGGTTCCGGTCGGGGACCGGGATGTCGCGCGGGTCAAGCAGCTGCTCACCGGCACCCCGTACGGAGGCGGCGTATCCCTCGAACTGATTTACCCCACCGGCGACTCGACTCTCGCCATGACGGTTCAGGCTATCCAGGAGAACCTCGCGAGTGTCGGAATCAAGCTGAAAGCGAAGGCGCTCGACTTGAGCGCATGGGTCGAACGCCTGCTGTCGGGGAAGTACGAGCTCGCCTACCAGAGCATCAGCGCCTCGGGCAGCACCGCCGAATCGCCCTTGGCGTTCTACGTCACCTCCGGAGGCATCGGCGGAGGCTGGTCCACCCGGGTGGCCAAGGCGGCACTCCAGCAATACCAGGCGGCCACGGACGCGGCAGCACAAGCCAAGGCGCTCGACATGTTCCAAGCCTGGGTGAGTGCCGAGCTGCCGGTGATCCCGACGGTCTCGGTGAGTCCGGCTCTAATCCTCTCCAAAAAGGTCGGTGGATTCGAGGGTATGCGTTCGGTGACGCAGCAGTCGCTGCCCCTGGGAGAGCTGTGGCTCGCCAAGTGAGCGACGCCGATCGTGAGTGACCGGCACTGTCCGGCCGGCGCCGGACAGTGCCGCATTCGTAGCCGGACAGCGACCGGGGCCGGTCGCACTGCCACCCGGTATCCCATCCCTCAACGATCACGATCTGGAGAATGGAGCCCCTCATGTTGCTCGGTGTGGTGAGACGGCTGGCAAGCGTGGTGATCCTCCTGTTCGGCGTGCTGGCAGTCGTCTTCATCTTGGGTCAACGCGCTCCGGGAAATCCCGGGCGTCAGCTCCTCGGCCTCAATGCGCCGCAGGACGCCGTCGACGCCCTGAACCACAAGCTGGGCGTGGATCGCTCCCTCTGGACCCAGTTCTGGTCCTACATCGGCAACATCCTCCACGGTGACCTCGGCCGTTCCTACAGCAGCTCCGAGCCGGTGAACGGGCTGATCTGGGACCGTTTCGATGCCACGGCCTGGCTGCTGGTCGCGGGACTCGCGCTGTCGCTCATCCTCTCCATCACCCTCGCGACGCTCGCGGCCCGCTACCGCGGGACCTGGATCGACACCACGATCCGGCTGTTCACCGTCACGTCCATCGCCGTGCCGACCTTCTGGAGCGGTCTGCTCCTCGTGCTCCTCGTCGCGCTCCCCACCGGATGGTTCCCGGTGGGCGGCTTCGGTACGACGACGGCCGATCACTTCCGCAGCATCGTGCTCCCGGCGGTCACCCTCGCGATCGCCACCGCGCCCATCCAGGTGCGCGTGCTGCGCGCGAACCTGCTCGAATCGCTGGGCTCGGGCTACGTCGAGGCCGCAGCCTCCCGCGGCGTCCCGCGCCGCCGGCTCCTGACGCGCCACGCCCTGCCCAACGCCGCGGTCCCGGCGATCGCGGTCGTCTCGATCCAGGCGGGCTACCTGTTGTTCGGTGCTGTGATCGTTGAGAACACCTTCCGGCTGCCGGGCCTCGGGTCCGGGTTGGTCACGGCCATCACACAGCGCGATTACCCGATGATCAACGGCATCACCCTGCTCTTCGCAGTCCTGGTGATCTCGTTCAGCCTGATCGGCGACGCGCTGTCGGCGATCGTCGATCCACGAGTGAGGGTCTCATGAGCGACATGACCGCCAATCTGTCGACCGGCGAGGTGGTGGCGTCGACCAGGACACCGGCCAGCCGGCTCGGCTACCGGATCGGGCTCGCGATCGTGGGCGTCGCGGTCGTCCTGGCCGTCGTGGGCCCGTTCGTCGTGGCGCACGACCCCTACCAGCAGGAGCTGATGAACCGCCTCGCCCCCCCGTCCGGGGAACACTGGCTGGGCACCGACGCGCTCGGCCGGGACGTGTTCTCGCGCCTCGTGGTCGCGACGCGGGTCGACTTGGGGGTCGGCATCCTCGGGGCACTGCTCCCGTTCCTCCTCGGCACGATCCTGGGCTGCGTCGCGGCGTACTTCGGCTCGATCTGGGACGTCATCGTCATGCGGCTGACCGACCTGGTGCTCGCCTTCCCCGTCTACATCCTCATCATCACGCTCATCGCCGTCGGCGGGTCGGGGATCAAGACACTGCTCATCGCCTTCACCGGAGTGGGCTGGGTCGGGTACGCGCGCCTCGTGCGGTCGGTCGTGCTGCGGGTCAAGAACGAGGACTACATCTCGGCCGCGCGGCTGGGCGGCGTCTCGCACGGCCGGATCATGGTGCGCCACCTGCTGCCCAACGTCATCCGCAGCTCGCTGACCCTGCTCGTCACGGACGTCATGTTCGTGCTCCTGGGCCTGGCGTCCTTCTCGTACCTCGGGCTGGGCATCCAGCCCCCCACCCCCGACTGGGGCGCGATGATCGCCGACGCCCAGCCGTACATGCAGCAACAGTGGTGGCTCATCGCCGCGCCGGGGGCCATGGTCGCGCTCGTCGGCTCGGGCCTGATGCTGATCGGAGAACGTCTCGATGACCGTACGTACTGAGGCCCCCGTCGCCGTCGAGGTCTCCGAACTCACGCTGTCCGGCCCATCCGGCCCGCTCGTCACCGACGTCGCGCTCGACGTCAAGGTCGGCGAGTGCCTCGGTCTCGTCGGCGAGTCGGGGTCGGGCAAGACCTTGACCGTCCGGGCCATCGCGGGGCTCCTTCCACGCGGCATCTCGCAGGACGCGGGACGCATCGACACCTCGGACTCGCGAGTCGGGATGGTCTTTCAAGACCCGATGCGCTCCCTCAACCCGACGTTCACCATCCGGCGTACGATGCGCGAGCCGCTGGTCCAGCACCATGCGCTGTCCCGCAGAGCCGCGGACCGCCGTGCTCTTGAGCTGCTGAACGACGTCGGGATCAAGGACCCGCAGCGCGTCGCGGACAACTATCCGCATCAGCTCTCCGGAGGGTTGAGACAGCGGGTGCTGATCGCTGCCGCGCTGGCCTGCGACCCCCAGATCCTCCTGTGCGACGAGCCCACCACGGCGTTGGACGTGACCACGCAGGCGACCATCCTCGATCTCTTGCAGCGGCTGCGGGAGGAGCGAGAACTGGCGATGCTCTTCGTATCGCACGACCTCGCCGTCATCTCGCATGTCTCCGATCGAGTGGCGGTCATGTACGCCGGCCAGATCGTCGAGGTCGGGCCGACGAGCGAGATCCTGCGCGCCCCGCACCACGCCTACACCGCCGGACTGCTGCGGTCGAGCCCCTCCAACGGCCACCCGGACGAGCCGCTGTTCGCGATCGGTGGCACCGCTCCCCAGCGGTTCGGCGAAATCGTCGGCTGCCGCTTCGCCGCCCGCTGCCCCTGGGCGGCACCGGCGTGCACGGCCGGGCCCGTGGCGTTCGCCCGCCTCGGCGATCGGCAAACCGCTCGTTGTGTTCGCCCAGATGACGTCGCGGCGAGTCTTTCGCTGCCAGCCGAGCGCGGCGGATGGCCGCGCGCCACGGAGGTCCTTGATGCCGATTCTTGAGATCGACGATGTCTCGGTGACGTACGGATCGACCCGTCGCCTCGCACGGCGGATAGGCACGTCGCACGTGGCCGTCGACCACGTGAGCCTGCAGGTGGAACGCGGGCAGATCGTGGGCGTGGTCGGCGAGTCCGGGTCGGGAAAGTCCAGCCTCGCCAAGGCGGTGGTCGGTCTCGTCGAGCCGACGTCCGGTGAAATCCGGCTCAGCGGCCAGGTGATCCCGAGCAAACGGCCGCGTGCGGTCCGGCGGCGGATGCAGATGGTCTTCCAGGATCCGTCGTCGGCCTTGAACCCCGCACTGACCGTCGGGAAGGTCATCGTCGAGCTGCTGGAGATCGACGGGATGGGCCGGTCGGCAGCTCGCAGTCGTGCGGTCGACCTGATCGACATGGTGGGTCTGCCGGCGAGCGCCCTCGACGTCCGGCCCGGATCACTGTCTGGGGGACAACGTCAGCGCGCCAGCATCGCGCGAGCACTCGCGACGAATCCCGAGGTGATCGTCGCTGACGAGCCGACCTCTGCTCTTGATGTGTCGGTGCAGGCGACCGTCCTCAATCTGCTTCGCGATTTCACCGAGTCACTCGGGCTCGGAGTCCTGTTCATCACCCATGACCTCGGTGTGGTCAGGCGTCTGTGTGACGATGTCGCCGTCATGCAGAAGGGTTGCATCGTCGAGCATGGACGCACCACCTCGATCTTCGACTCACCAGCCGACTCATACACCAAGCAGCTCCTGGCTTCGATCCCCACGATCGGCTAGATGCAAGTAGCCGGGCTTCGCCCCGGTCCGACGAGCCGGTGTGTTTCGGGTGGGGTGGGCAGGCTCCGGTCGCGGGTCACTGCGAGAGAGCAAATAGCGCCTGATGTCCTCGTTGTCTCACCCAGAGCTGGAATGAAATTTTCTCATCAACGGAGGCGCACTGATCGTGCGAATTGCTAACCTTGCCGGCCGACTCGTCCTGCTCGACGGGAACGGCGGATGCGTCGATGTTGAGGAATTGAGCCAGGGCCGATTCCCGTCCGACCCGCAGGAAGTCTACACACATTGGGAAAGCTTTCATGCATGGGCGGCATCGGCTTCTCTCGACGGTGCACAGGGGTTCGATCCAGGCGCGCTTGATGCGGTTGTGCCACGACCACCGCAAATCTTTGCGGTCGGGCTGAACTATCGAGGCCATGCTGAAGAGGCCGGCCTTAAGCCCCCTCCCGCGACCGTTGTGTTCAACAAGTACGTCTCCGATCTTACCGGCCCGGTCACGAACATCGGGCTGTCGCCGGCAAATGTCGATTGGGAGGTTGAAATGGTGGCGGTGGTCGGCATCGGCGGTCGACATATCAGCGAGGCTGATGGGTGGGCCCACATCGCCGGTCTCACGCTCGGACAGGACATATCCGACCGCGTCACACAATTCGCTGCTCCGCCGACTCAGTTCGGACTGGCCAAGTCGTATCCCGGATATTCTCCGATCGGACCTTTCCTTGTCACGATTGATGAGCTCCAGGAAGCGGGGCTGAACCTGGACGACCTCGAGCTCGGGTGCGAGGTCAATGGTCGGATCCGGCAGAAGGCACAGACGAAGGACCTCATCTTCTCTGTTCCCGCTCTGGTTGCTCGGATCTCTGAAGTAGTCACACTCATTGCAGGAGACTTAATTTTCACGGGAACGCCGTCAGGTGTCGGCATGGGCATGACGCCGCCGCAGTACCTCAAGGCAGGCGATGAGTTGATCTCATGGTGCGAGGGAATCGGCGAGATGCGCCACCACTTCATCAACGACTGAATCATTCACGACGAATCCTCGCCGGAGTACCCCATGTTGAGCACGATGCAAGACGGACACCTTACGGTCGGCACCCTGCTGCGGCACGGCAGCGAGGTGCACGCGAGCAGCGAAATCATCACCTGGACGGGCTCGGGAGCACGCCGCGAGACCTTCGCCAAGACGGGCGAGCAGGCCGCGAAGCTTGCCAACGCCCTACGCGCCCTCGGTATCACCGGTGATCAGCGCGTGGGCACCTTCATGTGGAACAACGCCGAGCATATGGCGGCGTACTGCGCCATCCCCGCGATGGGCGCGGTGCTGCACACGCTCAATATCCGGCTGTTCCCCGAGCAGCTCGTCTTCGTCGCCAACCACGCCGAGGACCAGGTCATCCTCGTGGACGGCACGCTCGTGCCGTTGCTGGCCAAGCAGCTTCCGCATATGAGGACGGTCCGTCACGTCATCGTCGCCAACGGTGACGCCGCGACGCTCCAGGCACCCGACAGCATAGAGGTCCACTCTTACGACGGACTGCTCGCCGAACAACCCGGTACGTTCGACTGGCCGGCCGTGGACGAGCGCTCAGCGGCTGCGATGTGTTATACCTCGGGCACCACCGGCGACCCGAAGGGTGTTGCGTACTCGCATCGCTCGATTTGGCTGCACTCGATGCAGGTCTGTATGACGGACGGTATGCGTGTGGCCGAGTCCGACAAGGCTCTCGCGATCGTGCCGATGTTCCACGCGATGTCCTGGGGGCTGCCCTACGCGGCGCTGATGATCGGCGCGTCGCTGGTGCTGCCGGACCGATTCCTGCAGCCGGAACCCATCGCGCGGATCCTGGCCGCCGAGAAGCCGACCTTCGCCGCCGGGGTGCCCACGATCTGGCAGGCCCTGTCGCAGTGGCTGGACGCCAATCCCCAGGACATCTCCCACCTGAGGGAGGTCGTGGTGGGCGGGTCGGCTGCTCCTCCGTCTCTGATTCACGCGTTCCAGGAGCGCTACGGCGTACCGATCCTGCAGGTGTGGGGCATGACAGAGACCTCCCCGCTGGGCAGTATCGCGCGGCCGCCAAAGTCCGAGACGGGCGAGCAGGAGCGGCAGACCCGCTACACACAGGGCCGCTTTCCCGCCGGGGTCACCGCGCGGCTCATCGGCGACTCCGGCGAGGAGCTGCCGTGGGACGACGAGTCCGTCGGCGAACTCCAGGTGCGGGGCCCGTGGGTCGCGGCCTCGTACTACGGCGTCTCGGATGTCGACCTGGACAAGTTCCACGACGGCTGGCTGTGCACGGGTGACGTGGGCAAGATCAGCCCGGACGGTTTCTTGACGTTGACGGACCGGTCGAAGGACGTCATCAAGTCTGGCGGCGAGTGGATCTCCTCGGTCGAGCTGGAGAACGCCGTAATGGGGCATCCCGCGGTCGCCGAGGCCGCCGTGATCGGCGTGCCCGACGAGAAGTGGGACGAGCGCCCGCTGGTCGCCGTCGTGGTGCGGGAAGGTCAGCGGGTTACGGCGGCCGAACTGCGGGACTACATCGCCGACAAGGTCGCGAAGTGGCAGTTGCCGGAATACTGGACGTTCGTCGACGAGGTGCCGAAGACATCAGTCGGTAAGTTCGACAAGAAGCGCCTGCGCGCGATGAACTCGCAAGGCAACCTGGATATCACCCACTTGTGATTTCGCCGCCTGTCAATCCCCTCGTTCTGTGGAGATCTTCTATGCGGCCAGCCCCAAGGCGGAGTTGGCTCGGTGGTCGTGTTCGTAGTCGATCGGGCTGCGGTACCCGCACACGCTGTGTAGCCGGTGGGTGTTGTAGAAGCCGGTGATCCAGGTGGCAATCCTCAGCCGGGCCTCGGCCCGGGTAGCGAAGACGTGTCGGTAGACGTACTCAACCTTGAGCACGCTGTTCAACGCCTCGCTGAGGGCGTTGTCGAAAACATGACCCGACCCGGCCCGGCCCATGGACTGCGTCACGCCCAGGCGCCGGCAGGCGCGCTTGAACCGCCGGGACACGTATTCGCTGCCGCGATCCGAGTGGAAGATCACGCCCTTCACGTCGCCACCGCGGGTGGCGGCAGCCATGTGCAAGGACACGACGACGAGCTCGGCGTCGTCTCGTCCGCCCATCGCATAGCCCAGCAGTCGACGCGAGAAGAGATCGATCACGGTGGCCATTCTGTGGAATCTGTGACCTGGGGTTTCATCTCTGGGTGCCTTGCCGGACTTCGATGATCGGCAGCAGTTGGGCGGTGGTGGGTCGGTTCAGGTCGCGAGGGGTGGGGCCGGCGGGGGTGGGGACCTCGGCGAGGCGGTCGAGGAGGGTGCCCAGGGCTGTCTGGCCGTCGTCGACGGCGGCGCGTTCGTCGGCGGTGAGCGGGATCGAGAAACGAGCATCCGTTGCAGGTTGGCCTTGGCCTCCAGGAGTTGGGCCCGGCTGGAGTCCTTGGGGGTGTAGAAATCGCAGCGTGCGCAGGCCATGCGGTGCTGGCACTGTTCGAAGAAGCTGTAGGTGCAGTAGCCGTGTCCGAGGTCGTAGTGCTGCCAGGGCTCGCCGTCGGCCACGGCGCCGGAGGCGACGGCGTCGCGGTCGACGAGGACCTCGATAGTCCGCAGATTCCGGGAGAAGTATCCGGCCTCGGTGTATGCCCTGGTCAGCGTGTTGGGAGTGATCTTGGCGTAATGCTGGGTGCTGGTCGGGCTGCGGTGTCCGAGCCAAGCCTGCAGCTCGAAGAGCGTCATCGGCTCCTTGGCGTTGTAGAGCTGGCTGGCGATGGTCGAGCGGGCTCGGTGGCTGGTGATATTGCCGCGGATGTCGGCGGTGGGCACTCCGGCCTTCTCGCAGAGCGAGGGGATCAGGGTGCGGTCGATGTAGTTCTTCGCCACCGGATGGGCGCGGACGGAGAAGAGCAGGTTGACGCGCTCGTTCGTCTTGCCGTCAAGGCGCCGGGGCTGGGCGGGTCGCAGCTGCTGCCAGGCTTCGATGGCCTGGCCAACGATCGGGTCGACGGGCTTGGTGAACGCGGTGCTGGTCTTGTTGACCGGGACGTCGAGGAGGGAGACGGCCTGCTCGGCCAGGACCTCGCGGGAGGCGCCGTCGATGGGCTGTCCCTCGTGCTGCCAGCGGACGCAGCCGACCCAGCAGCGGCGGCCCGCTCTGCGGGCGCCGGCCGGGGGTGCGCTCACCGGGGGCCGTCGGGGTGGCAGGGGTGGGGGACGTCCGGGGGGTCGTGGTGGGCATGGCTTCTCCTCCGTTGGTCGGTCAGACAACCGATACGGAAGATAATGATTACAGATTGAAACGATTGTCAAGCGAGTATGATGCCCGCATGGGAATGACCAATGAAGGTGAACGGCCACCAGGTCCGCCCCCGACCGGTGCCGCCTTCCTGCTTGCCCAGCTCGGCGCCCACGCCGCCGACCTGTTCGCCGAACGCCTCGCGACGCTGGACCTGACCCCGGCCCAGAGCGGCCTGCTACGGCTGCTGGCCGGCTCCCCGGGACGCAGCCAGCGCGAGCTCGCCGACGACCTGGGTATGCCGCCGAGCCGATTTGTCGCGTTCGCCGACGAACTCGAGCGGCGCGGGTTGATCGAGCGCCGCAGGAACCCTGTCGACCGGCGCCTGTACGCGGTCCATCTGACCGATGAGGGCGGGACGTTGCTGGCGCAGCTGCGGCAGGTGGGCGCGGAGCACGAGCGCCGACTGACCGAGGGCCTGTCCGAGCCGGAGCGGGATCAACTGACCGGGCTGCTGCGGCGGGTGGCGGAACAACAGGGCCTCAGCCCCGGCGTCCACCCCGGCTTCCGCTCGATGCGCGCCGAGCGCATAGGCCGCCGGGGAAGCCGCCGGAAAGGGGTGCCCGCCGACGGCGCGGACGCCGGCACCACCCCGTAAGCGGCGGGCGGGAGTCCCGTTCGCGTCCCGTTGTCGCGGTCATGATCTGGGCAATAGCCTCGCCGCCTGAACCGAACGGTCGGGGGGACTGGGCGTGGCGTTACTCATGGTGGCCGCGAGCGTGTACGGCGTGGTGCAGCTTCTGGTGTTGTCCTCGCCGACCCGGTCGGTGCGTATGTCCACGGCGCTGCTGGCCATCGCGGTCGGCGTGTATGGGGCCGGGGTCGCGGCGGGGCTGCTGGAGTTGGCGTATACGCGTGGGTCGCCGAGGCCACGGGGAGGTCGCTGGCCGAGGTCGTGAAGACCGCGAGCTATGCGGTCGATCCGGTCATCGAAGAGCTGATGAAGCTGGCGCCGCTGCTGCTCGTGGCGTGGAACGTCAGAATCCGGCGGCAGTGGGGGCTGACGGATTACGTGGTGCTCGGTGCGGCGCTGGGGGCCGGGTTCGGGCTCTTGGAGGCGGTGGCGCGGTACGGGCTGGACGCCGACCGGGCGATCGCTCACCCGGCCGGCGGGTGGGCCGTTCCCGACAGCCTCCGTGCGCCGTACATCCCGGGTGTCGAGCAGGTCTTCTCGGCTTGGTTCCCCGCGCCACAGGGGGCTTTGGCGCTCGGCGACCGCAGCCCGGCCGCCGCCACCAGTCCCCACCCGGTCTACACGGCCTTGGCGGCGCTCGGTGTGGGTGTCCTGTTGCGTGGCCGGGGTTGGACGCGTGTGCTCGGCGTGCTGCCGCTCGCCGCCACGTCCGGGCTGCACATGCTGACCAACTACGCCGCCGCGTACCCGATGGACCGGGACGCGGCGGACTGGGTTGAACCGTTCGAGGGGATGCGGTGGGCGGTGCCGCTGGTGTGTCTGGCGGTTGCCATGGCCGCCGACCTGCGGCAGTTGTGGCGGGGGAAGGCGGTCGTGCCGGGCATCCTGCCGCAGGCGGAGCGCACGGGCAGGACCGGCCTGAGCGCGCTGGCGTCGTACGGGTCCTGGTGCGTGCCCTGGTCCACGCTGATCGCGCTGCGCTTCGCGCGCTTGCGGGCGGTCCCTGCTCTACGGGGCGGTGGGTGGGGCGCCGTCATACCCCGGCGCCGAGAGCCTGCACCGTACGGTCGCCTGGTCCGCCGCCCAGATCGACGCCTCCGACTGTGAACGCGCCTGGCGGGGCGTCGACTTACGGGCCGTGGCAAGGGCGGCCGGGACACTGCGGGACCGGCACCGGAAGTGGTACGTGCTCGCGTCCGTCGCTCTGACGATCCCGGCGCTGCTCCTCCTGGCGATCGGCTCCTTCCCGTCCGCTGCCGATCTCCAGCAGCGCTTCGCTTCGGGCACCGGGCTGCGCGTCCTGGTCGGCTTCGGGATCGCGGCCCTGCTGTGGACGGGCTGGCTGCTGGTACGACTGCTGAGCGCCTGGCGGGCAACGCTCGCGCTGCCGCATGGCGAGGCGCTGGCCACGATCCGCTTCCGCGTCTGGACCGCGCTCGGCGGGTGCGTCGTGGGTGCGCTGCTGCTGTTCCGACTGGCCGACGGCGTGCCCCCGGACGGACCCGTGATCCGCAACCTCCACCTCCTCGACGCATCTATCACGGTCACGTCCGGAAGTGGAATGAGCTGAGTCAGCAGATGCAGAGTGCACTACGGAAAGCGGGCCTCGTAACGGCCAAGGGTAAGATCAAGTAGTCGCCTGGCGAGGAGTTACCTTTCCCATGGAATACCAAAAGCCTGAGCCGGTTACCGCAGGGAAAGCTGCGGAAATCTTCGGTTCTGGGCAGCCGCGAGAAATCTCCGAGACGCTGATCGCAGCCTCTCTGAACCTTCAGGACCGAGAGTGGGTGGAGCAATGGTTGATCCACTTCACCTCGCACCCCGATTCCGATGTGCGCAGGGCCGCTGCCCTTGCGCTGGGCCACCTTGCCCGGCTTCACCGGCAGGTATCGCCTGAGGCGGTCGACGCGGTGGGAAGACTTCGGGATGACCAGTCCCTCGCGGGCGCCGCCGCCGACGCACTCGAAGACGTGGAGATCTTCACCCGTGAACCGTGACGGGACACAGGATGCGGGCCGGCAGGTCTCTGCGCTGGACCCGTGAGCCCGGGGCGGGGAGCGCTTGCCCCGGTACGCTGAGCCCGGCAGTGCCATACCCGTCGCACGGGTTCAGGGAGGTGAGTCATGACCGCCGAGATGGTCGCTCCGGCGTGGATGCACGAGCAGATCACGGCTGAGCAGTACGACTCCTGGTCCGAGGAGCAGTGCGCGGGCATTGAGATCGTGGACGGGATGGTCGTGGTGAGCCCCAGCGCGTCGAAGCGGCACAACCGCCTGGCCCGGATCCTTGCCAACGCCCTGGAAGACGCCGCGGGCCCTGACTGGAACGCCGATACGGACTTCGATGTCCGGCTTCAGGACGTGCCGCTCACCAATCGCCGTCCGGACGTGGTCATGTATCGCGCGGAAACGATCGATGTCACACCCACCCGCCCCGAACATGTGCTGCTGGTCGCCGAGGTCGTGTCGCCCGGTTCGGAGACCACCGACCGCATCGTGAAGGTGGACCAGTACGCCAAGGCGGGCATCGCCTTCTACTGGCGGATCGAGCAGGCGGCCACCGGTGTCCCGCTCGTCTACACCTACGTCCTCGACCCCGCGACCAGG
The DNA here is from genome assembly GCF_024519315.1 of Streptomyces malaysiensis subsp. samsunensis. Lineage (GTDB taxonomy): Bacteria > Actinomycetota > Actinomycetes > Streptomycetales > Streptomycetaceae > Streptomyces > Streptomyces malaysiensis. Next base: position 61,243 of record NZ_JANIIC010000022.1, on the reverse strand, counting down.
GCCTACCGGGAGGGAGAGGTGTTCACCGGTGTGGTGAAGGTCGCGGCTCCGTTTCCGGTGCGGGTCGATCTCGGTCAGCTCTGAAGGCTCGGCGCACCGCGTAGCCGACCTCGGACGGCCGCGAGGACGGCCTGTTCGCCGGTGTGCGTCCCCGGCGGCATCCGCGGGCTACGGCAGCAGGTGGCGCAGCTTGTCCGGGTTGCGGATGATGCGGATCTCGGTGATCCGGGCGTCCTCGACCTCCGCGCGGGCGACCGTGTCCGGGCGGCCCGCGACCGTGAGGAGCAGTCCTGGCCGGCCGTTGACGTCGACCGCGTGCACCCGAGGGTCGTCCATCGGCTGGGCCAGGACGGCGGCGAGGAAACGGGCGACCTTTTGCGCGCCGTGCTGTGGGCGGATGGCGGCCTTCACCTTGCCGCCGCCATCGCTCCACGCCGTCACATCGGGGGCGAGCAGCTCCATCATCCGGTTGAGGTCGCCGCCGAGGCAGGCGGCCAGGAACTCATCGGTGACCCGTCGCCGCACCTCGGCGGGGGCGTCGTAACGCGGCCGGCGGGCCTGGACATGTGCCCTGGCCCGGCGGCCCACCTGCCGGACGGCCGCCTCGCCGCGCTCCAGCATTCCGGCGATCTCCCGGAAGGAGAAGCCGAAGACCTCCTTGAGCACGAAGACCGCTCGCTCCAGCGGCGAGAGGCTTTCGAGCACGACCAGCAGGGCGAGCGAGACCGACTCGGCCAGCTCCACCTCCTCGCCGATGTCCGGCCGGGTGACCAGCGGCTCGGGCAGCCAGGGCCCGACGTATCGTTCGCGGGTGGCGGCGGCCGAGGTGAGCCGGTTGAGGGCGAGGTTGGTGACCGTACGGGCCAGATAGCCGGCCGGGTTGTCCACCGGCGTGGACACCTGACTGCAACGCAGCCAGGCGTCCTGCACCACGTCCTCGGCATCGGCGACGGAGCCCAGCATGCGGTAGGCGATGCCGAACAGCGTCCGCCGGTGTTCTTCGAAGCCGGTCGCGTCGATCACGCCCGCGACGGTACCGCGCAGCTGTCGGAGAAGCCCTGGCTGGTCAGGCCGAAGGCGCTGTTGACGCGTGAGCGGTAGTTCTCCAGGCCGACCATGGCGGTGAGTTCGACGAAGGCCGCCTCACCGAGCCGCTCGATCAGGGCGGCCGCGAGCTCGTCGGTGACCCGGGGTTCGGTCTCGGTCATCGCTTCGGCGTAGTCCAGGACGAGCAGTTCCAGCTCGGTGAAGGCGTCCCGGTGGTCGCGCCACCGCGGGACCCTGGAGATCTTGTCCATCGGGAGCCCGAGGGCGTCGGCCTCCCAGTGGCCGAAGTCCATGCACCACGAGCAGTTGATCCTGGCCGCCGCGGCCATGACCGCGAGGTGCTTGAGGCCCGGGTCGAGGCGGTTCCACTTGGCGGCACCGCGTTCGGTGCGCACGTAGGTGAGCAGCACCCGCGGATTGTGGCCGACGGCCAGACCGGGGTCGAGCACCTTGCCGTAGGTGCGCCGGGAGTACCAGGCGCCCAGGCGGTTGAGCAGAGTGCTGGGCGGGGTGAGCGGGATACGGGCCATGGCGGGTCTCTCCATCGTGTCGCGCCTGTGGTGGCAATGGCTTCCGCAGGTGCGACAGAACAGCCCGCCGGAGTGTGACATCCGGCGGGCCGCTCCGTCGCGACGGACCCGGCTGGAGCCGGTTGCCCTCAGCGCTCGACGGGGTGTTTCAGCACTCGATGACGTTCACCGCGAGCCCGCCCCGGGCCGTCTCCTTGTATTTGACCTTCATATCGGCGCCCGTCTGCTTCATCGTCTTGATGACCTTGTCGAGGGAGACATGGTGGCGGCCGTCGCCGCGGAGCGACATACGGGCGGCGGTGACGGCCTTGACCCCGGCCATGCCGTTGCGCTCGATGCAGGGGATCTGGACGAGGCCGCCGACGGGGTCGCAGGTGAGGCCGAGGTTGTGTTCCATACCGATCTCGGCGGCGTTCTCGACCTGTTCCGGGGAGCCGCCCAGGACCTCGGCCAGGCCGCCGGCGGCCATGGAGCAGGCGGAGCCGACCTCGCCCTGGCAGCCGACCTCGGCGCCGGAGATCGAGGCGTTCTCCTTGAAGAGCATGCCGATGGCGCCCGCGGCGAGGAGGAAGCGGATGACGCCGTCCTCGTCGGCGCCGGGGACGAAGCGGGTGTAGTAGTGCAGGACGGCGGGGATGATGCCCGCCGCGCCGTTGGTGGGGGCGGTGACCACGCGGCCGCCGGCCGCGTTCTCCTCGTTGACCGCCATGGCGTAGAGGGTCACCCACTCCATGGCGCGGGGGGCCGGGTCGCCCTCGGAGCGCAGGGCGCGGGCGGCGGTGGCGGCGCGGCGGCGGACCTTGAGGCCGCCGGGCAGGATGCCCTCCCGGGACATGCCGCGGGCCACGCACTTCTCCATGACGTGCCAGATCTCCAGCAGGCCCGCGCGGATCTCCTGCTCCGTGCGCCACGCCTTCTCGTTCTCCAGCATCAGGGCGGAGATGGACAGCCCCGTCTCCTGGGAGAGCCGCAGCAGCTCGTCGCCGGTGCGGAAGGGGTGGGTGAGGACGGTGTCGTCGAGTTTGATGCGGTCCTCGCCGACCGCGTCCTCGTCCACCACGAAGCCGCCGCCGACCGAGTAGTACGTCTTCTCCAGCAGCGGATGGCCCTCGGCGTCGTACGCGCACAGCGTCATGCCGTTGGCGTGGTACGGCAGGGAGCGGCGGCGGTGCAGGATCAGCTGGGCCGACGGATCGAAGTCGATCTCCTGGCCGGGGCCGATCTCGGCGCCGAGCAGCCGCAGTCGCTTGCTGGTGCGGATGCGCTCCACCTCGTCGTCGGCGGTCTCGACCTCGACGGTGCGCGGGGAGTGGCCCTCCAGGCCCAGCAGCACGGCCTTCGGGGTGCCATGGCCATGGCCGGTGGCGCCCAGCGAGCCGAAGAGTTCGGCACGGACGGAGGTGGTGTGGGCCAGCAGGCCCTCGTTCTTCAGCCGGCGGACGAACATCCGCGAGGCCCGCATCGGGCCGACGGTGTGCGAACTGGACGGGCCGATGCCGATCGAGAAGAGGTCGAATACGGAAATGGCCACTGGGGACTCCTTCATCTGCACGCCGGGGAAGCGTGTGCCCGCCGGGAAGCGTGCGGGCCGTGCGTGCGGGCCGTGCGTGCAGGCCGTGCGTATGCGCCGTGCCTATGCGCCGTGTGGGGCTGGTGCGGCGGGGGCGCGCCGGCGGGGGCGCGCCCCCCGTGTCCGGGTTACGGCGGGAGTTACTCCGGGTTACCTGGACAGACGCGCGTACAGCGGGTGCTTGTCGGCCAGGGCGGTGACCCGGGCCTTCAGCGCCTCCGCGTCGTGGGACGGCTTGAGCGTCTGCGCGATCACGTCGGCGACCTCGCGGAAGTCGTCCGCGGTGAAGCCGCGCGTGGCCAGCGCCGGGGTGCCGATCCGCAGACCCGAGGTGACCATCGGGGGCCGCGGGTCGTTCGGGATCGCGTTGCGGTTGACCGTGATGCCGACCTCGTGGAGCCGGTCCTCGGCCTGCCGCCCGTCCAGCTCGGAGTCGCGCAGATCGACCAGGACCAGATGGACGTCGGTGCCGCCGGAGAGGACGGCGACGCCCGCCTCGCGCACATCCGGCTGGGTCAGGCGCTCGGCGAGGATCTTCGCGCCCTCCAGGGTGCGCTCCTGGCGCTCCTTGAAGGCCGAGCTCGCCGCGACCTTGAAGGACACCGCCTTCGCCGCGATCACATGCTCCAGCGGGCCGCCCTGCTGACCGGGGAAGACCGCCGAGTTGATCTTCTTGGCCAGCTCGGCGGTGGAGAGGATCACGCCACCGCGCGGACCGCCCAGGGTCTTGTGCGTGGTGGTGGTCACCACATGGGCGTGCGGTACGGGCGAGGGGTGCAGCCCGGCCGCCACCAGACCCGCGAAGTGGGCCATGTCGACCATCAGATACGCGCCGACCTCGTCCGCGATCCGGCGGAAGGCCGCGAAGTCCAGCTGGCGGGGGTAGGCCGACCAGCCCGCGATCACCAGCTTGGGGCGGTGTTCCTTGGCCAGCCGCTCGACCTCGTCCATGTCGACCAGACCGGTCTCGGCGTCCACGTGGTAGGGCACCACGTTGTAGAGCTTGCCGGAGAAGTTGATCTTCATGCCATGGGTCAGATGGCCGCCGTGCGCCAGGTTCAGCCCCAGGATGGTGTCGCCGGGGGAGAGCAGGGCGAACATCGCGGCCGCGTTGGCCTGTGCGCCCGAATGCGGCTGGACGTTCGCCGCCTCGGCGCCGAAGAGCTCCTTGACCCGGTCGATGGCGATCTGCTCGACCACATCGACATGCTCACAGCCGCCGTAGTAGCGGCGGCCTGGATAGCCCTCGGCATACTTGTTGGTCAGGACCGAGCCCTGGGCCTCCATCACCGCCGCCGGAGCGAAGTTCTCCGAGGCGATCATCTCCAGGGTGGACTGCTGGCGGTGGAGTTCGGCGTCGACAGCAGCGGCGACGTCCGGGTCGAGCTCGTGCAGGGAGCTGTTGAGAAGCGACATCGAGGTCCCGATCGAAAGAGGAGGGTCAGTTTTCGGCGAAGGCGGTGTACTCGTCGGCGGAGAGCAGCTCCTCCGGCTCGTTCGCCACCCGCACCTTGAACAGCCAGCCGCCCTCGAAGGGGGCGGAATTCACCAGCGCCGGATCATTCACCACGTCCTCGTTGATCTCGGTGACCTCACCGGAGACGGGCGCGTACAGGTCGCTGACCGACTTGGTGGACTCCAGCTCTCCGCAGGTTTCACCGGCGGTGACGGCAGAGCCGACGTCCGGAAGCTGGACATAGACGACATCGCCGAGCGCGTTGGCCGCGAATTCGGTGATGCCGATCGTCGACACGCCGTCCGCGTCGGCGGCCGACAGCCACTCGTGCTCCTTGCTGTAGCGCAGCTGCTGGGGGTTGCTCATGGTCCGATTCTCCTGGATACGGGGGAGTGTTTGGGAAACGGGTCTTAGCTGGTGGGACGAGACGCCGGGGACACCGATGGGGTCACGGCGCCGAGGGGACGCGGTGGGCCGGAGGACGCGGATGGGACGCGGTGGGCCGGAGGACGCCGATGGGACACGGGCCGGGGCCCGCTCAGCGCTCGCGCCGGTAGAAGGGGAGCGCCACGACCTCGTACGGCTCCCGGGTGCCCCGGATGTCCACCGAGACCCCCTCGGTGCCGGGCTTGGCGTACTCCACGTCCACATACGCCATCGCGATCGGCTTGCCCAGCGTCGGCGAGGGCGCGCCCGAGGTGACCTGGCCGATCCGTGAGCCGTCGGCGGCCACCACCGCGTATCCGGCGCGCGGCACCCGGCGGCCCTCGGCGATCAGGCCGACCAGGGTGCGCGGGCTGACGGTGTCCGCCTGGCGGGACGCGGCCTCCAGGGCCTGGCGGCCGACGAAGTCGCCCGGCTTGTCCAGCTTCACCACCCGGCCGAGCCCCGCGTCGAAGGGGGTGGTGTCGCTGGTCAGCTCATGCCCGTACAGCGGCATGCCCGCCTCCAGCCGCAGGGTGTCCCGGCAGGACAGCCCGCAGGGCACCAGGCCCACCGGCGCCCCGGCCTCGGTCAGCGCGTCCCAGACCCGCTCGGCGTCGTCCGGCGCCAGGAACAGCTCGAAGCCGTCCTCGCCCGTGTAGCCGGTGCGGGCGATCATGGCGGGGACGCCCGCGACGGTGCCGGGCAGCCCGGCGTAGTACTTCAGCCCGTCCAGGTCGGCGTCGGTCAGGCGCTTCAGGATCCCCGGGGACTCGGGCCCCTGGACGGCGATCAGCGCATACGCCTCGCGGTCGTCCCTCACGGCCGTCTCGAAGCCGCTCGCCCGCTCGGTCAGCGCGTCCAGCACCACCTGGGCGTTGGCGGCGTTGGCCACCACCAGGAACTCCTCGTCGCCGAGGCGGTAGACGATCAGGTCGTCCAGGATGCCGCCCTCGGTGTCGCAGATCATGGTGTAGCGGGCCCGGCCGACGGCGAGCGCGGACAGCCGGCCCACCAGCGCGTGGTCCAGGGCCTGCCCGGCCCGCGGGCCGATGAGAGAGATCTCACCCATGTGGGAGAGGTCGAAGAGCCCGGCGCGGGTGCGCACCGCGGTGTGCTCATCGCGCTCACTGCCGTAGCGCAGCGGCATCTCCCAGCCGGCGAAGTCGGTCATGGTGGCGCCGAGCGCACGGTGCCGCGCGTCCAGCGCGGTGCGGCGTGGGGTGGGCGGGGCGTCGGTCACGATTCAGGCTCCAGAAGGTCGGGGTCGCGCTACGGCGTGGACGGACGGCAAGGACGCGTGCGTCCTCCCCATCTGTCATCGGAACCTGAGAGGTTCGCCGTGACGCCCGTAAGGGGCCCGGCTTGCACCTTGGGTGGAGCCGCGCCCGCGCGGCCCGCTTTTCAGATCTGCCTCGTCCGCGCGGTATCAGGGGCCTGAGAGATTCAAGGGAGGGCTTGCTCCTTCGGCGCCCTGGACGCCCGGCATGGATGCCGGTGACCAAGGACTCTCCCGCGCGGATTCAAACGGCCGGTATGGAGTTGCGGCCACATCATCGCATGTATGGCCGAGAAGGGAAGCCCCGAACCGAGCGGGCGCCGGGCGCCCGGCGGAGGCAGCCTTGATGGACATTACCTTTTCTTGACACTCTGCGGGTACGAGCAGCGTTGACCGACCTGGGAGGACGATCACGGTGCATGGGCAGGAAACGTACGCGACAACACAGAGGCTCCTGCCGGCGCGGCGTGGCCGTACCCCCTCCGGGTCGACGGCACGCCCCGGCCGAAGAGCCCCGGTGCACGATCTGCGCGACGAGGCGCGGGACGGCGGCGCGGGCACGCGGGAGCTCCGCTTTCCGGCGGGGGACGTGCTGGTCGCCTCCGGGCTGCCGGGCAGTGGCAAGAGCACGCTGATCAACCGGACCGTGCCGCTCCTGGACGAGACGGGCTCGGTCGTCATCAGGGTGGACTCGCAGAACACCCGCGAGGCGTGGGAGCGCCGGCTGCCCGGCTGGCTGCCGTACGCGCTCTACCGCCCGCTGGTCCGGTACACCCACTACGCCGGGCTGCGCCGGGCGCTGCGCTCGAACGTGAGCGTCGTGGTCCATGACTGCGGTGCGCTGCCGTGGGTCCGCCGCTGGCTGGCCCGGGACGTACGGCGCCGGGGCCGCAGCCTCCATATGGTGCTGCTGGACGTGGACGGCGCGGTGGCCCTGGAGGGCCAGGCCGCCCGCGGCCGCGGGGTCTCCGGCTACGCCTTCGGCCGCCATCTGCGCGCCATGCGGCGGCTGATCACCGGGATCGAGGAGGGGCGGCCGCCGGAGGGGTGCGCCTCGGCGGTGCTGCTGGACCGGTCGACCGCGAGCGCGCTGCGCTGCATCTCCTTCGAATGAGCCCCGTCTCCGGGGCGAGTGGGCCCGGTCTCCCAGGCGGACCCCGGGGGAGCCCGAGTGGACCCCGGGCGGCTCCCCGGTGAGGTGGGGGAGCGTCAGACGCCCCGTGGCCGGAAATCGGCCACGGGGCGTCACTCGCCGTCACGGCGGCCCGGCCGGGCGAGGTGGGGAAGTGCTGTGGAGATGCCGTCGCCCCGCTGGCCCTGGGCCGTCCAGCCGTTAGGGTGCTTTGGGCAGGTCGGACGAGATGGCGGTTGGACGAAGATGAGCTTCCCGGAGCAGTACGGTATGGCCCCGGATCACGGAGGATTCCCCGGCGGCGCGTATGCCGCGCATCCGGCCTTTCCCGGCAATGAGCTCGAAGAGGTGATGGCCGCCTCGATCGACGTCCCCGGAGCCGGGGCGCGCATCGTCGAGACGCTCTCCCGCAGCCATATCTGGGTGCCGCTGCCCAACGGCGGGGGCCCGGACAGCCCGAGCCTCGATCTGCCCACGATGGAGATCGAGGGCGGCGCGTATGTCCCGGTGTTCAGCTCCGAGCAGCAGTTCCTCCAGCTCGTCGGCTCCCATATGTCCTTCACCGTCGCCCCGGCCGTGGACTTCGCCCGCGGGCTGCCGCCCCAGCTCGGCATCGCGGTGAACCCCGGGGGCGCGGTGGTCGTACCGCTGCCGCCGCCCGCGGTCCGGGAGCTGTGCCGCGCCGGGCGCACCGAGCTCGACGGCCCGGCGCCCGGTGGCCGGGTGCGGCTCTTCGAACCGGACTGGCAGGACGAGCCGGTGGACTTCCTGGCCGCCGCCGGGATCGAGTTCGCCAAGGACACCGGGGTGCGGACCGCCCGGCGCGCCCTGGCCAGCGTCGAGGGCGGCGAACCGGCGCTCTTCGTCGGTGTGCAGGTCGAGGCCCCGGGCCCGGAGGGGCAGGCGCTCGCGGTGGACGCGCTGGGCCGGGCCCTCGGCTCGGTGCCGGTGCCGTGGAAGGTTCAGCTGGTGCTGCTGGACGTGGCGCAGGGGGATCCGGTGGCCGACTGGATGGTGTCGCGCGTACGGCCGTTCTACGACCGTGACCTCTGACGCGCCCCAGGGTCCGCTGCCGGGGCCCGTAAGCTGGTTTGATGACCAGGCGGGGCGCGGGCACGCGCCCCGGGGAGGTGCGGGCAAGGCCGAGAGAAGGGGCGGACCCAGGTGAGCGCGGGCGCGGATTGGGGGGCGGTGGCCGGCCAGGTCGAGCGAGCGTTGCAGCAGGTCGCTCCCGGCCGGTACGACGCCTATGAGGCGCTGCTCCGCGCCATCGGCGAGGGCCAGGTCTGGATGTTGCTGTGGCACGGTGCGCCCGGCTCGCCCGATGCCCAGTACGGGAACATGGATGTGGACGGCCTCGGTTACGCCCCGTGCGTGACCTCCGCCCAGGAGCTGGCCGCCAGTGGCTGGAACCGTGCGCATGAGGTGGTCGACGGGCGCCTCATCGCCGACTCCCTCTACCGCGACCGCTACGGCCTCTGGCTCAATCCGCACGCCCCCGGCGGCGGAGTGGGCATCCCCTGGCCGGATCTGCGCCGGATCGCGGGCGGTCTCGACCGGCTGCCCGCCGGGCCGCTGCGGCTGAGCGACCCCAGCATCGACCTGCCCCAGTTCTACGCGCTGTTGGGGCAGAACGCGCATCGCACCGCCGCGGTGCGGTCGCTGCGCCGCGCCTGGGTGCAGCCCGCGCTGGGCGCCCCGTATCTGGCGATCGGCCTGGATCTGTACGACACCGGGGCGGCGGCGGTGCAGTCGGTGCGGGTGATGATGGAGCAGTCGATCAACGCCGTGCCGGACGGGCTGCCGGTCTCCACGGTCGCGCTCTCCGACGAGTACGACCCCGTCGCCATGTGGATGCGGGCCAATGCCCGCCCCTTCTTCGACCGCGATGCCTATGGCACCGCGCCCGCCGCGCCGCCGTCCTACGGCTACGGCTATCCGCCGCCGCGCCCGGCGTACTGATCCCCGCCTCGCGTACTGATCCCGCCTCGCGCGCCGATCCATGCTTCGCGCGCCGAGCCGCGCCCGCGTACCGTTTGCCGTCTCGCGTGCTGAATCTCGCGTACCGCGTCTCGCCCACTGATCGCCTCGCGCACCGATCCGAGTCCCGTGCACCGCTCCGCGCACCGATTGACGGGATTGCCCGCCCGGCCTTCCGGTCCTATGGGGCCGAATACCCCATAGCGGGCGGGATGTTACTGCTGCGTTCTCGTGTCGCGACCGTCCGTATAGCGGAGGGGTACTCCTCACATCACGGTTAGGCATCCATTGCCCGGGAGTACTGGCGGGTGATCACAAACGCGTTGAAGACTCCCGCTCCAAGGGGTGCGGTTCCTGCGTACGACCCCTTCCAGAAAGGTTCCGTACCAGAACGCGACTTTCACCCAGGTTGTGAACGAAGCCGCCACAGCGGCGAGTCGTGGGCCGGTCACCACCGGTCGAGAGGGGTCTCCACCACGATGACGGCACCATTGCACGGCACGAGCACGGACAGCGATCCGGTCGCGACTGCCGATGTAGCGGCGGATGTGGTCAAAGCGTCCGTAGAAGGCAGATCGCTGCGGCAGATCGCCTGGTCACGCCTGAAGCGGGACAAGCTCGCCCTGGCGGGTGGCATCGTTGTCGTGTTCCTGGTTCTGGTGGCGATCTTCGCCCCGCTGATCGTGGGTCTGCTCGGGCATCCGCCCAATGAGTTCCACCAGGAGGAGATCGACCCGCTGTTCGGCACCCCGAAGGGGTCCCTGGGCGGTATGAGCCCGGACTTCCTCTTCGGCGTGGAGCCGTCCAACGGCCGCGACGTCTTCAGCCGCGTCGTCTACGGCGCCCGGATCTCGCTGCTGGTGGCCTTCCTCGCGGCGGTGGTCGCGGTGGTCCTCGGCACCATCTTCGGCATCATCGCCGGTTACTTCGGCGGCTGGGTGGACTCGGTGATCAGCAGGGTGATGGACATGCTGCTGGCCTTCCCGCAGCTGCTCTTCATCATCTCCCTGGTCTCGGTGCTCCCCAACGACCTGCTGGGACTGACCGGCAGCGGGGTGCGCATCGCGATCCTGGTCTCGGTGATCGGCTTCTTCGGCTGGCCGTACGTCGGCCGCATCGTGCGCGGTCAGACGCTGTCGCTGCGCGAGAAGGAGTACATCGAGGCCGCGCGGAGCCTGGGCGCCGGCCGGCGCTACATCCTCTTCCGCGAGCTGCTGCCCAACCTGGTGGCGCCGATCACCGTCTACACGACGTTGATGATCCCCACCAACATCCTCACCGAGGCCGCGCTCAGCTTCCTCGGCGCGGGCGTGAAGCCGCCCACCGCCTCGTGGGGGCAGATGCTCTCCAAGGCGGTCGGCACCTATGAGGACGACCCGATGTTCATGATCATCCCGGGTGTGGCGATCTTCGTCACGGTGCTGGCCTTCAACCTCTTCGGCGACGGCGTCCGCGACGCGCTCGATCCGAAGGGCACCCGATGACGGCGCGGCGCGCGACACCCCCTGCGGACCGGTCGTACCCGAACACCTCAGCCCCTGCCGGGTCCGGCAGGCGGCTCCCCGAAGAATTCCGCGGCGGAATGCCTAGGACCGCTACCCCGGAGGTTGCAACAGCTATGAAACAGCTCTCGAGAAGCAGGCGGATCGCCGGAGCGGCGGCTGTCGTCGGCGCTCTCCTGGCCACCGCCGCCTGTGGTGGCGGCGGTTCCGACGACGAGGGCTCGGGCGCCGGGTTCAACGCCGCGGTGAAGGGTGTCGCCGCCAAGTCCGCCAAGAAGGGCGGCACGCTCAAGTTCGTCAACAAGCAGGAGTTCGACTCCCTCGACCCGCAGCGTCAGTACTACGGGTTCGCCTGGGACTTCTCGCGCTTCTACGCGCGCCAACTGATCTCCTACGCGCCCAAGCCGGGCAACGCGGCCAATGAGCTGGTCCCGGACCTCGCCACCTCCACCGCCAAGATCAGCAACGGCGGGAAGACCTACACCTACACCCTGCGCGACGGGATCACCTGGGAGGACGGCTCCCCGATCACGGCGCAGGACGTCAAGTACGGCATCGAGCGCATCTGGGCCAAGGACGTCGTCTCCGGCGGCCCCGGCTATCTGCGCCAGGTCCTGGACCCCAAGGGCGAGTACAAGGGCCCGTACAAGGACAAGTCCAAGGACAAGCTGGGCCTGAAGGGGATACAGACGCCGGACGCGAAGACCGTCGTCTTCAACCTCGCCAAGCCCAACGGTGACTTCGAGCAGATGCTGGCGATGCCGACCGGCTCCCCGGTGAAGGCGGACAAGGACACCGGCGCCAAGTACACCAACCGGCCGTTCTCCTCCGGTCCGTACAAGGTCCAGTCGTACACCCCGGGCAAGAGCCTGTCGCTGGTCCGCAACACCGCCTGGAAGAAGGCGTCCGACCCGATCCGCCCGGCCCTGCCGGACAAGATCACGGTCACCTTCAACTCCAATCTCGAGGCGATCGACCGGCTGCTGATCAAGGGCGACTACGACGTCTTCCTCAGCGCCACCGGTATGACCCCCTCGGGCCGTAACGACGCCCTCAAGCAGCACAAGGGCAACGTCGACAACATCACCACCAGCTTCGTCCGGTACGTCGACTTCACCACCAAGGTCAAGCCGTTCGACAACATCCACTGCCGCAAGGCGGTCGTCTACGGCACCGACTACAAGTCGCTCCAGACCACCCGCGGTGGCCCGCAGGCCGGTGGTGATCTCGCCACCAACATGCTCCCCAAGAGCGTGAAGGGCGCGGACAACTACGACCCGTACGGCATCCTGAAGCGCGGCGGCAAGGCGGACCCGGCCAAGGCCAAGGACGAGCTCAAGCAGTGCGGTAAGCCGAACGGCTTCTCCACCAGCATCGTGGCCCGCAACGACCAGCCCGCCGAGGTCGACGCCGCCGAGGCGCTCCAGGCGTCGCTGAAGAAGGTCGGCATCACCCTCAACGTGGAGCCGATCCAGGGCAGCACCTCCGCCAGCATCACCGGTTCGCCGTCGGTGATGAAGAAGCGCGGCTACGGCCTGTCCATGACCGGCTGGGGTCCGGACTTCCCCACCGGCCAGGGCTTCTCCCAGCCGCTGATCGACGGCCGCTTCATCGAGCAGACCGGTAACTACAACGTCTCCGAGACCAATGACCCGGAGATCAACAAGTACTTCGACGACGCGCTCAAGGAGACCGACCCCAACAAGGCCGGCGCGATCTACCAGAAGATGAACCACAAGGTCAGCGACCTGGCCGTGCAGATGCCGTTCATCTACGAGAAGAACATCACCTGGCGCAGCTCGCGGCTGACGAACGCCTTCTCGTCGGCGGCCTACAACGGCCGCTACGACTACTCCCAGCTGGGCGTCGTCAAGTGACGGCAGGTCACCTGACCCGCCGCACACCCCCCCCATCGCCGCACCCGATAGGCCCGAAGGGCAGGTGATGGCCGCGGGCGGTGGTCCGTGATACCCCTCGACCGGGGTATCACGGACCACCCCCGGGCCGCGCACAGTGCTTGCTTATCTCATCCGGCGCTTGTTCGCCGTCGTCGTGATGTTGTTGGTCGTCACCCTTACGACCTTCGCCATCTTCTTCGTGATCCCGAAGTGGGCCGGTGCCGATCCCGCGCTGCTGTTCGTCGGCAAGCAGGCCGACCCCGCGGCCATCGAGGGCATCCGGCAGAAGCTCAGCCTCGGTGATCCGGTCCTGGTGCAGTTCTGGCACTTCGTCCAGGGCCTCTTCGTCGGCCGGGACTACGCCAACGGCACGGACGTCACCCACTGCCCGGCGCCCTGCTTCGGCTACTCCTTCCGCACCGAGCAGGCGGTGTGGCCGCAGCTCACCGACGCCATGCCGGTGACCCTCTCGCTCGCCGCGGGCGCCTGTCTGCTGTGGCTGGTCGGCGGCATCACCACGGGTGTCGTCTCCGCGCTGCGCCGGGGCACCCTGTGGGACCGCTCGGCGATGACGGTGGCGCTGGCCGGCGTCTCGCTGCCGATCTACTTCACCGGTCTGCTCTCGCTGGCGATCTTCAGCTACTCGCTGAAGTGGGTCAACGTGGACTACAAGGGGCTCGGTGACGATCCGGCGATGTGGTTCGAGAGCCTGATCCTCCCGTGGATCACGCTGGCCTTCCTCTACGCGGCGATGTACGCCCGGCTCACCCGGGCCACCATGCTGGAGATCATGGGCGAGGACTACATCCGTACCGCCCGCGCCAAGGGTCTGCGGGAGCGGGTGGTCATCGGCCGGCACGCGATGCGCTCGACCTGGACCCCGGTCCTCACCCTGCTCGGGCTCGACCTGGGCGCGCTGCTGGGCGGCGCGGTCCTCACCGAGACCACCTACAACCTGCCCGGCCTCGGGCGGCTCGCGGTGAACGCGATCACCGAGAAGGACCTGCCGGTCATCCTCGGCGTCACGCTGATAGCGGCCATCTTCATCGTGGTCGCCAACCTCGTCGTGGACCTCCTGTACGCCGTCATCGACCCGCGAGTGAGGCTCGGATGACCGATCTGACCAAGTCCTCCGAACAGCCCGGGAACGGCGATCTGCCGGCCACCGGTACCGCCGCCGTGGGCGAGGTGGCCGCGGCGGGCTCGCCCGCCCCCACCGCCTTCCTCGAGGTGCGCGATCTGCACGTCCACTTCCCGACCGACGACGGTCTGGTGAAGTCCGTGGACGGGCTCAGCTTCCGGCTGGAGAAGGGCAAGACCCTCGGCATCGTCGGCGAGTCCGGCTCCGGCAAGTCCGTCACCTCGCTCGGCATCATGGGGCTGCACACCGCAGGGCAGTACGGCCGCCGCAAGGCGCGGATCTCCGGTGAGATCTGGCTCAACGGCCAGGAGCTGCTGAGCGCCGACCCCGACGAGGTGCGCAAGCTGCGCGGCCGCGAGATGTCGATGATCTTCCAGGATCCGCTGTCCGCGCTGCACCCCTACTACACCATCGGCCGTCAGATCGTCGAGGCGTACCGGGTGCACCACGAGGTCAGCAAGGACGTGGCCCGCAAGCGCGCGATCGAGCTGCTGGACCGCGTCGGCATCCCGCAGCCCGACAAGCGTGTGGACAGCTATCCGCACGAGTTCTCCGGCGGGATGCGCCAGCGCGCCATGATCGCGATGGCGCTGGTCAACAACCCCGAGCTGCTGATCGCCGACGAGCCGACCACCGCCCTGGACGTCACCGTCCAGGCGCAGATCCTCGATCTGATCCGGGATCTCCAGAAGGAGTTCGGCTCCGCGGTCATCATCATCACCCATGACCTGGGCGTGGTCGCCGAGCTCGCCGACGATCTGCTGGTGATGTACGGCGGGCGCTGTGTCGAGCGCGGTCCGGCCGACAAGGTCTTCTACGAGCCCCAGCACCCGTACACCTGGGGGCTGCTGGGCTCGATGCCCCGTATCGACCGCGACCAGACCGAGCGGCTCATCCCGGTCAAGGGCTCCCCGCCCAGCCTCATCAATGTGCCGTCCGGCTGCGCCTTCCACCCGCGCTGCCCCTACGCCGATGTGCCGAAGGACAACATCACCCGCACCGAGCGGCCGGAGCTCAGGGAGCTGCGCGGGAAGGACGCGGGCGGCGGGCACTTCTCCGCGTGCCATATGACGCAGGAGGAGCGCACCCGGATCTGGACCGAAGAGATTGCGCCGAAGCTGTGACCGACACGAAGGATCCGAAGATGACGGTCCCGGAGAAGGCGACGACGTCGCCCGAGCCCCTGCTCAAGGTGTCGGGCCTGGTCAAACACTTCCCCCTCAAGAAGGGGCTGCTCCAGCGGCAGTCCGGTGCGGTGCAGGCGGTCGACGGGATCGACTTCGACGTCCGGCAGGGGGAGACCCTGGGCGTGGTGGGCGAGTCGGGCTGTGGCAAGTCCACCATGGGGCGGCTGGTCACCCGGCTGCTCGAACCCACCTCGGGCACGATCGAGTTCGAGGGCAAGGACATCACGCATCTGAACACCGCCCAGATGCGGCCGATGCGGCGTGATGTCCAGATGATCTTCCAGGACCCGTACTCCTCGCTGAACCCCCGGCACACCGTGGGCGCGATCGTCAGCGCGCCCTTCCGGCTCCAGGGCGTCACCCCCGAGGGCGGGGTCAAGGCGGAGGTCCAGCGGCTGCTGGCGCTGGTCGGGCTCAACCCCGAGCACTACAACCGCTATCCGCACGAGTTCTCCGGCGGTCAGCGGCAGCGCATCGGCATCGCCCGCGCCCTGGCGCTCAAGCCCAAGCTGGTCGTGGCCGACGAACCGGTCTCGGCGCTGGATGTGTCGATCCAGGCGCAGGTGGTCAACCTGCTGGACGACCTCCAGGAGGAACTGGGCCTGACGTATGTGATCATCGCGCACGACCTCTCGGTCATCCGCCATGTCTCGGACCGGATCGCGGTGATGTACCTGGGGAAGATCGTCGAGCTGGCGGACCGCAAGGACCTCTACGAGCGCCCCATGCACCCGTACACCAAGGCGCTGCTGTCCGCGGTGCCGGTGCCGGACCCCAAGCGGCGCGCCAAGCGTGAGCGGATCCTGCTCAAGGGCGATGTGCCCTCGCCGATCGCACCGCCGTCCGGCTGCCGCTTCCACACCCGGTGCTGGAAGGCGACCGAGGTGTGCAAGAGCCAGGAGCCGCCGCTGGTGGCGCTGGCCACCGGCCACCAGGTGGCCTGCCACCACCCGGAGTCCGTGTCCGAGGTGGAGCTGCCGCCGAGCGCCGCTGACTGAGCGGATCGGCGGAAGCCGGCCGCGGTTCGGTGGCGCCCCGAAGGGGCGCGGGGCGGTGCCGATGTGCGGCTCCGCCGCGCGGGCGCGACCGGTCACGACGGTGCCGCAGACGATTGACGGCAGGGTCGGGGCACTTCCAGCGGAGCGCTTGGGCACCGCAGGACGAGCCCGGTGCCGAGGCGGCACAGAAGGTGACGAAGAAGACCGACAGCTGAGACGGGACGGGGCCCGGACGGGGCCGGGGGCATGCGCGGATAACAATGTCGGGTGCCTTCCGAACTGTTCACCCCGTCCGTTCAGCACGCCCTCGAAGTCGCCGGGATCTTCGTCTTCGCGATATCCGGCGCGCTGCTCGCCGTGCGGAAGAACTTCGATGTCTTCGGCATGGCGGTGCTCGCCGAGGTCACCGCGCTGGGCGGCGGTGTCTTCCGTGACCTGGTGATCGGCGCGGTGCCGCCCATCGCCTTCACCGACCTCGGCTACTTCCTCACCCCGCTCGTCGCCACCGCCATCGTCTTCTTCCTCCACCCCGAGGTCGAGCGGATCACCGCGTCGGTGGGGGTCTTCGACGCGGCCGGGCTGGGGCTGTTCTGCGTCGAGGGCACGATGAAGGCGCATGACTACGGGCTCGGCCTGACGTCATCCGTCACCCTCGGCATGGCCACCGCGGTCGGCGGCGGTGTGCTCCGCGACCTCCTCGCCCATGAGGTGCCCTCGCTGCTGCGCTGGGACCGGGACCTGTACGCCGTCCCGGCCATCGTCGGCTCCTCGATAGCCGCGCTGCTGCTCCACTTCGACGCCCTTACGGCGGCCACGAGCGCGCTCGCGGCCGCCGTCGCGTTCGCGGTGCGGCTGGCGGCGATGCGGTTCGGCTGGCGGGCGCCGAGGGCGTGGAACCGGCGCAGCACGGCGACCGAGGAGACCTGAGCGGGGTACGAGGCTTCCATGCCCTTGCGGTTATATAGCCCTGTCGTTATGTTGAGGTCATGGCCATACCGTTCGATGTGCTCGCTGAGCCGAGCCGACGGCAGATCCTGGACCTCCTGCTGGAGCGGCCCCGCCTGGTCGGTGAGCTGACCGAGCACCTGGGGCTCACCCAGCCGGGCACCTCCAAACATCTGCGGGTGCTGCGCGAGGCCGGTCTGGTGCGGGTCCGCCGGGACGCCCAGCGCCGCTGGTACGAGCTCTGCCCGGAGCCGCTCCGCGAGGTGGACGCCTGGCTCGCGCCGTACCGTCGGCTGTGGACCGACCGTCTCGACGCGCTCGAACGACACCTGGACACGATGCCGGAGCCGCCCGCCGCGACCGGCGAACCCGACGCACCCGACGGAGAAGCGCCATGAAAGACACCCTTGCCCAGACCGGTGGCGGCCGCTCGGCCCTGCGCCTGGAGCGCCGGCTCGCCCATCCCCCGGAGAAGGTGTGGCGCGCGCTGACCGAGCCCGCCCAGCTCGCCCACTGGTTCCCCTCCGAGGTCCGGATCGAGCTGAAGCCCGGGGGCCGGATGGGCTTCGTCTTCCCCGGCCGCGAGGCCCCCGACATGGACGGCGTCATCACCGAGCTCGACCCGCCCCATCTCTTCGCCTTCACCTGGGGCGAGGACGAGCTCCGCTGGGAGCTGCGCCCCGAGGGCGACGGCTGTGTGCTGACCCTCACCCACACCTTCGGCGACCGCTTCGGCGCGGCCAGCTTCGCCTCCGGCTGGCACGCCTGCATCACCGGGCTCGCGGCCCTGCTCGGCGGCGAGGAGATCGCCCACGGCGACATGGCCGAGCTGCACGAGCAGTACGTCGAGGCGTTCGGGCTCGCCGAAGGGACGGTGGAGACCACCGAGGACGGCGGCTGGCGGCTGCGCTTCGAACGCCAGCTGGTCCGCCCCGCCGAGACGGTATGGGGGGCGCTCACCGGCCCCGTCGCCGACACCCCCGAACCGGCCGCCGGGGCACCGGTCCCCTTCGGCTTCCGTACGGACGCGGTCCCGGCGGGCCCGATCACCGAGGCGCGGCCGCCCCGGGTGCTCGCCTACGAGTGGGAGCGCGGCGGCCGACCCGCCGGGACGGTCCGCTGGGAGCTCACCGAGGGCACCGGCCACGGCGCCCGCCTCATCCTCACGCAGACCGGCCCGGCGGCCGCCGAGGCGGAACGCGCCGAAGCCCAAAAAGCCTGGCGCCACCACATCGGCCTCCTGGCCGCGAAGCTGTTGAAGATCAGAAGCTAGGTTGTGCCCACCCACCGGCCCGCACCCGCCCACGAAACCTCAGGTGAGAAAACCGCTCAACGCAACCGCCAGCTCCGCGGGCGCATCCTCTTGCACCAGGTGCCCCGCGCCCTCGATCAGCCGAAACCGGGCCCCAGGAATCCGAGCGGCAAGCTCCCGCCCCCGCTCGACCGGGATCCATGAGTCATCCGCCCCCCAGCAGACCAGTACGGGCAAGCGGATCTCGCCATAGCGGTCCTCGATCTCATCCGTGAACCGCTGATCGTTCTGCGCGATCTGCCGATAGAACGCGGGCTGCCCCGCCTCCCCGCACCACGGCCCCACCAGCCGCTCCAGCACCCCGTTCCCTGGCCCCACCGCGCTCGCGGAGCCCACGTACTCCCGCACCAGCGCCCGATGCAGCCCCGCGGGCAGCCGCTCGAAGACCTCATGGTGCCAGCCGAGCAGCCGATACGCGGGCGACCCCCAGGGCGCCAGCGCGACCACGTCCACCAGCGCCAGCCGGCGATAGCGCGCACCGTGCAGCAGATGCGCCCGCAGCGCGACACAACCGCCGAAGTCATGGGCGACGACGGCCGGTTCCGCCCCGGCCCCGGTCAGCCCCCACTCCTCCAACAGCTCACCGAAGACCCGGCCCTGGGCGGCCAGCGAGACATCCTGGTCGGCCCGCATCTCGGAGGCCCCATAGCCCGGCATGTCCCAGACGAACACCCGATGCCGCTCGGCCAGCGCACGGGCGACGCCCCGCCATACGTACGACGAGAACGGCGTGCCGTGCAGCAGCACGACCGGCGGTGCGTCCGGTGCGCCGAGCGCGGCCCAGCGGACCTCGCCGGAGGAGCCGCGGTAGGTGCGATCCAGGGTCCACTCAGCATCTGTCATGAGTGAAACCGTAGACACTCCTTACAGTCTCTGTCGAGGGGTTACGGCAAAGCGGCACGAATGGGCGGTGGGGGAGCCCCGCGCATCCGCACTGGGCACGCGCACCTGGTACGCGCCCCCTCGACGGCCTCGTAGAATCGAGGCCACCATGGTTTATCTCGACCACGCCGCCACCACCCCGATGCTCCCGGAGGCGGTGCGGGCGATGACCGCCCAGCTCGCCGTCACGGGCAACGCATCCTCGCTGCACGCCGCCGGCCGGCGTGCCCGCCGTACCGTCGAGGAGGCTCGTGAATCCCTGGCCGCCTCGCTGGGCGCCCGCCCGAGCGAGGTCGTCTTCACCGCCGGGGGGACCGAGGCCGACAATCTCGCGGTCAAGGGGCTCTACTGGTCCCGCAGGGACGCCGACCCGGCCCGCGTCCGGGTGCTCGCCAGCCCCGTGGAGCACCACGCCGTGCTCGACGCGGTCGACTGGCTCGCCGAGCACGAGGGTGCGCGGGTCGAATGGCTGCCGGTCGACTCCGTGGGGCGGGTGCACCCCGAGGCGCTGCGCGAGGCGATCGCCCGCGACCCCTCTGATGTCGCCCTCGCCACCGTGATGTGGGCCAACAACGAGATCGGCACCGTCCAGCCGGTCCGCGAACTCGCCGACACCGCCGCCGAATTCGGCATTCC
Organism: Streptomyces malaysiensis subsp. samsunensis; assembly: GCF_024519315.1. GTDB lineage: Bacteria > Actinomycetota > Actinomycetes > Streptomycetales > Streptomycetaceae > Streptomyces > Streptomyces malaysiensis. The sequence goes on along the minus strand of NZ_JANIIC010000022.1, from coordinate 41,325 downwards.
GCTGCATGCCGACGCGGTCCAGGCGTTCGGCCAGCTCGAGGTCGACTTCGCCGCCTCGGGGCTCGCCGCGGTGACCGTCAGCGGCCACAAGATAGGCGGCCCCTACGGCATCGGCGCGCTGCTGCTCGGCCGGGAGCACACGCCCGTGCCCGTGCTGCACGGCGGCGGCCAGGAGCGCCAGGTGCGCTCCGGGACGCTCGACACCCCTGCCATCGCCGCCTTCGCCGTCGCCGGGGCCTACGCCACCGAGCACCGCGAGGAGTTCGCCCGCGAGGTCGGCGCCCTGCGCGACGCGCTGATCACCGCCGTCCGTACGGCCGTGCCCGACGCGGTGCTCGGCGGCGACCCCGACCCGGCGGGCCGGCTGCCCGCCAACGCCCACTTCTCCTTCCCCGGCTGCGAGGGCGATTCGCTGCTTCTGCTGCTGGACGCGCAGGGCATCGAATGCTCCACGGGCTCGGCCTGCACGGCCGGTGTGGCCCAGCCCAGCCATGTGGTCCTGGCCACCGGCAGCGACCCCGACCTGGCCCGTGGCACCCTGCGCTTCTCGTTCGGCCACACCTCGACCAAGGCCGATGTGGAGGCCGTCGCGGAGGCGATCGGCCCGGCGGTGGAGCGGGCGCGCGGGGCGGGGCTCAGCTGACGGCTCCGCCCGGACCGGCCCCATCCAATCACGGAATTCGAATTGTTCCGACGGCCATTTCACATAACCTACGGAACACCAATCTCCGCTTGAAAAGCCGGAGAGCCGTGGGAAAGGATTTACCCGTCAACGGACCTGGCATGCGCGAAAAGCGCACAGGTTTTCTTCACGGGGAAATCCAGGAGTTCATCGATGTCGCAGCCTTCGCTGCCACCGCACCACCAGTCGCCGCACCAGCCCGCACAGCCGCGGGGGGCGCGGCGGGCGCCGTCGCGGGGGCGGCGCGCCAAACCGGCCCTGAAGCTGATCGTGGGCGGGGTCCTCGCGGCCGCCCTGGTGAGCGGCTGTGGATCCGGGGGCGATGACGACGGGAAGAGCGGGGGCTCGTCGTCCAAGGGCGCCCAGGCGAAGACGCTGGGCAAGGTCGCCATGCCGAAGGTGGGCAAGGAGACCAACACCATGGGCACCTGGGTGACGGACACGACCTTCGCGAAGGGCGACGTCAACAAGATCGTCGGCTACTCGCTCGACGGCGCCAAGTCGCGGTGGGAGATCCCGCTCGGCGGGCAGCTCTGCTGGGCCTCGCCGCATATGACCAAGGAGGGCCTGACCGCGGTCCTGTTCCGGGACGGCGCGGGGGAGGACGCGCTGTGCACCCGGGTCGGGCTGGTGGACCTGAAGAAGGGCAAGCTGGTCTGGCAGAAGGAGGGCTCGGACAGCGAGGGCAACGCCGGGGTGCAGTTCGACGAGGTCACCATCGGCGGTGGCACGGTCGCCGCGGGCGGCACCGGCGGCGGGGGAGCCTGGTCGCTCGACGGCAAGCCGCTGTGGAAGCCCGCGTACCTCGCGGACTGCGACGACGACGGCTACGCGGGCGGCGATGACAAACTCGTCGCGATCCGCGGCTGCGACAGCGCCGAGGACTCAAGCGAGCAGCGCCTGGAGGTCCAGACGGTGGATCCCGGGACCCGCGACGTGCTCTCCTCCTACAAGCTGGACGAGAAGGTCGAATACGCGCATGTGATCTCGACCTCGCCGCTCGTGGTGGGCGTCGACACCGGCGACTCGGACGCCGGGACGGGCACCACCGACATCCTGACCATCGACGACAGCGGCAAGCAGGGCAAGCTGCTCAGCACGATCGACATCCTGGCCAAGGGGTACCAGCCCAACTGCCCGGCCACGAGCGTGGAGGGCTGCGGCGAACTCGCCCTCGACAAGGCGAGCGGCACCCTCTACCTCTCCTCGGAGGTGGATGTGGACGACGGCGGCCCCGGGGAGCGGATCACCGGCCTGAACCTGAAGACCGGCAAGGAGACCGGGAAGACGAAGATGGCGGAGAGCCGTTCGCTGATCCCCGTCCGGACCGATGACGACGGCGCCCTCATCGCCTATCTGGGCTCCATGTACAGCGAGGCCGGCGGGGTCGTGCGCGTCGATCCCGAGAACTTCGAGATGGAGACCATCCAGATCCATCCCGACGACATGAAGGACGCGGAGTCCGGCATGGATGTCTACGGGGACTGCACCATGATCTACGCCGGTAAGAAGCTCTACATCGGCGACGACCGGGCGACCAGGCCCACCAGCGGCGATGGCGCGGGCCGTCCGCTCGCCGTCGTCTTCGGCCCCTGAGCCGTGCCCATGCCCATCATGTCGAGGTCCGTGGCACGCGCACCGCTCGCACCAGCCGTATATAGCGATCCCAGTCCCAGTGGCGGCCCGGGTCGGTGTGATCGGTGCCCGGCACCTCCACATGGCCGACGATGTGCTCACGGTCCCGCGGTATGCCGTACCGCTCGCAGATCGACGCGGTCAGACGGGCCGAGGCGCGGTACATCGCGTCCGTGAAGGAGCGCGGCTCGCTCACGAACCCCTCGTGCTCGATGCCGATGCTGCGCTCGTTGTACGGACGGTTGCCCGCGTGGAAGGCCACATCCAGCTCCCGGACCATCTGGGCGATATGCCCGTCGCGGCGCACCACATAGTGCGCCGCGGCGCGGTGTCCGGGGTCCCGGAAGACCCGCACCGCGTCGTCGTAGCCGCCCTGGACCACGTGGATCACCACCCGGTCGATGACGTAGTCGTCCGGCCGGTCGGCCCACCGCCAGTTGGCCCCCGAGGCCGCGATCCACTCCGCGCCCGGCTGGTCGACCACGCCCGCCTTGCGGGGCTTGTCGATCCCGGGCAGCCGCCACCACATCCGGCTCAGCTCGTCCCGCGCGGCGTAGACCGCGATGGCGGCCGCGCCGAGCCCGGCCGCCGAGCCCCCGACCAGGAGGGTGCGCCTGCTGACGCGGCGTCCACCGCCGGGCGTGGTCTCGCTCGTGGTTTCGCTTGTCGTCTCGCTCACGGAACGGGGCTCGCTCACGGAACGCTCAACGCGCGGGGGAGGCCGTACGGTTCCGGCCGTGGGGATCATGGCGGGAACGCTTCGCTCGCGGTGGTGGCCCCCTGGTCCGCCGGGTAGATGAACGTTGAACTGTCTCTGGGGCTCCGTACCGTCGAACGGGTTCACCGGAACGTGTCCATCCGCCCGACGGGACATCCCCACTGGAATCTGTCCGTTGGAATGTGTCCATCCGCTCGACGAGGAGCTGACGGTATGCGCATCGGATTCGCCCTTCCCCAGTTCGGGCCGCTCGCCCACCACCCGGAGGACATCGCGCGGTTCGCACACCGGGCCGAGGAGCTCGGCGCGGACAGCCTGTGGGTAGGGGACCGCCTGCTGGCCCCCGTGGACCCGATCGTCGGCTATGCGGGCACCGATGTGATCCCGCCGGAATTCCGCGCCTCGCTCGACCCCTTCACCGTCCTGGCCGCCGCCGCCACGGCCACCGAGCGGGTCCAGCTCGGCACCAATGTCATCAACGCCCCCTGGTACCCGCCCGCGGTGCTCGCCCGCTCCCTCACCACCGTCGATCTGCTGAGCGCGGGCCGGCTGCTGGTGGGACTCGGCACCGGCTGGTCCCCCGAGGAGTACGAGGCGGTCGACATCCCCATGGCCGAGCGCGGCCGGCGCCTCGACGAATGCCTCGACGCCCTGGACGCCTGGTGGACCCGGAACCCGGTCGAATACCGCGGCGACCACTGGACCGTGCCCGCCTCCCATATCGACCTCAAACCGGCCTCCCGCCCCCATCCGCCCGTCTACCTCGCCGCCTTCGCGCCCGCGGCCATGCGCCGGGTGGCCCGGCGCGCCGACGGCTGGCTGCCCGTCGCGATCGTCCCCGCCGCGCCCGGCGACCCCGATCCCATCGCCGCCCTCGCCGGACAGCTCGCCGGGGTGCGGGAGGCGGTCGAGCGGGAGGGCCGGGACCGGGCGGCGTTCGACGCGATCCTGCGGATCAACCCGAACGCGGACGCCTCCGTGGACGACATCGCGACGGCCCTGGTCCGGGCCGAGCGGGAAGCGGGCGTCCAGCACGCCTTCGTCGATCTGATCTACCTCGGCAAGAACACCGACCAGGCCCTGGACCTCGTCCAGCGGGTGCTGGAGCGGGCCCGCGCGAGCTGAGCGGGCGGTGGCCGACCGCTCCGCATACCCATTTAGCCGTTGCACATGGAGCGACTTATGCTGGCCGGGTTATGACTGACTTCCCCGGTGCGCCCACAGGTCCCCGCGACGGCCGACGGCTGCGCGTCCTCGCCGCCATGTCCGGCGGTGTGGACTCCGCGGTCGCCGCCGCGCGGGCGGCCGAGGCGGGCCACGATGTGACCGGCGTCCATCTCGCGCTCTCCGCCAACCCGCAGTCGTTCCGGACCGGCGCCCGCGGCTGTTGCACCATCGAGGACTCGCGGGACGCCCGGCGCGCCGCCGATGTGATCGGCATCCCGTTCTACGTCTGGGACCTCGCCGAGCGCTTCCGCGAGGACGTGGTCGAGGACTTCATCGCCGAGTACGAGGCGGGCCGCACCCCCAATCCGTGTCTGCGCTGCAACGAGAAGATCAAGTTCGCCGCGCTGCTGGACAAGGCCCTCGCCCTCGGCTTCGACGCCGTCTGCACCGGGCACTACGCCACCGTCGTGGAGCGCGCGGACGGCTCGCGCGAGCTGCACCGCGCCAGCGACATGGCCAAGGACCAGTCCTATGTCCTCGGCGTGCTCGACGAGCGCCAGCTCGCCCATGCGATGTTCCCCCTCGGCGACACCCTGACGACCAAGGACGAGATCCGCGCGGAGGCGGAGCGGCGCGGGCTGGCCGTCGCCAAGAAGCCCGACAGCCATGACATCTGCTTCATCGCCGACGGCGACACCCAGGGCTTCCTCGCCCGGCACCTCGGTACGGCCGAGGGCGACATCGTGGACGAGGACGGTCACAAGCTGGGCACCCACGAGGGTGCGTACGGCTTCACGATCGGCCAGCGCAAGGGGCTGCGTATCGGCCATCCGGCGCCCGACGGCAAGCCGCGCTATGTCCTGGACATCTCCCCGGTGAACAACACGGTCACGGTCGGCCCCGTCGAGGCCCTGGACGTCACCGGCCTCACCGCTGTCAAGCCGCGCTGGTGCGGGGCGCCTCCGGTGGGCCCCGGCAGCTACACCGCCCAGCTGCGCGCCCACGGCGGCGAGACCGAGGTGACGGCCGAGCGGATCGGGGAAACCGAGCTGCGGGTGACCTTCACCGAGCCGGTGCGGGGCGTGGCGCCGGGGCAGGCGATCGTGCTCTACGACGACACCCGGGTGGTCGGCTCCGCCACCATCGCCGCGACCGAGCGCGCGGCGGCGGTCGCCTCGTAGCGGCGGCTCCTCCGGGCCCCGGAGGAGACCCGAGGCCCCCGGAAAACCCCGCGGAACCTCATGGGGATATCCGCTTTTGGTGAGAAAGAAGCCGAAAGTCAGGATTGGGTGGTTGATCTCCGTTTGGCGCGATCAGTTTCTCTGAAATTAACGTGCGTCCGGCCATTCCGGTGGCATGCGTCCCGGGAATCTGGGAATGCGCCCCGCGGACACGGGTGCCGTGGTCCGCTGTCTCAGCACCGGAGGTTCCGTTATTTCTGCGCAACCTGTACAGAAATTTGGCGACAATCCAGTTGATGTCAGGGACACTGATCACTACACAGAGGAGTACGTACCCAGCTTCGTCGAAAAGTGGGACTCGCTGATCGACTGGGACCGGAGGGCAGAGAGCGAGGGTACGTTCTTCATCGACCTGCTGCGGGAGCGCGGCGTCAAGAAGGTCCTCGATGTGGCCACGGGGACCGGCTTCCATTCGGTCCGGCTGCTCGAGGCCGGATTCGAGACCGTGAGCGCCGATGGCAGCGCCGAGATGCTCGCCCAGGCATTCTCCAACGGGCTCAAGCACGGTGACCACATCCTCCGCGTCGTCCAGGCCGACTGGCGCTGGCTCAACCGCGACGCCCACGGCGAGTACGACGCCATCGTCTGTCTCGGGAACTCCTTCACCCATCTGTTCTCCGAGCGCGACCGGCGCAAGACGCTCGCGGAGTTCTACGCCATGCTCAAGCACGACGGAATCCTCGTGCTCGACCAGCGCAACTACGACGCGATCCTCGATCGCGGGTACAGCAGCAAGCATGTGTACTACTACTGCGGAGAAGACGTCGCCGTCGAACCGGAGTACGTGGACGAGGGGCTGGTGCGCATGCGCTACAGCTTCCCCGACGAATCCGTCTACCACCTCAACATGTTTCCGCTGCGCAAGGACTACACGCGCAGGCTGATGCAGGAGGTCGGCTTCCAGCGGATCGAGACGTACGGCGACTTCCAGCACACCTACCGTGAGGAGCGGCCCGACTTCTTCATTCACGTCGCGGAGAAGGAATACCGCACGACGGAGGCGCCGGAGCCGGTCGGTTCGGTCACCGGGAACGCGGAGTATTCGGGCGCCGTCGGCACCGCCCGCGACTACTACAACTCCGCGGACGCCGACGCCTTCTACTGGCGGGTCTGGGGCGGCGAGGACATCCACATCGGCATCTACGACCGGCCCGACGAGCCGATCGCCGAGGCCAGCAGGCGCACCGTGGCCCGGATGGCCGGGCAGCTGGGCCTGACGGAGTCATCCGTCGTCCTCGACCTCGGAGCGGGCTTCGGCGGCTCGGCGCGCTACCTGGCCGAGACGTACGGCTGCCGCGTCATGGCGCTCAACCTCAGCGAGGTGGAGAACGAACGCCATCGCACGCTCAACGCCGAACGGGGGCTGACCGAGGCCATCGAGGTGATGGACGGCTCCTTCGAGTCCATCCCGCTGCCGGACGACAGCGTGGACGTCGTCTGGTCGCAGGACGCGTTCCTGCACAGCGGCAACCGCGCCCGCCCCCTGGAAGAGGCCGCCCGCGTCCTGCGCCCCGGCGGCCATCTCATCTTCACCGACCCCATGGCGGCCGATGGCTGCCCCGCCGAAACCCTCCGCCCCATCCTGGACCGCATCCATCTGGAGACCATGGGGTCACCCGAGTTCTACCGCCGTGAACTGGCGCGGCTCGGCTTCACCGAGGTCGGCGGCGGCTTCCAGGAGCACCGCGAGCATCTGATCACCCACTACGCCCGGGTTCTGGAGGAGACCCGCCACCAAGAGGCCGACGGCCTCGCGGAGCACGTCAGCGCCGACTACCTCACCCATATGAAGAAGGGGCTGAGCAACTGGGTCGAGGGCGGCAGAAACCGTCATGTGACCTGGGGCATCTTCCACTTCACCCGCTGAACCGCGCGGGCCGGTGCCGGAGCCCCAGGGGTCCGGCACCGGCCACCGGGGCGCTCACACGGCGCTCCAGGGACGCTCATGGGGTGTTCGCGGCCGGCGGGAGGCCCGCGACCTGATGGTGCAGCGCGGCCAGCGGCGCCGCGAGGTGTCCCTGGCCGGAGGCGGCGGAAGGGCGCGGGGTCTCGCCGGTCACGACGAGGGCGTGCCGCCAATAGCGCAGCGAGAACGATCCGGCGCGCGCTCCACGGCGGAACAGGGCGCGCAGACGGGCGCGGAACGCCGGTGTGTCGTCATGCCCGCCGATGCGGGCATAGGCGCCCACGAAGTGCCCGAGCGCTTCGGCGCGCCGATCCGGACAGCCGGTCACCAGGGCCTCGGCGGCCAGTGCGCAGGCGTCCACGACGCCGGAGTAGAACGACGCGACATCGCCCACCTGGTGGGGCTGCGGCTGGCGGCGCCGGTCGCCCGAGGCGGCCAGGGCGTGGAGCTCGGCGTAGGCGAGGACGGCCGCGGTGGTCGGGGCGGCAGGGGGCACGGGCACCGCGCCCTCGACGACGGCCCGGACCAGGCGGGGCGGCAGACCGGCCGGGAGCGCCCAGCGCCAGTACCGCACCAGATGATCGTGCGCGTCCTCCGGTGTGCCCACCCCGGCGAGGAGGGTGAGCCGGCGCAGCCGTTCCGGCGCGGGGCAGCCGTCCAGTGCGCGCAGCGTGGCCCGGCGCCAGGTGAGCGTACGCAACTGCTCCCGCACCGCGTCCAGTTCACGAGTGACGAGCTCGTCCAGCGAGCGCTCCCCCGCCATGACCGCGGCGATCGCGGCGATGGGCGTGCCGAGCGCGCGGAGGCGCTGGATCAACTGGAGCCTGGGCAGCGCGTCCGCGGCGTACCGGCGGTGGCCGCCCGGACTGCGTCCGCTCTCGGGCAGCAGCCCGATGTCCGAGTAGTAGCGGATGGTCTTCACCGGCAGTCCGGTACGCGCGGCCAGTTCGCCGATGCCCATCGCGTCCCCGCCCTGTGTGCCGCCCGTCACAGCTGCTTGAACCTCCACCGCGCAGGAGCCATTAGCGTCCGCGGCGACCGCCGTTGTCCGAGTGTGCCCGGGGCGGCACTCGCCGAGGAGGATCATCACATGCGGATTCTGATCGTGACCGCCGGTTCACGAGGGGACGTCGCACCGTTCACCGGTCTGGGACGGCGGCTGCTGGACGCCGGGCACGAGGTCGCCGTGGCCGCCCATGCGCCCTTCAGCGGACTCGTCCGCGGCTGCGGTCTCGACCACCGGCCGCTGCCGGGCGACCCCCGTGAGCTGATCCGCGCCAGGAGCCGGGCGGCATCGCCGCGGGAGGCGCGGGCGGTGACGGCGGCGTTCCTGGACCGGCTCGCCGACGGGGTGGTGGGGGCCGTGGCGGACGGCACCGACCTGGTGCTCACCGCGTTCGGCCCGGCGGGGCTCAGCCGGGCGGCGGGCGAGGCGTGCGCCGTTCCCGTCATCGGCACCTATCTCGCACCGTCCTTCGCCACGAGGGAGTTTCCGCTGCCGGGCGCGTCCGGTGTGGCTGGTGCGTCTGGTGGACCGGGTGCGCCTGGCGTGCACGGTGAGCCCGGTGGACCCGGTGTGTCCGGAGGGCCCGGCGCGCCCGGAGACGGCGGCCTCGGGCCGGAGGGCAACCTGGCCGCGGGCCGGGAGCTGCTGGCGCGGGCCGGGGGGCTCCAGGCAGAGGTCCTGACGCGGCTGAGGGCCCGGCTCGGGCTGCCCGCCACCGCGTCGCCGGAGCCGGACGCGGAGATCCGGCCGGTCCTCCACGGCTTCAGTCCGCTGGTGGTGCCGCGCCCGGCGGACTGGCCGTCCCAGGTCGAGGTGGCCGGCTACTGGTGGCCCGCCCGCCCGCGGGACTGGCAACCCCCGGCCGAGCTGACCGACTTCCTCCGGGCCGGTCCGCCGCCGGTGTTCATCGGGTTCGGCAGCATGGCGCCGGGTCAGGGGGAGCGGCTGGGCGAGCTGGTGACGGCGGCGGTGGCCCGCGCCGGGGTGCGTGCGGTGGTGCAGGCGGGGTGGGCCGGGCTGACGGCGTCCGGCGACGACGTCCTGACGGTCGGCGACCTCCCGCACGACTGGCTGTTCCCGCGCACGGCCGCCGTCGTCCACCACGCCGGGGCGGGCACCACCGCGGCCGGACTGCGCGCCGGGGTACCCGCGGTGGCGGTCCCCGCCATGGCCGACCAGCCGTTCTGGGCGGCACGGCTGCACCGGCTCGGAGTCGCCCCCCGGCCACTGCCGCTCGACGCGCTCACCGCCGAATCCCTGGGCGCGGCGATCACGGCCTGCCTGACCGACCCCGCCCTCGGCCGCCGGGCGGCCGACCTCGCCGAAGCCGTCGCGGCGGAGGACGGCGCGGCGGCGGTGCTGGCCCACATCGGCGCGGTGGGCAGGGGTGAGGCGGGGCATGGCGACAGGACGTCCGGGGAGCCCGGCGCGTCTTGAGCCTGCGGCGGGCTGCTCCCCTCCCCGCCCCTCCCCGAAACTGGGGCTCCGCCCCAGACCCCGAAAAGCAGCATCGGTATGTGGCTGCGCCGCGTGGCAGGGGCTTGGCCCCCGGGCCACGGGGTCCAGGGGCGGAGCCCCTGGTTACGGGAAGGGGCGGGGAGGGGAAAGATCCGCAGCACGGCGCGACCCGTGGCGCGGGGCGGCGGGGGTGTCCGACCCGGCTCGTAGAGTGACGCGCATGAATATCTGTGTCTTCTGCTCCGCCGCCGACCTCGACGACCGATACACCGCCCCCGCCCGCGAGTTCGCCGAGCTGATCGGCAAAGGCGGGCACACGCTGGTCTGGGGCGGGTCCGATGTCGGGCTGATGAAGGTGATGGCGGACGGCGTGCAGGAGCACGGCGGGCGGCTGGTCGGGATCTCCGTGGAGTTCCTCGCCGCCAAGGCCCGGGAGAACGCCGACGAGATGGTGATCGCCAAGGACCTCGCCGAGCGCAAGGCGCAGCTGCTCGCCCGCGCCGACGCGGTCGTGATCATGGTCGGCGGGACGGGGACACTGGACGAGGCCACCGAGATCCTGGAGCTGAAGAAGCACGGGCTGCACATCAAGCCGGTGGTGCTGCTCAACGCGGCGGGGTTCTACGACGGGCTGAAGCAGCAGTTCCAGCGGATGGAGCAGGAGGGGTTCCTGCCCCGGCCGCTGAGCGAGCTGGTCTTCTTCGCGGAGAACGGGGTGGAGGCCATGACGTACCTGGAGTCCGTCTGAGTCCTGGTCCCGCTACAGCATGCGCCGCACCCGTTACAGGATGAGAGCGCCCGGCGGGAAGTCCGCACGGGTTTCGGGTATGGGATCGCGCCAAGCCGGGACCTTCACCGGGACATGTCCGGTGGTGAGGCAAGCTGGGGACCATGGGAACGCATCTGATCACTGGGGCAGGCTCGGGCATCGGCGCGGCGGTCACCGAGCGGCTGGCCGCGCGCGGCGAGGAGCTGTGGCTGCTCGCACGGGACGCGGGACGGGCGAAGGAGCTGGCGGAGCGGTTCCCGGGGGTGCGGACGGTCGTCGGCGACCTGGGGGACCCGGACCGGCTGTCCTGGGCGCTGGGCCATCAGGCGCTGCCCGACCGGCTCGACTCGCTGCTGCACATCGCCGGGGTGGTCGACCTGGGCGAGGTCGGTGAGCTGACCCCGAAGGCGTGGAACCGTCAGCTCGCCGCCAACCTCGTGTCGCCGGCCGAGCTGACCCGCCTGCTGCTGCCGCAGCTGCGGCTGGCGCAGGGGCATGTCGTCTTCGTCAACTCCGGCGCCGGGCTGCGCGCCAACGCCCAGTGGGCCGCGTACGCCGCCAGCAAGCACGGGCTCAAGGCGCTGGCCGACGCGCTGCGCTGGGAGGAGAGCGGCAACGGCGTACGGGTGACCACGGTCTACCCGGGGCGTACGGCCACCCCGATGCAGGTGAAGGTGCACCAGCAGGAGGGCAAGGAGTACGAGGCGGAGCGCTGGATCGCGCCCGAGACCGTGGCCACGACCATCCTGACCGTGCTCGATCTGCCGCGTGACGCCGAGATCACCGACCTCCAGGTGCGCCCGCGCGGCTGAGCAGCTGTCCTCGGCTGCGGTGGGTGGCGCCCCGCAGGGGCGCGGGGCTGTGTCGATGTGCGGCTCCGCCGCGTGCGCGCGACCAGCCACAATGGTGCCGCAGACGACCGACTGCATTTCGGGGCACCCCGGAATCTCAGGGCACCCCGGCGGAGCGCTTACGCTTCGCTGGTGAGCGAGAAGACCACAACCCACCACCCATGGCCCCGCGGAGCGGCAAGCGGCGTCGGATCGATGCCGGGCGGCGACGCGCGGGAGGCCGCGAAGACGGTCACCGGGTCGCTCGAGGCCCTGCCGTACCTTCCGGAGCTGCCCGCGCGCGGGCCCGGCGCGGACATGATCGGGCGCACCGCCGGGATGCTGGCCGAGCTGTACGCGCATGTCGAGCCGAGCGGCTGGCGGATCAGCGACCGGCCGGGCCGGGACACCCGGCGGGCCCGCTCCTGGCTGGGCGAGGACCTGGACGCGCTGGAGGAGTTCACCCAGGGGCACCAGGGGGCGCTCAAGGTGTCGGCCGTGGGGCCGTGGACCCTGGCGGCCTCCCTGGAGCTGCGCGGCGGCGAGGTGGCGCTGAGCGACCCGGGCGCCTGCCGGGACCTCACGGCCTCGCTGGCCGAGGGGGTCCGCGCCCATCTGGCGGAGGTGCGCCGCCGGGTGCCGGGCGCCGAGGTGGTGCTCCAGCTCGACGAGCCGTCGCTGACGTCGGTGCTGCGCGGGAGCGTCCGTACGGCCAGCGGCTACCGTACCCACGGCGCCGTGGACCGGGGCGTGGTCGAGGGCGCGCTGCGGACCCTGGTGGAGGCGGCCGGCGGGCCGGTGGTGGTGCACTCGTGCGCCCCTGCCGTGCCGTTCGGGCTGCTCCGGCGCGCGGGCGTGGAAGGGATCTCCTTCGATCTGTCGCTGCTCACGGAGCGTGAGGAGGAGTCGATCGGGGAGGCGGTGGAAGGCGGTACGGCGCTGCTCATCGGCGCGGTGCCCGGCACGGACGCCCCATTGTCGGACCCTGCCGGTAGCGTCGGGGGTGTCAGGACGCTGTGGCGCAGGCTGGGGCTGTCACCGGAGACTCTCGCGGAGTCGGTGGTGGTCACCCCGTCGTGCGGGCTCGCGGGCGCGTCGCCCGGGTACGCCCGCGCCGCGCTGGCCCACTGCGTCCGGGCGGCGAGATCGCTCGCGGACAACCCTGAGTAACGGGAGGACGACACGGTGGCCGGCGAACAGCAGTCAAAGGTCCCCGCCGAGGCGCGGGAGAGGCATGCCAGGCTCGCTGAGCAGATCGAGGAGCACCGCTTCCGGTACTACGTGAAGGACGCGCCGGTCATCAGCGACGCCGAGTTCGACAAGCTGATGCGCGAGCTGGAGGCGCAGGAGGCGGAGTATCCCTCGCTCCGTACGCCCGATTCGCCGACCCAGAAGGTCGCGGGGGCGTACGAAACGGAGTTCACCGAGGTCGAGCACCGCGAGCGGATGCTCAGCCTGGACAACGCGTTCGACGACGAGGAGCTGGCCGCCTGGGCGGACCGCATCGCCAAGGAGCTGGGCAGCGGCTCGTACCACTTCCTGTGCGAGCTGAAGGTGGACGGCCTCGCGGTCAACCTCACCTATGAGCACGGGCGGTTGACCCGCGCCGCGACCCGTGGCGACGGCCGCACCGGCGAGGACATCACCCCCAATGTGCGGACGATCGCCAAGATCCCCAACCGGCTCAAGGGCGACCGTATCCCGGCGCTGGTGGAGGTGCGCGGCGAGGTCTTCCTGCCCCGTGAGCGGTTCGAGGAGCTCAACGCCGGGCTGGTGGAGGCGGGCAAGCCGCCGTTCGCCAACCCGCGGAACGCGGCGGCGGGTTCGCTGCGCCAGAAGGACCCGAAGGTCACCGCGTCCCGGCCGCTGGACATGGTGGTGCATGGCATCGGGGCGCGCGAGGGCTTCGACATCGACCGGCTGTCGCAGGCGTATGAGCTGCTGCACGAGTGGGGGCTGCCCACCGCCGCCCACTTCAAGGTGGTGGACTCGATCGAGGGCGTGCGCGAGTACATCGCGTACTACGGGGACAACGAGCACCGGCACTCGGTGGAGCATGAGATCGACGGCGCGGTCGTCAAGCTGGACGAGATCCCGCTCCAGGGGCGCCTCGGCTCCACTTCGCGCGCGCCGCGCTGGGCGATCGCCTGGAAGTTCGCGCCCGAGGAGGTCAACACCAAGCTGGTGGATATCCGGGTGGGTGTGGGGCGCACGGGGCGGGTGACGCCTTATGCGGTGGTCGAGCCGATCACGGTCGCGGGTTCGGAGGTCGAATTCGCGACGTTGCACAACCAGGATGTCGTCAAGGCCAAAGGCGTGCTGATCGGTGACACCGTGGTGCTGCGTAAAGCGGGCGATGTCATTCCGGAAATCCTGGGCCCGGTCGTCGATCTGCGGGACGGCAGTGAGCGGGAATTCGTGATGCCGGCCACCTGTCCGGAGTGCGATACGCCGCTTCAGCCCGCCAAGGAGGGCGATGTCGATCTGCGGTGCCCCAACGGCCGCTCCTGCCCCGCGCAGCTGCGCGAGCGGATTTTCTATCTCGCGGGGCGGAAATCCCTGGACATCGAGAACCTCGGCTATGTCGCCGCGGCCGCCCTCACTCAGCCGCTGGAACCGGCCGAACCTCCGGTGAAGGACGAGGGCGATCTCTTCGACCTGAAGATCGAACAACTGCTGCCCATTCGGTCGTATGTCCTGGACCCGGACAGCGGACTGCCCAAGCGCGATCCGGAGACCGGTGAGGAGAAGGTCGTCACCTTCTTCGCCACCCAGAAGGGCGAGCCGAAGAAGAACGCCCTGGCGATGCTGGCCAATATCGAGGCGGCCAAGGAGCGCCCGCTGGCCCGGATCATCACCGGTCTTTCGATCCGTCATGTCGGCCCCGTGGCCGCCACCGCGCTGGCCCGTGAATTCCGCTCGCTGGACCGGATCGCCGAGGCCGACGAGGAGGAGCTGGCGGCCGTGGAGGGGGTGGGGCCGACCATCGCCGCCTCGCTCAAGGAGTGGTTCGCGGTCGACTGGCACCGCGAGATCGTCGAGAAATGGCGGCGGGCCGGGGTCCGGCTGGAGGAGGAGGGCGGCGAGGACGAAGGCCCTCGTCCGCTGGAGGGTCTCACCGTCGTGGTCACCGGAACACTCCAGTCGCACACCCGGGATGGGGCCAAGGAGGCGCTACAGAGCCGTGGTGCCAAAGTCACCGGATCGGTTTCGAAAAAGACCGATTTCGTGGTAGTCGGCGATAATCCGGGCTCGAAGTACGACAAGGCCATGCAAGTGAAGGTTCCCGTGCTCGATGAGGACGGATTTGGCGTCCTGCTCGAACAGGGCCCTGACGCGGCGAGAGAGGTCGCGATGACGCCCCCGGAAGAGGCCGCGGAAGACTCCCCGGAAGAGTCCGGGGAGTAGCACGGATGGCCCGTGGAGCGGCGGTTGAGTAGCCGCTCCACCCATCCGGCGCAGCGCTCCGGCCATCTTGTCCGCTCAATGGGTTCAAAGCTGGCCGGAATGCGACTGGGAGTACTTCCCGGGCACAGCAGGAGGGCATCACCCTTACAGCGCATAGCAGAAGGTCATGGATCGTCGGGCGGCATTCGGGGAACCGTCGCCGATCGCCGCCCGTCTTCCCCTTCTGCCGCCTACTGTTGAGGTGTGCGCCCCCCGTGGCGCTGGCACCGCCGGCTGTGAGAGGGACGGGTATGAAACCGACCGAAAGCGCCGCCCCGGCGTCGCGGCTGCGCCGGGCCGTGTTGCCCGCGCTGCCGGCCGCGGCGGTCGCCATGGCGGCTTTCGCACTCGGTATCGGAGTGTTCCGAGTGCTCGACGCGGGCAATGCGCTCTTTCCCGACGGCACCGTGGGCTGGTCGCTCGCCGTGCTCACCGGAATCATCGTCGGCCATCTGGTCGCCCTCGGCCGCGACCGCTGGTGGGGCGGCACCGGCTCGGGGGCCGCGTTAACCCTGGCCGCGCTGCTGCTCTACGGCTGGATTCCGGCCGTGCTGGTCAGCCTCGCCGTGGTCGTCCTGGTCGGCGCCGCCCGCCGGTACCGTTGGCGGCAGGCCGTGCTGCACGGCGCGGTCGACATCCTTGGGGTCGGCGCGGCCGCGCTCACCCTCGCCGCCTTCGGCACCACCCCCTCCGTCGAGCGCCCCTGGCGCACCGACACCTGGGATGTCTCCGCCATCCCCCAGACGGCCCTGGCCGCCTTCGTCTATCTCGCGGTGACCCGCGCCCTGTTGTGGTGCTCCCTCGCCCCGCCCGGCGCCGGACTGCCCACCCTCGCCCGCACCGCCCTCTTCCGGCAGGCCCTCGTCGGCATCGCGCTCCTCGGCATCGCCCCGCTCATCGTGGTCGTCGCCGGGGACACCCCGCTGCTGCTCCCGCTGTTCGCGGTGCCGCTGGTCGCCCTGGACTCCACGCTGTGGATCGCCCGGGTCCGCGCCGAGGAGCAGCTGCGCGATCCGCTCACCGGGCTGCCCAACCGCCAGTGGCTGCTGGAGCGCACCTGGACCGCGCTGGACGAGTCCGAGCGGGCCGGCACCCGGTCCGCGCTGGTGCTGCTGGACCTCGATCGATTCCGTTCGGTCAACGACACTTTGGGCCATCTCGCCGGTGACCGGCTGCTGCTCCAGATCGCCGAGCGGCTGCGGCTCGCCCTGCCGCGCGGGGCGGAGGTGGCCCGGCTCGGCGGCGACGAGTTCGCGGTGCTGCTGCCCACCACCGACTCGCTCACCAGCGCCCAGCGCAGCGCCCGCGTCCTCGTCGGCGATCTCGGCTCCCCACTGGACCTGGACGGGCTGACCCTGGTGCTGGAGGCCAGCGCCGGGGTCGCCGTCTACCCCGACCACGCACTGGACGCCGAGGGGCTGCTGCGCCGCGCCGACGTCGCGATGTACCAGGCCAAGCGGGACCGCAGCGGGGTCGAGCTGTACGAGGCGCGCCGGGACGGCAACACGCCCGACCGGCTCGGTCTGCTCGGCGATCTGCGGCGCGCCCTGGACGCGGGCGACGTCGAGCTGCACTACCAGCCCAAGGTCGGCTTCGACGGACATGTGGCGGGTCTGGAGGCGCTGGTGCGCTGGGTGCACCCGGACCGGGGGAAGGTGCCGCCGGACGAGTTCATCTCCATGGCCGAGAGCTCCGGGCTGATGCCCCGGCTGACCGAGTACGTCCTGGAGACGGCGCTGGGCCAGGTCGCGCGGTGGCGTGCCGACGGCCTCGAGGTGCCGGTCGCCGTCAATGTCTCGCCGCGCGATGTCCACACCCCCGGTTTCGCGGGCGCGGTCGCCGGGCGGCTGGCCCGGCACGGGGTCCCGGCGTTCGCCCTCCAGCTGGAGATAACCGAGCACGTTCTGCTGGAGGACCCGCAGCGGGCCGCCGACACGCTGGCGGGGCTCACCGGTCACGGCGTGAAGATGTCGCTCGACGACTTCGGGACGGGCTATTCGTCGCTGGTCCATCTGCGGCGGCTGCCGGTGAGCGAGCTCAAGATCGACCGTTCCTTCGTGGCCCGGCTGGCCGTGGACAACGAGGACGCGGAGATCGTCCGCTGCACGGTCGACCTCGCCCACTCGCTGGGCCTGCTCGTGGTGGCGGAGGGCGTCGAGGACGACGAGACCTGGGAGCGGCTGCGGGATCTGGGGTGCGACGCGGTGCAGGGCTGGTTGGTGGCCGCCGCGATGCCGCCGGAGGAGATGACGGCGTGGCTGCGGGCGCGGGGGGAGGGCGGCTGGCACCGCGAGACGGCGGAGCCGTCGAGCGAATCCGCTTCCGCGGAGGCGGACGAGGACGCGGATCAGCCGGTGACGTAGGGGTGCGGCGCCGGTGCGGCGCCTTGGCGTTTCGTTGCCGGGTGCGGGCCGGTGGGTGGGTTGTGCCCACCCGTTCCGCCCCGGGGAACGATTGCCCACAACGCTGGCGCGCCAAAGCCTTTCGCGCTCTGTGTGCGGGGAGCCATAGGATTGGGCCGAAACACTCCACACTCACCCTGAGGATTCGCTGCATGCCTGGCATCACGCGCGAGGAGGTCGCCCACCTCGCCCGGCTGGCGCGTCTGGAGCTGAAGGCCGAAGAGCTCGACCACTTCGCCGGACAGCTGGACGACATCATCGGCGCGGTAGCCCGCGTCTCCGAGGTCGCCGACCAAGACGTACCGCCGACCTCTCACCCGCTGCCGCTGACCAACGTCATGCGGACGGACGAGGTCCGTCCGTCCCTGACCCCGCAGCAGGCGCTGGCCTGCGCCCCGGCCCAGGAGCAGCAGCGTTTCAAGGTGCCGCAGATCCTGGGGGAGGAGTGACCACCGTGACCGACCTGACCAGGCTCACCGCGGCCGAGATCGCCGCCAGGATCGCCTCCGGCGAGGTCACCGCCGTCGAGGTGACCGAGGCGCACCTGGCCCGTATCGAGGCCGTCGACGAGAAGGTGCACGCCTTCCTGCACGTGGACCGCGAAGGGGCGCTCGCCCAGGCGCGCGCCGTCGACGAGAAGCGGGAGCGCGGTGCGGAGCTCGGCCCGCTGGCCGGGGTTCCGCTCGCGCTCAAGGACATTTTCACCACCGAGGGGATCCCGACCACGGTCGGTTCCAAGATCCTCGAAGGGTGGATCCCGCCGTACGACGCGACGGTCACCAAGCGACTGCGGGACGCGGACGTGATCGTCCTCGGCAAGACCAACATGGACGAGTTCGCCATGGGGTCCTCCACCGAGAACAGCGCCTTCGGCCCCACCGGCAACCCCTGGGACCTCACCCGGGTGCCCGGCGGCTCCGGCGGCGGCTCCTCCGCCTCGCTGGCCTCCTTCCAGGCCCCGCTCGCCATCGGCACCGACACCGGCGGCTCGATCCGCCAGCCGGCCGCCGTCACCGGCACGGTCGGCGTCAAGCCGACGTACGGCGGGGTCTCCCGCTACGGCATGGTGGCGTTCTCGTCCTCGCTCGACCAGGGCGGACCCTGCGCCCGCACCGTGCTGGACGCGGCGCTGCTGCACGCGGTCATCGCCGGGCACGACCCGATGGACTCCACCTCCATCGACGAGCCGGTCCCGGACGTCGTCGAGGCCGCCCGCAACGGCAGTGTGCGGGGCATGCGGATCGGCGTCGTCAAGGAGTTCGCGGGCGAGGGCTACCAGGCCGGTGTCATGCAGCGCTTCAACGAGACGGTGGAGCTGCTGCGGGAGCTGGGCGCGGAGATCGAGGAGATCTCCTGTCCCTCCTTCGACAAGGCGCTGGCCGCGTACTACCTGATCGCACCGTCCGAGTGCTCGTCCAACCTGGCCCGCTTCGACGCCATGCGCTACGGCCTGCGGGTGGGCGACGACGGCACCAAGTCCGCGGAGGAGGTCACCGCGCTCACCCGCGCGGAGGGCTTCGGCGCGGAGGTCAAGCGCCGGATCATGCTCGGCACGTACGCGCTCAGCTCCGGCTACTACGACGCGTACTACGGCTCCGCGCAGAAGGTCCGTACGCTGATCAAGCGCGACTTCGAGAACGCGTTCGGGCGGGTCGATGTGCTGATCTCGCCGACCACCCCGACCACCGCCTTCCCGATCGGCGAGCGCGCCGACGACCCGATGGCGATGTATCTGGCCGACCTCTGCACGATTCCCACCAACCTCGCGGGGAACGCGGCCATGTCACTGCCCTGCGGTCTGGCGCCGGAGGACGGTCTGCCGGTCGGCTTGCAGATCATCGCCCCCGCCATGGCCGACGACCGGCTCTACAAGGTCGGTGCCGCGGTCGAGGCCGCGCTCACCGAGAAGTGGGGCCATCCGCTGCTCGAGGAGGCACCGTCACTGTGAGCGTCGCACGCGCGGCCGCCGGGCCGCGGATGATGTTGGAAGCCGCACCTCTGCGCCGCGCGGGCGGAGAAGCGAACGGAGAGACGCCCCTGTGAGCGACGCGCGAGCGGCCGCCGGGCCGCGGATGACGTTGGAAGCCGCACCTCTGCGCCGCGCGGGCGGAGAAGCGAACGGAGAGACGCCCCTGTGAGCGACGCGCGAGCGGCCGCCGGGCCGCGGATGATGTTGGAAGCCGCACCTCTGCGCCGCGCGGGCGGAGAAGCGAACGGAGAGACGCCATGAGTGCGATCAAGAAGGCCAAGGGCTTCAAGAAGTCCAAGCCCGGCACCTACCTGTCCATCGCGACCTCGCTGTTCGGCGCGGTCAGCGTGGCCAAGCAGGTCAAGAAGGCCCGATTCGAGAACGACAGGCTCCAGCTGGCCGACGCGGTGGTCTCGGCCGCCGCCATCGTCACCGGCGTCGCCCTGCTCATCCGTGAGCTCAAGCGCATGGGCGACGACGACGTCCTCGCGGACTGAGAGGTTAGTTTTCCGTGACCGTCACTGAACTGGTGTCGTACGAGGACGCCCTGGCCGCCTACGACCCCGTGATGGGGCTCGAGGTGCACGTCGAGCTCGGCACCAAGACCAAGATGTTCTGCGGTTGCTCCACGGCGCTGGGCGCCGAGCCCAACACGCAGACCTGCCCCACCTGCCTCGGCCTGCCCGGCTCGCTCCCGGTGGTCAACGCGACCGGCGTCGAGTCCGCCATCAAGATCGGGCTCGCGCTCAACTGCGAGATCGCCGAATGGTGCCGCTTCGCCCGGAAGAACTACTTCTATCCGGACATGCCGAAGAACTTCCAGACCTCGCAGTACGACGAGCCGATCGCCTTCAACGGCTATCTGGACGTCGATGTCGACGGTGAGGTCTTCCGCGTCGAGATCGAGCGCGCCCATATGGAGGAGGACACCGGCAAGTCCACCCATGTGGGTGGTGCGACCGGCCGTATCCACGGCGCCCAGCACTCCCTCCTCGACTACAACCGGGCCGGTATCCCGCTGATCGAGATCGTCACCAAGCCGATCGTCGGCGCCGGCGCGAAGGCCCCGGAGGTCGCCAAGGCGTATGTGACCGAGCTGCGCGAGCTCATCAAGTCGCTCGGGGTCTCCGACGCGCGCATGGAGATGGGCCAGATGCGCTGCGATGTGAACCTGTCGCTGCGCCCGCAGGGCGCCGACAAGTTCGGCACCCGCTCCGAGACCAAGAACGTCAACTCGCTGCGGTCGGTCGAGCGCGCGGTCCGCTTCGAGATCCAGCGCCATGCCGCGGTGCTGGGCGACGGCGGCACGATCATCCAGGAGACCCGTCACTTCCACGAGGAGGACGGCTCCACGACCTCCGGCCGGGTCAAGGAGGAGGCCGAGGACTACCGCTACTTCCCCGAGCCCGACCTGGTGCCGGTCGCCCCCGCGCGTACGTGGGTGGAGGAGCTGCGCGGCGGGCTCCCGGAGCTGCCGCGGGTGCGTCGCAACCGGCTGCGCGAGGAGTGGGGGCTGTCCCGGCACGAGATGCAGTCGGTGCTCAACGCGGGCGCGATCGAGCTGATCACCGCCACCATCGACGAGGGCGCCCCGGCCGACCAGGCCCGTAAGTGGTGGATGGGCGAGCTGGCCCGCCGCGCCAACGAGGACGGTGTGGAGCTCACCGCGCTGCCGATCACCCCGGCCCAGGTCGCCCGGGTGTGCGCGCTGGTCAAGGAGGGTTCGCTCAACGACAAGCTGGCCCGCCAGACCATCGAGGGCGTCCTCGCGGGCGAGGGCGGCCCGGACGAGGTCGTCGCCGCACGCGGGCTGAAGGTCGTCTCGGACGAGGGTGCGCTGGGCACCGCCGTGGACGAGGCGATCGCGGCCAACGCGGCCATCGCCGACAAGATCCGCGGCGGCAAGGTCGCGGCGGCGGGCGCGCTGGTCGGCGCGGTCATGAAGGCCACGCGCGGCCAGGCGGACGCGGCCCGGGTGCGTGAGCTGATCCTGGAGAAGCTGGGCGTCGAGGGCTGACCGGCCGGACGTTCGTCCGTTGCGGTTCCTGACGGCTCTTGCCTGACGGCTCTTGCCTGACGGCTCTTGCCTGACGGCTCTTGCCTGACGGCTCTTGCCTGACGGCGGCGGGGTGCGCGAGCGCGCGCCCCGCCGCCGTCGCATGCGCCCCTTCCGCGCTGTCCGGCGGGCCATGCGGCGCAGCCGCATATCGATGCTTTCCCCTTCCCCGCCCCTTCCCGCAGCGCCGATCTGCGGCTCCGCCGCGTGGCAGGGGCTTTGCCCCCGGACCCCGGGGGCCGACGAGAAGGCCGTCGCCGCGCTCAGCTCACCGGCCGGGGCGCCGACCGCGCCGCCTGGGACGCGGCGGTCGGCGGGTGGGTCGGGGCCAGGGGTGGTGGTCGTGTTGCGGCTGGCGGGTGGGTCGGGGGCCAGGGGCGGTGGTCGAGCGGCGGCTGGCCGGTGAGCCGGGGGCCAGAGCGTGCGGGGGGCGCCGTTCGGGGCGGGCGGTGAGGGCGTGAACGCCTGCACCGGCGGGCTGTTTGCGGTGGGCGCGGCGGCGCGGCGGCGCGGCGGGGCCGGGCGGAACGCCCCGGGCCATCCCGCCGGGGTCTGGGGCGGAGCCCCAGTTTCGGGAAGGGGCGGGGAGGGGGCAGCCCGCCGCAGGCGCCACGATCCACCGGGCATCCCTAGAGCAGCAGCGGCTCCAGATGCGGGACCTCGAACCCCTCGTCGTCGAAGGGGTACAGCGGCCGTGCGATGCGCCGGTGGCCCAGGCGCGTCAGGTCCTGGTCGACCCCGCCGGGGGTGAGCGCGAGCCGCCAGTCCGCCGCCAGGTCGTACAGCTCGGGCTCCAGATAGCCGATCTTGACGACGACGAGGTCATAGCCGCACGGGTCCAGCTCGCCGAAGTCGGCCCGGGTGTGGAACGGTTTGCGGCGGCTGACCAGGATCACCGTGACGCCCCCGCGCCGCACCGCCGCGAGATCCCCGCCGACCGGGTCGTCCCGGCGCAGGGCGACCACCTCGCCGGTCAGGTCGTACGGCTCGGCGTGGTCCGCCGTCCCCCGGCTGATCCCGCCGCCCACGGACAGCCGGACCGTCGCGCCCGGCCCGGCGGCGAAGCACTCCGCGACCGCCGCCGGATCGGTGATCCCGGGGTGCAGGGCGGTGGCGCGGCCGGCGGCCAGATCCTCGTTGGCCAGCAGCCGCCCGAGCATATAGGCGAGGTCCCCGGCGCCTCCGGCCGTGGGATTGTCGCCGGAGTCGCTGATCAGGAAGGGGCGGGCACAGGAGGCGACCGCCTCGGCGATGCACTCGTCGGCGCCGCCGGTGGGGCCGACGAAGGCGAAGTCGTGGCGCACCTCCCAGTACTCGCGGGCCAGGGAGCGGGTCTGCTCGACCGCGAGCACGGGGTCGTCGCCGGTCACCACCACGGCCGCCCGGCAGCGCGGCTCGTCGGCCCAGGCGTAGCCCACCCACATCGCCGCGTCCACGACGCCGTCCATCGCCTCCACGGCGGCCAGCCGCCCGTACAGCGACTTGGCGGGCTCCAGACGGGTGCTGGTGCGCTCACCGGGCAGCAGCACCGGGATCTGCACCCAGGCCAGATGCGGACGGCCCCGGCCGGAGGCCAGCCGCTCCACCAGCTTGCGGGCGGCGCGCTCGCGGGTCTCCCAGGCGTCCTCGTGCGGGGCGAGACGGTGGGCGGTGATCAGATCGAGGCGGCCGGCGAAGCGGCGGGAGACATTGCCGTGCGGGTCCATGGCGGCGGAGATCAGCGCGTCGGGGCCGATCGCCTCCCGGACGGCCTCGGTGAGATCGCCCTCGGCGTCCTCCAGACCCACCACGCTCATCGCGCCGTGGATGTCGTACACCAGCCCGTCGAGCGGACCGGCCCGCCGCAGCCGCTCGATCAGCTCGTCCTTGATCCGGTCGTAGGTGGCGCGCTCGACCGGGCCGCCGGGGAGCGAGACGGCGTGCAGGAGGGGGACCCACTCGGCCCGCCCGGTCAGCTCGCCGTCCGGCCGGGTCCAGACGTAGCGGTCCAGCAGCTCGGCGCCGCGGGTGACGCGGAAGTCGTCGTAGGCGGCGCGGTGCGGGCTGAAGGTGCTGGACTCGATGTGCATACCGCCGATGCCGATACGCGGGCGGCGGGCTCGGGACGCGGCTGGGGTCATGGTCTCCCAATTCCCGCTCATTCATGTGGTGAAGCCCACAAAGGGGGCAAAGGATCTTTTCTGCCTGACAGAGTGCTTTGGTCACAAGCACATCACGCCGCCCCCGGCGCCCGACCCCGAAAGCAGCCATGGCCGCACTCGCCCGCTGGTGTCTCAGGCGCCGCGCCATCGTCATCGTGCTGTGGCTGGCCGCCTTCGCCGGGGTCGCCGCGGCGGCTGCCGTGACCGGCTCGGCGTACTCGAACAACTACGACATCCCCGGCACCGACTCCTCCAAGGTCACCGCCCTGATGGAGCAGCGGCTGCCGGACCGGGCGGGGGACAGCGACACCATCGTCTGGCACACCGCGGACGGCGCGGGCACCGTGCGCGGACCGGGGGTCGAGCGGCGGATGACGGAGGCTCTGCGGCAGGTCGCGGACCTGCCCGGGGTCGCCTCCGTGACCGGCCCGTACGGCGCCGACGACACCAGCCGGATCAGCGCCGACCAGCACACCGCCTACGCCACCGTGGTCTTCCGCGAACCCGCCGCCGATCTGGGCGGGGCGGAGGTGCGCCAGGTGCTCGACACGGTGCGCTCCGCCGCCTCCGGGGCCCGGGGCCTGGAGGTCGAGATGGGCGGTGAGGGCGCCTCGCTCACCGAGCGGACCGGACCCGCCCATCTGAGCGAGGCCATCGGGGTCGCGGTGGCCGCCGTGGTCCTCTTCCTCGCCTTCGGCTCGCTCGCGGCCACGCTGCTGCCGATCGCCACCGCGCTCATCGGCGTCGGCACCGCGTACGCGGCCATCGGGCTGCTCGGCCACGCCATGACGATCGCCGATTTCGCACCCATGCTCGGCATGCTGATCGGCCTCGGCGTGGGGATCGACTACGCGCTGTTCATCGTCACCCGGCACCGCAAGGGGCTGCGGCAGGGGCTGTCGGTCGAACGGGCCGCACAGCGCGCGGTGGCCACCTCGGGGCGCGCGGTGGTGTTCGCGGGCGCCACCGTGTGTCTCGCGCTCCTCGGCATGCTGGTCCTGCGGCTGTCCTTCCTCAACGGGGTGGCGGTCGCGGCGGCGCTCACCGTCGCCCTTACGGTCGCCGCGTCGCTCACCCTGCTGCCCGCGCTGCTGGGTCTGATCGGCATGCGGGCCCTGAACAGGCGGGAGCGCAGACGGCTGGCCGAGCGGGGGCCGGAAGCCATGGCGGCCCAAGGGCTGTGCGCCCGCTGGGCGGTTCTCGTCGAGCGCCGCCCCAAGCTGCTGGGGGCGGCCGCGGCAGTTCTCATCGCGGTGCTCGCGCTCCCCACCTTCTCGCTGCACCTGGGCACCTCGGACCAGGGCAACGGCCCCTCGACCTCGACCACGAGACGGGCGTACGACCTGCTGGCCGACGGGTTCGGGCCAGGTTTCAACGGGCCGTTGACGCTTATGGGCAGCATCGACGGTGCCGACGACCGTATGGCCTTCACCAGGCTGCCCGAGACCCTGCGCACCATCGACGGGGTGGCCTCGGTGAGCGCCGCGGACCTGGGCGGAGGCGGTGACACCGGCGTCATCACGGTCGTCCCCGAGACCGCACCGCAGTCGCGGGCCACCTCCGAACTCGTCGGACGGCTGCGCGCCCAGGTGCTGCCCCGGGCCGAGGAGGGCAGCTCGCTGCGGGTCTATGTGGGCGGGCTGACCGCGGGCTACGACGACTTCGCCGCGGTGATCGTGAGCAAGCTGCCGCTGTTCGTCGGGGTGGTGGTGGCGCTGGGCTGTGTACTGCTGCTGCTCGCGTTCCGCAGCATCGGCATCCCGATCAAGGCGGCGGTCATGAATGTGGCCGCCGTCGCGTCGTCCTTCGGCGTGGTGGTCGCGATCTTCCAATGGGGCTGGGGGAGCGACCTGCTGGGGCTGGGCAGGGCGGGCCCGATCGAGCCCTTCCTGCCGGTGATTATGGTGTCGGTGCTCTTCGGACTCTCCATGGACTACCAGGTCTTCCTGGTCAGCCGGATGTACGAGGAGTGGCGGCGCACCCGTGACAACCGCACCGCGGTCCGGGTGGGGCTCGCCGAGACCAGCCGGGTCATCAACTCCGCGGCCGTCATCATGATCGCGGTCTTCTCGGCGTTCGTGCTCAGCGGTGACCGGATCATCGCGATGTTCGGCATCGGGCTGGCCGCGGCGGTCGCCCTGGACGCCTTCGTCCTCCGTACGCTCCTGGTGCCCGCGTTGATGCATCTGCTCGGGGGCGCCAACTGGTGGCTGCCGGGCTGGCTGGAGCGGCTGCTGCCGAGGATCAGCATCGAGGGGGAGGGCGACGGCACGGGCGGCGGCGGGGTCGGCGCGAAGGACGGCGCCAAGGAAGGCGCGGAGGACGGTGCGGAGGGTGATGGCGACGGTTCGCCCTCCGGACCGGCGTCGGTGCCTGTGGCGCTGCCGGGGCAGGCCGTGAACGGGTCGGAACGGGCCGGTACGGCACGGTCACCGGTGTCCTAAGGACCCTCCTCGGGCCTCCTCAGGCTTTCTCGGCCATGCGGGCTGGGCGCCTAAGGCCCTGGGCCGGGTGAAGATCGGGCAGCCTCCCGATGCGCCGGGCCCTTCTGGGCGACGAGAGTGGACGCATTCCATGAAACGCTCGTCACCAGGGAGAACGCCATGCTGCACCATGAGTTGCACCGCATCCGCGAGGCCGAACTGCTGCGGGAGGCCGCCGCTCAACGGCTGGTCCGGGAGGCGCCGCGGTCGCGCGGCGGCGGGTCGGCCGAGCATGAGGGCGGAGGGCGGGTGAGGCCGGTACGGCGGTGGCGCGGCCATCGCTCATCACGGTCGTACCGCACGGCGGCCTGACCGGGGCCGGGCCGTGCCGCTCGTCATGGGGGCCGGGGCGGGAGCCGGGACCGGGGCCGACGCGGTGAGGGCCGGGACCGGGGCCGGGACGGGAGCCGGGACCCGGGCCGGGGCCGACGCGGCGGGGGCCGGAAAAGCTGGTGCCGCGGTGTCAGGGCCCTGTGCGATGCTCGACGACGTGCACACCACGTCTGTCAGCCCGGTGTTCATCGGCCGTGCCCAGGAGTTGGCCACGCTCGAGGACGCGCTCGCCCGCGCCACCGCGGGCGAGCCGCAGGTGCTGCTGGTGGGCGGGGAGGCCGGGGTCGGCAAGACCCGGCTGATCGACGAGTTCCTGGCCTCGGCCGTGGCCGCGGGAGCCGTCGCGGCGGTCGGCGGCTGTGTGGAAATCGGCGCCGACGGGCTGCCGTTCGCGCCCGTGTCCACCGTGCTGCGCTCACTGCGCCGCAAGCTGGGCGGCGAGCTGGACGGGGCCGCCGCCGGGCAGGAGGGCGAGCTGGCCCGGCTGCTGCCCGAGCTGGGCGAGACCGCCCGCGCCTCCCACGACGAGGAGGGGAGGGCCCGGCTGTTCGAACTCACCGTCCGGCTGCTGGAGCGGCTGGCCGCCGAGCGCACCCTCGTCGTCGCCATCGAGGATCTGCACTGGGCCGACCGCTCCACCCGCGAACTCCTCGGCTATCTCTTCCGCTCACTGCTCAGCGCCCGGCTGCTGGTCGTGGCCACCTACCGCTCCGACGACATCCACCGCCGCCATCCGCTGCGCCCCTTCCTCGCCGAGGTGGACCGGATGCGCGAGGTGCGGCGCATCGAGCTGTCCCGCTTCACCCGGGTCGAGGTGCACGCCCAGCTCACCGGAATCAACGGAGCCGAGCCGGAGCGCGACCTGCTCGACCGGATCTTCAAGCGCAGCGACGGCAATGCCTTCTTCGTGGAGGAGATCGCCCGCTCGATCAACGAAGGGTGCCGCACCGGGCTCAGCGAATCCCTGCGCGATCTGCTGCTGGTGCGGGTCGAGGCATTGCCCGAGGAGGCCCAGCGGGTGGTGCGGATCCTCGCCGAGGGCGGCTCCTCCGGGGAGTACGAACTGCTCCGCGCGGTCGCCAGGCTGGGCGAGGACGAGCTGATCGACGCGTTGCGGGCGGCGGTCGGGGCGAACATCCTGCGTCCCACGGCCGACGACAGCGGTTACCGCTTCCGGCATTCGCTGGTGCGCGAGGCCGTGCGCGACGATCTGCTGCCCGGGGAGCGCTCCCGGCTCAACCGGCGCTTCGCCGAAGCCCTGGAGGCCGAGCCTGCGCTGGTGCGGGCCGATGAGCGGGCCGCCCGGCTGGCCAGCTACTGGTACCACGCACATGACCCCGCCAAGGCCCTGCCCGCCGTGCTCCAGGCATCCGTCGAGGCGCGGCGGCGGTACGCCCACGCGGAGCAGCTGCGGCTGCTGGAGCGGGCCCTGGAGCTGTGGGAGGACGTCCCCAAGGAGATACGGGAGGCGCAGCGGCCCATGGACTACGCCGAGGTGTACCCCGCCTGCGGCTGTGCGGACCAGGCGCTGCGCCAGCTCGATCTGCTCGCCGAGGTGGTGGTGGCCGCGCATATGTCCGGGCAGCTGGAGCGGGCGTTGGCCATCAGCAAGCGGGCGCTGCGGGCGCTGGACAGAAGCGGGCACGATCCGCTGCGCGCCGCCTGGTTCTGGACCCAGCGATGCAAGCTGATGGCGAGCCTGGCCCGCGGCGACGGCTGGGAGGAGCTGAGCCGCGCCCAGGAGCTGGTGCGCGGGCTGCCGCCGTCCCCTGTGCACGCCGAGGTCATGGCCCAGGTGGCGGGCTGGACGATGACCCACCGGCCCGGGCCCGAGGGCATGGCCGCCGCCGAACGTGCGGTGGAGCTGGCCCGTCTGGTCGGCGCGGAGAGCACCGAGCTGAACGCCCGGCTGACGCTGGCCTACTTCACCGTCGACTCGGGCGACATCGAACGTGGGCTGGCCGAGATGCGCGAGGTCTGTGGGCGGGCCGTGGCGCTCGGCGACATCAGCGTCCTGGGACGGTGCTACGTCAATCTGACCTCGGCGCTGGAAGGGGTCGGCCGGTCGGCCGAGGCGGTGGAGACCGCCGAGGAGGGCGGCCGGATCCTGGACCGCGTCGGGCTGGTGGACTCCCGGGCCTGGCTGTTCGGGAACCTGGCCGAGTCGCTGTTCTCCCTGGGCCGCTGGGACGAGGCGGAGGCAGCGGCCCTGAAGACCCTGCGGCTCGCCCTGGGCACCAAGCCGCGCGGCACCGCCGCCAACCGGCTCGCCAAGCTGGCGCTCGTGCGCGGCGACTGGGGCACGGCGGAGCGCGAGTCGGCCGCCACCCGGGAGCACTACGGCGCCCACAACACCGAACCGCAGTACACCCTCAAGGTCGCCGGGCAGGCCATCGAGCTCGCGGCGGCGCGCGGCCGGATCCTGGAGGTCCGGGCCCTGCTGGAGCAGGCCGTGGCGGCCGGATTCCCGCCCGGGATGCAGCGCTACATCTGGCCGCTGCTGTGCGCGGCCGCCGCGGCCGAGTCGGCCGCGCGCGGACTGCCCACGGCCGAGCCGGGGCGGGGCGAGGCACTGGCCCGCCTCCGGGTCGCGGTGAAGCGGGTACCGCAGCCTGTACCCGTATGGCGGGCCCACGCGGCCATGCTCCAGGCCGAACTGGAGCGTGCCGAGGGCCGGGACCGGCCCGCCCTCTGGGCCGAGGCCACGGCCGCCTTCGCCGCGCTGGACCGCCCGCACCCACTGGCCTGCGCCCGTCACCGCTGGGCGGAGGCGCTGCTGGCCCCCGGCCGGGGCGCCGCCCCGTCCCAGGCCGATCGCGAACACGCCGCCGAACTGCTCGCCCAGGCCCATGCCGTGGCCGACCGGCTGGGCGCCCGCCCGCTGCGCGAGGAGATCGAGCTGCTGGCCCGGCGCGCCCGACTGCCCCTGACCTCCGCCGCGACCCGCGCCGCGCTCGACACGTCCCCGCCCCACACCCCCGCACTGCCCCCGGCTCCGGGCGCCTCGGCCGCCGCCTCCGAGCCTGCCGAGCCCGACCATCCGGCCGATCCGGCCGAGGAGCTGGGGCTGACACCCCGGGAGCGGGATGTGCTGCGGCTGGTCGCCGCGGGCCGCAGCAATCGCCAGATCGCCGAGGAGCTCTTCATCTCGCCCAAGACGGCGAGCGTCCATGTCTCCAACATCCTGGCCAAGCTGCGCGTCTCGGGCCGCACCGAGGCCGCCGCCGTGGCCCACCGCCTCCGCCTGGTCGATGGCCTGACCGACGGCGCGCCAGCGCGCTGAGAAAGCCGCGGGGGCGGGCACAGTACGCCACGGGACCGCTCCGGTGGCGGCCGCGACACGGGCAAGGACGGCCAGCCGTCGACCCTGCCCCTGCCCGGCCCCGGAGGAGCCCCCGGAGGCCGCCTCCCCCCTGGGAGGTCCGGCCCCGGAGGACGCCCCTCGAGCCCCGGCCCCGGGGACGCTCCCCCCGGAGGCCCGGCACTGGAGGACGGGCTCCCGGTGCGCTGTCGGGGGCGCGGAGCGCGTTGACGGGAAGGACGGGCTGTTGGCGTACGCGGGACGCGTCGGCAGGACAGGGGCTGACGGGACGGACAGGCCGTTGGCGTACGCGGGACGCGTCGGCAGGGCACGCGGTGCGCTGGCGGGACGGGGGCTGACGGGACGGACGGGTCGACGGGCGTACGCGGGACGCGTCGGCGGGACGGGGGTTGACGGACGCGGGCCGACAGATGGGCGGGGCATCGGCGCCAATGCGCGGCGTGGCGTGTTGGCCGGACAGGGGTTGAGGGACGCGGGCCGACAGGATGGGCGGGGCGTTGGTGCCAATGCGCGCGGTGGTGCGTGGCGGTACGCGCGGGGCGGCGGTGGGCAACGGGGGCGCGCTCGCGGGACGGGGGCGCTGACAGAACCAGGGCAGGCACCGATGGCATCCGGGGCCGTGGCGTTCAGGCAGGACACACGCGACCGCCAGCAGGACCCGTGGCGCACCAACCCGCTGCCGGATCAGCCCTCGGCGTCCCCTTCGCGGGGGCGGATCACCACCCGGCCCGAGTCAAGGTCTATAGGGCCCTTCCCCGGGTCGCTGCTGCCGGTCTCGTCGAGCGTGATCTCCAGCCGGTTGCGCTCTTCCTCGGTGTGCTTGCGACCGGGCGCGAAGAGCTCCTCGATGAGGTTGAACATGACGACCCCCGTAGGCGTGCGACTGGTGCCAGTCTAGGCACACCCGTCACAGAACGGGCACGCCGCGACATGTCGGCCGAACTCGGCGGCATGAGCGACCCGTTCGACCTCCGCTCAGCGGACCTCCAGCCGCAGGATCCGATCGTCCTGCCGATCAGGCCGACCGCGCCCATCGGTATTGCTCGTTGCCAGCCACAGCCCTCCGTCGTCCGCGGCGGCCACGCTGCGCAGCCGTCCGTACTTCCCGTCCAGGAACGACTGGGGCTTCGCCACGGGCTTGGCGCCCTTCAGTGGAATGCGCCACAGCCGCTCACCGCGCAGCCCCGCCATCCAGATCGAGCCCTTGGCGAAGGCGATTCCGCTCGGCGAGGCGTCCTTGGGCTTCCACTGCTCGACCGGATCGGCAAAGCCCTTTTTGTCGGCCTTGCCCTCGGCCTCCGGCCAGCCGTAGTTCTTGCCCGGCTGGATCTGATTGAGCTCGTCCCAGGTGTCCTGGCCGAACTCGGAGGCCCATAGCCGCTTGTCCGCGTCCCAGGCCAGGCCCTGCACATTGCGGTGACCCCAGGAGTAGACGACCGATTGGGCGTCCGGATTGCGGGGTGCGGGCTCCCCTTCCGGGGTCATCCGCAGGATCTTGCCGCCGAAGGAGTCCATGTCCTGGGCGAGCCCGCCGTCGCCGTTCTCTCCCGTGCCCGCGTAGAGCATCTTGTCGGGGCCGAAGGCGATTCGGCCCCCGTTGTGGATCGTGCCCTTGGGGATGCCTTTGAAGAGCGTGTCCGGGGCGCCCAGCTGATCGCCCGCGGGGCGCCTGTCGTCGTACACCATCCGGGCGATGCGGTTGTCCGAATCCGTGGTGAAGTACGCATAGACCATGTGGTCCGAGCCGAAGTCGGAGGAGACCGCAAGGCCCAGCAGCCCGCCCTCACCGGAGGCGGAGACGCCCGGGACGGATCCCAGCTCGGTCTTCTTCCCCGTGTCCGCCGAGATCTTGAAGATCTTCCCGGTGTCGCGCGAGGAGACCAGCAGATCCCCGCCGGGCAGCGGTGCTAGCCCCCAGGGGGACTTCAGCTTCGTGGTGAGTGTGCGCACCACCTTCACCGAGCCCTTCGCGGGCGCCGCGGACTCCTTCGGCGAGGGCGCACCCGACGGCGAGCCCCCGCCGCCCGGCTTCGTGGGCGCGGACGACCGGCCGCCCGGTCTGATGATGCTGTCGCCGTCGGACGAGCAGCCCGCCATGAGCAACACGGCAGCGGCGGCGGCGAGAACAGAGGTGACGCGAGGACGTCGCACGGTCGGATTCCTCTCCATGGGCACGTGTGCCGCGGCACGGCACTGATTCTTATACACCGCGGCCCCGCGCCGGGTTCCCATCCCCGAACCACGCCCGGACCAGGGTCCGAACGACCCCCGACCCCCGACCCCCGACCCCCGACCCTCGGCCCCCGGCCCGCCCCCGACCCTCGGCCCCCGGCCCGCCCGAGCACCGGCCACCGTGCCAAGCCCACGAGCCGACCCCGCCCCGGTGACTCGCCCGGTGACTCGCCCGGCGACTCGCCCCGGCGACCCGCCCCGCCCGTCCGCACGCGGCCCCTCAGTCCCACGACCCCCGCGCCGGCGGCAGCTCCGCGATCTCCGCGAGGTCCTCGTGCGAGAGCGGCAGATCGGCCGCCGCGCAGTTCTCCGCCGCCCACCGCTCCCGCTTCGTCCCCGGCACCGGCACCACATGCGGCCCCTGCGCCAGCAGCCAGGCGAGGGCCACCTGCGCCGGGGTCACGCCGTCCCCGTGCCGCTGGGCGACCCGTCGCAGACCGGCCACGATCGGCTGGTTCGCGGCCATCATCTCCGCCGTGAACCGCGGATGCCGGGCCCGCGTGTCGTCCGGTTCGAAGCCCTGCCCCGGGGTCAGCGTGCCGCTCAGGAAGCCGTTGCCCAGCGGCATCGCCGCCAGGAAGCCCACCCCGCGCGAGGCGCACCACGGCACCAGCGCCTCCAGCGCGTCGGGTGACCACACCGACAGCTCCGCCTGTACACAGCTGACCGGAAAGACCTGCTGGACCCGCTCCAGCTGGCGCACCGTGGCGTCGTGCATCCGGGCACCCGTCCTCCGCTGCGCCCGCGCGCCCACCGCGCACAGCCCCAGCGCCCGCACCTTCCCGGCCGCGACCAACTCCGCCATCGCGCCCCAGGTCTCCTCTATGGGCACCTCCGGGTCGGCCCGGTGCAGCTGGTAGAGGTCGATCACATCGGTCTGGAGGCGGCGCAGCGAGGCGTCGCAGGCCCGCTTCACATAGCCGGGCCGTCCATTGGCCACGATGTGCTGCTCGCCCACCAGCAGTCCGCATTTGGTGGACACGAAGGCGTCCGCCCGCCGCTCCTTGAGCACCCGCCCCACCAGCAGTTCATTGGTGAAGGGGCCGTACATGTCGGCGGTGTCCAGCAGGCTCGCGCCCGAGTCGAGCGCGGTGTGCACGGTGCGCACCGAGTGCTCCCCACTGCGCTGCGAAGCGGTGTACGCCCAGCTCATCGGCATACATCCAAGGCCGATCGCACCTACTTCGAGCGCCGCCGCTCCGATTCTCCTGCGCTCCACCTGGCCTGACCCCTCCCCTTCCCTCGGACCCCAAACTAACCTCTGCCAACGGTCGGTGATCGCATAGCCTCCTGGCATGAGTGCAGATCACAGCGATACGTTCCGCCACCACGATTCGACTCACGGTTCATCCGAAGTGCGTGAACTGGTGTGGCTGCCCATCCCGCCCGAGGAGATCGACGGCCTCCCCGACACCCTCGAGTACGCCCACTGGGACGGCGGCCCCGACTTCCCCACCGACCCGGCGCGCTGCGCGTTCTACTGCGTCCCCTACATGAAGCCGCCGCAGGTGTGCACCCGCCCGCTGCCCGCCATGGCCAACCTGCGGGTGGTGCAGACCCTGACCGCCGGAATAGACCACATCAAGCCCGCGCTGGCGGACCTCGCCCCCGGAGTGCGGCTGTGCAACGCACGCGGGGTGCACGACGCGAGCACCGCCGAGCTCGCCCTCACCCTCATCCTGGCATCGCTGCGGGGCATTCCCGACTTCGTCCGGGGCCAGGACGCCGAGGAGTGGCGCTCCGGCTTCCGTCCCGCCCTCGCCGACAAGTCCGTACTGATCGTCGGTTACGGGGCCATTGGCAGCGCGATCGAGGATCGGCTTGTCCCCTTTGAGTGTGAGCGTGTGATGCGCGTCGCACGCTCCCCGCGCACGACCGAGCGCGGCCCGGTGCATCCGATCGCTGAACTGCCCCAATTGCTTCCGGACGCCGATGTGGTGGTGCTGGTGACCCCGCTCACCGAGGACACCCGGGGTCTGGCCGGGGCGGAGTTCCTGTCCCGGATGAAGGACGGGGCGCTGCTGGTGAATGTCGCCCGTGGTGCGGTCGTGGACACCAAGGCCCTGCTCAGCGAGGTGGAGTCGGGCCGGCTGCGGGCCGCGCTCGATGTCACCGACCCCGAACCACTGCCCACCGGGCATCCGCTGTGGCACGCTCCAGGGGTGCTCATCTCCCCGCATGTGGGCGGCCCCACGTCGGCCTTCCTCCCGCGTGCGAAGCGGCTGTTGAGGGATCAGCTGATCCGCTACGCGCGCGGCGAGTCGCTGGCACATCTCGTCGCCACGACGGGGTAGACATGCCTCTGGCACCACATACAGGCACCGATTGACTCCACTCCGTATATACAACGCCGTAGTCGGTTACGGTCCGTAGATGGCCTATGTCCCTGAGTGACCAGTCTGGTGTATCGTCCCGAGCGGGGGCTGCGCCACTGACCTGACGGCGTCAGCGACGGACCGGAACTCGAGGGGGGCGACGGGCGATGTATGGCCGATGGACCGACAACCCGACGCAGCTCAGGCGTCGACCGCGACACTTCCGCGCAGCCGCGCGGTTCTCCAACTCGACGAGGCCCGCGGGGATACCGCTTCCGGGGTCCCCGCGGCGTCAGTGGTCCGCCACGCAGTGGATGGCAGTCCAGTGAGCGCCACGGGAGCGGTGCTCGCCCGGCCGTCGGTCTCCGGCGGCGCCGGGCTGTTGCCGCAAGTGGTCCTCGCCCTGGTCTGCGGCGGTTACGCGGCCGGTGCGATCGTCGGCTGGGGGTCGTCCCGACTGGCCCTCGTCATGGGTGACTTCGGGCTGAGCGCCGCCGCGTTCGCCGCCGCGGCGTCCTGTCTGTGGCACGGCCGCGGGCACGCCGGGCGGCTGCGCCCGGCCTGGCTGCTGTTCGCCGCCTCCTCGGCCATGGCCGGGCTGGGGAACGCCGTATGGGGCTGGTACGAGGTGGTGCTCGGCCGCCCCGTGCCGACCCCCTCGGTCGCCGACTTCTGCTTCCTGCTGTTCGCCCCGCCCGCCATCGTCGGGATGCTGGTGCTCGCCAAGCGCCCCACGAGCCGGGCCCGGTGGATCTGCCTGGGGCTGGACGCCTGGCTGATCGCCGGATCGCTGGTGACCCTCTCCTGGAGCCTCGCGCTCGCCCACACCGGCCAGTTCGGCGGGAACGGCGCCTTCGTGGCCCGCGGGGCACTGGCGCTCGCCTATCCGCTGCTGGACATCGTGCTCGTCAGCATGGTGATCGTGCTCCACTTCCGGCGTTCGTCGGGCAACCGCTCCGCGATCAACACCGCGATCGCCGCCTTCGCGCTCACCGTGCTGTGCGACGCGCTGTTCACCTCGCCGCTGCTGCGTGAGCACTACCGCTCCGGGCAGATACTCGACGCCGGGTGGTTCGCCGGTTCCGCGCTGCTGGCGTACGCCCCGTGGGTCGCCCGCCGCGAGGCCGCCCAGAACCCGCCGCCGACGCGCCGCTCCACGCAGCAGCAGAGCGCCCCCATCGCGGGCTCGCTCGCCGCCCTCGCGCCCTATCTCGCCGCCGCTGTCTGCACCTTGGGGGTCCTGTTCAACGTGATGGACGGCCGGCCGATCGACGGGGTGGTGCTCCTCACCGCCTGCGCGGTCGTGCTCGCGCTCGTCGTCCGACAAGCGATCATGCTGATGGACAACATCAGGCTCACCCAGGAACTCGCCCAGAAGGAGAGCCACTTCCGCTCCCTGGTGCAGAGCTCCAGCGATGTGATCATGATCGCCGCGCCCACCGGGATCCTGCGCTATGTCAGCCCGGCCGCCTCCGGGGTCTACGGCCGCGACGCGGAGGAGCTGGAGGGCTCCGAGCTGGCCTCCCTGATCCACCCCGAGGACCTCGGCTCGGTGGTCCACGAGGTCCGCCGGTTCCTGGCCGCCCCGCCGGGCGAGGAGCCCACCACGCGCATCGAATGCCGCTTCCGCTCCGGCTCCGGCGACTGGCTCAACGTGGAGTCGACGATCAACCGCCACCACGGTGGGCTGATCTTCAACAGCCGCGATGTCACCGAGCGGGTCCGGCTCCAGGCCCAGCTCCAGCACAACGCCGAGCACGACCCGCTCACCGATCTGCCCAACCGCGCCCTGTTCACCCGGCGGGTCCGGCACGCCGTCGCCGGCCGCCGCCGTACGGACGCCGGCACCGCCGTGCTCTTCATCGACCTCGACGGCTTCAAGGCGGTCAACGACACCGTCGGCCACCACGCCGGTGACGAGCTGCTGGTCCAGGCCGCCCGCCGGCTCCAGGAGTCCGTGCGGTCCGGGTCCGGCGACTGCGCGGCCCGGCTCGGGGGCGACGAGTTCGCCGCTCTCATCGTCGGCGACGGCGTGGGGGAGGCGGGCACCCGCGAGCAGCGCATCATGGAGATCGCCGACCGGCTGCGGCTGCGGCTCTCCCAGCCCTACCGGGTCGAGGGCGGCACCGAGGTCCGCGTGGCCGCCAGCATCGGCGTCGCCTTCGCCGAGCCCGGCACCAGCCCCGGCGCCCTGATGCGCAACGCCGACCTGGCGATGTACCGCGCCAAGGCCGCGGGCAAGAACCGCGTGGAGCTGTACGCACCGCAGATGCAGGCCGAGGTGGCGCGCCGCGCCGAGGTCGCCACCAGATTGCGCGCCGCCCTGCACGACGGGGAGTTCGTGCTGCTGCACCAGCCCGTCGTCGAGCTGGCCAGCGGCCGGATCACCGCGGTCGCGGCGCAGGCCCGCTGGCGCTCGGCCCAGGGCATCCTGTTCACCCCCGCCGAGTTCCTCCGGGTCGCCGACAACGGCCGTGGCGGCGGCGAGGACACGGCCCGTACCGCCGAGCTGTCCCGCTGGATGCTGGAGGCGGCCGTCGAGCAGGCCGCCCAGCGGCGCCGGGACGGCCATCCGGTACCGGTCTGCGTCCGGCTCCCCGCGAGCCGGCTGGTGGACAAGTCGATGCCGCCCAAGGCTGTGGAGACCCTGCTGGCCCGCCATGGGCTGCCGTCCGGGGCGCTGATCCTGGAGCTCACCGACAGCGATCCACGGGTGCCGCTGGACGAGCTGGAGCACCGCCTCGGCGCGCTGCGCCGCCTGGGGGTCCGGATCGCCCTCGACGGCTTCGGCAGCGGCTATGCCGCGATCAGGGCGCTGCGCAGGCTCCCCATCGATGTGCTGAAACTGGACCCCGGACTGGTCGAGGGAGTGGTCGAGTCCTCACGGCTCCACAAGATCACCGCAGGGCTGCTGCGGATCGCCGGCGACCTGGGAATGCAGTCCATCGCGGAGGGGGTGGAATTGCCCGAGCAGATCGTCACCCTGCGCGGCATGGGATGCACCCACGCCCAGGGCCCCGCCTTCAGCGGGCCGCTCGATGAGCACCGGCTGCGCCGGGCGCTGCTGCGCGGCGGCTATCCCGTGCCGCGCCCGGAGCCCCCGCTGCTGGTCGGTGGCGCCCTGCCGATCCGGCACGGCGGTCATGTGGGGCACGGCGGCTCCCACGGGCCACGCCGTACGGAGCCGCACACCCACCCGCCGACCCGCTCAAATACTGAGACGCCCGTCCCACCCACTTGACACCCGATATGCGCCGGGGGGAGGGTCGGAGCCATGCGCACCCGAATTCTCGTACTTGGACAGCGCGTCGGCTGAGCAGGGCTCATTGAAGCCCTGCGGACCCTCACCGGCGCGCTCCCCTCGCTTGCCTTACGGCACGAGGGGTTTTTTGTTGCACCGGCACCTGGTGCACCGCCCCGCCCTCCCCACCAGCACCGAACCTCATCTTCGAGAAGAGAATGCCGATGACCGAGCAGGCCCCCGGGTCCCATCACCCCCAGCCTCGGCCCCGTAGCGGCGGACCGCAGTCCGCCCCCGTCGAGCACGTCACGGGCGCGCAG
This sequence comes from Streptomyces malaysiensis subsp. samsunensis, assembly GCF_024519315.1. GTDB lineage: Bacteria > Actinomycetota > Actinomycetes > Streptomycetales > Streptomycetaceae > Streptomyces > Streptomyces malaysiensis. The sequence goes on along the minus strand of NZ_JANIIC010000022.1, from coordinate 3,652 downwards.
TCCCTCATCCGCTCGCTCGAGGAGGTGGGTGCCGACACCGTCTTCGGCATCCCCGGCGGCACGATCCTCCCCGCCTACGACCCGATGATGGACTCCTCGACGGTCCGGCATGTGCTCGTCCGCCATGAGCAGGGCGCGGGCCACGCCGCCACCGGCTACGCCCAGGCCACCGGCAGGGTCGGCGTCTGCATGGCGACCTCGGGCCCCGGGGCCACCAACCTGGTCACCCCCATCGGCGACGCCCATATGGACTCGGTCCCGATCGTCGCGATCACCGGCCAGGTGGCCTCCAAGGCCATCGGCACGGACGCCTTCCAGGAGGCGGACATCTGCGGCATCACCATGCCGATCACCAAGCACAACTTCCTGGTCACCAAGGCCGAGGACATCCCCCGCACGATCGCCGAGGCGTTCCACATCGCCTCCACCGGCCGCCCCGGCCCGGTGCTGGTCGACATCCCCAAGGACGTGCTCCAGGCGCGGACCACCTTCTCCTGGCCGCCGCAGATCGATCTGCCCGGCTACCGCCCGGTCACCAAGCCGCACGCCAAGCAGATCCGCGAGGCCGCCCGCCTGATCACCCAGGCCGAGCGCCCGGTGCTGTACGTCGGCGGCGGCGTGATCAAGGCCCAGGCCACCGCCGAGCTGAAGGTGCTGGCCGAGCTGACCGGCGCGCCGGTCACCACCACCCTGATGGCGCTGGGTGCCTTCCCCGACAGCCACCACCTCCACCTCGGCATGCCGGGCATGCACGGCACCGTCGCCGCCGTGACGGCCCTCCAGAAGGCCGATCTGATCGTGGCGCTCGGCGCCCGTTTCGACGACCGCGTCACCGGCAAGCTGGACTCCTTCGCCCCCTTCGCCAAGATCGTCCACGCGGATATCGACCCGGCCGAGATCGGCAAGAACCGCGCCGCCGACGTGCCCATCGTCGGGGACGCCCGCGAGGTCCTCGCGGATCTGGTCGTCGCCGTCCAGGCCGAGCACGACGCGGGCCGCGCGGGTGACTACACCGGCTGGTGGGAGGACCTGAACCGGTGGCGGGAGACCTACCCGCTCGGCTACGACCAGCCCACCGACGGCAGCCTCTCCCCGCAGCAGGTGATCCAGCGGATCGGGCAGCTGGCCCCGGAGGACACGATCTTCGCCGCGGGCGTTGGCCAGCACCAGATGTGGGCGGCCCACTTCATCGACTACGAGACCCCCGCCACCTGGCTGAACTCGGGCGGCGCCGGCACCATGGGCTACGCCGTGCCGGCCGCCATGGGCGCCAAGGCCGGTGTCGAGGGCCGTACGGTCTGGGCGATCGACGGCGACGGCTGCTTCCAGATGACCAACCAGGAGCTGGCCACCTGCGCGCTGAACAACATCCCGATCAAGGTCGCGATCATCAACAACGGCGCGCTGGGCATGGTCCGCCAGTGGCAGACCCTCTTCTACAACCAGCGCTACTCCAACACGGTCCTGCACTCGGGCCCGGACACCCCCGTCCAGCGGAACCTGGGCACCCGCGTCCCCGACTTCGTGAAGCTCTCGGAGGCCATGGGCTGTGTCGGGCTGCGCTGCGAGGACCCGGCCGACCTCGACGCCGTGATCGAGAAGGCCAACGCGATCAACGACCGCCCGGTGGTCGTGGACTTCATCGTCCATGAGGACGCCATGGTCTGGCCGATGGTCGCGGCCGGCACCTCCAACGACGAGATCCTGGCGGCGCGCGACACCCGCCCGGACTTCGGCGACGGCGAAGACGACTGAGGCCAGGACCGAGAGAGAAGAGAGACCGAGCCCATGTCCAAGCACACGCTCTCCGTCCTGGTGGAGAACACCCCCGGTATCCTGGCCCGGATCGCCGCCCTGTTCTCCCGCCGCGGCTTCAACATCGACTCGCTGGCCGTCGGCGTCACCGAGCACCCCGACATCTCCCGGATCACCATCGTGGTCAATGTCGAGGAGCTGCCGCTCGAGCAGGTCACCAAGCAGCTCAACAAGCTGGTCAATGTGTTGAAGATCGTCGAGCTGGAGGACGGCCAGGCGATCCAGCGGGAGCTCGTGCTGGTGAAGGTCCGCGCCGACAACGAGACCCGCTCCCAGATCGTCGAGATCGTCCAGCTGTTCCGCGCCAAGACCGTGGACGTCTCCCCGGAGGCCGTGACCATCGAGGCCACCGGCAGCAGTGACAAGCTGGAGGCCATGCTCAGGATGCTGGAACCGTACGGCATCAAGGAGCTGGTCCAGTCCGGCACCATCGCCATAGGGCGTGGCGCCCGCTCCATCACCGACCGGAGCCTGCGCTCGCTCGACCGGTCCGCCTGACCCCGCCCGACCAGCGTGGCCGAGGTCCGGCGCCACCCCGCGCGCCGGACCGTATGGCGAGACCCCGAAACCTTCACCCGCCCGCCCGTCATACGGTGGGAAGCACAACCCACACACGAGGAGTTCCCGAAGTGGCCGAGCTGTTCTACGACGACGACGCCGACCTGTCCATCATCCAGGGCCGTAAGGTCGCCATCCTTGGCTACGGCAGCCAGGGTCACGCCCACGCGCTGTCGCTGCGCGACTCGGGCGTCGACGTCCGGGTCGGTCTGCACGAGGGCTCCAAGTCCAAGGCCAAGGCCGAGGAGCAGGGTCTGCGCGTGGTCACCCCGGCCGAGGCGTCCGCCGAGGCCGACGTGATCATGATCCTGGTCCCGGACCCGATCCAGGCCAAGGTCTACGCGGAGTCCGTGAAGGACAACCTGAAGGACGGCGACGCGCTGTTCTTCGGGCACGGTCTCAACATCCGGTTCGACTTCATCAAGCCCCCGGCCAATGTGGACGTCTGCATGGTCGCCCCCAAGGGCCCGGGCCACCTGGTCCGCCGCCAGTACGAGGAGGGCCGCGGCGTGCCGTGCATCGTGGCCGTCGAGCAGGACGCCAGCGGCAATGCCTTCCCGCTGGCCCTGTCGTACGCCAAGGGCATCGGCGGCACCCGCGCCGGTGTCATCAAGACCACCTTCACCGAGGAGACCGAGACCGACCTCTTCGGCGAGCAGGCGGTGCTGTGCGGCGGCACCTCGGCGCTGGTCAAGGCCGGGTTCGAGACCCTGGTCGAGGCCGGCTACCAGCCCGAGATCGCGTACTTCGAGTGCCTCCACGAGCTCAAGCTGATCGTGGACCTGATGTACGAGGGCGGCCTGGAGAAGATGCGCTGGTCGATCTCCGAGACCGCCGAGTGGGGCGACTACGTCTCCGGTCCGCGGATCATCAACGACTCCACCAAGGCCGAGATGAAGAAGATCCTCGGCGAGATCCAGGACGGCACCTTCGCCAAGAACTGGATGGCGGAGTACAACGCCGGTCTGCCGAAGTACAACGAGCTGAAGAAGGCCGACGAGAACCACCTGCTGGAGACCACGGGCAAGGAGCTGCGCAAGCTCATGAGCTGGGTCGACGAGGAGGCGTAACCGCGCCTGGTGGCGCGCGGGCCGTGCCCCGGGTGCGGCGGGGGGCCGCCGTCCCCCGCCCCCCCCCCCTCCGCCCTTGTTCCCCCCCCCCCACCCCCCGCCGGGGGGCCCCCCCCCCCCGCCGTACGGGCCCCCTCACTGCCACCAACCGCCCTCAATTCGCCGCACAGGCAAGGAGAAGGAGAGCCCCATGGCCACCGCCGTCTCGC
>NZ_JANIIC010000219.1 GCF_024519315.1 Streptomyces malaysiensis subsp. samsunensis | reverse complement strand
GGCGTAGGTTCGCCGGGTTGGTGGTCGTGACGGTTGGATGTGCGGTGACGTCCATTGGACCGCTGGAGGCGCGGTGGCTGAGTCTGTCCGTGTACGCAGATTGACCGACAAGGAGGGGCAGAAGCTGAAGCAGATCGTGCGCCGGGGCAGCACGAGTTCGGTGCGTTACCGGCGGGCGATGATGCTGCTCGCTTCGGCGGGCGGAATCCGGGTGCCGGTGATCGCCCAGCTGGTCCAGGCCGATGAGGACACCGAGCGCGACGTGATCCACCGCTTCAACGAGATCGGCGTGGCCTGCCTGGACCCTCAGTGGGCGGGAGGCCGTCCCCGCCTGCTCACCCCTGACGACGAGGACTTCGTCATCCGGACGGCCACCACCCGCCCCACCAGGCTCGGCCAGCCCTTCACCCGCTGGTCGATCCGCAAACTCGCCGCCTACCTGCGGGAAGTGCACGGACGTGTCATCCGCATCGGCCGTGAAGCCTTATGGTGCCTGCTCCGGCGCCGCGGCATCACCTTCCAGCGCACCAAGACATGGAAGGAATCACCCGACCCTCATCGTGACGCCGAGGGCATCCGCTGGGGCGGACGCCCCCTCAACGCCGCAGCCTGACCGACCGCGAGCCGCAGCCCCGGAGTGCCGAAAGGGACAAGTTCACGAGAAGGACAGCGACAGAAGGACGACTCAGGAGGCGGACGGCTCGATCTCCCCCGCAAAGACGATGACCTGGTCGATGAGGCTCCGCCGCAGATGGACGACGTCTGTTCCCGCCAGGCGGGGGCCTCCATCCGGCGTGGTGAAGACCCACTGGTACCGGGCCCACTCGCCAGGCATGTCCACCGCCGAGCAGCGCACCATCGTGCCGGTCCCCGCCGGGTGGCGCCGGATGTCCAGCACGAACCGCTCGACCGCCGCGATTCCTTCGCTGCGACCCAACGGCCCCCAGAAGACCACGTCTGAGGTAAGGGCCTGGGAGAGCAGGGCAGTCACATAGCTGTCGTCCGAGGCGTTAAACGCGGAGATGAACGTGTCGATCGCGGAGCGTGCCGTCTCTTCCTGCATCCCCCAGTAATACCAGCCGTTGCGCGTGCGCTCGTCCCGCGAGTCGCCTTCCGATCACGGTGGACCATCCCGGTCACAGCA
>NZ_JANIIC010000218.1 GCF_024519315.1 Streptomyces malaysiensis subsp. samsunensis | reverse complement strand
GGTCCGCTCAGCCGACGACGTCCTCGCCGACATCCGCGCCGCACGCCCCGCCCACGAAGAAGCACTCCGCCAACACCACACCAACCACACCAAGGAGACCACGCGATGACCCACGACGTGGACTCCTTGTCTTTCGAGCCGTTGACCCCGACGTCGTATCTGGATCGTGCCGCGGCGGCGCACGGGGATCGGGTCGCGGTGGTGGATGGGCAGTCCCGGTGGACCTATGCGGAGCTGCGTGATCGGTGTCAGCGGTTGGCAGGTGGGTTGGCCTCGTTGGCCGAAGGCCGCCCGGTGGCGGTGCTGGCACCGAACACGCATGTGTCGTTGGAGGCGCATTTCGGGGTGCCGTGGGCGGGGGTGCCGCTGGTCGCGGTGAACACCCGGCTGTCGGTGGGTGAGGTCGCCTACATCCTGGAGCACTCCAAGGCGTCCGTGCTGATCCACGACCCGTCGTTCGACACGTTGGTGGACGAGGCCCTCGCCCGGCTGGACGCCCCACCGCACCGGATCCGGTCGGGGCAGGAGTACGAGGATCTACTGGCCGCGGCGGAGCCGCTGCACCTGACCCCGGCCGACGAACGGGCGCTGCTGTCGATCAACTACACCTCGGGGACCACGGGCCGCCCGAAGGGTGTGATGTACCACCACCGGGGCGCGTTCCTCCAGGCCGTGGCGATGGTGGGGCACACCGGACTGACGCCGTCGAGCGTGTACCTGTGGACGCTGCCGATGTTCCACTGCAACGGATGGACGTTCCCGTGGGCGGTGACCGCGGCGGCCGGGACGCACGTCTGCCTGCCGAAGGTGGATCCGGCGGAGATCTGGCGGCTGCTCCGGGAGGAGGGCGTCACGCACCTCAACGGGGCGCCGACGGTGCTGTCGATGATCGCCTACGCCCAGGAGGCCGCACCACTGGACCGCACGGTGCGGATCGCCACCGGTGGGGCGCCGCCGTCGCCGGCGATCCTGCGGCGGACGGCGGAGCTGGGGTTCGAGGTCACGCACCTGTACGGGCTGACCGAGACCTACGGCCCGGCGATGCTGTGCGACTGGCGCCCGGAGTGGAACGACCGCGACGCCGAGGCGCAGGCGCGGCTCAAGGCGCGCCAGGGCGTCGGGAACATGATCTCGTGCGTGCCGCGGGTGATCGCGGACGA
>NZ_JANIIC010000217.1 GCF_024519315.1 Streptomyces malaysiensis subsp. samsunensis | reverse complement strand
TACTGACTTCGGCTCGTCAAGGTGACGCTGGTTCGTCGAGGGTCAGTGCGGTGCCGGCTATGAAGCCGTCGAGGGTGCCGGGCCGGTACTGAAGGCGCTTGAGCCGGTTGCGTACGAGTCCTTCGAGCCGGTCGAGGGCGACGACGGCGAGGTTGGCCAGGCTGCGTTTGACATGCGCCCATACCCACTCGACCGGGTTGAGGTCGGGTGAGTAGGCGGGCAGCAGGAACACCGTCAGCCACTCACGCTCGGCGATCAGCTCGCCCATGGCGCGGGAGACATGGGTGTTCAGGCGGTCCCACACCAGCACGAGCGGCGCCTTGACGAGCTGGTGGGCGCCGTCGATCAAAGCGATGAAGTCCCGCTCGCCTATGCTGCGGCGCTTGCCTTTGCCCGCTGGGTGGGTGCGCAGGCGGTGGCACAGCCGGGTCCGGGAGCCGGGCCGCATGGCGATCAGCCCGGCCACCGACAGGCGCCCCGAGCGCCGCCCGCTGACTGTCACGACCGGGGTGCGGCCGCGCCGGCCCCAGGTGCGTCCCCTGGGCGGCCGGCGGGTGAAGCCTGCCTCGTCCTCGAAGCAGATGTAGCCCCCGCAGGCCGCCCGGGCTCTTTTACCTCGGCCCAGGTCGCCTCCTTCCACGTGGTGACGGCCTGCTCGTCGCGCTCGGCGACCCGCCGCGCGGGGACCTGCGGGCTGAAGCCGAGCCGGTGCATCAACCGAGTGGCGCCCGAGACGCTGTAGGAGACGTGGAACTTTCTGCCGATCAGCGTGGCCACCCGCGCCGCGGTCCACACCTGGTCCTCCACCCAGCCGTGCGCGGCCGGACCCTGCTCCAGATACGCGGCCAGCTTCTCCAGACAGCGCGGTGACAGACGGCACCGCGAACCGCTCGGGCCACGGGAGACCAGAGCCTGCACACCACCGTCCCGCCACAACTGGTGCCACTGGTATGCCGACTTCCGGCTCACCCGCAGCCGCCGCGCGACCTCCGTCGGCTTGACCTTCTGCTCGAACAGCTCGGCCGCCTGCATCCGCACAGTCTCCCGGCGTCGGCGTCCCGCAGCAGTCAGCCCGCCCCCATCCGCATATCTCACACACCCCGGGATACGGCCACCACCCCAGACCCGTCAGGGACTTCGCCGAAGTTCACCCTGACGAGCCGAAGTCAGTAA
>NZ_JANIIC010000216.1 GCF_024519315.1 Streptomyces malaysiensis subsp. samsunensis | reverse complement strand
GCGGCTTGGGCGAAGTTACTTGCTGATGCTCGGAGTCGGTCTCGCTGCTGGGGCATGGCCTGGTCGACGACCTTGCCGAGGAGTCGGTGCTGGTCAGTGCGCGCTGTGGGTAGTCCTCGTACTTCGCCTGCCGTCGGATCAGCTCGATGTCGTTCAGCTCCGGGCTGTGTGGCGGCAGATAGAACAGCTCCTCCCGATCTTCGCCAGCTGACGACAGCGGCCCTTGAACGCCTTGGCCACATGCGTCGAGGCATTGTCCAGCACGATCGTGCACCGCCTGTGCCGTTCCCACACCGGCATCACATTGGTGCCGAGGCCGTCGGCGGGCAGGTCCAGCACGGCCGCGCCACCACCCGGGCCCGCCAGCCGCGCGCAGACGAACTCCAGCAGCGTCCGCGCGTCGATCTTCCCGCAGGTGTGCTGCCAGAGGAGGTCCGGCTCGATACCGACGATCTTGGCGCCGAGCACGTTGACCCGCCGGTTTCTGGTGTCCTTACGCGGCACCACGGCCCGGCGGCCGATGCGCGGCCAGGTGCAGCTGGTGGGCATCGTCGGGGCGAAGCCGAACTCGTCCAGAAAGATCAGGTCGCGTTCTCCGGCGTGTGCGGCCTGCCGCAAGGCCGCAAGTCCTCCAGATGGGCCCGGGCGGCCTGCTGGAGGACGGGGTTGGCCTTGTGCCGCACGCTGTCACGGGTGCGCTTCCCGCGGAAACCGTCGCGGTGCAGCAACTCGCTCAGCCAGTCCGCAGAGATCTCCACCCCGCGCTCGACCCGCAGCCAGTCGCGCAGGGCCGGGGCGCTCCACGTGATCCCCGCCTCGGCGGAGACATCGAGCAACTCGGCCAGAGCGGACCGGTCGTCCGGCCCCAGGGGCTTTGCCGGACGGCCCGGGCGAGGGGCATCGGGCAGCGCCTCGATCCCGCCGTCCGCGAAGCGGTGGACAGCGGCGCGGACCGTGACCGGATGACACTCCAGCAGGTCGGCGACCTCGGAAACAGTCCTGCCGCGGTCCAGGAAACGGATGCACTCGGCACGCTGCCGGGTATAGGCGGTCAGATCGCGGCGAGCCAGAAACGCGTGCGGCTCACGTTGCTGACCGTCGGTCAGCGCGACACGCAGGCTCCTCGGCATGACGTCCCTCCCAAAGGACACCTACCCAACGCAACCGCTTCACCGGATCCGCTT
>NZ_JANIIC010000215.1 GCF_024519315.1 Streptomyces malaysiensis subsp. samsunensis | reverse complement strand
TGGGGTGAGCGGTTGTCGGTGGCGGCGGTGAACGGGCCTTCGGCGGTTGTCGTCTCTGGTGATGCGGACGGGTTGGAGGAGTTGCTGGCGGTATGCGAGGTGGAGGGGATTCGGGCGCGTCGTGTGCCCGTGGATTACGCCTCGCACTGTGCTCACGTTGAGGTCATCGAGGACGAGCTTCGGCAAGTACTCGGGGGGATCGGTCCTCGGTCGTCGTTGGTGCCGTTTTATTCGACGGTGACGGGTGGGGTGCTGGATACGGCGGGGTTGGATGCCGGGTACTGGTATCGCAATCTGCGTCAGACAGTTCGGTTCGATGAGACCGTACGTGCCCTGCTGTCCGATGGCTTCCAGGTGTTTGTTGAGGCCAGTGCCCATCCGGTGCTGACGATGGGCGTGGAACAGACCGCCGAGGACCAGGGCACCCAGGTCACCGCCGTAGGTTCGCTGCGCCGTGACGAAGGCGGGCTGGATCGTTTCCTGACGTCCGTGGCGGAGGCGTACGTCGGCGGGGCGTCCGTCGACTGGTCCACGGTGTTCCAGGGAACGGGTGCCCGGCAGGTGGGCTTGCCGACCTATGCCTTCCAGCATCAGCACTACTGGATCAAGACTCCTTCCCCGGCCGTCGGCGATGTGACATCCGCCGGTCTGGGTTCGGCTGATCATCCGTTGTTGGGTGCGGTGGTGGGGTTGGCGGGTGTGGATGGGGTGTTGTTGACGGGGCGGTTGTCGTTGGTTTCGCATGGTTGGTTGGCTGATCATGTGGTGTGGGGTGTGGTGGTGGTGCCGGGGGCGGCGTTGGTGGAGTTGGTGTTGCGGGCGGGGGATGGGGTGGGTTGTGGGTGGTTGGAGGAGTTGACGTTGGAGGTGCCGTTGGTGGTGCCTGAGCGTGGTGGTGTGCAGGTGCAGTTGTCGGTGGGTGTGCCGGATGGGGTGGGTCGGCGTGTGGTGGGTGTGTTCTCGCGGCTGGAGGGCGCAGAGGAGGAGTCGTGGACGCGCAATGCGACGGGGGTGTTGTCGGCTGAGGGGCCGGGTGTGGTGGAGGGGTTGGGTGTGTGGCCGCCTGTGGGTGGGGTGGCGGTGGATGTGGGTGGTGTGTATGAGCGGTTGGCTGGGGTGGGTTTGGAGTATGGGCCGGTGTTTCGGGGGGTGCGGGCTGCGTGGCGTCGTGGTGATGAGGTGTTTGCTGAGGTGGCGCTTGCGGAGGAGCAGTGTGCCGAGGCGGGGCGTTTCGGGTTGCATCCAGCCCTCCTCGACGCCGCCCTGCATA
>NZ_JANIIC010000214.1 GCF_024519315.1 Streptomyces malaysiensis subsp. samsunensis | reverse complement strand
GGCGGTTTCTAGGGGTCGTCGCAACACGTGGTCGTGTTGATCAGGCCGCGAGCAGTTTATGCAGGCGCTCGGCTGGGGTTTCCCAGCCGAGCGTTTTGCGTGGGCGGCGGTTGAGCTGGTCGGCGACGGCGGCCAGGTGCTCGGGGCTGTGGACCGAGAGATCGGTGCCCTTGGGGAAATACTGCCGCAGCAGGCCGTTCGTGTTCTCGTTCGAGCCGCGCTGCCAGGGGCTGGCCGGGTCGCAGAAGTAGACCGGGACGTCGGTGGCGATGGTGAACTCGCCATGGCGGCCCATTTCGCTGCCCTGATCCCAGGTCAGCGACCGTTTCAGCTGGACCGGCAGGGTCTGGACGGTGGCTGTCAGGGCAGTCAGGACGGTTTCGGCGCCGTGGTCGCCCGGCAGGTGCAGCAGCATCACGTAGCGGGTGGCGCGTTCCACCAGGGTGCCGATCGCGGACTTGCCGTCCTTGCCGATGATCAGGTCGCCTTCCCAGTGACCGGGCACGGCCCGGTCCGCGGCCTCGGCCGGGCGTTCGCTGATCATCACCATCGGCGTGGTGAAGCGGGCCTGGCGGCAGTTGGCCTGCCGCTGGGGCCTGCGGCGGGCGCGGCCTGAGCGCAGGGCGCCTGCGAGCTCGCGCCGCAGCTGGCCTCTGCCCTGGACGTAGAGCGCCTGGTAGACGGTCTCGTGGACCACGTGCATCTCCGGCCGGTCGGGAAACTTCTGCCGCAGAGCGTGGCATATCTGCTCCGGGCTCCACTTCTCGTCCAGCATCCCCTGGACCGCATCACGCAGCTCGGGGTTCTGGCCGATCTTGCGGGGCTTGGGGCGGGGCCGGCGGGCATCGGCCCTGGCCTGGGCGGCGTGCGGCCGGTAGGCGCCGCTGTCGGGGTGGCGGTTGCGCCGTATCTCACGGCTGACCGTGGAGGGGCTGCGGCGCAGTTCGGCGGCGATCGCCCGGACCGTGGCCTTCTCCCTCAGCCGGTCGGCGATGTGGATCCGCTCGTCCTCGCTCAGGTACCGGGACGGACCGGAAGGCGGCACCACCAAGTGGATCGGTGATGCCGCCTTCTGCCGCCGGTCGGCACTGCGGCCGTTACGCCACTTCCGACCGGTCCGCGCATCGATCCCGATGATCCGGCACGCCTCGGCGTTGCTGTAGCCCTCCTGCACGAGCCGGGAGTATGCCGCCCGCTCCCGGCTCAGCTTCACAGGCCCCTGAGCCGTCCGAACCTTGCGGATCTCGAAGTCCATGCCACCCCTTGAACTGGGGTGTTGCAACGACTCCCAGAACCCAAG
>NZ_JANIIC010000213.1 GCF_024519315.1 Streptomyces malaysiensis subsp. samsunensis | reverse complement strand
ACGTACCGTTCGAACTTCTCCGTGACCGCCCTCGCGTCCAGCTCGCGGGCGACCCATGCCAGGTCGTAGAGCTGGTGGGCGCCGACGCCTCCGGCGCGTAGCTCGTCCGCACCGACCGGCCGCGTGACCAGGGAGTCGATCGAGACGACGGGCTGCCCCGCGGTGTCCCGCGCCAACAACCGGATCGCGCCGTCGTCGTCGATGTCCAGCTCGACCCGCAGCTTGGTGGCGCCGGTGGCGTGGAGGGCGACGCCGGTCCAGGCAAAGGGGAGCCGGGTGTCGGCGTGGTTCTGGGTGGCGGTGGCGGCGTGGAGGGCGGCGTCGAGGAGTGCGGGGTGGATGCCGTAGCCGTCGGTGTGGTCGGTGTCGGGGAGGCGGACGTCGGCGAAGAGGCGACTGTCCCGGCGCCAGAGTGCCTGGAGTCCTTGGAAGGCGGGGCCGTATTCGAGTCCGGTGGTGGCGAGGCGTTCGTATGCGCCGGTCAGGTCGATGGGTTCGGCGTCGGTGGGGGGCCAGGTGGTTTGGGAGGTGTCGGGTGTGTGTTGGTGCTGGGTGAGGGTGCCGGTGGCGTGTTGGGTCCAGGGCTGGTCAGGGGTGGTGCGGGTGTGGATGGTGAGAGTGCGGGAGTGGGTGTTGGCGTCGTCCGGTGGGTTGATGGTGAGTTGGATGGTTGTGGAGTGGGTGAGGGTGATGGGGGTGTGGATGATGAGTTCGTCGAGGGTGGGGTGGTTGGTGTGGTCGCCGGCGTGGAGGGCCATGTCGACCAGTGCGGTGCCGGGGAGGAGCGGGGTGCCGTTGACGGCGTGGTCGGCAAGCCAACCATGCTGGGCTGGACTGATATGTCCCGTGAGGATGGTGGCCCCGGTCTCCGCGAGGGTGGTGGTGGCGGGGACGAACGGGTGCGGGGTCGGGACAAGTCCGAGTTGGACGGCGTCCTGAGCGCCAGTCACGGTCTTGTCGTTGAGCCAGTAGCGGGTGTGTTGGAAGGGATAGGTCGGTAGGGGGATGGTGGTCGCTGGAGGGATGAGGGTGTGCCAGGTGATGGGGTGGCCGTGGGTGTGAGCGTGGCCGAGTGCCGTGCGGAAGGCGGCGGTGTCGTCTTGCTCGTTGCGGAGGGTGTGGATGGTGGTGGTGTCGGGGTTGGTTTCTTGGATGCTGGGGGTGAGGGTTGGGTGCGGGCTGGTTTCGATGTAGGTGGTGTAGCCGTTGCTGCTCAGGTGTTCGATGGCGGGTTGGAAGAGGACGGGTTGGCGTAGGTTGCGGTACCAGTAGTCGGTGTCGAGGGTGGTGTCGGTGATCCAGGTGTTGTCGGTGGTGGAGTAGAA
>NZ_JANIIC010000212.1 GCF_024519315.1 Streptomyces malaysiensis subsp. samsunensis | reverse complement strand
TCGCCCAGTCCTTCGGTCATCACCGAACGCTGCTCCCACAACCCCCAGGCAACCGACACACCCGGCAGCCCACGCGACCGGCGATACGCCGCCAGGGCATCCAGGAACGTGTTCCCCGCCGCGTAGTTCGCCTGCCCCGCCGCCCCCAACACACCAGCCGCGGAAGAGAACATCACAAACCAACGAACACCACGATTGAGCGTCAACTCATGCAGGTTCCAGGCACCTGTCACCTTCGCCGCCAGCACCCCCGCCAACCGCTCCCCACTCAACGACTCCACCATCACGTCATCCAACACACCCGCCGCATGCACCACCCCCGACACCCCACCCTCCAAAGACGACAACACCCCCGCCAACGCATCACGGTCGGCCACATCACACGCGGCGATCCGCACCTCAGCACCCGCGGACTCCAACTCCGCCACCAAACCCCCCACCCCCGGCGCCCCCTCACCCCGACGACTGAGCAACAACAACCGCCGCACACCCCGCTCAGCCACCACATGACGCGCCACCACACCACCCAGCACACCCGACGCCCCCGACACCACCACCCAACCCCCACCAGCACCCACCACAGACGGCACACTCAACACCAACTTCCCCACATGCCGCGCCCGCCGCATCACACCAAACACCTCACCAGCCCGCCGCACATCCCCCACCCCCACCGGCAACAACTCCAACACACCCTCCTCAAACAACCCCACCACCTCACGCAACACCTCACCCAACCGCTCCACACCCGCCTCCGCCAAATCAAACGCCCGATACCACACCCCACCAAAAGCCTCCGCCACCTCCCCCGCATCCCGCACATCCGACTTCCCCATCTCCACAAACCGCCCACCCGGCCGCACCAACCGCAACGACGCATCCACCAACTCCCCCGCCAACGAATCCAACACCACATCCACACCCGAACCAAACACCCGCTCAAACTCCACCGAACGCGACGACGCAATCCGCTCCCCAGACACACCCAACCCCCGCACCACCGACCACTTCGACTCACTCGCCGTCGCAAACACCTCCGCACCCAAATAACGCGCCAACTGCACCGCCGCCATCCCCACCCCACCAGCAGCCGAATGCACCAACACCGACTCCCCCGCCCGCACACCCGCCAAATCCACCAACGCGTAATACGCCGTCACAAACGCCACCGGCACCGAAGCAGCCTGCTCAAAACTCCACCCCACAGGCACCCCCACCACACCCCGCACATCCACCACCACCACCGACCGAAACCCATCCCCCCACACACCCATCACACGATCACCAACACACACACCCGACACACCAGACCCCACCTCCACCACGACTCCGGCGCCTTCGCT
>NZ_JANIIC010000211.1 GCF_024519315.1 Streptomyces malaysiensis subsp. samsunensis | reverse complement strand
CCACCCCCACCCACGACGACAACACTCTCGACCTCACCATCCACACCCGCACCACCCCTGACCAGCCCTGGACCGCCCACGCCACCGGCACCCTCACCCGCGCCAACACCGCACCCCCCAGCCCCCAAACCACCTGGCCCCCCACCGACGCCGAACCCATCGACCTGACCGGCACCTACCAACGCCTCGCCACCACCGGACTGGAATACGGCCCCGCCTTCCAAGGACTCCACGCACTCTGGCGCCGCGACAGCGACAACCGACTCCTCGCCGACGTCCGTCTCCCCGACAGCATCGATAACGCCGACAGCACCGACGGCTACGGCATCCACCCCGCACTCCTCGACGCCACCCTCCACGCACTGGTCGCGGTCTCCGACGGGGACGAAATCCGGCTGCCCTTCGCCTGGACCGGCGTCACCCTCCACGCCACCGGCGCCACCAAGCTGCGCGTCGAGCTGGACATCGACGACGACGGCACGCTGTCGCTGTCGGCGACCGACACCAGCGGACAGCCGGTTGTCACGGTCGACTCGCTCACCACACGGCCGATCGACCCCGCCCAGCTGCGCGCCCGCCCTCGACAGACCGACGATCTGTACGCGCTGGACTGGCTCCCGTGGTCCGGCAGCGTCTCGCCGACCCCGGAGTTCGAGCGGTATGCGGTGCCGACGGTCGGCGACGACGTCCTGGCCGACACCCACCGCATCACCACCGAGACCCTGACCCACGTCCAACAACACCTGGCCCAGGACACCACCACCCCCCTCGTCATCGAAGCCACCCACGACGACCTCGCCGGCGCGGCCGTCTGGGGACTCATCCGCACCGCCCAAACCGAACACCCCAACCGCATCGTGCTGGTCGACACCGACAACCACCCCGCCTCCAGGGACGCCCTGGCCTCCCTGGTCGCCTCCGGCGAACCCCAAGCCCGCATCCGCAACGGCGCCATCACCGTCCCCCGACTGACGACCACGGCCGTCGCCGACGCGCTGACACCTCCGGCCGACGCCGACGCCTGGCACCTGGACACCAGCGAACGCGGCACACTGAAGAACCTCACACTGGTCCCGTCCGATTCGGCGACGCGTCCACTGGGACCGCATGAGGTGCGGGTCGGGGTGCGGGCCGCCGGTCTGAACTTCCGCGACGTACTCATCGCCCTGGGCATGTACCCCGGCGAGGCCACCATGGGCAGCGAAGCCTCCGGCATCGTCCTCGACATCGGCCCCGACATCACCGACCTCACCCCCGGCGACCGAGTAACCGGACTCTTCCCCGACGCACTGGCCAACGTCGTAGTGGCCGACCGACGCACGATCACCCCCATACCAACGAGCTGGTCGTACACCGACGCCGCA
>NZ_JANIIC010000210.1 GCF_024519315.1 Streptomyces malaysiensis subsp. samsunensis | reverse complement strand
TATCGAGCAGGCGCCGGTCCAGGTGGCCAGGATCTTCTGTAACGCGCGGAGGACCGCGTAGAGGGTCAGGCCGGCGCAGGGACTTTTGGGTCGAGGCGTAGCAGGGTGCAGAAGGCCTGGGCGAGGGAGGCGAGGGTCGCGTGCCGGTGCCAGCCGAGGTAGCTGCGGCCTTCGAAGTGGTCCAGGCCGAGGCCGTCTTTGAGTTCGCGGTAGTCGTGTTCGACTCTCCAGCGGATCTTCGCTATGCGGACCAGTTCGCGCAGCGGTGTGTCGGCAGGCAGTGTGGACAGCCAGTAGTCGGTGGGTTCGGCCGTGTGGGGTGGCCATTGGGCGAGCAGCCAGCAGTCGGGCAGGGAGCCGTCGGCGGCGCGGCGGATGGTGCGGTTGGCCGGGCGCACGCGCAGGGCGATGAAGCGTGAGCGCATGGCGGCGTGGGGGTTGTTCTTGGTCGTCTTGGTGCCGTGGCGCCAGGTGACGGTCCGGGCTGACCGGTGTCCGGCGGCCAGGGCCAGTGCCCGCAAGGTGGTGTGCGGCTGCTGGTAGGCGGCGCCGGGTGGGCGGCCCTGACCGCTGTAGGCCGGACGCTGGGGAACGGCGTCGCCCGGGTGGCAGGTGGTGCTGCCCTTGACCGCGACCGCGTAGACCAGGCCGCGTTCGGTCAGGCCCTGGCGGAAGCCGGTGGCGTCCCCGTAGCCGGCGTCGGCGACCACCGGCAGGTCGGGCAGTTCCCACTCCTCGCGGACTTCGTCGAGCATGTCCAGGGCCAGGCGCCACCTCTCCCGGTGCCGCACCTGGTCGGGGATACCGGCTCTCGCCCGGCGCCGCCGGATCGCCCCGGCAAGCAGCTCGTCATCACTGTTCTTGGCGTCGTCCCAGTTCTCGGGCACGAACAGGCGCCAGTCCACCGCCGAGGACGCTGTGTCGCTGACCAGGTTGACGCTGACGGCGATCTGGCAGTTGCCGCGTTTGCCCAGCGCGCCGCAGTACATCCGGGCCACCCCCGGCGAGTCGTACCCGTCCTTGGGAAAGCCCACGTCGTCGATCGCGTACGCCTCCGGAGCGATATGCGCCGCGGCCCAGCGGGCCACCCGGCGGCGGACCTCGGTGTAGTCCCAGGTCGAGGAGGACACGAACTGCTGGAGCTGCTGGTGGTCCACGCCCAGGCGCTCGGCCATCGGCTGCATCGACTTGCGCTTGCCGTCCAGCATCAGCCCACGCAGGTACAACTCGCCCTTGGCCCGCTGATCCCGGCGCTTGAGCGAGCCGAGCATCTCCGCAGCGAACGCCTGCAGACGCGGGCGCACCACGTCCATCTCCTCAGGTGTCACACCCGACAGGACATCACACCGTAGTCTGAGAGAACCACCGAGGCCACCTAACAAAGCCCTACTAG
>NZ_JANIIC010000021.1 GCF_024519315.1 Streptomyces malaysiensis subsp. samsunensis | reverse complement strand
GGCTGTGTGCGGGTGCCCGCCCGGCTGTCCGCCGCGTCGGCGTGCCAACCGAGATCGGCCCGCCGGTGCGGGTTCACGCCCTCGCTGCCCGCTGTGAACAGCGTCTGCCCCGCGGACGCCTGGCCCATTGCTCACCGGTCGGCCGCTCGACCGCCGCGTCGCAGGCGGCGCGGTCGGCGCCCCGGCCGGTGAGCTGACCGCGGCGGTCGTCGGCTCGCCGACCCCCGGGGGCTGGGGCGGAGCCCCACCACGCGGCGGAGCCGCATGTCGATGCTTCGGGAAGGGGCGGGGAGGGGAACAGCCCGCCGCAGGCGGCAAGCCCCCCGGACCCCGTAGACCCTGTCGGGCGGTATCCGCCCATCGGTGCGTGTCCGTACCTGATGCTCCGCCATTGCCCGGATAGCTTGCGCTGACCGGGACACAGCGGAAGGCGGGTGGGGCCGGGTATGGCCGTCGGTGAGCCGTTGATCGAGCTGCGCGGCGTCAACAAGCACTTCGGCGCGCTGCACGTTCTGCGGGACATCGACCTCACCGTCGGGCGGGGCGAAGTGGTCGTGATCATCGGCCCCTCCGGCGGCGGCAAGTCCACCCTGATCCGCACCATCAACCGTCTGGAGACCGTCCAGTCCGGCTCCATCGTCGTCGACGGCCGGCCGCTGCCGGACGAGGGCAAGGAGCTGGCGCGGCTGCGGGCCGAGGTCGGCATGGTCTTCCAGTCGTTCAACCTCTTCGCCCACCGCTCCGTGCTCGCCAATGTGATGCTCGCCCAGACCAAGGTCCGCCGGCGCGGGAAACAGGACGCCGAACGGCGCTCCCGCGAACTGCTGGACCGGGTCGGACTCGCCGACCAGGCCGGGAAGTTCCCCGCCCAGCTCTCCGGCGGCCAGCAGCAGCGGGTGGCCATCGCCCGCGCGCTGGCGATGGACCCTCAGGTGATGCTCTTCGACGAGCCCACCTCCGCCCTCGACCCGGAGATGATCAACGAGGTGCTGGAGGTGATGCGTCAGCTGGCGCGGGAGGGGATGACGATGGTCGTCGTCACCCATGAGATGGGCTTCGCCCGCTCCGCCGCGAACCGGGTGGTCTTCATGGCCGACGGCCGGATCGTCGAGGACCGCATGCCGGAGGAGTTCTTCCGGGCCCCGGAGAGCGAGCGGGCCCGGGACTTCCTGTCCAAGATCCTCAAGCACTGAGCCGGGTGATGACGGACATGAGGCGTCTGCGCCGTGCGACCGCCGCCCTCACCATCGCCCTGGCCCTGCTGCTCATGCCCGGCTGCGGCAAGGAGGGCAGCCCGCCCGCCAAGGGCCCCCGGGCCGGGCAACTGCCCACCTACAAGGTGGACACCGCCTTCCGGCTGCCCGCCTCTCCCACCTGGCGCAGGGCCAAGCGCCGCGGCCATCTCACCGTCGGGGTCAAGGAGGACCAGCCCTATCTGGGCGAGCGGGACCCGGCCACCGGCCGCTACTCGGGATTCGACATCGAGATCGCCCGCATGATGTCCGCCTCCCTCGGCTTCGGCCCGGGGACCATCCGGTTCCAGACCATCGCGTCCGCCAACCGCGAGACCGCGCTCCAGAGCGGCCAGATCGACTACTACGTCGGCACCTACACCATCAATCCGCTGCGCAAACGGCTGGTCGGCTTCGCCGGGCCGTACTTCATGGCCGGGCAGTCACTGCTGGTGCGCACCGACGAGAACGACATCCACGGCCCCGCCGACCTCGCGGGCAGGACCGTCTGCTCGGTGGCCGGCTCCACCCCGCTCCAGCGCATCCAGGCCGACTACCCCAAGGCCCATGCGGTCGCCTACGACACCTACTCGGTGTGCGTGGACAATCTGCTCAGCTTCCAGGTGGACGCGGTGACCACCGACAACACCATCCTGCTCGGCTACGCGGCCAAGGTCCCGAACGAGCTGAAGGTGGTGGGCCGCCCCTTCTCCAAGGAGCCGTACGGCATCGGCGTGCCCAAGCGGGACAACGCGCTGCGCTTCGCGCTGGACGACGCGATCCGGACCCATGAGCGCAACGGCAACTGGAAGAAGGCGTACAACGCGACCCTCGGCCTCTCCGGTGTGCCCGCCCCCCAACCGCCCCCCGTCGACCGCTACCGCACCGGCTGAAGGCCATCCCATGGACGTGCTCACCCAGAACTTCTCGCTCTACGGCAAGGGCTTCCTCGGCACCGTGCAGCTGACCGTCTACGCCTCGCTGCTCGCCCTCGCGCTCGGCGTCCTCATGGCCGGATTCCGGGTGGCGCCGGTCGCCTCGCTGCGCGCGTTCGGCACCGGCTGGGTGACGGTGCTCCGCAACACCCCGCTGACGCTGCTGTTCTTCGCGGTGATGCTGGGGCTGCCGCGGTTCGGTCTTGTGCTGCCGTTCACCGTCTTCGCGGTGATCGCGCTCGGCTGCTACACCTCGGCCTTCATCTGCGAGGCGGTGCGCTCGGGCATCAACACGGTGCCGGTGGGGCAGGGCGAGGCGGCCCGCAGCCTGGGCATGACGTTCGACCAGACGCTGAGCGCGGTGGTGCTGCCGCAGGCGTTCCGCTCGGTCATCCCGCCGATCGGCTCGACCCTGATCGCGCTCGCCAAGAACTCCGCCATCGCCGGGTCGTTCAGCGTCACCGAGCTGCTCGGCACCTACAAGCCGCTCAACGAGCGGGGCTACAGCATCATCTGGTCCTTCGTCTGGATCGCCGTCGGGTACCTGATCATCACCCTCGCCATCAGCGCGATCTTCTCCATCCTGGAACGGCGCTGGGGGGTGCGGCGATGACCGCCCCCTCGACCACCGCCCTCTACGACGTCCCCGGGCCCCGCACCCGGCGCCGGCACCGGCTCTACGCGCTGGCCGGGACGGCCGTGCTGCTGGCCCTGCTCGGCTGGGTCGGCTATCTCCTCGTCCACACCGGCCAGTTCGCCTACCGCAAGTGGATGCCCTTCGAGTACAAGGGCATCCAGGAGCTGCTGCTGAACGGGCTCGCGGGCACCCTCAAGGCGTTCGGCATGGCCGCCGTCCTCTCGCTCGCGCTCGGCGGGGTGCTGGCCGCCGGTCGGCTCTCCGAGCACCGCCCGGTGCGCTGGGTGGCCACGCTGGTGGTGGAGTTCTTCCGGGCGATGCCCGTCCTGGTGATGATCTTCTTCATCTTCGTGGCGCTGAAGGTCCAGCCGCTGCCCGCCCTCGTCACCGGGCTGACGCTCTACAACGGCTCGGTGCTGGCCGAGGTGTTCCGGGCCGGGGTGAACTCGGTAGACCGCGGCCAGCGCGAGGCGGCGTACTCGCTCGGCCTGCGGAAGACCCAGGTCATGATGTCCGTGCTGGTGCCGCAGGGGGTGCGGGCGATGCTGCCGGCCATCATCAGTCAGCTGGTGGTGGCCCTGAAGGACACCTCGCTCGGCTTCCTCATCACCTATGAGGAGTTTTTGCACGCCGGAAAGCTGATCGCGTCCAATCTCGACTACGACCTGCCGTTCATCCCGGTGGTCATGGTGATCTCACCCATCTACATCGGGATGTGCATGCTGCTGTCGTGGTTCGCCAACTGGGTGGCCAAACGGGAGCGGCGCAGTGTGAAGACCCGTCAGGTCGAGGTCGCCGCCGCCGAACCGGCCGCCCCGATGCCGGGGGACACCCGCGGCTGAGCCGGGGCGGCCGGACGGTGTCTCAGTCGCGGACCGGGACCGTCAGGTAGGACGGGTCGGCGTCCGGGGACGAGAACGTGAGATGGGCGCCGTCGGGGTTGTGCTCGGTGTAGAGCGGATCGACGGTGTCGACGACCAGCGCCAGGCGGTGGCCGGCCGGGACGTCGTACGCGGTGGAGAACAGCTCCAGATCCACTCCGAAGGGCGTGCCCGGGGCGCGGTCGTGGAAGGTGAACGGGGCGTTGGTGATGAGCTTGCCGACGCCCAGCGGGCCCACGTCGTAGAGATGCGCCACCGCCGTGCCGTCGGAGCGGTCGCCGGTCACGGTGGTGTGGAGCTTCACGGTGCCGCGGACGCGCTGTTCGCGCGCGAAGGCCCCGGTCTGCCAGACGGCCGCGTGGGACCGGGACAGCAGCGGGATCGAGACGAGCGGCGGGATCTTCAGAAACTGGTCGAGGGCGCCGCTGAGCAGCACGGTCCCGGCGTTGGCGGCGGAGTCGTGGTTGGCGGTGATCTTCTCGGTGGTGGTGAGCGGGACGCGGTGCTGTCCGGAGGGGACGGCCGACCAGCTGGGGTAGCCCTCGTAGTCGTCGCCGTCCGCCGTACGGGACATCAGCTGCACCGGCTGCTCGGTGTCGATGCCGTTGCGCTCGCCCTTGAGGTAGCGGTCGAGCCACTGCCGGGCGTGGTTCCAGGCGGTGTTGGGCAGGCCGAGCAGCCCGGTGAGCTCGGCGGTGGCGTGGTCGCCGGGCCGCAGCTCCAGCCGCTTGGGGCCGGTCAGCTTGTCGAAGAAGTCGGCGTAGCTGTTGGGCGGGAAGATCGAGTCGCCCCAGGAGTTGCCCAGCATGATGGCCGCGCCGTTGGCGTTGATCCGGTCCAGGTAGGTGGCGGGGGACCGCTTCTTGCCCCAGGCGATCAGGTCCTGCTCCTTGGCGAGGTTGGAGCTGAAGAAGTCCTCGAGGATCTGCCGGAGTTCCTCGCTGGGCCGGCCGGTCAGCTCCCCGGCCCCGCCGAGCAGCCCGGCGGCCTGGGCGTGCTGGGTGCGGCCGCTGTAGATCGAGCCGACCAGGTCCGCCCAGCCGCTCATGGCCACCACGGCCTTGATCCGCGGGTCGGCGCCGGCCGCGAGCAGGCCGATCCCGGCGCCGTAGGAGAGCCCGGCCATGCCGATGTGGTCGGGGTCGGCGGGGGTGTTGGCGAGCGCCCAGTCGATGACCCTGGAGGCGTCGGCGATATCGGGCGGCCCGGCCGTCTCGATCCTCCCGCCGGACTGCCAGAAGCCGCGGGTGTTGTAGGTCAGCACCACATAGCCGGCTTGGGCCAGCTTCTTGGCCTGGGCGAGATATTCGACCTGGGGCAGGGACCAGCTGGTGGGCAGCACGACGAGGGGAAGGTGGCGGGAGGCGTCGGCGTTCGAGGGTGCCACGACGTTGGCGGCCAGACGGACACCGCCGTCGCCGGGGATGTCGACGAACCGTATGGAGACGCCGGAGGCGGCGGGGTCGGCGGTGGCCGCGGCCGCGGTGGCCGCTGTCGGGGCCGGTGTTGTGGCCTGGGCGGCGGGGGCGAGTCCGAAGGCCGCACCGGCCAGGACGGTCACCGAGACGGCGGCGGCGGTGGTGGGACGCGGGGCTTTACGGGCAGGGGTCACTGTGGCTCCTGGTGGGGATGCCGTGGGGGCGGGGGAGCACCGGTGCTTGTGACCCGACGGTAACCCCGGGGTTTACCGACGGTAATAGCGTGGTAAGTTACGCCTGGGTAACGATAGGGGCCGAGGTCGGCTGCCGGGGCCGGCCCGGCTCGGGGTGCTATCCGGGGGCCGGACCCGCAGGGGTCCGGCCCCGCCGATGCGGAGTCCCGTACGCCGTTGAAGTGCCGCGCCGGCGCGGGGGTTTGACCCGTCGCCGAGCACCGCCCGCGCGAGGTCCGCCCGTCGCCGCGCCTCGCCCCCGTGCGGAATCCCGCCTGCCCTTGTATCTCGTCCCCGCGTGGAACCCGGCCTGCCCCTGGGCCTCGTCCCCGTGCGGAATCCCGCCTGGCCCTGGCATCTCGTCCCCGCGTGGAACCCGGCCTGCCCCTGGGTCTCGCCCCCGTGCGGAATCCCTCCCGTCGCCGAGTGCCGCTCGCCCCGCGGGCGTTCAGCCGCGTCCGCCCTTGCGGCGGATCTTGATGTGCCGCATGTCCGTCACCCCGACGCGGAGGATCCGGTGGGGGTAACCATGCGCGGCAAGCGCCGCGACGGCCCGCTCGGTCGCCTCGGGTTCACCGTCGTCCGGCCCCGCCGGAACCTGGCAGCGGAAGGTGAACGCCGAAAGGCTCCGGTCGCAGGTGAAGGTGCCCGCCTCGGTGAAGGCCAGCTGGGCGGAGTCGACCGCGGTGCGCAGCGCCTCGCGCTCGTCCTCGCCCAGCTCCTCGAAGGCGCCGCGGATGGTCACTCGGAACACGGTCGCCCCTCCCGTACGGCGTAGCCCAGCATCGGCGCGCCGAGCATCTCCTCGATGGCGTCGAGGAGTTCCGTCACGGCCTTGGCGATGGTGCCGGGGCGCTCTCCCGCCGTGACGCGGCGGCCGATCTCGCCGAAGATCAGTGAGTGATAGCCGCTGATCTGGGCGGCCACCACGCGCGGCAGCGGATCCTCCGGCGCCGCGCCGGTCTCCTCGGCGAGCACGGCGGCCAGTTCGTCGTTCATGTGGTGGCCCAGCTCCTCCAGCCGGGCGACCAGTGTGGGCGCCCCGCGCATCATCGCGAAGAACGGGCCGAAGCCCTCGGTCAGCCCCAGTGTGCGATCGCGGCGCTCCACCTCCTCGCGCAGCCGGTCCAGCACCGCCTGCGCGGCGGACCGGCCGGGCGGGCGCTCGCGCACGATCTCGGCGAGCCGCCGCGGGGACGCCTGGTCGGGCGGCAGGACCAGGTCCTCCTTGGCCGGGAAGTAGTTGTAGACGGTGTTGACGGACACCTCAGCCGCCTCGGCGACCTCGGCGACCGTGACCCGGTCGAAGCCCCGCTCCATGAACAGGCCGGTGGCCACGTCCGCGATCCGCCGGCGTGTACGGCGCTTGTGCTTCTCCCGCAGTCCTTCGCTCATGGCCGTCAGTGTATCCCGTTGCAAACTTGCATCTGCCTGAGAGTTTTAAGTCGATTGCAAGTTTGGAGCCCGTTGTGCTCTGATCGTGGGCATGTCCTCATCCGTCATCCGCGTTCGCGGTCTCACCCGGACCTTTTCGCTGGGCAGCGGCCGCGTGCACGCAGTCCGCGGTATCGATCTGACCGTCGGCCGCGGCGAGATCCTCGGCTTCCTCGGCCCCAACGGGGCCGGTAAGACCACGACCCTGCGCATGCTCACCACCCTGCTGCCGCCCAGCGGGGGCGAGGCCGAGATCGCGGGCCGCGATCTGCTGCGCGATCCGGCGGGCGTACGCCGGCGGATCGGCTATGTGGCCCAGTCGGGCGGCCTGGACCCCGCGTGCTCCGTACGCGAGGAACTGGTCACCCAGGGTCGGCTGCATCTGATGTCCAAGGGCGAGGCTGCCGGGCGTGCCGCCGAACTCGCCGCCGACCTCGGCCTTTCGGGGCTCATGGATCGCCCGACCGCAGCCCTCTCCGGCGGTCAGCGCCGCCGGGTGGAGATCGCGCTGGGCCTGGTCAACCGGCCCCGAGTGCTCTTCCTCGACGAGCCCACCACCGGTCTCGACCCCGGCAGCCGGGCCGAGCTGTGGGACCTGGTGCGGCGCGTCCGCGCCGAGCACGCCACCACGGTCTTCCTCACCACCCACTACCTGGACGAGGCCGACGCGCTCGCCGACCGGATCGTGGTCGTGGACGCCGGGCGGATCGTCGCCGAGGGCACCTCCGCCGAGCTCAAGCGCCGCCATGCGGGCGATCCGGGCGCCAGCCTCCAGGACGCCTTCCTCGCCATCACCGGCCGGGCCACGGCCGGTCAACCCCTCGCCATCTGAGCCATCCGACGCACCCAAGGGCCACTCATGACTCTTCTCGCCCACACCGGCATCGTCTTCGGCCGGTGTCTGCGCTCCACGCTTCGCTCGAAGACCAATCTCGTCTTCGGGATGCTCCAGCCGCTGCTCTTCCTCGCCCTCTTCGGACCGCTGCTGACCGGGCTCGACATGGGCGTCAGCGGATCGTCCTGGCAGACGCTGGTCCCCGGGGTGCTCGTCCAGCTCGCCCTGCTCGGCGGGTCGTACGTCGGACTCGGACTGCTGATGGACCGCAACCTCGGCGTACTGGACCGGATGCGGGTCACCCCGGTCAGCCCGTCGGCGCTGCTGCTCGGCCGCACCCTGCGCGATGTCGTCCAGCTGGTGGCCCAGTCGGTGCTGCTGGTGCTGCTCGGCCTGGCCTTCGGGCTGCGCGCCCCGCTCCCCGGGGTGCTGCTCGGGCTGCTGTTCGTGGCCGTACTCGCGGCGGCCCTGTCCGCGCTCTCCTACGGGCTGGCCATGAACGTCCGCACGGCCCCGGAGTTCGCCGCCATCGCCAACACGGCCGGTATGCCGCTGATGCTGCTCTCCGGGCTGCTGCTGCCGATGGCCCTGGCCCCCGGATGGCTGGCGGGCGCCTCGCGCGCCGTGCCGTTCCGTTACACCGTCGACGCGGTGCGCCAGGCGTTCCTGGGGCACTACGCCAACACCACGGTCGCCGTCGGGGCGGCCGTGACCCTGGGCCTGGCGGCGCTGTGCCTGCTGGGCGGGGCGCGGCTGTTCGGCCGGGTCGGGACCTGAACCGGCCCCCGCTGCCTCAGCCGCCCTTCCTCAGTCGTCCTTCTCAGCCCCGCTGCCTCAGTCGTCCTTCGCCGCTGCCTTGGTGGCCGCCTTCGCCGCGGCGCGGGGGCCGGCCGAGGAGGTCGCGGGCTTGGTCACATCCGCGACCACCTCCACCAGGTCCGGGCCGTACGACTGGGAGTTGACCACCTTCAGCAGCAGGCAGAAGGAGCCCTGGGAGCCGTACTTCCGGGCGAACCGGGTGCGGTTGCGGACGAGGTGGCGGACGGCGGCGCGATGGGTGACCGGCCGCTGACCGGCCGCCAGGAAGACCGGCCGGCTGTCGTCGCCCGCCGTCAGCCGGGCCAGCAGGACATGCTCGACCGCGCCCGGCTCCGGGCGGTAGTGCGTACCGGCGATGGTGAACGTCCCCCGCTCCATGCCGGGGTCGTCCCCGGGGTGCACGGTGACGCCGGGCAGCAGATTGGCCATATGGGCGGCGAGCCTGCGGTGCGCGGTCGGATCACCGATGCAGAACTCGGTGCGCGCCCCGAAGCCCTGCAACCCGGTGTCATGCGGGGCCACCTCGGGGTGTGCCCCGCAGTTCTCCACGACCGACGCGATACTCAGCAGCGCCAGCGCGTCATGGCGGGGGATGCTCCAGTGGGCCGAAGTGCTGTCCCGGTGGGTGACCAGCACACACTCCGAACCGTCCGGCAGGCCGAAGAAGAGCTGCTCGCGGGCGCGCTTGCGGCGCGCGAACGCGGAGTGCACGGCCCATCCGGCGGCCAGGCCCACGATCAGGGCCGCCGCGGAGGCGATCAGGTCCGTCAGGGTGTCTGTCATGGCCGCGCATCGTAGCCGCCCATTGGGTACACGTTCGAGCGTACGGGTGAACGAATACAGGAACGGACACATGAACGGATGGCGGGACGGAACGCTCATCCACCCCTGTCGTGAGCATGAGGCTCGCGGGTAGGCTCCGGCCCTGTCGTTTCGCTTGGAGGTCACGGATGGGGCACGCCGCACGATCAGCCGCGTCGTCAACGAGGTCCATCACTCCCGCGACCGCCGCGGCGGGCGTCCGGCGCCGGCTGCCCGCGCTGGCGGCCGCGGCCGGTATGGTCGCGGTGCTGGGCGTCGTCCCGGCCGGTGCCGCCGGGCATGAGAGCGCCGCGGAGGCGCCTCCCGCCAAAACGCCCGAGGCCGTCGGCTACGGCGGCGCGGTCTCCAGCGTGGACCCCGACGCCTCGGCGGCCGGGATCGACGTACTGCGGCACGGAGGCAACGCGGTGGACGCCGCGGTGGCGACCGCCGCCGCGCTCGGGGTCACCGAGCCGTACTCGGCGGGTGTCGGCGGCGGCGGATACTTCGTCTACTACGACGCCAAGCGGCACCAGGTCCAGACCCTCGACGGCCGCGAGACCGCGCCCCGCAGCGCGGACAAGAACCTCTTCCTCGACAAGGACGGCAAACCGCTGCCGTTCGCCGACGCCGTCACCAGCGGGCTGAGCATCGGCACCCCCGGCACCCCCGCCACCTGGAACGACGCCCTGAGGAACTGGGGCACCCGATCGCTGGGGCAGGTGCTCAAGCCCGCCGAGCGGCTGGCCGACGACGGCTTCACGGTCGACGCCACCTTCCGCCAGCAGACCGCCGACAACGAGGCCCGCTTCAAGGACTTCCCGGCCACCGCCGAGCTCTTCCTGCCCGGCGGCAAGCTCCCGGCGGTCGGCTCGACCTTCCGCAACCCCGACCTCGCCCGTACCTACGCGCTGCTGGCCAAGAAGGGCGTCGGCGCCATCTACAAGGGCGAACTGGGCCGTGACATCGTCGACACCGTGCGCAAGCCGCCCGTCGACCCGAAGGCACAGCGGGTGGTGCGCGCGGGCGATCTGACCACCGAGGACCTGCGGGCCTACGGAACGAAGCGGCAGGCCCCGACCCGGACCTCCTACCGCGGTCTGGACGTGTACGGCATGGCGCCCTCGTCCTCCGGCGGCACCAGCGTCGCCGAGGCGCTCAACATCCTGGAGCGGACCGACCTCTCCAAGCTCGGCGACGCCGAGTATCTGCACCGCTATATCGAGGCCAGCCGGATCGCCTTCGCCGACCGGGGCCGCTGGGTCGGCGACCCCGCCGCCGAGGACGTCCCCACCAAGGGGCTCACCTCGCAGCGGTTCGCCGACTCCCGCGCCTGCCTGATCAAGGACGACGCGGTGCTCAAGAGCCCCGTACCGCCCGGTGACCCGAACCACCCGACCGCGCCCGGCTCCTGCGACACCCGTGGCCACGCCGCCCCGACCACGTACGAGGGCGAGAACACCACGCATCTCACGGTCGCCGACAAGTGGGGCAATGTGGTGGCCTACACCCTCACCATCGAGCAGACCGGCGGCAGCGGGATCACCGTCCCCGGTCGTGGCTTCCTGCTCAACAACGAGCTGACCGACTTCTCCTTCGCGCCCGCCGACCCCGCCGTCCACGACCCGAACCTGCCGGGCCCGGGGAAGCGGCCGCGCTCGTCCATGTCGCCGACGATCGTGCTCGACGGCCACAAGCCGGTGCTGGCGCTGGGCTCCCCGGGCGGGGCGACCATCATCACCACCGTGCTCCAGACCCTGCTGAACCATCTCGACCGGGGCATGCCGCTGGTCGACGCGATCGCCGCACCGCGCGCCAGCCAGCGCAACGCCGCCCAGACGGAGCTGGAACCGGCTTTGTGGAACGGCCCGGAGCGCGCCGAGCTGGAGGCGCTCGGCCACTCCTTCAAGCAGAACCCCGAGATCGGGGCGGCCACCGGTGTGCAGCGGCTGTCCGGCGGACGGTGGCTGGCGGCCGCCGAGACGGAGCGGCGGGGCGGCGGCTCGGCGATGGTGGTGAGCCCGAAGCGCTGAGGATGATGTGACGCCGGCGGGCTCCGGGTGTTCGTGCCGGGAGCCCGCCTGCGCGGCATGTGGTGTGCTCGGCCCGCTTTGAGCAGCGGGCTTTCAGCCCAGCAGGCCCATGATCGCGTCGGTGGAGTCGGTCTCCCCGAGCCGGGGGAAGATCTTCTCGACGCTGTTGCGGTGCGCCTCGGCGTCCATGTCGGTCATGGCGTCGGTCGCGAGGGTCACGTGATACCCGTGCGCGTACGCGCCACGGGCCGTGGACTCCACCCCGATGCTGGTGGCGACGCCGCCGAGCACCACCTGGGTCACCCCGCGGCGGCGCAGCTGGAGGTCGAGGTCGGTGCCGTGGAAGGCGCCCCAGGTGTGCTTGGTGACCACGACATCGCCGTCCTCCTGGCCGAGTTCCGGCGCCAGGTCGGCGAAGTCGGCCGGGAACCGCCCGCCGGCGGCGCCGCGCTGTGCCTCGGTGCGGCCCGGGGCCCCGGCCACCACCCGGACCAGGACGACCGGCAGCCCGCGCTTGCGGAAGGCGGCGGCCAGCCGGGCGGCGCGCTCGACGACCTCGGCGGTGGGGTGGACGGTGGGCAGTCCGGTGATGCCCTTCTGGAGGTCGACGAGGACCAGGGCGGTGTTCGGGTCGAGCGTGGTGGCGGGCACGGTGCCTCCTGGAGTGGGTTTCTTCGAAGGGGATTACGGGGGAATGGCTGTGGTCAGGTGCGGGCGCGGGCGCGCAGGGCTTGGTCGGTGGCGGTCAGCAGCAGCACCGCGAGGCTGAGCGCGGCCGCCACCGTGGCGATGCCGTGCAGCCCGGCGGCGGTCGCCCGCTGCCCGTAGAAGAGCCCGATCAGCCCGGCGGCGGTGATCGCGCCGAGGTACTGCGAGGTGCGCTGGAGCCCGGCCGCCGCGCCGACGCTCTCGCGCGGGGCCTGGGTGTAGACGGCGGCCTGGTTGCCGGTCGAGGACAGCCCCTGCGGCAGCCCGAAGACCACCGCGACCAGCAGCAGCGCCACCAGCGGGGTGGACCCGTCGGCGAGCAGCAGCACCCCGCTCCCCGCGGCGAGCAGGGTGGCCGCGAGGACGAGCGGCGCGTAGATGCCCTTCGTACGGGCGCCGAGCAGTGAGCACACGGCGGCCGCGCCCGACATGGGCAGCATGATCAGCCCGGCGTGGGACGCGGAGTAGCCGTGCCCCTCCTCGAGCCACTGCGCGTATCCGTACATGACCATGTAGATGACCAGGTACGCCGTGCCGTGGCGGAGGTAGGTGAGGGCGAGGGATCGGTTGCGGCCGATCATCCGCAGATCGATGAAGGGGCGGGGGCGGCGCAGCTGCCACCAGGCCAGGACGGTCGCGAGCACCAGGACGACGGGCAGCAGCGCCCAGTGGGGCCGCTCCAGATCCATCAGGAAGATCATGAGGGTGGTGAGGGTGGCGGTGAACAGCGTGACCCCGAGCGGATCGAAGGCCGCGCCCGCCGTCCGCGCCCCGGAGTCGTGGCCGTCCCCGGCCGCCGTACGGGTCCTGGGGAGCCAGAGCAGTGCGAGGGCGAGGCCGATGAGGGACAGCGGCACATTGACCGCGAAGATCGCCCGCCATCCCGCCGTGGCGGTGAGCACCCCGCCCAGCACCGGACCGACCGCCGCGCTGCCGAGCGCGGCGAGCGAGAGCCGGCCGAGCACGGGACGCGGCGTCTCCCGGCCGGTGGCGAAGGACTGGGCGCGCAGCAGCGCCATCGCCGCCGGGTAGGCCGCGGACGTACCGATGCCGAGCAGCACCCGTGAGGCGATCAGCCAGCCGAACGCGGGCGCCAGCGCGCCCACCAGCCCGGCGGCGCACACCAGCAGCAGCCCCCAGAGGAAGACCCGGCGCGGCCCGAGCAGATCGGCCAGCCGCCCCATCGCCGGCTGCGCCACGGCGCTGGCGAGGTAGAGGGAGGCGACCAGCCAGGCGGTCTGTGCGGCGCCCACGCCGAAGTCATGGCCGATGGCCACGAGGCCGGTGGCGATCATCGTGGAGTTGACGGGGTTGAGGACCGAGCCGATGAGCAGCGGGGTCATCAGCCGGGGGCCGAAGGGGTCGGCGGGGACGGTGCCCACCGTTTCGGCCGCCGCTATGACGGGTTTTTCCGCGGCGGCGGGTTTTTCTACGGCGGAGGGCTCTTCCGTGGCGGCGGGCTTTTCCGCGGTGTCCGTCATTCCTGGACCAGGCGCTTGAGGAGCTCGGTGGCCTCGGCGAGGGTGCGGCGCTCAGCGGCGTCGAGGCGGGTGTCGATCGCGTCGAGCAGCCAGCTCTGCTTGGCCTGCCGTACGGATGCGATCGCCTGCCGCCCCCACTCGGTGACCGAGAAGACCACCTGCCGTCCGTCCGTGGGATGCGGGGCCCGCTCCACCAGCGCCTGCTCCTCCAGCGCCGACAGGATCATGCGCATCGACTGCGGCCGCACCAGCTCGGCGCGGGCCAGCGCGGCGGTGGTGGTCGGCCCCTCGGTGTGGAGCCGGCCGATGACCGCGCGCTGGGAGGGGGTGAGCGCCCCCTGCGAGGAGGCCGCCCGCATACGGCGCATCAGCAGGCTGACGACCGCGGCGAGGTCGGCGGCGATGCGCTCCTCCGCGCGGGGGCTCTCTGCCGGAGCGGCGGTCGCGGCGGGCGGGTTATCAGGCGTGGCCATATGCGACACGGTAGGAGATCGACAGGCAAACTTGCAAGTTTGCCTGCTGTGTGCGGAGGAGGAAAACCGTCCGTAGCACGGCCGTAACCGGGTCCGTAACACGCGGGGTGTCGAATGCGTGGCCTTGGGTCGTGCATCGTCCGGGGTGAGGGGGTGGCCACGGTGAGCGGGCAACTCCCGCCCGAGGTCGAGGAGTTCGCGAGATACCTGCGGGCGCTGACGAGAGGGCTGGACGCGGGGACGGGCTGGTACGGCGTCTTCGCCCTCCGCGACCCGCAGGGGCTGCGGGCCTGTCTCGACGGCCTCGAGGTGCCGCCGTGGGACCTCGTCCAGTCCCTGCTCCAGGACCTCTCCGCCCGGCACGGCCCCCAGATCGCCGAGGATGCGGCGGCCCGCGCGGCGACCCTCTACCGTGCCTCGGTCGCGGCCCACGACGCGGGACCCGGCGCCCGCGAGGCGCTCCAGGGCCGCCTGGACGGCATGCTCCGCCAACAGCGCAACGCAGCTTCGCGCGAACGCGACCTTCGCGCGGCGGTGTCCGCCGCCGAGGACACGGCGGCCCGGGAACGCCTTGCCGCGGACCTGGCGTGGGCCCACGACGACTGGCAGCGCGCCACGGCCCGCACGGAAGAACTCCACGCCCGCCTGGCCGCAACGACGGCGCCCCCGCCATCGGGTGCCCCCGCGCCCGCCACGTCCGGCTACTCCCGGGGTCACGCCCCGGGACCCGAGGCAACCCGCGTGGCCGCAACGGCGACGCCCCCGCCGCCGGGCATCCCCGCGCCCGCCACGTCCGGCTACTCCCGGGGCCACGCCCTGGAGCCCGAGGCAATGGGGGCTCAGGGTGCCCTGGCGGGTGCCGAAGGCGGGGCCGATGGTGGGCACCTGCGTGGGACGCGGTTCGCGGCGGCGTACGAGGGGGAGGGCGGCGGCACCACAGGGGTGGCCGCCGCCCCCGGCGCCGCGCCGCCCCGGCAGTCCGCGAGCGACACAGAGCCGGCCGGGCCGGTCGGCGAACCGGGAGCCCCCCGCCCCTCGGGCGCATCGCCCGCGCCCACCGCCGTCCAGCCCGCCCCCGCGAGGTCTCGGCCGCGTGGGGCGCGGTTTGCCGGGGTGGAGGAGGCGGACGTGGCGTCCCGCCTCTCCTGGCCGTCCGCCCCGGAGGTCACGGCGGCGGCCCCGGCAGTGGGACTCACGCCACCGGGCACCCCTGAGAGTGCCGCAACGTCCGCTGTGGAGCCGAGCGCGGATGCGTCTGCCACGCAGAGCCGGGAACCCAGCGCGGCCACGACTGCGCCCGCCCCCGCCCCCGCGAGGTCTCGGCCGCGCGGTGCGCGATTTGCCGGGGCCGGGGATACGGGGGCGGCGGCACCTCCCTCGGCTGCGTCGCCCTTGGCGGAGAGCGAGGCCGAGGTACGCGCGACCCCGCGTGGTGCGCGGTTCGCCGGGGCGTACGGCGGCGAGGAGGGCGACAAGCGCCGTAAGCGGGACAGGGCGGCCGACGACGGGCGGCGGCTCGCCCGCGAGGCGGCGGAGCGCGCCGAGGCCCGACGCGCCGCCCAGGAGGCGGTTGCGCGGCTCGGCCGACTCCGGGCGGAGGGACGCACAGGCGAGGCCCATGTCGTGCTGTACGAGGCCGCCGCCTGGCCCGCCCAGCGGCTGCCTGTCCTGGCGGAGGAGTTGGAGCGCGCCGGGCTCAGGGCCGATGTGTCCACCCTGCTGTGGGAGATGGCATGCCTGCCGCCCGCACGACTCGCCGCCGCTGCCGAGGCGCTGGTCGCGGCGGACCGCGAGGTCGAGGCCGAGCAGCTGCTGCGGCAGAGCGTCTCGCGTCCCGTCCTCGAGGTGGCCCACACCGCCCTGTCGCTCCTCGCGGCGGGCGCCCGTCGCGAGACGGCCCTTCTGCTGGGGGCGCTGATCCGGGCTCGTACGCCGGAGGAGGCGGCGCGGGCGGCGGCGGAGGATCCGGCCGCGCTGATACCCCTGCTCCTCGACGCGGCGGCCGAGGTGTCCTCCGGCAGCCAGCACGACCTCGCCCATGCACTGCGCATGGCTGGCCTGCCGGGCGTACCCGGTCTCGCCTGACGCCGGGGCTCTGAGGCTGGGGGTCTGGGGTTGGGGGTCTGGGGTTGCTCGGTTCGGTTTGGGTGCGGGTTTCGTTTCGCGCCTTCGGCGCATTTGAGCAGCGGGGTGCGGGGGTGGGGGGTGCGGCATCGCCGCCGGGCGCCGGGCCGGTGGGTGCGGGCGCCGGTGGCGGCTCCTCTGGCCAAGGGCTGGGGTCGGCGCCGGACAGCCGCGAGGGGTTGGGTTACCCCCTCCGAAAACGTTTGACAAATTAGTTGCTTCAGATCAAGCGTTTTTTCGAGGGGTACCCGGAGCGCCCGTCAATCCGGATCCCGGGATCAAGGCAGCCGCCCCGGCGACGCGGTCCGCCGTCTTCCATCAGGCCGCCGCCCTCGCCAGCCCGACCCCCGGGCCACGGGAGCCGCCCCCAAGGCCCGCTTCACCGGCCCGACGGCTGGCAATGGGCCCGCGCCGATTTCCACGCGCCACCCGCCGGCAGTCCGGCATCGGCCTCAGTCCTCGGGCGCAGGTGCCGCCCCGGCGCCCGCACCCACCAACCCGGCGCCCGGCGACGTGCCCGCGCCCCCCACTCCCTGTCCCGCTGCTCAATTTGCGCCGAAGGCGCGAGACGAAACCCGCACCCAAACGAGCAGCCGAGCAACCTCACCCGAAAAAACACGAAACGTGATCGTCTTTGTTGAGTAACGGCGGCGGTATTGCCAGAGTGGTCAGTGCGCTCTTACGTTCTTCACAGCCGGATTCTACGTGCGTAGACACAGGTTGAGGAGCTGCTCATGGCCAACCTCGTACGTGCCGCTCTCGTCCAGGCCACCTGGACCGGCGATACCGAATCGATGATCGCGAAGCATGAGGATTACGCCCGGCAGGCGGCCGCGCAGGGCGCCAAGGTGATCGGCTTCCAGGAGGTGTTCAACGCGCCGTACTTCTGCCAGGTGCAGGAGGCCGAGCACTACCGGTGGGCGGAGCCCGTGCCGGACGGGCCGACCGTCCAGCGTATGCGGGAGCTGGCCCGGGAGACCGGGATGGTGATCGTCGTCCCCGTCTTCGAGCTCGAGCAGTCGGGCTTCTACTACAACACCGCGGCCGTGATCGACGCCGACGGCAGCTATCTGGGCAAGTACCGCAAGCACCACATCCCGCAGGTCAAGGGGTTCTGGGAGAAGTACTACTTCAAGCCGGGAAACCTGGGCTGGCCGGTGTTCGACACCGCCGTCGGCAAGGTCGGCGTGTACATCTGCTACGACCGCCACTTCCCCGAGGGCTGGCGCGCGCTGGGCCTGGCCGGGGCGCAGCTGGTCTACAACCCCTCGGCCACCTCGCGCGGTCTCTCCGCCTACCTCTGGCAGCTGGAGCAGCCCGCCGCGGCCGTCGCCAACGAGTACTTCATCGCCGCGATCAACCGCATCGGCACCGAGGAGTACGGCGACAACGACTTCTACGGCTCCAGCTACTTCGTCGATCCGCGCGGCCAGTTCGTCGGCGATGTGGCCAGCGACAAGGAGGAGGAGCTGATCGTCCGCGACCTCGACTTCGGTCTGATCGACGAGGTGCGCCAGCAGTGGGCGTTCTACCGCGACCGACGACCCGACGCCTACGAGGGGCTGGTGCAGCCATGAGCGGCCACACCGACGGCGGCAATGCCGTAAAGGGCAATGGCAACGCCGTAAAGGGCAATGCCGTAAAAGCCAACGGCGTAAAGGGCAACGGCGTGAATGACGGCAATGACGTAAAGGACGGCAACGGCGCAAAAAACACCAAGCGCGACCTGAGCCGCGGGCCCCACGCCACCCTCCACGCACGGCACCAAGCCGTCCTCCCCGACTGGCTCGCCGTCTACTACCAGCGCCCCATCGAGATCACCCACGGCGAGGGCCGCCATGTCTGGGACGCCGAGGGCAACCGCTACCTCGACTTCTTCGGCGGCATCCTCACCACGATGACCGCACACGCCCTCCCCGAGGTGACCAAGGCGATCAGCGAGCAGGCGGGCCGGATCCTGCACACCTCCACGCTCTACCTCGACCGGCCCATGGTCGAGCTGGCCGAGCGGGTCGCCGCCCTGTCCGGTATCCCGGACGCGCGGGTCTTCGTCACCACCTCCGGCACCGAGGCCAATGACACGGCCCTGCTGCTCGCCACCACCCACCGCCGTTCCAACCAGATCCTGGCGATGCGCAACAGCTACCACGGCCGCTCCTTCTCGGCCGTCGGCATCACGGGCAACCGCGGCTGGTCGCCGACCAGCCTGTCGCCGCTCCAGACGCTGTACGTACATGGCGCGGTGCGCACCCGCGGTCCGTTCGCCGGGCTGTCGGACGGGGAGTTCATCAAGGCGTGCGTGGCCGATCTGGAGGACATCCTCGGGCAGGCGCACGGCAATGTCGCCGCGCTGATCGCCGAGCCGATCCAGGGCGTCGGCGGCTTCACCTCGCCGCCCGACGGGCTGTTCGCCGCCTTCCGCGAGGTGCTTGACCGGCACGGCATCCTGTGGATCACCGATGAGGTGCAGACCGGCTGGGGCCGCACCGGTGATCACTTCTGGGGCTGGCAGGCGCACGACGGCTCCGGGCCGCCCGACATCCTCACCTTCGCCAAGGGCATCGGCAACGGCATGTCGATCGGCGGTGTCGTCGCCCGCGCCGAGGTCATGAACTGCCTGGACGCCAACTCCATCTCCACCTTCGGCGGCAGCCCCATCACGATGGCCGCCGGTCTGGCCAACCTCAACCACCTGGTCGAACACGACCTCCAGGGCAACGCCCGCCGGGTCGGCGGGCTGTTGATCGAGCGGCTGCGCGCCGCCTGCGCCGGTCTGGACACCGTGCGCGAGGTCCGCGGCCGGGGGCTGATGATCGGCGTCGAGCTGGTGGAGCCGGGCACCGGCGAGCCGTCCCCCGAGGGCGCGTCCGCCGTGCTGGAGGCGGCCCGGGAGGGCGGGCTGCTCATCGGCAAGGGCGGCGGGCACAACAGCAGCGTGCTGCGGATCGCCCCGCCGCTCAGCCTCACCGTCGCCGAGGCCGAGGAGGGTGCGGAGATCCTCGAGGCCGCCCTCGGGACCGCCCGGTCCGGAAGGAGCGCGAGCTGATGTCCCGTACCGTGATCCGCGGCGGGCTGGTCGTCACCGCCGCCGAGGAGACCTCGGCCGATGTGCTGATCGAGGACGGAAAGGTCGCCGCCCTCGCCGCGCCCGGCAACGAGTGGGCAAAGGGCTGGACCGCCGACCGTACGATCGACGCCACGGATAAGTACGTCATCCCGGGCGGGGTGGACGGGCACACCCATATGGAGATGCCGTTCGGCGGCACCTTCGCCGCCGACACCTTCGAGACCGGCACCCGGGCGGCGGCCTGGGGCGGCACCACCACCATCGTGGACTTCGCCGTCCAGACGGTGGGCCACGCCCTGCGCGAGGGGCTGGACGCCTGGCATCTCAAGGCGCGGGGCAACTGCGCCATCGACTACGGCTTCCACATGATCCTCTCCGATGTGAACGAGAGCTCGCTCAAGGAGATGGATCTCCTGGTGGGGGAGGGCGTGAGCAGCTTCAAGCTGTTCATGGCCTATCCGGGGGTCTTCTACAGCGACGACGGGCAGATCCTGCGGGCCATGCAGCGCGCCTCCGCCAACGGCGGGCTGATCATGATGCACGCCGAGAACGGCATCGCCATCGACGTCCTGGTGGAGCAGGCCCTGGCCGAGGGCAGGACCGACCCCCGCTACCACGGTGAGGTCCGCAAGGCGCTGCTGGAGTCGGAGGCGACCCACCGCGCCATCCAGCTCGCCCGAGTGGCCGGCGCCCCGCTGTATGTGGTCCATGTGTCGGCCGAGGAGGCCGTGGCCGAGCTGACCCACGCCCGTGACCTGGGGCTTCCGGTTTTCGGCGAGACCTGTCCGCAGTATCTGTTCCTGTCCACGGACAACCTCGCCGAGCCGGACTTCGAGGGCGCCAAGTACGTCTGCTCCACCCCGCTGCGGCCCGCCGAGCACCAGGCGGCGCTGTGGCGGGGGCTGCGGACCAACGACCTCCAGGTGGTCTCCACCGACCACTGCCCGTTCTGCTTCGCCGGGCAGAAGGAGCTGGGCCGGGGCGACTTCTCCAAGATCCCCAACGGGATGCCGGGCGTGGAGCACCGGATGGACCTGCTCCACCAGGCCGTGGTGGACGGCCATATCTCCCGCCGCCGCTGGATCGAGATCGCCTGCGCCACCCCGGCCAGGATGTTCGGCCTCTATCCGCGCAAGGGCACCATCGCCCCCGGGGCCGACGCCGACATCGTCGTCTACGATCCGCTGGCCCGGCAGACCCTGTCCGCCGAGACCCACCATATGAACGTCGACTACTCGGCGTACGAGGGCAAGCAGATCACCGGGCGGGTCGAGACCGTGCTCTCGCGCGGTGTCCCCGTCATCGACGGGCGGGAGTACACCGGGCGCGCCGGGCACGGCCGGTTCCTCTCGCGCGACACCTGTCAGTACCTGAGCTGAGCCAGGGAGCGAGCATGGACTTCGGACTCGTGTTGCAGACCGATCCACCCGCCTCGGCCGTCGTCGAGCTGATGCGCCGCGCCGAGCGCAACGGCTTCGGCTACGGCTGGACGTTCGACTCCGCCGTGCTGTGGCAGGAGCCGTTCGTCATCTACAGCCAGATCCTGGCCCGGACCGAGCGGCTGATCGTCGGCCCCATGGTCACCAATCCGTCCACCCGCACCTGGGAGGTGACCGCCTCCACCTTCGCCACCCTCAACGAGATGTACGGCAACCGCACCGTCTGCGGTATCGGCCGCGGCGACTCCGCGCTGCGGGTGGCGGGGCGCAGACCCAACACCCTCGCCCGTCTCGGCGACGCCATCGACGCCATCCGCGATCTGGCGGAGGGCAGGGAGGCCGTCGTGGACGGCAGCCGGATGCGCATCCCCTGGATCGAGAACAGCGAGCTGCCGGTGTGGATGGCGGCGTACGGCCCCAAGGCGCTCGCGCTGGCCGGGCGGAAGGCCGACGGCTTCATCCTCCAGCTCGCCGACCCCTTCCTGACGGAGTGGATGGTCAAGGCGGTGCGTACCGCGGCCGCCGAGGCCGGGCGCGATCCGGACGCGCTCACCATCTGCGTCGCCGCCCCCGCGTATATCGGCGACGACCTCGACCACGCCCGTGAGCAGTGTCGCTGGTTCGGCGGCATGGTCGGCAACCACGTGGCCGACCTGGTGTCCCGCTACGGCGACCACTCCGGCGCCGTACCCGAGTCCCTGACCGCGTACATCAAGGAGCGGCAGGGGTACGACTACGCCCACCACGGCCGCACCGGAAACCCGGACACGGCCTTCGTCCCCGACGAGATCGTGGACCGGTTCTGCCTGCTCGGCCCGGCCGAGGCGCATATCGAGAAGCTGGAGCGGCTGCGCGACCTGGGGGTCGACCAGTTCGCCGTCTACGCGATGCACGACGCGAAGGAGCGCACGCTCGACGCGTACGGCGAGCGCGTCATCCCCGCGCTCACCGGCTGACACCCGCCGGCCGGTGGTGGACCACCGGCCGGCCTCCGGGCCCCGCACGGCCCTCGTCCGTTCCGTCCCCCCTCCCCGTGGCCCACCCTCTCGCTGAAGCGCCTCACTTCCCGGCAAGGGGCCTTTTCTCAAGGAGGGGTTAATTCCGTTTATTCGGCCACTCGCCGACTATGGCCGGAGAGCGAAAGGCGCTCGCTCCCCGAAGCCTTCGAATATGGTTACAATCACCTCGGATTTTGTGCTCTGATGTGCCGTCGGCTGAACGACTCCTTGTCACAGAAGGGTTGGGCATGACGCAAACCGAGGTACCGATAGAGGTGGAGCTCAGAGGGCTCTACAAGGCCCACTATCGGTTTCAGTTCCTGAGCGCGGCATTCCAGTTAGGGCTCTTCGCGTTGGTGGAGAAGGAGCCCGGTCTGGCCGTACGGGAGATCGCCGGACGGCTGGGCCTCAAGGAGCAGCCCACTCGTATCCTCCTTCTCGGCTGTACGGTATTCGGGCTTTTGGGCAAGGACGGTGACGGCTATCACACCACCCCTCTCTCGAAGCCGCTGACCGCCGACTTCGACGAGGCGCCCGCCTCCAACATTCCCTGGGAACAACACGGTATCTACCGGGCGATGGCCTGGTTCTGTGAATCCCTCAAGGAAGACACCAACATCGGCTTGCGGCGGGAGATTCCGGGAACGGCGCCCACCCTCTACGGGCGGCTCGCCGAAAATCCGGAACTGGAAGCCACATTCCACACCATGATGTCCTCGGTGAGCAGGCTCGTGGGCGCCGAACTGGGAGAGAAGCTGGACCTCTCCGGGTGCGCCCATCTCCTGGACGTCGGCGGCGGAACGGCCATCAACGCCACCAACTTCGCCGCCCGCTGGCCGGATCTGCGCATCACCATCGGCGATCTCCCCTCGATCGCGACGGCCGCCAACGAGAAGGTCGAGAAGCTCGGGCTGGCCGACCGGGTGCGAGCGGTGAGCCTCGACGCATTCAACGACGAGTTCCCGACCGGCTGCGACGGTGTGCTCTTCGCCCACTTCCTGGAGATATGGTCCCCCGAGCGGGTCCAGGCGCTCCTCGCCAAGGCCGCCCGCGCCCTCCCGCCCGGCGGCGGGATCTACGTGGTCACCCCGCGCCAGGACGACGACGGCACCGGACCCGAGCGGGCGGCGCTGCTGTCCGCGTACTTCCACACCATCGCCTCCGGTGAGGGCATGGTCTACACGGGCGCCGAGTACGAGGAGTGGTTCCGCGCGGTGGGCATCGAGCCCTCCGGACGGCTGCCCCTCGGCGCGGACACCGTCGTGATCACCGGCCGCAAGGCATAGTCCGGAACCAGGCGAGGACACCCCCGGCGGGACGGGCCGTTTCGATGCGGAGGTCGTAACGGCCCGTGTGCCGGGGCATGACCCGCCCCGATCAGGAGGCGAACCATGGTCGGCGCCACGAGCCCAGCCGCCCCGGACCACGCGGACAGCGGACGGGGCCGTCCGCTGCCGCACGACCGCCACAAGTGGCTGATCCTGGGGATCTGCTGTATCAGCCTGTTCATGGTGGGCCTCGACACCACCATCGTGAACCTCGCCCTGCCGTCCATCCAGAAGGACCTGGACGCCACGCCCTCGGGGCTCCAGTGGACGGTGGACGCCTACACCGTGGTGCTCGCCAGCCTGCTGATGCTCTCCGGCTCCATGGCCGACCGGTTCGGCAGGCGCAGAACCTTTCAGAGCGGGCTGCTGCTGTTCAGCCTGGGGTCGCTGCTGTGCGGGCTGGCTTCCGACACCGGTTCGCTCATCGCCTTCCGGATGGTCCAGGCCATGGGCGGCGCCATGCTCAACCCCGTCGCGGTCTCGATCATCGCCAACACCTTCACCGATCTGAGGGAGCGGGCCAGGGCGATCGGGCTGTGGGGCGCGGTCGCGGGGGTGAGCATCGCGCTGGGCCCCGTCGTCGGCGGTGCGCTGGTGGACTCGACCGGCTGGCAGGCCGTCTTCTGGGTCAACCTCCCGGTCGCCGCCCTCGCGCTGATCCTCACCTCGCTCTTCGTCCCCGAGTCCAAGGCCCCGCGGCCGCGCAGGCTCGATCCGGTGGGGCAGCTGCTGGTGATCGCGCTGCTCGCGACGCTGACGTTCGGCATCATCGAGGGCCCGGTCAGGGGCTGGGGCTCGGCGCTGATCGTCGGCTGCTTCACCGTTGCCGTCGTGGCCGCCGTGACCCTCATCCGCTATGAACTCCGCCGCGCCGAACCGCTGCTGGACGTCCGCTTCTTCCGCAGCCCCTCCTTCAGCGGCGCCATCGCCTCCGCGGTGTGCGGCTTCGCCGCGCTCGCCGGGTTCCTCTTCCTGAACGCCCTGTACCTCCAGGACGTCAAGGACTTCTCGCCGCTGCACACCGGGCTGCTCACGCTGCCGATGGCGGCCATGACGCTGGTCTCCTCACCGCTCGCGGGCCGTATCGTCGGCGCCCGCGGCCCGCGCATCCCCATGGTGATCGCCGGTGCCGGTACGGCGGGGTGCGGACTGCTGCTGACCCAGGTGCGGGCCGACACCCCGATCTGGTACCTCGTCATCGCCTATGTGGCGTTCGGCATCGGCTTCGGCATGCTCGACGCCCCGCTCACCTACTCCGCCGTCTCCGGGATGCCGCGCTCCCAGGCGGGGGTGGCCGCCGCGGTCACCTCCACCGGCCGCCAGGTGGGGGCGGCCCTCGGCGTGGCCGTCCTCGGCTCGGTCTCCACCGCCCGGGTACATGGCCCCTTCGGCTCCGGATTCCCCGGGGCCAGCCATCTGGGCTGGGCGATCATGGCCGGATGCGGCCTCGCCATCGTGACGCTGGGCCTGCTCACCACCGGCGTCCGGACCCGCCACCCGGCGGAGCCCAGCCCGGAACCGGCCGCCGACCAGCCCGCCGAGCGTGTGCCGTGACCGCCCGGCAGCCCGCCGAACGCGTGCCGTGACCGCCCGCCCGGCACCCCGCCCGGCAGCCCGCCCGTTCCCCCTATCGAGGGGGTGGACCGCGATGCCGGGCGAAACGCGGATCCGGGCGTTTCGCGGCGATCGCTCCCTTCACCTCG
This sequence comes from Streptomyces malaysiensis subsp. samsunensis, assembly GCF_024519315.1. Classification (GTDB taxonomy): domain Bacteria; phylum Actinomycetota; class Actinomycetes; order Streptomycetales; family Streptomycetaceae; genus Streptomyces; species Streptomyces malaysiensis. The sequence goes on along the minus strand of NZ_JANIIC010000021.1, from coordinate 109,533 downwards.
ATGACACCGCACGTCAGCCGCTGTGCCATCTGCCGTCGCAGAGGCATGATTCGATGAACGCATGATCGATGAATTTCTCGCCGGTGATCTCGGCGCGGTGGAGGAGGCGATCCGCATGGCGGTCGCCGACGAGGTCATGCCGCGCTTCCGGCAGCTCGCCGCCCATGAGATCGTCGAGAAGAACGGCCCGCACGACCTGGTGACCATCGCCGACCGGCAGGCCGAGGAGCGTCTGACCGACGCCCTCACCAAGCTGCTGCCCGGCTCCGTGGTGGTGGGCGAGGAGGCGGTGCACGCCGACCCGGCCGTGCTCAGCCACCTCGGCGGCGACGCGCCCGTATGGATCGTCGATCCGGTCGACGGCACCCGGCAGTTCGTCCACGGCGACCCCGGTTTCGCGACGCTGGTCACCCTCGCGCAGGGTGAAGAGCTCCTCGCGTCCTGGACCTACGCCCCGGTGCTCGACCAGATGGCGATCGCCCGCCGGGGCGGGGGCGCGCTGCTCAACGGCGAGCCGATCCACTGCGGCTCCCCCGAGCCCGGCGCGCCCCTCCACGTGGCCGTCTCCCACTTCGACTTCACCACCGACGCGGAGAAGCGCACCCTGGCGAGCCTGCGGGCGCCGGGAGTTGAGGTGCGCCCCTGCGGTTCGGCCGGTCTGGAGTATCTGAACGTGGCCCGGGGGCTGCTCGACGCCGTCGCCTTCACCTGGGAGAACGCCTGGGACCACGCCGCCGGGCTGCTGCTGGTCGGAGAGGCGGGCGGGGCGCAGGCCACGCTCGGCGGCGAGCCGTTCCGGATCGCCGGGGGCAATGCCCTTCCTTTCACGGCGGCCAGGGACGAGGCGGCCGTTCGGCATATCCTGGACCTGCTGGCCGCCGCCGGCTGATCGTTCCAACGATTCCTCAAGGACGAGGGGGCCATGTGCCGTCCATGCTCGACGCGGTAGTCGTGGGTGCCGGGCCGAACGGGCTGACCGCGGCCGTCGAACTCGCCCGCCGCGGCTGCGCGGTGGAGATCTTCGAGGCCGCGGACACCATCGGCGGGGGCTCACGCACCGAAGAGCTGACCCTCCCCGGCTTCCGGCACGACCCCTGTTCCGCCGTGCACCCCCTCGCCATCGGCTCCCCGGCCTTCGATCGGATGCCGCTCGCCCGGTACGGCCTGGAGTGGCTGCACCCCGAACTGCCGCTGGCCCACCCCTTCCCGGACGGCACGGCCGCCGTGCTCGCCCGCTCGGTCGGCGAGACGGCCATGTCGCTCGGCCCGCGCGACGCCGGTACCTACCGCCGGCTGATCGCGCCCTACCTCGGCCGCTGGGCCACCCTCGCCCCCGATATGCTGCGCACCCACTGGGACGGGGTGCCCCGCGACCCGATCACCTGGGCCCGCTTCGGGCTGCATGCGCTGCTGCCGGTCTCGCTGCTCGCCGGTCCGCTGCGCTTCCGCGACGAGAAGGCGCGGGCCCTGTTCGCCGGGTTGGCCGGGCATGCCATCGCGCCGACCAGCGCGGTGGCCACCGGCGGACCCGCCCTGATGTTCGCCGTCGCGGCCCATGAGGTCGGCTGGCCGATTCCGCGCGGCGGCTCCCAGTCGATCGTGAACGCGCTGGGGGCGTACCTGCGCGAACACGGCGGGAAGATCCATGTCTCCACCGAGGTCAAGCGGCTCGACGAGCTGCCGCCCGCCCGTGCGTACATCTTCGACACCTCACCGCGCGCCCTGGCCCGTATCGCCGGTCTCGGCAACGCCTACCGCCACTACCGCTACGGCGCCGGCGCCTTCAAAATCGACTACGCGCTGTCCGGTCCGGTGCCCTGGACCGCGCCCGACGCCCGGCGCGCGGGCACCGTCCATATCGGCCCCACCTCGGGCGAGATCGGCGCGGCGCTGCGGGCCGCCGTCGACGGCCGGGACCCCTCCGTACCGTTCCTGATCACCTCTCAGCCGACCCTCCTCGACCCGTCCCGGGCCCCGGAGGGCAAGCACACCTTCTGGGCGTACGGCCATGTGCCCAGCGGTTGGAGGGGCGACGCCACGGAGGTGATCGAGCGTCAGATCGAGCGCTTCGCGCCCGGCTTCCGCGATCTGGTCCTGGCCCGCGCGGTGGCCGGCCCGCCCGAACTCGCCGCCCGCAACGCCAACTACATCGACGGCGACATCGGCTGCGGCGCCTTCGAGGGCATCCAGGCGGTCATACGGCCCAAGCTGGCCCGCGTCCCGTACGCCACCGCCCACCCGGCGGTCTTCCTGTGCTCCTCCGCGACCCCACCGGGGCCAGGTGTCCACGGCATGTCCGGCCACCACGCGGCGCGGGCGGTCTGGCGGAGGCTGCGGGGGCGGTAGAGCCCCCGGGACCCCGGGAGGGGACGGCTGCCACCTCAGCGCTCGATGCTCAGTGCTCAGCGCTCAGTGCGGGATCGTGTCGATGACCTCGCGGGCGCCCTGCCGCAGCAGCGCCACCGCGACCGACGTCCCCAGGGTGGCCGGGTCCAGCGGGCCCGCCCACTCGTGGGCGTCCAGCACCGTCTTGCCGTCCGGGCTGAAGACCCGGGCGCGCAGCGAGAGCCGACCGTCGCGCTCGGCCCTGGCATATCCCGCGATCGGCGAGTTGCAGTGCCCCTGGAGCACATGCAGCAGCATCCGCTCGGCGGTGACCTCTTTCCACACACCGGCCTCGCCGAGCCCGGCCACGGCCTCGATCGTCTCGGTGTCGTCCTCCCGGCACTGGAGCCCCAGCACCCCGGCCCCGATCGGCGGGCACATGGTCTCCACCGACAGGATCTCGCTGATCCGGTCCGTGCGGCCGATCCGCTCCAGTCCGGAGACGGCCAGCATCAGGGCGTCGCATTCGCCCGCGTCCAGCTTCTCCAGCCGCCGGTTGGCGTTGCCGCGCATCGGCACGCACTCCAGATGCGGATGGCTCATGGCCAGCTGGGCCACGCGCCGCACCGACGAGGTGCCGATCCGGGTCCCCGCGGGCATCTCGTCGAGGGGCAGCCCGCCCGGGTGCAGCACGGCGTCGCGGATGTCGTCCCGCTTGAGGTACGCGGCGAAGACCGTGCCCGCGGGCAGCGGGCGGTCGGCGGGCACGTCCTTGATGCAGTGCACGGCGAGATCCGCCTCGCCCGCCAGCAGCGCGGCGTCCACCTCCTTGGTGAACGCCCCCTTGCCGCCCAGCTTCGCCAGATCGCCCATCCACCGGTCGCCTGAGGTGGTGACGGGCACGACCTCCGTACGGACACCCGGCCGCAGCGCGGCCAGCTCGGTACGGACCCGCTCGACCTGGGCGAGGGCCATGGGGGAGGAGCGGGAGACGATGCGGATCAAATCGGCGGACGACATGGCCTAGAGGATAAGCCCTTCGCGGACCGCTCAGTCCCCGGCCCCGGGGAACCCCTCCGCGACCAGGGCGGCGAGGTCGAGGTAGGCGTCGAGGGTCCTGGACGCGAGCCGGCGGAGGTCGATCTCGCCCCGGGACACCAGATGCTCGTCGTACGGCGCCACGACCACGCCGCGGCAGCGGTCCCGGAACCCCGCGGTGAGGCCCTCGTAGTAATGGGTCCAGGGCACGTCGTGCGACATGTTGACCACGGTGATGGCGCCTCGCACCAGATCCGCGTGACCGTCCTCGGCCAGCCGGTCCAGGGTCCGGTGCGCGCTCCTCATGTGCTCCACCAAGGGAGTGGTGACGATGATCAACTGGTCGGCGAGATCGAGGATGCCCCGCATGCTGCCGTGGAGTGCGCCGGTGTCCGAGTCGCTGAGGACGATCGGGTAGTGCCTCGCCAGAAGGGCCATGACGTGGCGGTACTCCGTGTCGTCGATCGGGGCCGCCCGGCCCACGAGACTGATCGGGGTGGGGTCTCCGAGGAGGACCTCGAGCCCGGAGGGCAGCCGCGAGGTGAAGCGCCGGATGGAGTCGGCATCATCGCCGGGGAGGTCGGCGCGGGCCAGCTTGTGGACGGTCCAATCGGACCGGGCATCGACTCGGCTGCTGAGGGTGTCACCGCCGGGCATCGCGTCCACCGCGATGACCTCGTTCTGGCGTTCGCCCGCGAGGATCGCGCCCAGGGTGAGGGTCGTGACGGTGCGCCCGGCACTCACGGGGGGGCTGATCACCGCGATGCGGTGGCAGGACGGCAGCGGCGTACGGATGAGGTCCAGCTTGCGCTGCCGCTGCTCCGCCTTGGCCGACCGCCCGCCGAGCCCCACGAGCGCGGCCAGGCGGGAGCGTGTGGAGCGAGAGGGCGGCGGCTCGGCTGCCATCGTGGGGGCGGGCTCGGCGTCCGGCGTCCCGTCCGGCGGTGGAGTGGCGGCCGGGGTCTCGGCCTCGTACGGCGTATGGGCGGATGCGCGCACGGTGGGCAGGGACTTGACGAAGACGTCCGCCACCTGACTCGCCGACGGCCGCTTGCTCGGCTGTTCGTTCAGACAGGCGGAGATGATCGAGAGGGGGTTCTGCCACAGGGCTCCGGCCTGGGAGAGCCGCGCGGTCGGCTGCGAGTCGCTCAGGGCGCGGAGAATCTTGCCCAGCGCGTAGACGCTGTCCGCGGGGGTGGGAGCTCCCGGGAGGCGGTCGTTGAGGTTCGCGTCGGTCCAGCCGATGAGTTTTACCGTGCGGTCGGTGACGAGCACGGTGTCCGGCGTAAGGGTCCCGGGCACGACGCCCTTGAGCGCGCACATGTTCACCGCCTCGGCCAGGCGGAGGCCGATGGTGGCGGCGTGCACGGGGTCCAACTTGGACGAGCCGTCGGGCTCCCGGCCGAGGAGCGAGGACAGCGGTGGGGCCGGTGAGCCGTCAGGGAGTCGGACGCATTCCATCACCAGCCACGGAGGGTTGGAGGACGAGGCATCGACGAAGAGGCGGGGGGCGTAATGCCCGGACATCCGCCGCAGCGCCTCCGCCTCGGCCCGCAGTTCCCGGCCGGCGCCCGGGGCCATGCGTATCACCACTTCGCGCTGCGCGCCCGGCCGACGGGCCAGATAGACGTCCCGCCCCTGGCTGCCGCCCAGCCTGCGGTAGGCCCGATACCCGTCGACCGACGGCAGAGCGCTCCCCGGCTCCGTGCGGGGAGCGCGAGCGGAGCCGGGCGGCGCCGACACCGGCGGAGAGCTGTACAGATCCACCCCGCACCCGTCGCAGAAGTGGTTGTCCGGTTCCAGTGGGTTGCCGCACCGCGAGCAAGCGAGGGGGCCCCCGGGACGGAATAGGGGGCGGCGGGCGCGGGGCGAGGGCTGCTCGGCGCGGGTCCGCGGCGGCGCGGCGTCCGGCCGGAAGTCCATAAGGAGTTCCCAGATCCCGTACGCGGTGTGGCGGCGGGGATTCTCCCGGCACGCCATCACCACGGCGCGGAGCGGCTCCCAGACGGCGCTGCTCCAGCGCGGCATGAAGTAGAGACCAGGGGCGGGCCGACGCGCCTGTGCCCCGCCGCCGAGGCACAGCAGGATGTCCCCCAGCGCCTTGACGTTGTCCTCGGGGGCCGGTGGGCGGCCACCGGCGGACGCCGGGGACGGCGTCCCGTCGATGGCGGCCGATGACCAGCCGGTCAGGAGGATGTCCTCACCGGCGATGTGCACGGTGCTGACGCTGAGGTCGCCGTGGACCACCCCCGCGTCCTCGGACGTCCGCACCGCGTCCGCGACCTTGCGGGCGAGCGCGAGGGCGGTATGCCCGTCCCAGCGTTCGGGGCCGGCGAGGAGGGCGTCGTCCGGCCGGTCCTCCCACTGCTCGGCGTAGCCGCGCAGGACGTAGTCCAGCCGTTCCCCGATGAAGGCTTCTTCCGCGATCCACGGAACGTCGTCGGTCAGCCCCTCGCGCAGCAGACGGCGGGCATAGCGGCCGTCCATCCGGCGCAGCGCCTCCGCCTGCACGTCCAGCAGTGCGGCGGCGGCCTCTCCCCGCGCATGGCGGGCGGTCTGGAGGACGGCCTCTGCGTCGTAGGCGTCCTGGCCGAGATACGGAGTGAGCCGCGCTCCCGGTGGTCCGGCCATCGTCAGCCGGTACGGACCCAGCGTGTGCGGATCGCCGGGTTCCAGACGGCGCCACCGCACCGCCGCCGTCGGCGTCGTGAACACCGACGGCCGAGGCGGAGCCCCCAGCCGGGCCGCCAGCCGTCGCTCCACCGCGCTGAAGGGCCGGGCGTCTGCCGGTAGCCGGTCGCTGCCGCCGGGGTCGGCCAGCCAGGCCGGGAAGTCCGGTGAGCGGCCCGCCAGTTGCTCAAGACGACGGCCGATCAGCCGACTGGTCGAGACCAGCTCCGCCAGCGGCACCGCGCCCAGCAGCGCCCGCTGGGCCGCGTCGGTGAAGGTGAAGGGCCGGTGCTCGGGCGGCAGCGGGTCCTGCCCCGCCGAGGCGGGCGGTTCGACGGGCAGCATCAGCCCGCCCAGGAACACCTCGGCCAGACGACCGGTGTCGGTCCGGCCGTCCACCGCCTTCTGCACCATCCGCATCACCGGCACCGGCAGCGGGGCCACGGCGGCCATATGGGCGGCCAGCCGGTACGCCTCCGGGGACGCCGCGTCCCGGAAGCGCTGGACACGGCCCACCTCATCGGCCGGGCCCGGGGCGGCGGCCAGGGCGGGGCGGGGGCCGCCGCGCCCCGGGTCGAGCAGCGGCAGGACGGCCGTACCGCTCGCGGAGGCGATCAGCCGGGCCCAGTCGGCCAGCGGTCCGGCGTCCGGTTCCAGCACCGGCACCGGCACCCCCTCGAACCGCGCCAGGGCGGCGGGCAGCACCGGGTCCGCGACCGTCCAGTCCGTATTGGCCGAGCCCGGTCTACGGGTCCGCACCTGCCAGCGCCGCGCCCGGATCCCGGACCCCTCCCACAGCCGGGGCGGCAGCGCGTGCACCACCGCCGTGGGGCCGACCCCCGCCCAGCGCGCCAGCACCTGGCCCATCCGCCCGTCGCGCCATGCGGCCCCCACCCCGTCGCTCACCACGAGCACCAGCGTGTGCCCGGACGGGTCGGACAGCGCCGTCGTGGGCAGCAGGGGAGCGTCCGGGGCGTAGGGCCGGGCGCGCAGCGCGGGTGCGTCGCCGCCGCGCGTGCGCAGGCCCAGCACCCGGACGACGCGGAAGGCGCCCGAGCGCTGGAGCACGGTGCGCAGCTCGACGGCGAGCCGCCGCCACAGCAGCATCGACATCCCGTCGTCGATGACGAGCGCGAGATCGAGCCAGCGTTCGCGGGCGGGGCGGGTCACCACGTCCGGCAGTCCGGTCTCGGCGAGCGCCGTGGCGGTGGCGGCCTCGTCGAACTCCCGCCTGAGCGGATTGGGGCGGTGCTGTTTGAGCGGGCGCAGGGCGCGGCCGATGGACAGCTCCTGGTGCAGCGCCTTGTCCTCGGGCACGCGCAGCGGCAGCGCGCGCCGCGCGTCGGCGGCCGCGTCCTCCGCACCGCCCGCACCGGACCCCTGGCTTCCGCCGTACAGACCGCGCAGTTGGCGATCGTCGCGGGGAGGGGTCAGGCCGTGGCGCTGGTCCCGCGGACCGTCCGGCTGCCGCTTCGCGGGGGCGGACGGCTGGGCACCGAGTACGGAGCCGTTGGCCCGCGGCGTACGGGCGGGCTCGGACGGCAGGGCGGTCGGCTGGGCGGACCGCTGTTCGGTTTGCTGTACGGGTGCGGCCGTTGAGGCCGTGGCGGCGGGGCGGGCGGGCTCGGGGCGCGTGGCGGGCAGTGCCGTTCCGCCGCGGGCCACCGCGCGGGCCAGAGGCGCCCGCTCCGGGCCGTCCTCGGGCAGCCGCCCGGCCAGCCAGAGCGCGTCGAGCAGCTCCTCCCTGGACAGTTCGAGACCGCCGGCGGTGAGGATCGCCATCGCCTCGTCAAGCCGTCCCAACCGCCCGGTGCCGCCCCCCACCATGTGTCACACCGCCCCGCCGAGCCGGTGCAGCACCGCTTCCAGCAGCCCCTCCGCCGTCACGTCCATGCCGCCCGCCCGTAGGAACACGGCGTTCAGCAGCTGGTCGGTCGCCAGCTCACGCGCCGCGCGCCGACGGAGGAAGGTGTCCAGCAGTTGATCGACCTCCTCCAGCGCGTCGTCTCCCAGATGCGCGGTGACGATCGCCCGCAGCCGCCCCTCGTCGGGGGTGGGCAGCTCAAGACGTACGCAGCGGCGGAGGAAGGCGGGCGGGAAGTCGCGTTCGCCGTTGCTGGTGATCACCACGACCGGGAACTCGTCGCACACCAGCCGGCCCCGCCGGACCGTGGCCCGTTCGCCCGGCCGCTCGGTGAGCACCTCCACCACCGACTGGTCCTCCGGCAGCCGGGCCAGCTCGGGGATCTCGAACTCGCCCTCCTCGAAGACGGTCAGCAGGTCGTTCGGCAGGTCGACATCGCCCTTGTCGAGCTCGTCGACGAGCAGCGCCCGGGGGCGTTCGCCCGGCACCAGCGCGGTGCCCAGCGGCCCGAGCCGTACGAAGCTGCCGATGTCGGGCTCGGCCTCGTCGCGGTCGCGCCGCAGGGCCGTCTCGCGCAGTCGCCCGATCGCGTCGTAGCGGTAGAGCGCGTCCTGCACGGTGGAACGGCTGTTGACCGGCCAGCGCAGCACCTCGCCCAGATCCAGCTCATGCGCGATCGCCCGCGCGAGCGAGGACTTGCCGGTCCCCGGGCTGCCGGTGACGAGCAGTGGACGCCGCAGATGGAGGGCGGCGTTGACCACGTCCGCGTGTTCGGGCGCGATGAGATACGGCGCCGGGCGCGACCGGCCGGAAGCGGGCGGCGCCTGCTCCCCGCCGGGGGCGGCCCGTTCCTCGCCGGGGGCGGCCCGCTCCCCCTCGGGAGATGGCTGCTCCCCCTCCGGGGATGGCCGCTCCCCTTCGGGAGATGGCCGCTCCCCGCCGCCGAAGCGGCGCCACGGCGGGGCGGGTGGCATCTCCATATGCCGGGGCACGCCGTCTCCCCGGAACAGCCGCCAGTCGTCCCGCTCCGGTGGATTCATCGGGGAACCTCCCTCTCGGTCCGCCTCAGCGGACATCGCACGCCTCCTGACGTCCCGTCACCACGCCTCACTCTCCCCACGCGTCGCCCTCCCCGCGTCCCGCCGTCATCGCGTCTCACCGCCATCGCGTCTCACCGTCACTCCGTGGGATCCGCGAGGTCCAGCCGGGGCAGCGCCCGCCCGGCGTCGGCCCAGGCGAGCACCGGCCGCCCGGTGTACTCCTCGGGCCTCTGCATGGTCTTCGTGCGGTAGATCCGTACCGCTTCCGGCAGTTCACGGGCGTTCATCCCCGCCGCGTGGCGCACCGCCGGGGACTCCGGCTCCCCGCTGCGGTCCCACAGCACCACCGGAACGCCCGCGGCGAGACACATCTGCACCACACCGGTGCGCCGGTGGGCCGCCACATCGATGGTGACCCGGGCGGTGAGCCGCTCCATGACCAGACCGCACACCGCCTCGGGGTCGGGGGCCGTGGCGTCGTCGATGTGCAGGGGCTCCTCGGCGTCCAGCCGGGTCCAGCGCTCCCGCCACTGGTCCAGCATCGTGCCGCCGTTCAGCTCGCGCAGCTCGGGGCAGTTGACGACCAGGGGGTACGGGGTGCCGAGCCGGATGGGGAGCACCGCCCCCGGCCCCGCGGCCTTCCAGCGGTCCACGGGCACCTCCAGGGCGTCCCGGTCCACGATCAGCTCGATGACGGGCCGCGGCCCCGAGGGGTCGGGCCGACGGAGCGAGCCCACGGCGGCGAAGATCTCCTGGGCCACCTCCTCGGCGCCACGCGGCCGTTCGCTGTCGTCCGACATCTGGCGCAGCCCGTCCCCGTCGTCGCACCACAGCCGCAGCCGATAGCGCTCGGGCTCCTCGCGCGCCGCCGTCGTCGTGCCGCCGCCCGATGCGGGCCCGCAGGGGTCCAGCTTCGCCACCACCCGGGGCGCGGCGCCCCGGGAGGCGCTCCGGGCCCACTGCCCGGCGTCGTGGCGACGGTCCATCAGGGCGGCGTCATGGACGCCGAGGCGACGGGCGACCGCCGCGTTCCACCGCCGCAGCGCGGCGCCCTGGTCCGCCGGACAGCATCCCGCGGCCACGAACTCCACGGCCCGCAGCAGCCCCGGCACGGCCATGGCGCCGTCGTCGGCCGGCGAGCTGTCCCCGTGCAGCCCTTCCAGGTGGGCGATGAGCGCCTCGAACCGCTCGCCGTGCTGCCCGCCGTTGACGTCATGGCGGCCGTGACCGCCCACCCCGCCGTCACAGCCGTGGCCGCCGTCCCCTCCGGTGAGCAGCGCCGTGGGCAGCGCCGCCAGCGGCAGTGCCGCCCTTACGGCCCCGGGGACACCGGCCGCCGCGGTCGCGGACAGGGCGCGCAGCTGGACCAGCAGCCGCTCGTGCTCGCCCGGCGAGAGCAGCTTGGGCAGCCCGTGACGGCGTCCTACGGCGAGGAGGTCGTCGGCCACCGGGCCCGCCGTGCCGCGTACCGCCTCGACCAGCGCGGGCAGGGCTCGCGCCCGGGTGAGCAGCAGATGGGCGAACTCGTCGGCCGAGGGCAGACCGTCGGCGCGATGGCCGAGGCCGCACTGCCGGGCGACCGTCCGGCAGCAGCGAGTCCAGCCCTCGGACAGCGCCAGCGGCCCGTCCAGCAGGGCGACGAGCTCCCCGTAGGCCGGGTGGTCGCGTATGTCCTCCGCGGGCTGCCGGGGCAGCAGATGGCCCGCCCCGGCGTCGTCCAGCTCGCGTGTGACGCGCTGCCAGGGAATCCCCCACGCGCGGCGCAGCGTTCCCCGGACGCGGAGCTTCGCCGTCACGAGCCCGACGACGGCGCTCTCCTCGTTGGACCACAACGGGCCACCGCTGTAGGCGGGTTCGATGTCCAGGGTGCGTTCGGCCCCGTCGAAGTAGCCGAACCGCCCGTCGCATTCGCTCACTTCGGCATCGGCGAAGACTCCGGGCTCACCGCTGCCGTGCCAGGCCCGTACGAGCTGGCGCTCGGCCATCGGGTGCCAGCGCGGCGGTTCGACCGCGGTCGGCAGGGCCCCGGTCAGCCGCAGTACGGCGAGGTCGCCGTTCCACTCGAAGGCGCCCAGGCCGCCGTCGTCGGTCCGCGGCGGTATCCAGACCGTCAGCTCGGCATCGGCCTCTACGGTGTGCTCCGGTGTGTGCAGCCGTATGGAAACGGCGATCGGGCCCGGGTGATCCGGGGCCAGCATGTCCTTTCCGAGGGCGCTGTTGACCACATGGGCGCAGGTCAGCAGGTGGCGGCGGGGCAGCAGGACGCCCGCGCCCGCCGGTCTTCCGTCGGCCTTGGCGAGAATGGACACCGCGGGCCGCGACGAGGACCCGTGCGCGTGGAACCACCCCATGGGCTCAGGCCGTGGGGCTGGAGTGGGACGGCCGCGGCGGCACCGTCGGCACCGTCGGCCCGGATTCCGCCGAGGGCCTCCAGGTGGCCGAAATGGTCAAGTTGGCATTGCCGTTGGCGCCCACGATGCCGAGTTTGAGGTCCTGGCCGACCTGCACCCCGAACTGCACGGTGAACTCCTCGGGCGGATGAGGAGTCGAGCGGACGGCGTCGTGCACCTCCTGGAGTACCGACCCAAGCCCTTCGAGGATGACGCCCAGACCGGCGTTGGCGAGCGTGGCCGCGGCCCGCGCCCTGCGCCCCACCGGGGTCACGCCCCCCACGCCGCCGTAGGCGTCCTCGGGGGAGGGCTCCCCCACGGGGGCCAGTTCCAGCCGTACGGTCGTGCCGTTCGCCAGGGGTATCTCACGGTGTTCCGTCACATTCCTCATCATGCCGATCATCAGGCCCCCGGTCTGCCCCTTCGCACCAAACACCGCCGGAACGACGGACGCGGGGCGGTGTCGCGAGGTGGCGCGGTCGTGCTGGGCGGGTGCGGGTGGGCGCCGCCGGGTGTGGCGGATGGTGGGGTCCCTGGGCGAGGTGGGTGCCGGGGTCCCTGGGCGAGATGGACGCGGGGCGGCCGGCGTGGCGCGGTCGTGCTGGGCGGGTGCGGGTGGGCGCCGCCGGGTATGGCGGATGGCAGGGTCCCTGGGCGGGGTGGACGTCGGGCTCCCTGGGCGAGACGGACGCGGGGCGGCCGGCGTGGCGCGGTCGCGCTGGGCGGGCGCGGGCGGGCGCCGCCGGGCGAGGCGGATGGTGGGGTCCCTGGGCGAGGTGGATGCCGGATTCCCTGGACGGGGTCGATGCCGCAATCCCCGGATGAGTGGACGTCGGATTCCCCGGGCGGGGTCGATGCCGCAATCCCTGGGCGAAGTGGATGGCGGCCTCCCCGGGCGGGGTCGATGTCGCATTCCCCGGACGAGGCGGACGTCGGACTCCCCGGGCGAGGCCCATGGCGCACTCCCCGGGCAAGGTCGATGTCGGATTCCCGCGAGAACGTACCCGCCCCGCTGACGGATGCTGGACGCATGCACACCGACACCGACCGGTGCCTCCGCGCCGCACAGGCGAAGGACGCCCGCTTCGACGGGTGGTTCTTCATCGCCGTCGTGACCACCGGGATCTACTGCCGGCCGAGCTGTCCGGTGGTCGGACCCAAGCCCGAGAACATGCGGTTCTACCCCAGCGCGGCGGCCGCCCAGCAGGCCGGGTTCCGGGCCTGCAAGCGGTGCCGTCCGGACGCCAGCCCCGGATCGCCGCAGTGGAACGAGCGCGCCGACCTCGTCGCGCGGGCGATGCGGCTGATCGCCGACGGAGTGGTGGACCGGGACGGGGTGCCTGGCCTGGCGGGCAGGCTCGGCTACAGCACCCGGCAGGTCGAGCGGCAGCTGCTCGCCGAGCTCGGCGCGGGCCCGCTCGCGCTCGCCAGGGCGCAGCGTGCGCAGACCGCGCGGCTGCTCATCGAGACCAGCGAGCTCCCGATGGCGGACATCGCCTTCGCGGCCGGGTTCGCCAGCGTCCGCGCGTTCAACGAGACCGTACGGGAGATCTTCGCGCTCGCCCCGACCGAGCTGCGGCAGCGGGCGCGGCGCGGGCCGCGGGCCAGCGTGCCGGGGGCGCTCACGCTGCGGCTGCCGTTCCGTGCGCCGCTGTGCCCGGACAACCTCTTCGGGCACCTGGCCGCCACCGCCGTCCCCGGTGTCGAGGAGTGGCGCGACGGCGCGTACCGGCGCACGCTGCGGCTGCCGTACGGGCCCGGGGTGGTCACTTTGCGCCCGAGGCCGGACCACATCGCCTGCCAGCTCTCCCTCGCCGACCTCCGTGACCTGGCCGGGGCGATCAGCCGCTGCCGGCGGCTGCTGGACCTCGACGCGGACCCGGCCGCCGTGGACGACCTGCTGCGTACAGACCTCCAGCTGGCCCCGCTGGTCGACAAGGCACCGGGGCGGCGGGTGCCGCGCGCGGTGGACGCCGACGAGTTCGCGGTGCGCGCCGTGCTCGGGCAGCAGGTGTCCACGGCGGCCGCCCGCACCCACGCGGGGCGTCTGGTCGTGGCGCACGGCGAGCCGGTGGAGGACCCGGCGGGCGGTCTGACCCACCTCTTCCCGTCCGCCCAGGCCCTCGCCGGGCTGGACCCCGAGAAGCTGGCCATGCCCCGTACCCGCCGCACCACCCTCACCGGGCTGGTCGGCGCGCTCGCCGGGGGCCGGGTCGCGCTCGGCGTCGGCAGCGACTGGGACGACGCCCGCGCGAGCCTGGGCGCGCTGCCGGGGCTCGGCCCCTGGACCGTCGAGGTGATCGCGATGCGCGCCCTGGGCGACCCGGACGCCTTCCTCCCGACCGACCTCGGGGTGCGCCGCGCCGCCGCCGAACTGGGGCTGCCCGCCACGCCCGGCGCCCTCACCCGCCACTCGGCACGCTGGCGACCCTGGCGCGCGTACGCCGTCCAATACCTATGGGCCACGGACCCCGCCCACGCCATCAACCGCCTCCCCGCAGCATGACGACCCACCACCCCACACCCAGCAACGAAACGACGGACTGCCGGCCCGCACCCGGCAACGAAACGACGGACTGCTGCTACGCACCCGGCCGGGCGACGCACCGGTTTGTGGGCAATCGTTCCGCGGGGCGGAACGGGTGGGCACAAACCGGCCACCGGCCCGCACTCGGCAACGAGACGGTGGCCCGGCACAACGGAAAGCCGCCGCGCCCACCGGCCCGCACTCGGCAACGAGACGGTGGCCCGGCACAACGGAAAGCCGCCGCGCCCACCGGCCTGCACCCGGCAACGAGACGCTGGCCCGATACAACGGGAAGCCGCCGCCCCGACCGCCCCGCACCCGGCAACAAAACAACGGCCCGGCACAACGGTAAGCCGCCACCCCGCACCCAAACCCCGCCGAGGAACCCCATGCCCCGCACCCACACCACCATCGACAGCCCCTACGGCCCCCTCACCCTCGTGGCCACCGGCACAGAACTGTCCGGCCTCTACATGGTCCAGCAGCGCCACCGCCCACCCGAGGAGACCTTCGGCGCGCCCGGCGACCCGGCCGACACCCCGTTCGCCGAGACTCTCCGCCAGCTCACGGCCTACTTCGCGGGCGAGCTGACCGAGTTCGACCTGCCGCTGCACCTGGACGGCACGCCCTTCCAGCGCCGCGTCTGGGCCGAGCTGCGGCGCATCCCGTACGGCGAGACCTGGTCGTACGGCCGGCTGGCCGACCGCATCGGGCAGCCGACCGCGTCCCGCGCGGTGGGCCTGGCCAACGGCAAGAACCCGGTCGGCATCATCGTCCCCTGCCACCGCGTCGTCGGCTCCACCGGAAGCCTCACCGGCTACGGCGGCGGCCTGGACCGCAAGCGCCGACTGCTGGAGTTCGAGTCGGGCCAGCAGTTGCCCGGCCTCTTCTGATGCCGAGGCGCCGAGCTGCCGAGCTGCTGAGCTATCGAACTGCCAAACCACTGATCAGCCGCCCTACCAACCCCCCTCCCCACCGGCGATCCGCTCCAACACAGCAGGCAGCGCCACACTGATGGGCTCTCGGACGACCTCGTCCGCGAGCCCGTCGTACGGCGTGGGCTCGGCGTTGACGATGATCAGCCGGGCACCGTGCTCGGCGGCCAGCCCGGCGAGCGAGGCCGCGGGCTGCACCTGGAGGCTGGTGCCGACCGCGATGAAGATGTCGCACGCCCGCGCTACCGCGACCGCCTCGGTCAGTACGTCCGGATCGAGGCTCTCCCCGAACATCACCGTGGCCGACTTCAGGATCCCGCCGCACTCCCGGCACACCGGATCCGCCTCGCCCGCCGCGACCCGCTCCAGCGCCTCCGCCATCCCGGACCGCGCCTGGCAGTGGGTGCACCGCACGGCCCGCGCGGTGCCGTGCAGTTCGAGCACCTTGCGGGCGGGCATCCCGGCGATCTGGTGCAGCCCGTCCACGTTCTGGGTGATCACCCGCACCGGCACCCCCGAGCGCTCCAGCCGGGCGACGGCCTCATGCGCCCCGTTGGGCCGGGCGCGCAGCGCTTCGCTGTCGCGCCGCATCAGCCAGGAGCGGCGCCGGATCTCCGGGTCCGTCATGTAGTACTCGTACGTCACGAGCTTCTCGGCCTCGGGATCGCGCCGCCACAGCCCTTGCGGACCGCGGTAGTCGGGGATCCCGGAGTCGGTGGAGATGCCCGCCCCGCTGAGGATCGCCACCAGTGGCCGGTGCGTCGTCTCGCTGCTCATGCGGCGAGCGTACGCACGCGCCGCGGCCGACGGCGAGCGCGTTTCTCCGGACGGGCAGAGGTAGGCTCCGCCCGGCACGGCGTCGGAGGCTGCGGACGGGGGAGTACGGGGATGGCACGTTTCCTATGGCTGAGCGGCCGGACCGTGGGGGAGGAGGACGAGTCCGCGGAAGGCGGCGTCCCCTGGACGATACGGATCTCCGACGGCCCCGCACGCCGCGGCCGCACCAGCCGCCCGCTGGCCTTCCCCGAGCGGCGGAACCCACCCGACGGCGGGCTCCCCGAGTACCGTGCCGCCGGTAAGGAGGGCACCCGCGCGTTCACCCTCTGGGCCGACCCTCATCGCGGGCAGGTGTTCGCGCAGGTGGCGACCAAGTCGGCCACCAAGGGTGGGCCCGCGACGTACGAAGTCCTGGGCGCCGCCGGTGAACCCCTGGCCCTCGTCATCCGACGCCCCGCGATGAAGGGTGGCCTCCGCGCCCGCTGGACCGTCCAGCAGACCGGCTCCCGGCCCGCCGTCGGCTTCAAGGGGCGGCCGGTCTGGTGGGGTGTCTGGTGGCTGTTCCTGCCCCTCCAACTGCTGATCGTGATCGCCAGCGTCCTCAACGGCGGAGGCGACCCGGCCCGCACCCCGCGCCGCATCAGATGGCGGCTGGACCGCAGGGTCGTCCTCGACTTCCACAGCGGCCCCGGAACCGCCTTCGAGCTGAAGGTCGTGACGGACGGGTGGGACGACCGTGTGACCGCAGCCCTCGTCGCCCTCCTCGACAGCCACGGCGGCTGGCTGGGCAGCGCCTGGGACACGGCGGAGCACTGACCGGGCGACGGCGGAGCACTGACCGGGCGACGGCCGGCCGGGCCGTATCCCGTTCCAGCCGGGCCGTATCCCGTTCCAGGGGATAGGGCCGGGCCGTATCCCCTGGAACGCGCGACAGCCGGGGCAGGGCCGACACGTCCGGCGCACCCTTTGGGCGGGGCCGGGAGACGACGCGGCCCGGCCCTGCCGTGGGCCGGGCCGAGTGGGTCCCCCTCGCTCCGGGCGCGTCGTCACCGGGCCGGAGCGAGAGCCGACTTCAGGTAGTCCTCCATACGGACCGTCGGGCGGCCGAGGAGATCGGCGAGGGTGGGGTCGGCCGGGGCGAAGTCGCCGTCGCGGCTGGCGGCGAAGAGGCCGACGAGCATGTCGGCGGCGTGCTCGGGGAGGCCCGCGGAGAGCAACCGCGCACGGTAGTCGGCGTCGGAGACGACGACGCGGCGGATCGGGCGGCCCATCAGCCGGGTGAGGATGTCCGCGATTCCTGCCATGTCGATCGCCTCGGGGCCGGTGAGCGCCGGGGTCAGGCCGTCCAAGGCCGCGCCGGTGAGGGTCTCGCCGGTGAGGGCGAGGACCGCCGCGTCGGCGAGGTCGGTATGGGCGGTCCAGGCGACCGGCCCATCCTCGGGCGCGGCGAGGACGCCCGTCTCCAGCGCGGCGCTGATCAGCATCACGGCCGATGAGGCGTAGAAGCCGTTGCGCAGTGAGGTGAAGGGGACACCGGACTGCCGGAGCGCCTCCTCGGTGGCGGCGTGGTCGGGCATCGGGGGGAAGGGGGAGGACGGGTTCGAGCCCATGTGGCTCGTGTAGAGGATCCGCTGGGCCCCGGCCTTCGCCGCGGCCTCGACGGCCGTGCGGTGGTGCCGGACGGCCGTCTCGCCCGTGCTGTCCGTCGAGACGATCAGGACCTTCGAAGCGCCCTCGAAGGCGTGGGCGAGCGTCGCCGGGCCGGTGAAGTCGCCCATGCGGACGCGTACGCCCTTCGCGCCGAGGTCCTGGGCCGCGTCCACGTCGCGCACACTGACGCCGATCTCCCTGGCGGGGACGCGCTCCAGCAGCCGCTCGGTGACCATCCGGCCGAGCTGGCCATTGGCTCCGGTAACGATGATCACGGCGATCTCCTCCGCGTGTTGCCATTGTTTCCGTTGATATTGCTATCAACGTATCACTGGAAGCGAATGCCCGCTAACGTGATCCTGTTATCGTTGGAAGTATGGAGAGCGAGGACGTCACCGCGGCGGACGGGACCCACGCCGCGAACCGCGGGGCAAGCCACGAGGCGAACCGCGATGGGAGCCATGACACGCCCAGCGACGGGAACCGCGAGCGGGATGGGAACGGCGCCCGGGACGGGAACCGCGAGCGCATCGTCGCGGCCGCCGCCCGGCTGCTGTCCGACGGCGGGCCCGACGCGGTCTCGACCCGGGCGGTGAGCTCCGCGGCCGGAGTGCAGCCGCCGACCATCTACCGGCTCTTCGGCGACAAGCAGGGCCTGCTCGACGCGGTCGTGGCGTACGGCTTCACGGAGTACCTGAGCAGCAAGGCCGTCCACGAGGCCAGCGATGACCCGGTCGAGGACCTGCGCGCCGGGTGGGATCTGCACATCGGCCTCGGCCTGGCCAACCCGGCGCTGTACTCGCTGATGTACGGCGGACACCACCCCGGAGTGCCCTCACCGGCCGCCGTGGCCGCCTTCGACGTGCTCGCCCGGCTCATCCGGCGCATCGCCGAAGCGGGGCGGCTCGCCATCCCCGAGGAACGCGCCGCGGCCCTCGTCCACGCCGCCGGCTGCGGTACGACGCTCACGCTCATCACGACGCCCGAGGCCCGCCGCGATCCGGAGCTGTCCCGTACCGCGCGCGAGGCGGCCATCGCGGCGATCACGACGGACGCGCCCGCGGCCGCCGAACCCGGGCCCGTCGCGGCCGCCGTCACCCTGCGCGCCGCACTGCCCAGGACCGACGCCCTGACCGTGCCCGAACGCAACCTCCTGCGGGAGTGGCTCGACCGGATCGCCGATCCGGCCCGCTGACGGCGTCGCTGGACTCAAGGCTCACGGTCGATACGGACAGGCTCAAGGCCCACGGACGGCGTCGACAGACGTAAGGCCCAGAGACGGCGTCCACAGACGTGAGGTCCGCTGGCGCCGTCGACAGACGTAAGGATCGCCGATGACACCGACGGGCCCTAGCGCTCCGCCGAGGAGACCGCCAGCCGGTGCGTACGCGCCGCCAGGTCGCTGATGCGGGCGCCGTCGAAGCCGAAGACGGCGCTGCGCACCCGGTCCTCCAGTGGCTCGGTCCACTGCGGCGGGATGGCCGCCGCGCCGCACAGCACCCCCGCGACCGACCCGGCCGTGGCGCCGTTGGAGTCGGTGTCCAGGCCGCCGCGCACCGTCAGGGCGATCGTCGCGGTGAAGTCGCCCGCACCGTAGAGCAGCCCGGCCGTGAGGACGGCGGCGTTGGGGACCACATGGATCCAGTGCAGCCCGGCGGTCTCCTTCTCCAGCTGGGCGAGCGCGTCCGCCCACGCCACGCCCGCGTCGTACAGGGACATGGCCCGGCGCACCGTACGGGCCAGCCGGCAGCGCGGCGGGATCCGGTCCAGGGCGCTGGCGACGGCGGCGCGCGGACCGTCCGCCGTGAACGCGGCCGCGACCAGCGCGGCCGCCCACATCGCCCCGTACACCCCGTTGCCGGTGTGGGAGAGGACGGCGTCGCGGCGGGCCATCGCGGCGGCCCGGTGTGGTTCGCCGGGGTTGACCCAGCCGTGGATGTCGGCGCGGATCAGGGCGCCGATCCACTCCTGGTAGGGGTTGTCGAGGGTCGCGCTGAGCGGCGGTTTCACCCCGGCCGTGAGATTGCGGTAGGCGGCCCGCTCGGCGGTGAACGTTTGCAGATACGGCAGCCGCAGCAGCCACATCTCGCCGACCTGCTCGGTGCTGAAGCCGGGCCCGTGGGTCTCCAGCAGATGCAGGCCGAGGACGGAGTAGTCCACGTCGTCGTCGCGGCAACTGCCTTGGATCCGGCCGCGCACGCACCGCTGCCACTCGGGGCGCAGCTCGAACTCCACCGGGTCGGGCAGCGGCTCCAGCGCGGGGAGGTAGTCGGTCAGCGGCAGGGCGTCGGCGCGGCGCAGATACCGGTCGATGCGATCCCGGGTCCAGTGGTCGCCGTTTTCGACGGGCTTGCCGAGCATGTTCCCGGCGATCCGGCCGAGCCAGCCGCCGTGGATCCGGTCCGCGAGTGCGCTCCCGCTGAGGGTCATGGGCCAGGTGTACCCAACTGAGGTGGGTGTACCGGTGTGCCCGCGCCGGATAGGGTCACAACGGCGCGACCGCCTGTGCGAATGCGAGGAGTTACCAAGGTGACGGACGCTTCGACGGAGGCTTCGACGGCATCGGACGCGTCGGAGACAACGGACGCATCGCAGACTTCGAAGACGCGGGAGGCTCCGGGGGCTCCGGGAACTCCGGGGGCTCCGGGGGCTTCTGGAACTCCGGGGGCTTCGAAGACAGATGCCGCGGCACGGACCAGGACGTGGGCGGAGGGGCAGGCCACGCCCCCGAGGCGCGTACTGATCGCCGCGGACAAGTTCAAGGGCTCGCTCACGGCGGTGGAGGTCGCCGAACGCGTCACGGCGGGGCTGCGCCGCGGCGCGTCCCATGGCGGCGAGGGCTTGCGGATCGAGGCGCTGCCCGTCGCCGACGGCGGGGACGGCACGGTGGACGCGGCGGTCGCGGCCGGGTTCGAACGGCGCGAGGTGAGGGTCACCGGGCCGCTGGGCGCGCCGGTGACCGCGGCGTACGCGCTGCACGGGGCCACGGCCGTGGTGGAGATGGCCGAGGCGTCCGGGCTGCGGCATCTCCCGGCGGGGGTCTTCGCCCCACTCACGGCGACCACGTACGGCAGCGGGGAACTCCTGCGAGCGGCGCTCGACGCGGGCGCCCGCACGATCGTCTTCGGCGTTGGTGGCAGCGCCACGACGGACGGCGGCGCGGGGATGCTCAGCGCGCTCGGCGCGCGCTTCCTGCGGGCGGACGGCACCCCCGTCGCCCCGGGCGGTGGCCCGCTGCGCGACCTCGCCACGGCCGACCTGTCCGGCCTCGACCCGCGCCTCGCCGACACCGAGACCGTCCTGGCCAGCGATGTCGACAACCCCCTGACCGGCCCGAAGGGCGCGGCGGCGGTCTACGGCCCGCAGAAGGGCGCGGGCGAGGACGATGTGGCGGCCCTGGACACCGCCCTCGCCCACTACGTACGCGTCCTGGAGCGCGCGGTCGGCGCCCCGGCCGCCGAATACGCCCTCGCGCCCGGCGCGGGCGCGGCGGGCGGCATGGGCTTCGGCGCCCTGGTCGGCCTGGGCGCGACCTTCCGCCCCGGCATCGAGGTCATGCTCGACGTCCTCGGCTTCCCCACCGCGCTGGAGGGCGCGGACCTGGTGATCACGGGGGAGGGCTCGCTGGACGACCAGACCCTGCACGGCAAGGCCCCGGCGGGCGTCGCGGCGGCGGCCCGCGCACGCGGCATCGAAGTGGTCGCGGTCTGCGGCCGCCTGGCCCTCGCCCCGGCGGCCCTGGGCAACGCGGGCATCCGCCGCGCGTACGCCCTCACGGACCTGGAACCGGACCCGGCCCGCTGCATCGCCGAAGCGGGCCCCCTCCTGGAACGCACCGCAGAACGCCTGGCCAAGGACTTCCTCCCCTGACCCCAGCCACGGACCTCCATGAGGACTGCACCCGGCGGCCAACCGCCAGCGCGCGGTCCGCCGGACCCCCATTCCCCACCGAACTGGGGCAGACCCCGGCCCCCACATGGCGCCCGCACCCCGAACCAGATGGGGGGCCACCGGGCGCTTGTTCCCCACCCCGCCCCTTCCCGAATCCGGGGGTAAGCCCCCGGCCCCCGACCGGGGCTGCGCCCCGAGTCCCGCGAGGGCTGTGCCCTGTGGACTTCGCTGGGTCGTACCCCCGGACCCTACGGGCTGTGACCCCGGGCTCCGCACGGGAGCTGCGCTTCTGCCCTCGTTCCGAGGCCGCGTCCGGGCTCTGTGGGCGCAGGCTGCCCGGGTTGGCCCCCGGCCCGGCCCCCGCGTTCGGTTCGGGCTGCCCGGTACTCGCGATCGGGCTTCGTCCTTCGGACGGCATCGGGCCGCGAGCCCGGCGTGCGGTCGGGGCGTGGGCTGTGCCGGGGCGGGGGACCGGGCGCTCGGTCGTGGACCTCTCGGCCGAGGGCGGGGCGCCTGGCGGTGGGCCTCTTGGCCGGGGCCCGGCGCGTGGTGGTGGGGCTCCTGGCCGGGGGGCCGGGGGCTTGCCCCCGGATTCGGGAAGGGGCGGGGTGGGGAACAAGCCCCCGGCAGCCCAGCCCAGCCCTGGTCCCGGACACGGCAGCGGGGTGGGCCCGAGTGGTTTGTTCGGGCCCACCCCGGTGGGCTGGTGCGGTCGGACGGCGGCGCTAGGGGAGTTGCGCCGCCCTCGCCTCGCGGCGGTTGTCGCGGAACGCGTTCACCCGGCGGGCCGTGGCGAACAGCGGAATCACCGCGCCCATGACGACCTGGAGCGCGCACGCCGACTGGAGCAGCAGCTCACCGCCGGGGGCCTCGAAGGCCCAGGCCGCCAGGAGGGCCATGCTGGTGACGATCCAGCTGAGCATGGCCACCGCGAGCCGGCCGCGCGGCTTGGGGTACTCCACACGGCTCACCATCAGCCAGGCGACGCCGATGATCGCGAGCAGGGTGGGCACGAACGGCAGGCCCAGCAGGACCACCGAGACCACGGTCAGAGCGCCGAAGGGGCTGGGCATGCCCTGGAAGACGCCGTCACGCAGCGTGACACAGGAGAATCTGGCAAGCCGCAGCACCACCGCCAGCAGCACCACGATCGCGCCCACCACCGAGACCCGCTGATACGCGTCGTCGGAGACCATCCCCCAGACCAGCACGAAGTACGCCGGCGCCAGGCCGAAGCTGATCAGGTCGGAGAGGTTGTCCAGCTCCGCGCCCATCGCCGAGCTGCGCAGCTTCCGCGCGACGAGCCCGTCGAAGAGGTCGAAGACGGAGGCGAGCAGCATCAGCATGACCGCGGAGGCGGCGCTGTGCCGGGTCATCCCGCCGTCCTCGCTGCCCGTGAGGTGCGGGATGAGGACGCCGGTGGTGGTGAAGTAGACCGCGAGGAAGCCACAGGTGGCGTTGCCCAGGGTCAGCGTGTCGGCTATCGACAGGCGCGTCGACAGCGGCATGTCGTCCGTCTCGTCGACGTCCGCCTCGTCCACATCGGCCTCCGGGACCCAGGCGGCCTGTGTGTCGGGATCAATCACGGTCAAGGCGAGTCACCCCCGCGGTGGTGGCCTGGCCGACCTCGACCGCGACATCGACACCCTCGGGGAGGTAGATGTCGACGCGCGAGCCGAAGCGGATGAGACCGATCCGCTCACCCTGTTCGACCTTGGTGCCCTGTGGCACATACGGCACGATACGCCGGGCTACCGCACCGGCGATCTGGACCATCTCGATGTCACCGAGCTCGGTGTCGAAGTGCCAGACGACCCGCTCGTTGTTCTCGCTCTCCTTGTTGAACGCGGGAACGAAGCCACCGGGGATGTGCTCCACGGAGGTGACCGTGCCGGCCAGCGGGGCGCGGTTGACGTGGACATTGAGCGGGCTCATGAAGATGGCGACGCGGGTGCGCCCGTCCTTCCACGGCATGATGCTCTGCACCACACCGTCGGCCGGAGAGATCACACGGCCATGCGTGATCTCTCTCTCGGGGTCGCGGAAGAACCACAGCATGCCCGCCGCGAGCGCGGTGGCGGGCACGGCGACCGCCGTCCAGCGTCCGGAGCGGCGGGCCCGAGCAAGGCTGACCGCCGCGGTGGCGACGGTCGGTAGGAGCCACGGCGACGCTCCGCGCGCGAGGCGGACGCGACCGCGTTGTGCAGAGGATTGGCTGTGGGGCATGGATGACCTTCGTAGCGGAGGATGCCGCGACGCAAGACTGGGGACGGCGGCTTTCCGGGATGGTATCGGTTGCGAGCGGTAACTGGGCAAGCGCCAGGGCCTGTCGGTGGCTTGTCAGTGACCGAAGACCCTCGGCGCGGTGTGACCTTCTTCTCTCGGATACCACCCCAAAAGGGACGTTCAGTCTTGGGTTCGGTATTCCTCCAGGAGTCTCCGTCCAATAATCATTTTCTGAATCTCGGCGGTTCCTTCGCCGATGAGAAGCATCGGTGCCTCTCGGTAGAGGCGCTCGATCTCGTATTCCTTGGAGAAGCCGTACCCGCCGTGGATGCGGAAGGCGTCCTCCACGACCTCTTTGCAGTACTCCGACGCCAGGTACTTCGCCATTCCCGCCTCGAGGTCGTTGCGCGCGCCCGAATCCTTCTTACGGGCCGCATTGACCATCATCGCATGAGCCGCCTCGACCTTTGTTCCCATTTCGGCCAGTTTGAACTGGATGGCCTGGTGCTGGGCGATCGGCTTGCCGAAGGTATGCCGCTGCTGTGCGTATGCAACGCCCAGCTCGAATGCGCGCCGCGCCACTCCACAGCCGCGCGCGGCCACATTCACCCGGCCGACCTCCACTCCGTCCATCATTTGGTAAAAACCTCGGTTCGGCGTCCCGCCGAGCACCCGATCGGCCGGAATGCGCAGTCCGTCCATGATGAGCTCGGTGGTGTCGACCCCCTTGTAGCCCATCTTCTCGATCTTGCCGGGGATGGTCAGACCGGGCCGGACCTCGCCGAAGCCCGGCTCCTTCTCGACCAGGAAGGTGGTCATCGCCTTGTGCGGGGCGACCCCCTCCTGGGCCTCGCCGGTCCGGCACAGGACCGCCACCAGGGTGGCGGTGCCGCCGTTGGTCAGCCACATCTTCTGGCCGTTCAGAACGTACTCGTCGCCGTCCCGCACCGCCTTGCTGGTGATCGCCGACACATCCGAGCCCAGCCCCGGCTCCGACATCGAGAAGGCGCCCCGGATCTCGCCCAGCGCCATCTTGGGAAGGAAATACTCCTTCTGCTCCTCGGTGCCGTGCTGCTTGAGCATGTAGGCCACGATGAAGTGGGTGTTGATGATGCCCGAGACGCTCATCCAGCCGCGTGCGATCTCCTCCACGCACAGCGCGTAGGTGAGCAGCGACTCGCCCAGACCGCCGTATTCCTCCGGGATCATCAGCCCGAAGACGCCGAGCTCCTTCAGCCCCTCCACGATCGCCGTCGGATATTCATCGCGATGTTCCAACTCGGTCGCGACCGGCAGGATCTCCTTGTCGACAAAATCCCTGACCGTGGAGAGGATCTCCCGCTGGATGTCGGTCAGGCCCTCCGTCTGTGCGAGGCGGCTCATATCACTGCTCTCCCAGCTCCGGGCGGCCCGGCTGCTCGCCGCCGCGCTCCTTGATGTATGTGGCGGTCGGCACCATCACCTTGCGCCGGAAGACACAGACCAGGGTGCCGTCCTGCTTGTAGCCCTTGGTCTCCACATGCACGATGCCCCGGTCCGTTTTGGACTTCGACGGCGTCTTGCCGAGCACCGTCGTCTCGCCGTAGATCGTGTCGCCGTGGAAGGTGGGCGCGACATGGCGCAGCGACTCGATCTCCAGATTGGCGATGGCCTTTCCGGAGACATCGGGGACGGACATGCCCAGCAGCAGCGAGTAGATGTAGTTCCCGACCACCACGTTCTTGCCGAAATCGGTCGTCTTCTCGGCGTAGTTGCTGTCCATGTGCAGCGGGTGGTGGTTCATGGTGAGCAGACAGAAGAGGTGGTCGTCGTACTCGGTGACCGTCTTCCCCGGCCAGTGCCGGTAGACGTCCCCCACCGTGAACTCCTCATAGGTACGGCCGAACTGCATGGCTCACGCCTCCGGGGGCTGGAAGGTGGACGTACGGGCCATCCCGGCCGCGCGGCCCTTGCCCGCGATGACCAGGGCCATCTTGCGGCTGGCCTCGTCGATCATCTCGTCGCCGAGCATCGCCGAGCCCTTCATACCGCCCTCCGCCGAGGTGCAGTAGTCATAGGCGTCCAGGATCAGCTCGGCGTGGTCGTAGTCCTCCTGCGACGGCGAGAAGACCTCATTGGCCGCCTCCACCTGGCCGGGGTGCAGCACCCATTTGCCGTCGTAGCCGAGGGCGGCGGCGCGCCCGGCCACCTCCCGGAAGCCGTCCACGTTCCGGATCTGGAGGTAGGGGCCGTCGATCGCCTGGAGGTCATGGGTGCGGGCCGCCATCAGGATCCGCATCAGGATGTAGTGGTAGGCGTCCGCCGGGTAGCCGGGCGGCTGCTCGCCCACGACCAGCGACTTCATGTTGATGGACGCCATGAAGTCGGCCGGGCCGAAGACGATGGTCTCCAGGCGCGGCGAGGCGCCGGCGATCTCGTCCACGTTGACCAGGCCCTTGGCGTTCTCGATCTGCGCCTCGATGCCGATCCGCCCGATCTCGAAGCCCATGGTCTTCTCGATCTGGGTGAGCAGCAGGTCCAGCGCGATGATCTGCTGGGCGTCCTGCACCTTGGGCAGCATGATGCAGTCCAGGTTGGGGCCCGCGCCCTCGACCACCGTGATGACGTCCCGGTACGTCCAGTGGGTGGTCCAGTCGTTGACCCGTACCACGCGCGTCTTACCGGTCCAGTCGCCCTCGTTCAGCGCCTTGACGATGGTGTGCCGGGCGTCCTCCTTGGCCAGCGGCGCACAGGCGTCCTCCAGGTCCAGGAAGACCTGGTCGGCCGGGAGCCCCTGGGCCTTCTCCAGGAAGCGCGGATTGGAGCCGGGGACGGCCAGGCAGGAGCGGCGCGGGCGCAGCCGGCTGGCCGCATCGGAACGGTCGGGGGCGGTCATACGAGAACCTCCAGAGGGGGAAGCGTGTTCGCGGCGCGGATCTCATCGACAATACGGCCGATGATCTCCGTGATGCCGAAGTCCTTGGGGGTGAAAACTGCGGCGACACCGGCCGCGCGCAGTGCGGCGGCGTCCGCGGCCGGGATGATCCCGCCGACGATGACGGGGATGTCCTGGGCGCCCGCGGCGCGCAGCCGATCCAGCACATCGGGCACCAGCTCGGCATGTGAACCGGACAGGATGGACAGCCCCACGCAGTGCACGTCCTCGGCCACGGCCGCCGAGACGATCTGCTCCGGGGTGAGCCGGATGCCCTGGTAGACCACCTCGAAGCCGGCGTCCCTGGCCCGTACGGCGATCTGCTCGGCGCCGTTGCTGTGCCCGTCGAGACCGGGCTTGCCGACCAGCAGCCGCAGCCTTCCGCCGCCCAGCTCGGCCACCGTCTTGTCGACCTTCTCGCGGACGGAGGCCAGCGGGGAGCCCGTCTCCGTGGCGACGGTCAGCGGCGCGCCGCCGACCCCGGTGGGGGCGCGGTACTCGCCGAAGACATCGCGCAGCGCCCAGGCCCACTCCCCGGTGGTCACGCCCGCGCGGGCGCAGCGCAGGGTCGCCTCCATCAGGTTCTCGGTGCCCGCGGCGGCCTTACGGAGGGCGGCGAGGGCCTCCTGGGCGGGGCCCTCGTCACGCTCCTCGCGCCAGGAGTGCAGGGCCGAGACCACCCGCGCCTCGTTCTCCGGGTCCACCGTCATGATCGCGGTGTCGAGGTCGGCGGTGAGCGGATTGGGCTCGGTGGACTCGTAGCAGTTGACGCCGACGATCTTCTCCTCGCCCGCCTCGATCCGCGCCCTGCGCTCGGAGTGGGAGGCCACCAGCCGCGCCTTGAGGTAGCCGGACTCGACGGCGGCCATCGCCCCGCCCATCTCCTGGATCCGCTCGATCTCCGCCTCGGCCTCCTCGACCAGCGCGGCGACCTTGCTCTCGATCACCTTCGAGCCCTCGAAGATGTCGTCGTACTCCAGCAGATCGCTCTCATGGGCGAGGACCTGCTGGATGCGCAGCGACCACTGCTGGTCCCAGGGCCGGGGGAGGCCCAGCGCCTCGTTCCAGGCCGGGAGCTGGACGGCGCGGGCGCGGGCGTCCTTGGAGAGGGTGACGGCCAGCATCTCCAGGACGATGCGCTGGACGTTGTTCTCCGGCTGGGCCTCGGTCAGGCCGAGCGAGTTCACCTGGACGCCGTAGCGGAACCGGCGGTGCTTGGGGTTCTCGATGCCGTACCGCTCCCGGGTGATCCGGTCCCAGATGCGGCCGAAGGCGCGCATCTTGCACATCTCCTCGATGAAGCGGACGCCCGCGTTCACGAAGAAGGAGATCCGGGCCACCACATCGCCCTTACGGTCCTCGGGAACCTGCCCGGAGGCGAAGACCGCGTCCAGTACGGCGATCGCCGTGGACATCGCGAAGGCGATCTCCTGCACCGGAGTGGCCCCGGCCTCCTGGAGGTGGTAGCTGCAAATGTTGATCGGGTTCCACTTGGGGATGTGGTGGACCGTGTACGCGATCATGTCGGTGGTCAGCCGCAGGCTCGGGCCCGGCGGGAAGACATGCGTACCGCGCGAGAGGTACTCCTTGACGATGTCGTTCTGCGTCGTCCCCTGGAGCTTCGCGATATCGGCGCCGTGCTCCTCCGCGACGACCTGGTAGAGCGCCAGCAGCCACATCGCGGTCGCGTTGATGGTCATGGAGGTGTTCATCCGCTCCAGGGGGATCTCCTGGAACAGCCGTCGCATGTCGCCCAGATGCGAGACCGGGACCCCGACCCGGCCCACCTCGCCCCGGGCGAGGATGTGGTCGGGGTCGTAGCCGGTCTGGGTCGGCAGGTCGAAGGCGACCGAGAGCCCGGTCTGGCCCTTGGCCAGGTTGCGCCGGTACAGCTCGTTGGACGCCTCGGCGGTGGAGTGCCCGGCGTAGGTCCGCATCAGCCAGGGCCGGTCCTTGGGACGGGGCGCGCCACTCATCGGACGTCCTCGCTGCGCTTGGCGGTCCGCTCCGACAAGTCGTCACGGCTGTGCTTGTTGGTCCGCTCCGACAAGTCGTCACGGCTGTGTTCGTTGGTCCGCTCCGACAAGTCGTCACGGAACAGGTTGATGGCGTCGATGTGCTGGTCGCGCATCGCCTGGTCGCGTACGCCCATGCCCTCCTCGGGGGCCAGGCACAGCACGCCGACCTTGCCCTGGTGGCGGTTGCGGTGGACGTCGTACGCCGCCTGCCCGGTGTCCTCCAGCCGGTAGGTCCTGGACAGCGTCGGGTGGATCTTGCCCTTGGCGATCAGGCGGTTGGCCTCCCACGCCTCGCGGTAGTTGGCGAAGTGCGAGCCGACGATCCGCTTCAGCGACATCCACAGATAGCGGTTGTCGTACTCATGGGTGTAGCCGGAGGTCGATGCGCAGGTGACGATCGTGCCGCCCTTACGGGTCACATAGACGGACGCGCCGAAGGTCTCCCGGCCGGGGTGCTCGAAGACGATGTCCACGTCCTCGCCGCCGGTCAGCTCGCGGATCTTCTTGCCGAGCCGCTTCCACTCGCGCGGGTCCTGGGTGCCGTCGTCCTTCCAGAACGTGTAGTCCTCGGCGGTGCGGTCGATGATCGCCTCGGCGCCCATCCGCCGGCAGATCTCGGCCTTCCGCGGCGAGGAGACCACACAGACCGGGGTGGCCCCGCCGGCCAGCGCGTACTGGGTGGCGTAGGAACCCAGCCCGCCGCTCGCGCCCCAGATCAGGATGTTGTCGCCCTGCTTCATCCCGGCGCCGTTACGGGAGACCAGCTGCCGGTAGGCGGTGGAGTTGACCAGGCCGGGGGCGGCCGCCTCCTCCCAGCTCAGATGGGCCGGCTTGGGCATCAGCTGGTTGGACTTGACCAGGGCGATCTCGGCGAGCCCGCCGAAGTTGGTCTCGAAGCCCCAGATGCGCTGTTCGGGGTCGAGCATGGTGTCGTTGTGGCCGTCGGCGCTCTCCAGCTCGACCGACAGACAGTGCGCGACGACCTCGGCGCCCGGCTGCCAGGCGTTCACGCCGGGGCCGGTGCGCAGCACGACGCCCGCGAGGTCGGAGCCGATGATGTGGTACGGCAGGTCGTGCCGCTTGGCGAGGGGGGAGAGCTTGCCGTAACGCTCCAGGAAGCCGAAGGTCGGCAGCGGCTCGAAGATCGAGGTCCACACGGAGTTGTAGTTGACCGAGCTGGCCATCACGGCGACGAGTGCCTCTCCGGGGCCCAGCTCGGGCACCGGCACCTCGTCCACGTGCAGTGACTTGCGGGGGTCCTTCTCCCGGGTGGTGAGGCCCGAGAACATCTCGGCCTCGTCCTTGCGCACGGTCACCGCGCGGTACGACTCGGGGATGGGCAGGGCCGCGAAATCCTCGGGTGCTGTGTCCGACGCCAGGATCGCGTCAAGTATCTCGTTCATCGGTGCCTCCGGCGAAGCGTCCACGGGGGGACGCCTGAGGGAACGCTGGGCTCGTGACGGGTGATGCTGATGCGGTGCCGTCGGTTCGGCGGAGGTGGTGCTCGATATGGCGCGGGTGGCGCCGGGTGCCTGGTGACGCAGGCGTTGTCCGGGCGCGCGAAGCGGCTTGCGGGGACAGCCGGCGCACGGAGGTTGGCAGCGCGCCGGCCGCCCGGACACCCTCACGGTATGGCACGCTGTGCCACCTCGCAAGACACTGGGTGCCAACAAATTCCCTCAGTAGTCATCTCCGCTGCACACATGAGCAAGACGACCGCCCGCAGGGCGGGCGGCGCCCGTCGGGTTTTGCGCACGGACGGCCAGCCGCCCTTCTCCAGCAAGAGCGGCGGCGGAGCCGAGATGACCGATCAGACGTCGGCTCCGCGGCCCGGCCGGGCCCCCTCATTCCGCCGCGACGGCGGGACGTCGGACGACGAGGCCCGGCGCTGCCGAACCGCCCGCATGGGCGGACGACGCCGGCCCAAGCCGCCCCGGGAGGCGAACCCAAACCAGCGGCGCCGAGGTGGCCCGCTGGGCGCTGGCTTTGGGGCCAGGCTGGGCCCCCTCTCCCCGCCGCGATGGTGGGTCGCCCGATGGCGAAGTCCGGCGGTGCCGAGCCGCCCGTATGGGGCGGACGACCTCAGCCCAAGACGCGGGCCACCGGCCCCGAGAGGCGAGCCCGGACCGGCGGCAGCGCGAGGTGGCCGCCCGGCCGCTGGGCCCGCGGCCCGGCTGGGGCCCGGCCGGGCCCCCTCTCCCCGCCGCGACGGTGGGTCGCCCGATGGCGAAGTCCGGCGGTGCCGAACTGCCCGCATGGGGCGGACGACCTCAGCCCAAGACGCGGGCCACCGGCCCCAGGAAGCGAGCCCAAACCAGCCCCCGGACCGGCCCCCATAGCGGCAGCGCTACCGCTTGAGCGCTTCCCGGATCGTCCGCATCACCTCGGTCAGCGGCGCGTCCGTGCGCGCGACCATCACCATGACCTCGTCCTCCTTCGTCGCCGACACCGTCGCCGCGGGGCGGCCGCCGGCCACGGTGGGCCGCCCCCCGATGCCGCTCCCGAAGGTTTCGCGGACGATCGCGAAGGCGTGGTCCAGCTGGGTCTCCACATCGCCCTCGCCGCCCGCCCGCAGCCAGCGCCGCAGCACATGGTTGTGGGCCGTGACCACGGCCGAGGCGGCGACCTCTGCCAGCAGCGGATCGTCGTCGCCGTCGTGGTGGGCGCCCTCGTCGAAGTGGCCCAGCAGATAGCGGGTGAACAGCCGCTCGTAGCGGGCCACCGAGGCGATCTCCCGCTCCCGCAGCGCCGGTACCTCACGGGTCAGCTGGTAGCGCTCCACGGAGACGCTCGGCGCGGACGCGTACATCCGCATGACCTCCTTGATCCCGCGGCACACGGTGTCCAGGGGGTTCTCATGCGGAGGCGCCGCGTCCAGCACCTCGGCGGCCCGCACCAGCGTGTCGTCGTGGTCCGGGAAGATCGCCTCCTCCTTGGAGCGGAAGTGCCGGAAGAAGGTGCGCCGGGCCACCCCCGCCCTGGCCGCGATCTCGTCGACGGTCGTCGCCTCGTACCCCTGCGTCGCGAACAACTCCATCGCCGCGGCCGCGAGTTTGCGGCGCATGGACAGACGCTGAGCCGCGGCGCGGCGACTTCCCGCGCTCCCACCGCCACCGGACGAGGGGGATCGCTTCGTACGCTCCGTACGCGTGGCCTTCACGGGCTGGGACATGTGGGGAACGTAACACGCTTGTGAGTGCCGGTGCGGGGGCAGACCGACGGAAGGTTCCAGCAGTCCGCCCCACCCGGAACCGGACTCAGTCGGTCCGCCCCACCCGGTGACGTATTCAGGCTTTGGCATACTCGCGGAAGCCGCGCCCGGTCTTGCGCCCCAGGCACCCCGCGGCCACCAGATGCTCCAGCAGCGGCGCCGGTGCGAGGCCCGGTTCACGGAACTCCCGGTGCAGCACCCGCTCGATGGCCAGCGACACATCGAGCCCCACGACGTCGAGCAGTTCGAAGGGACCCATGGGATAGCCGCCGCCCAGCTTCATCGCGGCGTCGATGTCGTCCGGGGTGGCGTAGTGCTCCTGGACCATCTTCACGGCGTTGTTGAGGTACGGGAAGAGCAGGGCGTTCACGATGAACCCCGCCCGGTCGCCACAGTCCACCGGATGCTTGCCCACCGCCGCGCACACCGCGTGCGCGGTCGCGCGCACATCGTCCGCGGTGAGCACGGTGTGCACCACCTCGACCAGCTTCATCGCGGGCGCCGGGTTGAAGAAGTGCAGACCCACCACGTCCTGCGGGCGGGAGGTGGCCCGCGCGCAGGCGATGACCGGCAGCGAGGAGGTGGTCGTGGCCAGCACCGCACCCGGTTTGCAGACCTTGTCCAGCACCCGGAAGAGCTCCCGCTTGACCGCCAGGTCCTCGGCCACCGCCTCCACGGCAAGATCGACCTCGGCGAACGCGTCGAGGGTGTCGGCCGGGGTGATCCGCGCCAGCGCCCGCTCCCGGGCCTCAGCGCTCATCCGGCCCTTGGACACCGCACGTTCCAGGGATTTCCCTATGCGGGCCTTGGCCGCCGCGGCCTTCTCCCGGGTCCGGCCGGCCAGCACCACCTCCAGGCCCGCCTTGGTGAAGACCTCGGCGATCCCGGCGGCCATCGTGCCCGAGCCGGCGACGCCGACGGCGTGCACCGGGCGCGCGCCCTCCGCGGAGTGCCGCCCCTCGGCCGTCGCGGCGTCCGGGACGACGGTGCCGCTGCCCGGCGCCTCGTACGTATAGAAGCCGCGGCCCGCCTTACGGCCGGTGAGACCGGCCTGGGAGAGCTGCCCCAGGATGGGCGCGGGCGCGTGCAGCCGGTCGCCGGAGGCGGCGTACATGGCCTCCAGGACGGTCCGGGCGGTGTCGACGCCGATCAGGTCGAGCAGGGCCAGCGGGCCCATCGGCAGCCCGCAGCCGAGTTTCATCGCGGCGTCGATGTCCTCCCGCGCCGCGTACCTGGCCTCGTACATCGCGGCGGCCTGGTTGAGATAGCCGAACAGCAGCCCGTCGGCGACGAACCCCGGCCGGTCGCCGAGCGCCACCGGCTCCTTGCCCAGATCGAGGGCGAGCGCCGTGACCGCCTCGACGGCCGCGGGGGCGGTCAGCACGCTGGAGACGATCTCGACGAGCTTCATCGCGGGCGCCGGATTGAAGAAGTGCAGGCCCAAGACCCGCTCCGGATGGGCGGATTCGGCGGCCAGCCGGGTCACCGACAGGGCGTTGGTGCCGGTCGCGAGGACCGCGGTGGGGCTGATGACGGTGTCCAGCTCGGCGAAGACCTCGCGCTTGGTGCCGTAGTCCTCGGGCACCACCTCGATCACCAGCTCGGCGCCGGCGGCGGTACGCAGATCGGTGGAGACACGGAAGCGGTCGAGGATCGCGGCGCGCTCGCGCTCGCCGATCCGCTCGCGGTGCACGGCGCGGGCGGTGGCGACCTCGAGCGCGGTGACGGCTCGGCGGCAGGCGCTTTCGCTGATGTCGATACCGATCACCTCGCGGCCGGCCCGGGCCAGGATCTCGGCGATGCCGGTGCCCATCGTGCCGAGCCCGACGACGGCGACAGTAGTGAGCGGGGCCTGGGAGGGGGAGAGATCAGAGGGGGACGCAGTGCTGACGCCGGTGTGTGGGAGACGGTCCATCGCGGACTCCAGAGGGTGTTCCCCGGATGCGGGGATGAAGTGACGACTGAGGGGAGCTCGTGCCATGCCACGGACGCCGTACACGCCACACATGCGCTGGGGGCTGACGCGGCTGACACAAATCCCCGATGGAAGGGCTTGCACGCTCCCTTACGGACAGCGCCGCACGGAGGAGACTGCCCCTGGGAGACACGCGGCCGGCCCTGTCCCGGGGCCATGCCGTACTCGCTGTTCTGGAACTGCCGAACCGACGTCACACAAGACGGCTGCGTCACCAGGCCGCCGGAGCAGGGGTGCTGCTCGTGTTGCCACTTTAACTCGCGGGTAACCAAGATGCCAGAGCTCAATAGTGAGGCCGTGCGCCGGGGCGCGGCTCACCGGGGAGGGGAGACCTCGTATGGACGATGAATTCCGGACGCTGACGGAGCGGGTACGGGCCTCGCTCTCAACCCCTCAGGAAACCGCGGCCCATGCCTCGCTGCTCGCGCTCGTGCGCCAGGGCACCCCCGGCGCGCGTGAACAGCTCGCCCGCATCCTCGTCGCGCCGGAGCAGCCGCTGTGGGCGCGGGAGACGGCCGCCTTCGTGCTCGGCAGCGCCGGAGACCGCCGGGCCTTCGAAACCCTTGTCCTGTTGCTCAACTACCGCGAGCCGGCCCGCTGTGCGACCGCCGCCCGGGTGCTGGCCCGCCTCGGCGATCCGCGCACCGCGCGGGCCGCCGCCGCCCTGGCCACGAACCCGCTGCGCACCGCGTACTCCCTGCACCCCATCCGGCTGCTGGTGGAGCTGCGGGCCCCGGAGTCCGTACCGGCTCTGGTCGCCGCCCTGGAACGGCAGTTGGCGGCCCGCGACCGGCACTGGGCGATCGCCCGCGCCTGCGTCGAGGGCCTGGGCGCGATCGGCGACGAGCGCGCCATCCCGGCCCTGACCACCGCCGCCCAGCACATACGCCTCAGCGCGGCGGCCGCCGCCGCCCTCGCCCGTATCACCGGCGAGGGCGCCGTCACGGGCGGGGGCGCCCCGGAGTCTGCGGGCAAGGGCGGCGCGGCGGAGAAGGTGGGGGGTGGGTGAGACGCGCGTGCGGTGAGGGGAGCGGGGGCGCCGGGGGCGGGACCTCGGGGCAGGGACGGCCGGGCCGACGCCGGCAGGCGTGCTCACGGCAGCGTCAGCCGGGCCGGATCACAGCGGGGATGGCCGGGCCGGCGGTCGCACGTGTCCTCACAGCAGCGTCAGCTGGGCCGGCTGTGGCGGTGGGTCGGCACGGGCGTCCGGCTCCTCGGGCACATTGCGGTGGGTGCCCGCCGCGTACGGGCCGATGCCGTACTCGGCGGCGAAGTCATGGACCATCCCGGTGATCCGCCGCTGGTACCACTTCGGGGCGTAGGAGCCGCCCTCGTACAGCGCGTCGTACCGCCGCAGCAGCCGGGGGTGGTGGTGGGTGAGCCAGGTGGTGAACCACTCGCGCGCGCCCGGGCGCAGATGGAGCACCAGCGGGGTCACGGAGGTGGCCCCGGCCTCCGCGATCGCCCTTACGGTGGCCCGCAACTGCTCGGGGGAGTCGCTGAGGAAGGGGATCACCGGGGCCATCAGCACCCCGCACGGGATCCCGTGGGCGGACAGCGTCCGTACGACGTCCAGGCGCCGCTCGGGCGAGGGCGTGCCCGGTTCGACGGTGCGCCACAGCTCGCCGTCGGTGAAGCCGACCGAGACGGAGACGCCGATGTCGGTGACGCGCGAGGCCCGCCGCAGCAGCTCCAGATCGCGCAGGATCAGGGTGCCCTTGGTGAGGATCGAGAAGGGGTTGGCGCGCTCCGCGAGCGCCGTGAGGATGCCGGGCATCAGCTGGTACCGGCCCTCGGCGCGCTGGTAGCAGTCCACGTTGGTCCCCATGGCGATGTGCTCACCGGTCCAGCGGCGGGAGGCCAGCTCGTGGCGGAGCAGCTCCGGCGCGTTGGTCTTCACCACGATCTGGGAGTCGAAGCCGAGGCCGGTGTCCAGGTCGAGATAGCTGTGCGTCTTGCGCGCGAAGCAGTAGACGCAGGCGTGGGTGCAGCCGCGGTACGGGTTCACCGTCCATTCGAAGGGCATCCGGGAGGCCCCGGGCACCCGGTTGATGATCGAGCGCGCGCGGATCTCATGGAAGGTGATCCCGCGGAACTCCGGGGTGTCGAAGGTACGGGTGGTCACCGCGTCGGCGGCGAAGAGGGCCGGGGCGGCCGCCTTGTCGTCTCGGGTCAGATTGTCCCAGCGCATCGCAGGCACCTCCGGGTCTCGCTCGTTACCACAATAGAACACATGTTTGATTGGTTTTCGTCAACCCTGGATTTGGGCGGGTGCCGCTGAGGTGGTTGGCTTGCGCCTGTCAGGGCGTCGCGGCTCATGGCGCCACCTCGAGTGCGGAAGGAAATGCGATGGGGCAGGTCGAGGCCACCACGGAGCGGATCGTCACGGGTAAGCCCGAGGATGTGTTCGACGCGCTCGCCGATTACCGCGAGACCCGCCCCCGGCTGCTTCCGCAGCAGTTCAGCGAGTACGAGGTGCGCGAGGGCGGCGACGGTGAGGGCACCGTCGTGCACTGGAAGCTCCAGGCCACCAGCAAGCGGGTGCGCGACTGTCTGCTGGAGGTCTCCGAGCCGGCCGACGGCCAGCTGATCGAGAAGGACCGCAACTCCTCCATGGTCACCACCTGGACCGTCACCCCGGCGGGCGAGGGGAAGTCGCGGGTCGTCGTCACCTCGACCTGGACCGGTGCGACCGGTATCGGCGGCTTCTTCGAGCGGACCTTCGCCCCCAAGGGGCTGGCCCGGATCTACGACGAGCTGCTGGCCAAGCTCGACGCCGAGACGGCCCAGTAGCGCGCAAGGCGTCCTGATCCCGTCCCCCGGACCGAAGGCCGCACTCACCGGTTCGGGTGGTTTTCTCCGCGGTCCGGCATACCCCCGTACACACTCTCACCGGGGGTAATGCCGTTGGCGGCCCCTCGTCGGCGATTCGTCGCTGTTTGCCCCTGGTTGCGCGTGATGCGAGAAATGGGCGGCGCAGGTGTGACGAGGGGAGAAGGACGTGGGCGGCACCACCGGGACCACCGGGGCCACCGTGCCGAAGCGGCGGGAGAGCCGCGAGCGGCGCGGGGGGTACGAACCGGCGGGCCCTCCCGTCCACGCCACCGATGACGGGACCGACGGAGCCGGGGGCGCGGGGGCGGGTGCGCCCCTGACGGGCGACGGCGCCGCACCGGCGCCGGTCCCGCTCAGCCCGGCCCGGGTGCGGACGGTCTTCTTCGGGCTGATGCTCGCGCTGCTGCTCGCGGCTCTCGATCAGACCATCGTCGCCACCGCCCTCCCCGAGGTGGTCGGTGAACTCCACGGTCTGGACAAGATGTCCTGGACCGTCACCTCCTACCTCCTCGCGGTCACCATCGTGCTGCCGCTCTACGGCAAGCTGGGCGACCTCATCGGCCGTAAGAGCGTCTTCGTCTTCGCGATCGTCGTCTTCGTCGCCGGATCCGCGCTCGCGGGCTGGTCACGCACAATGGACGAGCTCATCGCATTCCGGGCGGTACAGGGCGTGGGCGCCGGTGGTCTCATGATCGGCGTCCAAGCGATCATGGCCGATATTGTTCCCCCCAGGGAGCGCGGCCGGTATATGGGGCTCATCGGCGCCGCGTTCGGCCTCGCCTCGGTGGCCGGGCCGCTGCTCGGCGGATTCTTCACCGACCACGCCTCCTGGCGCTGGTGCTTCTACGTCAACGTGCCCCTCGGGCTGGTCACCCTCGCCGTCGTGGCCGCCGTCCTCAAGGTGCCGGAGCCGCCGCGGCGGGCGCGCTTCGACTATCTGGGCGCGCTGTTCCTGTCGCTGTTCTCCACCTGTGCGGTGCTGCTGACGAGTTGGGGCGGCACGGAGTACGCGTGGGGCTCCCGCGTCATCCTCGGGCTCGCGCTGGGTGCGGCGGGTTCGGCCATCCTCTTCGTCGTCGTGGAGTCCGTCGTCCCCGAACCGATCATCCCCATGCGGCTGTTCCGCGATTCGGTCTTCTGC
Source organism: Streptomyces malaysiensis subsp. samsunensis (assembly GCF_024519315.1). Taxonomy (GTDB): domain Bacteria; phylum Actinomycetota; class Actinomycetes; order Streptomycetales; family Streptomycetaceae; genus Streptomyces; species Streptomyces malaysiensis. The sequence continues at coordinate 72,106 of NZ_JANIIC010000021.1, read as the reverse complement.
GTCAGCGGGCTGATCGGCGCCGTCGTCGGCATCGCCCTCTTCGGCGCCGCCAGCTATCTGCCGACCTTCCTCCAGATGGTCGACGGCGTCTCGGCCACCGAGTCGGGGCTGCTGATGGTGCCCATGATGGGCGGCATGGTGCTGGCCTCCATCCTCTCCGGCCAGCTGATCAGCGCCACCGGCCGCTACAAGGTCTTCCCCGTCACCGGCGGGCTGATCTCCATCGCCGGTATGTGGCTGCTCTCCCGGCTGGAGGAGGACACCTCCCGCCAGGACTACAGCCTGTGGATGGGCGTCCTCGGGCTCGGCATCGGGCTCGTCCTGCCGGTGCTCGTCCTCGCCGTGCAGAACTCCGTGCCCGCCGCCGATCTCGGCTCCGCCACCAGCGCCAACAACTACTTCCGGCAGATCGGCGGCAGCGTCGGCGCGGCCGTCTTCGGCACCCTTTTCGCCAACCGGCTCGCCGACCGCCTCAAGGTCGATCTGCCCTCCGGGCCGGCGTACGGGCGCGGCGGAGACGGGTCCGGTCTGCCCGACCCCGACTCGGTCACCCCGCAGATGGTGCACGCGATGCCGGGCCCCCTGCGCGACGGCTACATCGCGGCGTACGCCCACGCCATGCCGCGGATCTTCCTCTATCTCGTGCCGGTGCTCGTCCTGGGCTTCCTGCTCGCCTTCCTCCTGAAGGAGAAACCTCTGGTGTCCCACACCGACTATGCCGTCCAGCAAGACCCGCAAGATCTGCGAGACCCCGTGGTGCCAGCCGCGCGCACGGGCACCGGGCCCCGGCACGCCGGGGCGGCCGCCGCCGCGCCGCCGCCCACCGCGGGCGTCCCGGTCTGCGGCACGGTCCAGCACCACGACGGCACCTCGGTACCACGGGCCGCATTGACCCTCATCGACGTCGGCGGACGTCAGATCGGGCGCGGTGCCACCGGGGAGGACGGGCGCTATGCGCTGAGCACGCCAGGCGCCGGGGCGTACGTCCTGATCGCGGCGGCCGGCGGCCATCAGCCGAGGGCGGTCAGCGTCACCGTCGGGGAGCGCTCGGTCGAACTGGACGTGGTCCTCGGCGGCGCGGGGCGGCTCGCCGGTGCCGTCCTTACGGCGGACGGCACGCCCGTAAGGGAGGCGACCGTCACCCTGACCGATGTGCGCGGCGAGGTCGTGGCGGCCACTCGCAGCGGCCGTGAAGGGGGTTATGTGATGGACGAGTTGGTGGCGGGTGAGTACACCCTGGCCGCCAGCGCCCCCGCGTTCCGCCCCGCCGCCCTCCCCATCACCGTCCAGGCCGCCCGGGAGACCCGGCAGGACATCGAACTGGCCGGTGGCGCGGTGCTGCGCGGGGTCGTCAGGGCCACCGGGGGCCGGGTGGTGGAGGACGCCAGGGTCACGCTGCTGGACGCGGCGGGCAATGTGGTCGACACCGCGACCACGGGCCCGGAGGGCGCGTTCCGGTTCATCGATCTGTCGGCGGGCGAGTACACGGTCATCGCGGCCGGCTACCCGCCGGTGGCGACGGTCCTCCAGGTCGCGGGCGGCGGCCGTACCGAGCGCGATCTCCAACTGGGCTACGAGGACTAGAGCCTGCCATCCCCGCCGGGAGGTGCGCGAAAGCGCCTCCCGGCGGGGGCTCCCTCGCACGTCCCCGCACATGACACCTATTCGGGTATTGGCTCCCACGGGCGCCCGCGACAGCCGTACCGTTGGTAGCTGCTGTCGCGGATCTTGCGTGCGAAGGAGTCTTCCGCCTATGGAGTACGGCACGTCGCGCCGCGACGACGGCCTGGGCGAGCCGCCGGCGGTGCCGGAGCAGCGCGGGGGTGTCCACGGGAGGATGCCGCTCGCGGTGGTCGTCATCGACGCCGAGGGGCGTGTCACGCACTGGAGTTCGGGGGCGCACAGGCTCTTCGGGCCCACTCGCGGCCAGGCCGTCGGCCGTCCCGCCGTCGATCTGATGCCGGTCTCGGGGGCGTTACGCGGCGCGGAGGTGCGCACCGACGCGGCGGGCAGGCCGGAGCTCGACGACTCGCTGCTCGGCACCGTGTACTACCCCACCGCGGGACGGGCCCGTATGGCGGACCCGGCGCATGGCCAGGTGGACGTGGTGTGGTGGGCGTATCCGCTGGTGGGCCCCGGGCCGGAGCGGCTGCTGGTGCTGTCGGTGGACGCCAAGGGGGTGGGCGGGGACGCGCTGGGGCGGGACGAGCGGATCGCGCCCGGGTTCGCGCTGCACACCGAGTTCCCCGGCGCCGAGCGGCTGGCCGGCCGACTGCCGGACATCCTGCCCAACATGGGCCCGGCCACGGCCGGCCGGATCGTCGCCCAGGTGCTTGACCTGGGCTATCCGGTGCTGGAGATCAGCCACCACGAGCGCGTCCCGGTCACGCCGGACTGGGGGATGCCCCGCTACCGCGAGCGCCGGGCGCGCCAGGACGCCGTACGGCGGAGCGCGGTCACGGCGGACGGCGCACACGGTGGGGCGCACGCCCCCGAGCGGTGGCCGGACCCCGGCGGTGTGGACCTGGAGTACGCGGCGGTCCGTCAGCGGCTGGAGTTTCTCGACGAGGTCAGCGGGCGCATCGGCACCTCCCTGGACCTCACCCGCACGATCCGCGAGGTGACCAGCGCCGCCGTGCCGCGCTTCGCGGACTTCGCCGGTACCCATCTGCGCGCCCAGGTCCTGGCGGGCGAGGGTTTCCCCGACGGCCCGCCCGACGTCACCACCGTCTGGCACCGCGTCTGGGTCGAGCACAACGACGAACCGGGCCGCTGGGACGACACCGTGCCGGTCGGGGAGAGCATGGCGTTTCCCGAGCACACCCCGTTCTTCCGGTGCATGGTCACGGGTGAGCCGGTCCTGATCCCGCACCTCAGCGATGAGATGGGCGACCGGATCGCCGGGCAGTTCGAGAAGCGCGACCTCAGGCCCCTGATCAACGGGCGGTCGATCCTGATCGTGCCGCTCAAGGCGCGCGATGTGGTCCTGGGCTTCATGGTGCTGCTGCGGCGCCCCGGGCGTGAGCCGTTCGACGAGATGGACCGCACGACCGGCGCCGAACTGGCCGCCCGCGCCGGGCTCGTCCTGGACAACGCGCGTATGTACACCTACCAGGAGAGCGTCGCCGAGACGCTCCAGGACAGCATGCTACCCCAGGTGACCCCGCGCATGGCGGGCTGCGACACCGCCACCCGCTATCTGCCCGGGACCCGGCTCGGCCGGGTCGGCGGCGACTGGTTCGACGCCATCAAGCTGCCCGGGTCGCGCACCGCGCTGGTGGTCGGCGACGTCATGGGGCACGGGCTCACCTCGGCGGCGATGATGGGCCAGCTGCGCACCGCGGTGCAGACCATGGCCGCGCTCGACCTGCCGCCCGCTCAACTGCTGCGCAACCTCGACGATCTGGCCCAGCGGCTCGGTGAGCACTATCTGGCCACCTGTCTGTACGCCGTCTACGACCCCGTCCGCTCCGAGCTGGTGCTCGCCAACGCGGGCCATATCCCGCCCGTGCTTGTACGGGCCCAGGACGGCCGCAGCGAACTGCTGGACCTGCCGACCGGCGCCCCGATCGGTGTCGGCGGGGTGCCCTTCGAGGCCGTGACGGTGCGGGTGGCGCCCGGCGACCGGCTGGTGCTGTGCACGGACGGCCTGGTCGAGGTGCGCGGCCAGGACATCGGCGCCGGGATCGCCGCGCTGTGCGAGTCCGCGGCGCATCCGGCGGCGTCCATGGACGACGCGTGCGACACCATCATCCGGGCGCTGGCCGCCGCCTCCCGGGACAAGGACGGCCGTGGCGGCCGTAAGGACGACGTGGCGCTGCTGATGGCCCGGCTGAACGGCATACCGGCCGGGGATGTCGCCCAGTGGCGGCTCGCGCTGGACCCCAGCGAGGTCGGGCGGGCGCGCCGGCTCGTCCGCGAGCGGCTGCTCAGCTGGGGGCTGCCGGAGTCCGTGGAGACCGCCCAGCTTCTGGTGAGCGAGGCGGTGACCAACGCGATACGGCACGCCCACACCCACCATGTGCGGCTGCGTCTGGTCCGCACCGACGCCCTGCTGTGCGAGGTCACCGACGACGACCACGAACTGCCGACGCTGCTAAGCGCGGACGGTGAGGACGAGAGCGGACGCGGACTGCGGGTGATCAGCGAACTGGCACGCGAGTGGGGTACGAGCCGCACGGGGCGCGGTAAAACGGTCTGGTTCGAGCAGGCGTTGGCACACCCAGGGGAGCGGCGATGAGCGTCTCGGAGCGCTACCAGCAGGCATGGGAGAGCTACTGGCGGGAGACTTCGGACGTCCCGGGGGAGGCCATCTGGGACGCGGACCCCTCGCTCAGCGCCGCCCCGCATCTGGACCTGCTGGCGCCGCACGCCGACCTGTCGCTGCCGATCGTCGACCTGGGCTGCGGCAACGGCACCCAGACCCGCTATCTGGCCTCCCGCTTCGGACGGGCGGTGGGCGTCGATCTGTCCCTTGGGGCGGTGGAGCACGCACGGCGCGCCGACCCGGCGGGCGCGGCGGAGTACCGGCAGCTGAACCTGACGGACGCGGCCGGGGTGGCGGAGCTGGCCCGGCAGCTCGGCGACACCAATGTGTACATGCGCGCCGTCATCCACCAGAGCGACGCCGCCGACCGGCGTCCGGTCGCGGAGGCGGTGGCCACGCTGCTGGGGCGGCGCGGGCGGGGGTTCGTCGCGGAGCTGACGGCGGAGTCCAAGGCCGTGCTGGCGGAGCTGGCGGCGGGCCCGGGAGGTCCGCCGGCGAAGCTGCGCCGGGTCTTCGACCACGGGCTGCGGCCGGCCGACGCGGCGGACAAGGAGGTTCCGGAGGTGCTGGCGGAGGCCGGTCTTGAGATCCTGGCCGAGGGCCCGACGGCGCTGGCCCAAACGGAGCAGTGGCCGGACGGTTCACGGGTCGAGCTGCCGGCCCGCTGGTTCGTGGTGTCGCGGGCGTAGGACCGCTGGTCCCGGGGCGGTTCGGGCGCGGTCGACACCCGCTGGGCGGGGCGGGCGCGGGCCCGGCGCGACGGTGGACTGGACCAGTTATCCACAGGGGTGGTTCGGGTCCGGCGCGGCGCGTAACGTGACGAGGCATGAAGATCCTCATCAGCGCCGACATGGAGGGCGCCACCGGCGTGACCTGGCCGGCCGATGTGCTGCCCGGCACCCCGCAGTGGGAGCGCTGCCGCCGTCTGTTCACCTCCGATGTGAGCGCGGCCGTCGCGGGGTTCCTCGATGGCGGTGCGGACGAGGTGCTCATCAACGAGGCGCATTGGAGCATGCGCAATCTGCTGCTGGAGGAGCTGGACGATCGCGCCCAGATGCTCACCGGCCGGCACAAGAGCCTGAGCATGGTCGAGGGCGTGCAGCACGGTGATGTGGACGGTATGGCGTTCGTCGGCTATCACACCGGCGCGGGCACCGAGGGCGTCCTCGCCCACACCTACCTCGCCAACTCCATCACGGGAGTGTGGGTGAACGGCGCGCGGGCGAGCGAAGGCCGGCTCAACACCCTGGTGGCCGCCGAGTACGGAGTGCCGGTGGTGCTGGTGACCGGCGACGACAAGACCTGCGAGGACGCCGGGGACTATGCACCCCAGGCCCGTTCGGTCGCGGTCAAGGACTATGTCTCGCGCTATGCGGCGGTGTGCCGCACCCCCGCCCGCACGGCCGCGGACATCCGGGCGGCCGCGCGGGAGGCGGCGGTGCTGGCGGTGCGCCATGAGCCCGCCCGCGGCGGGCCGTTCACCGTGGAGCTGGAATTCGACGCCGAGCATCTGGTGGGGGCGGCGAGCGTCGTGCCGGGCGTCGAGCGCAGCGGCGAGCGCCGCGTCGCGTACACCTCACCGACCATGTACGAGGGGATCCGCTGCTTCAAGGCCGTCACGACGGTCGTCTCGGCCGCGGTGGAGGAGCAATATGGCTGACACGGACCGCCCCGAGGCGATCGACGCCCAGGCGCTGGATGAGGTGGTGCGGTTCACCTCAGACCTGATCAGGATCGACACCACCAACCGCGGCGGCGGTGACGGCTCGGAGCGCGCGGCCGCCGAGTACGTGGCCGAGATGCTCGGCGATGTGGAGATCGAGCCCACCCTGCTGGAGCGGTCGCCGGGGCGCACCAATGTGGTGGCCCGCATCGAGGGCACCGATCCGTCCGCGCCCGCGCTGCTGGTCCACGGCCATCTGGACGTGGTGCCCGCCGAGCCCGCCGACTGGACCGTGCACCCCTTCTCCGGGGAGGTGCGCGACGGGGTCGTCTGGGGCCGGGGCGCCATCGACATGAAGAACATGGACGCGATGGTGCTCGCGGTCGTCCGGGCCTGGGCGCGGGCGGGCGTGCGGCCGCGCCGGGACATCGTGCTGGCCTTCACCGCCGATGAGGAGGACAGCGCCGCCTGGGGCTCGGGCTTCCTCGCCGAGAGCCACGCCGAGCTCTTCGAGGGCTGCACCGAGGGCATCAGCGAGTCGGGGGCCTTCACCTTCCACGCCGGGCCCGGTATGCGGATCTACCCCATCGCGGCGGGGGAGCGCGGCACGGCCTGGCTGAAGCTCACCGCACACGGCCGCGCCGGACACGGCTCCAAGGCCAACCGGGACAACGCGGTCAGCCGCCTGGCCGCCGCCGTCGCCCGGATCGGTGAGCACCGCTGGCCGGTCCGGCTGACGCCCACGGTGAAGGCCGCGCTCACCGAACTGGCCGAGCTCCAGGGCGTCACCGCCGATGTGGACGCCCCGGGCTTCGATGTCGACGCCCTGCTGGCCAAGCTGGGGCCCGCCGCCGCCCTGATCGAGCCCACGGTGCGCAACAGCGCCAACCCCACGGTGCTGGAGGCCGGTTACAAGGTCAATGTGATCCCGGGAAGCGCCACCGCCTATGTGGACGGGCGGCTGCTGCCCGGCGGCGAGGAGGAGTTCCACGACACCCTCGACCGGCTCACCGGACCGGATGTCGAGTGGGAGTTCCACCACCGGGAGCCCCCGCTGGAGGCGCCGATGGACACCCCCACGTACCGGGCGATGCGCGCCGCCGTCGAGCACTTCGACCCGGGCGCCCGCGCCGTGCCGTACTGCATGTCGGGCGGCACCGACGCCAAGCAGTTCTCCCGGCTGGGCATCGCCGGATACGGCTTCTCGCCGCTGCGGCTGCCCGAGGGCTTCGACTACCAGGCGCTCTACCACGCCGTGGACGAGCGGGTGCCGGTGGAAGCCCTGAACTTCGGCGTCCGGGTGCTCGACCACTTCCTACAGAGGGCGTGAGGATCACGGTGCAGCAGCAGACGGTCGTCACGGCCCCCTACGGAGCCTGGCCCTCCCCGGTCGACGCCGCGCTCGTCGCCTCGCACGACGGCCATCCGGAGTATGTGGGCACGGTCGGCGAGGAGGTGTGGTGGACCGCGCCGCGCCCAGGCGAGGGCGGCCGCCGCGCCCTGATCCGGCGGCGGACCGACGGCGCGGAGGTCCCGGTGCTGGCCCCGCCGTGGAATGTGCGCAGCAAGGTGATGGGGTACGGCGGAATGCCCTGGGCCGCGGTGGACCGCGTGCGCGGCGGCCCGCTGGTGGTGTTCGTCCACTTCGCCGACCAGCGGTTGTACATCCATGAGCCGGACGCCCCGGGCGGGGGCGCGCCGCGCCCGCTGACCCCGCTGTCGGCGGTGGGGGAGGGGCTGCGCTGGGCGGATCCGGTGCTTCACCCCGAGCGCGGCGAAGTGTGGTGTGTGCTGGAGGAGTTCACCGGCCTCGGGCCGACGGATGTGCGGCGGGTGATCGCCGCCGTGCCACTGGACGGTTCGGCCGCCGGGGACCGCGCGGCGGTGCGCGAGCTGACCGACGACCGGCATCGCTTCGTCACCGGGCCCCGGCTCTCGCCCGACGGCCGGCGGGCCGCCTGGATCGTCTGGGACCACCCCCGGATGCCCTGGGACGGCACGGAGGTGATGCTGGCCGATGTCGCGGAGGACGGCTCCTTCGGCGACGCCCGGGCGGTGCTGGGCGGGCCGGAGGAGTCGGTCGCCCAGATCGAGTGGGCCGAGGACGGTGCGCTGTTTGCGGCCACCGACCGCACCGGCTGGTGGAATCTGCACCGTCTGGAGCCGCACGTTCTGGAGCCCCACCGCCCAGAGCCGCACCGCCCCGAGCCCCCGGCGGAGGCGGCCGGTGGGCGGGAAGGGGCCCTGGGCGGACGGCCGGTGGAGCTGTGCCCCCGTGAGGAGGATTTCGCCGGGCCGCTGTGGAAGCTGGGCCACCGCTGGTTCGCCCCGCTGGCCGGCGGTCTGATCGCGGTGCTGCACGGCCGGGGCGCACCGGTTCTCGGCGTCCTCGACCCACGGACCGGCGAGCTCGCCGATGTGCCGGGCCCATGGACCGAATGGGAGCCGGCGCTGGCGGTGAACGGCACCCGCGTGGTCGGCGTCGCGGCGAGCCCGTACAGCGGCCATGAGGTGGTGGAGCTGGATGTATGCACCGGCCGCTCCCGGGTCATCGGCAGCGCCCACGCCGACGCCGTGGACCCCGCCTACTACCCCCGGCCGCTGGCCCGCACCTTCACCGGACCGGACGGCCGGGAGATCCACGCCCAGCTCTACCCACCGCACCACCCCGGCCACACCGCACCGGACGGTGAGCTTCCGCCGTATGTGATCTGGGCCCACGGCGGGCCCACCGGCCGCGCCCCGCTCGTGCTCGACCTGGAGATCGCCTATTTCACCTCACGCGGCATCGGCGTAGCCGAGGTCAACTACGGGGGCTCCACGGGCTACGGCCGCGCCTATCGCGAGCGGCTGCGCGAGCGGTGGGGCGTGGTCGACGTCGAGGACTGCGCCGCCGTCGCCGATGCGCTCGCCGACGAGGGCATCGCCGACCGCGCCCGGCTCGCGATCCGCGGCGGCAGCGCGGGCGGCTGGACGGCGGCGGCCTCCCTCACCGCCACCGATCTCTACGCCTGCGCCACCGTCAGCTACCCCATCCTCGACCTGGTCTCCTGGGCCGCCGGGGGCACCCATGACTTCGAATCGCGCTACACCGAATCGCTGGTCGGCCCGTTCGCGGAGGTGGCCGACCGCTACCGGGAGCGCTCCCCGCTCCACCGGGCCGACCGTGTCGGCTCGCCCTTTGTGCTGCTCCAGGGGCTGGACGACACCATCTGCCCGCCCGAGCAGTGCGAGCGGTTCCTGGAGGCGGTCTCCGGGCGCGGCGTCCCGCATGCGTACCTCACCTTCGAAGGCGAGGGCCATGGCTTCCGCCGCGCCGATACGATGATCCGCGCCCTGGAGGCCGAATTGTCGCTGTACATCCAGACCTTCGGGCTGATCAGATCCGATGTGCCTACCCTGGAGCTGCTGAAATCAGCGGTCCCGAACTCCACTGGAGGAGCGAGTTGACCACCTCACCGGCCCCGCGCATCGTCGGCCGCGAGCCGCTGCCCGCCGCCGTCGCCGATGGCTGGCCGCAGGGCGGCGAGCCCGAGACCTGGCTGCTCAGCGTCTCCCGGTACACCGCGGCCATGGACGCGGGCGCGCCCGGCACGATCCTGGACGCCGGGGAGCGGGAGCGGGCCGGGAAGTTCCTGCGGGCGGAGGACCGCGAGCGCTATACGGCGGCCCATCTGGGGCTGCGGGAGCTGCTCGGCGCCTATCTGGGCATCTCCCCGGCCGATGTGCCCTTCACCCGCGAGGCGTGCCCCGGCTGCGGCGGTCCGCACGGCCGCCCCGCCGTGTCCGGCACCCCCCTGCACTTCAATATGTCGCACGCCGGTGATCTGGTGCTCTTCGCCTTCGCGGGCACCCCGGTCGGCGTGGACGTGGAGAAGCTCCAGCCCGCGTCGGTGGTCGACCAGGTCGCCGAGAGCCTGCACCCGAAGGAGCGCGCCGAGCTGGACGCGCTGGCACCGGCCGGCCGGTCCGCCGCCTTCGCCCGCTGCTGGACCCGCAAGGAGGCGTATCTCAAGGGCCTGGGCACCGGACTCTCCCGGGACCCGGCGGTCAACTATGTGGGCACCGGGCTCTCCCCCGTGCCGGTCGGCCCGTGGGAGATGACCGACATCGCCGTGGACGGGGCCATACCGGGCGGTTCCGGCTATGCGGCGGCCATGGCGCTGCTGTCATCATTGCCGCATGCCTGACGTCCGGTATGTCACCCAGGGAACCCGGGCGGCCATCCGCCGCACCACCCGCGAGGATGGTGCGGAGTTCGTCAGGCTCGCCCGGGAGAGCGCGGCGTTCCACCGCCCCTGGCTCACCCTGCCCACCACTGAGCGGGCCTATCTGCACTACATCGGTCAGCTGGAGCGCGAGGACCGCGAGGGCTTTCTCGTCTGTGTCCGGGAGACGGGTGACATCGCCGGGTTCATCAACATCAACAACATTGTGCGCGGCGCCTTCCAGTGCGGCTCGATCGGCTACGGCGCCTTTCCGCCCGCCGCCGGACAGGGCTATATGTCCGAGGGGCTCGGGCTCATACTGCGCCATGCCTTCGGGCCGCTGGGGCTGCACCGCGTCGAGGTCAACATCCAGCCCGGCAACAAGGCGTCGATCGGGCTGGTGAAGCGCCATGGCTTCCGGCTGGAGGGGTTCTCCCCCGACTTCCTCTATATCGAGGGCGCCTGGCGTGACCATGAGCGCTGGGCCATGACCAGCGACATGCTGGACCAGCGGACCGGTGCCGACTGAACGGTGGTCATGGCCGGTGGTGGTTCTGACTGACGGCGGTCCTGACTGACGGCGGTCCTGGCCGACGATCGTGGCCGACGCCGATCGTGGCTGGCGCCGGTCCTGGCTTACGCCGATCGTGGCTGGCGCCGGTCCTGGCTGGCGCCGGTCCTGGCTTACGCCGGTCCAGCCGGTACAGGTCCTGGCCGGGCGCGGGTTCTGGCCGGGGGCGGGTCCTGGCCCGTTGCCGGTCCTGGCTGACGGCTCACCATGATCGGTCCGAAGCGGCTCTGTTCAGCGGGCCCATCGGCGTTGTTCCATGGTCACCGGACGGTCGCCGCACCGAGGTGACCCAAGGCAGTCGGAGCGAGGCAGCCCGTGGCCACGATCGTGCGACGTACCACCCTGACCCTTCCCACCGCCCCCGTAGGGCCCGACAACCCCCTGCCCGCGCTGCGCCCCCTCGACGAGGTGCACCACGTGGACGACCACGTCCGGGCCACCCTCCCCGCCGATATGGCCCGTCAGGTCGCCTATGAGCCACTGCGGTCGGTGCTGCCGGTGCGGCTGCGCGACGGCTACGGCCGTGACCGCGCCCCCGCCGAGCTCGACGCCATCGTCCTGGAGAACGACCATCTGCGGGCCGCCGTGCTGCCCGGGCTCGGCGGCCGGGTCCACTCACTGATCCACAAGACCCCCGGCACATCCGCCGACCGGGAGCTGCTCTACCGCAACCCGGTGCTCCAGCCCGCCGACTTCGCCCTCAACGGTGCCTGGTTCTCCGGCGGGATCGAGTGGAACATCGGCGCCACCGGCCACACCACCCTCTCCTGCTCACCCCTGCACGCCGCCCGCGTTCCCGCCCCCGACGCCGCCGACGGGGGCGCGATGGTGCGGCTGTGGGAGTGGGAGCGGCTGCGCGATCTGCCCTTCCAGGTGGATCTGTGGCTGCCCGCCCACTCCGCGTACCTCTACGTGGGCGTCCGGATCCGCAACCCCCACCACCTGCCCGCCCCCGTCTACTGGTGGTCCAACATCGCCGTCCCCGAGGACGAGCACACCCGCGTCCTCGCCCCCGCCGACGACGCCTGGCACTTCGGCTACGCCCGCACCCTGAGCAAGGTGCCGGTCCCCGAGTGGGACGGAGCCGACCGCACCTATCCGCTGCGCGGCGCCTACCCCGCCGACTACTTCTACGAGCTGCCCGAGGACGTCCGCCGCTGGATCGCCTCGCTCGACGCCGACGGCAGCGGCCTCGTCCAGACCTCCACCGATCTGCTGCGCGGCCGCAAGCTCTTCGTGTGGGGCGCGGGCCCCGGCGGACGGCGCTGGCAGCAGTGGCTCACCGAGCCCGGCACCGGCGGCTACGCCGAGATCCAGGCCGGGCTCGCCCGCACCCAGCTGGAGCACATCCCGCTGGAGGCGGACGAGGAGTTCGCCTGGCTGGAGGCGTACGGTCCGCTGACCGCAGACCCGGCCGCCGTCCACGGCACGGACTGGGCGGCCGCCCGCCACGAGGCCGAGACCCGGCTGGAGGCGGCGCTGCCGCGCGCCGCGGTCGACGCGGCCTACGCCGCGTGGCGTCCGCACGCCGACGCGGAACCGGCGGAGCGCCTCGCGACCGGCTCCGGGTGGGGCGCGCTGGAGGTCGAGCGCGGCGGGTTCCAGCTGCCGGGTACGCCCTTCGACCCGGGCACACTGGGGGAGGAGCAGGAGCCGTGGCGCCGGCTGCTGCGCTCCGGCGCCCTCCCCGACTGGGAGCCCGGCCCCTCCCAGGCCGACCCCGGCGCGTCCCTGGTCGCGCCCGCCTGGCGCGATCTCCTCGAAGCGGCTCCCTCGACCGCGGCCGCCGAGTACCACCTGGGCGTCGCCCAGTGGCACGCGGGCGACCGCGCCCAGGCCGAACGCAGTTGGGAGCGGTCGCTGCGCTGCGCGGAGACGCCCTGGGCGCTGCGCTGTCTGGCCGTCGCCGACACCGCCGCGGGCCATCCGGCACGTGCGGCGGAGCGGCTGCTGCGCGCCGTACGGCTGCTCCTCGCCTCGGCCGCCGCCGTCCCGCCGCCGGAGGAGGCGGCCCCGGTGCTCGAAGCGGCGGGTACGGGGCAGGAATCGGGAGCGGGAGCGGGGCAGGGACCGGAGCCGGTACCGGGAGCGGGGCAGGGGACGGCCGTCTCACTGGCCGCACCACCCGTCGCCGCCGAGCCGGTCGACCCGGAGGCGGTCGACCCGGAGGCGGCCGACCCGGAGGCGGCCGAGGCGGCGCTCGGCCGGGAGGCGGTCGTCGCGCTGCTCGCGGCCGACCGCGCCGACGACGCACGGGCGGTCCTCGACGCACTGCGGCCCGCCATCCGGGCACGCGGCCGCTTCCGGCTGCTGCGCGCCCAGGTGCTCCTGGCCCAGGGCGACGCCCCGGCCGCCCGCGCCGTCTTCGACGAGGGCTTCGAGGTCTGCGATCTGCGCGAGGGCGACGAGGCGTTGAGCGATACCTGGTACGCGATCGTGGAGCGCCTGGCGGCAGGGCCCGAAGAACCACTGACCGAGGAGGCGCGGGCGCAAGCCAGGACCGAGCACCCGCTCCCCGCCCCCTACGAATTCCGAATGCGCCCCGCGTAGCGGGCCTACGGCCCGCACAGGGCGGGTCAGGGGCGCTGCCCGACCAAGGGCTCCGCTGGAAGCGCGCTGAGCTGCCGTCGACCGGCCGCGACGCCGTCGTGGCCGATCGCCCGCGCGGCGGAGCCGCATATCGACACAGCCGCGGCGGAGCCACACATCGACACAGCCTCGCGCCCCTTTGGCGCGCCTTGCGAACCGCGGCCGACTTCCGCCGAGCCGCCGAGCGAGCGGCCCAACCGGCGCGCCTGGGAGGCGGGCGCTGTCCGGGGCGCGCCCACAGACGGTCTCGCCCGGAGGCGGCCTGCCCGGCCCCCGCACGATGCCCAGCTCCGGGTAGCGGGCGAGACTGGTGACATACCGGCCGAAGATGTTGCCGCTGCTCAGGATGCCGACGCGATGGGTCGTTCCGGCCATGGCCGTGATACCTCTCCCAGGAGTGGTGCACGGAATGCCCGGTGGCCCTCGCCACCGGGGTGGACGTCTTCGGCGACCAGGGGGATGGCCCGGTGTCGCGCCGTAAGTGGCCCGCGTCCTGCGAGTGGTGTGCGGCCGTGCGGGGCCTGCCCGGCTCGCCCGCGCGGGCGGGTTGTGCCTTGCACGTGGCGTGGCCTGGGGTCCGCATAACGGCCCGTCCGGCTTGCGCTCAAAACGGGCGGCCTCACCCGGGACGAGGGCTGGCCGGGGCGCGACCGCCAGCCGCCGACTTCCCGTATCGCGGTCTGTCCGGTTCGGGCGTCGCGCCGCGGGTTCACGTCCGCGTCCGCATAGGACTGCCCGTCCAGGGGCACCCGGGCGCGGATGTTGACGCGGATGTCGCTGTGGTGCGTGAGCGGGAAGGAGGCGCCGAGATGAGGAGAGTGCATGATCCCGGGGCGGATCCCGAGGACGAGGGGATGCCCGATCTCCAGGACGGCACGCCCGAGCAGCAGCGGGCTGGGGATCGTGAGCAGTTGCCCGTGGCCGGGGACGAGCCGACGATCGCCGTGTACCGGGACACCACGAGCGCGGAGACGCATGAGCGGGAGCCGCTCGAGGAGCGTTTGACCGACGAGGAGCCGGAGACGGGCGAGCCGGTCGGCACCGAGGCGGAACCGGCGGGGCTGCTCTACGACGAGCCGGACCCCGATCTCCCGCGCGAGCAGGACGTCTACTCCCAGGAGGGCTCGACCAGCGGGCTGTCCGCCGAGGAGGAGGCGGTCCGGATCAAGAGCGATGAGCTCCGCGATGTGGACGATCTCTACGATCTCTACGAGGACGAGGAGTTCGCCGACGAGGAGCCCACCGAGGATCCGGGACCGCCCTCCTGACGGGTCTGCCGGACGGAGCGTTCACGCGCGGGTCACGCCATCGGATTCCGGTCGACGTACTCGAAGATCGAGCCGTCGGGGTGGCGCGCCACCAACGTGCGGCCCACCGGCGCGGGCAGCGGACCGGCGACGATCTGCCCGCCGACCGCCGTGAGATCGGCGATCGCCTCGTCCACGTCCTTCACCGCGATCGTCGCCGTGATCTTGCGGAGAATCGACAGCTCCGACTCCGGTCCGCTCATCAGAAAGAAAGGGCCGACCGCCGCGACCGCGACCGGGCCGCGCTGGAAGCGCACCGCCTCGGCCCCCGTCAGCCGTTCGTAGGCGGCGATCGCCGAGTCCAGATCGTCGACGCACACACGCAGTGAAGTCCCCAGAATATCCATGCGGGCGAGCCTAGTTGAACTGCTCAGACGCGGCAGAGGATCTCACCGTGCAGGACGGCGAACCATCCATCCGTGGCCCCGCCCCACGTCCGCCACGCCGCCGCGATCGACCGCAGCTCCTCCTCGGTGGCATGGCCGCCGTCCACCGCGAGCCGGGCGTAGGAGGAGGCGACCGTGCGGTCCGCCCACAGGCCGCTCCACCACGTCCGCTCCTCCTCGGTGGCGTAGCACCACGCCGTGGCGGTCGAGGTGATGTCGGTGAACCCCGCCTCCAGGGCCCAGGAGCGCAGCCTGCGACCGGCGTCCGGCTCACCGCCGTTGGCCCGCGCGACCCGGCGGTAGAGGTCCAGCCAGCCGTCCAGCCCGGGGACGGACGGATACCAGGTCATGGCGGCGTAGTCGGAGTCGCGCACCGCCACGATCCCGCCGGGCGCGCACACCCGTCGCATCTCGCGCAGCGCGCCCACCGGGTCGCCGACGTGCTGGAGCACCTGATGGGCGTGGACCACGCAGAAGGAGTCGTCGGGGTGGTCCAGGGCGTGGACGTCGGCGACCGCGAACGACACATTCGCCAGCCCGCGCTCCTCGGCCACGGCGCGGGCCCGCTCCAGGACGGACTCCTCGGCGTCGACGCCCGTGACCTGCCCCTGGGGGACCAGCTCGGCCAGGTCCGCGGTGATCGTGCCGGGGCCGCAGCCGATGTCCAGGATCCGCATATGGGGCCGGAGATGGCCGGTCAGATACGCGGCGGAGTTGGCCGCCGTACGCCAGGTGTGCGAGCGCAGCACCGACTCATGGTGGCCGTGGGTGTAGACGGCGGTGTCCTTCGGCATGGCGGAACTCCCCCTTGGGGACCGGTGAGCGGGTGGTCGGGTGGCTCCACCGTAGAAGGCATCTCGTATCACGAGAAGATCTGTCTCGCTATTCGGGCATGGTCGGTGCGGGTCACAAGGCCATGGGGTCGCAGGGCCACGGGGTCGCAGGGCCACGGGGTCGCCGGGCCGCATGGCCGCTTTGCCTCATGCCGAAGGGGCGGTGCGGGAACTCGGTCCCCACCGCCCCTTCGGCGGAATGTGATGGCCGGTGTTCAGGGCGGCTCCAGCACATCGCCCAGGCTGATCACGCCCAGTGGACGCCCCGCCTCGACCACCGGAAGCCGTCCCACCGCATGCCGCCGCATCCGTGCGGCCGCCTCGGCCACCTCCTCGTCCGGGCCGATGGTCACCGGGTGCGGAGTGCATACCGCATGGCAGGTGACGGCGAGGGGGTCGACGCCCTCGGCGACGGCGCGCAGGGTGATGTCGCGGTCGGTGAGCACACCGAGCAGCTCCCCGTCGCCGGCGACCAGCACATCGCCGATGTCCTGTGCGCGCATCAGCTGAGCGGCCTCCACCAGTGAGGCGTCGGGGTGCACCCAGATCGCGGGTCGCGTCATGACCTCCCGCACATAGCGAGGTGGGTTCTGGGACATCTGTCCATCTCCCCTTCGTGGGTGATGTGCTGCCCGCAGTACCCGCGTGCGGCGGGGCTATGCGCGACGGATACGCACCGTCCCCGCGCACCGTCCCCGCGTGGCGGTCCCTACGTGTACGCGCCGTACGCCGTACGCGCCGTGCGCGCCGTTTCTACGTGCTCGGGCCTACGTGCTCGGGCGCAGCCCCAGCGCCGAGACCACCTCCTGCACCGTGTGGAACGTCCGGTCCGTGGGCAGCTCCTCGGCCAGAGCGATCAGACCGTCCGGTGCGTGCCGGTCCTCGAGGACGCTCAGCAGCCCCTCACGGTCGGCGGGGAACGACGTACGTCCCAGTCGGCGCGCGAACTCGAACCGCACCGCCTCGGCCTCACCGGTCGTCCCCCGCGCCGGGACCGGCCCCAGGGTCACCTCCGGGTCGTCGTCGGCGGCCGGCTCCGGGTCGTGCCACTCCTCGGCGCGGGTCGGGTGCCCGGAGCGGATCAGCCCCTGGAGCTCGTGCTTCATCTCATCGTCCTTGTGGACGCTCAGCCGATCGCTGCCTCGCTGCATGTCGGTCCCCTTCCTCAGCGGGTCCGTATGTCTCCCGGGTCGGTCGTTCCCGGGGGTGTGTCGGTCGCGGTGTATCGGGTCGCGGTGTGTCAGTTCATGCCGCTCGTGCCGCCCTCGTACGGCCAGCGCAGCAGCGCGCCGAGGCCGCCCACCGGGATGTCGCCGCCGTTCGTGCCCCCGTCGGCCGACGGCGACACCGTCAGCACCTCGGCGCCGGTGACCGCGGCCGAGCGGATCGGCGCGTCGTCGGCGCGGGCCGGGGACGGCCGGGAGTCGCCCGGATACTGGACATCGGTACGGCGCAAGGCCAGCTGGTCCGGTTCGGTGCCCACCCATACCTCGCGGTGGAGGTCGGGCCCGTCGGGGCGTATCAGCAACGAGCCTATGCGGTGTTCGCCCGCCGCGTCGACCAGCGCCGGAACCCCCTCGGCGGCTTCCACGCGCCCGCCCGAGGGCATCCGGCCCGCCCGGAACCGCTCCATCGCCGTCTCGCCTCGCATGTACTCCCTCCAGGTGTCGCGTCCCGGTTTCGGGTCCCCCACGCGTACCCGTCTCGGCGGCATCGACACGAGGTCGTCAGGACGACGTCGTCCAGGACGTTTGGGGCCCGGTTCGGGGTCGACGTTTGAGGGTCTCAGGGGATGGGGACTCGTCGTGCGGCCGAGCGGCCCGTAGGGAGTGAGGAGCGGCGTCGGACGTGGGAAATCAGGGGCCCCGTCCGACGCCGTGCCTTGCGGATGTGGCCGTGTACCCGTGCCGTGTGCGTGTTAACGCGGGCGAGGCACGGGTACCCGGCGGCACATGAGTGACAAATCGGCCTACCCGAAGGCGGGCCTGCCCACGGCCGGGGACCTGGCGGAGCCGGTCGCACGGGCCGTCCGCGAAGAAGTCCGCCGGGAGCTGCGTGAGCGGTCCGGGCGGCGCGCGTTCCGGCTCTACGGCGGCGCGGCGGCGGCCGCGCTCTACGCCGGGGGTGCGCTGACGGCGTGCCTGGTACTGCTCTTCGCCATCGCGCTTCCGGCGTGGTTGGCGGCGCTGATCGTTTTCGTGCTGTTGTTGGGCGTGGCCGCGTGGCTGAAGACCTCCGCGGCGCGGGGGGCGGGGCCCGGTGCGGCTGCTGGGCCGCCCGCGCCGTCGGCGCCTTCCGCCCCTTCCGGGCCCGCCGATTCTTCCGGGCCCTCCGCGCCTCCGACGCCTCCGGGGTCCGGGACGCCTCCGGGGGCTGGGGCGGCTCCGGAGGGTGGGGCGGCTCCCCAGCCCCCACAGTCCCCCTATCCTCATCAGCCTCCTCATCCTCCTCAGACGGGGTGATCGCCCATGGCGGAGAATCCGCTGCTGGTCAGGCATCGCGAGGCCCTGGACCTCTTCACCGAACGGGTGCACACGATCCGGCCCGATCAGTGGGACGACCCGACGCCCTGCACCGAGTGGACCGTGCGCGACCTGGTGAACCATCTCGCGGTCGAGCAGATGTGGGTGCCGCCGCTGGTCCGGGAGGGGGCGAGCGTCGCCGACCAGAGCGATGAGCTGGAGGGCGATCTGCTCGGTGAGGACCCCGTCGCCACGTGGGACGTGGTGGCGGCCGCGGCACGGGACGCCTTCCGCGAGCCGGGGGCGCTGGACCGGATGGTCGACCTCTCGTACGGGGAGAGCCCCGCCACGAACTACTGCGCCCAGATGACGGCTGACGCGGCCGTGCATGCGTGGGATCTGTCGCGGGCCATCGGGGCGGATGAGCGCATTCCGAAGCCGCTGGTGGACTTTTCGGTGCGGGAGGTCGCGCCGTATGCGGCGGATCTGGAGGAGACTGGGCTTTTCGCGGCGCCTGTTGAGCCGCCGCGGGGGGCGGATGCGCAGGCTCGGCTTTTGGCGTTGCTGGGGCGTGAGCCGTAGGGGCTTCCCCCACCCCGCCCCTCCCCGAAACCGGGAACTCCGCCCCCGGCCCCCCACCGGGACTCCGCCCCGAACCCCGCTCCTCAATCGCCGGAGAGGCTGAAATGCGGCCCAAGGCCGCGGCCGCATAACAGCGCCTCATCAATGCGGGGCGCACCTCGCTGCCGGGAGGGCCCCGGCAGCGGGGCAGGGCCCAACCCAGTCGCGCCCCACCCGTGAGCGCCCGCAGCCGGGAGGGATCCGCACATTGGACGTGCCCCGAAGACGAGTGCGACCCGCACCCGGACGCGCTCCGCAGTCGGCCGGAATCCGCAGTCGGGCCCGGCCCGTACACGACGTGACGCAGCCGGGTGCGCCCCGTCGTCGGGACCTGGCCACGGCCGTGACTCGGCCGGGAGCGATCCCCAGGCGGGCGAGTCCCGCAGTCCGGCGGGTCCCGCGGACGGACGTGACTCAGCTGGCAGCGCCCTGCATGCGGAGTGGAATCCGCAGACGGGCGGGGCCCGCCGCGCACGGGCGCGACCCGCACACGGACGCGCTCCGCAGTCGGGCGCGCCGCGTTCACGACGCGACGCAGCCGGGTGCGGCCCGTTGGTCGGGACCTGTACACGGACGTGACTCGGCCGGGAGCGATCCGTAGGCGGCCCCGCATCCGGGCGGACCAGCACTCGGGCGGGATCCGTAGACCGGCGCGCCCCCGGACAGGTGGGGGCCCGTCGCGCATCGGAGGCCCGTCGCGCATCGGCGGGGCCCGCGCATGGGGCGCGCCCCATGCGCGGACGCGAGTGAGCCGAACGGGCCAGCACACGGTCGCGCCCATCAGCTGGGCGCGACCCGCACCCGCCCGGGCGGCCCCCGGCAAACGGACGCGACCGGACGCGACCCGCACTCGTACCCGGGCCCGTCCGGTACGCCCGGGCGCGGGCCAGGGGCCCACCCATAAGGCGCCCTCGCGCAAGAGGGGCCCTCGACCAATAGGCGCCCTCGCGCAAGACGCCCCGGTAGGGGTGTGGGCCGGAGGCGTTCTCCGGCCCACAACCCTGCCGCTCACCCCCCACCGCGGCCCGCGGAATTCAGCAGCGGACCGGTGGGCGGTTCCAGTGGCGGTGGGCGGCTATGGCTTCTGTGAAGGCTCGGGTGAAGTCTTCGCTGGCGGCGCCCGTTGTGGTGTCGGTGACGACGCCGCGGTCGGTGCAGACGTGGCCGTGGCCCGAGGCGATGTGGAGGCCCTCGGGTTCGAGGGTGGAGAGGATGCCGACGCCGGAGCCGAGGGCGCCGATGGGTTTGCCGTGGCGGTAGGCGTCGCGGACGAAGCGCATGGCGGCGCTGTCGGAGCCCAGGGCGGGGGTGCCGGTGGGGCCGCCGGGGAGGAGGACGGCGTCGTAGAGGACGGAGGCGACGGTGGGGAGGGCGCGGTCGACCGCGTAGCCGTTGCCGTCGGCGCCGAGGACCTTGCCGTCGTGCGGGGCGATCGCCTCGACGACGGCGCCCTGGGCGGTGAGCGCCTCCTGGGCCTGGGCGAGCTGGCCGGTGTCGACTCCGTCGGTGACCAGCACCGCGATCTGGCGGGTGCGGATCGAGCCGTCGCCGTGCAGGTTGTCCAGGCTCAGCGCGGGTGAGGCCTGGGGTTTGTGGTTGTTGGCGCCGGGTTCCGGCATGGCCACGCCGATGCCCTGGGCGACCTGTGAGGCGAGGTCGTAGTCGACATGGGCCAGCTGTTCTACGGTGCGTTCCCGCACATGCACCGCGTCGACCTTGCCCAGCTCGAATTGGAAAGCCTCCACGATGTGGCGCTGCTCCCAGTCGGTCATGCTGTTCCAGAACAGCGCGGCCTGGCTGTAGAAGTCCTTGAAGGACTCGCTCCGTTTGCGGATCTTATGGCCCTCGACCCGCTCCGCGTAGTGGGAGAAGGCGTAGCCGTCCGCCCCGGCGAGGGCCGGGCAGCCTCCGCCGAGTGAGTTGGGGGAGTAGCTGGTGCCCTTGTGGATCATGGTCTGGTGGTAGCCGTCCCGGTGGTTGGTGCGGGCCGGGGCGACCGGCTGGTTGACCGGGATCTGTGAGAAGTTGGGCCCGCCCAGCCGGATCAGCTGGGTGTCCAGGTACGAGAAGTTCCGGGCCTGGAGCAGCGGGTCGTTGGTGAAGTCGATACCGGGGACGACGTTCCCGGTATGGAAGGCCACCTGCTCGGTCTCCGCGAAGAAGTTGTCCGGGTTGCGGTCCAGGACCATATGGCCGATCGGCCGCACCGGCACCTGCTCCTCCGGAATGATCTTCGTGGCGTCGAGCAGATCGAAGTCGAAGTTGAACTCGTCCTCCTCCGGGACCAGCTGCACCCCCAGCTCGTACTCGGGGTACTGCCCCGCCTCGATCGCCTGCCACAGATCGCGCCGGTTGAAGTCGGGGTCGCGGCCCGCGCACTCCTGCGCCTCGTCCCACACCAGCGAGTGGACGCCCAGCTTCGGCTTCCAGTGGAACTTCACAAAGGTGCCGTGCCCCTGCGCGTCCACGAAGCGGAAGGTGTGCACCCCGAAGCCCTGCATCATCCGGAAGCTGCGCGGAATCGCCCGGTCCGACATCAGCCACATCATCATGTGCATGGTCTCGGGCTGGAGCGAGACGAAGTCCCACAGCGTGTCATGGGCGGAGGCGCCGGTCGGGATCTCGTTCTGCGGCTCCGGTTTGAGCGCGTGCACGAAGTCGGGGAACTTGATCCCGTCCTGGATGAAGAAGACCGGCATGTTGTTGCCGACCAGGTCGTAGTTGCCCTCCGAGGTGTAGAACTTCGTGGCGAAGCCCCGTACGTCCCGCACCGTGTCCGCCGAGCCCCGGGGCCCCTGCACGGTGGAGAACCGTACGAAGACCGGGGTGCGCACGGACGGGTCCTGGAGGAAGGCGGCGCGGGTGAACTCCGCACAGGACTCGTACGGCTCGAAGTAGCCGTACGCGCCCGCGCCCCGTGCGTGCACCACCCGCTCCGGGATGCGCTCATGGTCGAAGTGGGTGACCTTTTCGCGGAAGTGGAAGTCCTCCATCAGGGTGGGGCCGCGTTCGCCCACGGTGAGGGAGTCATCGGTGTGGTCGACCGCCACGCCCTGGTCGGTGGTCAGCGGTCCTTCGGCGGGGTCGGCGGCACGGTACTTCTCGCGCTGCCGCTCCTTGCGGTCCTCCGTCATCGTGCCGCTCCCTTCGTCGTCTTCGCGAACTCCTCCAGGAACGCCTCGCGGAACGCCTTGAGATCATCGGGGTTACGGCTGGTGATCAGGGTGTTGGGCCCGGCCGTGCAGACCTTGACCTGCTCGTCCACCCAGGTCCCGCCGGCGTTGGTGATATCGGTCCGCAGGCTCGGCCACGAGGTCAGGGTGCGGCCGCGCACCACATCGGCCTCCACCAGCGTCCAGGGGGCGTGGCAGATCGCGGCCACTGGTTTGCCCGCGCCGAAGAAGCCCTTGGCGAAGGCGACGGCCTTGCGGTCCAGGCGCAGGAAGTCGGGGTTGGCGACCCCGCCGGGCAGCACCAGGGCGTCGTACTCCTCGACCGTCGCGTCCTTCACCGCCTGGTCGACCTCGAAGGTGTCGGCCTTGTCGAGGTGGTTGAACGCCTGGATACGGCCGGGTTTGGTGGACACCAGACGGGGAGTGCCCCCGGCGTCCCGGACCGCCTGCCAGGGGTCGGTCAGCTCGACCTGCTCCACGCCTTCGGGGGCGACGAGAAAGGCGACCTTCATTGCTGCTCACGTCCTTCCGGTCCGGGTATCGCATTCGTCCGGTGCGGCGGGTAGCCAGCGGGGACGGGGTCGAAACGGGAACATCGGGAACATCAGGAGTCGTCCGGAGCCTTCTTCCGGTGCGGCAGGAACTCCTGCACCTTCGCCTTCAGCCCCTGGCGGACCATGCCGGCCCGGTCCGTGTCGCCCTTGACGATCGACCCGACGGTGGCCTCCATCTGCTCCCAGGTGGCATGCGGCGGGATCGGCGGTACGGCCGGATCGGTGCGGAACTCCACCACCGCTGGGCCGTCCGCGCTCAGCGCCTCGCGCCACGCCCCCTCGACCTGCTCGGGCTTCTCCACCCGGATGCCGGTCATGCCCAGCGATTCGGCGAACCGCGCGTAGGAGACATCGGGAAGCTCCTGCGAGGGCAGGAACTGCGGTGCCCCGCCCATCGCCCGCATCTCCCAGGTGACCTGGTTGAGGTCCTGGTTGTTCCAGACGCCGACCACCAGCCGGGGGTCCTCCCACGAGGTGCGGTACTTGGCCACCGTGATCAGCTCCGCCAGGCCGTTCATCTGCATCGCGCCGTCCCCGACCAGCGCGACGGCCGGCCGGTCCGGACGGGCGAACTTGGCGCCGATCGCGTACGGCACACCGCAGCCCATCGTGGCCAGCGTGCCCGAAAGCGAGGCGCGCATCTCGCCGCGCATCCGCAGATGGCGGGCGTACCAGTTGGCGACGGAGCCGGAGTCGCAAGTGACGATGGCGTCGGTGGGCAGCAGCGGATCCAGGCAGTGGGCCACGTACTCGGGGTTGACCGGGTCGGCGGACACCTCGGCGCGCCGCGCCATCACCTCGCGCCAGCGCCGCACCCCCGCGATGATCCCCTCCTGCCAGTCGCGCGACTCCTCGCGCTCCAGCAGCGGCAGCAGCCGCAGCAGGGTCTCGCGCGCGTCGCCGACCAGGTTGACCTCGTACGGATAGCGCATCCCGATCATGTGCGGATCGAGATCGACCTGGACGCCGCGCGCCTTGCCGAACTCCGGCAGGAACTGGGCGTACGGAAAGCTGGAGCCGATCGTCAGCAGCGTGTCGCAGTCCCGCATCAGCTCGTACGAGGGCCGGGTGCCCAGCAGTCCGATGGAGCCGGTGACATAGGGCAGTTCATCGCTGAGCGCATCCAGGCCGAGCAGCGCCTTGGCGACCCCCGCGCCGAGGGTCTCGGCCACCCGCTGGACCTCGGCGCGCGCCCCGGCGGCGCCCTGGCCGACCATGATCGCCACCCGCTCGCCCGCGTTCAGCACCGCGGCGGCCCGCTCCACCGAGGTCCTGGAGGGCACCGCGGACCAGCCGCTGCGGTCCAGGCTGGAGGGCACCATCTTGAACTCATGGGTGGGCGCGGCGTAGTCGAGCTCCTGCACATCCGCCGGGATGATCACGGCGGTGGGGGCGCGGCGGGCGTAGGCGGTGCGGATCGCCCGGTCCAGGACGTTGGGCAGCTGCTCGGGGACGGTGACGGTCTCCAGGAAGTCGGAGGCCACGTCCTTGAACAGGCTGTGCAGATCCACCTCCTGCTGGTACGAGCCGCCCATCGCGCTGCGGTGGGTCTGGCCGACCAGCGCCACCACCGGCACATGGTCCAGCTTGGCGTCGTACAACCCGTTCAGCAGGTGGATCGCGCCGGGGCCCGAGGTGGCGGCGCACACACCGAGGCGGCCGCTGAACTTGGCGTAGCCGACGGCCTCGAAAGCGGCCATCTCCTCGTGCCGGGCCTGGATGAACCGGGGCTCGTTCCCGGCCCGCCCCCATGCGGCGAGCAGACCGTTGATGCCGTCCCCCGGGTAGCCGAACACATGCTCGACACCCCACTCGGACAGTCGGGCGAGGATGTAGTCGGCCACTTTCATGGTCATGGTGGGTCATCGCTCCTCTCGGGCGGTTCAGCCGTACTCATGGGCGGGAGGCCGTTCCCGGTGGGGAGGCCGTTCTCAGCCGGTCAGCCGCGGCAGCACCTTGGTGCGGTAGAAGTCGAAGAAGCCGCGCTGGTCGGGGCCGATCTGATTGATGTAGACGGTGTCGAAGTCGGCCTCGCCGTAGGCGCTCAGCGCGCCGACGTGCGCGTCCACGTCATCCCCGCAGACCACCTTCCCGGCCATCCGCTCGGGGGTGACCAGCTCGGCGGCCTGCTCGAACTGGCTCGGTGTGGTCAGCGTCGACAGCACCTCGGCGGGCAGCGCCTCGATCGGCCACAGCCGGTGGGCGGTGCGCAGCGCCTCGTCGGGGTCCGGGCCGTAGCACACCTTCAGCCCGCCGAGGGCCGCTTTGCTGCTGCCCCCGGCGCCGCTGCCGCGCCGGAACCGCGCCACCAGCTCCGCGTCCGGGACCATGGTGATGAAGCCGTCGCCGACCCGCCCGGCCAGCGCCACTGCGGCCGGTCCATAGGCCGAGATGTCGATGGGCACCGGCTCCTCGGGCAGCGTGTACAGCCGTGCGTTCTCCACCGTGTAGTGCTTGCCGTGATGGGTGACGCGATGCCCCTCGAACAGCTGGCGCATCACCAGCACGGCCTCCTCCAGCATCTCCAGCCGGATCGCCGCGGGCGGCCAGCGCTCGCCCAGCACATGCTCGTTCAGTGCCGCGCCGGTGCCCACGCCCAGCCGGAAGCGGCCCTCGAGCAGCACCGAGCTGGTCGCGGCGGCCTGGGCCACGATGGCCGGGTGCATACGGATGGTGGGGCAGGTCACCGCGGTCTGCACGGGCAGGCTGGTGGCCTGTGAGAGCGCCCCGATCACCGACCAGACGAAGGGGCACTGGCCCTGGGCCTCGTTCCAGGGGTGGTAGTGGTCCGAGATCCACAGATGGCTGAAACCGGCCTGCTCCGCCATCCGGGCCTGCTCGACAAGTTCCGCGGGCCCGTGTTCTTCGGCGGCCAGGAAATAGCCGTACTCGGTCATGGGGCCCTCCTCGAGCGCGGATACCGGCAGACGCCGGCAGATGCGACGGGTAACCGGCGCCCGGGGAAGGAAACCTCGTTTGATACCGCATGGCCGTATCAGACGCGCACGCGGCCCTGTGTACTTCGGCATCCGTATCTTCGGCATCCGTATGACGACGCCCTGGGCACCGCCCGCCCGGCCGGGCTGGTCGGCCCCGGTGCCGCCTGAGCCCATGTGCGCGGGTTACGCCCCGGGGGCCGGCGCGCGCGGGGCGGTGCGCGGCATGGCCAGGGCGATATGGCGGGCGATCCGGTCCGCCACGCCCGCCTCCGCCATCTCGAAGACACCGCGCCCGCCGGTGCGGAAGAACGTGAGCGCCCCGCGGACCGGGCCCGTGGCGGAGGCGCGCAGGGGTATGCACAGCAGCGAGGTGACCTCCTCCCGCACCAGCACGGGCGCGCCCGTGGCGTCCTGCCCGAAGGCGTCGGCGTCGTACGGGCTCATCCGCAGCGCGGAGACCCCGTCGCGCAGCGCGTCCACCACCAGGGGGCAGTCCGCCGGGTCCTGCTCGGCCAGGGACGCGGTACGGTCGCCCACCGCGTCCCGCGGGCCGAGCGCCACCACCCGGCGCGGGGCGCCCGGATCCGCCTCCGGTACCAGATCGGCGATCACCCAGTCGGCGAACCGGCCGTGCAGCACCTCCGCGGCCCCGGCCAGCACGGCCTCCGGACCGGCTCCGGTCAGCGCCGTCCTCAGCAGCGCCGCCGCCATGTCGTCCACCAGGTCCAGCAGCTCGGCATGGCGGGTCACCTCCGCCAGATCCGGCCGGGACTCCGGGCGCCGCGCCCCGGCCGCCCCCTCGCCCGACGGGTCGGCCATCCCGGGCTGGAACGCCGCCAGCACCGCCGGATGGGGCTCGCCCGGCGGCCGCAGCGCGGCCAGGGTCACCCGCGCCTCGCCGTCGGCCGTCGGCTGCGACAGCCACACCGTCAGGCTGCGGTCGCCCTCGCCGCGCGCGACCGCGGCGACCTGCGAGCGCAGCGCCGCCTGCGCGTCCTGCCGCAGCGAGGTGGTGAGCGGGCGCCCGGTGGCGTATCCGGCGCGGGTGTTGAACAGCTGGGTGGCGGCGAAGTTCATGCGCCGCACCACGGCGTCGCGGTCCAGCAGCACCGCCGCGACCGGCAGCCGCTGGAACAGCGCCCGCAGCAGCTGCTGCTCCTGCGGGTCGGCGCGGCCACCGCCGGGGCCACGGGTGGCGGCCGCCAGCTCCTCGTACCGCGGCCACAGCACGTCCACCGCGTGCTGGAGCTCGAAGAGGGCGGCGTCCAGCAGGGACGGCCGCTCCTGTGAGGGCAGCGCCCGAGCGGTCCGCAACTCCCCGACCCGCCTGCGGAAGTCCGTGAGCTCCGCACCAAACTCCTGTGCGCCTGGCATGGGCACACCGTAGCCTGACCGACCCCACCGGGCCGAATGGGCGTTGTTTTCCTCCCCAATGACGTGGAGAGGCGAAAAATCGGGGCCCCGGGAGGACGGGGCCGGACCAGCACATCGCACCGCGAAGCAAGCACATCGCACCGCGGCGAAAGGACGAAAGGAGCGGATCCGGCGATGCCCGACCGTACGCATCTCCGCGTGGCCCGTCAGACCGACGCGCCCTCCCTCGGGCGCGGCCTGGCCGAACTGGCGGAGCAGGCCGCCGCGGGCACCCCCGACAGCTGCGGGGCCACCGCCACCGCCGTACTCGCCGATGCGCCCTCCGGCGGTGTGGCCGCCGAGCGGACCACGGCGGCCACCCACCCCGATCTGTCCGCGCTGGTGGCGGTCCAGCTGAGCGCGGGCGAGGGCCCGATCCCCATGGCGCTGGACACCGGCCGCCCGGCGGGCGCCGACGATCTGCTGCGCGACGACCGCTGGCCGCGCTACCGGGCGCGGGCGCTGGACGCGGGCGTACGGTCCTCCGCCGCGCTGCCCTTCGTCCGCGACGGGCTCACCGTGGCCGTCTCGGTCTACGGGCTGCGCCCAGGGCCCCTGGGCAAGGCCGCCCAGGGCGCCACCGAACTGCTCGGCGATCTGGCCACCGAGAGCATGGCCCGGGACCGGCTCTACCGCGCCGCCCTGGTCCAGGTCGACCAGCTGGACACGGCGCTGCGCACCCGGCCGGTGGTCGACCAGGCGTGCGGCATCGGCATGTACGTCCTGGGCTGCGACGCGGACCAGGCGTTCGACCTGCTGCGCCGCCTCTCCCAGCGGACCAACCGCAAGCTGGCGGAGCTCGCCGGGACCGTGGTGCGCACCCGCGGCCGCGGCCTGGAGGAGAACCTCATCGCGTTCGGCCGGTCAGCCGCTCCCGGACCCGGTCGGCCAGCGTCCGGCCCGGACCGGGACCCTCCGGGCTGACCGGGGGCACGCCCCGCGCCGCGGCCGCCGCCTCGCCGACGCGCAGGCCCAGCACCATCCGCTCCTCGGGGGTGAGCCGCTCCCGCAGCTCGGGGAAGACCAGGTCCTCCTCGCCGCGGATATGCATGGACACCACGTCCATCAGATCCCGCACCAGCGGGTCGAAGATCCGGTCCGCGGGGTCCACCGCGTCCAGGTCGGACAGGATCCGCTCGGCCTCGGCCAGCTCCTCGATCTCCTCGTCGGCGATCCGGTCGCCGTTCGGCAGCGCCTTGCGGACCGTGGGATACAGATAGGTCTCCTCGGCCACCGAGTGGCGCACCACCTCCACCGTCATCCGGTGCACCAGCTGCCGCCGCCGCTCCGGGTCGATGGTGGCGCGGTACCCCTCGAAGAGGGTGCGCACCGTGCGGTGGTCCGCGGTGAGCACGTCCACCACATCGTGTTCTTCCGGCATCGCTGTCATGGCGCCCGGGTCCCCCGGGCCCCTTCCGCGAAACGGCGCCGGAGATCTGCGAAGGTGGACATACGTGGGCGGAGGCGCGCCGGACACGGGCGGAGGTGTGGACGATGCAGCGGCAGTGGACCGCTCCGGCTCCGGCGGACCGGGACGACGGCGGGCTGCCGGTCCTCCCGGAGCTGCTGGACAGCTTTGTCGCGGCGGCCGGTCACACCGCGCCGCAGCCGGTCGGCGGCTCGGCGGAGCTGCGCTCGGCCGCCTGTGGCTACTGGTCGCGGCGCGGGCTGTGGACCGACCCGGAGCATGTCGTGGTCGCCCCCGGCGCCGAGCCGCTGCTGCTGGCGCTGCTCGCCTCCGCGCCCGGCGGCGATGTGCTGCTGCCCCGCCCCTGCGCCGCCTGGTACGCGCCGCTGGTGCGGCTGGTGGACCGGCGGGCCCACCACGCGCCCGTCCCGGCCGAATGCGGTGGGCTGCCCGATCCGTTCGCACTGCTGGAGACCGCCCGCAGGATCCGCGCCGAGGGCGGGGTGCCCCGGGTCCTGCTGCTGTCGGTGGCCGACGACCCCACCGGCACCGTGGCCCCGCCCGAGCTGCTGCACGAGGTGTGCGAGGCGGCCGTGGCCGAGGGGCTGCTGATCGTCAGCGACGAGACCTGGCGGGACACCGTCCACCATCCGCAGGGCACGGTGCTGCTGAGCCCCGCCGAGATGAGCCCCGAGCATGTGATCGTGCTCTCCGACCTGGTGAGCGCCTTCACCCCGGCGGGCTGGCCCGCCGCGATCGCCCGGTTCCCGGCCACCGAGCGCGGTGCGGAGCTGCGCGGCCGGGTGCTGTCCCTGCTCACCGCCGTACGCTCCGGGCTGCCGACGTCCATCGCCGCGGCCGCCGCGTACGCCCTCGGCGAGCCGGAGCCGGTCCGGGGCCGGATGGCGGCGGCGTCCCGTGCGCACGGGGCCGTGGCCGCGGCCGTCTACCGGGCGCTGACCGCCGTCGGGGCGCTGGCCCGCCCGCCGCAGGCCGGCCGGCACCTCTACGCCGACCTCGACGAGCTGCGCGGGGTGCTCGCCGCCCGTGGCATCACCGACTCGGTGGAGCTGGAGCGCGAACTGGTCCGGCGGATCGGCCCGAGCGTGGCCGGGGGCCATCGTTTCGGCGACCCCCCGCACACTTTGCGGCTCCGGCTGGCGACCCTGCCGCTGCTCGGCGCGGCGGAGGAGTCGCGGCTGCGGGCGCTCCAGGCGCCCGATCCACTGGAACTGCCCCATGTGGCCACGGCGTTGGCCGACTTCGAGACGGCCTTCCGCGACCTGATCGAGGACGGCCCGGTGCCCTGAGCCGCCCCGGGCCATGACATGCCGGCGGGAAGGGCCGGCCCAGATACGGAAGGGAGCCAGGCCATGACCGACCACGCCGAGCAGGCCGAACCGGCGGAACCGGCGGAGCGGCGCCGCGCCAAACCCGGCGCCGCCGCCCGGCCCCGGCTGGCCCCGGCCGCGCCCGCGCCGGGCGTCCCGGAGCTGGGCATCCCCGAGACGGTCGCCCCCGAACCGGCCGCCCCGCGTCCGCTGGGCGAGAGCCGCCGCTGGCCGCGGTCGTTCGCCGACCGGCTCACCTCCCCGCTGCCGGGGGTGCGGGCGCTGGCCCGGCTGGCCCGGGAGGGCCGGCTCAGGCCGCCCCTGGAGAGCCTCCGGGAGATCCCCGAGCTGCCCTTCGAACCGGGTCCGCCGCCGCTCACCGGCCCCGGCGAAACCGCGCTCACCTGGGCGGGGCACGCCAGTTGGGTGCTGCGGATCGGCGGGCTCACCGTGCTCACCGACCCGGTCTGGGCCCGCAGGATCCTCGGCACCCCGGCCCGGGTCACTCCGGTGGGGGTCCGCTGGGAGGATCTGCCGCCCGTCGACGCGGTCGTCATCAGCCACAACCACTTCGACCATCTGGACGCGCCCACGGTCAGACGGCTGCCGACGGCGACGCCGGTCTTCGTCCCCGCCGGGCTCGCCCGCTGGTTCCGGGCCCGCGGATTCACCCGGGTGACCGAGCTCGACTGGTGGGAGGCGGCCGAACTGCCCGGCGCGGACGGCCCGGTGCGCTTCGACTTCGTCCCGGCCCACCACTGGAGCAAGCGCACCCTCACCGACACCTGCCGCTCGCTGTGGGGCGGATGGGTCCTCACCGCGCCGGGCGGACAGCGGGTGTACTTCGCCGGGGACACCGGCTACGGCCACTGGTTCCAGCAGATCGGCCGCCGTTATCCGGGTATCGACGTGGCGCTGCTGCCCATCGGCGCCTATGAGCCGCGCTGGATGCTGAGCGGGGTGCACACTGATCCGGAGCAGGCCGTACGGGCGCATCGGGACCTGGGGGCGCGGGTGCTGGCGCCCATGCACTGGTCCACCTTCCTGCTCTCGGCCGAGCCGCCCCTGGAGCCGCTGCACCGGATCCGCGCCGCCTGGGAGGCCACCGGCCGGCCGCGCGAGGAGCTGTGGGATCTGCCGGTCGGGGCGTCCCGCGTGCTCGAATAGGCCGCCCGGCCGTCGTGGGAGAGCGTGCCCCAGGGGGCCAAGTGGGGTAATCCTGTGCGTAGCTGATGGATGGGACATAAGTGGCGAGTGGTGTGGAGCGCACCTAGCTTCCTGTTCATGCGCACACCTAAACTTCGTCACCTCGCGGGCCTCACGGCCGTCGTCGTCATCGAACTCGCCCAGCTCCCCGCGGCCCACGCCGCCCCCGCCGACCAGGCGGCCACCCGCCATGTGGTCCAGCCGGGCCAGTCCATCCAGGCCGCCGTGGACGCCGCCGCGCCCGGCGACACCATCGAGATCCGTCCCGGCACCTACCGGGAGAACATCCAGATCACCACCGACCGGCTGACCCTGCTCGGCGCGGGCGAGTCCACCGTGCTCTCCCCGGCCGAGAAGCCCTCGGACAACGCCTGCGGCGAGGCCGGCCACGGCATCTGCGTCACCGGGACGGCCGAAGACCCCGTCTCGGATGTACGGATCGGCTCACTGAAGGTCACCGGCTTCCCCAAGAACGGCATCTGGGGCTCCGGCACCGACCGGATGACCGTACGGGACACCGTCTCCGAGGCCAACGGCCAGCAGGGCATGGGTCAGGAGATGTCCACCCGCGGCACCTTCGCCGACAACGTCTCGCGGAACAACAAGCAGTCCGGCGTCTTCCTGGCCAACACCATCGACGCCGAGGGCGGCGCCACCGACGCCCTGGGCACCCTGGTGGCCGGCAATGAGCTCAGCGGCAACCGGACCGGTGTCGTGGTCCGCCGGCTGCGCGACCTCACGGTGGAGCGGAACACCATCACCGGCAACTGCGCCGGGGTGTTCATCGTCGGCGACGAATCGACCCCGCGCGCCGGGGACCTGAACGTCCGCCACAACTCCGTCTTCGAGAACAACGCCTACTGCGAGGCCACCGACCGGCTCCCCTTCATCCAGGGCGCCGGCATCGTGCTCACCGGCACCGAGGGCACCCGGGTGACGGGCAACCAGGTGAACGGCAACGTGGGCACCTCGCCCATGTCCGGCGGGATCGTGCTCTACACCAGCGTCGTCGGCGCCCCCAACGCCAAGAACGCCATCAGCCGGAACGTGCTGAGCGGCAACCAGCCCGCCGACCTGGCCGACCGGGACAAGGGCCCCGACAACACCTTCACCGACAACGTCTGTGAGCTGTCCGCGCCCACGGGCCGGTGCTGAGAGGCGGCGTGATGACCACTGTGGACACCACCTCCGCTTCCGCGGCACAGCCCCCACCGGCCGCGCTCCCGCCGCCCATGCGGCTGCGCGAGATCGTCTTCGGCGCCGCGCGCGCGGCCTCGGTACGCGCCGCGGTCCGGCTGCGGATCCCCGACGCGCTGGGGGAGCGGCCCGCCTCCATCGGCGAACTGGCCTCCGCCGTGGACGTCGAGCCCGATCCGCTGCGCCGGCTGCTGCGCTCCCTGGCCTGCTGCCAGATCTTCGCCGAGAGCGACGACGGCCGCTTCCGGCACACCGAGATGTCCCGGCTGCTGCGCGAGGACACCCCGGGCAGCCTGCGGAACATCGCCCTGTGGTGCACCGAGCCATGGACCTGGGACGCGTGGCCGCTGCTGGACCGGGCGGTGCGCACCGGCGGCTGTGTCGCCAAGGAGATCTACGGCAAGGACTTCTTCGCCTATCTCCATGAGGACGCGCCCGAGTCGGCCCGGGTGTTCGACGCCGCGATGACCACCTCCAGCCGGCAGTCCGCAGCCGACGTCGCCGCCTTCCTCGAACTCGACGGGGTCAAGGGGGTGGTGGACATCGGCGGCGGCCAGGGGCATGTGCTGGCCAGCCTGCTGGAGCGGCACCCGGCGCTGCACGGTGCGCTGCTGGATCTGCCGCAGGTGGTGGCGAACGCCGATCCGCGGCTGCGGGACGGCGGGGCCCTGGCCTCGCGGGCGACGCTGGTACCCGGCGACTGCCGCCGTGAGGTCCCCGTCGAGGCCGACCTCTACATCATCAAGAACATCCTCGAATGGGACGACGAGAGCACCCGCCGGACGCTCGCCAACGTGGTCGCGGCGGCGCGGCCCGGCGCCAGGGTGGTCGTCATCGAGAATCTCGTCGACAACAGCCTCTCCTCCTTCACCACCGCGATGGATCTGTTCCTGCTGCTCAATGTGGGCGGCCGGAAGCACACCGAGAGCAGCATGGTGGCGCGGATGACCGAGGCCGGTCTGAACGTGACCGACATCCGGCCCGTCAACGGCGCGCTGCACGCCTTCGACTCCACGGTGCCCGCCACGGCCCGCCGCTAGCGGCACACCAACGCCACGGTGCCCGCGTCGTCCTTCCTCGACGACGCGGGCACCGTGGCGTATCGGCGCGCTTCCCGCGGAGCGCTCGGCGCGTCAGCTGTACCGGTACGAGCTGAGGTGCGCGAACACCACCACATTGGCCGTGTAGTCCTTGGCCGTGTGGTCATAGACCCCGCCGCAGGTGATCAGCCGCAGCTGGGCGTTGGAGGTGTCCCCGTAGACCTTCTCGTCCGGGAAGGCGTTCTTCTTGAACGTCTTGATCTTGTCGACCACGAAGGTCGCCACGATCCCGTCCTCGCGGGTGATGGCCACCTTGCCCTTCGGCTTGAGCTGGCTGAGGGTGGCGAACACCGCGGGGCCGACCTTGGTGTCCACATGGCCGGCCACGATGGCGTTGCCGCGCTCACCGGGCGAGGGGCCGCCCTCGTACCAGCCCACCAGGTTCTGCTCGGTGTCCGGGGGCGGGACCAGCACACCCGCGGCGTCGAGCGCCAGGGGGACGAAGGGCGCGCTCACCCCGATCGAGGGGATGTCCAGATGGGACGCGGGGGAGCGCGGCAGCGCGGGTCCCGGACGGGACTCGGGGGCGGTCTGTGACTCCGAGGAGTCCGCGTACTCGTCCTCGTTCGAGGTGTCGCTCTCCGGTTCGGAGATGGACGCGGGGGCGCTGGCCGTGGGCCGGGCCACCGACGGAGTGTTCTGGGAGGCGGCGTCAACGGAGTTGTAGATGAGGAATACGCCGATGAGGGCCGACGCGGCGGCCCAGCGGAGGATACGGGTGTTGCCATCGGCAGCGCCCTGCTTGGCCGGCTTTCCCATAGGGGTGTTCGCCTTTCTTACAGCGCCTTGTCTTACAACGCCTTGTCTCGCAGTGCTTCGTCTCGCAGTGCTTTGCCCAAGGCGCTTTTCTCGCGGCCGCTTTTCTCATAGCGCTCGTGGAACTGCCGTGGCACCACCGCTCGGCGGAGGTGCCACGGCAGCACAGAATACGAAGAGTCAGGCTCAGATCGCGGTGCCGGTCGGCTTGCGGCGACGCAGGGCGTAGGCGCCGGCGCCCAGACCACCGAGGAGCAGGACCGAGCCGGCGGCCATGCCGCTGCCCGTGTTGGCCAGACCGCCACCACCGGTGTGAACGCCACCGCGCGGCTTCTCGCCCTTCTCGTGGTCCTGCCAGGAGCCACCGGACCAGTCGTGGTCGTCCTTCTTGTCGGACCAGTCGCGGTCGTGGTCGCGGCCGGGGTCGTGCTCCTTGCCCTCGTCCTTGCCCCGGCCGGACCAGTCCTCGCCCTCGCCCTCGTCCTTGCCCGGGTCCTCCTTGCCGTGCTCTTCTTCCTTGCCGTGGTCTTCCCGGCCTTCCTCGCGGCCGTGGTCGTCCTTGTCCTTCCAGGAGCTGCCGCCCTGGCCGTAGCCGTCCTCGGAGGACTCCTGGCTGCTCGAGTACCCACCGTGACCGCCCGGGTCCGAGACGTCGGCGGCGAACGCGGCGGCGGGGGCGCCCAGGGTCAGGGTGGCGGCAATCGCCGCCCCGGTGAAGAGTGCGCGAGTAGATCGCATGAGCCATTCCTTCCGGCGCCGTCGCGATACTGACTATTTGCCAGATAAAGGGATCGCATCGGCGTCTCAACCACCGTCAGCGAAGAGGGCTCCCCCTGCCACTCGGCGCGGCCTGCGATCTGCTCGGTTGTAAGCCCTCTGGGTGGAGATAAGCGCAATGATCACTCATTTGCCGCGCGAACGGGCTGATGCCCTTTCACCTTTTCAGCAGACATCATTCCGATGAGCCCAGTAGTGTGAGATTTTCATCCGCCGCGCATAATGAAACCGAGGCGGATGACGAAAAGGGCCGCCGGGAGGTGTGAACTCCGTCGGCGGCCCCGTGCGGCGCTGCGCTACCCCTGAGTGCGGTCCCAGCGGTAGAACTCGTGCGCCATGGCGTCCTTGGGCTCGCGCCAGGTCTCCGGGTCGTACGCCTGCATATAGGGCTGGAGGCGCGTGCTGACGTCGCGGAACTCCGGGTGCTTGGCGTACTTGGTGACCTCGGTGGCCGGCGGCCGCTCGGCCTCGATCAGATGCAGATACACATCGCCGAACTGGAAGAGGCTGCGGCCGGTGACGCCGATCAGCTTGGGCAGCTCGCCGCGGTCGGACTCCGCGAAGATCTTGGCGACCTGGGGAGCCGCGTCCCGCTGCATCTTGGCCACGATCATGGTGCGGTACATGGTCACGCCCCCACCGTTTCCCGGGCCCGCTGCTCGATCTTGTCCCGGATCAGATCCATCTGGATACGGGAGTTGCGGTTGATGTGATCCGTCATCGTGGGATCGTCGACCGGGGCCTCGGGCCGCATCTCGAAGTCCTGGGTCCAGCGCATGCGGGTGCCCTCGGACTCCTCCTCGTACTCCCAGCGGATGTTCATGTACGCGAAGGGGCCGGGCTCCACGCGGCGCGCCCAGACCGTGCGCACATCGCGGGCGGTCTCCCGCTCGGAGACCCAGCTCCAGACCTTGCCGTCCTCGTCGGGGTGCATGGTGAGGCGGAAGGTGGTGGTGTCACCGGTCCGCTGGAGCACCTCGACCGAGGCGTACTCGCTGAACAGCTCCGGCCAGTTCTCCAGGTCGTTGGTCATGTCCCAGACGAGGTCGAACGGTGCCTTGATCATGACCTCGTTGTCGGTGTGGCCTGCCATCTTCATGCTCCTGTGAGTGAGGTGTTGATGACGTCGAGGAAGTCACCGGGGGTCTTGCAGCTTTCGGCGCCCGGTTCGATCGGGGTGCCGTAACGGTTCTCCAGCTCGCCCACGATGGCGAGCAGACCGAGCGAGTCCAGGCCGTACTCCTCGAAGGTGGAGTCCGGCCGGGCCTGCATCATGTC
The DNA here is from genome assembly GCF_024519315.1 of Streptomyces malaysiensis subsp. samsunensis. Lineage (GTDB taxonomy): Bacteria > Actinomycetota > Actinomycetes > Streptomycetales > Streptomycetaceae > Streptomyces > Streptomyces malaysiensis. The sequence continues at coordinate 36,067 of NZ_JANIIC010000021.1, read as the reverse complement.
CGGGTCGACGGTGAGCCCGGCGCACCGCTTCATCAGCGTGGCCAGCTCCCCGTAGGACAGTTGAGTGGACATCAGTAATCTCCTTCCGGTCCGCGGAGCACGAGCGCCGCGTTGCAACCCATGAGCCCTCGGCTGAGCACCAGCGCCGTCCGCGGCTCGGCGGGGCGGGAGCTGCGGGTGACGAGGTCGAGGTCATGGCAGACGTCGGTGACGTACGGGGTCGGGGGCACGACGCGGTGCTCCATCGCGAGCAGCGCGGCCACCACGTCCACCGTGGGAGCCGCGCAGTGCACCCGGCCGAAGCCGGTCTTCGGCGCGGTCACCGGGACCCGGGTGCCGTGCGGCCCCAGGGCGTCGGCGATCGCCAGCGCCTCGGCGCGGTCCGCCTCGGGCACGCCGAGGGCGTCGGCGAAGACCACGTCGATCTCCTCCGGGGCGCACTCCGCGTCCTCCAGGGCCACCCGGATGGCCTGGGCGAGCCCCTCCCGCGACCGCTCCCACCGGGACGGCCCGGTGAAGGTCGAGCCGTAGCCCGCGATGAAGCCCCGGATCCGCACCCCGCGGCGCCGGGCGGCCCCCTCCTCCTCCACGACCAGCATCGCCCCGCCCTCGCCGGGCGCGAAACCGCAGGCGTCCTCGGTGAACGGCAGATAGGCCCGGCCCGCGTCACGGGCCCGGCTCAGCTCGTCCCAGCCGAGCATGCAGACGATGGAGTACGGCGCCAGCGACGCCTCGGAGGCGCCCGCCACCACCGCGTCCGCCCCCCGCCGGATGGACCGGCGGGCGTGCGCCAGCGCTTCCAGGCCGCCGGCCTCGTCGTTCGCCACCACTCCGCAGGGGCCCTTGAACCCGCCCCGGATGGAGACCTGGCCGGTGCTGGCCGCGTAGAACCACGCGATGGACTGGTACGGGCCCACATAGCGCGGCCCCTTGCCGTACAGCTGCTGGAGCTCCCGCTGGCCGAACTCACCGCCCCCGGAACCGGCGGCGGTCACCACGCCCACGGCGAACGGCGACATGTCGTCCACCGGCAGCCGGGCGTCGTCCAGCGCGAGATCGGCCGAGGCCATCGCGAAGTGGGTGAAGCGGTCGGTCTGGACGAGGAAGCGCTCCTCGATCATCGAGCCCGGATCGAACCCGCGGACCTGGCCGCCGATCCGGACCGGGAAGTGCTCACTGCCCTCGCGGGAGATCCGGTCGAGGAAGGTGATGCCCTCCCGGGTGGCCTTCCAGAAGGCGTCGGTGCCCACCCCGCCCGGGGCGATCACACCGATACCGGTGACGGCCGCGCCCCGGGTACGGGCGCTCATCGGGGATTTCATGCCGCACTCCCGTCCGCCCGGCTCAGCACCACCGCGGACTGGAAGCCGCCGAACCCGCTGCCGACCGACAGCACATTGCGCAGCGGGAGGGCGCGGGCGGTGCGCGGGACGTAGTCGAGGTCGCATTCGGGGTCGGGGGTCTCGTAGTTGGCCGTCGGCGGCACCACGCCATGGGCGAGGGCCATGGCGCAGGCGACCACCTCGATGGCGCCGATCGCCCCCAGGGAATGGCCCACCATGGACTTGATCGAGCTCATGGGGGTCTTGTACGCGTGCTCGCCCAGGGACCGCTTCACGGCCGCCGTCTCATGGCGGTCGTTCTGCTTGGTGCCCGAGCCGTGCGCGTTGACGTAGTCGACGTCGGAGCTGTTGACGCGGGCGTGGCCGAGGGCGTGGTCGATCGCCTCGGACATCTCCAGCCCTTCCCGGGTCAGACCGGTCATGTGGTAGGCGTTGCCGTAGGTGGCGAACCCCCGGAACTCGCAGTACACCCGGGCCCCTCGGGCACGGGCGTGCTCCAGCTCCTCCAGGACCAGCACCGCGGCGCCCTCGCCGAGGACGAAGCCGTCCCGGTGGGCGTCGAACGGCCGGGACGCGGTGGCCGCGTTGTCGTTGTTGGCCGAGGTGGCCTTGATCGAGTCGAAGCAGGCCACGGTCAGCGGGGTGATCGGCGAGTCCGCGGCCCCGGCGACGCACACATCGGCCCGCCGCTCCTCGATCGCCTGGAAGGCGTATCCGATGGCGTCCAGACCGGAGGTGCAGCCGGTGGAGACCGACTGCACCGGGCCCTGCGCCCCGGTCAGCTCCGCCACCCCGGAGGACAGCGCGCTCGGGGAGAACGCGTGCTGAAGGTGCGGACCCGCCTTGCGGTGGTCCACATCCCAGTGCTCACCGGCGTCGCTGACCTTGACGTAGTCCTGCTCAAGCCGGGTGGAGGCGGCGACCGCGCTGCCCAGTGAGACCCCTATCCGCCAGGGGTTGAGCGCCTGGAGGTCCAGACCGGAGTCCCGGACCGCCTCCTGGGCGGCCACCAGGGCGAACTGCACATAGCGGTCCGAGCGTTCGATCTGCTCGAAGCTCAGACCGCCGGCCAGCGGGTCGAAGTCGCATTCGGCGGCGATGCGGGAGCGGAACCGCTCCGCGTCGAAGAGCGTGATGTTGCGGGTGGCCGTACGGCCCGCGGTGAGCATGTCCCAGAACGCCGGAACGCCTGGCCCGCCAGGGGCGACGACGCCGAGCCCGGTGACCACCACCCGTCGGGTCACGACGTCGCCTCGGCGGGTTCCGCGGCCTCGGTGTCCACATGACCGAGCTCGGGGCGCGGCGCCAGGGGCCCGAGGTGGAAGACCATCCGGGCCTCGGTGGTGCCCACGTTGCGGAACCGGTGGCGCATGTTGATGGGGATCAGGAGCGCCTGGTCGGGGCGGAGGGGATGCGCCTCACCGTCCAGGTCCACCTCCATATCGCCGCTGACGACGTACACGAACTCCTCGGAGTACGGGTGGTAGTGCTCGGCGACCCGCTCACCGGGCCCCACGATGGCCATCCCCATGAAGCCGCTCGTGGCGCCCACCAGGGTCGGGGTGAGCATGGCGCGCACGTCGCCACCGCGCCGACGGTTGGGGGCGACCGCGGCGAGGTCGACGACGAGAGGGGACTGCGTGGTCATGATGGCTTCCTCCAGGTAGCGTTGCGCGGTCCGCGCCAAGGGGGTGGAAAGGTGCGAAGGGGGAGAGACGTCGTCAGTGGTCCGCCGCCTGGCGGTCGGTGATCGGGGTCATGTCGCAGCCGGCGAGGAAGCGGCGCAGCCCGTCGTCGACCGACAGATCGATCACCGCCCCGTCCGCCCCGAGGTCGAGGAGGCGGCCCAGCACGGCGGCCGCCCGCCGTCCGCTCACACCGGCCGCCATGGCCGGGAGGTGGTCCAGCGGCACGCTCAGGTCCACCAGCCGGACCACGATGTCGTCACGCTGGAAGATGGTGCTGCTCAGCAGGGTCTTGGCGGACTGCTCCGCGGCCATCTCCTTGTTCACCGCCAGCTCGTCCTGGCGGGCCAGCAGACTGGCCACCGCCGGTCCACAGCCGGTCTTGACCGGGTAGATCAGGGCGTGGCGGTGGACGCCCTGGGCGGGGCGCGGCCCGCCGGTCGTCATGTGGTGGACCACCGGAAGGGAGGCTCGTGCGAAGAACTCCCGTGCCGAGCCGGGGTCGTCGAGGTTGCGGTCCTCCTCCAGATACGGATTGATGGCCTCCTCGACGGCCCTGATCTCCGGCTGCCGGGCCACGAAGCGCAGCGCCGCGGTCAGATCGCCCTTGACCTCCACGGCCCGCACCACCCGGTTGGCGCTCATGAACACGGAGGTGCGGGAGAGCCGGGTGGCCTCGTCGACCCGTGCCTCGGGGGAGGCGTAATCGGCGAGGATCTTGGCGACGGCGTCCTCGCTGCCGGGCTTCACCGTGAAGGTGAGCGCCTGCCGGACCAGCCCGTCGCCGACCCGCAGCGCGGCGTCGACACCCCGGGTGGTGACATCGACCGGTGCGGATCCGGCGGTCAGGGTCTCCCGCAGGATGCTGAACCGCAGTGAGCGGGTGTCCTCCACACAGCCGTGGAAGGGCTTGACCATCTCCCGGTGCGCGGGGCTGTCCACCCAGGCGAGGAACGGAGGGGCGCTTTCCCATTCGCTGGTGATCAGCCACTGCGAGGGATTCTCGATCGACTGGCACAGCTGGTCGCTGATGTGCCCGGGCACCGCGGCCACCTGCTGGGACAGCTGATCGTAGGCACGGAGAAAGCGCTGCTCGGCACCGCTGTTGACCTGCACCAGCAAGACGACGCGCAATCTGGTGTCGGTGAGAGCGGATTCCACGGTCGTCGGTGACTGGTTCACCGTGGTCTCCGGAATGTCGGACAGGGTGCTCATATTCCACTCCTTATTTCGCGGACGCGTCCTTCCGGGCATCGAGGACACCCGCTCGTTAGACGATCGTGGGACGCTCCCACCAATGGCGCGAGATATGTGAGCCATCCGAGCGACGCCTGGTCAGCGCCCCGGAGGAGCCCGGAAACACCGGGCATAGCAGCACAATGAACCGTCTTGCCGACAATGCTGAGCGTGTGCCCGTCCTCATCGCGGGCGGCTCCCTGGTGGGCCTGTCCGCCTCACTGTTCCTGGGCCGACTGGGGATCGGTCATCTGCTGGTCGAAAAACATCCGCGCACCTCGCACCACCCGCGCGGACGGGGGAACAACATCCGGACGATGGAACTGTTCCGCACCGCCGGAGTGGAGTCCGCGATCCGCGAGGCAGCGTCCGTCCTGGCCGACAACCACGGAATCCTCCAGACCCCGTCCCTGACCGGTACCGAGGGCAACTGGCTCTTCCGGGAGATGGATCCGGGTGGCAAGGCCGCCCGGATCAGCCCCGCCGGATGGTGTCTGTGCAGCCAGAACGACCTGGAGCCGGTGCTGTTGGACGCGGCCCAGGGACTCGGTGGCGAGCTGCGGTTCTCCACCGAGCTGATCTCCTTCGAGCAGGACCCGGACGGGGTCACCGCCACGCTTCTGGACCGCAGGTCCGAGCGGCGCTCCACGGTCCGCGCCGACTACCTCATCGCCGCCGACGGCCCCCGCAGCCCGGTGCGCGAGGCGCTCGGCATCGGGCAGAGCGGACGCGGTGAGCTGTTCCACAACGTGTCCGTCACCTTCCGCGCCAAGCGGCTCGCGGACGCCGTCGGGGACCGCCACTTCATCGCCTGCTACCTCACCAACCCGGAGGCCGACGGGGCGCTGCTGCCGGTCGACAACCAGGAGCAGTGGGTCTTCCACGCCCCCTGGCACCCCGAGCACGGCGAGCCGCTGGAGGCGTTCGACGACGAGCGCTGCGCCCGGCACATCCGCACCGCCGTCGGCATGCCCGACCTGGAGGTCGAGGTCACCGGAAAGGCGCCCTGGCACGCGGCCGAGCGGGTCGCGGACCACTACTCCGACGGCCGGGTCTTCCTCGCCGGGGACTCCGCCCACGAGATGTCGCCCACCGGCGCCTTCGGCTCCAACACCGGTATCCAGGACGCCCACAACCTGGCTTGGAAGATCGCCGCCGTCATGGGCGGCTGGGCGGGCCCCGGACTCCTGGAGACCTACGGCATGGAGCGGCGGCCGGTCGCCAAGGCCACCAGCGCCCGCGCCGCCGCCCGTTCGGCCGAGCACAGCCACCCCGGCTACTCGGCACCCGCCACCGAGGGCCCGCAGAGCAATGTGATGGCGGTCGCCATGGGCTACCGCTATGTGCGCGGCGCGGTCGTCGGCGCCGACCCCGCCGCGCCCGCGGTGCCCGACCAGTTCGAGGTCTCGGCCGAACCCGGCGGCCGCGCGCCCCATATGTGGGTGCACCGCTGCGGGGTGCGGCTGTCCACCCTCGATCTGTACGAGCGCACCTGTGTACTGCTCACCGGACCCGGCGGCGCCTCCTGGTACGAGGCGGGCCAACGCGCCGCCGACGCCCTCGGCGTACCACTGGACTGCTACCGGGTGGGCGAAGGACCCGACCATGAACTGGCCCCCGAACCGGGTGTGGACTGGGCCGAACTCCACGGCACCGCCCCCGACGGAGCGGTCCTGGTCCGCCCCGACGGCTTCGTCGCCTGGCGGGTGGAGCGCTCGGTGCCCGACCCGGAGGCCGCGCTGACGTGTGCGCTGCGCGAGGTCCTGCGCCTCGACGGCTGACCCGGTCTTCCTGGGTGCCGCTGTCCTGGATGCCGCTGTCCCGGGTGCCCTCGGCTCAGGGTGACGGGCCGCCGCGCCGGGTGCCGGGCCGCCGCGCCAGGCGGCCGGGGTGGGCGGGGCGGCCGGGGTGGCGAGCCCCGCCGCGTAAGGCGCGCCGGGCGGGCCGGTGCGGCAGGGGTGTTGCCGGAACGGGCCGGGCCGTCGGGCCCGGTCCGGGGCGAAGGGGCGTCAGCCCGCGGCCTCGCTCCGGGCCTCGCTCCGGGCGTCGTGCGGGGTACGGCGCCGTAGCCGTCGCCACAGCGCGGGGGTCGTGCTGATCGCCACCGTCAGCACCACGGCCGCCGCCACGCCCTCCCACGGTTCGGGGAAGAGCGAGCCGCCCAGGATCCCGATCAGCTGGTACGTGGCCGCCCAGGCCAGCGCCGCGGGTCCGGCGCCCCGTGCGAACCTCCGCAGCGGCCAGCGGGCCAGCAAACAGGCCAGCATCACCGGTATCCGCCCCGCCGGGATCAGCCGGGACAGCACCAGAACCGCCACCCCGTGCTCCTCCAGCCGCTCCCGCGCCTGGTTCAGCCGCTCCGGCGCCGCGTGGTCGTGGATCCGCTCCAGCCATCGCGAGCCGTTCTTCGAGCGCACTCCGCGCCGCCCGAGCCAGTAGAGCATCACATCGCCGGAGAAGGCCGCCAGCGCGCCCACCCCGAAGACCACCAGCAGCGACAGCGGGGGAGCGGTCTGGTGGATGGCGACCACGGCCGCCGAGGAGACCACCGCTCCGGTGGGCACCACCGGCACCAGCGACCCGAACACCACCAGCAGGAACAGCGAGGGGTACCCCACCGCCTGCTGGGTCGACTCGGACGGCACGCTCCGCGCGAGATCCGCCAGATCCCCCATCACCTGGCGGGCTCCAGCCGGACGCACTCCCCGTGCCCCAGCCGGTGCACCACCGTGTCGGGGGCCAGCCGCCCGGCGTGGCGCACGAAGTCCTCGCCGGGGGAGTGGAATTCATGCGGACGGATGGCGTCCATCCCGATCGGCCAGTACGTCCCGTAGTGCACCGGCACCGCGCAGCGTGCCCCCAGCCGCGCCAGCGCCTGTGCGGCGCGGCCCGCGTCGAGATGGCCGGGGCCGAGGTAGGGTCCCCAGCCGCCCACCGGAAGCAGCGCCACATCGCACGGGCCCACCGCCTCCGGCATCCGGTCGAACAGCCCGGTGTCCCCCGCGAAGTACGTGGTCGACTCGCCGCTGAGCACATACCCCAGCGCGGGCACCCGGCTCGGCCCGTACGGCAGCCGCCGTCCGTCGTGCGCGGCCGGAACCGCCCGGATCCGCACCTCGCCGACCGCGCACACGTCCCCCGGCACCATCTCGGTCACCCGCAGCCCCCGCGCCGCCACCACCCGCCGCAGCCCGGGCACCGCCCGCCCGGCCCCGCGTGGCACCACCAGCCGGGTGCCGGGCGGCAGTTTGGCCAGCGAGCCGGGGTGCAGATGGTCGGCGTGCAGATGCGAGACCAGCGCCACGTCCACCACCGCCGCGGCCGCCGGTGGTACGGCCCCGCGGCGGCGCCGCAGATGGGCCAGGCGCCGTACGAAGAGGGGATCGGTCAGCACCCGTACGCCGGAGTCCCGCACGGTCGCGGTGGCATGCCCCCACCAGGTGATCTCCACCGACATCTGCCGCCTCCGTCCCTCGGGCCGTGTGTCCGATCCTCTCACCCCGCCGGGCGGCGCATCGGCTCACCCAGCCACGGCGCTGGCGATCACGGACGATCCGCTCGGCGCCCCGGCCGCCGCCTCCCGTCTGAGCATGAGCGCGGCCGCCGCGCTGATCGTGCTCCGCGCCGACCCCGGTGTGAGCGTGACCGAGCTCGGCCGCCGGGTGGGGCTCACCCAGTCCGCGGCGGTGCGGATGGTCGACGGGCTGGAGCGGGAGGCGCTGGTCGAGCGGCGGCGCACGGTCGGCAATTGGACCGGGGTCCACCCCACCGGCAAAGGGCGGCGGACCGCCGGACAGCTGCTGGTCTCGCGAACCTCCCGGCTCACCGGGGTGCTGGACGGCCTCGGCGACACGGAGGTCCGCGACCTCGGCGCACTGCTGGCGAAGCTGCTCGACGGGCTCTGCCAGGGCAGCGGCTCGGCCGACCGGATGTGCCGGCTGTGCGACCGGGCCGCCTGCGCCCCCGACGGTGTGGAGTGCCCGGTCGGCGCGGCGGACCGGGCGGCCACCCGGGCAGCGGCCGGATCCCCTGCCGGGTCGGCCGCCGGGTCCGCCGCCGGGGACGAGGCCCGTACGGACCATGGGTGAGCTGCTGACGATCGCCTCGGCGCTCTGCTTCGGCACCACCCCCACTGGATGCGGCCGGGGGCGGGGCGGACCAACGCGTCCACGATCAGTCCGCCGGGTCCGCCGGGTCCACGGTGTCCACGCCGGGGAGGCGATCCCCGTCCGCCGCAGGAAAATCCATGGACCGGCTGGCGGTTCGTAGGTCACCATGACCGCCGCCGTCCCCCTCCCCGCCGTCCCACGAAAGGCCATCGACACCCGTATGAGCGATGTACTCCACCGGCGCGCCGTCGTCGCCGACGCCCATAACGACCTGCTGATAGCCGTCACCGCCCGCCCGCCGCACCGCTGGGCCGGCTACTTCCGGGAGCGCTGGCTGCCGCAGCTGCGCGAGGGCGGGGTGGACCTCCAGGTGCTGCCGGTCTTCATCGACGACCAGTTCCGCCCCGAGGGCGCGCTGCGCGAGACGCTGCGGATGATCGAGTGCGCCCACACCCTCGCCGAGGGCAACGCCGGCGAGGTACGGCTGTGCCTGGACGGCGACGACATCGACGCGGCGCTCGCCGACGGCCGGATCGCCCTGGTGCTGGCGCTGGAGAGCGCCCCTGGGCTGGACGCGAATGTGGAGCTCCTGCCGACCCTGCACCGCCTCGGGGTGCGTATCGCCTCGCTCGCCCACTGGGGCCGTACCGCCCTGGCCGACGGCAGCGGTGAGGACGCCACCGGGAGTCGGCTCACCGAGGCCGGGGTCCTGGCGCTGAAGGAGATGGAGCGTCTGGGCATCCTCTTCGACGTCTCCCATCTCGGCGCCTCCGGGGTCGCCCATGTGCTGGAGCTGGCCACCCGCCCCGTGCTGGCCACCCACTCTTCCGCCCGCGCCCTGCTCGACCACCATCGCAACCTCACCGACGAGCAGTTGCGCGGGATCGCCGCGACCGGCGGCACGGTGTGCGTCAACTTCCTCGGTGAGTTCCTGGCCATGGACCAGGCCGACCGCACGGTGGACCGGCTGGCCGATCACATCGTCCACATCGCCGAGGTGATCGGCGTCGGCCATGTGGGTCTGGGGCCGGACTTCATCAAGGAGGTCAGTGTGGACACCACCCCGCCCTGCTGCGAGGACGTCGAGTACGCCCGGTGGCTGGTGCCCGGCCTCGAAGGCCCCCGCGGACTGCCTCTGGTGACCGAGGCGCTGGTCCGAAGGGGCCTTCCCGAGGGGGACATCGAGAAGATCCTCGGCGGCAATGTGCTGGAGCTCTTCCGCAAGGAGCTGGGCCGCCCCGCCTGAGGACTGCCCCGCCTGAGGACCGCCCCGTCTGAAGAGGGTGAATGGCCGCCCCGAAGGGGCGCGTCCGGCCACGACGGTGCCGCGGTCGAGCGACGGCATCCCACTGCGCTTCCCACACCATCCCGGTGGAGCGCTCACCGCCCGATGGAGGCCAGGAAGTCGTCGATCGCGGCGAAGGTGGTCTCCGGGGCCTCCCGGGTGGGGAGGTGGCCCGCGCCCGGGATCAGCGCGAAGCGCGCCCCGGGGATGGCGGCGGCGTACGCGCGGCCGAAGTCGGGCGGGACGACGGTGTCGTCCGCTCCCCACACCGCGAGGGCGGGCACGGTCACCCGGGCCAGCCGGTGCAGCAGCTTCGGATCCGACTTCGACGGCCCCGCGTAGGCCACCAGCGCCTGGAGGGCCGCGGGCGAGGGGCCCCGGCGCGGTGCGGGCGCGCCGGACCCCTCACCGGGCGGCGGGCCGGGCGGCGCGGTGGGGAACCGCACCTCATGCCCCTCGACCTCCGTGCCGAAGGCGCCCGTGATGATCAGCCCGCCGATGCGGTGGCCCCGGTCGCGCACGGTCATCTCGGAGGCGATCCAGCCGCCGAAGGAGCTGCCGATGACCAGGACATCGCGCAGATCGTGGTCGTCCAACAGGTCCAGATAGGTCTCGACGAGGTCGCCCACGTCCGAGAACCACTCGGGCCGCGGGGTGTCCTCCCAGCCCGGGTGGGTCGGCGCCAGCACCCGGGAAGTGGCGGCGAAGTGGTCCACGACACCGGCCATGGTGGCGGGCCCGCCACCGCCGTGCAGGACGAGCACGGGCCGGCCCGCGCCCACGTCCCGCACCGTCAGGGGGAGGCCGGGGTAGGGCTCGAGCGTGAATCCGCCGGTCCGGTGGGTGGTCATCGGGCCTCACCGCCCGAGGTGAGCGCGATGAAGGTCTCGCGTGCGATCCGCAGACCGTCCGGGTGGAAGAAGTCGGTGAGGTTGTCGGCGGACTGCGCGGCCGCCGCTTCGGCGCGCGGGAACATGGGTGTCTCGTAGGCGTTCAGAGCCGTCTCCAGATCGTCGTGGGTGGCGAGGGCGAGGCCGAGTTCCGCGCCGTCGAGCATGGCGAGGTTGGCGCCCGCCCCGGCGAAGGGGGACATCAGATGGGCGGCGTCGCCCAGGAGCGTGACACCGGGCATCCGGTCCCAGCGGTGGTCGATGGGCAGGGCGTGGATGGGCCGGGCGACGAGCGGGCCGTCGCTTTCGGCGATCAGCGCGCGCAGCCCCTCGTCCCAGTCGGGGAAGAGGTCCAGCAGCCGCTTCTTGGCCGCCACCGGGTCGGCGGGGTCGATCAGGCCGGAACGGCTCCACTCCTCCGGCGCCTTGACGGCGGCGTAGACGCGGACCCGGTCGCCGCCGTTGCGCTGGGCGATCAGCCCCTTCTCGTCCGCCAGGGCGAACATCGTTCCCCGGCCCACGAGTTCGGCGACGGCGGGGTGCCGGGTGTCGACGTCGCGCAGCAGACAGTCGACGTACGACAGCCCCGAGTAGACCGGGTCGGCTTCGGACACCAGGGGCCGGATCCTGGACCACGCCCCGTCCGCGCCGACCAGCAGATCCGCCTCGACGGTCCGGCCGTCGGACAGGGTGAGCGCGGGCCGCCCCGCGCCGGGGGAGGCCGAGCGGACCTTGTGGCCCCAGCGGACCGTCCCCTCGGGCAGTGAGCGCAGCAGCAGATCCCTCAGCGCCCGGCGGTCGATCTCGGGGCGCTCCTCGCCCTCGTCCCCCTCGCCCGGTTCCGGCGCGGGGATGCGGAAGCCGACCGTGGCGTCCTTGCCGAGCAGGCGCAGCTCCCCGTCCTCGGGGCGGCTGAGCGGCCGGAACTCCTCGAGCAGACCGGCGTGCAGCAGGGCTTGCCGGCCGGACTCCGGATCCATGTCCAGCGAGCCGCCCTGGTCGCGGGCGGTCGCCGACGCGTCCAGCTCGTAGACGGTCGAGGCGATGCCGTGGACGTGCAGGACACGCGCCAGCGTCAGCCCTCCCAGCCCTGCTCCGGCGATGGCGATACGGGGTGCTGTGGACATGGAGATGCCTCCCTGGCTCGGCCCCGGCTCGGCGCCGGTACGCGGCGGATGGCATGAGCGTAGGGCGACGAACGCGTTCGCGGCAAACGCGTTCGTCACGAACGCGTTCGCCAATGGGTACGATGGCGCCATGACAGCGCACCCCACCGCCCCGCGGAGCCGCCGGGAACGTCCGGCGAAACCGGCCCTGACCCGCGAAGGCATCATCGCCACCACGGTCGAACTCATCCGCGCCGAGGGCCTGGAGCGGGTCACGATGCGCCGCCTGGCCAAGGAGCTGGACACCGGGCCGGCCTCGCTCTACGTGTACGTGCGCAACATGGCCGAGCTGCACGCGGCGGTCCTGGACGAACTCCTCGGCGAGGTCGACCTGAGCCCGGCGAGGGCGGCCGGGGACTGGCACGACCGGCTGGTGCGGATCCTCACCTCGTACACTTCGGTGCTGTTCGAGTACCCCGGTCTCGCGCAGTCCGCCCTGGTGGCCCGCCTCTTCGGGAAGCACTATCTGAACCTGGTGGAGGCGCTGCTCGCCCTGCTGGACGAGGGCGGCATCGAGCCCGACCGGGCCGCGTGGCTGATCGACCTGCTGCTCCAGTTCGCCACCGCGACCGCCGCCGAGCACGCCCACCGGACCCCCGGCGACACCCCCCAGAGCGAGGACGACTGGCGGGCGCTCGCCTCGGTGGTGCGGGACGTCTCACCGCGGACCCATCCGCATATCGCCGCACTCGGCCCACGGCTGCTGTCCGGCTCTCCCCAGGACCGGCTGGCCTGGGGCTTCGACGTCCTCCTCGCCGGGGCGCGGCACACCCCGCTGCCGGAGCTGCTCTCCTCGTCCCCGGCGGATTTCCCGGAGGACCCCGCGGTGGCGTCCGAGCCGTCCGAGGCGAAGTCCCGGGTGGACCCCGGGGACTGAGGCGGCGGGGCTCAACTCCGCCGGAGCGCCTTCTCCATGACCAGCTCCCTGGTCGAGCCGTCCGCCGACGCAGGCGCGACGGCGGGGCCCCCGGCGACGGGGGCCGACGGTGAGGGCCGACGGAGGGCCCTGTTGTGGCCAATCGTCCCGGGGGCCGGGACGGGCACGCACACCCCGGCCACCGGACCCGGCTCCCGGGTGGCGACGAAGCCATGCCGCTCGTAGAGGGCGATCGCCGGCGCGTTGTCCGGGAGCACCGCGAGCCGCAGCGCCGTGGCGCCCGACCGCAGGGCCCAGGTCTCGACCGCCCCGATCAGCAGGGCGCCGACGCCGTGGCCGCGCGCCTCGGGGCTGACCCAGACGGACCTCAGCTCCGGCGGCCTCCCGCCGTCCCCGGGCATGCCGCCCGCCATCCCGACGGCCCGGCCGTCCAGCAGGGCGACGACGTGGTAGGCGCCCGGCAGCTCCAGCCGGGCGCGCCACCGCTCCTCGCCACCGCGGTGCCAGTCGGCGAGCCGGGCCTTGAAGGCGTGCGGCGCCTCGGTCAGCGCGGCCAGGCGGGCGTCCCGCCACAGGGGCCAGTCGTCCGTCGAGACCGCCCGCAGTCGCACCATGGGGCTCAGTCTCCCGTGCACCGCCGACCGCGTCGAGCCTGCCCGGCCCACACCCGGCCCCCCGCCCATCCCCTCATCCGGCCCTCATCCGGCCCGCATACAGCCGCGCCCGCCCCGCGAGGGAGATGGCCGGGTTCGGCCCGCTGTGCCATGCTTTGAGGAGAGGCGCCATCCCTTTCGAGGGGGCGCGGCAGCGAAGGCCCCGCCGGTGGTCGTGTCCGGTCGCCGCGCGGAGGCCGATTCAATGGCCCGGGTACGCCCATGAGACCGGCGGTTCACGCACGGAGGCGGTGCAGGCGTGCTGTGACCGGGCATGTTCTGGCGTTCACGGGGACCGCGTTGGTGGCTGTCTATGTGCTGGACGCGGAAGGTGCCGAGCTGCGGTTGGCCGAGACGGTGCGCAGCGCCGGGCGGTCGTACGCGCTGCCGGCCCACTACCCCGTGTCCGGGCGCTCGCCCGTCGCCGATGCCTTCCGCGCCGGACGCCCCCTGTGGCTGACCCCCACCGAACTCGCCGCCTACGGTCCGGCCGGCCCCACCACGCCCGAACCCCCCACCACGCCCGGTGTCTCGCTGGGGGCGCTGCCGCTCGGCGGGGACGGCAAGGGGCTGGGGTGTCTGGTGGTCGTGGACGACGCGCCCGGCGGTATCGACGCCGACCGCCGTGGCTTCATCGAGCTCTACGCCCACCATGTGGCCGCCGGGGTCGAGGCGGCCGGTCCGCAGGCGCTCACCCGGCCGCGGCCCGAACTGCCCGGTCCGACCCTGGACCGGCTGCGGGTCGGCTCGTTCGTCCTGCTCCTCGACAGCGGGCGGATGACCGCCGACACCCAGGTGCTCGAACTCTTCGGCATCGCCGCGGAGGACTTCGACGGACGGGTGGAGACCCTGCTGTCGGTCACCGTCCCGGACGATGTGCCCGCCCTGATGACGGTCCTGGAACCCGACCTGCTGACCTCCGGCACCGCGCAGCAGGAGTTCCGGATCCGTCGGCCCAACGGCGAGCTGCGCTGGCTGGGCCTGCGCGCCCGGATCGAGACGGGGGCGGACGGCAGACCCCGGCGGATGCTCGGCGTGGTCGCGGAGACCTCGTATCTGCGGCCGAGCGCCGACGAGGTGTCCCTGGTGCAGCGGTTGTCCACCGCCCTGGCCGGGGCCACCACCGTCCGGGACGTGGGCCGGGCCGTGGTCGGCGCGCTGCGCGATCCGCTCGGGGCGGGCCGGGTCGCGGTCGCCGAGGCCCAGGCCGATCAGCTCGTGGTCGGCGTCCTCGCCCCCGCCGAACCCACCGCCTGGCCCGAGGTGTGGCGGGCCGCCTGGCGGTCCGAATGGCCCGAGCCGCCCAGCCACGCCCTGCCCACGCTGGCGGAGGCGCTGCGGGAGGGGCAGGTCAGCATCTGGCCCGAAGGCGCCGACCTCGAACCCGGGCTCGCCGGTATCGGCCCCGGCGGCCTCGCCGTCCTCCCGCTCCCGGCGGACGGCCGGATCGTCGGGGTGTGCCTGATCGGATGGGAGCGGCGGCATGAGTTCGGCCCGGAGGAGCGCTCGCTGCTGACCGCGACCGCCGGTCTGGTGGGGCAGGCCCTGGTGCGCGCCCATTCCTTGGACGCCGAGCACGAACTGGCCACCATGCTCCAGCGCAGCCTGCTGCCCCGGAAGCTGCCGGAGCTGCCCGGAGGGGTGGCCGTCACCCGCTATCTGCCCGCGACGATGGGCTTGGAGGTGGGCGGCGACTGGTACGACGTGATCCCGCTGCCCGACGGCCATGTGGCGCTGGTCATCGGCGATGTGCAGGGCCACAGCGCCGCGGCCGCCACGATCATGGGCCAGATGCGCACCGCCATCCGGGCCTACGCCGTGGAGGGCCATCCGCCCGATGTGGCCGTGGCGCACGCCAACCGCCTCCTCGTCGGCATGGAGACCGATCTCTTCGCGACCTGCTGCTACGCCGACCTCGACATGGAGGAGGGCGAGGCGTGGTTCGTCCGGGCCGGACACATGCAGCCGCTGCTGCGCCTCCCGGACGGCACCACCCAGGAGCTCGACGTCGAGGGCGGCCCGCCGCTGGGCGTGGTCGCGGACGCCGAGTTCCCGATGACCGCCGCCGGGCTGTCCTCCGGCACCCTGCTCGCCCTGTTCACGGACGGCTTGGTCGAGTCCGCCCGGCTCGACCTGGACGACGGGGTGCGCCGGGCGCGCCAGGCGCTCGCCCGCGCCGACCCGGCCGACCCCGGAGGGGTGGCGGACGAACTGCTCGGCGGGGACAGCCGCCGCGAGGACGATGTCGCGCTGCTGTTGCTGCGCTACGACGGGATGCGGGTGCGGCCCACCCGGGCGAGCTGGACGGTGTGGCGGCTGCCCGACGCCGTGATGCACGCCCGCCGCTTCACCGCGCGCACCCTGCGCAACTGGGGTGTGGAGGACGATCTGGACGTGGCCCTGCTGGTCACCTCCGAGCTGGTCACCAACGCCCTGGTGCACACCCGGGGCGAGGTGCGGCTGAGTCTGACGCTGACCGCGGACCGGCTGCGGATCGCGGTGAACGACATGTCGCCCCGCACCCCCGTCAAACCGGCCGCCGTGGACTGGGAGGCCACCGGCGGCCGGGGGCTGCTGCTCATCGAGGCGATGTCGCAGACCTGGGGCTCGGTGCCGCTGAGCGGGGGCAAGCAGGTGTGGGGTGAGATCTCGCTGTCGTCCCCGTGGGAGGAACGGCGGACGGAGGGGGCCACGCGGACCAGAGACAGGAGGACGAGTCGATGAGCCGTTCGTGGACGCACCTCCGGACACATTCCCGTACGCACCCTCGTACGTCCGCCGATACGCCCGCGCGCCCGCGCTCCCGCACGCGCTCCCTGACGCGCGATCGCCTCCGTGCGGCCGTCGCCGTCGCGGCGGGTCTTGGGCTGGCCGTGTCCCTCGCCGCCTGCGGCAAGGCCGCCCAGGTCGGCGAGAGGGTCGGCGCGGTCGGGACCCATCGCGCGGCCCTGCGGATCGGCCTGCTGCTCCCGGAGAACGAGATAGTGCGTTTCGAGCGGTTCGACAAGCCCCTGATCCAGAAGCGGGTCAAGGAGCTGTGCCCGCGCTGCACAGTGAACTACGCCAGCGCCCAGCACGATCCGGCCGCCCAGCGCTACCAGATCGAAGCGATGATCACGAACGGGGTCGATGTGCTCATTCTGGACGCGGTGGACACCAAGGCCGTCCGCCACTCCGTGATCCAGGCCCGCCGCGCCAACGTCCCCGTCGTCGCCTACGACCGCCTCGCCCAGGGGCCCATCTCCGGCTATGTCTCCTTCGACGGCGCGGAGGTCGGCAGGCTCCAGGGCAAGGCGCTGCTGAAGGCGCTGGGCCCGCACGCCGAGGACCGCCGGATCGTCATGATGAACGGCTCGTCGACCGACCCCAACGCGCGCTGGTTCGAACGGGGCGCGCGGTCCGTCCTCCGCGGCAAGGTCAAGATCGCCAAGTCCTACGAGACCGTCGGCTGGCGGCCGGAGAACGCCAACCGCAACATGACCGCCGCCATCGCCGCCCTCGGTCCCCACGGCATCGACGGCGTCCTCGCCGCCAACGACGGCCTGGCCGCGGGCGCCATCACCGCCATGAAGACGGCCCGGATCCGGCCGCTCCCCCCGGCCACCGGCCAGGACGCCGAGGCCGCGGGCATCCAGCGGATCCTCTCGGGCGAGCAGTACATGACCGTCTACAAGCCGTTCAAGCCCGAGGCGTACACCGCCGCGGAGATGGCCGTCGCGCTGGGGCAGGGCAAGTCGCTCAACGGGATCGCGACGCGGCGGGTCGACAACGAGACCGTCCGTGGCATACCCACGGTGCTGCTCAGGCCGGTGGCCGTGACCGTGCACAACATAAAGAGCACCGTCATCAAGGACCGTCTGTATCGCGTCGATCAGATATGCACCGAGAAGTATGCGGATGACTGCCGCAGGGCCGGGCTCATCGGCCCGGGCGGGTCGTAGCACGACGCGGAACGAATCGCATGACGGAATGAAGGGAGGAGCGGATGGCCCAACCGTCGGCCCCGCCCCTGCTGGCGCTGAGTGGCGTCTTCAAGCGCTTCGGCGCGGTCCAGGCGCTCACGGACGTCGAGCTGGAAATCCACGCCGGTGAGGTCATCGCCCTGGTGGGCGACAACGGCGCGGGAAAGTCCACTCTGGTCAAGGTGATCGCGGGCGTCGAACCGGCCGACACGGGCACCGTCGAATGGCGGGGCCACCCCGTCCATATCGGCCGCCCGCACGACGCCCAGCACCTGGGGATCGCCACCGTCTACCAGGACCTCGCGCTCTGCGACAACCTCGATGTCGTCGGCAATCTCTTCCTCGGCCGCGAGCTCAGCCGGATCGGCGTGCTGGACGAGGTGGAGATGGAGCGCCGCACCCGGGCCCTGCTGGCGACCCTCTCCATCCGCATCCCCGATGTGCGCCGGCCCGTCGTCTCCCTCTCCGGAGGCCAGCGGCAGACCGTCGCCATCTCCCGGGCGCTGCTCGGCGAACCGCGCCTGGTGATGCTGGACGAGCCCACCGCCGCCCTGGGCATCGAACAGACCGCCCAGGTACTCGATCTGGTGGAACGGCTCCGTGAGCGCGGGCTCGGGGTGCTGCTGATCAGTCACAACCTGGGCGATGTCAAGGCCGTCGCGGACTGGGTCGCGGTGCTGCGCCTGGGCCGTAACAACGGGTTCTTCGACGTCACCACCACCTCCCAGGAGCAGATCGTCTCCTCCATCACCGGCGCCTCCGACAACGCGGTGACGCGGCGTGTGGCGCGGGAAGGGGAGCTGTGAGCGTACCCGGTGGATCCACGGTACGGGGGGCCGTACGCTTCGCCGACACGTTCGGCCGCAGACTGGGCGGCGGCACGATCGGCTCCGTCCCGGTCGTGCTCGGGCTGCTCGCGATCTGGGCCGTCTTCCAGATCCTCAATCCGCACTTCCTCTCCCCGCGCAACCTCTCCAACCTCAGCGTGGACATCGTCGGCACCGGCATGCTCGCGCTCGGCGTGATCTTCGTCCTGCTGGTCGGCGAGATCGATCTGTCGGTGGGCTCGGTGAGCGGTCTGGCCTCCGCCCTGTACGCCGTGTTGAACGTCAACCTCGGCATGGCCGAGCCACCCGCCATCGTCCTGGGCGTGCTCTGCGGTACGGCGGTCGGCTTCGTCCACGGCTTCTTCACCGCCGTGGTCGGCGTCCCCGCGTTTGTGGTCACCCTCGCCGGACTGCTGGGGTGGTACGGCCTGATGCTCTTCATCATGGGCACCTACGGCACCATCAACCTCAACGATCAGGGCCTGGTCGCCCAGTTGACCAACTACTACTTCTCCGATGTCGCCGCCGCCTACGCACTGGCGGCGCTCGGCACGGCCGGGTACTTCCTGACCGCCTGGCGGGGCGTCAAGCGCCGCCGCGCCGCCGGAGTGCCCACCCGACCCCCGGCCGTGATCGCTCTGCGCACGGGGGCGCTCGCGGTGATCGCCTTCGCCGCCGCGTATGTGCTCAACCGGTTCCAGGGCCTGCCGCTCGCCCTCCTGATCTTCCTGGTCGTCCTGGTCGTCCTCGACTACGTCCTGCGCCGTACGACCTACGGGCGGATGATCTTCGCGCTGGGCGGCGGGGTCGAAGCGGCCCGCCGCGCCGGGATCAATGTGGCCTGGGTGCGGACCTCGGCGTTCATGATGTCGAGCACGATGGCCGCCATCGGCGGTCTGTTCCTGGCCTCCCGGATCAACTCGGTCAGCCAGACCTCGGTCACCACCGACCTGCTGATGAACGCCATCGCCGCGGCCGTCATCGGCGGCACCAGCCTCTTCGGCGGCCGCGGCAGCACCTGGTCCGCCCTGCTGGGTGTGCTGGTCATCCAGTCGATCGCCTCGGGTGTGGCGCTGATGGACATCCAGACCGCCGTGCAATTCATGATCACCGGCGGGGTGCTGCTGCTCGCCGTCGTGATCGACTCCCTCTCCCACCGCGCACAGCGGGCCCACGGCCGGGCCTAGACCGCCCGGCGCCCGGGACCGGTCCCGGGCGCCGGCGCGCACCATACGGGTCGGCCCACGTCCGTTCCGCGATGGGAAGACACCAGGATGGAAGACCCGACGCACGCCGCGCACGCCGTGCCGGAGCCCGCGCCACCGGGGGACCGGGCGGCGCACGATCCGGTGGCCGTCGCCCTCGGCAACGCCTCTCTGCTCGGGGCCGGCTATCTGATGCTGGGGCGGCGCGGGTTCGCCGTCGCCGCCGGCGCGATCACCGTCGCCCTGCTCGCCGTCCTGCTCGCGGTGGCCCGGCCGTGGTGCGAGTTCGCCGTGCTGATCTGGTGGGCGGCCGTCATCGCACACGGCTGGTTCCTGGCGGGCGGACGGAGGCGTCGGGTCACGCTGCGCCGGCAGCGGCTGGTGGCGCTCGGTGTCACGGTGCCGGTGCTGCTGGTCGTGGGGCTGCTGCGGTACGACGCCGCCGGGATCGGGCGGAGCATGGCCGAGGCCCGTGAACGCGGTGACTGCGCACGGGTGTTGAGCGCCAAGGACAAGGCGTGGTTCGGCACCCGGCTGGCCGACGCCCCGCTCACCACCCGCGGTGACGCGATCGTCGACGCCTGTCACCGGCTGCGGACCGCCCGGACCCTGCTGACCTCCGGGCTGACGGGTGACACCCGGGCCCTGGAGACGGGCTTCGACACCCTGGCCTCGGTCCTCGCGAAACCCGGCAACGAGAAGACGGTCGGCCGGGTGCTGGACGGGTTCCTCGACGGCCTCCCCGCCAAGAACCCCTGCCGCACCGTCACCGTCACCGACTGGCTCCGCCACCGCGAGCCGACCCACGACGCGCTGGACCGGTCCGCCGACGCCGTACGGCGGACCGCGCCCGCGGCGCTCCTCGGATGCGGTGATGACCTGACGGCGGCCCACGACTGGAAGAGGGCACGGACCCGCTACCGGCAGCTGCTCGACCAGTACCCCCACGACGACCTCGCGGCCAAGGCCCGCAAGGGGGTCCGGCGGGCGACGCTGACCATCGAGCTGGGACACGTCCGAAGCCTGCTGGAAGGCTCGACCGACACCCAGCCCTCGTACTGCTCCCGGCCGGCGAAGTACAGCGGCGCCGCCCCATACGGCAGGGGCACCAACCGCGCGCTGTTCTACGGCAACGACACGTACACGAGGAAGCTCCCGTCCGGCTGGCGGACCACCGACGTCAAGAAGGCGGTCCTGGTGGTCTGCGCGGACGAGGAGAAGGAGGGCACCCCCGTCCGGACCTGCCCCTACGAGAGCAAGATCTCCCCTAACTTCCCCAGGGACGTGACGTTCCACAAGATCGAGATCCCGGTGAAGGTCTACGAACTGCGGACCGGAAAGCCGGTGGCCCACCGCACGGTGGAGATCAACGGCGCGAGCTGCCCCCAGAAGCTCAGGTACACCACGTACGGCCCCACGGATCTCGGCCCACCGGGGGACCAGTACGTCAAGGCGTCGACGGCCGATGTGCGGTCGGCCTTCCGGCCATTGATCAACCGGTGACGACGGCGAGGAAGCCCGCCCAGGCGGCGGCGGATATACGGAGGTTGGGACCCTCAGGGTTCTTGGAGTCCCGTATGTGGACGGTGGTGGGGGTGGTGGCGACCTCGATGCACTGGCCGCCGCCGGAATCGCTGTAGCTCGATTTGTGCCAGTCGTAGGCGACTTCGATGCACTGGCCGCCCGTGTTGTCGCTGTAGCTGCTCTTGAACCACACGAGTCTGCTCATAGCTCACCCATCAACTGCTCGATGAACACGACGGATTCCTCTGGCCCGAGAGCCTGGGACCTGATCATGGCATAGCGGCGAGCGAGGACCCCAACCTCGTCCGATTTCGACACCAGGATGCTCTTGCCTTGTCCTTCCAGATAGACAAGCGGTGTCTCATCTGGGGTCTCGAGCAAGGTCATCGGACCCGCCAGCCCAGCGTGTCCGGCTCGGCTCATCGGCATGACCTGGACGACGACATTGGAGCGGGCAGCGCATGCGATGAGGCGCTCGTACTGCGGACGCATGATGTCTGGACCGCCGATCAATCGGCGAAGCACCCCCTCTTCGAGGATGACGCTCACCACTGCTACCGGCTTGCGATCGAGGAGTGCCTTGCGGTCCATGCGAGCCGCGACCAGCAGTTCCACCTCCTCCTCGTCAACCGGCGGGAATGCGTAGTCGAACAGCGCGCGGGCGTACTCCTTGGTCTGGAGCAGACCGTCGATCAGGTGCGTGCAGTACGACGACACACTCAGCGCTTCCTGCTCCAGCTGAACGAAACCCTGGAAGTGAGCGGGATACCGCTCAAGCTTCAGATACTTGATCGCAGACCTCAGCAACCCACCCGCGTCCAGCGCCTTCTCGGCCGCGTCGATGAACTCGTCCGTCGGCGGCTTGGCGCACGTCTCGACCGCGCTCACCGCCGACCCCGTGTAGTTCATCAGCGCACCCAACTCGTCCTGGGTCAGCCCCGCCCGCTCCCGCGGAAGCCGCAGGACAGCGGCGAAGTACTGCACGGTCGGCGGAGCGGAGTCCTTCTTCTTCGACTGGGCCACGCGGGCCACCCCCTCAACAACCCTCAACACCAATCAACGTGCTTTCGACCAGAGTTGTCGGTCGCCGCAGTCGACGCTCTGTTACTGGTGAAGGTAGCCCGCCTGTACTGACAGTGGGAGCATGAACGCGGAAAGTCACGACGTAAACCCGCTCCATGGCTGGAAGCAGAGGTTTACGCCCGTCCCCCTGTCTATCCCCCATGCCCGCCGCGCCGCCGACGCCGCTCTCCGCGCCTGGGGCCTGGAGCGGAGCTCGGCGGCCCTCGTCCTGCTCGTCGTCTGCGAGCTGGCGACCAACGCCGTTTGCCATGGACGCGTACCGGGGCGGTACTTCGAAGTGCGTATCGCATACGACGCAGAAAAAATGGTCGGGGTCGAGGTGTCCGACCCCCGCGAGGGGCGCCCTACCCTGGCGGACCCGGCACCGGACGACGAATCCGGACGCGGCCTGGCGATCGTGGACGCCCTCGCCGAGACATGGGGCGTCCGGGAACGCGTCGTCGGCAAAACGGTCTGGGCCCGGATCCGCCTGTAGCGGTACTCGGCCAGGCGCGGCGCCGTCTCGCGCCTTCGGCGCGATTGAGCATGGGTCGGGGGTGCCGGGGCGGGGGCCGCGTTGCCGACCGCCGGGCAGTTGGGGGCGTGGCGAGTGGCGGCATCCGGGCTCGGGTGCCGGGGTCGGCCCGGACTGCTGGCCGTACGGCGTGGCCCCTCCGGGTACCTCCCTCAAAAACGCTTGACCTGGCGCAACTAATAAGTCAAGCAATCTCCGGAGGGTGCCCTACCCCGGCAGGGTTGTCCGGCGTCGGCCCAAGCCCCTGACTGCGGAAGCCGCCACCGGGCCCGGCTTCCCACTGGCCCGGCGGCCGGCGACGCGGCCCGCGCTCCCCACCTGCCCGCCCCCATGCTCAAATGCGCCGAAGGCGCGAAACGGCGCCGCAGACGGCAAACGACAAACGGCCCCGACGCTCACTCCAGGACATGCCGCAGATAGCTCTGCGGATCGGCGAGATAGCGGCGCCAGTGGTCGACCAGGGCCAGCTCGCTCCAGGCCACCCGCCGCATCCCGTGCTCGCCGACTTCCACGATGTCCGCGCCGGCGGTGCCGCGTCGAAGCGGGTCCGCGCACCCAGCGCCGACTTGGCGTAGTGGCTGGCGTAACGCCAATGGTGCGAGCCACCGTACGAGTCCAGCCCGAACCCCTCCGCGAGGCCCTCGACCAGGGTCGGCTTGCCCGACCCGTTCTCCCCGACGAGAAACGTCACGGGCGCGGTGAACCGCAGCCCGTCCGCCAGCAGGCCCCGCACACACGGCACGGACCAGGGCCACCCCTCCTCCTCCCGCGACCCCGAGTCAATATGTGCGTACGCACGTTCGATAATCATCGGCCGAGTCTCTCACGCCCCCCTGGACCGCCTCGGCCGCGACGCGCGAACGTACGGCGATGCGCGCCTATGCGGAACTGATGCGACATGGATCGGCTCGGCGGCTGATGTTCGCCTCCACCACCGGAAAACTGGGCTTTGCGGTCTTCCCCCTGGCCACCGTCCTGCTCGGGCACGGCTCGTCGGGCTCGTTCCTGGACGCGGGGATCGTGGCCGGGGCCTGGAGCGTCGGCGGCACCGTGACGGCGCCGCTCCGGGGCAGACTGGTGGACCGTCATGGGCAACGATGGCCCATGGGGGCCATGGCCGTGCTCACCGCGCTCGCCGTGGCCGGTCTGGTGACGGCCACGGCGACCACACAGCTGGTGCTCTCCGGCGCGCTCGCCGGGGCGAGCGCGCCGCCCATCGTGGCGAGCACACGCTCCCTGTGGGCGCGGGCCGTCCCTCATGACCTGCTGCGCGGCGCTTACGCGCTCGAAGCAGTCCTCACCGAGGTGACCAAGATCTGCGGCCCGCTCGTCGCGGCGGCGGTGGCCGTGCGGTCCCCTCGGCTCGGGGTGATCGTCGCCGGGGTGCTCCTGGTGGCGGGCTCGTGCCTGGTGATGTCACACCCTCCGGCCCTCTCCGCCCGCGCCGCTTCCGCCCGGGACACCGGCAGCCGTGGCGTCCTCGGCTCGCCCGCGCTGCGGCTGCTGCTCCTCACCAACGTCTGCGTCGGAGTCTGCCTCGGGGCACTGACGGTCGGCCTTCCCGCCCGTGCCGCCGAGAGTGGTTCGGCGGCGGGCGCGGGCTGGATGTTCGCCTGCCTGGGCCTGGGCAGCGCACTCGCCGGCGCGCGCTTCGGCACCCGCGACCGCGCGGCCCGGTCCGCCACTGGCTATCTCACCGCCCTCACCTGGCTCGCACTGCTCCTGGCCTTTCTGGCCGCCATATCGGCACCTCCGCTCATCGCGATCCTCCTCACCCTCGCCGGGGCGGCGTTCGCCCCCATGACGGTCTGCCTGTTCGAGCTGCTGGACGCACACGCACCCCGTGGCACGGCCGTCGCGTCCATGATGTGGATGGTCGCGGGCGAGGAACTCGGCATCGCCGCCGGGACCATGGCCACCGGAGTCCTGGCCCAGCAGGCGGGCGCCTGGCCGACCCTCGTCCTCGCGGCGGCGGCGTGCGGACTCGGCGCCACGATCGCCGCGCTGCGGATCAGCGAATTGGCCCATGACGAACGATCACCGCGAGGCGAGTGATGGGCGGCTGGGTTCGGGCGGGACTTGAGGGATGAGTCCTATGGTGATGAGAGGTGAGGCCCGAGCGGGATCGGCCGCTCGGCTGGACGGAGGGGAGAGCGTCGATGTCGCGGATCATCCGGGGCCGAAACGATGGCGGAAACGGTGACAAGCTGCCTGGTCAGCCCTACCCCGGCCCGCATCCGCCGCCGACGCCCGACGGTGGACCCGGCGTGCCGAACCCGCCCAAGGTCGCATGACGTTCGAGGGCATCGACCGGCCTGGCCGGGCCGCGCTGGGGCGGGTGCTTCTCGGTGCGGGGGCGATGGGGGAGGGCTGGGCGCCGACCTTCGCCGCTGTTGACCGGGCCGCGTTTCTGCCGGAGTTGATGTGGCCGTTCGACACGCGGACACAGAAGGCCGTCGCCGTCGACAAGGCCGAGGAGCCGGACGCCTGGTTCGCCGCTGCCGACAGCGATGCGCCCATCGTGACGCAGTGGGACGACGGCGAGCACACCGGCCCCGGGCCGGGCCGGGTGTCGACCAGCTCGTCTTCCATGCCCTCCGTCGTCTATGCCTTGCTGCGGGACCTGGCCGTGGACGAGGGCATGGCCGTGCTCGACGTGGGCACCGGTACGGGGGAGACGGCCGGGGCGCTGGCGCATCGCTGTGGCGGCCGTAAGGTCACCACGGTCGAGGTGGATCCTTCCGTCTCGCGCCATGCGGGCGCACGGCTGGACACGGCCGGGCTGCACCCGCACGTCGTGCTCGGTGACGGTGCGAAGGGCTGCGCGGGCAACGCACCGTATGACCGGGTCCTGGCCACCGTCGGCGTCCGGGAGATCCCTGGGGCGTGGATCGAGCAGACGCGGCCCGGGGGCCTGATCGTCGCCCCCTGGGGCACGCATTACACCCACGCGGACGCCGTGGCCCGGCTGGTGGTGCGCCGGGACGGGACGGCGTCGGGGCGTTTCACCGGCCCCGTCGAGTTCATGAAGCTGCGTGGCCAGCGGCTGTCGCTGCCGCCGCACAAGCATTACGTCATGGACGAGGACGGGGGCGCTGATGCGTCCACCACCGGCATCCCCGAGGGGGAGTTCCTCACCCCGCCGTACTCCGCCCTGCCCTTCGCGCTGGGGCTCCGGGTGCGGCATTGCGTTCAGGTCGTGGCCGCCCCGCACGAGGGCGCGCGAGCCGTGTGGTTCTACGGGCTGACCGACCGCTCCTGGGCGTGCGTCGTATTCCGCGAGGGGGAGGCGGAGGCGCGGGTGTGGCAGGCGGGGGAGCGTCGGCTGTGGGATGAGGTCGAGGCCGCGTACGGGTGGTGGGTCGGCCATGGCAGGCCGGACCACGCCCGCTTCGGCCTTACGGTCGGGCCCGGCCCCGCCGGTCGGCGGGTGTGGCTGGACGATCCGGCCGATTCCTGGTCCCCGTAGCTCGGCCGGTTGCCGGGTCCCGTAGCCCGGCCGATTTCCCGGTACTCGTAGCGACGCGCGCGACGTGTCGCGCTCCTGGCGAGCTCATGGGCTGCCGTAAGCGGAATCGATCGGTCCTGGTAACCCGGTGTCCGCCGGGTCGCGGGGGCGCTGTGCCACGCTTGAGGCCGGTTCGCGCGCATGGTGCGGGCCGGTGACGTGAAGTGAGGCCGCGGCGTGCAGAAGCCCCGATGGAAGGTCGTGGGGGGAACCCTGCTGCGGGTGACGGCGGTGTGGGCGGTGTCCACGCTCACGATGCTGGCGCTCGCCGGGATCCTCCCCGAATTCCGCTTGAAGTCAGGTGACGGTGACAGCGCGACGCAGATCGCCATCACGGCGGCCAGCGGCGCGGGCGCCTTCGGGGTGCTCAGCGCGCTGGTGTGGCCGCTGCTCGTACGGGCGTTGCTGCTGATGCCCGCGCTGGTGCTGGGGCTGCTGGTGTTCGTGCTCAACGGCTCGATGCTGCTGCTCGCCCTCAGCCTGATCCCGGACGGGCGCGGTGCCGCCGAACCCGAGACCGCCGTCGTGGTCGCGGCCGTGATGTCCGCCGCGTCATCGGCGACCAGCACCTTCCTGACCGTGCGGGACGACGGCGCCTACCGGCGGCGGCTGGCGCGGCTGGCCGGGCGGCGCAGAAGGCGGCTCGGTGAGGACGGGGGGAGCGAACAGCCCCCGGGGACGGTGTTCCTCCAGCTCGACGGGGTGGGGCACGCGGTGCTGAGGGAGGCGCTGCGGGAGCGCGAGAACCGGCCCCCGGTGATGCCCACCGTCGCGGGCTGGATCCGTGGCAGCCACAAGGTCACGCCCTGGCGCACCGACTGGTCCAGCCAGACCGGCGCCAGCCAACTCGGCATCCTGCACGGCTCCAACGAGGACGTGCCCGCCTTCCGCTGGTACGAGAAGAAGACCCGGGAGGTGATGGTGAGCAACCGGCCGACCAGCGCGGCGGTGCTTCAACGCCGCGCGGCCGCCCGGGCGGGGCACGAGGGGCTCCTGACGATGGACGGGGCGAGCCGGGGCAACCTGTTCACCGGCGGCGCCGATCAGCTGGCCCTGGTCCTCTCGGTCGCCGCGCGGCGCGGTAAGCACAACCGCTCCCGCTCCGGATACTTCGCGTACTTCTCCGACCCCGCCAACGCGACCCGCACCGCCGTGTCGTTCCTGGCCGAGGTGGTCCGCGAGATCTGCCAGTCCACGCGCGCCAAGCTGCGCCGCGAGACGCCCCGGGTCAAACGGGGCGGGCTGTATCCGTTCATCCGGGCGTTCGCCACCGTCGTGGAGCGGGACGTGGTGGTGACGGCGGTGATGGGCGACATCCTCTCGGGCCGTACCGCGATCTACGCCGACCTGGTGGCGTACGACGAGGTGGCCCACCACTCGGGGCCGCGCAGCCGCGACGCCCGGCAGGTGCTCGCCCGGCTGGACCGCTCCATCGCGCTGATCGCCAAGGTCGCCGAGCACGCACCGCGCGACTACCGCATCGTGCTGCTGTCCGACCATGGGCAGAGCCCCGGCGAGACCTTCGCGGGGGCGTATGGGCTGAGGCTGGAGGACCTGGTGCGGGCCGGCTGCGGGCTGCCCGTCTCGCGGCGTGCCGGGCGGACCCCGAGCGGGGCCGAGGCGCGCGAGGCGGGGCGGGCGGCGCTGCACCGGCCGGAGAAGCCCGGGGCGGACGGGGAGGTGCGGTGCGCCGGACGGGGTGCCGCCGATGTCGTCAGCGCCCACGACACCGCCGTCTCCGTTCCGATCGTGCTCGCGTCCGGAAATCTGGGCCTGGTCTCCTTCCCCGATGTACCGGGGCGGATGAGCCGCGAGCAGATCGACGCCCGCCACCCCGCGCTGCTGCGCACGCTCGCCGACCACCCCGGGGTGGGCTTCGTGCTCGTACGGTCCGAGGCACACGGCGCGGTGGTCCTGGGCCCGCGCGGCGCCGAGCACCGGCTGGACACCGGGGAGGTCCTCGGGACGAGCCCGCTCACGGTCTTCGGCCCCGGTGCGGAGGCCGCCGTACGCCGCACCGCGCACTTCCGGAACACCCCCGACATCATGGTCAACTCCGCCTATCACCCGGCGCGCGGCACGGTGCACGCCTTCGAGGAGCAGATCGGCTCGCACGGGGGGCTCGGCGGGGAGCAGGGGCACCCCTTTCTGCTGTGGCCCGCCGGGCTGACCCCGCCGGTGGCGGCGGGGGAGGAGCTGGTCGGGGCGGAGCAGGTGCACCGCGTGCTGCGGCGCTGGCTGGAGGAGGCGTACGGACCCCAGGTGCCGGACAGGGAGACGGCGGCCGCGGGGGAGACGTACGCATCGGCGGCGGAGGATGCCCCGGCGGCGGAGCAACCGGTGGCGGAGGGCCGGTCGGCGGAGGGGGCGACGGACGCCGAGGTGCCCGTCGACACCGGGCCGCCCAAGGCGTCCGGCCCGGCTCGCACTGTGCGGGACTCCCGGTGGGACGGAGCGCCCGCCGCGCCGTTTACCGTGGTCAGCCGGGTGGTGCCGGACAAAACCCGCTGATTTCGGCGCGGCGCGAGAGCCGGGCGCCGGAGGGCGCGGACGCCGCGTCGTCCGAGCGCGTACCGCGACCATCTCGTGGACGCGGTTTCGGCGCCCGCCCGTATCGGGTGTAAGGAGGAGATATGCGCGTTCCGCCCGACCTCACCCGTATCGGTGGGGATTCGCGGTCGAGCCGGGCGCTGTTCGCCGTCCCGCTCGTCATCATCCTCGCGGTCACGGTGATCGACCTCCACATGCCGCCGACCGTCCACCTCGGCCCCTTTCTGATCGCGGCACCCGCGATCACCGCGTCCTTCGCGGGCGCGGGCGGAACCGCCGCGATCGGCTCCCTCGCGGTGGTGGCCCAGATCATCATCGGTGTGTTCCACGGCGGTCTGGAGACCTCCAACCACCAGGCGCAGATCGTCGCCCTGTTCTTGATATCCGGGCTGGTGACGAGCTTCCGCTATGCCACCGACCGGCACCGACGCCGGCTGAGACAGGTCCGTTCGGTGGCCGTGGCGGCGCAGGAGGTGCTGTTGCGGCCGCTCCCCGAACGGATCGGGGAGCTGAATATCGCCTCGCTGTATCTCGCTTCCGACGAGGAGGCCCAGATCGGCGGTGATCTGTACGCGGCCGTCCGCACCGAGCGGGCGACCCGGCTGGTC
Organism: Streptomyces malaysiensis subsp. samsunensis; assembly: GCF_024519315.1. Lineage (GTDB taxonomy): Bacteria > Actinomycetota > Actinomycetes > Streptomycetales > Streptomycetaceae > Streptomyces > Streptomyces malaysiensis. The sequence continues at coordinate 7,042 of NZ_JANIIC010000021.1, read as the reverse complement.
ATCGGGGACGTACGGGGAAAGGGGCTGGCCGCGGTCGGCGACGCCGCCGTGCTGATCGGGGCCTTCCAGGGGTCGGCCTACCACAATCTCTCACTGCCGGGCATCGCCACCCACCTGGGCAGCGCCATGTGCTGGAACTGGCAGCAGACCGGCGGTGACGAGCGGAAGTCCCTGGAGTCCTTCGTGACCGCGGTGATGCTGGACGTCTACGACGACGGCCCGGTGACCGGGATGGTGAACTGCGGACATCCCTCACCCCTGCTGCTCCACAAGGGCGAGATCGCGACGCTGGACGTGCGCGAGCCCGCGGTGCCGCTGGGCATGGAGCCGCCCGAGGAGGGCGACTTCCAGGTCGAGATGTTCCGCTTCGAGTACGGCGACCTTCTGGTGCTGCACACCGACGGCGTCGTGGAGGCCCGGGACGAGAGCGGCGCCTTCTATCCGCTGCCCGAACGGCTCGCGTGCTGGAAGGGCGGCAGCCCGCAGTCGCTGGTGGACTATCTCCACGCCGATCTGCTCCGGCACACCGGCGGGGCCGTCAACGACGACGCGGCCATCGTGGTGATCGCCCGATGTGCCTGGGCGCCGCCCGCTCCTCCTCCCGCTACCCGGTCGACTCGGGGATCTGGACACGCTCGCCGGAAGCCGTGGCGGCCTCCGGCGCCCGGCGGGACCAGCGGCCCGCGATGATCGCGCACACCATCAATTGCAGCTGGTGGAAGAGCATCAGCGGCAGGATCACCGGCCCGGCCGCGTCACCGAACAGCACCGCGGCCATGGGCAACCCCGTGGCCAGGGATTTGTTGGAGCCGCAGAAGACGATGGTGACGCGGTCCTCCCGGCCGAAGCCCAGCCGCCGTGCGGCGAACGACGTCGTGGTGAGGGCCAGCCCCAGCACCGCCCCGGCCAGCCCCAGCAGCCCGAACAGCCGGGCCGGGGTGATCTGGTTCCAGAGGCCCTCCGTCATGCCCCGGCTGAACGCCGTGTAGACCACCAGCAGGATCGAGCCCCGGTCCAGGAGGGCGAGCACCTTCTTGTGGCGGCCGATGAAGGACGCGGTCCAGCGGCGCAGCGCCTGCCCGGCCAGGAAGGGGAGCAGCAGCTGGGTGGCGATGGCCAGCAGCCCGTCGGCCGAGAAGCGGACGTCCGAGCCGATCAGCCACGCCGCGAGCAGCGGGGTGACGATCATGCCGAGCAGGCTGGAGTACGTGCCCGCGCAGATGGCGGCCGGGACATTGCCCCGGGCGGTGGAGGTGAGCGCGACCGAGGACTGGACGGTCGAGGGCACGACACACAGGAAGAGCAGACCGGTGTAGAGCCGGTCGGTGAGGAGGAACGGGGCGAGGCCGCCCGCGGCCAGCCCCAGCAGCGGGAAGAGCACGAAGGTGCTCGCGCCCACCACCAGGTGCAGTCTCCACTGCCGCAGTCCGCCCAGCGCCTCACGGGTGGACAGCCGCGAACCGTAGAGGAAGAAGAGCAGCCCGATCGCGATGTCCGCGGCGCTGCCGACGGCCGTGGCCGCCGCCCCGCTCGCGGGCAGCAGCGCCGCCAGCGCGACCGTCCCGAGGAGGGCGGCGACATAGGGGTCCACCGCCCTCCCGAGCCGGCCCGGCCACGACAGTGGCCAGGACTTCCGCCCCACCTCAATCACCGCTTCCGTCCTGCCACGGGGGATGGCCGATCTGCGGCAGCACCCGATCCGCGCCGGCGATGTCGCCGGCCAGGATGTCGATGGCGCCGCCGCCCCCGTCGTGATCGCTGCCCGCCGTGCCACGGCTCAGCAGCAGGGTGTTGAGGGTGCGGTCGACCTCCAGCCAGGAGTCCGCACCGGAGTTGTCGATGACCACCAGACCGCTGTGCGGCCCGGTGACGACCGCGGGAGTGTGGTCAGGCCCGCAGTCGTCCCGCCGGGTGCCGCCCGCGGGTGGGGTCGTGGCCGTGGCGGGGACCGCGCACAGCAGACTCGCGGCGGCCGCGAGGACGAACCCGGCCCTGGACGGACGGGGCGAGCCGGACGGGCGGGGCGAGCCGGTGTCCTTGCCCGGCTTACGGTGGCGGCCGGGGCCGGGCCCGAGGAATGAGGGCATATCGCGTCCTCGGCTCAGACCCTGGCGGGACGAAGGACCCCATGGTGCCTGCTGATGTTCTTCTCCAGCAGCTCCGTGGCGCCCTTGACCCCGATGGATCCGGACTTCCGGGCGTCCGGCAGCCGCCCGTCCGCCGTTTTGAGATCGCTCAGCGCCCCGTCGATCGCCCCATGGGCGGCGAACAGACAGGGTGTGCTGTAGATGGCGACATCCACCCCCAGTTCGGTCAGCTCGGACAGGGAGAGCCTCGGCGACTTCCCGCCCGCGATCTGGTTGAACAGCAGGGGTTTGTCGCCGATGACCGTGCGGACCTTGCGGATCCACTCCACGCTGCGCACCCCGTCCACGAGGACGACATCCGCTTCGGTCTCCGCCAGCGCGGCCGCCCGGCGCAGGATCTCGGACTCCTCGGTGGCGTCCGTCCGCGCCACCACCACCATGTCCTTCCTGCTGCTCAGCACCAGCTGGAGCTTTTCGAGGTACTCCTCGAGCGGGAGGATCAGCTTGCCGTCCGCGTGGCCGCAGCGGCGCGGGCGCCGCTGGTCCTCCAGGATCACCCCGGAAGCCCCGGTGCGCTCCAGCCGCTGCACCACATGGCAGGCGACCTCGGCGTCCACATAGCCGTCGTCGATGTCCACGAGCAGATGGTGTTCGGGGAAGGCGAGCCGCAGCCGCTCCACGAAGGCGAGCATGTCGGGCCAGGCGATGAAGCCGATATCGGGAAGCCCGTAATGCGATGCGGCGAACCCGAATCCGGATACGAAGAAGCCGTTGTAGTGCTGTGCGGCGATGGACGCCGAGTACATGTCGTAGATGCCGATGAGAGGAGTGGTGGGAGGCGAACTGACGGCATTTCGGAGGGCATTGCCGTAGCGCATGATGTCCCCTTGAGTTCGGTGCCTTTCGGCGTTGCGGCACGGTGTCACGTCTGCGCGGGATAGGTCTGGGGAAGGCCAAGAAACGGTAAAGCAACCCGCCGCGTTTTCCTGAAGATGCCCGGCCCTGCTCGGGCCGGGGTCGAACGTTCCTGGAGCGCCGTGGCCCTCGTCATGGGTGGCCTGTGGCACGCCGGGCAGGCCATGAGCGCCGCTGTCGCGCGGTCACCGTCGGCAAAGTGTTCTTCCCGCCCGGAAATGGCACGGCCCAGGTGCTCTCCTCCCTCGCGACTTTCCCGGTGGCCTTTCTGGTCCGGCCGCTGGGAGGGTCGTTCTTCGGGCCGTTGGGCGACCATCGCGCTGGTGGAGTCACAGCGCTCCTGAGCCACCTCCGGGCGGTATGCGCCAGGGGCTTCCGCACCTCCATTACCTGGGCGGTAATCGACCCCCGCGCGCGGCGGCGGCAGGGTTGAGGCATCGGGTTCCGGGCTGGCGCCCTCCGGTCCGGGATCCGATGCCAACCAGGGCATTTCAATGGAGGAGTGACCAGATGACGCAGTACGACACCGCCGTCGCCCGCTACTTCGAGGCATGGAACGCCACCGGCCCCGAGGCCGTCGCCAAGGCCGTCGCCGCGGCCTGGACCGAGGACGGCGGCTACACCGACCCGCTGGCGGAGGCGCGCGGCCATGAGCAGCTGGCCGCCGTCATCGCCGGGGCCCAGAAGCAGTTCCCCGGCTGCGAGTTCCGGCTCACCGGCGCCGTGGACGGCCACCACGACATGGCCCGCTTCAGCTGGGAGCTGGTCTCCACGGCCGACGGCTCGGCGCCGGTCGCCGCGACCGATGTGATCACCCTGGCCGAGGACGGCCGGATCCGCACCGTCCTCGGCTTCCTGGACCGGGTCCCTACGACCGGCTGAACCCGCCCAGGGCGGCGGCGGTCTCCGGGTCGGCCGGGAGGAAGGTCTCGATGGCCAGCTCGGAGACCGTGACGTCCATGGGGGTGTTGAAGGTCGCGATCGTCGAGATGAACGACAGCACCCGCCCGCCGTGCTCGATCATCATCGGCAGGGCGAAGGGCGGGGTGTCACCGGCGGTCGCCGTCTCCCGGCCGCCGGTCTCGGGCAGCGGATAGGCGGCCACCTCGTCGTACAGCGCGCGCAGCGGCGAGGAGCGCATCAGCGCCAGCTGCCGGTCCATCTGGTCCAGCAGATGGCCGCGCCATTCGCGGAGGTTGCGGATGCGCGGGGCGAGCCCCTCGGGGTGGAGGGTGAGGCGCATCGCGTTCAGCGGGGGCTTCAGCAGATGGTCCGCCACCCCTTCCAGGAGCGCCGCGATACCCCCGTTGGCCGCCAGCACCTGATAGGTGCCGTCCACCACCAGCGCGGGAAACGGCTCATAGCCGGTCAGCAGCCGCTCCAGGGATTCGCGCAGGGCGTTCATCGACGGGTCGTCCACCGACCGCTCCGGATAGTGCGGGGCGTAACCGGCGGCGATCAGCAGGGCGTTGCGCTCGCGGACGGGGACGTCGAGATGGTCGGCGAGCCGGAGCACCATCTCCTGGCTGGGCCGCGACCGGCCGGTCTCGATGAAGCTGATGTGACGGGCGGAGGAGTCGGCGCGCAGCGCGAGCTCCAGCTGGCTGATCCGGCGGCGGTCCCGCCACTCGCGCAGCAGTGTGCCCACCCGGGGCGGCGCGGCAGTCGTCATGAGCCGAAGGTAGCCGACGGCGGGCGGTGCCCATGGCAGGGTGGAGGGGCCACCGGTCACCCGCGACGAAGGGATGTGTCATGGCGGTCCAGCCGCTCACAGAGCAGGAGATCCAGCGCCGTCTGGAGCCGCTTCCCGGCTGGTCGTTCGCGGACGACCGGCTCTCACGGACGTATGTCTTCAAGGGCCATCCGCAGGCGGCCGGGCTGGTGGCGGAGATCGCCACGATCCAGGAGGAGCTCGACCACCACTCCGATCTGACCCTCGGCTACAACAAGGTCGGCGTCTCGGTGAACACCCACAGCGTCGGCGGCAAGGTGACCGCGCTCGACTTCGAGCTCGCCGGCCGGATCGAGGAGATCGCCCCGCAGCACGGCGCCCGCGCCGACTGACCGGCCGTACGGACCCCAGAGGTCCGGGCTGACCTCGGAGGTCATTCCCGGGCGTGCCGGAAGCGGGCCAGCCCCTCCTGGAGGTCCACGATCGGGTCGGGGTAGTCCAGCCGGTCCCGCTCGGCCTTCGGCAGCCGCCAGGGCGTATGGACGCCGGAGCCCGCCACCTCGGCCAGCTCCGGCACCCAGCGCCGCACATACGTGCCGTCCGGGTCGAACCGCCGGGCCTGCGCCAGCGGGTTGAGGACCCGGTTCGGGCGGGTGTCGGTGCCGGTGCCCGCCGCCCACTGCCAGTTCAGCTGGTTGTTGGCCACATCCCCGTCCACCAGCAGGTCCAGGAAGTGCCGGGCGCCGATCCGCCAGTCCTGGTAGAGCGTCTTGGTGAGGAAGCTCGCCACCAGCAGCCGCGCCCGGTTGTGCATCCAGCCCTCGTGGCGCAGCTGCCGCATCCCCGCGTCGACCAGCGGATAGCCGGTGCGCCCCGCCTTCCAGGCCGCGACCTCCGCGGTGTCCTCCCGCCACCGGTCACCCCGCGGGCGGTAGTCGGCGTGCGCGGCGTCCGGCCGGGCGGCCAGCACCTGATGGTGGAAGTCCCGCCAGGCCAGCTGCCGTACGAAGGCGTCGGCGCCCGGTCCGCCCGCCTCCCGCGCCCGGTGCACCAGCTCCGCCGGGGACAGACAGCCGAAGTGCAGATACGGGGAGAGCCGGGAGGTCGCGTCGCCCGCCAGGTCGTCCTGCCGGTCGGCGTAACTCCTCAAACCCGACCGCCACCAGGAGCGCATACGGCGGCGGCCCGCCGTCTCCCCGCCCTCGGGCAGCCCGGGGGAGGGGCTGCCCGGGGCGAGCGAGGTGACCGCCGCCACCGGCTCCGAGCGCGCCCCGGACGGCACATCGACCGTGCGCGGCGCGGTGAGCGGCTGCCGGAGCCCGGCCCGCTGCCAGGCGCGGAAGTACGGGGTGAAGACCGCGAAGTGGTCCCTGCCCGCCGGGGTCACCTCGCCCGGTTCGACCGCCGTCACCACCGCGCCGTGCACCCGCAGCCGCCGTCCGTCCGCCTCCAGCGCCTCGCGCAGCCGCCGCTCGCGGCGGGTGGCGTAGCCGCTCACCCCGCCCGCGATATGCACCTCGTCCGCGTCCGTCTGCCGCGCCGCCCGCAGGATCTCGGCCACCGCCTCGCCCTCGCGGACCACCAGCCGCCCACTGCGTCTGCGCAGGCCCGCGTCGAGGTCGGCCAGCGCATCCGCCAGGAACGCCACCCGGTTGGGGACGGCGAACCCGGTCCCGGCCAGGTCGCGGTCCACGACGAACAGCGGAACGACCCGCTCCGCGGAGCCCGTCGCGCCGCGCAGCACGGGGTTGTCGGACAGTCGCAGATCGGAGGTGAAGACGGAGAGGGACGTGCTCATCCCTCTCCCTTACCCCACGCGGCCCCGCGGATCGGCGCATTTCGCCCGATGTCGCCCGCTCGTGCCGAGGGAAACGGCACGCCGGGGAAACGGCACGCCGGGGGAGACGTCGCGCCGGGGGAAGCGTCACGCCGGGGGGAACGTCAACAGGACCAGCGGATCGCTCGTCGGCGCCTTCGACCCTCCGGCCGGTTCGATCGTCACCCCCATCGCCGACGCCTTCCCGACCGCACCACTGAGGACCGCCGCCGCGCTCCGGCCCGAGGAGTCCATCAGACCGGCCGGGCGCATGGTGCCGCCGTCGCTGAACCACAGCTGGTAGATCCGCCCGGCGGGCGGCTCGGGCAGCCCCGAGGCGAGGAAGGCCGCCTGGTTCAGCCCGCGCGAGACCACCACCGTGCCGGTCGAGCCGTCCGCCATCCGGCCGCTGCGGCTGCGCGCGTCGGGCGCGGCCAGCACCCGGGTCACCTCCTCCGCCGCGGCCACCCGCCGCTCGGAGCGGCGGGCCGCGTCCCCGGCGGCGGGCGCCCCCCCGTGCTGCCCCACCCCGGGCCCCCCCCACGCGGCCGG
>NZ_JANIIC010000209.1 GCF_024519315.1 Streptomyces malaysiensis subsp. samsunensis | reverse complement strand
CGGTTCGGGCTGTTCCTGGGCATGTTGGATGTGTGGATACACACGAAGTGAACCGTGTACGGGCGGCGTTGGCGTTATATGTGGCTGATGTGTTCGCCTCAGCGCCGCGCAAGGACCAGCGAGCCAAGGGTGACTGCTATCTGCGGGGACTGATGCTGGACGGCCGCCGCAAGTCGATCCAGGCCATGGCCTCACGGCTGCCGGACGGCAACGAACAGAACCTGCAGCAGTTCGTGAACCAGTCCACCTGGGACCCGGTACCGGTGCAACGGCGGATCTGCGAGCGGATGCTGCCGCTCATCGCCCCGACGGCCTGGGTGATCGATGACGTGTCGGTGCCCAAGGACGGACGGATGTCGGTCGCCGTGGCTCCGCAATACTGCGGGGCACTGGGGAAACGGGCGAACTGCCAGGTGGCGGTCAGCGTCCACGCCGCGAGTACCACCGCTTCCTGCCCGTTGCAGTGGCGCCTGTTCCTGCCCGAGGAGTGGGCCTCGGACACCGCTCGCCGGGCCACAACCCGCATCCCGTCCGACGTCGTGCACCGGGAGAAGTGGCGCCTGGCGGTGGACATGCTCGACACGCTCGCCGGCTGGGGCATGACACCGCCGGCCGTGATCGCTGATGCCGCCTACGGCACCAACGCACACCTGCGGGCCGCCCTGGCCGACCGGGGCTCTCCTACGTACTCGCCATCAAAGCGAATGTGACCGCTCACCCCTTCGATGCCGAGCCCGTGGCCCCGGACCGCAACGGAGCCATCGGCTGCCGGCCCCAGCCCCGCTACCGGGATCCCGCACCCCCGGTGGCGGCTCTGGCCACCGGCCTCGGGCAGGAGACCTTCACCGCTCTCACCTGGCGGCAGGGCTCGCGCGGGGAGTTGCGCTCCCGCTTCGCCGCCGTGCGCGTCCGCCCCGCGGGCAAGGCCGTCGAGCGCCCCATCCGGGCAGCCGCCTCGGCCGAACAGGGCTGGTGGGACGGGATCCTGCCCGACTGCCGGCTGCTGATCGAGTGGCCCGCCGGCGCCGAGGCGCCGACCGACTACTGGCTGTCCAACCTGCCGGCCGACACCCCGATCATCGACCTGGTCCGTCCGGCCAAGGTCCGCCGGCGCATCGAGCACGATTACCGCGTACTCAAGCACGGCCTGGGTCTGGACCACTTCGAAGGCCGTTCCTGGCCGGGCTGGCACCACCATGTCACCCTCGTGACCGCCGCCCACGCCTTCCTCACCGAACAGCGCCTGGCCCCAAAAGCACCCGAACAGGACTCACCCTCTACCAGACCCTCGACACCCTCCAGGACATCCTGAGGTGCTGGACCGGCATCTGCACCACCTGCCACCAACCCCTGCCCAGCAGGACACACACAACACCAAGATCGAGACGAACCTAACGGAGTCCTAT
>NZ_JANIIC010000208.1 GCF_024519315.1 Streptomyces malaysiensis subsp. samsunensis | reverse complement strand
ACTGGCACTGGACGCCCTGGACGAACTGGCCGGATGGGGACTGGTGCCGCCGGTCGTGGTGGCGGATGCCGGCGACGGACAGAACGCCGACTTCCGCGCCGGTCTGGCCGAGCGGGGACACGCGTACGTGGTCGGCATCCGCGGCGATATCACCGTCCAGCCGCACGACGCGCACCCCACGGCCCCCGCCTGGTGCGGCACCGGCCGCAGGCCCCAGCCCCGCTACCGGCAGCCACCGGTGACGGTAGCCAGCCTGGCAGCGGCCGCCGGACGGGACGCCTTCAGCGAAGTGACCTGGCGGGAAGGGTCCCGGGGCCCGATGACCTCGCGTTTCCTCGCGATGCGGGTCCGGCCGGCCGGGGTGCGCTCACGTCGGCTGGCCCAGGCAGCCGCAGTGGCCCGGCACGGCCGCTGGGACGGTGTCCTGCCCGAAGTGCGGCTGCTGGCCGAATGGCCCGACGGCCACGACAAACCGACCCGCTTCTGGCTGTCCGATCTGCCCGACGACACCCCGATCGCCGACCTCGTCCGCCTGGCAAAGATCCGCTGGCGCATCGAGCACGACTACCGCGAACTCAAAGACGGCCTCGGACTCGATCACTTCGAAGGCCGCAGCTACCTCGGCTGGCACCGGCACGTGACCCTGACCGCCCTTGCCCAGGCTTTCTGCACCCTGCTCCGGCTCGACCCAAAAGTCCCTGCGCCGGCCTGACCCTCTACGCGGTCCTCCGCGCGTTACAAAAGATCCTGGCCACCTGGACCGGCGCCTGCTCGATATGCGGCCAACCCGCCCCAACACCCGAACCACACACCAGGACCTAACAAAGCCCTACTAAGGGCGTGCAGATCTTTAACCCGTGGCTTTCCGTTCGGTGGATCGTTGTTCTGGTATGGGTGAGCTGGAAATGCAACGGGCAGTGCTGGCCGCGAAGTTCGGGGCGATCCTGCCGCATCTGAACGAGCGGCAGCGACGTCTGCTGATAGGAGCGGAGGCCCGGTCGCTCGGTCACGGCGGGATCAGAGCGGTCGCTCGGGCTGCGGGTGTCCGGGAGGCGACGGTGTCGCTCGGAGTACGGGAACTCGACTCCGGGGAGCCTGCGCTGGGGCGGGTCCGCAGGGCCGGCGGTGGCCGCAAGCGGATCGCCGATCTGGATCCCCGGCTCCGGCCCGCGCTGCTCGCCCTGGTCGAGCCGGACATCCGCGGTGATCCTATGCCGCCGCTGCGTTGGACCACCAGATCAACCCGCAAGCTCGCAGCGGAGCTGACCCGCCAGGGCCACAAGATTTCCGCGGACACGGTGGGCGACCTCCTGCGCGAGGAGGGCTTCAGCCTGCAGAGCAACGCCAAAACTCTGGAGGGCAAGCAGCACCCCGACCGGGACGCCCAGTTCCACTACCTCAACGAGCAGGCCCGCAACCACCGGGACGACGGGGCTCCGGTGATCAGTGTGGACACGAAGAAGAAGGAACTGGC
>NZ_JANIIC010000207.1 GCF_024519315.1 Streptomyces malaysiensis subsp. samsunensis | reverse complement strand
AAGGAGATTCCCAATGGTGAAGTCAAGCCCTCAGGGTGACTGGCCGTGAGGGATTCATGCCGCTACGGCAACGGTGTGGGACGCGCCGACCTCGAAGGTCCGGTGGTCGCGTATGAGGGCCCAGAGCACGTTGAGACGGCGCCTGGCCAGCGCGAGGACGGCCTGCTTGTGGGACTTCCCCTCGGATCGTTTGCGCTGGTAGAAGGCTTTGGACTCCGGGCAGCTGTAGGCAGCGACCTGGGCGGAGAGGTAGAACATCCGCAGGAGCCTGCGGCTGTAGCGCCGCGGCCGACGCAGGTTGCCGCTGATCTTCCCGGAGTCGCGGGGGACAGGGGCGAGCCCGGCGACGCCGGCGAGCCGGTCGGGGCTGCCGAAGGCGGTCATGTCGCCGCCGGTGGCGGCGATGAACTCCGCTCCCAGCATGTTGCCGATGCCGGGCAGGCTGGTGATCGCTTCGGCGTCGGGATGCTCGCGAAACCGGCCCTCGATCAGGGCTTCGATCTCCGCGATCTCCTGGTCGAGGGCCATCACCTCCCTGGCCAGGGTGTGGACCATCTTCGCGGCGGTCTTCTCCCCGGGAACAGCGGTGAACTGGGCCTCGGCGGCGGTGACGGCGGCTTCTGCGGCCCCTCTGGCGCGGTTGCCCACGCGGACGCCGTGGTTCTTCAGCCAGGTGGCCAGCCGGGCCCGGCCGATCCGGCGCAGGGCGGCGGGGGTCTGGTAGCCGGTCAGCAAGATGAGCGCGGTCTTGGAGACGCTGTAGTCGAAGGCGCACTCCAGGGCGGGGAAGTACTCAAGCATCTGCGCGCGGAGCCGGTTGACCGCTCTCGTGCGGTCGGCCGAAAGGTCCATGCGCCGGGCGGTGAGGATCTTCAGGTCGATGGCGATCTCGCTGGTCTCCAGCAACGGTTGCAGATCGCGCCGCATCCGTGCCTGATCGGCGATGACGAAGGCGTCCTTCGCGTCCGTCTTACCGCTGCCGCGGTAGGCGGCGGAGGCGTGGTGCACGGTCCGGCCGGGGATGTGGAGCAGCTTCTGCCCGTGGTTGACCAGCAGGGCGATCCACAATGCGGCCCCGCCGGCGTTCAGGTCGACCGCCCATGTGACCGGGCCGCCGTCAGCCAGCTCCAGGACGTCCCCGAGCAGTTCCAGCAGTTCGGTTTCGTTGTTCGGCACCCGGCGCGAGAGCACCTTCGTGCCGTCGGTGTTGATCACGGTGCAGTGGTGCTCGGCCTTGCCCGCGTCCGTCCCCGCCCACAGTTCCGGCACTGGGTCTCCCTTCGTCGTGCTTACGTGCTCTCCCAGCAGACGACCTCGCCGACGTGTCCATACAAGCGATTCAGTTCGCGCATCCCAATCAGCGGCCGAGTCGTCGCGGGGCACCGGGCGGCCAATCTCCTTCAGCCACGAGAGCGGCAACAGCATGACAGCCACACCCGGCGCCCCTGGGTGTCCGGATCTTACGAGTGACCCGAATCAACCCACGAAGAAAGGTATGGA
>NZ_JANIIC010000206.1 GCF_024519315.1 Streptomyces malaysiensis subsp. samsunensis | reverse complement strand
AATGGGGCTTCATCGGGCCGTGAGGGAGACTACGGTCCGTAGCCGCCAGCAGGTGAGCACTCTCCATGCCGGAGCGATTTGAGCTCTGTGGTCAGACCGTGCCCCTGCTGGTCGACCGGGAGGCCATGACTGCTGATGGGATGGCGTGCCCGCCGGGCGGTTGGGCGTGAGCACTGGATCCATTAGGGCGCGAGCCGTGCCTTCCGCTGGCTGCATGCAAGTACCGTGCGAAGGCGAGGAGTTGAGTGTTGTTGCTGTTCATCGGCGATGACTGGGCCGAGGACCACCACGACGTCGAGCTGCAGGACGAGACAGGCCGCAAACTGGCCTCCGCCCGGCTGCCCGAGGGCGTCGAGGGCATCGCGAAGCTGCACGCCATCATCGCCCGGCACGGTGGCGAGGACCTGGAGCCCGGACAGGTGACGGTCGGGATCGAGACCGACCGTGGCCCGTGGGTACAGGCGCTGGTCGCGGCTGGCTACCGCGTCTACGCCGTCAACCCCCGGCAGGCGGCCCGGTTCAAGGAGCGGTACGGCACCTCCGGGGCCAAGAGCGACAAGGGCGACGCGCACGCGCTCGCCGACATGGTCCGCATCGACGGCGCCCAGCTACGGCCTGTCGCAGGCGACAGCGACCAGGCCCAGGCCGTCCGCGTGGTCGCCCGCGCCCACCAGACCCTCATCTGGGAGCGCACCCGCACCTTCCAGCGGCTGCGCAACACGCTGCGCGAATACTTCCCCAGCGCGCTGACCGCCTACGCCTCCTTGGAGCTGACCAGCACCGACGCCCTTGAGCTCCTGGTCAAGGCGCCTACTCCGGCACAGGCAGCAAAGCTGACGAAGTCTCAGATCACCGTGGTCCTTGCCCGACACCGCCGCCACCGGCGGGACCAGCGGGCCGCCGCGATCCAGGCCGCGCTGCGCGAGCCCCAGCTCGGCGTCGCCGCCCCGGTCGCCGCCGCCTACGGCGCGGCCGCGACCGCGCACGCCAGGCTGCTGATCGCCCTGAACGAGCAGATAGCCGTCCTCGAAGAGCAGGTGAGCGCGCATTTTCACGCGCACCCGGACGCTGAGATCTACCTGTCGATGCCCGGCATCGGCGAGATCACCGGCGCCCGGGTGCTGGCCGAGTTCGGGGACGACCCCACCCGTTACACCTCCGCCAAGGCCCGCAAGAACTACGCCGGCACCAGCCCCATCACCCGCGCCTCCGGCAGGACGCACGCCGTCCAGGCCCGCTACACACGCAACAACCGGCTCGCCGATGCCCTGCAACGTCAGGCGTTCTCCGCCCTGAACGCCTCACCCGGCGCTCGCCGCTACTACGAGAAGCAGCGGGCCCGCGACGCGGGCTACAACCCCGCCCTCCGACAGGTCGGCAACCGCCTCGTCGGCATCCTCCACGGATGCCTCAAGACCCGCACCCTCTATGACGAGGCCACCGCGTGGTCACACCACGCCGCCCTCCCGGTCACCACTTGACACCACAACGCCATGGGATGTCTGACCAGCAGGAATCAAGGGAACACGTTCGGTTGAGATACGGCTTCT
>NZ_JANIIC010000205.1 GCF_024519315.1 Streptomyces malaysiensis subsp. samsunensis | reverse complement strand
CCTCAACACCGTCTTCCGCCCCAAAATCGACGCCATCACCCACCTCCACGACCTCACTCACGACCACGACCTCGCGGCATTCGTCGTCTACTCCTCCGCCGCCGGAACGCTCGGCAACGCGGGCCAGGCCAACTACGCCGCCGCCAACGCGTTCCTCGACGCCTTCGCCCAATGGCGCCACGCCCGCCACCTGCCCGCCACCTCGCTGGCATGGGGGCTGTGGAGCGACACCAGCACGCTCACCGCGACGATGGACGCCGCCGACGTACGCCGCACCCGGCGGGCGGGTGTGCTCGGCCTGGACAACGCCGAGGCGCTGCGGGTGTTCGACACCGGGCTGCGGTCCGGGCTGCCCGCACTCGTAGCCGCGAAGGTTGACGTCACCGCCCTCCGCGCGCCGGACGCCGAGCTGTCACCGCTGCTGCGTGGGCTGGCTCGTCCGGCGCGGCGCACCGCGCGGGCCGCGGCTCCGGCCGCCGGTGGTCTGTCGGGGCAGGTGGCCGGGCTGTCCCCCACCGGGCAACGGGAGTTGCTGCTCAACCTGGTGCGGGCGGAGGCCGCGGTGGTCCTCGGCCACACCGGTCCGGAGGCGATCGAGCCGACGGTGGCGTTCAAGGAGATGGGCTTCGACTCGCTGACGGCGGTCGAACTGCGCAACCGGCTCAACTCGGCCACCGGGCTGCGGCTGCCCGCGACGCTGCTCTTCGACCACCCGACTCCGGCACTCCTCGCCGAGCTGTTCCGCGCCGAGCTGGGTGGCGATCCGGCGCCCGCCAAGGCGGCCCCGGTGCCCGTGCGCACCGCCGCGGACGAGCCGATCGCCGTGGTGGCGATGAGTTGCCGACTGCCGGGCGGGGTGACCGACCCGGACGGGCTGTGGGATCTGCTGCTCGGGGAGCGCGACGGCATCACCGACTTCCCCCGCGACCGGGGCTGGGACCTGGAGGCGCTGTTCGACGCCGACCCGGACCACAGTGGCACCTCCTATGTGCTGCGTGGCGGGTTCCTCGAGGACGCGGCCGGTTTCGACGCGGACTTCTTCGGCATCTCGCCGCGTGAGGCGCTGGCGATGGACCCGCAGCAGCGGCTGTTCCTGGAAGCCTGCTGGGAGACGTTCGAGCGGGCGGGCATGGACCCGACCACTGTGGGAGGCCGGGACATCGGCGTGTTCGCCGGTGTCATCAACCAGGACTACGGCGTGCGCAGCGGACCCGCCCCCGAAGATCTGGAGGGCTACCTGCTCACCGGCTCGGCGACGAGTGTCGCCTCCGGCCGGGTGGCGTATGTGCTGGGCCTGGAGGGCCCGGCGGTCACGGTGGACACGGCGTGCTCCTCCTCACTGGTGGCCATGCACTGGGCCGTACAGGCGTTGCGGCAGGGCGAGTGCTCGATGGCGCTGGCCGGAGGCTCCACGGTGATGGGGCGGCCGTCGGCGTTCGTGGAGTTCTCGCGCCAGCGCGGTCTGGCGCCGGACGGTCTGTGCAAGGCGTTCGGCGCGGGCGCGGACGGCACCACGTTCAGTGAGGGCGTCGGGGTACTGCTGCTGGAACGGCTCTCGGACG
>NZ_JANIIC010000204.1 GCF_024519315.1 Streptomyces malaysiensis subsp. samsunensis | reverse complement strand
AGGCATGGTTTCGCTCGGGTTGAGGGAGGCATCGCGACGTCTTGTATCCGCTTCATGGTCGAGGGGTGCGCGGTGGCGTCGGTGCTGGGAATGCTGGAGGAGCGGGAGGCGGCTGCCCGCGTGCGGGTGGAGGGCTTGCGGGAGGAAGTCGCGCGGTTGGCTGAGGTGTTGGAGGCCGCGGAGATCGAGCTGGACCGGCGGGTGATCGCACGGGAGGAACTGGTCGAGGCCCTGGCAGTCTCCGCGGCCGAGTCCACTGCCGTGACCCCGACCGAGGCGGAGGAGGAAGCGGCGCCGTCGCTCGCGCCGGTGCCGGGCTCGACAGTGCCGCCCTGGCGGGAAGGGCTGCCGGTGACGGTTCTGGCGCCGGACTATCAGCGGATCTTGGGCGTGCTGGAACAGCAGCGATCCATGGGTCAGGGGCCGCTTCGAGCCAAGGAGATCGCGGTGGAGCTGGGCCTTGGGGCGACGCCGGCGAAGGTCGAGGGGCTGCGGTCGAAAGCCCGGCGCCTGGCGGAGCGCGGGTGGCTCCTCCTGGAGGCGTCGGGGGCATTCAGTGCCGGCCGGCGGCCCGTGGCCGTGCCAGACGCCGACTCATCCGCGTGACCATCGGCCATCGGATCATCGCCTCGCTGGTGGCGGGCAGAGCCTCGTAGTCCCGGGCCAGACGGCGGGAGTTCATCAACCACGCGAACGTGCGCTCTGCCACCCACCGCCTCGGCAGCACCACGAACCCTGTCATGTCGTCGGTGCGCTTGACGATCTCCAAGGTCAGAGCGAGCTTGTCCCGGCACCAGCCGACGAGGCCGCCGGTGTAGCCGCCGTCGGCCCAGACGGGGATGATGTCGCGGTGCAGGCGGCGCAGCCGGGTCAGCAGGCCCGCCGCGGCGTCCCGGTCGCCGATGTTCGCGGCGGTGACCGCGACGACCAGGAGCAGACCGAGGGTATCGGTCACGATGTGCCGTTTGCGGCCCGGCACCTTCTTCCCGCCGTCGTAGCCGCGTGAGGCGGCCGGCACCGTCGCGGCGGCCCGCACCGACTGCGCGTCGATGATCCCCGCCGTGGGCTCGGCCTCACGGCCCTCTCGCTCACGGACCTTCCCGCGCAGCCGGTCGTGGAACTCGGCGATCAGCCCGTGCTCGCGCCAGCGGCGGAAGAAGGCGTAAACCCGGCCCCATGCGGGGAAGTCCGCAGGCATCGCCCGCCATGAGATCCCGCCCGCGACCAGGTAACGGATCGCGTCCAGCAGCTGCCGGTGACAGTAGCCCTCGGGCCGTCCGCCTCGCCCTGGAGCCAGGCCGGCACCGGCAACAACGGCCGGACCTCCGCCCACTCCGCGTCCGTCATGTCCGACGGATACCGGCGCACCCGATCGGGATGATCGGCCGCGTTGCCGTACACGTGCGCGAGGCAATCGCACGACACGGCGGGCGAGTTGAAGTCAACGGGCTCGGGCGCGTACAACAACGACAACAGGGCCTCCGGGAACCGCTCGGAATGGGGTCGCACCCCCGAGCTACCAGGAGGCCCTGTCTTCATGCGCGTACCGCCGGAAGATCACCCGACCAGGAACTCCGTTCGATCCACACGTTTCAAGATCGGTTGAGATACGGCTTCT
>NZ_JANIIC010000203.1 GCF_024519315.1 Streptomyces malaysiensis subsp. samsunensis | reverse complement strand
AGCTCCGTTGCCTGTTCATTGTGTCTCGCCGTCGGCGCTGACGGCCATCACCCGTACGGTGACTGTGGCCACGGGCCGGTTCGCTCCCGGACATCTGGGAGAACTGACGCCCATCATGCCGTTCGAGCTGGTCGACGCGGTCTTGTCCGAGACCAGGACCGTGCAGCGGCGGTTGCGTGATCTGCCCTCGCGGGTCGGCGTCTACTTCCTCCTGGCGATGTGCCTGTTCCCCGAGATCGGCTACCGGCTGGTCTGGGACAAGCTGACCGCCGGCCTGTCGGGGATGCCGATCGTCTGCCCGAGCACGAAAGCGCTACGCGATCTGCGCCGCAGACTCGGCAGCGCACCGGTGCGGGTGTTGTTCGAGGTGCTGGCCGGGCCGTTGGCCCAGCCGACCACACCGGGGGTACGGTTCGGCCCGTACCGGACGGTGTCGTTCGACGGCTGCAGCTCGATCAAGGTGCCCGACAGCGAGCGCAACCGGGGCTGGCTGGGGCGGTGCCCGCGTGGCGGCTATCCCCAGGTCGAGCTGATGACACTGGTCGAGACCGGCACCCGGGCCGTGATCGGAGCGGTCTTCGGCCCCACCCGGGAGGGCGAGACCTCATACGCCACCAGGTTGTCGCACCATCTGCACCCCGAGATGCTGGTGCTGTGGGACCGGGGCTTCGACAGCAACGACTTCCTCGCCGCCGTGCACGCCACCGGCGCACGAGTCCTGGGCCGCATTCGCCAGCGCCGCCGCCCACCGGTCCTCCAGCCGCTCGCCGACTCCTCCTACCTCTCGGTCATCGGCGGCGTCCCGGTGCGCATCATCGAAGCCCGGGTGAGCGTCACCTGCACCGACGGCAGCAAATTCGAGGGCCCCTACCGTCTGGCAACCACACTCCTGAACGTCCGCCGTTACCCCGCCGACCGCCTCGTGCACCTCTATCACGAGCGCTGGGAGCACGAGAGCGCCTACTACGCCTTGCGCCACACCATCCTTAACGGACGAGTCCTGCGCTCGCACGACCCGGTCGGCGTCGAGCAGGAGATGTGGGCCCTGCTCACCCTCTACCAGCTCCTGCGCCGCACCATGGTCGAGGCGGCGGAGTCCAGGCCGGGCACCGATCCCGACCGCTGCAACTTCACCATCGCCCTTCAAACCGCCCGCGACCTGCTGGTATGTGCGCAAGGAGTCTTCGAGCAAGGTATCGGAGAGATCGGCCGCCGAGTCCTGTCGGCACTGTCGCCCGCACGGCGAACTGGCATCAGCACCCGCAAGGTGAAGTCACCCATCTCCCGTTACGCGGAAAGGAAGCTGGACGGCCGCCCCGACGGCAGCAAGGCCGTGACCTCGACGACGATCACTCTCCTGCCGCCCCCATCACCGGAGCCCGTACTGCCCACGTCGACCGTCCGGGAGAACACCGGCAACGGCAAACCCGGCAGCCGCATGGCACGTGTCCTTGCCATCATGCAGTCAGAACCCGAACGGCTATGGCGCTCAAGGGAGATCGCCGAGCTCCTCGGCGACGTCACCCTCGCCGCCACCTATCGACAACTCGCTCGCTGGACCGAGAGAGGAATGATCAAGAGAGTCCGCACGGGCTGCTACACGGCAATTGCGAATCCTTTGCGTGGCCTGCGGAAACGCTAACTACCCGGCCTTGGG
>NZ_JANIIC010000202.1 GCF_024519315.1 Streptomyces malaysiensis subsp. samsunensis | reverse complement strand
GCCCAACAGAGCGTTCTCAGCGTCGGGATACATACCGAGCGAGACCAGAACATCACGGAAGTTCAGCCCCACCGCACGCACCTCGATACACACCTCCTGCGCACCCAGAGCGCGGGTCGCCGCGTCGCAAGGGACGAGTGACATTCCGTCAAGCTCACCTTCCGGGTCGACCTGGAGGCGCCAGGGACCGTCGGGGAGCTTCGGAGTGGCGGGGACGGCGGCCACTCCGGGGATGCTCGGTTCGCCGCGTCGGAGCGCCAACTGCGGTTCTCCGGTGTCCAGCGCGGCGGGAAGCGCCGTGAGTGACGCTTCGTCCGCGTCGAGATCGACGAGAACGAAGCGGCCGGGGTGTTCGGTCTGCGCTGACCGCACCAGCCCCCAGACCGGGGAGGCGGCCAGGTCGGACACACCCTCGCCCGTCGCGACGGCGACGGCTCCCCGCGTGACGAGCACCAGCCGGGCCCCGGTGGCGGCCGACGTCTCGTCCGCGAGCCAGTCCTGAACGAGCGACAGGGCCCGGCCCGCGGTGGACACGGCCTCCGACGCGACGTCCGTTCCGGCGCAAGGGGCGATGCCGGCCAGCACATAATCCGGCGGCGGGCACTCTCCAGCGGCCACCTGCCCGGCGAGGTCGGCCAGATCCTCATAGCCGTCGGCGAGCCGGTCGAGGCCGAGTGCTTCGCCGCTGACGACGGCGAGGCGCCGAGCCCGGCCCTCGGTGTCCATGGCCGGTAGAGGCGTCCACTCGACGCGGTGCGGGGCAGCGGTGGTATGCGTGTCCGCGGGGTCGCCGCCGTCTTCTCCGAGGGGCCGGGTGACCAGGGTCTCGACCGAGGCCACCGGCCGGCCCGTATCGTCCGCCACCAGGACCGACATGCCGCCGCCGGTCACCGGTGTGAGGCGTACCCGCAGCTTCGTCGCACCGGTGGCGTGCAAAGTGACACCGGTCCACAGGAACGGCAGCCGCACGGCGTCCGAACCCGCGTCGTCCGAACCCGCCGACCAGGCGTGCAACGCCGCGTCCAGCAACGCCGGATGCACGCCGAACCCGCCGCCGGCCCGGCGCGCCACCTCGGGCAGCGCGGCCTCGGCGTAAATCTCCTCCCCTCGGCGCCATACGGTCTCCAGGCCGCGGAATACCGGCCCGTAAGCCAGACCCTGATCACTCAGCCGCTCGTACAGCCCTGCCGTCTCCACCGGCCGCGCCCCCGCCGGTGGCCAACTGCCGAGGCCCGCCGGCTCACCGGACACACCGGTGGTCAGAACGGTGCCGCGCGCATGTCGGGTCCAGACGCCGTCAGCACCACAGGTGTGCAGGCTGACGTACCGGCGGCCGTCGCTCCCCTCCGATCCGGTGATGGTCACCTGGACACGCAGCACGCCGCCGTCCTCGGGGAGCACCACCGGTGTCTCGAGGCTGAGTTCGTCGAGCCGGTCGCAGCCGACGCTGTCCGCCGCGCGCAGGACGGTCTCCACCAGGGCGGTTCCCGGCACCACGGTTCGGCCGCGCACGGTGTGGTCGGCGAGCCAGGGGTGGGTACGCAGTGACCAACGGCCCGTGAGGAAGTGTCCGTCGGAGTCGGGCAGCGGTACACCGGCGTCGAGCAGCGGGTGTCCAATGGATTCCATGCCGATGGCGTCGGCGTCGGCAGGGGCGCTTGGGGCGAGCCAATAAT
>NZ_JANIIC010000201.1 GCF_024519315.1 Streptomyces malaysiensis subsp. samsunensis | reverse complement strand
GCACGCTGGTCGATGGGCGCCGGGGCATCGCCCGACCAGCGGCCCGACCTCTCCTCAGGTCCCGTGCTGGTCACCGGCGGCACCGGTGGTCTGGGCTCGCTGGTCGCCCGCCACCTGGTCGCCGAACACGGCGTCCGCGACCTGGCGTTGGCCAGCCGCCGGGGGCCCGACGCGGATGGGATCACTGAACTCACTGCCGAGCTCACCGACCTCGGCGCCCGGGTCCGTTCCGTCTCCTGCGACCTCACCGACCGGGCCGCACTCGCCGCGCTCGTCGACGAGGTCGGCCCGCTGACGGGCGTCGTGCACACCGCCGGGGCGCTGGCCGACGCCACCGTCGAGCACCTGGACGCCGACGCGCTGGCCGCCACCTTCGCTCCCAAGGCCGATGCCGCCTGGTGGCTCCACGAACTCACCCAAGACCAGAACCTGACCCTGTTCATGGTCTTCTCCTCGGTCGCCGGTGTGCTGGGCAACGCGGGGCAGGCCAACTACGCGGCCGCCAACAGCTTCCTCGACGCCCTGATCACACACCGCCGCCGCCACGGCCTCCCCGGCACCTCACTCGCCTGGGGCTCGTGGGAACGCACCACCGGCATGACCGCCCACCTCACCCAAGCCGACCACGGCCGGCTGGCCCGCGACGGGCTCCGGCCACTGGCCGACGCCGAGGGGCTGGCCCTGTTCGACGCCGCGCTGGCGGCGGAAGCAGCGAGCGTGGTCACGGCCGCGTTCGACCTGGTGGCGCTCCGCGCCACGCCAGTGACACCAACCGTGCTGCGCGGCCTGGTGCGCAGGCCGCGGGCGACCGCGAGCAGCGACGAGGCCGCCGGTACCTGGCGCGACCTGCTGGCGGGGATGACGCCGCAAGAGCGGGAGCGGGCGGCTGTCGACATGGTCCGGGAGCAGGCCGCGGCCGTGCTCGGGCATGCCGACGCCACCGCGATCGGTGCGCGTCAGGTCTTCAAGGACCTCGGGTTCGACTCCCTGACCGCCGTGGAGTTCCGCAACCGGCTGTCGGCGGCGACCGGGCTGCGGCTGCCCGCCACGCTGATCTTCGACTACCCCACGTGCGCGGCGGCGGCCGGTCTGGTGCTCGGCTCGACAGCGGACACCACCCGGCCGCGGGCCGCCACGGCCGGGGACGCGGAGCCGATCGCGATCGTGGGGATGGCCTGCCGACTGCCCGGCGGCGTCGACTCCCCCGAAGACCTATGGCGCCTGATCAGCACAGGCGGCGACGCCATCACCACATTCCCCACCGACCGCGGCTGGGACCTGGACACCCTGTACGACCCGGACCCCGACCACCCCGGCACCACCTACGCCCGCCACGGTGGATTCCTGGAAAACGCCGGTGCGTTCGACCCGGACCCGTTCGGCATCTCGCCGCGCGAGGCGCTGGCCATGGACCCGCAGCAACGACTACTGCTGGAAACCACCTGGGAGGTCCTGGAACGCTCCGGCATCGACCCGACCACCTTGCGCGGCAGCCGCACCGGCGTCTTCACCGGCATCATGGCCAGCAACTACGTCGCCCTGCGGGGCAGCGCGCCGGCCGACCTCGAAGGCTACGTGGCCAATGGCAGCGCGGCGAGCGTGGCGTCCGGCCGCGTCTCGTACACCTTCGGCTTCGAGGGCCCGGCCGTCTCGCTGGACACCGCCTGCTCCTCCTCCCTGGTCGCCCTGCACCTCGCCGTCCAA
>NZ_JANIIC010000200.1 GCF_024519315.1 Streptomyces malaysiensis subsp. samsunensis | reverse complement strand
CCCCAACAGAGCGTTCTCAGCGTCGGGATACATACCGAGCAAAACCAGAACATCACGGAAGTTCAGCCCCACCGCACGCACCTCGATACGCACCTCCTGCGCACCCAACAAACGGGGCACCGCATCCGAGACGGGGTCCGAGGGAACGGGGGTCCAAACCAGGTCCTCGAGCGTTCCGTTCCGGGCGGAGGTGAGGTGCCAGGGGCCGGTGTGCCGCGCGTCGGTCGACTCGTCGGGCTCATCGGTCTCGTCGGTCTCGTCCCGGACGAGCTGCGGCGCGAGGATCTCCTCGCCCCGGATGGCGAGTTGGGGTTCCCCGGAGGCCAGAGCCCGCCGTACCACATCGGGCGTCGTGCCCCGCGGGTCCAGATCGAGCAGCGCGAGACGGCCGGGGTGTTCGGTCTGCGCGGACCGCACCAGCCCCCAGACCGGGGAGGCGGCCAGGCCCGCCATGGGCTCGTCACCTTCGACGGCGACCGCGCCCTGGGTCACGAGGACCAGCCGGGATGCGCTGAAGTGGGCCGAGGCGAGCCAGCGCTGGACAAGCTCCAAGGCGTGCCGGGCGGTGTGTTCGACGACTGCCGGGAGCGAGTCGCCACCTGGCGCGGACACCTCGGCCAGGACCTGGTCGGGTACCGGCTGTTCACCGGCGGCCAGGCGGCCCTCCAGCGCCGCGAGGTCGCGGCAGTCGGCCAGTGCCGGATCGGGCTCGGGCAGGCTTTCGGTGGCCTCGCCGAGCACCGCGACGCGGGGCGCTGCCCCGACCTCCGGCCCAGTCCCTGGTCCGGAGCCGGTCACCGGGCTCCAGGCCACCCGGTACAGGGAGCCACCTGTCCCCGAGGGCGCGGGGAAGGTCGCCTCGGTGACCGGGCGGGTCACCAATGACCGGGCGGAGAGAACCGGCAGACCGGCGGCGTCCGTGACCAGCACCGACAGCGCACCCTCGGCCGATGCCACCGGTGTGAGGCGTACCCGCAGCTTCGTCGCACCGGTGGCGTGCAAAGTGACACCACTCCACAGGAACGGCAGCCGCACGGCGCCCGGACCAGCGTCGTCCGAACCCGCGTCGTCCGAACCCGCCGCCCACGCGTGCAACGCCGCGTCCAGCAACGCCGGATGCACGCCGAACCCCGCGGTGTCCGAGTCCGCCACGTCCGGCAGCGTCACCTCGGCGAACAACGCGCCGTCACCGTCCCGCCATACGGTCTCCAGGCCGCGGAATACCGGCCCGTAGCCCAGACCCTCGTCACTCAGCCGCTCGTACAGCCCTGCCGTCTCCACCGGCCGCGCCCCCGCCGGTGGCCAACTGCCGAGGCCCGCCGGCTCACCGGACACACCGGCGGTCAGGGTCGCTCGCGCATGCCGCGTCCAGGCGTGGGGCGGCGCGTCCTGGGCGCGGGCGTGGACGCTGATCTCGCGGTTGCCTTCGTGATCGGGCGCGGCCACCAGGACCTGCACATGGGTCGTCCCGGTCGTGGTCAGGACCAGCGGGGTTTCGAGGGTCAGCTCGGTCACATGGTCGCAGCCGACCGTGTCGGCGGCGTGCAGCGCCATGTCCAGGAACGCCGTGCCGGGTACGACGACGCGGCCGAGTACGGAGTGGTCGGCCAGCCAGGGATGGTCGCGGAGCGACAGCCGTCCGGTGAACAGGAATCCGTCCGAGCCGGGCAGCGGTACGCCGCTGCCGAGCAGGGCGTGCCCGGTGGCCGACATGCCGTGCGCGGTGGTGGCGCTTCCGGCGCCGCCGTGTTGCTGAATCCAGAAGC
>NZ_JANIIC010000020.1 GCF_024519315.1 Streptomyces malaysiensis subsp. samsunensis | reverse complement strand
CACCGTCCGGTGGATCGTCGCGGGCCGCCCGCCCGGTGCCGGGGTGTCCCCGGCCCGCGCTGTCCGCGTCCGCGCGGCCGCTGATGCTCATCGGGGCTAGGCACCGGTGGGTGGATCGTTGCGGGCCGCCCGCCCGGTGCCGGGACGCCCCGCCCGCGCCCCCGGCCCGGGATGCCCGCGCCCTCGCTCCCGGTGCTTCCGCGCCCCCCGGCGCCCCCCGGCGCCCCCGGCGCCCCCGCGCCCTCCGCCGAGGGCATCGGCATACCCATCGGGCCCCGGCTTCGTCCCGGCCCGATTCACACCCCGTGCGAATCTCCCTCCATTACTCTGGCGCCACCGAGCGTTTGGGGAGGGCGAGATGGAGCCCAACACACTGCTCGACTCCGTGCTCGACGAGGCCGGAGTCTCCCACGCGGGACTGGCCGCGCATATCAACGAGGCGGGCCGGGCCCGGGGGATGAGCCTGCGGTACGAACACACCGCGGTGGCCCGGTGGCTGAAGGGCCAGCGGCCGCGCGGCCAGGTGCCCGACCTCATCTGCGAGGTGCTGGGCGAGCGGCTGCACCGCGCCCTCACCCTGGACGACATCGGCCTCGGCACCCCCGGCAGCGCCCGGGGCCCCGCCACCCCGCTCTCCGGGTTCGTCGAGCGCGCCACCGCGCTGTGGCGCTCCGACGAACAGCAGCGTCCGCATGTCGTCGAGGCCCCGGCGGTCACCGGCACCCCCGCGGTCATCCCGGTGTGGGAGTGGGAGAACCCTCCCGAGGACTCCGATGTCTCCCGGCGCGGTCTGACGCGCGTCAGCATGACCGACATCGACACGATGCGCGCCGCCCGCGCCCACTACGAGCAGATGTACCGCAAGGCCGGCGGTGTCGCGACCCGGACCCGGGTGGTGGGGTTCCTCAACTCCGAGGCGGCGCCGCTGCTGCGCGGCAGCTACGCCGACGGCACCGGCCGCCAGCTGCACCGGGCGACCGGCGGCCTGGTGGCCATCGCCGGGATCTGCGCCTACGACTCCAACGCGCACGGTCTGGCCCAGCGCTACTTCCACCAGGCGCTGCGGCTCGCCAAGGCCAGCGGTGACCGGGGCCTGGGCGCCTATGTGATAGCGCTGCTGGTCAATCAGTCCCTCTTCATGAAGGAGTACCGGCAGGCAGTCGCCTTCGCCGAATCGGCGCTGCGCGCCGCGGGTTCCCAGATCACCCCCGCGCTCGCCGCCGACCTCTACGCCATGCAGGCCAAGGCGTACGCCCGGCTCGGCGACGGCGCCGGCGCGCTGTCCTGCATCCGGCGCGCCGAGACCGCCGCCGACCGCATCAGACCCGGCCAGGAGCCCGACGAGACCGGCTATGTGCAGCCGGGTCTGGTGAACGTCCAGGTGGCCGAGGCGCTGCTGAACCTCGGTGACCTCGGCGGCGCCCGCGAGCACGCCACCGCCGCGGTCGGCACCCCCGCACACGACCGGGGCCGGGTGCACCGGCTCGCCATGCTCACCCATATCGAGCTGCGCCAGGGCGATATGGACCGGGCGGGCGCCACCGCGGTGGAGATGACCGAGCGGGCACGCGGCATGGAGTCCCAGCGGTTACGCGACCGGCTGAGGGCGGTACGGGAACACCTCGCGGCCAGCGGATGCGCCGCGACGGCCGAAGCCGCCGAACTCATCGACGGGGCACTGCGCGTTCCTCTGTGACCGCGGTTCCGCTCGCGCATCCGCACTCTCGTCAGCGGGTGGCCCAGGATGGCCTCCCGTCCGACGAAAGGTGGCTGACAGTGCGATGGAAGAACCTCAGGGAGCGGACCGTGTACGAGAACCGATGGTTCCGGGTCAACCTCGCCGACGTCCGACTCCCCGACGGGCGTCATCTGGACCACTATCTGATCCGGCTTCGGCCCGTGGCCGTGGCCACCGTGGTGAACGAGGCCAACGAGGTGCTGCTGCTGTGGCGGCACCGGTTCATCACCGACGCCTGGGGCTGGGAGCTGGCCGCGGGCGTCGTCGAGGACGGTGAGGACATCGCCGACGCCGCGGCCAGGGAGATGGAGGAGGAGACGGGCTGGCGGCCCGGCCCCCTGCGCCATCTGCTCTCCGTCGAGCCGTCCAACGGGCTCACCGACGCACGGCACCACATCTACTGGGCCGAGGAGGCATCGTACGTCGGGCACCCGGAGGACGACTTCGAGTCGGACCGCCGCGAGTGGGTGCCGCTGAAGCTGGTGCCCGACATGGTGGCCCGCGGTGAGGTGCCCGCGGCCAACATGGCGGCCGCGCTGCTCCTGCTCCACCACATCAGGCTCGGCTAGGCCGAGCAGGCTCGGCTGGACCGGGCCGGCCGCCCTGGCTAGTGTCCGGCCGCCTGCCATACCGCGAGGGCCAGGGCGGACACCCCGGTCAGGGCGGCGATGGAGGGCAACGGCCAGCGTCCGTGCTCCAGGATCCGTGTGCGCCCGGCCAGTTGGTTCACTTCCTCCTCAGCCTGCTCGCCACGGTGGTCGAGCAGGGCGAGCCGGCCGTCGACGCGGGCGAAGCCCACTTCGACGGTCCGGCGCATTTCCGCGAGCTCCACGGCTAACGCGGCTTGCTCGGGCTCGGTGGTCACGGGTTGATCCCCTTCCGGATGTAACGTCCGTGCAGTGGTAACGCTCCGAGTCAAGCGCATGCCCAGGTGGTGCGGGAGCGTGTGTGGGGATGGTGTGTGAGTCACCGGCGCACACCCCGTGCGAAAGGCGGTACTCAGCGAGTACGCAAGGGGTACTCATGGGGGACGGCGGCCGGAGGGAGGGGCCGCGGGGGCGGGACATACCGGATGGATCGGAATGGACCGGACGAAGGGATGGATGTGCAACTGATCGCCGCTCCGATGTGGGAATTCGGCGCCGACCAGGGAGTGCGGCAGTTCGCCGAGCTCGGCGTCGCGCTGGTGCTGTCCACCCTGATCGGGCTCGAGAGGGCGGTGCAGCAGAAGAGCGCCGGGCTGCGCACCCACACCCTGGTGGGCGTGGGCAGCGCGCTGTTCATGCAGGTCTCCCAGTACGGCTTCTCCGATGTGCTGCTGCGCGACCATGTCAGCCTCGACCCCTCGCGGGTGGCGGCGCAGATCGTCTCCGGCATCGGCTTCATCGGCGGCGGCCTGATCTTCGTCCGGCGCGACGCGGTCCGCGGACTGACCACCGCGGCGACCGTCTGGCTGACCTGTGCGGTGGGCATGGCCTGCGGTGGCGGTCTGGCCCTGCTGGCCACCGCCGCCACCGTGGTGCACTTCCTGGTGATCCGCGGCTATCCACTGTTCACCCGCCGCCTTCCGGCCCTCTGGTCGGCCGAACGGGTGGAGCTTCAGCTCTCCTACCGGGTGGGCGCCGGACTGCTGCCACGTGTCCTGGAGCTGTGCACGGCCGCCGGGTACAAGGTGGGCCGGGTCCGGGTGGACCGCGCCCCCTGGAAGGGCCGGGACCGCACCACCCGGGTCGTCCGCGCCGAGGAGGAGGCCCGGCCCACCGATACGGGCGTCGCCGAGGTCCAGCTCGCCCTCGAAGGCACCGGGGACGTCCTCCGGCTGGTCGGTGAGATCTCCGAACTGGAGGGCGTCCTCGGCGCCGACGCGGGCCGCGACCTGGACAGCTCCGACTGACGAGTTCAGATCACCGCCGTATGGCCCTCCTCCGGCCGGGCCTGCCGTGCGGCTTCCTCGTAGGCGTGCAGTAGCCGCTCGCCGGTATCGCATCCGGTGCCGGGGGCGGGCAGGCCGGGCAGCTGGCGGCGTGCTCGGTCGCGGCGCGCCATGCTTCGTCGGCGAATGGGTCCTTGACCTCTTCGGGCGTTGTCATCGGGGCCTGCCCTGGTCGAGGGCGCGGCGCATGGCGGCGGCCTGGGCCATCGTGTCGCGTGGGTGGTGCCGGGCGTGGGTGGGGCAGGCGTAGGTGGCCCCGGTGTCCTAGCTCTGACACCAGCCGCAAAGTAGGTCGCGGGTAGCCGCACCAGCCCCATGGCCTGCTCGCCGAGGGCCCGGATGCGGGCGTGCGCGGCATTGACCGCGCGTTGACCTGCCGAGAGGCGGTCCCACTGGCCGCGGAAGGGCACCCGCACGCTGTCGAAGTAACGTATCCCACTGGTGGCCAGCCGGGCAGGCGTCAACCCGACCAGCATCTATCGCCGCTGGGGCGACCTGGACACGCTGCTGGAGGAGGTCGCTGTCGCCGCGCTCACCAAGGACGGCGACGAACTGCCGGACACCGGGTCACTGCGCGGTGACCTGTCGGCGTGGGCTCGGATCGTGGTCGACGACATCACCCAACCTCGCCGGACCCGTTACCTGCGCGCCATGACGTCCGCCCGGGACGAGGTGCTCACCTGCCCGTGCTGGGAGCAGCGCCGCACGCAGGCCAAGGTGATGCTGGATCGGGCAAGGGCGCGCGGGGAGCGGGCGCCGACCGAGCAGCAGGTCCTCGATCACGTGATTGCACCGATGTATCACCACGTGGTCTTCGGCCTGTCCGTCGACCGGGAGTACGCGGACCAACTGGTCCACGACGTGCTCGCGATGGCCTAGCTACTTGCCCCTGAAGAAGTCCGGGGCTGCCTCTGGGTTGCCCTCTGGGGAGAGCTGCTGTGGGCCTCGGTCGCCCTGCCCGGCGCCGTGCACGACATCAAGGCCGCCCGAACCCACGGCATCATCGACGCCCTCACCGAGGCGGGCCTGGCCTGCTGGGCGGACAAGGGCTACCAGGGCGCGGGCGGCAGCGTGCGGGTGCCCTTCCGCGGCCAGTGGGACCGCCTCTCGGCAGGTGAACGCGCGGTCAATGTGAGCCCGGCCATCCGTGCGCGAGTATCAGCGGCATCGCGTTGGGATTCTTGGACCTGACGTGGATGAAACGGATGTCCAGCCCATCAATCCCGGTCAGGAATTGAGGGAAGCGATTGAGCTCGGACTCGAAGCGCACAGCACCTGCCGGCGGGCATTCTGGGTCAGGTTGCCCACGGCGTCGTGTTCGCCATCGCGGACAGCGACCTGTCGAACGGGACCCTCGGCGCCCGAGCAGCGACGATCACGAGCCTGCTGATGCTGGGAGTTCCCGAGACGCGCGCAATCGCTCTCGTGAGCGACCAGCCCTGCTTCTGCGAGAAGATCTCCACCCGGGTCAAGACCCGGCCGGAACTGGAGAAGGCGCTCAAGCTGGCGTACGACATCAAGGAGGCGCCCCCGAACAGGAGGTCATCCTCACCGTCCACGAACTCAAGCACCCGCACCACCCGGCGCCCCGAGCTGGAGGCCGCCGTGAAGCTCGCCGGGGAGATCCGCTTCTCCGGCGTCGCCGTGACCCTCGTCGTTCACGAGCACAAGCGGCTCGGTCGCGGCATCGAACTCGCCATGCTCGCCGAAGAGCTCAAGGCCGGCGACATCGGCCTGGAGTTCCTCACCGGAGAACTGAAGGGCTTGCACGACCCTTCCGGGATCGTGTTCACCGTGCTCGCGGCCATGTCCGGCATGGAACGCGAGTAGATCCGCGACCGCACCCTCGAAGCGCACGAGTCCGCCCGCAAGCGCGGCAAGACCATCGGTGGCGCCGGCGTCACCGACGACGACATGCTGTCCATGGCCCTCCACCTGTGCGACCAGGAGATGAGCCTGCGCGACATCGCCAAGTAGCTCATCATCACCACCGGCACGAAAGAGGGCCGGCACCCCTCACCCGCCACCGTCATGCGGATGCTGCGCGAGCATGACAAGAGGGCCGCCACGGCGGCGAGCGCGTGATCACCCTCTACTTTGCGGCTGGTGTCTGGGCTGGGACTCCGAGGCCAGGACGGTGCGGCTTATGCCCCGGCGCGTTCGGAGGACTTGCATGCGCTGGCCGAAGACCAGCGGATGGTCCAGCGGGTCCGGGGTAGCGTCAGATGGCATGGCCTTGCCCCTCTCTGTCCAGCTTGTCGCTGTCAGGGTATGGGGCAAGGCCGTTGTCGTGTGCGGCGGTTCACTCCCGGGCATGGCCCGGCCGCGGTCGCGAGCGGGCGTTGACGGTCGGAGGTCAGGGGCGGGGGCGGCCGGGGGTGAGCGCGGTCCGGCTCAGTACGTATAGAAGCCCGAGCCGGTTTTGCGGCCCAGGCGGCCCGCGTCGACCATGCGCAGCAGCAGCGGGGGAGAGGCGTACAGCGGCTCCTTGTACTCCTCGTACATGGAGTCGGCGATCGCCGCGATCGTGTCCAGGCCGATCAGATCGGACAGCTTCAGCGGGCCCATCGGATGGGCGCAGCCCTGCTCCATGCCGTTGTCGATGTCCTCGCGGCTGGCGATCCCGGACTCGAACATCCGGATGGCGGACAGCAGATACGGGATGAGCAGCGCGTTGACCACGAACCCGGCGCGGTCCTGGGCGCGGATGGCGTGTTTGCCCAGGATGTCGCCGACCAGCGCCTCGGCGCGCTTGATGGTCTCGTCGCCGGTGGTGAGCGCCGGGATCAGCTCCACCAGCGACTGCACCGGCGCCGGGTTGAAGAAGTGGATGCCGATCACCTGGTCCGGCCGGGAGGTGGCGACGGCCAGTTTGACCAGCGGGATGGAGGAGGTGTTGGAGGCGAGGATCGCGTCCGGGCGGGTCACCACCTGGTCGAGGACCTGGAAGATCTCGGTCTTGATCTGCTCGTTCTCGACGACCGCCTCGATCACGAGGTCACGGTCGGCGAATTCCCCCAGGTCGGTGGTGAAGCTCAGCCGGTCCAGCGTCGCGTCGCGCTGCTCCTCGGTGATCTTGCCGCGCTCGGCGGCCTTGCCGAGGGAGTTGGTCAGCCGGGTGCGCCCTATCTCCAGGGCCTCGCCCGTGGTCTCCGCGACCATGACGTCCAGGCCGGAGCGGGCGCACACCTCCGCGATGCCCGCACCCATCTGGCCACAGCCCACCACTCCGACGCGTTCGATGTCGGTCACATCGTGCCTTTCGCTGGTCCAACCGTCCGGTGTGTCGTCCCCCTGTCGTCCCAGACGTTACCCCCCGGCTATCGGCAGGGGGCTGGCCGGGGCCGCATTCCCGGCCCGGGCCCGCCCCCGTCCCCGTCACTCGTACGGGGCGCTCACCGCACGGTCATGAGAGGTCGCCGCGCAGGATGCCGCGCCCGTTGGTGGCCACGTAGACCCGGCCGTAGACCCGGGGGTCGCCGGTGATCGAGGCGCCCGTCCAGCCCCACTGGTGGGCGTTGTCGTTGATCCGGGTCCAGCTCGCCCCGGCGTCGGTGGAGCGGAAGATGCCGCGCACCCCGCCGATCTCGGCGCTGGTGTAGAGCGCCGGGTACGAGGCGCCGGGCGCCGCCTTGCCGAAGCCGATGGTGTCCGCCTGCTGGACACCGCTCAGCTTGGTGAACGTCGCGCCGGAGTCCGTGGAGTGCCACAGCCCGTAGCCCCCGCCCGTGCTGCCGCCCGCGAGCCAGATGTCGCCCTCGGCGCCCGGCAGCGCCTTGAACCGCGCCGGACCGTCGGCCGGCAGCCCGGCGGACGCCCTGGCGGTGAAGGTGGCGCCGCCGTCGGTGGAGACGTAGAAGGTGCCCGCCTTGAAGCCGTAGAACTTCTTGGGGTTCTTACGGTCGGACTCCACGACCGCTCCGGCGGGGATACCGCTCGACGCCGACCAGGAGTTGCCGAATCCGGTGGTGTGGTAGACGGCCGAGGTGCCCTCCGGGGCCCAGACGAAGCCGCTGCCGTCGGCCGCCGCGGCCACCGTGCCACCGCCCGTCACCCCGGACGGCTCGCTGCCCTGGAACCAGTTGGCGCCGTTGTCGGTCGAGAAGGCGATCCGCGGCGCGGAGTCGTTGTTGCCCACCCGGACCACGGTGTTCGGATTGGTCTCCGCGTAGTCCAGGCTGGTGGTCGTGGTGAACGTCGGCGAGGTGTACATCCTCGTGGGCACCGCGTCGAGGTCGGTGTGGCGGAAGCCCCCGATGTCACCGAGCGCGCTGAGCAGCGGGGCGCCGGTGGGCGGGCTCGCCAGATCGTTGACCGCCGTCTCCTCCAGGCCCCTGACCATCGGTGTGATGGCGATTTTGCCGCCGGTGTCCCAGCTCTTCAGGTTCTCCGTGCCGTAGATCGTCGCACCCGTGCCGTACATCATCCGGCTGGAGTCGAACGGGTCGATCTCCAGCGCCTCGGTCATCCAGCCCAGCTTCGGGGTGACTTCGGGCGGCGAGGGGTTGGTGCCGAAGGTCAGCCAGGGGACGGACGAGATGTCCTGGGTGTAGCGGAAGGACCGGTTCGGATAGCTGGTGAAGTCCCAGGCCCGGGTCCAGGTGGCGCCGGAGTCGGTGGAGCGGAAGATCTGGGTGTCCGGCCACCAGGAGCTGTAGCCGGTCACCATCAGCGTGCCCGGTGTCGCGCGGTCCACCGTGAGGCCGCTGTAGCCGAAGTAGGTGTCGGCGTCCGTCATGGGGCTGATGTTCTTCCACTCCCCGGTCGCCGTGGTGTACCGCCACACCTGGCCCTTCTCGCCGTCGTACGGGCCGCCCTTGTCGCTGGTGGTGAGGTACAGATAGCCGTTCTTCGCATCGAGGACGCCCTTGTGGGAGAGGTAGCCGGTCGGCTGCCCGGCCACCCGCGACCAGGTGGCGCCCGCGTCCGTCGAGCGGTAGACGGTGTTGTCCTTGTCGGCCACGCCCACGTAGACGGTCTTCGTCGCGCTGCCGGCGGAGCCGGTGCGCTCGTCGAAGGTCACCCACACCACGCCCTGGTTGTCGCTCAGATAGCCGCTGGTGTCGCCCGGGTCCTGGACGTAGGTGCCGGGGTTGGGGAAGGAGGCCGCCTTCGACCAGGTGACACCGGAGTCGGTGGAGCGCCACAGCCCGTTGCCGCTGGGCGCGCCGAGGTAGAGCACGCTGTTCCTGTTGGGGTCCACCGCCAGCCGTTCCCCCATGCCCCGGCCGGGCATATTGCCGCCCAGTTTGAACGGGAGGGTGGTGGACTGCCAGCTGGCGCCCCGGTCGGACGAGCGCAGGACCGCGCCATTGCCCGGGTCCCAGCTGTTGGTGTACGTACCGGCCGCCACATAGACCTTGTCGGGATCCACGGAGTCGCTGGCCAGGCTGACCACCCCGGTCCAGCCCCAGTGGTCCCAGTCCAGCGAGTCCAGCAGCGGCACCCACCGTTTGCCGGACTGGTCCCAGCGGTATGCCCCGCCGATGTCGGTGCGGGCGTAGGCGAGGTTCCGCTCCTTGCGGTTGAAGACGATGCCGGGGACGAAGCCGCCGCCGTCCACGCGGACGTTCTTCCAGGTGTAGGCGTCGGCCTGGGCCGCCGCCCGGCCGGGGGCCGATTCGGGGTGGGCGGCGGCCGGGGAGGCGGCGGCCGCGGTGAGTAATCCCCCGACGAGTGCCAGCGCGGCCATGAGCGCGCCGACGGGTCTGCTGCCTTTGCTGCGCACGGGAACTTCCTCTCCGGACGTGGGGGTAGTGAGGCGTGCGGGCCATGTGGGCGAGGGCTTTTGGGAGCGCTCCCATGCGTGCGTCAATCCGATGCTAGCGGCCGGACGGCCATGCGAGAAGGGTGAAGTCGAGCGGTAGTCGAGGGGTGTTGGGCCCGGACGGCCCGGATGCGCGGTAACCATTGCCGGGCGCCCCACAAGGGCCCCATCATCGGCGGGAGTTGACAGGCCCCCGGCCGGTGGCCGGGCTACGTTGGCGACACGACCGAGGCGAGGAGTTGGGCATGGGCCGGATCACGCGCAGAAGTCTGACGGTCGCGGCCGCCGGAGCCCTGGCCGCCACCGTCACCGCGGGTGACGCGCTGGCGGAGGGGCGGGGCGGTGGGCACCAGCCCGAGTTCCGCGGGATGTGGCTGGCCACCGTCGCCAACCGCGACTGGCCGTCCAGGCCCGGCCTCACCGCGGACCAGCAGCGGGCCGAGTTGCTGGACTTCCTCGACACCGCCGTCCGCCGACGGCTCAACGCGGTGGTCTTCCAGGTGCGGCCCACGGCGGACGCGCTGTGGCCCTCACCGTACGAGCCGTGGGCGGAGTGCCTCACCGGCGTGCAGGGCCGGGACCCCGGCTGGGATCCGCTGGGCACCGCGGTGCGCGAGGCGCACCGGCGCGGTCTGGAGCTGCACGCCTGGTTCAACCCGTACCGGATCGCGGGCCACACCGACCCCTCGCGGCTCATCCCCACACATCCGGCCCGTGTGCACCCCGAGTGGGTCGTGCCGTACGGCGGGAAGCTCTACTACGACCCCGGGTTGCCCGAGGTCCGCCGCTTCGTCCAGGACGCCATGCTGGACGCGGTCGCGCGCTATGACATCGACGCCGTCCACTGGGACGACTACTTCTACCCCTATCCGGTGGCCGGTCAGGTCTTCGACGACGACGCGACGTACGAGCGGTACGGCGCGGGCTTCCCGGACCGGGCGGCCTGGCGGCGGAACAACATCGACCGGCTGGTGCACGAGACGGCCGTGCGCGTCAAGCTGCTGGGGCGGCGGGTGCGGTTCGGCATCAGCCCCTTCGGCGTCTGGCGCAACCAGGCCACCGACCCGCTCGGCTCCGCCACCACGGCGGGGGTGCAGACCTACGACGACCTCTACGCGGACACCCGGGCCTGGGTGCGGCGGGGATGGCTGGACTACATCGTTCCGCAGGTCTACTGGAACATCGGCTTCGCCGCCGCCGACTACGCCGTGCTCGTCCCGTGGTGGTCGGAGGCGGTCCGGGGCACGGGGGTGAACCTCTACATCGGCGAGGCGCTCTACAAGGCGGGCGATCCGGCGCAGCCCGCGCCCTGGCAGGACCCGGCGGAGCTGTCCCGGCACCTCACCTTCGACCGGGGCTTCCCGCGGGTGCGCGGCAATGTGTACTTCTCGGCGAAGGAAGTGGCCGCCGACCACAACGGCGCCATGGCGCGTGTGGTCGCCGACCACTATCCGTACCGTGTCCGTCCGCCCCGCTGAGCCGGGCCCTTGAGCCGGGCGCTCGAGCCAGGGCCCCCGGCCTCGGGAGAGCTAGCGCTGCCGGGGTCCGGCGGCCAGGTGGCGGACGACCGAATCGGGCCCGGGGGAGAACAGGCACTCGTGGCCGTCGTCCTCGTAACGCACGCGGTAAGGCGGTTCCCCGTGGTCCCCGAGCACTTCGATGATCTCCGCTACACGATCGTGAATTCCGACAACCCTGCCGTGCACGAGCAGCTTGTCGCCTACGGTCGCCTCCATGTGCGTGACCTCCCGTCCGCTGGAGGGCAATGCGATCTGCTGAGGACACTGCGATCCCTGAGGCCAGTCTATGGCCGGTTGTCCCGGTTTGCTCCGGCCGGGACCCGCGCCCGCTGTGTCACCCCGATGCACACCAGCACCGCGACGGCGGCGATCGGGGCGGCCGGGGTCAGCGTCTCGCCGAGCAGCAGCACCGACCACACCAGGGTGAGCAGCGGCTGGGCCAGTTGGAGCTGACTGGCCCTGGCCACCCCGATGGCGGCCATCCCCCGGTACCAGACCACCAGGCCCACGAACTGCGAACCGGCCGCCAGCCACAGCAGCCCGGCCACCGTACGGCCGTCGAGGTGGATGTCCTCGCCCAGCAGCGCGAACACCGCGCCCGGCAACGACAGCGGCAGACAGCCCACCAGCGCCCAGCCGATCACCTGCCAGCCCGGCATATGGCCGGCCAGCCGGCCGCCCTCGGTGTAGCCCGCCGCGCACGCCACCAGCGCGCCGAACAGATACAGATCGCCGGTGGTGGGCGCGCCGCCGCTCTGCTGCACCGCGAAGACGATCACCACCGCGGCCCCGGCCAGCGCCGCCGCCCAGAACACCCGCGAGGGCCGTACCCCGGTGCGTACGGCGGAGAAGGCGGCGGTGGTGAGCGGCAGCAGGCCGACCACCACGGCCGCGTGCGACGTGGTGGAAGTCTGGAGGGCGAGCGTGGTCAGCAGCGGGAAGCCCACGACGACCCCGGCCGCGACGACCAGCAGCCCCGGCCAGTGGCGGCGGTCCGGCACCGGGACCCGCAGTGCGGCCATCGCCCCGCCCGCGATCAGCGCGGCGAGCACCACCCGGCAGGTGGTCACCGACCAGGGGCCGAGGCCGGTGAGCGCCCAGGCGGTGGCGGGGAAGGTGAGGGAGAAGGCGGCCACGCCGAGCACGGCGAGCACGGTGCCGATGCGGGGGGCGGACGGCGCCGGGGGCGCCTGGGGCGCCGGGGTGTCGTCCGGGCGCCGGGCGGGGCCGCCGTCGCGGTCGCCCTCGGGGCCGTCGTCCCCGATTCCGGCGGGGCCATCGCCCCGGATCCCGGCGCGGCCACCGCTCACCGCTATCGCACTGCTGTCAGTAGCGCTATCCTCTGCTTTCATGCAACAGCGTAGCAGTGTGGCCGAACTCGCGGGTTCGCTGCGTAAGGAGCTGAACCGCTACTCACCAGGAGAGAAGCTGCCATCCAGCCGTGCCCTGGTCGAGCGCCACCGGGTGAGCCCGGTGACCGTCTCCCGCGCCCTCGCCGCGCTCGTCGCCGAAGGACTCGTGGTCACCCGCCCCGGCGCCGGTGCCTTCCGCGCCGACCGGCCACCGGCCGGGGCGCCACGGCCGGGCGACACCTCCTGGCAGGAGGTCGCGCTGAGCGTGGAGACGGCCGGTGAGCCGGTGCCGCGTTCGGTGGACGCCTCCGGTGTGCTGGCCACGCTGGCCGCCCCGCCGCCCGGGATCCTGGAGTTCAACGGCGGCTATCTGCACTCCTCGCTCCAGCCCGAACGGGCGCTGGCCGCCGCCCTGGCCCGCGCCGGACGGCGGCCCGGGGCATGGGGCCGCCCGCCGGTGGAGGGCCTGCCCGAGCTGCGCGCCTGGTTCGCCCGGGAGATCGGCGGCCCGTCCGGAGCCCTCGGCGCCTCCGACGTCCTGGTCACCGCGGGCGGCCAGTCCGCGCTCACCTGCGCGCTGCGCGCGCTCGCGCCACCCGGCGCGCCCGTCCTCGTCGAATCCCCCACCTACCCCGGGATGCTGGCCGCCGCCCGCGCCTCCGGGCTGCGCCCCGTCCCGGTCCCGGTGGACGCCGACGGGGTCCGCCCCGAGCTGCTCGCCGACGCGCTGCGGGCGTCCGGCGCCCGGGTCTTCGTCTGCCAGCCGCTGTTCCAGAACCCCACCGGTGCGATGCTCTCCGCCGAGCGGCGCCGCGAGGTGCTCGCGATCGCCCGTGAGGCGGGCGCCTTCGTGGTGGAGGACGACTTCGCGCGGCGGCTGGTCCACGAGGACGCGGGCCCGCTGCCCGCCACCCTCGCCGCCGACGACCCCGACGGGGTGGTGGTCCACGTCTGCTCGCTCACCAAGGCCACCTCGCCCAGTCTGCGGGTGGGCGCGCTCGCCGCCCGCGGCCCGGTGCTGGAGCGGCTGCGCGCGATCCAGGTCGTCGACAGCTTCTTCGTGCCCCGCCCGCTCCAGGAGACCGCCCTGGAACTCGTCGGCGCGCCCTCCTGGTCCCGCCACTTGCGCCATGTCGCCGCCGAACTGCACACCCGCCGCGAGGCGCTCGCCACCGCCGTACGGCGTGAGCTGCCCGAGCTGGAGCTGCGCCATGTCCCGCCCGGCGGGTACCACTTGTGGCTACGGCTGCCCCAGGGCGCCGACGAGGCGGCCTTCGCCTCCGCCGCGCTGCGCGCCGGGGTCGCCGTCGCCCCCGGCCGCCCGTACTTCTCCGCCGAACCGCCCGCGCCGCATGTGCGGTTGAGCTTCGCGTCGGTGGCGGGCACCGGCGAGCTGGCCGAGGGGGTGCGGCGGCTGCGTATCGCGTGCGGCGAGGTGTTGGCGGGGGGTTAGGGGTGCCCGACGGGGCTTGTCGCCTGCGGCGGGCCGCTCCCCTCCCCTTCCCGACACCTGACGATATGCGGCTCCCCCACGCGGCGGAGCCCCAGTTTCGGGAAGGGGCGGAGCCGCACATCGACACAGCCCCGCGCCCCTTCGGGGCGCCCCCTGGCCGCCACCCACGATGCGCACGGTGTTCACGAGACGGCCGCTTCGAGCCGCCCGGGTGATCCGGCGCACACCGGATCGTCCGGTCTACCGCCGGTAGCGGGTCATCTGACCGCGATCGTGACCGTACGATGCCGGGATGACGTTTCGGCTGACTCTGGTCGCCGCCGGCCGCAGTTCGGCGCGGCTGGGGGAGCGCTTCGGCGACGACCGGCCGCTGGATCCGGAGGGCCGGCTCGCCGCCGAACGCGCGGCCCCCGGGCTTCTGCCGCTCGCCGCGGCGGAGCTGCGCTACTGCTCACCGTCGACGCGCAGCAGGGAGACCGGCGATGCGCTCGGCTTCACCCCACTCGTCCAACTCGCCCTGCGCGACTGCGACATGGGCCGCTGGGCGGGCCGCTCCCTCGCCGATGTGATGGCGCGTGAACCCACGGCGGTGGACGCCTGGCTCGGCGATCCGCGCTCCGCACCGCACGGCGGGGAGTCGCTGCACGCGTTCATCAGGCGGATCGGCGGCTGGCTGGACACCCGCCCGGCCGAGGACCACGCCAAGATGGTCGCGATAGCGGACCCCGGGGTGGTCCGCGCCGCCCTGATGTACGCGATCAAGGCGCCGCCGCACTGCTACTGGAACGTCGACATCCGGCCACTCTCCACGGTCACCCTCACCGGTCGGCCGGGCGAGTGGCGGCTGCGCGTGGACGGCGTGTGACGGCACCGCTCGGAGGGGCTCGGCGCACAGGGCTCACGGTGCCCGTGGTGCGTCCGTGACCTCCCCGGCCAGCAGATCCATCAGCAGGCCGTCGTGCCATGTGCCGTCCGGGCCGCGCTCATAGGACCGCATGACGCCCACGGGCCGGAAGCCGACCTTGGCGTACGCGCGGATCGCGGCGGCGTTGTCCGCGGCCGGGTCGATCACGATCCGGTGGTGGCCGTGGTCGCTGATCAGATGGCGGGCCAGCGTGCGGACGGCGTCGGTGCCCAGCCCCCGCCCGTGCACCGCCGGGTCCAGATAGATGTCGATGCTCGCGTGCCGGTAGTCCGGATCGGTCTCGGCCGACCACTGGATCATGCCGACCACTGCGCCCTCGTACTCGATGGTCAGCGGCTCGGTGCCGGGCTCGGCGAGGTCCTCGCGCACCGCCGCCACCAGGTCCTCACCGCCCCGCCAGCGCGCGTACACCTCGGGCTTGGCGCGGATCGCGGCCAGGGCGGGGACATCGGAGGGTTCGGTGGGGCGCAGCACCACCCGCGCGCCCCGCAGATTCGTCGGCATGGACGGGACGATCCCACCGGGCGCGGGCCGTGACCAGGACGCGTCCTTCTGCCCAGGGTCCTTTCGGGAAAGGGCACGGCACCAGATATCTTGATGTCGAGCAATGTTGCAGACGTGGAGCGGAGCACCCGGTGACTGACTCGACCATCATCTATACGCACACGGACGAGGCCCCTGCCCTCGCGACGTACTCGTTCCTGCCGGTGATCGAGGCGTATGCCTCGACGGCCGGGGTCACCGTGGAGAGCCGGGACATCTCTCTGGCGGGGCGGATCATCGCCCAGTTCCCGGAGCGCCTCGAAGAGGGCCGGCGCATCCCCGACGCCCTCGCCGAGCTCGGTGACCTTGCCAAGACCCCCGAGGCCAACATCATCAAGCTGCCGAACGTCTCGGCCTCGATGCCGCAGCTGAAGGCCGCGATCGCCGAGCTCCAGCAGCAGGGCTACGCGCTGCCGGACTACCCGGACGACCCGAAGACCGACGAGGAGCGGGACATCCGCGCCCGTTACGACAAGGTCAAGGGCTCCGCCGTGAACCCGGTGCTGCGCGAGGGCAACTCCGACCGCCGCGCCGCCGCCGCGGTGAAGAACTACGCCAAGGCGAACCCGCACCGCATGGGCGCCTGGTCGGCCGATTCCAAGACCAATGTCGTCCACATGGACGCCGACGACTTCTGCTCCACCGAGAAGTCCGCCGTGATCCCGGAGGCCGGTTCGCTCCGTATCGAGCTGGCGGGCGACGACGGCTCCACCACCGTGCTGCGCGAGTCGGTGCCGGTGCTGGCGGGCGAGGTCGTGGACGCCTCCGTGATGCGCGTCGCGGCGCTGCGCGAGTTCCTCTCCGCGCAGGTGGCCCGCGCCAAGGCGGAGGGCGTGCTGTACTCGCTGCACCTGAAGGCCACGATGATGAAGGTCTCCGACCCGATCATCTTCGGCCACGCCGTACGGGCCTTCTTCCCCAGGACCTTCGCCGAGCACGGCGAGACCCTCGCCGCCGCCGGTCTGACCCCGAACGACGGTCTGGGCGGCATCCTCAAGGGCCTGGAGTCCCTGCCCGAGGGCGCCGCGATCAAGGCGTCCTTCGACGCCGAGCTCGCCGAGGGCCCGGAGCTGGCCATGGTCGACTCCGACCGCGGCATCACCAACCTGCACGTGCCGTCCGACGTCATCGTGGACGCCTCCATGCCGGCCATGATCCGCACCTCCGGCCATATGTGGGGCCCGGACGGCGAGGAGCACGACACCCTCGCGGTGATCCCGGACAGCAGCTACGCCGGGGTCTACCAGGCCGTCATCGACGACTGCCGCGCCCACGGCGCCTTCGACCCGGCCACGATGGGCTCGGTGCCCAACGTCGGCCTGATGGCGCAGAAGGCCGAGGAGTACGGCAGCCACGACAAGACCTTCGAGATCCCCGCCACGGGCACCGTCCGCGTCCTGGACGAGGCGGGCAACGCGGTCATCGAGCAGGTCGTCGGCGCCGGTGACATCTTCCGGATGTGCCAGACCAAGGACGTGCCGATCCAGGACTGGGTCAAGCTGGCCGTCACCCGCGCCCGCGCCACCGGCGACCCGGCCGTCTTCTGGCTGGACGAGAACCGTGCGCACGACGCCAACCTCATCGAGAAGGTCAAGGCGTACCTGCCCGAGCACGACACCGAGGGCCTGGACATCAGGATCCTCGGGCCGGTCGAGGCGACCAAGCTCTCCCTCGAGCGGATCCGCCGCGGCGAGAACACGATCTCGGTCACCGGCAACGTGCTGCGTGACTACCTGACCGACCTCTTCCCGATCCTGGAGCTGGGCACCAGCGCCAAGATGCTCTCGGTGGTCCCGCTGATCAACGGCGGCGGGCTGTTCGAGACCGGTGCGGGCGGCTCGGCCCCCAAGCACGTCCAGCAGCTGGTCAAGGAGAACTACCTGCGCTGGGACAGCCTGGGCGAGTTCCTGGCCCTCGCGGTCAGCTTCGAGCACCTCGCCCAGAAGACCGGCAACGCGCGGGCCCAGGTCCTCGCCGACACCCTCGACCGGGCGACCGGCACCTTCCTCGCCGAGAACAAGTCGCCCAGCCGTCGCGTCGGCGGTATCGACAACCGCGGCAGCCACTTCTACCTGGCCCTGTACTGGGCCCAGGAGCTGGCCAAGCAGACCGACGACGCGGCCCTGGCCAAGGCGTTCGCCCCGCTCGCCGAGACGCTCACCGCCAATGAGCAGACGATCGTCGACGAGCTGCTCGCCGTCCAGGGCTCCCCGGCCGACATCGGCGGCTACTACCAGCCCGACCCGGCCAAGGCCACGGCCGTCATGCGCCCGTCCGCGACCTTCAACCAGGCCCTCGCCACCCTCGGCTGACACCCCTGGTGCGCGCACCACAGCGCCCCGGCCGGCACCGCTCGGCCGGGGCGTTTCCTTTGGCCCGTTATCGCATGGACCTTATTGCATAAAGCTGCAAGCGACCGTATAGTCATGCCATCATCCGAGGGAGGAAACGACGGCGATGGCCATACGTGCTGCGGTGGCAGGAGCGAGCGGATACGCGGGCGGGGAGCTGCTGCGGCTGCTGCTCGCCCACCCCGAGGTCGAGATCGGCACCCTGACCGGCAACTCCAACGCCGGGCAGCCACTCGCCGGACTACAGCCCCATCTGCTCCCGCTCGCCGGACGAGTGCTGGAGCCCACCACCGCGGAGGCCCTGGCCGGGCATGACGTGGTCTTCCTGGCGCTGCCGCACGGGCAGTCCGCCGCCGTGGCCGAGCAACTCGGCGACCAGGTCCTGGTCATCGACTGCGGCGCCGACTTCCGGCTGACGGACGCGGCGGACTGGGAGAGGTTCTACGGTTCGCCGCACGCCGGCACCTGGCCCTATGGCCTCCCCGAACTCCCCGGGGCCCGCGCCGCGCTGGAAGGGACCCGGCGCGTGGCGGTTCCCGGCTGCTACCCCACCGCCGTCTCCCTCGCACTCTTCCCGGCGTACGCGGCCGGACTGCTGGAGCCCGAGGCGGTGATCGTCGCCGCCTCCGGGACCTCGGGCGCGGGCAAGGCGCCCAAACCGCATCTGCTGGGCAGCGAGGTCATGGGTTCCATGAGCCCGTACGGCGTCGGCGGCGGCCACCGCCACACCCCCGAGATGATCCAGAACCTGTCCGCCGCCGCGGGGGAGCGGATCTCGGTCTCCTTCACCCCGACCCTCGCCCCGATGCCCCGCGGCATCCTCGCCACATGCAGCGCCAAGGCCAGGCCCAGGGTGACCGGGGAGAGCCTGCGGGCCGTGTACGACAAGGCGCTGCGGGACGAGCCGTTCGTCACCCTCCTCCCCGAGGGCCAGTGGCCCTCCACCGCCGCCGTCCACGGATCCAACGCCGCGCTGCTCCAGGTCGCCCATGACGAGGCGGCCGGCCGCGCCATCGTGATCAGCGCCATCGACAACCTCACCAAGGGCACCGCCGGCGGCGCGGTGCAGAGCATGAACATCGCCCTCGGCCTCCCCGAGGAGCTGGGACTTTCCACGATCGGAGTCGCTCCATGAGCGTTACGGCAGCCCAAGGCTTCACGGCCTCCGGCGTCGCGGCAGGGATCAAGGAGAACGGCAACCCCGACCTCGCACTCGTCGTGAACACCGGCCCGAGCCTCGCCGCCGCGGCCGTCTTCACCTCCAACCGCGTCAAGGCCGCCCCCGTCCTGTGGTCCGAGCAGGTCCTCAAGGGGGGTCAGGTCTCGGCCGTCGTCCTCAACTCCGGTGGCGCCAACGCCTGCACCGGCCCGCTGGGCTTCCAGGACGCCCACGCCACCGCCGAGAAGACCGCGGAGGTCCTCGGCCACAGCGCGGGCGAGATCGCCATCGCCTCCACCGGGCTCATCGGCCTCCGGCTGCCCATGGACGCGGTGCTGTCCGGGGTCGGCAAGGCCGCCGAGGCGCTCTCCCCGCACGGCGGCGAGAAGGCCGCGATCGCCATCAAGACCACCGACACCGTCCACAAGACGGCCGTCGCGCAGAGCCCCGCCGGCTGGACCGTGGGCGGTATGGCCAAGGGCGCCGGGATGCTGGCCCCGGGCCTGGCCACCATGCTCGTCGTCCTCACCACCGACGCCGATGTGGACGGCCCCGGACTCGACACCGCGCTGCGCGCCGCCACCCGCACCACCTTCGACCGGATCGACTCCGACGGCTGCATGTCCACCAACGACATGGTGCTGCTGATGGCCTCCGGCGCCTCCGGTGTCGCGCCCGACGCCGCGGAGTTCGCCGAAGCGGTCCGCGAGGTCTGTGCCGATCTCGCCCGTCAGCTGATCGGGGACGCCGAGGGCGCCTCCAAGGACATCCGGATCGAGGTCGTGGGCGCGGCCACCGAGGACGACGCGGTGGAGGTGGGCCGCTCCATCGCCCGTAACAACCTCCTCAAGTGCGCCGTCCACGGTGAGGACCCCAACTGGGGCCGGGTGCTCTCCGCGATCGGCACCACCTCCGCCGCCTTCGAACCGGACCAGCTCAACGTCGCGATCAACGACGTCTGGGTGTGCAAGAACGGCTCGGTGGGCGAGGACCGCGAGCTGGTCGACATGCGCTACCGCGAGGTCCGGATTACCGCGGACCTCGCGGCAGGCAGCGAGTCTGCGGTGATTTGGGCGAACGACCTGACGGCCGACTACGTCCACGAGAACAGCGCCTACTCCTCTTGACGTGCCCGCTTGGTTGTCGCGGGTCCCCGCCGTCGCCGACGAGGGTTCCTGCTTCACCGGCGACCGCCCGCTCGGACCCATCCGAGACAGGTCTTACGTCGCCTCCACAGGCCAGCACCGCCCGCCCGGCGGCTGAAACGAAAGGCTTCCGGAAGTCGGATATGACGGTCAATCACTCAGATGGGCGAAAACAGTCCGCCCGTAAACACACCGCCCTGCCCAAGGCCCACATCCTCATCGAGGCGCTGCCCTGGCTGACCCGGCACCACGGCAAGACCGTGGTGATCAAATTCGGCGGCAACGCCATGGTCGACGACGAGCTGAAGGCCGCCTTCGCCCAGGACGTCGTCTTCCTGCGCCATGCGGGTCTGCGCCCGGTCGTGGTCCACGGCGGCGGCCCCCAGATCAGCGCACAGCTGGACCGGCACGGTCTGGTGAGCGAGTTCAAGGCCGGGCTGCGGGTCACCACCGACGAGGCCATGGACGTCGTACGGATGGTGCTGGCCGGACAGGTCCAGCGCGAACTGGTCGGGCTGCTCAACCGGCACGGCCCGCTGGCCGTCGGCATGACCGGCGAGGACGCCCATCTGATGTCCGCCACCAAGCACTTCGCCGAGATCGACGGCGAGCGGGTGGACATCGGCCGGGTCGGCCGGATCACCGACCTCGACACCGGCGCGGTCCGGGCCCTGCTGGACGACGGCCGTATCCCGGTCGTCTCCTCCATCGCCCGCAGCGCCGATGATGGCCATGTCTACAACGTCAACGCCGACACGGCCGCTGCCGCCCTCGCCGTCGCGCTGGGCGCCGAGACGCTGATGGTGCTCACCGATGTCGAGGGCCTCTACGCCGACTGGCCCAGCAGCGACGAGGTGATCAGCAAGCTCACCGCGAGCCAGCTGGAGAAGCTGCTGCCGGATCTGGCCAGCGGCATGGTGCCGAAGATGGAGGGCTGTCTGTACGCCGTGCGCCACGGGGTCACCACCGCCCGTGTCCTCGACGGACGCGTACCGCACTCCATCCTGCTGGAGATCTTCACCGACGAGGGCATCGGCACGATGGTCCTGCCGGACGGGACCGTGATCGACGACAAGGGCAACCAGGGCGACAAGGGGGAGGACCAGTGAGCAACGCGGAGCTGAAGCGGCGCTGGGAGGGGGCGCTCATGGACAACTACGGCACCCCCCGTATCCCGCTCACCCACGGCGAGGGCACCAAGGTCTGGGACGCGGACGGCAAGGAGTACCTCGACTTCGTCGGCGGTATCGCGGTGAACTCCCTCGGCCATGCCCACCCCGCCGTCGTACGGGCCGTCTCCCACCAGGTCGCCACGCTCGGCCATGTCTCCAACCTCTTCGTCGCCGAGCCCCCGGTGGCGCTGGCCGAGCGGCTCCTCCAGCTCTTCGGCCGCTCCGGGCGCGTGTACTTCTCCAACTCCGGCGCGGAGGCGGTCGAGGCCGCCTTCAAGATCGGGCGGCGCACCGGGCGCACCCATATGGTGGCCACCACCGGCGGCTTCCACGGCCGCACCATGGGCGCGCTGGCGCTGACCGGCCAGCCCGGCAAGCAGGAGCCCTTCCGTCCGCTGCCCGGCGAGGTGACCCATGTGCCGTACG
Source organism: Streptomyces malaysiensis subsp. samsunensis (assembly GCF_024519315.1). Classification (GTDB taxonomy): domain Bacteria; phylum Actinomycetota; class Actinomycetes; order Streptomycetales; family Streptomycetaceae; genus Streptomyces; species Streptomyces malaysiensis. The sequence continues at coordinate 112,983 of NZ_JANIIC010000020.1, read as the reverse complement.
GGGACGTGGCGGCGCTGCGCGCGGCCGTCACCACCGACACCGCCTTCGTCATCGTGGAGCCCATCCAGGGCGAGAACGGCGTGGTCGTGCCGCCGGCCGGCTATCTGGCGGCGGCGCGGGAGATCACCCGGGCCACCGGCACCCTGCTGGTGCTCGACGAGATCCAGACCGGGATCGGGCGGACCGGCCACTGGTTCGAGCACCAGGCGCAGGGCGTCGAGCCCGATGTCGTCACCCTCGCCAAGGGGCTCGGCGCCGGGCTGCCCATCGGCGCCACCATCGCCTTCGGACCCGCGGCCGAGCTGCTGACCCCCGGTCAGCACGGATCCACCTTCGGCGGAAACCCCGTCGCCTGCGCCGCCGCTCTCGCCGTCCTGGACACGCTCGCCGCCGACGGCATCCTGGACCGGGTCAAGCGGGCGGGGGAGCGGCTGCGTAACGGAATCGAATCGCTCGACCACGCAGCGGTCGCCCGGGTCCGCGGCGCCGGGCTGCTGCTCGGTATCGTGCTCACAGAGTCCCTCGCGCCGCAGGTGCAGAAGGCGGCTCAGGACGCGGGACTCCTGGTGAACGCGGTCGCGCCGGATGTGGTCCGGCTCGCCCCGCCGCTCGTCATCACCGACGAGGAGGTGGAGACCTTCCTCCGGGAGCTGCCCGCGGTCCTGGACGCCGCATACGAGGGTGACGGGGAACGACGAGCCGGAGACTGACGACACCGATGACCGAGGCGCAGCACACCGACGCGCAGGACGCCAACCACGGCGGACAGGCCGTGCCGCAGACCCGCACCGCACGCCACCGCCGGATCGTGGACATCCTGAACCGGCAGGCGGTCCGCTCCCAGAGCCAGCTCGCCAAGCTGCTCGCCGACGACGGGCTCACCGTCACCCAGGCGACGCTCTCCCGGGACCTGGACGAGCTGGGCGCGGTGAAGATCCGCAACACCGGCGGTGAGCTGATCTACGCGGTGCCGAGCGAGGGCGGCGACCGCACGCCGCGCGCCCCGCTCGGCGAGTCGGCGAGCGAGGCGCGGATGGCCCGGCTGGCGGGTGAGCTGCTGATCTCGGCGGAGGCTTCGGCCAACCTCGTGGTGCTGCGCACTCCGCCGGGCGCCGCCCAGTTCCTCGCCTCGGCCATCGACTCGGCGGAGCTGCACGACATCCTCGGCACCATCGCGGGCGACGACACGCTGCTGCTGATCAGCCGCGATCCGGAGGGGGGCCAGCCGCTCGCGGACCATCTGCTGCGGCTGGCCCAGAAGGAGCGCTAAGGCGCCCCGTAGGGGCGCGGGGAACTGCGCGACCAGCCACGATGGCGCCGCGGATGTTCGACGGCAGGTCAGGGCACTCCCAGCAGAGCGCTCAGCCGGTGGCCGCCCCCTTCTCCGCCCCGCGGGCCCGGTACGACATCCAGGCCGCCACCAGCGCTCCCGAGACGTTGTGCCAGACGGAGAACACGGCGGCCGGGAGCGCGGCCAGCGGGCTGAAGTGGGCGGCGGCCAGGGAGGCGGCGAGTCCGGAGTTCTGCATGCCGACCTCGAAGGCCATGGCCCGGCTGGCGGGCGCGCCCAGCCGGGCCACCTTTCCGGCCCCGTATCCCAGCGCCAGGCCGAGCCCGTTGTGGAGCACCACCGCGAGCAGCACCAGCGCCGCCGCCGACTTGATGGCGTCCGCGCTGGCGGCCACCACGACCGCGACGATCACGCCGATGGTGACGGCTGACAGCCAGGGCAGCAGCCCCAGCAGCCGGTGGATGAACCGCCCGGCCACCAGCCGGACCACCAGCCCGCCGACCACCGGCAGCAGGACGGTCTTGAGGATGTCGGTGACCATCGACCCCGCGTCCACCGGCAGGAACTCCCCGGCAAGCAGCAGCGTCAGCGGCGGGGTGACCAGCGGCGCGAGCACCGTGGAGACGGTGGCGACCGACACCGAGAGCGCCACATCGCCACGCGCCAGATACGTCACCACATTCGAGGCCGTGCCGCTCGGCGCACAGCCGACCAGGATCACTCCGGCCGCCAACTGCGGTGAGAGCCCGAGGGCGTTGGCGATCAGCCATCCCAGCCCCGGCATGATCACATAGTGCGCGACCAGCCCGAGCGCCACCGCCCACGGCCGCTTGACCACACCGGAGAAGTCCTGCGGGGTCATGGTGAGCCCCATGCAGAACATGATCACGCCGAGCAGATAGGGCACATTCGGCGCCCAGCCGCTGAAGGTGCCGGGGGTGCCGAGGCCCGCCGCGCCCGCGGCGAGGACCAGGAGGGGGAAGACGGTGACGGCCCGCCGGGCCGCCCGGTCTGCGGAAGCGGCCTCCGGCGACGACGGGGGCGGCTGCCCCGCCGTCGTCGAGGAGTCGGCCGCGGAGCTCTTCGATTCGGATCGCACCGCGCGATGGAACGCTTCCGAAGGCCCCTTCCGCAACACCGTCTCGTTATGTGGTCACTACACCCACTATGTGGAACGGGAACTCAGGGGCGGCAGCGGCAGCGGAAGCCCCGGCAGCCCGTCGATGCTGCTGGCGATGTGCTCCTTCTTGTGGAAGTAGCGGTCCAGCGACTCGTCGTCCTCCCGCCGGAAGCGGGAGGCGTGCAGCGGGCGGTCCTCGCGGTAGTCCAGATACGGGACCGCGTAACCGCAGGTGTCCCGGATCAGCTCGGCCGCCACCACGATGATCGCCCGTAGCCCGTGGTCGTCGACATCGATGTCCGGGAAGTGCGCCAGCAGCGTGGCGAAGCGCGGATCGTCACGGAACACCGGCTCGCCCCGGCCATGCACCCGCACGATGTTCGGCGGGCCGGTGAAGGCGCACCACATCAGGGTGATCCTGCCGTTCTCCCGCAGATGGGCGATGGTCTCCGCGTTGCTCCCCGCGAAGTCCAGGTAGGCCACGGTCAGTTCGTCGATCACGGCGAAGGAGCCGGCCAGCCCCTTCGGGGAGAGATTCACCGTGCCGTCCCCGGCCAGCGGGGCGGTGGCGGTGAAGAACATCTTCTGCTCTTCGATGAAGGTGCGGAGTCTGCCGTCGATGCGTTCGTACACCTTTCCCATGTGCCGCATTATCCCCGCGGGCGGTCGCCGGGGCGATGCTTCCATGGGCGTACGGCCGCCAAGGCCCTGCGCTCGCGCAGCCACGGCCGGCGGACGGAGGAACCGGAGCGGGGCCGGCCGCTTCGGACCAGGCGGTGTCGATTCGGAACCCGGGGCTCTTCAGGCTCCGTGCGGTGAGTTCGACGAGCCTTGTTCTTCTCGCGGGGGAGCCTCCCAGGTGGCGGTGATGTCGCGGGCGACATCACGCAGGAGGCCGATGAGCATGTCGGCGAGTGGTGTGAGGCTGGCGTCGGCCTTGGTCACGGCGTAGAGCTGGCGGTAGGGCCTGGGGCGGACCAGTTCGCGATGGGTGGTGCCAGGCGCATGGGTCAGGGCCAGGCGCGAGACCAGGGCCACCGCGATGCCGGTGCCGACGAGGGCCTGGGCGACGTCGTAGGACTCGGTCTCGAACCGCACGGTGGGGGTGAAGCCGGCCTCGCGGGCGGCGTCGTGGAACTGTTCGCGGGCGGCATGGCCGGCCAGGATGGAAACCCACGATTCCGCGCGCAGTTGTTCCAGGTGGAGTTCGGTGTCCGCGGGCTGCCCGGTGGCCAGTGGATGGTCATCGGGGAGAACCACGACCATCGGGTCCAACAGGAGTGAGTGAGCCCGTACGTGTGGGGGCGGCGCGAGCGGCGTGCCCCAGGACGCGACGATGGCCACGTCCAGGCGCGCCCCGCGCTTTCTTTTAACTTCTCTTAGGGGCGCGAGAGAGGAAGCCTGGTGGCAGACCCATCGGCCGCAATCCCCGGAAGGGGTTCTTTCCCATGCCCACGCATCTGCCCGTTTTCATCGCCACCACCTTGTTGCTGGCGATGCTGCCAGGCGCGAGTCAAGCCCTGATGATCAGGCAGGTTCTGGAAGGCGGCCAACGTACGCTCCGAGGCACGCTCGCGGGCAATGCCAGCGGCTTCCTGCTGTGGTCCACGGCCGCCGCGGCCGGGCTGTCCGCCGTCCTGCTGGCCAGCCCCACCGCGTACGCGGTGCTCCGGATCGCGGGCGGCGTCGTGCTGATGATCCTCGGGGTGAAGACGCTACGGACCGCGCTCACCACCACCGTCTCCACCCGCCCGCCCTCCGCGGGCGGGCGCGCCACCGGCTTCGCGGGCGGATATCTCACCGGCCTGATCACCAACCTCGGCAACCCCAAGGCGGGCGTGTTCGCCGTCTCGGTGCTGCCCCAGTTCGTGACCTCGAAGGGCCCGGTGTTCCTGTCAACCGTCGCCCTGGGAGCCCTGTGGGCGCTCGTCAGCGCCTCCTGGTACATGGTGCTCACCTGGGTCGTCAGCCGAGGGCGCGCCCTGGTGTCGCAGCCGGTCGTCCTGCGGGGGATCAGCGTGGCCACCGGCGTCGTCCTGCTGGGGCTGGGCGCCGCGGTGGCCGCAGGTGTCTGAGGGCCGGGCCGGTGCTTCTGCCGGCGCCCGGAAGCCGATGACGTACGCCATCACACCGGACGGAACCCGCATCGCCTACCAGCTCCGGGGCCAGGGGGCGCCGCTGGTCCTGCTGGCGGGCCAGGCCAACAACCACCACTGGTGGGACGCGGTTCGCACCGACTTCCATCCCGCTCGCGCCACCCTCACGCTCGACTACCGCGGCACCGGCGACAGCGACAAGCCCGACACCCCCTACAGCACCGGACTGTTCGCCCAGGACGTCATCGCCGTCCTCGACGAACTCGGCATCGACCGGGCCGATGTCTACGGCACGTCCATGGGCGGACGAGTGGCCCAGCACATCGCGGCCCGCCACCCGCGCCGGGTGAGCGCCCTGGTTCTCGGCTGCACCTCACCCGGCGGTCCGCACGCCGTCGAACGCGGCAACGACGTCCGCCGAGCCCTGACGCGGCCTCAGCCCGGAGCCGCGCGACAGGCCCTGCTGGAGCTGATGTACACCCCCCGATGGCTCGCCTCCCATCCCGGCCCGCACCACACCCTCGGCGACCCTCGCATGCCCGCCCACGCCCGGCGCCACCACCTCGCGGCCAGCAGCCGGCACAACGCCTGGGACCTCCTGCCGGACATCGGCGCCCCCACCCTGGTCGTCCACGGAAGCGACGACCTGCTCAACCCCACCGCCAACGCACCCCTGCTCGCCGACCGCATCCCCGGCGCCCGACTGCATCTGGTCCCCCATGGCCGGCACGCCTACTTCGAGGAGTGCCGCGCCCACGCCGGCCCCCTCGTCCTGGACTTCCTCACCACCGCGCACAAGCCGTAGGAACCCGGCCCCGGGACGCCGGACGCCGCGGTCATACGCACAGGCCCGCCGCATAGCGGGCGAAGCCGCTGGTGTGCCAGGTGGAGCCGTCGGCGGTGATGACGAACGCCTCGGCGTCGGGGAGCCGGCCCAGCCAGGGGCGGGCGCGTTCGGCGCCCATGGCGCAGGCCGCGGTGGCCCAGGCGTCCGCGTCGGCCAGCCCGGCGGCGATCACGGTGACCGAGGCCAGGCCCTCCGCCGGGGGACGCCCGGTGTGCGGGTCCAGGATGTGGCAGCCCCGTTCGGCCGGGCCCGAGGTGGCCACGGCCAGTTCGCCGAGCGCCTCCACGACCGCCGCCAGTTCGCCCCGGCGCAGCGGATCGGCGATCCCCACCCGCCAGGGGCCGCCGTGCACCTGGACGTCGCCGCCGCCGTTCACACACACCGACCCGGCGCCCGACGAGACCAGCATCCGGGCGGCGCGCTCCACGGCCCAGCCCTTGACCAGGCCCGTCGGGTCGAGGCGGCCACCTGCGTAGCGTGCGGTGAACCAGCCGCCGCTGCGGTGCTCCGCGTCCTCGCACATCCGCAGTACGTCCCGGACCTCCGGATCGCACTGCGCGAGGGTCAGTTCACCGCGGCCCAGCCGGCTGATCTGGCTGTCCCGGCGGTAGGTGGAGAACAGTTCGTCCACCCGGTGCAGCCCCACCACGGCCCCGTCCAGCGCGGCCTGCACCCGGGGCCGGTCGGCGGCGGCGACCTCGCGTACGTCGAAGGAGAAGACCGTGCCCATGACGTGCTCGACATGGCGCAGCGGCTCGGGTTCGCAGCTCTCGTACGTCATCGGGCACCCGCCTTGTCGAGCGCGCTCTGCAAGGACTTGGCGTAGCCCTCGCTGGTGTAGGTGGCACCGGAGACCGTGTCCACCTTCGCCGCGGTCACCGCCTGCTGGTTGAGCTTCGGAATGGAGTCCTTGGCGATCTGCTCGCTCTGCGGTCCGGAGTTCGGCGTCTTGACCGCCTGCGCGGCGGTGATCTTCCCACCGCTGACGGTGAGGCTCACCTGGACCGGGCCGTACTGCGTCTGCGCGACGTCCCCGGTGACCGTACGGGCGTCGCCCGCGCCCGCCCCGGCCCCCGCGCCGCCCCCGCCCGGCGGTGCCGTGGCCGCGACCGGGGGCGCCTGCCCCGGCTGGTTCTGGGCGACGGTCTGACCGCCCCCCGAACCGGGCTGCTTCAGCGCGAGCAGCAGCACCACACCGGAGACGGTGGCGGCCGTTCCCACGACGATGCGGCGCAACGGATGCTTCCTCTTCATGGCTTCACCTCGGTCACAGCTCGAACAGCCGGGTCGCGGCTGGGACGTGTCGGTCCTGGCGGGTACGTCTCGGTCACAGCTCGAAGGATTCGTGGTGGATCCGGCGATCCGGGACGCCCGCCTCGCGCAGCGCCCCGTAGGCGTGCTCGGCCAGGCCCGGTGGGCCGCACAGATAGACGTCGTGGTCCTCGATATCGGGGAGCAGATGGCGCAGCCGCTCCGGGGTGATCTCCGGGCGGGCGCCGTCCGGGCCGTTCACCGCGTACAGCAGCCGGGCCCCGCGCTCGGTCGCGATCTGCTTCAGCTCGTCCCACAGCGCCAGGTCCTCGACGCTGCGGGCCCGGTACAGCAGGGTGAGGTCGCCGCCCTTGCCGGGCAGCGTCTCGAACAGCGCCCGGATCGGGGTGATCCCGGCCCCGCCCGCGATCATCAGCACCTTTCCGCGGCTGCGCCGCGCCGCGGTCATCGCCCCGTACGGCCCCTCCGCCCACACCCGCGTCCCCGGCTTCAGCGAGGCCAGCCCGGTGCTGTGGCCGCCCACCGCCTTCACCGTGATCCGCAGCAGCTCCGGCCGGGGCGGCGCGGAGAGCGAATAGGGATGGGAGCCCCAGCGCATGCCCGGGGCCAGGAACCGCCATCGGAAGAACTGCCCGGCCTGCGCGCCGATCCGGTGCAGCCTGCGCCCCTTGATCAGCACCGACACCACCCCGGGCGCCTCCGGGACGACGGCCGCCACCCGCATCCGGTGCCGCAGGTTCAGCCGCAGCGGCACCAGCAGCCGGTACCACACCACCAGCGCGGTGACCGTGCCGTACAGCGCGTACCAGGCGGTCTCCGCGGTCTTGTTCCCGACGAACTCCGCGCCCGTCGCCAGCTGGTGCCAGAAGGTCAGGAAGACCGCCAGATAGGTGAACAGATGCAGGTAGTACCACACCTCGTACGGCATCCGGCGGCGTGCCGCCCCCGCCGAGATCAGCCCGATCGCCACCAGCATCGCGGTGCCGACCGTCGCCTTGATCATGTCCGGGTAGTCCATGACCACGGTCACCGACTGGTCGACGAGACCGGTGCCCGCCTGCTCCGCGTAGCCCGCGATGATCAGCCCGACATGCGCCACGATCAGGCACAGCGCGTACCGCCCGCTCATCGCGTGCCACCGGGCCACCCGGTCCGACCCCACCCGCCGCTCCAGCGCCGGGACGCGCGCCATCTGGAGCACGACGAGGGCGAGCACATAGCCGCCGAGCAGCCCGCTGAGCCGCCCGGCGTGGGTGAGCCACTCCGCGGTGCCCTCGACGTTCGGGGTGTTGTGCCACCACAGCGACAGCACCGCCGCCGCACCTGCCAGGCTGAGCAGGATCAACGGCACGGCGGGCGAACGGCGAGGCTGGATGCGGCGCATGGCCTGCCGCCGCCCGGCCCGGCTGTTCAGTAGCGTCGTCACTGCCTGTCCCCTTCCCTTGGGCTCCGGCACAAGGGAATACGGCTGGAAGAGGACGATGACTCAAAGGCCGCCGGGATTCACGGGTTCGGGTTTCGGCCCGCCCTTCGCGGGTGGTACGTCAACGCCGGTGGCGGCCGGTGGGCAGCAGCAGTTCGCTCACCACCGGCAGATGGTCGGACGCCTCCGGGTCCGCCGTGAACACCTGGGCGGTGAGCGGGCGGACGTCCCGGGAGGGGAGCAGGAAGTCGATACGGGCGTGCGGGTTGACGGAGTCGTAGGTGAAGCCGTCGCCGGTGCCGACCAGCGGCCACACATCGTCGAGCGCCCCGGTCAGGATCCGGATCTCCGGGGTCTCGGCCGTGGCGTTCAGGTCACCGACCAGGATGGTGCGTTCGGGGGCGGACCCGAGGAGTTCCACGATCCGGGCCGACTGCCGCTCGCGCTCCTGGCCGTCGTTGTGCTGGAGATGCGTCACCGCGAAGTCGGCACACGTGCCGCGCACGCCCAGCGTGGCCCGGAGCAGTCCGCGCTGCTCATGGCCGGGGACGAGCGGAAGGTGGGTGTTGGTCCACGACAGGATCGGCCACCGGGAGAGCACCGCGGTGCCGTACTGGCGGCGCGGCCGGCCGGGCTCCTCCGGGGCCAAGTCGAGGTTGGCGCCGAAGGCGTGATGCATGCCCAGCCGCTCGCCCAGCCAGGCGGGCTGGTCGACGAAGCCGCTGCGCTTCCAGTACCGGTCGACCTCCTGCAAGCCGACGGCGTCCACCCGCATGGACTCGATCACCCGGGCGACCCGCTCCAGGTCCAGTACGTCGGCGGGGCTCGCGCCATGGTGGATGTTGAACGTGGCCACGCGCAGGGACCGCGGCCCCGGGGCGGCGGCCGCCACCCCGGACGTCCCGGCGGCGGCGGTGGCGCCGAGGCCGACCGCCGCGGCGAGGAATCGGCGCCGGCTGGAGGCAGTGTTCAGCTGATTCATGGCGGTCAGCGTGCGTTCCGGTTCCGAACGCGGTCCCACGCCGCCATGAACGGCCCCGGGCGGGCGGGAGTCGTCTCGTACGGAGGACGCGCGGCCATGCCGCGATCGATGTGTCACCGATGGTGGAACTTGATCGGATAGGACACCGTCGAGCGCGGTTCGGGCTGCTTCTTGTCGCCCTTCCCGCTCTTGCTGCCCTTACCGTCGTCCTTCTGGAAGTGGACGGGGTACCGGTCCGACTGGCGCGGATTCGGCGACTTGCCGTCGCGGGTGTTGCCGTCACCATGGTTGTTGATCCACAGAACTCCGGCCACGATCACGCCGAGCACGATCATCTGCTTCTTCTGCACGGGCCCCGACTCCCCCTCGGTCCGCAACTGCGCTCCCCGCCGCAGCCATGGTCTCTCACCCGGTGGCCGAATGGGGAGAGTGCCAACGCTTGGTGAAAGCGCCCGCCTCGCTTTGACGAATCATGCAGAGCAATGCATACTCATGCAGAGAAGCGTATGGATCGTAAGGAGGCACCCGTGACCGAGCGCGTCGTACTCGCCTACTCCGGCGGACTGGACACGTCCGTCGCCATCGGCTGGATCGCCGAGGAGACGGGTGCCGAGGTCATCGCCGTCGCCGTGGACGTCGGCCAGGGCGGCGAGGACCTGGACGTCATCCGCAAGCGCGCGCTCGCCTGCGGGGCGGTCGAGGCGGAGGTCGCGGACGCCAAGGACGAGTTCGCCGAGGAGTACTGCCTTCCGGCGATCAAGGCCAACGCGCTGTACATGGACCGCTACCCGCTGGTCTCCGCGCTGTCCCGGCCGGCCATCGTCAAGCACCTGGTGGCTGCCGCCCGTAAGCACGGCGCCGGGACCGTCGCCCACGGCTGCACCGGCAAGGGGAACGACCAGGTGCGGTTCGAGGCCGGTATCTCCTCCCTCGCCCCCGATCTGACCTGCATCGCGCCGGTCCGGGACTACGCCATGACCCGGGACCGGGCGATCGCCTTCTGCGAGGCCAAGGGCCTGCCGATCGCGACCACCAGGAAGTCCCCGTACTCGATCGACCAGAACGTCTTCGGGCGGGCCGTGGAGACCGGCTTCCTGGAGGACATCTGGAACGCGCCGATCGAGGACGTCTACGAGTACACCGCGGACCCGGCCACCCCGCGCGAGGCCGACGAGGTGATCATCACCTTCGACAAGGGCGTCCCCGTCGCGATCGACGGTGAGCCGGTCACCGTGCTCCAGGCCGTCCAGCGGCTCAACGAGCGGGCGGGCGCCCAGGGCGTCGGCCGGATCGACATGGTCGAGGACCGGCTGGTGGGGATCAAGTCGCGGGAGGTCTACGAGGCGCCCGGCGCCATCGCGCTGATCACCGCCCACCAGGAGCTGGAGGCCGTCACCGTCGAGCGCGAGCTGGCCCGCTACAAGCGGCAGGTCGAGCAGCGCTGGGGCGAGCTGGTCTACGACGGTCTGTGGTTCTCGCCGCTCAAGCGGGCCCTGGACGGCTTCATCGCCGAGGCGAACGAGCAGGTGTCCGGTGAGATCCGGATGACCCTGCACGGCGGCCGGGCCGTCGTCACCGGACGGAAGTCGCAGGCGTCGCTCTACGACTTCAACCTGGCGACCTACGACACCGGCGACACCTTCGACCAGTCGCTGTCCAAGGGCTTCATCGAGATCTTCGGGATGTCGAGCAAGATCGCCGCGAAGCGGGATCTGCGGCAGTAGCCTGCCTAACAGCGTCAAGCCCGCGTACCCGACGTACGCGACGCATCGAAGCCGCCTCCCCGCCCCGCGGCGGGGAGGCGGTCGCACACCCACAGCAGCCTGAGGAGCAACAGCGTGAGCAACGGCAACAGCGGTGACGTCCGGCTCTGGGGCGGCCGCTTCGCCGACGGCCCGTCCGAGGCACTGGAGAAGCTCAGCGCCTCCGTGCACTTCGACTGGCGCCTGGCGCCGTACGACATCGCCGGATCCCGCGCCCACGCCCGGGTGCTGCACACGGCGGGGCTGCTCACCGCCGATGAGCTGGAGCGGATGCTGGCGGGCCTGGACCGGCTGGAGGCCGATGTCGCCTCCGGCGACTTCATCGGCACCATCGCCGACGAGGACGTCCACACCGCCCTGGAGCGCGGTCTGCTGGAGCGGCTGGGCCCTGATCTCGGCGGCAAGCTGCGGGCCGGACGGTCCCGCAACGACCAGATCGCCACCCTCTTCCGGATGTATCTGCGCGACCACGCCCGGATCATCGGCGGGCTGATCGCCGACCTCCAGCAGGCCCTGGTGGGGCTCGCCGAGGCGCACCCCGACGTGGCCATGCCCGGCCGTACACACCTCCAGCACGCCCAGCCGGTGCTCTTCGCACACCATGTCCTGGCCCATGTCCAGGCGCTGTCGCGGGACGCGGAGCGGCTGCGGCAGTGGGACGAGCGCACCGCCGTCTCGCCGTACGGCTCGGGCGCGCTGGCCGGGTCCTCGCTGGGGCTCGACCCGCGGGCGGTCGCGGCCGACCTCGGCTTCGAGCGGGGCTCGTCCGCCAACTCGCTCGACGGCACCGCCTCCCGTGACTTCGTCGCCGAGTTCGCGTTCATCACCGCGATGATCGGCGTCGACCTGTCGCGCGTCGCGGAGGAGATCATCATCTGGAACACGAAGGAGTTCTCCTTCGTGACCCTCCACGACGCCTTCTCCACCGGCTCCTCGATCATGCCGCAGAAGAAGAACCCGGACATCGCGGAGCTCGCGCGCGGCAAGTCCGGCCGGCTGATCGGCAACCTCACCGGGCTGCTGGCCACCCTCAAGGCCCTGCCGCTCGCGTACAACCGGGACCTCCAGGAGGACAAGGAGCCGGTCTTCGACTCCTGCGATCAGCTGGAGGTGCTGCTCCCGGCCTTCACCGGGATGATGGCCACGCTGACCGTCAACCGCGAGCGCATGGAGGAGCTGGCCCCGGCCGGGTTCTCGCTGGCCACCGACATCGCCGAATGGCTGGTGCGGCAGGGGGTGCCGTTCCGGGTGGCGCACGAGGTCGCGGGGGAATGCGTCAAGGAGTGCGAGCGTACGGGCATCGAGCTCGATCAGCTCACCGATGAGCAGTTCGCCAAGATCTCGCCGCATCTGACGCCCGAGGTCCGCGGCGTCCTCAACGTGCCGGGCGCGCTGGCCGCGCGTGGCGGCCGCGGCGGCACCGCCCCGGTGGCGGTGCGGGCCCAGCTCGCGGAGGTCAAGGAGGACCTGGCCGCGCAGTACGAGTGGGCGGGCGCCAAGCGCTGACGGCGAGCGACCGAAGCCGATAGCGGCAGACCGGAGCTCACGGCCACAGACCGAAGCTCGGCGACAGACCGAAGCTCACGGCGACAGACCGAAAGGGAGAGGTGGGGACACGGAGCATGGGTGTCGAACGGCTCACGGAGATCGCGACCCCCGGGTCGGGGGCGGCCCGGATCGGCCTCGGCCTGGCCGCGGTCGGCCGCCCCGCCTACATCAACCTCGGCCGGGACCGGGACCTCCCGGCCGAGCGCCCGGTCGAGCTGATGCGGCGGCGCAGCCAAGAGCTGCTGGACGCCGCGTACGCCGCCGGGGTGCGCTATCTGGACGCGGCGCGCTCCTACGGCCGGGCCGAGGAGTTCCTCGCCGGCTGGCTGCGCGACCGCCCGGACGCCGCGCGGGACGTGGTGGTCGGCTCCAAGTGGGGCTATACGTATGTCGCCGACTGGCGTACGGATGCCGAGACGCATGAGGTCAAGGACCACGGCGTCGCGACCTTCGAGCGCCAGCGCGCGCTGACCGACGCACTGCTCGGCGACCGGCTGGACCTCTACCAGATCCACTCGGTGACCCCCGACAGCCCCGCCCTCACCGACCGCGAACTGCATACGCGGCTGGCGGCGCTCGCCGCGGAGGGCGTGACGGTCGGCATCTCCACCAGCGGGCCGCACCAGGCCGACGCGATCCGCGCCGCGCTGGCCGTGGAGGTCGACGGCCGGCCGCTGTTCCGTACCGTCCAGTCCACCTACAACCTGCTGGAGCCCTCGGCCGGGGCGGCCCTGGCCGAGGCCCATGCGGCGGGCCGGGCGGTCATCGTGAAGGAAGCCGTGGCCAACGGCCGGCTCACCGAGGCGGCCGAGGAGCTTCCGGAAGCCCTGCGCCAGGTGGCCGAGGAGCTGGGCGCCACCCCGGACGCCGTCGCGCTGGCCGCGGTCCTGCACCGCCCCTGGGCGACCGTCGTCCTCTCCGGCGCCGCCACGACGGCCCAGCTGCGGTCCAACCTGGCCGCCGCGGATCTCCGCCTGGACGAGCCGCGGCTGGCCCGGCTGGAGGAGCTGGCCGAGACCCCGCAGACCTACTGGCACCACCGCTCGGAGCTGCCCTGGGCCTGACGCTTCCTGGCCGGGACCCGCGCGCCCGGCCAAGCGCTCCGCTGGAAGGGCCCCGAGACGCCGTCGACGTCTGCGGCGCCGCCGCGTGGCCCGCCGCGGGCGCCAAGCCCCGCCGGACACCCGCTACAGCGCGCCCAGGAACGTACGGACCGCGCGGGCGTACGGCCGGGGCGCGTCGTCGTGTATCCAGTGACCGCATCCGGCGAATTCGCGGAGCCTGGTGTTGGGGCGGCGGGTGGCCATCTCATGGGCGTGGCCCGGCGGCAGCAGCGAGCTGTGCTCGCCGCGCATCAGCAGCGCGGGGCAGGACGAGCCCAGCCAGTCGTCCCAGAAGTCACCGCACATGGCCTGCTGGGACGCCATCATATGGCTGGGCTCGAACAGCAGCCGCCAGCCGCCCGTTTGGGGGTCCGGCTCGGCGCTGTCGAGGAAGTACGAGGCGTCCGCGATGCCCCGGGACTCGATGGCGGCGCGCAGCTTCTCCCGGTCCACGGCCCAGGTCGGCCACCCGGAGACATCGAGCACCGGATGGCTCACCACCGGACGGTCCGTCACCGCGCCGATGTCCTCCACGACGAGCGCGCTCACCAGATCCGGATGGCGGGCGGCCAGGGCGTACCCGCCGACCGCGCCGGTGGAGTGGGCGACGACCGGGACCGGGCCCAGCCGCAGCTCCCGCAGCAGCGCGGCGGCGTCGGCCACATACTCGTCCAGGGTGAAGGGGCCACCGCCGCCGGTCAGCCCGTGCCCCCGCTGATCGAGGGCGATCACCCGCCGTTCGGGGGCGAGGGCGGCGGCCAGGGGCGCGTACATCCTGCCCCGGCCGAAGTGGCCGTGCAGGGCCAGCACCGGTTCGCCCGGTCCGCCGAAGTCGGTCAGGGCGAACCGGCGCCCGCGCAGTGTCACGAAGTGGGGGGAGGGCACGGTCATCGTGGTCACCCGCCGCACCATAGTGGCCGGGCCCGATGGCGACCAGCGGGTAGCGGAATCGGATCTTCCGCCATGCTGCCGACCCATGGCGTTGGCCGAAGCGTCAACTCACCGCAACGCGGGGTGGGGGTTATATCCGAACATATGGTGCCCGGCCGCTCGTTCGTGCGACATAGTCCCGGCGGGTCGCCGGAACGAAACCGCCGTGGAACGAGCACAACACGACAAGGGCCCGCCGCGCCCCGACACGGAACCGCGGCGGTCCGGACACCGGACCGCCGCGGTTCGCCCGAATCATCAGGCGTCAGCCGTCACGCGGCCGACTTCGCCTTCGTGGCGTAGATGTCCACGTACTCCTGCCCCGACAGCCGCATGACCTCGCTCATCACCTCGTCGGTGACGGCCCGCAGCACATAGCGGTCGCGGTCCATGCCCTCGTAGCGGGTGAACTCCAGCGGTTCGCCGAAGCGGACCCCCACCCGGCCCGGCCGCGGCAGCCCCTTGCCGCCCGGCTGGATCCGGTCGGTCCCGATCATCGCGAACGGCACCACGGGCGCGCCGGTCATCAGCGCGAGCCGGGCGATACCGGTGCGGCCGCGGTAGAGGCGGCCGTCGGGGGAGCGGGTGCCCTCGGGGTAGATGCCGAAGACCTTGCCCTCCTCCAGCACCCGGCGGCCCGTCATCAGCGCCGCGACGCCGCCGCGTCCGCCGTCCCGGTCCACCGGGATCATGCCGACGCCGGTGAAGAACCAGGCCATCAGCCGGCCCTTGAAGCCCTTGCCCGTGACGTACTCGTCCTTACCGATGAAGAAGACCTGACGGTCACAGACCAGCGGCAGGATCATCGAGTCGATGAAGGTGAGGTGGTTCCCGGCGAGGATCACCGGACCCGAGCCCGGGATGCCCTCGGCCCCCTCGACCCGTGGGCGGAACATCAGGCGCATCAGCGGACCGAGTGTTGCCTTCAGAAACGCGAATCGGGACACGGGCCCTCCGGTCGGGGTCAAGGTCTGGGGCGCACCGTCGTACGGTCCGTCAACCTCGTACCGCACCGGAGCGCCGATGAGGACGATACTCGCCGGTCGCGCCCCGGCGCACACCAGGTTCACCCACCTGATACGCAGTGTTGACCCGCGTTCCCCACGCGTTTCGCCCGACGCCTCCCGTAGGAAAGCCGGTCCCGCCTACCATCAGCCAGTCTTCTGACCCGAATTGACAGGTGTCGAACACCACATCAAGGAGTGCTGATGGAGCGGGAGCAACAGCCCGGACGGCGCACCCTGCTGGGGGCCGCGGCCCTCGGTGCGGGAGCGATGGCGCTGAGCGGCGCGGGCACGGCGACGGCCGCGGGCACGCAGACGGCGCCGGGTGCGGCGACCGCCGCGGGGGCGTCCGGCCGGGGCCATGAGCTGCCGGTTCCCACCGTCATCGGCCACCGCGGCGCCAGCGGTTACCGGCCCGAGCACACATTCGGCTCGTACCAGCTCGCCCTGGACATGGGCGCGGACATCATCGAGCAGGACCTGGTCCCCACCAAGGACGGCCATCTGGTCTGCCGCCACGAGAACGACATCACGGCCACCACGGACGTCTCCGCGCACCCGGAGTTCGCCGACCGCAAGACCACCAAGACGGTCGACGGCACCAAGCTCACCGGCTGGTTCACCGAGGACTTCACCCTCGCCGAGCTGAAGACGCTGCGCGCCAAGGAGCGCATCCCGGGCAACCGCCAGCGCAACACCCTCTACGACGGCCGCTGGGAGGTGCCCACCTTCGAAGAGGTGCTCCAGTGGGCCGACCGCGAGGGCCGCAGGCGGGGCCGCCGCGTCTGGCTGTACGTGGAGACCAAGCACCCCACCTACTTCCGCAAGCTGGGCCTCGGCCTCGAGGAGCCGCTGGCCAAGCTGCTGCGCCGGTACGGCCGCCACAAGAAGGACGCGGCGCTGTTCCTCCAGTCCTTCGAGCCGAGCAGCATCCAGCGGCTGCGCAAGATGGTCGACACCCCGGGGGTCGTGCTGCTGTCCACCGTCGACAGCCGGCCCTGGGACTTCGTCGAGGCGAACGACCCGCGCACGGTCGGGGACCTGGTCAAGCCCGAGGGGCTCAAGTGGATCGCGAGCTACGCCCAGGGCATCGGCCCCGATCTGTCGGTCATCATCCCGCGCACCGCGGACGGCAAGCTGGGCACGCCGACCAGTGTGGTGAAGGACGCGCACGCGGCGGGGCTGATCCTGCACCCGTACACCATGCGCAACGAGAACACCTTCCTCCCGGCCGACTTCCGGCGCGGCACCGACCCCAATGCCTACGGTGACGCTTTCGGAGCGTTCAAGGCATACTTCGCGACCGGAATCGACGGAATCTTCTCCGACAACGCGGACACCGCGCTGCTCGCGGCGGCGGACTTCCGCAAGTGATCGGCGCGTAGGCGGGGGACGGAGGGGCCGCGCGTCAAGGCGCGGCCCCTCCGTTGCCCCGGTCGGGTGAGACCTCGGTCACCGGGCAACCGCCCCACGACCGGGGCACGTCCCGCCCGGCATGGACTTTGTGAAGCAGCTCGGCCCGCTGCTGGCCGCCGAGGCGGCGGCCGAGGCACACGGCGTCGGCGTGGAGCCCGCCGAACTCGAACAGGCCGTCTGGTTACGGCTGCTGGAACGCACCCGTGACACCGGACCGCCGCCCCACCCCGCCCGCTGGCTGCGCTGGGCCGTACGGGCCGAGGTGCGCGGGGCAAGGCGCCGGGCGCGCCGCGAGGTGCCGTACGACCCGGTGGCCGGTGGCCCGCCCAGCGGGCCCGAGCCCCGTCCGGCCGAACACGCCGTACTGGCCGCGGAGACCCGCCGGACGCTGCGCGCGGCGGTGCGGCGGCTGCCCGGTCGCTGCCCCGCGCTGCTCGCGGCGATGCTCTCCCGCTCCGACCCGACGTACCGCGAGATCGCCGGTCAGTTGGGAATGTCACAGGGGAGTCTGGGCCCGGTACGTTCCCGATGTCTGGGTTGCCTGCGCAGAATGCTCACGGCGGAGGTTGCGGCTCCTGAACCGTGGGGAAAGGAGCGATAGACAACCGGCGCCTCGGAGGCGGACGCCGACCACGCGGCGCCTCCACCCAGGCCATGAACCCCCGGTCGCACTCCTACCCTCACCGCGACCGGTGGACTGACGACAAAGGGGAGGCATGCGCACATGGGCATGAGCGTGACCATCTCCGCGGCGACCGCGGACGACGCCGAGCAGATCCTGAAGTTGCAGTATCTGTGCTACCAGGGCGAGGCGGAGCTCTACGGCGACTATTCGATCGAACCGCTGACGCAGTCGCTCGACGACCTGCGCGCCGAACTGAGCGAGGGCTGCGTGCTCGTCGCCCGGCTCGGCGAGGAGGTCGTCGGCTCGGTCCGCGGGATTGTCGACGAGAAGGGGACCGCCGCCATCGGCAAGCTGATCGTCCACCCCCGGATGCAGCGCCATGGCCTGGGCGGACGGCTGCTCGCCGCGATCGAGGGGCGGCTGACCGAGGACCGGGCCGCCAAGCGGTACCGCCTGTTCACCGGCCACCGCAGCGAGGGCAATCTGCGGCTGTACCGCCGCTACGGCTACGCCCAGGTGGGCACCGAGGAGGTCAACCGCCGGCTGAGCCTGGTGACGCTGGAGAAGGACGCCTCCGTCACCGCGTACGCCGCCAGCGCCTGACGGACACGGGGGTCCGGGCCCGCCGGGGCGTTTGACACGCACCCGGGCCCGGGCCCGCCGTCGGTCAGAGCCTGTGTCATATCCCCGGTCGGATCAGCGTGCGTGCCAGGCGTCGCACGCCCGGCCGGGGATATGACACAGGCTCTCAGCCCCGGCGGGCCTTGCGGAGCCACATCAGACCGGTGACCGGCAGGAAGATCGGGATGAACAGATAGCCCATCCCGTAGTCGGACCACACCGTCTGGTCGGGGAAGGCCGAGGGGTCGGCAAGGGTCCAGGTGCCCACGGTCAGCACTCCCACCAGCTCCGCCGCACAGCAGACGAACGCCGCCTTGCGCGCGCCCTCGCCGCCGCGCACCAGCGAGACCGTGATGAACGCGTACACCGCGGCGGAGACCGCCGAGAGGATGTACGCGAGCGGGGCCTCATGGTACTGGGCGATCAGCTGGTAGATCGAGCGGGACGCGGCGGCCACGGTGAAGACCCCGTAGACCATCACCAGCAGCCGCCCGGGGCCCTGGCCGAGCCCGGTGCGCGCGGCGGACTCCGGCTTCCCGGCCACGGCCGATCCCGGCTTCCCGGCCGCCGGGTCCCCGGCCACCGACGCCTCCTGTGATTCAGCCACCGACGCCTCCCCAGATGTCGTACAGCCGCACCTCGAGCACGGCCAGCACCACGGCCGCCGCGGAGACCGTCGCCGACCCCCAGCGGGTCCGCTCCGCGAGCGACATGAACCCCGCTATCGGCACCGCGAGCGCCGAGCCGATGAGGTACGCCACGAAGATGGCCACACCCTGCTCGGGATCGGCACCGCCCACCAGCCGCACCACCCCTATGACCAGCTGCACGACCGCCAGCAGGGCCACCAGGGCCATGCCGATGAAGTGCCAGTCCTTGGTCGGCTGGTCCCGGTAGGCGGCGAAGCCGCACCATGCGGCGAGGAGCAGCGCGGTCGCACCGAGCGCGACCGTCAGCGCGTCGATCAACACGACCTCCGCGCGGTGCGGCGGCGCACCCGACGGCGGCGCACACAGGGAGTGACAAGCATGGAACGAGGGTAATCGGCCCCGCCGACAGCGCCTCGCTCGGCCCCGCGCCCACGGGCGTCCGCCGCCCCCACATACGCTGCGGCTCATGAAGATCTCCGCTGACGCGCTGTTGTTCGACAACGACGGAACCCTCGTCTCGTCCCTGGACTCGGTCCGGCGCTGCTGGACCCGCTGGGCCGGGGAGTTCGGGATCGCGGCGGACGACTTCGCACGGGTCGAGCTGCACGGCCGCCCGGCCGACGACATCATCGCCGATCTGCTTCCCGCCGACCGCGCCCCGCGGGCCCGGGCGCGCATCGACGAGCTGGAGCTGGAGGACGTACCGGGCGGGGTGAAGCTGCTCCCGGGCACCGCCGAGCTGCTGGCGGCGCTGCCCGCCGGGCGCTGGGCCGTGGTCACCTCCGCCAACGGCCCGCTGGCCGAGGCCCGCCTCGCCGAGGTCGGGATACGCCCCGGGACGCTGATCAGCGCCGATGACATCACCCGCGGCAAGCCCGACCCCGAGCCGTTCCTGCTGGCCGCCGAGCGGCTCGGAGTCGACCCGGCGCGCTGTGTGGTCTTCGAGGACGCCCCGGCCGGGCTCGCGTCGGGCCGCGCGGCCGGGATGCGGACCGTGGCATTGGCCACAACGACGAGCCGCGAGGAGCTGGTCGCCGACATCGTGGTCGAGGACCTCTCGGCCGTGTCCGTACAGGTCTCCGACGGGGGAGTGGAGATCACCTGCCGGGTCTGAACCGGTTCCCGTACACCTCGCCCCTGTCCACGGACCGGTCAAGGGCGTCCGCTATACGGACGCCCTTGATGGGCCCGCACTGGTGTCTGCTTTACTTGCGCCCATGACCACGACGAGCTGCCGCATCCCTGCGACCGAGGCGATTCCCGCGCCCGGTGCTCGTTGTCGGTGTCGAATGTGTGACTGCTGAGGGCCCCCGCACGAGCCTCGCGCCCCGAAGCGAGACCCGCTGAGGCGGATCCGTGCGCCAGCGCGCCGGACCGCGCCGCCCCGCGTCACCGGAACCCGAAACGCGCCCACACACCGCGCCTGCCCTCGGGTCCGCCCTGCCGCGTTCCGCAATGAACGAGCCGTGCCCGGCGGCACAAACCGCCGTGCACTCAACAGTGACGGAAACCCTGTGATCACCACCACGGACCTGACCAAGGTCTACCGCTCACGAGGCCGCGAGGTCACCGCCCTCGACGGCGTCGATCTGCATGTCCGCGAGGGTGAGGTGTACGGCGTCGTCGGCCAGAGCGGCGCCGGGAAGTCCACCCTCATCCGCTGCGTCAACCTTCTGGAGCGCCCCACCTCCGGCACGGTCACCGTGGCCGGCCAGGACCTCACCGCGCTCGCCGGGCGTGGGCAGGGGGCCGGCTCCGCGCTGCGCCGGGCCCGCAGCCGTATCGGCATGGTGTTCCAGCACTTCAACCTGCTCTCCTCGCGCACCGTACGGGACAACGTCGAACTGCCCCTGGAGATCCTCGGCGTCTCCGGCAAGGAGCGCACCCGCAAGGCCCTGGAGCTGCTGGAGCTGGTGGGCCTCGGCGACAAGGCGAAGGCGTACCCCGCGCAGCTCTCCGGCGGCCAGAAGCAGCGCGTCGGCATCGCCCGCGCGCTCGCCGGCGACCCCAAGGTGCTGCTCTCGGACGAGGCGACCTCCGCGCTGGACCCCGAGACCACCCGCTCGATCCTCCAGCTGCTGCGCGACCTCAATGAGCAACTGGGCCTGACCGTGCTGCTCATCACGCACGAGATGGACGTCGTCAAGAGGATCTGCGACTCGGCCGCGCTGATGCGCGACGGGCGGATCGTGGAGTCCGGCAAGGTCACCGAGCTGCTGGCCACCCCCGGCTCCGAGCTGGCCCAGGAGCTCTTCCCGGTCGGCGGGGTGCCCTCGGGCGAGGACCGCACGGTCGTGGACCTCACCTTCCAGGGCGAGGCGGCCACCAAGCCGGTCATCTCCCAGCTGTCCCGTACGTACAACATCGACATCTCGATCCTGGGCGCCGCGATGGACACCGTCGGCGGCCACCAGGTCGGCCGGATGCGGATCGAACTGCCCGGCCGGTTCGAGGAGAACGTCGTCCCGATCGGCTTCCTGCGGGAGCAGGGCCTCCAGGTCGATGTGGCGGCCATCGCCGACGGCCCGCGTGCGAACCCGACCCCGCTGCTCAAGGAGGGCGCCAAGTGACCTGGTCCGAGATGGAGCCCCTGCTGGAGCAGGCATGTTGGGACACCCTCTACATGGTCGGCTGGTCGGCGCTGATCGCCGTCGTCGGCGGACTGCCGCTCGGTGTGCTGCTGGTCCTCACCGACCGCGGCGGAGTGCTCCAGAACGTCGTGGTGAACAAGGTCCTCGGGCAGATCGTCAACATCGCCCGCTCCATGCCGTTCATCATCCTGATGGTCGCCCTGATCTCGTTCACCCGCGCCATCGTGGGCACCACCATCGGCCCCGAGGCCGCGATCGTGCCCCTGGCCATCGGCGCCATCCCCTTCTACGCCCGGCTCGTGGAGACCTCGGTGCGCGAGGTGGACGGCGGGCTGGTGGAGGCCGTGCAGTCGATGGGCGGCTCCACCTGGACCGTCGTCCGCAAGGTGCTGCTGCCCGAGTCGCTGCCCGCGCTGATCTCCAGCGCGACCACCACGGTCGTCGCGCTCATCGGCTACTCCGCGATGGCCGGCACGGTCGGCGCCGGTGGCCTGGGTGACCTGGCGGTCCGCTACGGCTATATGCGGTTCGAGACCGAGCTGATGTGGATCACCGTCGCGATCCTCGCGCTGGTCATCTCCGTCATCCAGTTCGCGGGCGACCTCGCCGCCCGCGGCCTGTCGCACCGCGGCCGCTCCTCGGTCGCCCCGCGGCTGAGGCTGCTGCGCGGTGGCGCGCCCCGGGCCGGGAAGCCCGCCCCGGCCCCGGAGCCGCGGACCGCGCCCGCCGAACTCGAGTCCGCGGAGCCGACCAAGGTGCTCTGAGCCCCCGACCCCTGCCCCCGAACCACCACCCCGTACCACCCCGTCCGACATCCGCGTCCGCACCCGCGGCGGATTCGTGCGCCCTTGAAGAAAGGCACTTTTCGTGCGTAACACCACCAAGACCGTCACCGCTGTCCTCGCCGCCGGCGCCCTCGCCCTCGGTGTCGCCGCCTGCGGCTCCTCGGATTCGTCGGACGACAAGAACGGCGCGCTGGTCGTCGCCGCGAGCCCCGTCCCGCACGCGGAGATACTCAACTACGTCAAGGACCACCTCGCCAAGAAGGCCGGCCTCGAGCTGGAGGTCAAGGAGTTCACCGACTACAACACGCCGAACCTCTCCACCCAGGACGGCTCGGTCGGTGCCAACTACTTCCAGAACCAGCCGTTCCTCGACGACTTCAACAAGAAGAAGGGCACCGACATCGTGCCCGTCGTCACCGTGCACCTCGAGCCGCTCGGCCTCTACTCGCACAAGGTGAAGAAGGCCGGTGACCTCGAGAAGGGCGCCACCGTGGCCGTCCCCAGCGATACGGTCAACGAGGCCCGCGCGCTGAAGCTGCTGGACGCCAATGGGCTCATCGAGCTCAAGAGCGGTGTCGGCAACGAGGCGACCCCCAAGGACATCGTCACCAACCCCAAGGGCCTGAAGTTCAAGGAGTTGGAGGCCGCCCAGCTGCCGCGGTCGCTCGACGACGTGGACGCCGCGGTCATCAACGGCAACTACGCCATCGAGGCGGACCTCAAGCCCGCCAAGGACGCCATCCTCCTCGAATCGCCCAAGAACAATCCGTACGCCAACTTCCTGGCCGTGAAGAAGGGCAACGAGGACGACCCGCGCGTGAAGAAGCTGGCCAAGCTCCTCACCTCACCCCAGGTGAAGAAGTTCATCGAGGACCAGTACCAGGGTTCCGTACTGCCGTCCTTCTGACCCGCGGCACCCCGCCACCACCGCAACGATCACGCCAACGTCGCGGCCCGCGGGCGGATCCCCGGGGCCCCGTATCCGGACCACAACCGGATGCGGGGCCTTCCGATTCACCCCCCGTGCTGCATTTCACCTGCGTGATGCTGCATGCTGGGCCTTTCCACGGCCCTGAAACGACCCCGGTTACGGAGCGGCGCATGACATCCACCTTCCCGGACATCTCCATCAGCACGGAACGGCTGGTGCTGCGCCCGTTCGAGGAAGCGGACATACCCGCGCTCGCCGACATGATGAACGACGAAAGCGTCATCGCCTGGATCCGGGCGCCCTACCCGTACAGCCTCGGCGACGCCCGCGACCAGGCGCTGCGGCTCGCCCCGGCGGAACGGACCACCGGACGGGGAATCGTCTTCGCGGTCGCCGAATTCCTCACCCAGCGGCTGGTCGGATTCGTGCATCTGCGCAATACCGACTGGCGGCTGCTGGCCACCGAGGCCAGCTATATCGTCGCCCACTGGGCGCGCGGTGAGGGCTATGCCTCCGAGGCGGTGCTGGCCGTGGCCCGCTGGCTGTTCCAGGACCAGAAGTTCGAGCGCCTGGAGTTGCGCACCGCCGCCGGAAACACCGCCGCCCAGCAGGTCGCACAGAAGGTCGGCTGCATCAGCGAGGGCGTATTGCGCAACTCCTGGATAGCCCGCAGCCAGACGGAGGACGGCGGCTGGACCGATATGCGCACCGACCTCATCGTCTGGAGCCTGCTCCCCGAGGACCTCGACGGCGCCCCCGACCGGATCTCCGGGCCCGAGGGGTTCGGCGTCTACCCCAGCTACTCCGACTGGGGCTGACGCCCCACCGCGCCCCGGCCGGGGCGGAGATCCGGCGCCCTCGCGCCGTCCACGCCCTCGGCGCACCACCCCCGCGCCCGCCCCCACTCCGGCGGTCCGGACCAGCCGGGGTACTCTCTGTCCGCGCCGGGCACCCGCACCTCGGCCGCAGCCGAGACCACGCCCCGGGTATGCGTGGCGCACCGGCCGCGACCCGTCCGTGAACCTCATGGGCACCCCACCGCGACGCATCCGCACCCACGGCGACGCACCCGACGGACCCGACGCACCACACATAACCCACCACACGTACGGGAGAACAAGGACGATGGCCGACCGCGTCACGGTGATCGGTTGGGACGGCACCCCGCTCACGGACGCGGCCCGCTCCGCCCTCGGCGCGGCCACCCTCGTGGCCGGCGCCGCCCACCACCTGGCGCTGCCCGAAGTCCCGCCCGGCGCCGAGCGGATCCGGCTCGGCAGCGTGGACCTCGCGGCCCGCAGGATCGCCCAGCACCGTGGCTCCGCCGTGGTCCTGGCCGACGGCGACCCCGGCTTCTTCGGCGTCGTCCGCGCCCTGCGCGCCCCCGAGCACGGGCTCGAGGTCGAGGTCGTCCCCGCCGTCTCCTCCGTGGCCGCAGCCTTCGCGCGGGCCGGGATGCCCTGGGACGACGCCCAGGTCGTCGTCGCCCACAGCCGCGATCTGCGCCGCGCGGTCAATGTCTGCCGCGCCCACACCAAGGTCGCCGTCCTCACCTCGCCCGGCGCCGGGCCCGCCGAACTCGCCCTGCTCCTCGGCCCGGTGCACCGCACCTTCGTCATCTGCGAGGCCCTGGGCACGGAACGCGAGCAGGTCACTGTCCTGACCTCCGACAAGGCCGCCGACCACGCCTGGCGCGACCCCAACGTGGTCATCGTCATCGGCGGCTCCGCCGTCGCCCCCGTCCGCGGCGGCGCACCGGCCGGTGCCGGCCGCGGCGCGCTCCAGGGCGGCGGCTGGATCGCCGGACGCGACCCCGGCTACCCGGGCGCCGTCCGCGGCTGGGCGCTGCCCGGCCCCGCGTACGGGACCGTGCTGGGCGAGAGCGAGTCCCCGCAGCTGCGCGCCGTCCAACTCGCCCGCCTCGGCCCCCGCCTGGGCGACCTGGTCTGGGACATCGGATCGGGCAGCGGCGCGGCGGCCGTCGAGACCGCCGGGTTCGGCGCCGCCGTCATCGCCGTCGACCGCGACCCGGACGCCTGCGAACGCACCGCCACCCTGGCCCGCCGCTTCGCCGTACAGATCCAGGTCGTCCAGGGCGTCGCCCCCGAGGTGCTGGAGGACCTGCCGGAGCCGGATGTGGTGCGGATCGGCGGTGGGGGCGCGCACGTCGTCGCCGCGTGCGCCGCCCGGCGCCCCGAGCGCATCGTCACCCACGCCGCGACCCGGGACGAGGCGGAGGCCATCGGCGCGGCGCTGGAGGACGGCGGCTACGCCGTCGAATGCGTGCTGTCACAGTCCGTCGAGTTGGACACGCGGGGCTGGACCGAACGGGAGCGCGCGGTCGCCTTCATGCTCTGCGGCCACCGCCCGCACCAGTGATTTTGTCCTTGTGACGTTCGCCCCGAGCTTCGCCCCGATGACCTGCCAGGGGCAGTGCGCGAGGTAGGCTGGCGGATCGTTGTACTGCCTTTACCGCTGCCCGGCGTTCGGTGCTTTATTGGCCAAAGGCCGGAATGTGCCTCTCCCTTGGTGGGGCCGCGGTAGGCAAGCCTCGGGCGTGTCTACGTGCCGCGCACGGCGCACGCTCGTTCTTGCTCAGGGGGCTTGCTCTCGGTGGTAGGCGGTTGGAAGGAGCACTGACGATGGGCGAGGGGTACGCATGACCGACACCGGCCAGGTCCCGGGAGAGGGACTGCCGGAGAACGCAGGCGGACGACTCGGACACCCGCACCCTGCGGATGTCCACGCCCCGCCTGCCGACGCCGGTTACATCGAGCAGCCGCAGCCCGGTGTCCCCTCCGGTGCCGCCTACACCTTCCTCGACGGGCCCGAACACATCGGCGATGAGGACGACCTGCTGCTGATGCCCGGCGCCCAGGGCGCCTGGAGCGAGCAGCAGGCCCAGTATCAGACCGGGGCGTACGAGGCCGGTGTGCTCGACCCGGCCGCCGCCGCGTACGCCGAGACCCAGATGCCCGAACCACAGCCGGTGGCGGAACAGCCCGTGCGGCAGCCGGCCCCGGCCGCGTACGCGACGCCCAGCGCCCCCGCCACCCCCTCCCGGCGGCCGCTCCACATGGGTCCGCCGGTGCCCGACACCTCCAACGGCGTGGTGCGTTCGCTCGCCGACCGCGGCCCGGCCGGGGGCCGGCACGCCGCGCCCGTACGCCAGCCGGAGCCCCAGCCGCAGCCCGAGCCTGAGCAGGTCGCCCCTGGGCAGGTCGCGCCTGGGCAGGTCGCGCCTGGGCAGGTCGCGCCTGAGCCGCAGCCGCAGATGCCGCACCAGCCCGAGCCTCAGCCCGAGTACGAGATGGGGCCCCAGCAGGGTGTGGTGGCGCCTGAGCAGGGTGTCCCGGTGCCCGAGCAGGGCGTCCTGGCGCCTGGGCAAGGCGTCCCGGCGCCTGAGCAGGGCGGGATGACCGAGCAGCAGTTCGCCGGGCATGAGCGGTTCGTGCTGTCCGAGCAGCAGTTCGTCGCGCCTGATCAGTTCGTGGCTCCCGAGCAGGCGATCATGGCTGAGCAGATGGCCATGCCGGAGCAGGCCGTCATGGCCGAGCAGGCGGTCATGGCCGAGCAGGCCGTCATGGCTGAACAGCCCGTCGTGGCTGAGCAGCCTCTGATGGCCGACTACTCCACCGCGCCTCAGTACGCCGCCGGGCCGCAGTACTTCACCCCGCGGCCCGAGGACCCGAATCGGCTCCCCGGGCCCCAGCTCGCGGACCTCTCGCAGATTGTCGACGCCCCGCCGCCAGGGGACGCCTGGGACTCCACGCCGCCGATGCAGCAGGCGGCGCCCATTGCACCGCCCGCACCCGCGCCCGTGGAGACGGCCGGTCCGGCCGAGGAGCCGCAGGTCGCGGAGGTGCCCGAAGGGGAGCCCGCGCCCCAGCAGTTCGCCCAGCCCGAGGCGGTGGCGCCCGAGGCGCAGCCGGTCGCGATGGACCAGGCGTATGTGGACCCGGCGGTCGCGGCCCCGCACCAGACGGGCGCGACCATCCCGGCCCAGGCCGGGGCGCCCGTCATGGAGCCCGCCCCACAGGCGGCCGTGGCCGAGGAGCAGGTCGTCGACATCCCGGCCCAGGCTCAGGACGAGCCCGTCGCCGAGCAGCTCGAGCCCCAGCCCGCCCCCGCCCCGGTCGCGGAGCCCGCACCGGAGATCCCGGCGCAGCTGGCCCATGAGCCGGTCACGGCCGAGGAGCCGCAAGCGCCCGTCGCCGAGGCCCCAGCCCAGGAGGCCGTTCAGCAACTCGCGGAGCAGTCCGCCGAAACGGTGGAGCAGACCGCCGTGGACCCGGGTCACTCGATAGTGGCCGACGGGACCCCTCAGCCCGAGGAGTCCGCCGCCGAGGAGCAGGCCGCTGCGGAGGCGCCCCAGCAGGAGGCGCCCCAGCAGGAGGCGCCTCGGCAGGAGGCCCCCGCCGAGCCGCTGGCCGAGGCCGCGTCCGAAGCGGAGGCCGCATCGGAGGCCGAGGCAGTGACACAGGAGGCACCCGCCGAGGCGTCTGAGCAGGTGGCCGCCGAGCCGGAGCCCGAGCCGACCGCCGTCGAGACGGAGATCCCCGAGGCCCAGGAGCAGGCCCCCGAGGCCGAAGCGGCGGACACCCCGGACGCCGAGGCCCCCGCGAGCGAAGCCCTCGAGGCCGAGGCACCCGAGACCGCCGAGGCCGAGGCGACGCCCGCCGAACCGGAGGCGGAAGCGGCGGCTGAGGCAGCGCCGGAGGCCGGGGCAGAAGCCACCGACCCCACGGCGGAGCGCGAGCCCGAGGCAGAGGCGGCGGCCCAGCCCACCGAGCCCACCGCAGCCGAGCCCACCGACCCCGGGGCCACCGCACCCGAAGCGGAGCAGCCCGAAGGCGAAGCCACCGAGCCCCAGGCCGCCGAGCCCGAGCCCCAGGCCACCGAGCAGGAAGCCGCGGAGCCGAAGGCCGATACCCCGGAGGCAGGCGCTCCGGAAGCCACCGAGCCCGCACCCGCCGAGCCCGAGGCCAACGCGCCGGAAACCGCCGAGCCCGAGACCAACGCCCCGGAAGCCGCCGACCCCGAGGCCGACCCCGAGCCCGAGGCCGGATCCGCCGCACCGGAGACCATGGCTCCGGAAGAAGCCCCCGAGCCCGCGGCCACAGAGCCCGAGGCCGCCACCCCCGAATCGGAGCCGGAGCCCGAAACAGTGCCCCAGCCCGAAACGGCCACCCACCCCCGAGCAGCGGACGCCGACCCGCAGTCGGCCCCCGAGCCCGTAGCGGCCGACGCCAACCCCGAGACAACCCCCGAGCCCGCGGCCGCCGACGCCACCCCCGAAGCGGCCCCCGAATCCGCACCGGAGCCGGAGCCGGAGCCGGAGTCGGCCCCGGAGCCCGAGCCCGAGGCGGCCCCCATCCCCCTCGGCCCGCCCGCCGACGGGTACGACGAGGCCGAGCGCGCCGCAGTCCATCGTGTGATGCGCGAGCGCCGGGACATCCGTAACGGCTTCCGGTCCGACCCCATCCCGCACGAGGTGCTGCTGCGCGTCCTCGAGGCCGCGCACACCGCGCCCAGCGTGGGCCACTCCCAGCCGTGGGACTTCGTCGTGATCCGCTCGGCGGAGACCCGGCGCGCCATGCATGACCTGGCCATGCGCCAGCGGGACGCGTACGCCAAGTCGCTCCCCAAGGGCCGGGCCAAGCAGTTCAAGGAACTGAAGATCGAGGCCATCCTCGAGACCCCGGTCAACATCGTCGTCACCGCCGACCCCACCCGCGGCGGCCGTCACACCCTCGGCCGGCACACCCAGCCGCAGATGGCGCCGTACTCCTCGGCGCTCGCGGTGGAGAACCTCTGGCTCGCCGCCCGCGCCGAGGGCCTCGGCGTCGGCTGGGTCAGCTTCTTCGACGAGCGCGAGATGGTGCGTGAGCTCGGGCTGCCCGAGCACCTGGAGGTCGTGGCGTATCTGTGCGTCGGATACGTCGACGAGTTCCCGGAGGAGCCGGAGCTGATGAAGGCCGGGTGGTCCAAGCGCCGCCCGCTGTCCTGGGTCGTCCACGAGGAGACGTACGGCCGCCGCACCCTGCCCGGCGGGGACCCGCACAATCTGCTCCAGGAGACCCTGCGGGGCATCCGCCCGCTGGACGCCAAGGCGCTCGGCGAGGCGTGGGAGCGGCAGAAGCGGATGACCAAGCCGTCCGGTGCGCTCGGCATGCTGGAGATCATCTCCGCCCAGCTGAGCGGGCTGTCCCGGCAGTGCCCGCCGCCGATCCCGGAGCCCGCGGCCGTCGCGGTCTTCGCGGGCGACCACGGGGTGCACGCCCAGGGCGTCACCGCCTGGCCGCAGGAGGTCACCGCCCAGATGGTGGCCAACTTCCTGGGCGGCGGCGCGGTCTGCAACGCCTTCGCGAGCCAGGTGGGCGCCGAGGTGTGCGTCGTGGACGTGGGGGTGGCGAGCGATCTGCCCAGCACCCCCGGGCTGCTGCCGCGCAAGGTGCGGGCGGGCACCGGGGACTTCACCGTCGGCCCCGCGCTCACCCGCGAGGAGGTGCTGCGCGGCATCGAGGTGGGCATCGAGACCGCCCGCGATCTGGTGGCCGCCGGTAACAAGGCGCTGCTCACCGGGGAGATGGGGATCGCCAACACCACCGTGTCGGCCGCCCTGGTCTCCATCTACACCGGCGCCGACCCGGCCGAGGTGACCGGGCGCGGCACCGGTATCAACGACGAGATGCACGCCCGCAAGATCGATGTCGTACGGCGCGGTCTCGAGCTGCACCAGCCCGATCCGGCCGATCCCATCGGTGTGCTGTCGGCGTTCGGCGGCCTGGAGCACGCCGCGATCGCCGGGCTGCTGCTGGGCGGCGCCTCGCTGCGTACGCCCGTGATCCTGGACGGAGTGAGCGCGGGCGCCGCCGCGCTGGTCGCCCGGGCCATCGCCCCCGAGGTGCTGGCGGCCTGCATCGCGGGCCACCGCAGCGCCGAGCCGGGCCATGTGGCGGCCCTGAACAAGCTGGGTCTGCGCCCCCTGATCGACCTGGATCTGCGGCTCGGCGAGGGCACCGGGGCGCTGCTCGCCCTGCCGGTGGTGCAGAGCGCCGCACGGGCGATGCACGAGGTGGCCACGTTCGACTCCGCAGGGGTCACGGAGAAGAACTGATGCGTGCCCCGCCGCGTAAGGTGGCGGCGGGGGCCAGTCCCACAGTCGATCAGCCGCTCCAGCGCCGCAGCGGCCGCGCATTCGCACGAGGAGAGCCGCACCGCCATGTCCGAAAACTTTGCATACCCGGTCGGACTGCGCCTTTCCGGGCGGCGGGTCGTCGTTCTCGGGGCGGGCCAGGTGGCCCAGCGCCGGCTGCCCGCGCTGATAGCGGCCGGTGCGGACATCCTGCTGATCTCGCCGTCCGCCACGGCCTCCGTCGAGGCCATGGCCGAGGCGGGGGAGGTGCGCTGGGAGCGCCGCCGGTACCGGGAGGGCGACTTCGAGGGCGCTTGGTACGTGCTGATCACCACGGACGACCCGGAGGCCAACGCCGCCGCGTCCGCCGAGGCCGAGGCGCGCCGCGTCTGGTGCGTCCGCAGCGACGACGCCGAGGCCGCCTCCGCCTGGACCCCGGCCACCGGACGCAGCGAGGGCGTCACCGTGGCCGTGCTCACCGGGCAGGACCCGCGCCGCTCCTCCGCCGTCCGGGACGCCGTGGTGGAGGGGCTG
Organism: Streptomyces malaysiensis subsp. samsunensis; assembly: GCF_024519315.1. Lineage (GTDB taxonomy): Bacteria > Actinomycetota > Actinomycetes > Streptomycetales > Streptomycetaceae > Streptomyces > Streptomyces malaysiensis. The sequence goes on along the minus strand of NZ_JANIIC010000020.1, from coordinate 82,313 downwards.
CGCGACGGCACCCTCGCCGCGCCCCGCCACCGCACCCGCGGCCCCCATGTGGCGCTGGTGGGCGGCGGGCCGGGCGATCCGGACCTGATCACCGTGCGCGGCCGCCGCCTCCTCGCCGAGGCGGACGTGGTGGTGGCCGACCGCCTCGGCCCGCGCGATCTGCTCGATGAACTGCCGCCGCATGTCGAGGTGATCGACGCGGCGAAGATCCCGTACGGCCGCTTCATGGCGCAGGAGGCGATCAACAACGCGTTGATCGAGCACGCCAAGGCGGGCAAGTCGGTGGTCCGCCTCAAGGGCGGCGACCCCTTCGTCTTCGGGCGCGGCATGGAGGAGGCGGAGGCGCTCGCCGAGGCCGGGATCCCGTGCACCGTGGTCCCCGGCATCTCCAGCTCCATCAGCGTCCCGGGCGCGGCCGGGATCCCGGTGACCCACCGGGGCGTCGCGCATGAGTTCACGGTGGTCAGCGGCCATGTCGCCCCCGACGACCCCAGCTCCCTGGTGGACTGGGCGGCGCTGGCCAGGCTGCGCGGCACGCTGGTGCTGCTCATGGCCGTCGAGAAGATCGGCGCCATCGCCGCGGCCCTCGTCACGCACGGCCGGGCCGCCGACACCCCGGTCGCCGTGGTCCAGGAGGGCACCACCCCGACGCAGCGGCGGGTGGACGCGACCCTCGCCACCGTCGCGGAGAAGGTCGCGGCCGAGGGCGTACGGCCCCCGGCGGTCGTGGTGATCGGCGATGTCGTCGCCCTCTCCGCCCGTGACCACGGATGACGTAACCGTCGGTAACTTATTCGTGTCGGGCTCATTGGCACCGCATCCAGGACAAGGCAGTATCACTTAAGTGGCTGATCTCATCACCGTCGATGATCCGGACGACCCGCGGCTGAGCGACTACACGGGTCTGACCGATGTGGAGCTACGGCGCAAGCGGGAGCCGGCCGAGGGCCTGTTCATCGCCGAGGGCGAGAAGGTGATCCGGCGCGCCCGTGTGGCCGGCTACGAGATGCGCTCGATGCTGCTCTCGTCCAAGTGGGTCGATGTGATGCGGGACGTCATCGAGGACGTGCCCGCCCCCGTCTACGCCGTCAGCCCCGAACTGGCCGAACGCGTCACGGGCTACCACGTCCACCGCGGCGCCCTCGCCTCCATGCAGCGCAAGCCGCTGCCGGACGCGGAGTCGGTCCTGCGGGACGCGCGGCGCGTCGCCATCATGGAGTCCGTCAACGACCACACCAACACCGGCGCCATCTTCCGCAGCGCGGCGGCCCTCGGCATGGACGCCGTGCTCCTCTCCCCGGACTGCGCCGACCCCCTCTACCGGCGCTCGGTCAAGGTCTCCATGGGCGCCGTCTTCTCCGTGCCGTACGCCCGTCTGGAGAGCTGGCCGCGCGGGCTGGAGGCGGTCCGGGACGCCGGTTTCAAGATCCTCGCCCTGACCCCCGACGAGAAGGCCACCACCATCGACGACGCGGCCCCGCACCGCCTGGAGCGGGTCGCGCTGATGCTGGGCGCGGAGGGCGACGGGCTCTCCACCCAGGCGCTGATGGCCGCGGACGAGTGGGTCCGGATCCCCATGGCCCACGGCGTGGACTCCCTCAACGTGGGCGCGGCGGCGGCGGTCGCCTTCTACGCGGTCACCTCGGGCAGACCGGGACTCTGACAGCCAGGGGCGTCCGCCGAGTGGCAGCGGCTTCGCCCCTGGACCCCCGGGGGTCTGGCCCCCTGGACCCCGGGGATCTGGGGTGGAGCCCCGCCTTCCAGCCCCTCCGGCGCTTGAGGAGCGGGGTCTGGGGCGGAGCCCCAGTTTCGGGAAGGGGCGGGGAGGGGGAAGCACCGATATGCGGCTCCGCCGCGCGGCCCGCCGCAGGCGCCAAGCCCCGCCGGACACTCCGTAACTAGCGGCCGTCAGGCTCGGCCGCCACCGAGTCCGGTGCCGCCGACGAAACCGACTCCGTCGGTCTGGGCGGCCCGCCCAGGCCGTTCGCCGGACCCTGGCAGCCCTGCGCCGCCGCGATCCCCAGCGCCACCAGCAGCGTCACCACGACGAACACGGTCAGCCGCTGCCGCAGCAGCCGGGGGTTCGGCCCGCCGGAACGGCGTCCGTTCGGCGAGGTGCGGACGGGATGGGCCGGGCGCCCGGTACGCGCGGGTGGCCTCGGGCCGCCCCGGCGCTGTGCCGGGCGCGCGGGCGTGTTCCGCCCCGAGGGCCGCCCCGAGCCCCCGCCCGTAGCGGCTCCCGGTCGCGAGGACGGGGACCCGCCGCGCGGCGCGGGCGTCGTGCCGGGGCGCCGCTCCGTGTTCTGGTCGGCGTACGCCTCGGGGCGCCGCGCCGGGGGACGGCCGGCGCCGTAGCCCCCGCCGCCGGTCCCATGACCGTGCGCCTCGCGCGCCGCGATCTCCTTGAGCCGCAGCGACAGTTGCAGAGTGCTCGGCCGGTCCTCCGGGTCCTTCGCCAGACAGGCGTGGAGCAGCGGCGCCAGGGCGTCGGGGACGCCCAGCAACTGCGGCTCCTCGTGCACCACCCGGTACAGCATCACCTCGGAACTCCCGTGCCCGAACGGCGAGTCCGCCGTCGAGGCGTACGCGAGCGTGGCGCCCAGCGCGAAGACGTCGGTCGCCGGGGTGACCGCCGCGCCCCGCACCTGCTCGGGTGCGAGGAAGCCGGGCGAGCCGACCGCCGTGCCGACGTGGGTGAGGGTGCTGGCCCCGGTCGCCCAGGCGATGCCGAAGTCGATGATGCGCGGGCCCTTGGGGGAGAGCAGGATGTTGGAGGGCTTGAGGTCGCGGTGGACGACCCCCGCCTCATGGACCGCCAACAGCCCCTCCGCCAGCGCCGACCCGATCGAGGCGACCTGGGCGGCGGGCAGCGGGCCCTCCTCGTTCACCTTGTCGTGGAGGGAGGGGCCCGGTACGTACTGGGTGGCGAACCAGGGGCGGTCGGCCTCCAGATCGGCGGCCACCAGCCGGGCCGTACAGCCGCCGCGGATCCGCCGCGCCGCGGAGACCTCCCGGGCGAACCGCGACCGGAACTCCCGGTCCTCGGCGAGATCGGGCCGGATCACCTTCAGGGCCACCCGCTGCCCGCGCCGGTCGGAGCCGAGGTAGACCACCCCCATGCCGCCCGCGCCGAGCCGCCGGTGCAGGCGGAAGGAGCCGACGACACGCGGGTCCTCGCGCCGGAGCCGCATCATCGCCATGTCCGTCCCCTACCTCCGGTGGGGAGGCCCCTTCCCTCAGGGCCTGTCCGGAGTGGTGATCTGGGCTCGCGGGGCGTGGCACGCACGCTCGCGGCGTTGCCGAAATGCCCTGGTAGCTCCGCTACGAGGGTCTTCCGGCGCCTTGCGATCGCACGCACCACGCCCCGCTCCCTGATCCAGATCACCACTCCGGACAGGCCCTAACCCCTGGTGGGGAGCCCCATCCGCTGCCGTCTGCTTGCCGTTTGCCGCCGATCAGCCGTCGGATCGCCGCTGTTGCCCGTTGCCCTCCGTCTGACGTGCACAGCTTACGGATTGACGGCGCCGCGCGCTGAGAGGCCGCGCATGCGTCGGGCGATGGATTGTCAGTGGTGCCTGAGATCCTGGAGAAGTGGGCCGGAATCGTGGCAATCCGTCGCTCCGGTCCGCGCTGCGTGATCTCAAAAGGCCGTCTCCAAAGGGGGATTGAGACCGTGAAGGGTGATCGTGTGGAGATAGTCGTGGACGCGGGGGACACGACGCGGACGTATGAAGTGGTGGCCAGCAGAGCGGGCCGGAGGGTCGAGACCGCGGTCCGGCGGGGGGTCGTGGAAGTGAGCGAAGTCACCCGTAATGGGTCCGTGGTGCGGACGGCCCGCTTCATGGCCAATCGGGTTCTGGCACTGGTGGAGCAGCCGGTGCCGCGCGGCGAGCAGGGGGAGGGCGAGTGAGCAGGGCTGACACACGTTCGGAGGGGCACACTCCATGGGCTCCGGAGGGGCTCCGGAAGGATCTCTTCCCCGGACCCCTCCGGGAAGACCCCAAGGCATGAGGGCGCATCTCCACCCAGAGGAGTAGTCCACGCCTCCCGGGGTCATCCTCCGGGAGGCCCGGCAATCGATACGAAGGCATGACGCCGAGCACCGGGTTGCGCGCCTAATGTAGTCGTCAAGCGGCGGGCGCAGCACTCGTCCCCCGAGGTCAGACGCTCGCCGCCCCCAGATGTGACGGAGGAGGGACGATGGCGGACACGGCTGGACGCACGATCATCCGGACACGTCGTCGCGGGTCCGTGGACGCGGCGCTCGACGCGTTCGGCGGTCCGCAGACCGGCACCCGCCATCCTCTGGTCGCGGCGGCGATGGTGCTGCCGATGGCCATCCTCCTGACCGTCACCTTCGGCGGCTGGGATGCCGTCGTCACACAGGCGTCGTCCGTGGCGGGAATGCTGGGGCGCTAAGCGCTCCGGGCCCGGGAGAGCGGCCCGGGCCGGGGACTTCCGGCCATTAAACCCCGTGGGGACGGGGGTGCGGCGGACGGCACGAATGCCCGGACAGCTGGGGAGCTGTCCGGGCATCGCGCCTTTCAGAACCGATTTCGACCGCCATGAGCGCCCTCTGAAACGGGCGGCGTGCCTCGCCGGTTGGCGGCGCGCCGGCCCGCCCTCGCCGCGGTCAGGTCCTCGACCAGCCCAGGATGTATCGCCACTGGTCCCCATTTCTGACACTCTGTAGTGCGCTTGTGATGTTCAAGATGCTGGAAGGGGGACGCATGGTGGACGAGCAGAATAGGAACCATTGGCGGCAAGGCCCATACGACAGCACCGCCGGTCGGTACGTTGGTGAAGCCCTTGTTGTCCTGGCGGCGGCGCCGTTCGTCCAAGCAGTGGCCACCCACTTCGGCAATCGGCTGGCCGGCGCCGTAGATGAATCCACACGCAGTGCAGTACGCCGGTTCCTCCGACGTCAGGTGGAGGAACAGCGCGGCGGAGAGTCGACCAGGGCAAGGCGCCTTTTACTGCGTCCGGAAAACGACTGGGGAAAAATCATTGTGCCGCTGGATCTTCCCCCTGAGGGCCTTGCCCAACTTTTCGACCTTTGCGATGCGGGGCCGCCGGACGGCATTGGTTTTTGTCGTGTTTCCTGGGTGCGAGATGGATGGATCTGTGTCCCCCGCGTAAATCCTGAAGGCGCACTGTACCAGTGGGATGGCCAGGCGAAAGATTGGATCCCCGGCTGAGTGGAATTCCCCCGGCGGGGTCGGGTGCGCCTGCTCCGATCTCGGCGAGGATCGCCGTCACCTCGGCCTGTACATGATCCGTCGGACAGAGTCGAAACACGGGGTGCGCCCCCGGCCGTGGCCGAGGGCGCGCTGAGGGGCACTATGCCCCGTCTTCGACGGTCCGGATCCGGAGCGGAGAAGGAGCGCTCTGTCAGCGTCATGGCGCCACCTTCTTCTCCGCGGGGCTTCACCGCGCCGCTTCCGCCGTCTCGGCGCCTTCGGCGGCGCCCGGCGCGGCCCGCGGGGCATCGTCAGCAGCCGCACCGGGGCGATCCCGGAGGCCGAACGCGCTGATGAGCGCGGCGAGGGCGGCCGCGATGAGTGGGACGAGCAGGGCGGCGTGGTAGCCGTCGAGCAGGGCCTTGGGGGATCCGCCCTCAGCGGTGGCCGCGATGTTGACTGCGGTGACGGTGGACAGGCCGAGGGCGGCGCCGAACTGGAAGGCGGTGTAGAGGAGACCGCCCGTGAGTCCCTGCTCCTCCTCGTCGATCCCCTCGGTGGCGACGATGGTGAGCGGGCCGTAGGCCAGGGAGAACGCCAGGCCGAGGGTGATGAGGCTGGGGAACATCGCCGCGTACGTCCAGTCGTCGCCGACCGGCAGGAACAGGGCGTACGACAGCACGGCCAGCACCAGGCCGCCGAAGATGACCCGGGCGTTGCCGAAGCGGTTGACGAGTCTGGGGGTGAGGGTGGGGGAGAGCGCGGCGTCGATGCCGATCACCAGCCCGGCCGGAGTCATGAACGCGGCGGCGACCCCCGTCACAAACCGGGCGACGATCAGCGTGCTTCCATCTTCGGCGAAGCCGCCCAGACCGGAAAAGAGCAGGAACACGGTGAGCCAGAGCAGAAACGTCCGCCGGCGGCCGAAGAGGTCCGCCGCTCGTCCGCCCAGCAGCATGAACCCGCCGTAACCCACGACGTACGCGCTCATCACCCACTGGAGTTCACCGGTGGACATGCCCAGGTCGACACGGATCGACGGGAGGGCCACATTGAGCATGGCCACATCGATGCCCTCCAGGAAGATCGCGCCACACAGTACGAAGAGCACTCCCCAGGCGCGCCCGCTCAGGCGGGCGCCGTCGGGCTCCGGCGGTGGTGACATGGATGGCGTGGACACAGGACGCCTCCTCGAAGCGAAAGGGAAGGCAGGGGGAGGCAAGAGAGAACGAAGGCGTCGCGGGCGGCGGTTACCGAACCGCCGGGCAGTTCCCTCTTGTTACCGCCTCGATCCTGGGGCACCCTGAACGACCGTGGAAGAAGGCACTTTGAAGTCACCCAGTCACTGCACGGGAACCGATGACGACCAGGCCCGCCAGTGGGACACCCGGGAAGGCTGCGAGTTCCGTCAGATCCTCGACCGCGTGGCCGACAAGTGGTCGCTGCTCGTCATCGCCCTGCTCGACCGCCGTACCCTGCGCTTCACCGAACTGCGGCGCGAGATCGACGGGGTCAGTCAGCGCATGCTGACGGTGACACTGCGCCAACTGGAGCGCGACGACCGGGTGCACCGCACGGTGCACCCGGTCGTCCCGCCGCGCGTGGACTACCGGCTCACCCCGATGGGAGCGACGCTGCACCACACCATCCAGGCGCTCGTCGCCTGGACCGAGGACCACCAGGACAAGATCGCCGCCGCTCGCGCCGAATACGACCAGCGCGCAGGGGAGGCCCGGAGCGCGTAGACGGCGTATCGACGGGGTCCGGGCCGGGCCCGCTTCATACGCCCTCCTCCGACCGGGCCTTCCGCGCGGCCTCCTCGTAGGTGCGCAACAGCCGCTCCCCGGTCTCGCACCCGGCGCCGGGTGTCCGGCAGGCCGGGCAGCCCGCGGCGTGCTCGATGGCCGCACGCCACGCCTCGTCGGCGAACGGGTCCTTGGGCTCTTCGCCGGCGTGCGTCTCTTCGGCGGTGCGCGCGTCTTCGGTGGTGTGCGCGTCTTCGGTGCTGTGCTCGGGGTCCGTCATCGCGACCTGCCCTGGTCGAGGGCGCGGCGCCTGGCGGCGGCCCGCAGCACGGTGTCGTCGGTGTGTGGGTAGTTGCGGGCGTGCATGGGGCAGACGTAGCGGGTCGCCGCGGCGACACTGCCGGTGTGCTCGACGGGCACAGGGATCGGCTCGTCCGTGGGCAACTGGCACCGATGGCAGAGCTGACGGCCGTTCGGCTTCGGGCCGAGGACCTCCCAGGACGCCTGAGCCAGGGCCTCATGGAGCTGCCGGGTGTCGGTGAGATAGCGGTCGATGCGGTACGGCACCCGCCAGTAGGTGTCGTGGTCGCGAGTCCATGTCGCCGGAGGAATGCCGATGAGTGTCTTTTCGTCCACCAGCCGGGTGAGGACGTGGACCTGACGCACGCACCAGCTCTGGGCGGTGTTCACTTCGATCAGCCAGTACGCCTTGCCGTGGGTGCCGTCCTGTATGACGGCGCCGGAGCGGTCGCCGAGCAGCGATAGCGCGCGGTCGGCGACAGGGGCGGGCGCCGAGACGGCGTCCCACCATTCGCCCACCGGTAACGCCTCGATGTCTTCGGTCGGTGGTGCCCATGGCAAAGCATTGGTCGTCATGGTCTGCTCCGTGCACGGCAATGTGTTGACCGTCACAGAGTGCCGACATAGGAAGGCCCCGATGTCCCTAAGGTAGGGACGCTGGAGCCTTGACATTGTGTGTTCGGTTGGCTACACGCCGCTCCACTGGGCGAACTCACGCAGGGGTTCGGCCGCCCTCTGCCGGGCCCGCAGCAGCGTCCCGACCGTCTGGTGTACGTCGGGGTGGTAGCGGGTCAACTGCGGGGCCTGATCGCGCGCTTGCTGCAACGAGGCGAGAGCCTTGTCATGGCGGGCCGTCCAAGCCTCCGCGCTGGCGCGCCGGATCAGGAAGCCGGCCACCCGAGTCGGCTGGTACGAGTCGGGCAGTCGCACCTCGTCAGCGACGCGGACCGCGGTTTCGTAGTCGTCTTGGAACATCGCGACGTCCAGTCGCCCAAGATTGACGTTCAGCTCCCCGAACGCCAGGGCGTAGCGGGATCCTGGCGGGTCGTCGGCAGCGTCAGCGGCAGCACCGGCCTCCGCGAGTTCGTTGGCCTGGGCGAGCCAGTCCCCGGCGGCGGTGTGGTCCTTCTGTACCGCGGAGAGTGCCGAGGCGCGTAGGAGCAGGGTGCCCCGCACGGCCATGGTTGCCGGGTCGCCGTCGTCTTCCAGGTCGCGCAGGGCGCGCTTCATCAGGGCCACGCCGCGATCAGGCCGTGAGGTCTCGGCGTGGGTGATGACGGCCCGCTCGTACCTCTCGACGGCGACCTGACGCGGGTCGCCGGACTGTGGCGCCGCTACGGCCATGCGCGCCAGAGCGAGCCGGGCCAGGTCCATGTAGCCGAGCCGGTACGCGACGATCGCCGTTGTCCGCGCGATCTCGGCTTGAAGGTTGTGCGCTCGCTCGCGGTCCCTGCTCGGCACGGTGTACGTCTGTACGGCGAGAGCCGTATCGGTGATGAGTTCGGGCAGTGCCTCCGCCACCGCCCCGAACTCCCCCCGCGCGCGCCTCTTGGCGACGACCTTCGTGTCTGCCGCGATGTCGTCCAACGGGCGTAGCGGGAGATCGTCTTCGGGAGGAATGTCCCAGGCATCCAGGGCGCTGCTGATCGGCGCGAGCAGCCGGTCAAGCTGATCCTTCTGGAGCATGTGGATGTACGGCTGGCCGTGCAAGACGGACAGAGTGACTCCGAGTGCTTGGGCCACCGCCGCCAGAACGGACGGGCTGGCGGGCTGCTCGCCTGTCTCTACCCGGGAGAGCTGACTGGTGGAAACGTGGGCACGTCGGCCCAGCTCGGCGAGGGAGAAGTCTCGGATGAGGCGGAATTCGCGGATTCGGGCGCCGATGTGCTTGTCGCTGGTCTCGGGCATACTGACTCCCAATTGCGTGCTGACACTCGCAATGTACCCCTGGTCGGCTCCGGGGCGCCCTCGTTCGGCCCTCACTCCGGTGAGGGCCGACGTGTTTCCGGATCGGCGCGTTGCGGTGAACGCACCGGGACGTCGGGACTTCGGCGCCGTCGAAGACGGCCACGGCCCCGCACTCGGGTGACCGCCCGGCGCCAGGGGACCCGGACCCCCGGCGCCCCGCCCGGCAGCGGCTACGATCCCGGGGCAGCCGATGACAGGGGGGAGCCGTGAGCCGAACCGCGACGCAGCTCGCCACCGCCGTCCGCCGAGCCCGGCGTGACGCCACCGCCGAGGTGACCGTGCTGGCCGACCGCCCCGACGCCACCGTCGTCCGGTGCGGTCACGTCGTCGCCAAGGCACATCCGCCCGGTACGGACCCGGCCGAGCTGGCCGTCCGGCTCGGCGTCGCGGCGCACCCCCGGTGCGCGGGGATACTGCTGCCGCCGGTCGACGGCATGGCCCCGCTGCCCGACGGCCGGATGGTCACCCTTTGGCCGTACGGCGAACCCGTGGCGCCCGACGCGCCGGACGCCGCCCCATGGACCGAGGCGGGGAGCCTGCTGGCCCGGCTGCACGCGGTGCCGGTCGGCGAACTGCCGGGCCCGCTCCCGGCGATGGGCGGCCCGGCCAAGGTGGCCCGCGCCATCGCCCGGCTGCGGGCGGCGGCGCTCCCCGACACCGCGGCCACCAGGGCCGTACTGCGGGCCTGGGCCGGTCTGCCCGGCTGGGCGCGGGGCGTGGACCGCGCGGACGGCACGAACCACACGGATCGCCCGGACGGCACGAACCATACGAATCGCGCGGACGGCACGAACCATGCGAATCGCGCGGACGGCACGAACCATGCGGACCGCGCGGATCGCGGCGAGCGGCCCGAGGCCCGGGGCCTCTGTCACGGTGATCTCCACCTCGGCCAGCTCATCCGCCCCCGCGCCACCGACTGGCGGCTGATCGACATCGACGATCTCGGCCTGGGCGACCCGGCCTGGGACCTGGCGCGGCCCGCCGCCTGGTACGCGGCCGGGCTGCTCGCCCCCGAGGACTGGGAGCGGTTCCTCGGGGCGTACCGGGCCGCGGGCGGTTCCGCCGCGGGGCCGCGCGACCCCTGGCCGCGGCTGGATGTGCCGGCCCGCGCCCTCACCGTCCAGACCGCCGCGCTCGCGCTCGCCAAGGCGGCGGCCGCCGGGCGCGCGTTGGACGAGGCGGAGGAGGCGATGGTGGAGGCGTCGGTCCGCATCGCCCGCTTCATGGAGGCCGTAGGGTGAAGTCCACACGCACGAACGGACGTTCCGGCGTGCTTGCCCGAAGCATGAGGAGTTGAGCGGACCATGCAGTGTCCCAAGTGCCATGCGCCGATGCACACGTACAACCGCAACGGCGTGCAGATAGAGCAGTGCAGCGGCTGCCGGGGGATCTTTCTGGACTACGGGGAGCTGGAGGCGCTGACTCGCCTTGAGTCGCAGTGGACGCAAGCGGCGCCGCCCGCCCCGCCCGGCGCTCCACAGGCGTACCCGGCCGCACCCGCGTGGGGCGCCCCGCAGCACGGGCACTACGGCGGTCACCACGGACACCACAAGCGGGGCTTCGGGCACATGCTCTTCTCGTCCTGAGCGACTCCCCGAGCGACCCGCGCGACGTCCTGAGCGACCCGCGCGACGCCGCCCCGGGAAACGTGGGAAACGCCGGAGGGCCGGAGCTTTTCGCTCCGGCCCTCCGCCGATCGGTGTGGACGATACTGGGATTGAACCAGTGACCTCTTCCGTGTCAGGGAAGCGCTCTCCCGCTGAGCTAATCGTCCGCGGGACTGCGTGCGCGATACTGGGATTGAACCAGTGACCTCTTCCGTGTCAGGGAAGCGCTCTCCCGCTGAGCTAATCGCGCGGGGTGGACCTGATCCCGGAAGGGGCAGACCCGAGTGGACGATACTGGGATTGAACCAGTGACCTCTTCCGTGTCAGGGAAGCGCTCTCCCGCTGAGCTAATCGTCCGAGGTGGAGACGGGATTTGAACCCGTGTAGACGGCTTTGCAGGCCGTTGCCTCGCCTCTCGGCCACTCCACCAGCCGTGGGGATCGAAACCCCCACACCGAGCGGACGACGAGATTCGAACTCGCGACCCTCACCTTGGCAAGGTGATGCTCTACCAACTGAGCCACGTCCGCAGGTGTCGTTTCTCCGGGGCGCTTCCGCGTCCCGGCGACGTGTTGAACTCTAGCGGATTCCGGGGCCAGCTCAAATTCCGTTTCCGCAGCGTGCTGCGCTGCTCGCCCGCCGCGCTCCCTGCCGAGGCCGCCCTGACCTGGCCACCATAGACTCGCGACCGTGCCCGACCTGCCCCCGCTCGCCCGCTTCGGCGACCTGCTCGCCACCGATCTGCGCGAGGTGACCAGCGACCCGTCGGCCCTGGACACCCAGGGTTTCTGGGCCGTTGTCGCCGACTTCGAGGGCCGGCTGACCTGTGCCCGCTTCGGGGATGTACGGACCGAGCCCGTACCGCCTCCCGCGCCCGGCGGCTGGCGCGGCCCCGCGGCCGGGGAGTGGACCTCGTCACTGGACCGGGCCGCCTATACCGCGGGCGTGCGCGACATCCGGCGGCGCATCGCGACCGGCGAGGTCTACCAGGCCAACCTCTGCCGGGTGCTGTCCGCGCCGCTGCCCGATCCGGCCGCGGCCGATGTGGACGCGCTGACCAGGCTGCTGGCCCTGGGCAACCCGGCCCCGTACGCGGGCACCGTAAGGCTGCCCGCCCACGGGGTGGAGGTGGCCACGGCCTCGCCCGAGCTGTTCCTGCGGCGCTCCGGGCGCACCGTGGAGTCCGGCCCCATCAAGGGCACCGGCCGCGTCCCCGGGGACCTGCTGGAGAAGGACCACGCCGAGAACGTGATGATCGTGGACCTGGTCCGCAACGACCTGGGCCGGGTCTGCGCCACCGGCTCGGTGACCGTTCCGGCGCTCTGCGCCGTCGAACCGCACCCCGGTCTGGTCCACCTCGTCTCCACGGTGCGGGGCGAACTCGCCCCCGGCACCGGCTGGGCGGAGCTGCTCGCGGCCACCTTCCCGCCCGGATCGGTCACCGGCGCGCCCAAGTCCAGTGCGCTGCGCGTCATCGGGGAGCTGGAGACCGCACCCCGCGGCCCGTACTGCGGCGGTATCGGCTGGGTCGACGCCGACCGCGGCACCGGTGAGCTGGCGGTCGGGATACGGACCTTCTGGATCGACCGCGGCCCGGCCGGGGCCGTGCTGCGGTTCGGCACCGGAGCGGGCATCACCTGGGGCTCGGAGCCGCGGCGCGAATGGGACGAAACGGAACTGAAGGCCGCCCGGCTGCTCGCGGTAGCGTCGGGTGTACAGCAGCCGACGGGAAGGGCGACACGATGAAACCGGCCATCTGGCTCGATGGATCCCTCCGCGACGGGGACAGCGCCATGGTGTCCGTGTTCGACCATGGGCTCACGGTCGGCGACGGCGTCTTCGAGACCGTCAAGGCCACCGAGGGACAGCCCTTCGCCCTCACCCGCCATCTGCGGCGGCTGGCCCGCTCGGCCCGGGGCCTGGGGCTTCCCGAGCCGGACCTGGACGAGGTGCGGCGGGGCTGCGAAGAGGTTCTCAAGGCCCACCCCGTGCCGTTCGGACGGCTGAGGATCACCTACACCGGAGGGATCTCGCCACTCGGCTCCGACCGGGGCACGGCCGGGCCCACCCTGGTGGTGGCGCTGATCGAGGCGGCCCGCCGGCCCGACGCCACGGCCGTGATCACCGTCCCCTGGGCGCGCAACGAGCGCGGGGCGCTCACCGGCCTGAAGACCACCTCGTACGGCGAGAACGTGATCGCGCTCGCCCGCGCCCACGAGCACGGCGCCACCGAGGCCCTCTTCGGCAACACGGTCGGCGCGCTCTGCGAGGGCACCGGCACCAATGTCTTCGTGGTCCTCGACGGCCAGTTGCACACCCCGCCGCTCTCCTCCGGCTGCCTCGCCGGGATCACTCGCGCCCTGGTGCTGGAGTGGGTGGGCGCCAAGGAGACCGATCTGCCGCTGGAGGCGCTGCGCGGGGCCGAGGAGGTCTTCCTGACCTCCACGACCCGCGATGTACAGGCCGTGCACCGGGTGGACGACCACACCCTGCCCGGCGCCCCCGGCCCGGTCACCGCCGAGGCCCTGCGGATCTTCATCGAGCGGGCGGCCGCCGACATCGACCCCTGACCGGGCCGGTCGCGGCGGATCCGCGCGGCGGACCCGTACAGCGGCGGACCCGTACCAAGCGGGTCGCGGCGGATCCGTGCGAACAAACCGGGTGACGATCGCCCGGCGGGCAGGTAGAACACCTTCGTGACCACCACTTTGCGGCCCACCGTGCCCGAACAGCGGACCGACGGCGGCGGGCGTGCCCGCTCGTACGAGGTGTGCGTCAACAGCCGTCCCATCGGCTCCGTCCGCCTCGCCACCGACGCCCGCCTGGGCAGGGCGGCCGGGTGCATCGAGCGGCTCCACATCGACGAGGCCGAGCGGCACCGGGGCCGCGGCACGGTGGCCGCGCTCGCGGCCGAGGAGGTGCTGCGCGGCTGGGGCTGCACCCAGCTGGTGGTGAACGTCCCCGCGCAGGCCACGACCGCCCTCGGGCTCGCGTCCGCGCTTGGCTACCGCGAGCGCGGACGCAACATGCTCAAGCGGCTCACCGAGCCGCCCGAGCTGCCCGGGGACAGCGTGATCCGTCCCATGGCGGCGGCCGAGTACCCGGCGTGGCGCGCCAGGGAGCGGACCGGGTACATCGCCGATCTGCTGGAGCGCGGACTCAGCCAGGAGCAGGCCGAGACCAAGGCGGACACCGACTACGCCAGGCTGCTGCCGCAGGGCCCGGACACCCCCGGGGCCCTGCTGCGCATCCTCGCCCACGGCGGTACGGACCTGGGCACCCTCTGGCTCGCGCTGCGCCCGGGGGAGCCGGAGGCGGCCGAGGACGGGGAGGCGTACGTCTTCGCCGTCGAGGTCGCCGCGGAGCACCGCGGACATGGACACGGCCGCACCCTGATGCTGGGCGCCGAGCGCGAGAGCCTTGCGCACGGGGCGCACAGCCTGGGCCTGCGTGTCTTCGGCGGCAACACCCCGGCGCTGCGGCTGTACGAGTCGCTGGGCTACGAGCCGACCCAGTACGAGTTCTACAAGCCGCTGCTCTGAGGGCCCGGCGGGCCCCGGCCCGAGGCCCTTCCGGAGGCCCTTGGGACGGCTCGTACTTCCCGGCGTTCTTACGGGCGCCGGCTTTTCCGGTTTTCCGGCGGCCTTACGGGCGCTCGGCGATGAGGCGGACGGCGATCTCCTCGACGCGCTCCCGCAGCCCCTCCTGGCTCTTGCCGCCGTCGAGCCGTTCGCCGCCGATCACATACGTGGGGGTGCCGGTGACCCCGATCGCTTTGCCCTCGGCCTGGTCCGCGTCCACGATCAGGATGTGCCGCCCGTCCACCAGCGCGGTGTCCATCTCCTCGGCGTCCAGCCCCAGTTCCCGGGCCACCTCCACCAGCAGCGGCTCACCGCGCTTCCCGAGCTCCTCGGCGCGCTCCAGGACGGCCTCGACGAACGGCCAGCCGCGCCCCTGGGCGATGGCCTCCTCGGCCGCCTGGGCCGCCGCGTGGGCGTGCTGGTGGCGCTCCAGCGGGAAGTGGCGCAGCCGGATCTCCAGGGTGTCCTGGAACCGGTCGCGCAGCGCGCGCAGATCGGCCAGTGCGGTACGGCAGTCGGGGCACTGCAATTCGAACCAGACGTCGAGCACGGGGCGAGAGGAGGGGTCGGTGTGGCTCATGGGGTCAGTCTTCCAGCCCCTGGACCCTGGTCCGTACCCGGAGATGTCCCTGATCCCGGGCCCTGGCCATGGCCCGGTTCGCCTTACGGGGTGCACGATGGACATACCGGAAACCCAGTCGCGGGAGGAACGATGCTGACCGACACCGTATGTGCCGCGCTCTCCGCGGCCGGTCTGGGCATCGCCGGGCTGACCGCCTACCGCAAGCGGTTCCTGGCCGCGACCCGGATCGCCGCCTATGCCCTGATCCCGCTCGGCCTGGCGATGACCGGCGTCCTGGACTGGGTGGCCGACCTGGTCTTCAAGCCGAGTGTCTGGCTGGGCTTCGGTGTGCTCGGCGTCTCCTGGGCGCTGTTCATGATCAGCCGGGCGGTCGAGCGCCGCTCCGGCGGCACCCGTAAGGAGCGGCGCGCGGCGGCCGCGGCGGAACGGGCCGGGGTGTCCGCGGGGGCCTCGGAGCCCGCCCTGGGGCCCGGCCGGGGGGCCACCGGTGCCAAGGGGGCCGGAAAGCCGAAGGTCAAGGGCGGAACGAGCTCTGGCACAGATGACTTCTCGGACATCGAGGCGATACTCAAAAAGCACGGGATCTGACAAGCGACCGATCAAATAACGATCACTGGTCGCAGGCGGTGCCATGGCTAGGTCATGATCTCCGCGAGATGTTGCAATCACCGCCCGGGGAGCAATCCCCCATCGAAGGACCCCCAGTTCCGCCGAGCGACGAGACCCGTGGCTGTCTCTTCGCCCTCTCGCAGCCCCCGCTGATGCTGTTCCTGGCGTTCATCGGCACTCTGCTCGTCGGCACCGCCGTTCACGACCTCTACCGGTGGTGAGGCGGCGACCCGTCCGCTCCCCGACCGCCCGGCCCCGACCTCCCGGGCGTGGGCGGTCAGCTCGCGGCCTCGCGGCGCCGGGCGCGGTAGGCGGCGACATGCAGCCGGTTGCCGCAGGTGCGGCTGTCGCAGTAGCGCCGGGAGCGATTGCGGGACAGGTCCACGAAGGCGTGGCGGCAGTCCGGGGCCTCACAGCGGCGCAGCCGCTCCTGCTCGCCGCCCACCACCAGGAACGCCAGTGCCATGCCGCAGTCGGCGGTGAGGTGGTCGGCGAGCGAGGCACCGGGTGCGAAGTAGTGCACATGCCAGTCGTAGCCGTCGTGGTCGGTGAGCCGGGGGGTGGTGCCGGCCGCGGCGATCATCGTGTTGAGCAGTTCCGCGGTGCGGCGGGTGGCGCTTTCGCTCCCGGCCGTGGCGAAGACCTCGGCGAACCGGGCTCGTACGGCCCGGACGGCGATGAGGTCACGCTCCCCGAGCGTGCCGATGTCGCTGATCACATTGCGCTCGACGAACCGGCGGAGTGCGGCGACATCCGCGAGGCCGTCCCCCTCCGCGCCCTCGGGCGCGGTGTTCACCAGATCGACGACGGCGTCGAGCGAGCACCGGGTGTCGTGGTTGATCAGCACGATTGGCTCCCTGGCCGGCTGGGTCGGCGGCTGCCCCTGGGCGGCCCTCGATCTGCCCGACTCTAGTCCTGCCGGGCGCCGGGCGTTCACCAAGCGGCCGGGTGTTAACACGACGGTGCCGCCACCGCGGGCGGTGCCGCGGCGACGGCACCGTCGCCTGCCTCTGCCGTTGTCGGGATTGCCGTGGTCGGGATCTTCGGTACTGAAATGTTGCGCTCAGGCTTGCGCCGTCTCCCCGAGTCGGACGGCCGAGCGCTCAGCTCTCGCCGGGTCTCAGCTCTCCGCCAGGATGTGGGAGAGCTCTGTGTCGAGGTCGAAATGACGGTGTTCGGTACCGGGTGGCACCGCGGCGTCCGTTCGCTTCAGGAACGACTCCAGGGCCCGCGCCGGGGCTTCGAGCAGTGCCTCCCCCTCCGGGGAGCTCAGGGCGATGCAGACGACTCCCTGGCCGTGGCTGCGGGACGGCCACACGCGGACGTCGCCGGTGCCGGTGGGCCGGTGCAGACCCTCGGCGAGAAGATCGCGGGCGAACACCCATTCGACCGTCTCTTCGGCTCCGGTGTGGAAGGTGGCGTGCACGGCGTAAGGGTCGGCCGTGTCATACCGCAGGCCCGCGGGTACAGGCAGTGAGGATTCGCTCGACACAACGAGGCGCAGGTGCAGCTCGCAGCTGACCGTGGTGTTCATAAGCGCCAGGGCCTTTCGCTCAGTGTGCGCTCGGGGATTCGCACGTCGGCGAAATCGACATGCCACCTACGGTGCCGTTGTAAACCCCTCTGACCGTTTTGCGGCTCTTCTGGTAGCTCTTGCGGCCCAGCTCCGGGGTGGCCGCTACCGCCGTTCCGGTGACTTCGAAGGATCAGGTAAGTTGGGTCACATGAATGCGGAGAGTGACGAGCGGCAGGGGGCCACCGGCGCGCCTCAGGTCGCGGCGGGGGGCGATGCGTCGAAGCGGGAGCCGGTGTTGGGCTCCCGGGCGCCGCGGTTCATCAAGCGGTCGCGCACCCTCCACCTGAGCTGGCAGGTCGGCGTGTTCATCGTCGGCCTCGGGGTCGTGGGCGTGGGCATCGTCCTGCTGCCGCTGCCCGGGCCGGGGTGGCTGGTGATCTTCGCCGGAATGGCGATCTGGGCGACCGAGTTCGTCTGGGCCCAGCTGGTGCTGGCCTGGACCAAGCGCAAGGTCACCGAGGCGGCGCATCGTGCCCTGGACCCGAAGGTGCGCAGGCGCAATCTGATACTGACCTCGGTCGCGGTGGTGATCTGTGCCGTGGCGGTGTCGGTCTATGTGTGGAAGTTCGGCATCGTGATGCCGTGGAAGATCGAGCAGTGACCGGCCCCGGGTCGGAGGACTGGTCATGGGCACGGTTCGGCATGCGCTAATGTTGGGCGTGCGCCGGGGCGATTAGCTCAGCGGGAGAGCGCTTCGTTCACACCGAAGAGGTCACTGGTTCGATCCCAGTATCGCCCACCCTGGACCGAGGGCCCGGAAGGCATTTGCCTTCCGGGCCCTCGGCGTTGTCGCATGTCCGAAGGTGTCCGTCGATGGGTGGCCGACGGCGCCGCCCCAAGCGCTTTCGTTGAAGCGCTTCACCTCGTTCTGTGGCCGGTCCTGTCCGAACCGTTGACGGGCGCGGCGTTGGTCCTTCCGCCGCCCACGGTCACTCATGTCATGCACCTGCCCCCTCATGAAAGGTGAAGCGGACATGCCCCCGATCCCCCGACGCAACCTCCTCAAGGCCCCCGCCGTCACCGGCGCCGCCGCGCCGTTCTCCTGGCTGCTCGCCATCCCGACGACCGGACGTTCGCGCTGACCACCGCCGACGGCAAGCGGGTGCCCCTCCAGACCTGGGCCACCGCCTACTGGCCCGACGGCTCGCTCAAATGGACCGCGCACGCCACCGCTGTGCGCACCCCGGCCCAACTGGCCGCCGGACCCGCCGATCTGGCCCACGCCGAGGTCTTCGGCGGCCTCTTCGCCCCCGTCGACCGCTCCACCCCCGCCAAGGCGAGGATCGAGGACCGTCTTGAGCTCCTCTTCGACTACCACAAGAGCCAGGTCGAGCAGCGCCGTTGGTACGGCTTCTGGGACCACGGCGACATATGCACACCTACGACGGGGACCGGCACCAGCGGCGGTACGACATCGGAGGCTACGCCTGGGACAACTCCGAGCTCTCGCCCGACCTGTGGCTGCGGACCGGCGACATCATGCGCGCCCTGTCCATCGGCTTCGGCACCGACTGGAGCGGCCTCGCCGCGATCCAGAACCTGGCGCTCGTCGGCGACCAGCTGCCGGGGTAGCCACGCCGTCGCGGTCCGATGACACTTGAGGGCATGGACTGGTGCCATTACCGCTTCCGCAGCCGATGGGACCTCGATGCGCAGCCCGCCGCCGTCTTCGCGGTGCTGGCGGACGGCGCCGACTATCCGGGGTGGTGGCCCCAGGTCCGTGAGGTCCGGCGGATCGACGAGCGCAGCGGCGCCGCCCGCTTCCGCTCCCTCGTCCCGTACGACCTGTGGGTGATCGTCAGCGAGGCCCGCCAGGACCCGGCGGACAACGTGCTGGAGATCGGCTTCTCGGGAGATCTGGAGGGATGGGCGCGCTGGACGGTGCTGCCCCATGGGAACGGCACCCGCGCGCTCTTCGAACAGGAGGTGGTGGCGCGCAAGCCGCTGCTGCGCCGTCTCGCGCTCCCCGGCCGTCCCGTCTTCCGGGCCAACCACGCCCTGATGATGCGCTCGGGGCTGCGGGGGCTGCGGGCACATCTCGCCACGAAGCCCGCCCGGCCGTCCGGCCCTGCCTCCCCGCCCTACGGCGGAAATGCGGTTTGAACCAAACCCGCCGCGACCTGTATTGTTCAGGTCGTTCCGCCGGGGGAGACCCCGAAGAGGACACCCGGGCGATTAGCTCAGTGGGAGAGCGCTTCGTTCACACCGAAGAGGTCACTGGTTCGAACCCAGTATCGCCCACCACCACATGAGGCCGGGCCGCCAGCAGGCGGCCCGGCCTCATGGCTGTGCGCCGGTCGGTGTGCTTGTACGGCCAGGAGTTGGGTATCCGGATAAAACTTCCGTGGGTGACGATATGGAGGGGAACTCATGGCCGTAGCGACCGCAGCCGTCCTGGCCCTGGACTGCGCCGACCCCGAGGAACTCGCCGAGTTCTACGCCCGGGTGCTCGGCGCGGAGATCCAGCCGATGACCACCCCCGACCGGATCGAGATCGCCGCACCCGGCGGATCGCGCATGGCCTTCCTGCGGGACCATGGCTTCGCCCCGCCGAGCTGGCCACGGCCGGACGACTCCCAACAGGCCCATCTGGACCTGCTGGTGGACGACATCGACGCCGCGGAGCGCCAGGTGGTCGACCTGGGCGCCCGACCGCTGGACACCAAGCACAACGGTGGTCTGCGCGACACCCGGATCTACTCCGACCCGGCGGGCCACCCCTTCGCGCTCCGCCGGACCTGAGCGCCGGGCCGGCGAGACGACTGTGGCCGGGCCAGCGAGCCCGTGGGCGGGCCACCGGACTTGAGGCCGGGCCAATGGACCCGAGGCCGGGCTGTCGAATCTGGGCGTTCAGGCCGAAGGATCGCGCGTAGGCGGTTGGGCCGCGCATAGACCGCCGGGCCGAGCGTCAGGCGGCGGCCGGCAGGTCGGGGCGCAGCGGCCAGGCGGGATCGCAGATCTCGTCCGAGCCGTTGAGCGCGAACCACGCCTGAAGCCCGCGGGCCTGCGCCGCGTACCAGACCGTCTGGCGGGCGTGCAGCTCGGCCGGGGTCAGCGTCTCGAGGCGCGAGGCGAACCGGCGCCCCACCGCCCGCACCACGTGCAGCGCGGCCGATGCGTCCGCCCCCGCGTCATGCGCGCCCGTCAGCTCCACTCCGTAGTGCTCACACAGATCGATCAGGGTGCGGCGGCCCTTGCGGTAGCGGTCCAGGTGTTTGTCCAGTACGCGCGGATCCAGCACGCTCATCGAGCGCAGCGAAAGATAGCCCGCCAGGCTGGAGTTGCGATGTCGCTTCAACTCCCGGTCCAGCAGCGTCAGATCGAACGGCGCGTTCATGATCACCAGCGGGGTGCCCCGCGAGATCTGGTCCGCTATCGCCCGCGCCACCTCGTCCATCACCGGCGCCGGCCACCTGCCGTGCTGCTGGAGATGAGCGTCGGTCAGACCGTGTATCTCGGTGGCGGCCGGCGGCACCGGCACACCCGGACTCACCAGCCAGCGCCGGACTTCGGGGAGACTTCCGGTCCCGCGCTGCACCACCAGGGCCGCCGATACGATCCGGTCATGCTCGACATCGACACCCGTGGTCTCCGTGTCAAAGGCGGCGAGCGGCCCTTCGAACCAGGACGGCATGGCCTCAACTCCTCGTGCGCTTCCCGTCGATGACATCTGTGTCCCGCCCCGACCAGGTGATACCCGGAGGGGGGACCTCGAACCGCCGCTGTTTGCCGAGGTCCTGACGCGGAGACAACACAGGTGTACGAAGCCGGCGACGACCGGAAGGCGTCACGGACATGACGCTCGCGAAACCCGACCCGGCCCCGGCGGCGACCGGCCTCGCCCTGAGCGGATCACCCCCCGTGCGTGGCCAGATCGCCACCACCGCTTGTTTGGAGACCCTCCAGGTGGGCTATCTGCACGCGGTGGCCGCCGCCGCGGGCTGCTCACTGGCCCAGCCCTTTCCCGACCACGGCATCGACTGGCATGTCAGCCACAGCGCGCGCGGCCACGCCGTGGACGACGAGGTCACCATCAAGGTGCAGCTCAAGGCCACGTACCAGATCGCACCGGCCCCCGCGGGGCCGACCTTCGCCTTCACACTCGACAACGACCACCTGGTCAAGCTGGCCCGCAGACCGGTCTCCGTACACAAGATCCTGGTGGTGATGATCGTGCCGCGCGGCCAGGAGGACTGGCTGCGCGCCGGGCATGACCGCCTGTCCCTGCGCCACTGCTGCTACTGGATCAATCTGGCCGGCCACCCGGTCACGGGCCGCCGCCGGACCACTGTGCGGATCCCGACCTCGCGGATCTTCGACGACCGTGCGCTCTGCGAGATCATGACCCGGGTCGGGGCGGGAGGGAGACCGTGATGGACCGACCATGGCCCCAGGACGACGCGGCGCCACCAGCGTCGGTCCCGCACCCCGACGAGGTCGATCCGGCCGTCCTCGGCGCCCTGCTCGCCCGGCACGGCTGGCGCCGCCGCGGCGGCGCACCGGGGCGCTACGCCCGCTGGACCCCGCCCGGCCGGCTCGCGGGCGGCACCAGCCTGCTGGTGCCCGAGAGCCGGGACTTCCCCGACAGCGCCGATCTGCTCGGCGAGGCGCTGATCGCGCTCAGCCGCAGCGCCGCCCCCTCCGCCCGTGAGGTGCTCACCGGCCTCACCGTGCCCAGCGATGAGATCCGCTGGCGGCGCGAGGTGCCCGAATCCCGCGGTGGCACCTCCGCCTGGACCGCGCAGGAGCGGCTGCGCGCCGCCGCCCGCGACACCCTGGTGGCCGCCGCGCTCGCAGCCCGGGGCCGGGCGGGCTACTACGGTGCCCGGCACCGCCGCGCGGCCGAGGCGTCCCTGGAGCGGGTGCTGACCGGGCCCCCGGGCGCCGAGTCCGGCGGCCGTGAGCTGACCGTCTTCATGCCGGTCGAGGAGGACGGCCGCGCCACCGCGGTCACCCTGCTGCGCGCGCTGTACGCCCTCCGTGAGGCCGCCGACTACCACCGGACGACCGGCGGCATGGAGGCGTATGACGCCGCGGTCGCGGCCGGGGTCTGCCGTGAGCTGACCGAGGCCGTGATCGCGCTGGTCCAGGGCACGGAGGGGGCGCGGGTGGCGCTGGAGTGGTCTCCGGGCGCCGGTCCGCCGCCGGGGTTCGCGGCCCGGCCCGATCCGGTGGAGTTCTCGCCCGGCGATCTCCCGGGGCTGCGGGAGGCGGGCGCCCGTTATGTCCGGGACGAGCCGTCCGTACCCGTGAGCGTCACCGGTGCGGTGGTGCGGCTGCGCCGTACCGGCCCCGGCGGCCCCGGCACGGTGCGGCTGCGGGTGCTCTCCGGGGCGGATGTCGCCCAGGTGCGGATCACCCTGGACGAGGAGGGCTACCGGATCGCCGGCCATGCCCATCTGGTGGGGCTGCCGATCCGGGTGCGGGGGCGGCTGGAGAGCCGCGGCGGCTTCCGGCGGCTCAGCGGAGCCACCGGCGTCACCCCGGTCGAGGTGGACGAGGCCGAGCGGGACCGGCTGGTCAAATCGCTCCAGGAGAACCTGGACTTCTTCGAGGAGGCGTGCGGCGGCGGCCCCTGAACCGCCGACCCGGCCCTCGGGGCCGGTGGCGGTGGCCGCCCCGCGCGGTGACGGCCTCCACAACCGTTTCGCGGTCGCGCCCGTCGGCTCGGTACGATTCACGCTGCGCGGCATTCGCCGCGGTGAGCCATCCATCAGTCAGGAGAGACCGGTGTCAGACGTCCGTGTGATCATCCAACGCGATTCCGAGCGGGAAGAACGCGTGGTGGCCACGGGCACTACGACGGCGGACCTCTTCACCGGCGACCGCTCGATCGTCGCCGTGCGCGTGGGCGGACAGCTCAAGGACCTGGCGTACCAGCCGGCCGAGGGCGATGAGATCGAGCCGGTGGAGATCACCAGCCAGGACGGTCTGGACATCCTGCGCCACTCCACCGCGCATGTCATGGCCCAGGCGGTGCAGGAGCTGTTCCCGGAGGCGAAGCTGGGCATCGGCCCGCCGATCAAGGACGGCTTCTACTACGACTTCGACGTCGAGACCCCGTTCCACCCGGACGACCTCAAGCGCATCGAGAAGAAGATGCAGGAGATCCAGAAGCGGGGGCAGCGGTTCTCCCGCCGCGCGGTCACCGACGAGGCGGCACGCGAGGAGCTCTCCGCCGAGCCGTACAAGCTGGAGCTGATCGGGCTCAAGGGCTCGGCCGCCGACGCCGCCGAGGGTGCGTCCGCCGAGGTCGGCGCGGGTGAGCTGACCATCTACGACAACCTCGACGCCAAGACCGGCGAGCTGTGCTGGAAGGACCTGTGCCGCGGTCCGCACCTGCCGACCACGCGGTACATCCCGGCCTTCAAGCTGATGCGCAGCGCCGCCGCGTACTGGCGGGGCAGCGAGAAGAACCCCCAGCTCCAGCGGATCTACGGCACCGCCTGGCCGACCAAGGACGAGCTCAAGGCGTATCTGGACTTCCTCGCCGAGGCCGAGAAGCGCGACCACCGCAAGCTGGGCGCCGAGCTGGACCTGTTCTCCTTCCCCGACGAGCTGGGCTCCGGCCTCGCGGTGTTCCACCCCAAGGGCGGCGTGATCCGCAAGGAGATGGAGCAGTACTCGCGGAAGCGGCACGAGGAGGCGGGATACGAGTTCGTCAACACCCCGCACATCACCAAGGCCAAGCTCTTCGAGACCTCCGGCCATCTGCCGCACTACATGGACGGCATGTTCCCGCCCATGGAGTTCGAGGGCCAGGACTACTACCTCAAGGCCATGAACTGCCCGATGCACAACCTGGTCTTCCGGGCGCGCGGGCGGTCCTACCGAGAGCTGCCCCTGAGGCTGTTCGAGTTCGGCACGGTCTACCGCTACGAGAAGTCCGGTGTCGTCCACGGCCTGACCCGGGCCCGGGGCTTCACCCAGGACGACTCGCACATCTACTGCACCAAGGAGCAGATGGCCGATGAGCTCGACAATCTGCTCACCTTCGTGCTGGACCTGCTCCGTGACTACGGTCTGAGCGACTTCTATCTGGAGCTGTCCACCCGGGACGACTCCGACAAGTTCATGGGCAGCGACGACCAGTGGGAAGAGGCCACCGAGGAGCTGCGCAAGGCCGCCGAGAAGCAGGGCCTCGAGCTGGTCATGGACCCGGGTGGCGCGGCCTTCTACGGCCCCAAGATCTCGGTCCAGGCCCGGGACGCGATCGGCCGCACCTGGCAGATGTCGACCATCCAGGTCGACTTCAACCAGCCGGCCCGGTTCGAGCTGGAGTACACCGCGGCGGACGGCTCGCGGCAGCAGCCCGTCATGATCCACCGGGCGCTCTTCGGCTCGATCGAGCGCTTCTTCGCGGTGCTGCTGGAGCACTACGCGGGCGCCTTCCCGGTGTGGCTCGCCCCGGTCCAGGCGGTGGGCATCCCGATCGGCGACACCCATGTGCCGTACCTGGAGGAGTTCGCCGCGCAGGCCAAGGCGAAGGGCCTGCGGATGGAGGTGGACTCGTCCTCGGACCGGATGCAGAAGAAGATCCGCAACGCCCAGAAGAGCAAGATCCCGTTCATGGTGATCGCCGGTGATGAGGACGTCGCGAACGGTGCGGTGAGCTTCCGCTATCGCGACGGCTCGCAGAAGAACGGCATCCCGATCGACGAGGCGCTGGCCGAGATCGCCGACGCCGTGGAGCGCCGGATCCAGGTCTGATCCACAGCGGTCTCCACCGAGGCCGCGGGATTTCCGAGGGGTGGCCCTGACCAGGGCCACCCCTCGGCTCTTCCTCACCTCTTGCGGGCGAATATGCTGGCCCGCATGACGAGTGAGCCGGAACAGCAGATCGGAGTGGGGACGCCTGACGCGTTCCAGCGCCTGTGGACACCCCATCGGATGGCCTACATCCAGGGGGAGAACAAGCCGACCGGCCCGGGCGCGGGCGACGGCTGTCCGTTCTGCTCCATTCCGGAGAAGTCCGACGAGGACGGCTTGATCATCGCCCGTGGCGACTCCGTGTATGCCGTGCTCAATCTGTACCCGTACACCGGTGGCCACCTCATGGTCGTCCCGTTCCGGCATATCGCCGACTACACCGATCTCACCGCCGAGGAGACGATCGAGCTGGCGGAGTACACCAAGGCGGCCATGACCGCGCTCCGTACCGCCTCGGGCGCGCACGGTTTCAACATCGGCATGAACCAAGGGACCGTGGCCGGTGCCGGGATCGCGGCGCATCTGCATCAGCATGTGGTGCCGCGCTGGGGCGGGGACACCAACTTCATGCCCGTCATCGGCAGCACCAAGGTGCTGCCGCAACTCCTCGCCGACACCCGCCGGTTG
Organism: Streptomyces malaysiensis subsp. samsunensis; assembly: GCF_024519315.1. GTDB lineage: Bacteria > Actinomycetota > Actinomycetes > Streptomycetales > Streptomycetaceae > Streptomyces > Streptomyces malaysiensis. The sequence continues at coordinate 56,824 of NZ_JANIIC010000020.1, read as the reverse complement.
CTCGCCGACGCCTGGCCCCAGCCGGGGGCCTGACCGACCGCCCCACGGGGAGGACGGACCCATGGGAGAGGGGCCGGGCCGCGCGGCCCGGCCCCTCTCCCATACCGCGGCTTACGCGTCGTACAGATCGGCCTTCCTCGGGGCCGCGTCCTGGACCTGGCCGCTGAGCGCCAGCGAGCGGTTGCCGAAGCGCTCGGTGTCCACGCCGTGGTGCTTGAGCACCCCGATGGCCGCCTCATGGACCACCCGCAGCACCGGAGTGGCGGCGCGCAGCGCGTCGTCCGCCATGAAGCGGTGCCGCCAGGGCTTGTCCGCCCAGGCGTGCCGCAGACCGAACGGCTCGGGCAGGACCAGCTTGCCGCCGAGGTGGTCGAGGATCGGCGGATACCAGGTGAAGGGGGCGCGCACGGCCAGCCGCACGACCTCCTTCGCGTTCACCAGCGGCAGCGGGATGGACTTGGTCTCCCAGAACCGGAAGGTCTTGGCGACCGTCTTGCTGGGCGCCGAGGGCTTGCTGGTGAACAGCGGGTGCACCGGCCCCAGCGCATGCCCGGTGACCTCGATCCGCATCGTCTTGTGCAGCAGGGTCACCGTGATCATCAAGGTGATCACCAGCTGGCCGTCCCAGAGCACGAACTGCACACCCAGGTAGTGCCGGTCACCGGCGCCGAACTGCTGCTGGTCGCAGATCCGCTGGAGTTCGACGCCCTTTATCTGGAAGCCCTCCTCCTCGGAGGTGCCGCCGCGCGACACCGCCCCTGCCTTCTCGCCGATCGGCGAGACCACCCAGTGGCGCACAGAGGGAGGGGGGAAGCCGCCGGTGTGCAGCGGGGTGCGCTCCAGCATGCGCAGCTGGTCATGGATCGCCCGTATGACATCCCAGCTGCGGAAGGGGTCGATCTCCTTGTCGGGGTCGGCCGAGACCAGGTCCTCGGCCAGCTGCCAGCTGCCCCAGCGGGTGCCCATGCCCAATATGCCCTTGGGGCCGGCGTAGAAGACCACATTGCTGTACTGCTCGGCGGTGAGCTTGTGGAGCGCCTTGCGCAGCTCCTCGGCGGAGGTCTGGCCCGGGTGGTTGGGCACCGTCTCGGGGACCTTGGCGCCGACGCCGCCGCCGGAGAGCAGCCCGCCCCAGGAGTCCCGGAGGTCCTTGGCGGTGCGCTCGCAGATCTGCTTGGCGATGTACCAGCCGATCACCGGGGCGACCACGACGCCCCGCAGATAGATCCCCCAGAAGCCGGTGAAGGGGAGCTTGATCAGGAAGATGAGGACCATCACGCCGAGCGCCACCAGCAGTGCCGTGCCGAGCGCCCCCATCCGCTTGTCCTGGGCCCCGGCGATCGAGCGGCGCAGCTGGAAGGCGCCGAGCCAGAGCAGCACCCCGGGCAGGAACAGCAGCCCGAAGACCACCATGACGACGGTGAGCCGGGCGTCCCGGGTCTTGCGGATGCGGTTGGCGGCCAGACAGTGCTCGACCACCGTCTGCGGCTCCATACCGAAGGACTGGATCACCTGGCCCCGGCCGCCGCCGAGCATTCTCGTCTGGACGGCGCGCGCGAACGCCTCGCCCAGATTCGGCTCGAAGAGCGAGATCTTCGGCGCCTTGACGGCCGAGACCGTCCACTCCGAATTGGCGTCCAGCAACTTTGCCACGGGGTCGTCGCGGTAGGCGGCCGAGGCGAGTGCCTGGGTCGCCGCCGTCTGTCCCGCCGCTCCCGACAGGGGAACCTGCGCCCCGGGACTGAAGTCGAATCCGTCCGTCACCAACGCCCCCAATACGGCACGCTCTTGCGCTGCGACCTCAGCGTATCCGGGGTGTGCACCACCTGTCGCCAGGGCGTGTGCGGCCTGTGGAAAACCCTCGTGCGGAAGACCGCCCCCGGAACCGGCTCCTGACCGCCTCCGGACCCGCCTCCTGACCGGCTCCGGACCCCTCTCCAGACCCACCGGTGACCAGCGGACGGCGAAGGCCCGCCCGCCCCGGCGCGGTTGGGGCGGGCGGGCCGTGAATTACGCCACGGGCAGGCGATGGAGTACGCCCCGGACGGGCCGCGAAATACGCCCCGGACGGGTGGAACACCCCACGGGCGGGTCGTGAACTACGCCTCGGCGGCGACCTGTTCGCGCATGCGCTCGGCCTGCTGCTGGGGCATCGGCTCATGCCGGGCGTAGGAGCGGCTGAACCGTCCCGTGCCATGCGAAAGCGATCGCAGATCGATCGCGTACCGACCGATCTCGATCTCCGGCACATCTGCCTTGATCAAGGTCTGTCCGCCGCCCGACTGTTCGGTGCCGACGACCCGGCCGCGCCGTCCGGACAGATCGCTCATCACGGCACCGACATAGTCGTCCGAGACCAGCACGCCCAGCTCCACCACCGGTTCCAGCAGGTCGATCCGGGCGTCGGCGGCCGCCTCGCGCAGCGCCAGCGCGCCCGCCGTCTGGAAGGCGGCGTCGGAGGAGTCCACCGAATGCGCCTTGCCGTCCAGCAGCGTGACCCGCACGTCGACCAGCGGGTATCCGGCGGCGACGCCGCGCGCCGCCTGGTAGCGCACGCCCTTCTCGACGGACGGGATGAACTGCCGGGGCACCGCGCCGCCGACGACCTTGTCCACGAACTCGATGCCCGAGCCCTCCGGCAGCGGCTCCACCTCGATCTCGCAGATCGCGTACTGGCCGTGGCCTCCGGACTGCTTGACGTGGCGGCCGCGCCCGGCCGACTTCCCCGCGAAGGTCTCGCGCAGCGAGACCTTGTACGGCACCGCGTCCACCTGGACGCCGTACCGGCTGCGCAGCCGCTCCAGCGCGACATCCATATGCGCCTCACCCAGGCACCACAGCACCACCTGGTGGGTGTCCGGGTTCTGCTCCAGGCGCATCGTCGGGTCCTCGGCGACCAGCCGGGACAGGCCCAGCGACAGCTTGTCCTCGTCCGGTTTGCTGTGCGCCTGGATGGCCACGGGCAGCAGCGGATCGGGCATCTGCCAGGGCTCCATGAGGAGCGGCCGGTCCTTGGCCGAGAGGGTGTCCCCGGTCTCGGCGCGGGTCAGCTTGGCCACGCACGCCAGATCGCCCGCGATGGCCTGGGCGAGGGTGCGCTGCTGCTTGCCGAAGGGCGCGGACAGGGCGCCGACCCGCTCGTCCACGTCATGGTCCTCATGGCCGCGGTCCTCCAGACCGTGCCCGGACACATGGACGGTCTCGTCGGGGCGGAGCGTGCCGGAGAAGACCCGCACCAGGGAGATCCGGCCGACATAGGGATCGGAGGAGGTCTTGACCACCTCGGCGGCCAGCGGGCCGTTCGGATCGCAGCTCAGCGAGGGGCGTGAGGCGCCCTGCGGGGTGGTGACGTGGGGCGTCTCGCGCTCCAGCGGGGACGGGAAGCCGCCGGTCACCAGGTCCAGCAGTTCGATGGTGCCCAGGCCCTGCTTGGATCCCTCCGCGGCGGGCGCGGCCGCCAGCACGGGGTGGAAGGCGCCGCGGGCGACGGCCTTCTCCAGGTCCTCGATCAGCGTCTTGACGTCGATCTCCGCACCGCCGAGATAGCGGTCCATGAGGGTCTCGTCCTCGCTCTCGGAGATGATCCCCTCGATGAGCCGGGCGCGGGCCTCCTCGACCAGCGGCAGCTGGTCCTCCCGGGGCGGCGATTCGGCGCGCACCCCCGAGGAGTAGTCGAAGACGCGCTGGGTCAGGAGCCCGATGAGCCCGGTCACGGGGGCGTGCCCGTCCGGCCCCGGCTCGCCCCGCAGGGGCAGGTACAGCGGCAGTACGGCGTCGGGGTCGTCGCCGCCGAAGCTCTCCCGGCACAGCTCGGTCATCTCCTCGAAGCTGGCGCGGGCCGCTTCCAGGTGTGTGATCACGATGGCGCGCGGCATCCCGACCGCCGCGCACTCGTCCCAGATCATGCGGGTGGCCCCGGTGATGCCCAGGGCGTCCTGGGCGGCCGAGACAACGAAAAGGGCCGCGTCCGCCGCTCGCAGACCGGCCCTGAGTTCCCCGACGAAATCGGCGTATCCCGGGGTATCCAGGAGATTGATCTTCATCCCGCCCCATTCGACGGGGACCAGCGACAGCTGGACCGAACGCTGCTGTCGGTGTTCGATCTCGTCGTAGTCGGAGAGACAGCCGCCGTCCTCGACCCTGCCCGCCCGGTTGACCGCGCCCGTCGCCAGCGCGAGGGCCTCCACCAGCGTCGTCTTTCCGGTCCCACTGTGGCCGACCAGAACCACATTCCGCAGGGAGCTGGGCCGGTCGGCCGCCACTGCCCTTCCGGCGGCCCCTGGGTGCGTACTCGTCTTGTCGCCCATGTGTCTCGCCTCCCGGTCGACACCTTGCGATACTTCGAGCTTTCCACCGCTGTAACGGTGCGTCCATACGTCACACATGGGGCCGTAGCGCGCACGGGGTCGCGCAGCTGTCCGACAGGTGCACGGCGCCCCTCCGGGGCGTGGCTACGATGGGCGCGCCGGTGGTCTCTTGACCATCCGGCCCGTATCGACCCTTCGGGAAGGCCATGCTGAACAAGTACGCGCGTGCGTTCTTCACGCGTGTTCTCACACCGTTCGCCGCCCTGCTGATCCGTCTCGGGGTCAGCCCCGACGCGGTGACCCTCACCGGCACCGCCGGAGTCTGCGCGGGCGCACTGGTCTTCTATCCACGGGGGGAGTTCTTCTGGGGCACCGTCGTCATCACGCTGTTCGTCTTCTCCGATCTGGTCGACGGCAATATGGCGCGACAGCTGGGGCGCTCGAGCCGCTGGGGCGCGTTCCTGGACTCCACACTGGACCGGGTGGCGGACGGCGCGATCTTCGGCGGCCTGACGTTGTGGTACGCGGGCCAAGGGGACGACAATGTGCTGTGTGCGGTGACGATCTTCTGCCTCGCCAGCGGCCAGGTGGTCTCGTACACCAAGGCGCGCGGCGAGAGCATCGGGCTGCCGGTGAACGTCAACGGGCTGGTGGAGCGTGCCGAGCGGCTGGTGATCTCGCTGGTGGCCTGCGGCTTCTCCGGTCTGCACAAGTTCGGCGTACCGCATATCGAGATCCTGCTCCCGATCGCGCTGTGGATCGTGGCCGCCGGCAGTGCGGTGACCCTCGTCCAGCGGGTGGTGACCGTGCGCCGGGAGGCCGCCGAGGCGGACGCCGGGGAGCGGGCGGTGCCCCAGGGGGGCGATACGCGGTGAAGGACAGGCTGACCGACGCGCTGTACGGACTCGGCTGGAGCACGGTCAAGAAGCTCCCGGAGCCGGTCGCCGTGCGCCTCGGGCAGCGCATCGCCGATGAGACGTGGAAGCGGCGCGGCAAGGGCGTGCTGCGCCTGGAGGCCAATCTGGCGCGAGTGGTGCCGGATGCCCCGCCGAGTCGGCTGGCCGAGCTGTCGCGGGCGGGCATGCGCTCGTACCTGCGCTACTGGATGGAGTCCTTCCGGCTTCCGACGTGGAGCCCGCGGCGCATACAGGACGGCTTCGACGTCAAGGACCTGCACTATCTGGTGGACGGCCTCGCCGAAGGCCGGGGCGTGGTCCTGGCGCTGCCGCACATGGGCAACTACGACCTCGCCGGTGCCTGGGTGACCACCCATCTGGGGGTGCCCTTCACCACGGTCGCGGAGCGGCTGAAGCCGGAGTCGCTGTACGACCGGTTCGTGGCCTACCGCGAGGGGCTGGGCATGGAGGTGCTGCCGCACCAGGGCGGGAGCGCCTTCGGGACGCTCGCGCGGCGGCTGCGCTCGGGCGGTCTGGTGTGCCTGGTCGCCGACCGCGATCTGTCGGCCTCCGGTGTGGAGGTGTCGTTCTTCGGCGAGCGGGCGAAGATGCCCGCCGGGCCCGCCGCGCTCGCCCTCCAGACCGGCGCGCCGCTGCTGCCGGTGACCCTCTGGTACGACGAGTCCCCGGTGATGCGGGGGCGGGTGCACCCGCCGGTCGAGGTGCCCGCGGACGGGAACCGCGCGGAGCGGATCGCCGTCATGGCCCAGGAGACGGCCGACGCCTTCGCCGCCGGGATCGCCGAGCACCCGGAGGACTGGCACATGCTTCAGCGGCTGTGGCCGGCGGACCTGGACGGCGGTCCCGGAGCTTCCGGAAAGCCCGGCGGTCCCGGAGATCCTGGCGGTCCCGGAAGCCCGGGACGTCCTGGAATGGAGAAGCCTTGAGGATCGGGATCGTCTGCCCGTACTCCTGGGACGTCCCAGGTGGCGTCCAGTTCCATATCCGAGATCTGGCCGACCATCTGATCCGGCGCGGCCACCAGGTCTCCGTGCTGGCCCCGGCGGACGACGAGACGCCGCTGCCGCCGTACGTGGTCTCCGCGGGGCGCGCCGTCCCGGTGCCGTACAACGGCTCGGTGGCCCGGCTGAACTTCGGCTTCCTGTCGGCCGCGCGGGTGCGCCGCTGGCTGCACGACGGCGCCTTCGACGTCATCCACATCCACGAGCCCACCTCGCCCTCGCTGGGGCTGCTGTCCTGCTGGGCGGCCCAGGGGCCGATCGTCGCGACGTTCCACACCTCTAATCCGCGCTCCCGGGCCATGATCGCGGCGTATCCGATCCTCCAGCCCGCCCTGGAGAAGATCAGCGCGCGCATCGCGGTCAGCGAATACGCGCGCCGGACGCTGGTGGAGCACCTCGGCGGCGACGCGGTGGTCATCCCCAACGGCGTCGATGTGGGCTTCTTCGCCGACGCCGAGCCGAAGGAGGAGTGGCAGGGCGAGACGCTCGGCTTCATGGGTCGGATCGATGAGCCCCGTAAGGGGCTGCCGGTGCTGATGCGCGCCCTGCCGAAGATCTTCGAGGCCCGGCCGGGGGCGCGGCTGCTGGTCGCCGGGCGCGGCGACGAGAAGGAGGCCGTGGCCGATCTGCCGGCGCCGCTGCGGGAGCGCGTCGAGTTCCTGGGGATGGTCAGCGACGAGGACAAGGCGCGGCTGCTGCGCAGCGTCGACGTCTATGTCGCGCCCAATACGGGCGGCGAGAGCTTCGGGATCATCCTCGTCGAGGCCATGTCGGCGGGCGCCGCGGTCCTCGCCAGCGATCTGGACGCGTTCGCCCAGGTGCTGGACGGGGGAGCGGCGGGTGAGCTGTTCGCCAACGAGGACGCCGACGCGCTGGCGGCGGCCGCGGTACGGCTGCTGGGGGACGAGAAGCGGCTGGCCGAGCTGCGGGAGCGGGGCAGCCGGCACGTACGGCGGTTCGACTGGTCGATGGTGGGGGCGGACATCCTCGCGGTCTACGAGACGGTGACGGACGGGGCGGCGTCCGTGGCCGCCGACGACCGTACGGGGCTGTGGGCGCGTCTGGGGCTCGCCAGGGACTGAGCGCTCCGCCGGCAGCGCCGGGAGGCCGGCGCTCGTACGCGGCGCCGTCGTGGCCGAGCGCGCCCACGCGGCGGAGCCCCGCACATCGACACGGCCCCGCGCCCCTTCAGGGGGCTCTGAACGGCTGTACGGGGCCCCACACCGCCGCATCGAGCGGCCCCGGCGGAGAGCTCCACCCCGGACTTCCGCGGGCGGCAGACGGTAGCGTGGCGGGCCGTGAGCACCTCCTTGATCTGGATCGCGGTCGCGCTGGTCGTCATCGCCGTCTACCTGAGCTGGACCGCGGGACGACTCGACCGGCTGCACAGCCGTCTGGACGCGGCGCGCGCCGCACTCGACGCGCAGCTGCTGCGGCGTGCCTCCGTGGCCCAGGAGCTGGCCACCGCGGGGGTGCTCGACCCCGCCGCGTCGATCGTGCTGTACCAGGCCGCGCACGCCGCCCGGCAGTCCGAGGAGGAGCACCGCGAGGTCGCCGAGAGCGAGCTGAGCCAGGCGCTGCGGGCCGTCTTCCAGGACAGCGCGCAGGCCGAGGCGGTACGGGAGGCGCCGGGCGGCGAGGACGCGCTGGGGGAGCTCACGGAGGCGGTGCGGCGGGTGCCGATGGCCCGGCGGTTCCACAACGACGCGGTACGCGCGGCGCGGGCGCTGCGCCGCCATCGCATGGTGCGCTGGTTCCGGCTGGCGGGCCATGCGCCGTTCCCGCTCGCCTTCGAGATGGACGACGAGCCCCCGGCGGCCCTGGGGCGGGTGCGGGGGACCGAGGAGGCCGAGCGCTGAAGAGGCGAGCGAAGAGGCGCGTTGGGCTGACATGGCGCGTGGTCCGGAAGAGGCCGGGCGCTGAATGAGCTCGTGGCTGACGGCGGGGCACACGGCGCCGTTCGCACACTGAGGATTCACCGGCCGCTTCGAGCCACCGGCCTTCGATTGGCCCTTGTCGAGCCCGGCCCCGACCGGCTTTTGTCATCCGTGTAGCACACATGCTCATGACCTGGACCAGATGGCCGGGTCATGTATCGGTATCGAACGGCCCTACGATGGGCTCATCGCACTTTTCATTATTGAGTGAGGTCAAACCGTGTCCATCACGCCCGCCAGCACGTCCAACTCCGACGCCCCCGCGACCGGCACCGCCCGCGTCAAGCGCGGTATGGCCGAGCAGCTCAAGGGTGGCGTGATCATGGACGTCGTCACCCCCGAGCAGGCCAAGGTCGCCGAGGACGCCGGTGCCGTCGCGGTCATGGCCCTCGAGCGGGTGCCGGCCGACATCCGTAAGGACGGCGGTGTGGCCCGGATGTCCGACCCGGACATGATCGAGGGCATCATCAGCGCCGTCTCCATCCCGGTCATGGCCAAGTCGCGGATCGGCCACTTCGTCGAGGCGCAGGTCCTCCAGGCGCTCGGTGTCGACTACATCGACGAGTCCGAGGTGCTCACCCCGGCCGACGAGGTCAATCACAGCGACAAGTGGTCCTTCACCACCCCGTTCGTCTGTGGGGCCACCAACCTGGGCGAGGCGCTGCGCCGTATCGCCGAGGGTGCGGCGATGATCCGTTCCAAGGGCGAGGCCGGCACCGGCAACGTCGTCGAGGCGGTGCGGCACCTGCGTCAGATCAAGGGCGAGATCGCCCGGCTGCGCGGTCTGGACAACCATGAGCTCTACGCGGCCGCCAAGGAGATCCGCGCCCCGTACGAGCTGGTCGCCGAGATCGCGCAGACCGGCAAGCTGCCGGTCGTGCTGTTCTCCGCCGGCGGTGTCGCCACCCCGGCCGACGCCGCGCTCATGCGCCAGCTCGGCGCCGAGGGCGTGTTCGTCGGCTCCGGCATCTTCAAGTCGGGCGACCCGGCCAAGCGCGCCGCCGCGATCGTGAAGGCCACCACCTTCTACGACGACCCCAAGGTCATCGCGGACGCGTCCCGGAACCTCGGCGAGGCCATGGTCGGCATCAACTGCGACACCCTCCCCGAGTCCGAGCGCTACGCCAGCCGCGGCTGGTAACCGGCGCCCGTACGGCGCACACGGCACCACGCGCCCGGCGTACCGGCCCGGCGTGTGGTGCCCCTGACGTTCGAGAGGTCTTCGCTTCCGTGACTACGTCGTCCATACCGGCCGCGTCCTCCGCCGACACCCCCGTGGTCGGTGTGCTCGCCCTCCAGGGCGATGTCCGCGAGCATCTCGCCGCGCTCACCGCGGCCGGGGCCACGGCCCGGCAGGTCCGCCGCCCCGAGGAACTCGCCGAGGTCGCCGGCCTGGTGATCCCCGGGGGCGAGTCGACCACCATGTCCAAGCTGGCGATCGTCTTCGGGCTGCTGGAGCCGCTGCGCGAGCGGGTCCGGGCCGGGATGCCGGTGTACGGTACCTGCGCGGGCATGATCATGCTCGCGGACAAGATCCTCGACGGCCGGGACGACCAGGAGACCATCGGCGGCATCGACATGATCGTGCGCCGTAACGCCTTCGGCCGTCAGAACGAGTCGTTCGAGGCCGAGGTCGACATCGACGGCATCGACGGCGGCCCGGTCGAGGGGGTCTTCATCCGCGCGCCGTGGGTCGAGTCCGTGGGCGGCGGGGCCGAGGTGCTCGCGACGTTCGACGGGCACACCGTCGCCGTCCGGCAGGGCAACGTCCTGGCGACCTCGTTCCACCCCGAGCTGACCGGCGACCATCGGGTGCACCAGCTCTTCGTAGAGATGGTGCTGCGCGCGTAGCGCTCGGTTGAGGGTGGTGGTGGGCGACGGGAGGGCGGTGCTGCGCGCGTAGCGCTCGGTTGAGGGTGGTGGGGGGCGACGGGAGGGCGGTGCTGCGCGCGTAGCGCTCGGTCGCGGGTGGTGGGGCTGGTCCGCGCCGCGGGCCGAGCCTATCCCGGTAGGATCGCAGGCGTTCGTACAGCAATGGGTTACGCGAAGGAGACAGGCGGATGTCCGGCCACTCTAAATGGGCTACGACGAAGCACAAGAAGGCCGTGATCGATGCCAAGCGCGGCAAGCTCTTCGCGAAGCTGATCAAGAACGTCGAGGTTGCGGCCCGTATGGGCGGCGCCGACCCGGAGGGCAACCCGACGCTCTTCGACGCCATCCAGAAGGCGAAGAAGCAGTCGGTTCCGAACAAGAACATCGACAGCGCGGTCAAGCGCGGTGCCGGTCTCGAGGCCGGTGGCGCCGAGTACGAGACGATCATGTACGAGGGCTATGGCCCCAACGGCGTGGCCGTGCTCATCGAGTGTCTGACCGACAACCGCAACCGCGCGGCCTCCGACGTCCGCGTCGCGATGACGCGCAACGGCGGTTCGATGGCCGACCCGGGCTCCGTGTCGTACCTCTTCAACCGTAAGGGCGTCGTCATCGTCCCCAAGGGCGAACTCACCGAGGACGATGTGCTGGGCGCGGTCCTGGACGCGGGCGCCGAGGAGGTCAACGACCTCGGTGAGTCCTTCGAGGTCATCAGCGAGGCCACCGACCTGGTCGCGGTCCGCACCTCCCTCCAGGAGGCCGACATCGACTACGACTCGGCCGAGGCCAACTTCGTGCCCACGATGCAGGTCCAGCTCGAGGAGGACGCCGCGCGCAAGATCTTCAAGCTGATCGACGCCCTCGAGGACAGCGACGACGTGCAGAACGTCTTCGCCAACTTCGACGTCTCCGACGAGGTCATGGCCAAGGTGGACGCCTGACGGCGGATCGGCACGGCGGTCGACGAACGGGACGGGCCGGCGGGGCAGCACCCCACCGGCCCGTCGGCGTTGTCCGCCGGTGTTGTCGGCGGCAGCCGCTAGCCTGCAAGAACAGGTGACCGAAGCAGCGGTGAGGGGAGGGGCGCGGTGCGTGTGCTGGGCGTGGACCCGGGGCTGACCCGGTGCGGCGTCGGCGTGGTGGAGGGGGTCGCGGGCCGCCCGCTGCGGATGCTCGGCGTCGGGGTCATACGGAGCGGGGCGGATGCCGCGGTCGCCGAGCGGCTCGTCCTCATCGAGCGCGGCATCGAGGAGTGGCTGGACGCCCACCGGCCCGAATTCGTGGCCGTGGAGCGGGTGTTCAGCCAGCACAACGTACGCACCGTCATGGGCACCGCCCAGGCCAGCGCCGTCGCGATGCTGTGCGCGGCCCGCCGTGGGCTCCCGGTCGCGCTGCACACCCCCAGCGAGGTCAAGGCGGCCGTCACCGGATCGGGGCGCGCCGACAAGGCGCAGGTCGGCTCGATGGTGACCCGGCTGCTGCGGCTGGACGCACCGCCCAAACCGGCCGACGCCGCCGACGCCCTGGCGCTCGCCATCTGCCATATCTGGCGGGCTCCCGCGACCAACCGCCTCCAGCAGGCCGTCGCCGCCCACCGCACCACGAATGCCGCCCGCACCACGAATGCCGCCCGCACCACGGGTACCGCCCGCGCCACCAGTACCGCCCGCACCCCGGATACCTCTCGCCCCGCGGGCACCGCGCGCACCACGAAAGGCCGTAGCTCATGATCGCGTTCGTCTCCGGTCCGGTGGCGGCCGTCGCCCCGGACACCGCCGTGATCGAGGTCGGCGGGGTCGGGATGGCGGTCCAGTGCACCCCGGCCACCCTGTCCGGGCTGCGCGTCGGGCAGCCGGCCCGGCTGGCCACCTCCCTCGTCGTCCGTGAGGACTCGCTGACCCTCTACGGCTTCGCCGACGACGACGAGCGCCAGGTCTTCGAGCTGCTCCAGACCGCCAGCGGGGTCGGCCCCCGGCTGGCCCAGGCCATGCTGGCCGTGCACTCCCCGGACGCGCTGCGGCTCGCGGTGTCCACCGGGGACGAGAAGGCGCTCACCGCCGTCCCCGGTATCGGCAAGAAGGGGGCGCAGCGGCTGCTGTTGGAGTTCAAGGACCGGCTCGGCGAGCCGCTCGGCTCCACCGTGCCCGGCGCCCGCTCCGCGGCCGCCCCTGGCTGGAGCGACCAGCTGCACACCGCGCTGGTCGGCCTCGGCTACGCCACCCGGGAGGCCGACGAGGCGGTGGCCGCCGTCACCCCGAGGGCCGAGGAGACGGTGGCCGCGGGCGGCACGCCCCACGTGGCTCAGCTGCTGCGGGCCGCCCTGCAAACCCTGAACCGCACCCGGTGAACCACCGCGGCCGCGGCAGGCCGCGACCGGCGGCACCCCTTCGGACGACATCGCGAGGCTGAACGCAGTGAACTGGGACGAGACCCCACCGGCCACCGCCGACGACGCCCCGCCCGGCACGGGCGGCAGGCTGGTGGGCGCCGACGCCGACGGCGACGACCAGGCGGTGGAGGCCGCGCTGCGCCCGAAGGACCTCGGCGAGTTCGTGGGGCAGGAGCGGGTGCGCGAGCAGCTGGACCTGGTGCTCAAGGCGGCCCGGCAGCGTGGCGGCACCGCCGACCATGTGCTGCTCTCCGGCGCGCCCGGACTGGGCAAGACCTCTCTCTCCATGATCATCGCCGCCGAGATGGGCGCCCCGATCCGGATCACCTCCGGCCCCGCCATCCAGCACGCCGGCGATCTGGCCGCGATCCTCTCCTCGCTCACCGAGGGCGAGGTGCTCTTCCTCGACGAGATCCACCGGATGTCCCGGCCCGCCGAGGAGATGCTCTACATGGCGATGGAGGACTTCCGCGTCGACGTCATCGTCGGCAAGGGGCCAGGTGCCACCGCCATTCCGCTGGAGCTGCCGCCGTTCACGCTGGTCGGCGCCACCACCCGGGCCGGGCTGCTGCCGCCCCCGCTGCGCGACCGCTTCGGCTTCACCGGCCATATGGAGTTCTACGCCCCGGCGGAGCTGGAGCGGGTCGTCCACCGCTCGGCCGGGCTGCTCGATGTGACCATCGGGACCGAGGGCGCGTCCGAGATCGCGGGCCGCTCCCGCGGCACCCCCCGGATCGCCAACCGTCTGCTGCGCCGGGTGCGTGACTACGCCCAGGTCAAGGCGGACGGCGTGATCACCCGGGAGATCGCCGCCAGCGCCCTCGCCGTGTACGACGTGGACGAGCGCGGCCTGGACCGGCTGGACCGGGCGGTGCTCAGCGCCCTGCTCAAGCTGTTCGGCGGCGGCCCGGTGGGCCTGTCGACCCTGGCGGTCGCGGTGGGGGAGGAGCGCGAGACGGTCGAGGAGGTCGCCGAGCCCTTCCTGGTCCGGGAGGGGCTGCTGGCCCGTACGCCCCGGGGCCGGATCGGCACCCCGGCGGCCTGGGCCCATATGGGGCTCACCCCGCCGCCGCAGACCGCGGGCGGCGCCCAGGCGGGGCTCTTCGACACATGAGACGGCATGCCGGGGGATGTGGGCCGCATGCCCAGAGGATGACGGGGCAAGACGCACCATGAGGGGCATGCGGGGCCATCGCGGGCCATAAGCGCTCGCTTACCCTGCATCATGGCGTAGAGGACCAATAATGGCGGGGTCAGGAACCCCGGTACCGCGCCGGGCGTTGTTCCATTGGCGTGGGCTCGCTTAGACTCCGCCGATGCCGTCCGTATGCCGTCCGCTCACTGTGCGGTATACCCACCCCCGTAGACCAGGCCGCTCCCCGCGGTCGTGTGAAGGAATTTCCGTCCCGTGAATATCGTGACTCTCCTGCCGTTCATCGTGCTTATCGGGGCCATGTTCCTGATGACGCGTTCGGCCAAGAACAAGCAGCGCCAGGCCCAGCAGATGCGCAATGACATGCAGCCGGGCTCCGGCGTGCGGACCATCGGCGGCATGTATGCGACGGTCAAGGAGGTCCACGACGACACGGTCCTCCTCGAGGTGGCCCCCGGCGTACACGCGATCTACGCGAAGAACTCCGTGGGGGCCGTCCTGTCGGACACCGAGTACAACCACATCGTGCACGGCATCGACCCCGACGACGAGGACGCCACCGACACCCCTGTCGTTCCCGACGACGCCTCCTCGCTGACCGAGTCCGTCGATGCCGACGGTGACTCCGCCGACAAGGCCGACGCGCTCGAGAAGACCGACGCGCTCGAGAAGGCTGACACGGTCGAAAAGGCCGAGGCGGCCGAGAAGACCGATGCGGTCGAGAAGGCCGACGAGGCGGACGAGAAGACGGACGTCAAGAAGATCGACCTCGGCAAGGACGACACCGCCGCGGCGGCCACCTCCGAGGACGACAAGCGGGACGGCGGCACCGACGCGAAGTAAGTCCGTCATCCGGGAACCGCGGCGCGCCCTCGATCGGTGCGCCGCGGTTCCCTGGACGGTCTAGGCTCCGGCGGGGGCTCGTCCCCACAAGACTTCGTGGCCGCCCCGCGCACACCCGATGCGGGGCGGTTGGACAGGGAGATACGAGAAGGTGGCAGCACCGAAGAAGGGCCGCAGGTCCTCCGGGTCACAGGGCAGGCCCGGGCGCGCCTTGGCCGTCATCCTGATCGCCATCGTGGGACTGACCGGAGGCATGTTCGCCTCCGGTCACACCACGCCGCGACTGGGTATCGATCTCGCGGGCGGCACCAGCTTCACGCTGGAGGCCAAGAACCAACCGGGCAAGCCCAACGCGATCAACACGGACAATATGAACACCGCCGTGAGCATCATCGAGCGGCGGGTCAACGGTCTGGGTGTGTCCGAGGCCGAGGTCCAGACGCAGGGCGAGAAGCACATCATCGTCAACATCCCCAAGGGGACGAACGCGAAACAGGCCCGGCAGCAGGTCGGCACCACCGCCCAGCTCTACTTCCGGCCGGTGGCCACGACCACCAGCGGTCAGAAGACCCCCGACCCCAGCTCCACCCCCAACCCGTCCGCCAGCGGCAAGGGCAATGACAAGGGCGACGACAAGGGCGGCAAGCCGTCCGGCACGCCGTCGGCTCCGTCCTCCTCCGCCAGCCCCAGCACCCAGGGGCGGGCCCTCTCCGAGGGCCTGAAGGCCGACGAGACGCCCAGCGGGTCCCAGAGCCCCTCGCCGTCGAAGACCCCCAAGGCCGACCCGTCCAAGAAGCCCTCCGGCTCCGACAGCCAGGAGGAGCTGGCCAAGCAGTTCGCGAACCTGGACTGCACCACCACGGCGGGACGCGCCGCGGCGGCCGAGAAGGCGGCCAACGCCAAGCCGAGCGAGTCCGTGCTGGCGTGCAGCGAGAAGGGCGACGCCAAGTTCGTCCTCGGCCCCTCCGAGGTCGAGGGCACCGATGTGGACGACGCCTCGGCGGTCTTCGAGAGCCAGAACGGGGCGGGCTGGATCGTCCAGCTCGACTTCAACGGTAGGGGCTCCAAGAAGTTCGCCAAGACCACCGGTGAGCTCACCACCAAGCAGTCCCCGCAGAACCGCTTCGCGATCGTCCTGGACGGCGCGGTCGTCTCCGACCCCGAGGTCACCCAGGGCGCCATCACCGGCGGCCGGGCCACCATCTCCGGCGGCTTCACCCAGCAGAGCGCCGAGAACCTGGCCAACGTGCTGTCCTACGGTGCGCTGCCGCTGTCCTTCGACATCGCGGACGAGACCACCGTCTCCGCCGCGCTCGGCGGCGAGCAGCTGGACGCCGGTCTGATCGCCGGTGCCATCGGCCTCGCGCTTGTCGTGATCTACCTGGTGGTCTACTACCGCGGTCTGGCCCTCGTGGCCATGGCCAGCCTCGGGGTCTCCGCGATCCTGACGTACACGATCATGGTGCTGCTCGGTCCGGGTATCGGCTTCGCGCTGAACCTCCCGGCGGTCTGCGGCGCGATCGTGGCCATCGGTATCACCGCCGACTCGTTCATCGTCTACTTCGAACGGATCCGCGACGAGATCCGGGAGGGCCGCTCGCTGCGCCCCGCCGTCGAGCGCGGCTGGCCGCGGGCCCGGCGCACCATCCTGGTGTCCGACTTCGTGTCGTTCCTGGCCGCCGCGGTGCTCTACATCGTCACCGTCGGCAAGGTGCAGGGCTTCGCCTTCACCCTGGGGCTGACCACGCTGCTCGACGTCGCCGTGGTGTTCCTCTTCACCAAGCCGCTGATGACGATCCTCGCCCGCCGCCCGTTCTTCGGGAACGGCCACGCGTGGTCCGGGCTGGACCCCAAGCGCCTCGGGGTCGCGCCGCCGCTGCGCCGTCGCCGTCCCGCCGCCCCCGGCCCCGCCGACACGAAGGAGGCGTGAGATGTCGCGACTCGGCACTCTCGGCGCCAGGCTCTACCGAGGCGAGGTCGGCTACGACTTCGTCGGTAAGCGGAAGATCTGGTACGGCATCTCGATACTGATCACCATCACGGCCATCGTGGGCCTGGCGGTGCGCGGCCTCAACATGGGCATCGAGTTCTCCGGCGGCGCGGTCTTCACCACCCCCAACACCAAGATCTCGAGCACCGAAGTGCGCCAGGCGGCCGAGGACGCGGCCGGCGGCCACACCGTCGTCGTCCAGGAGCTCGGCCGCGGCGGTCTGCGGGTCCAGATCAGCGAGCTGGACACCAAGGAGGCCGTGCCGGTCCAGGAGGGGCTCGCCAAGGAGCTGGGCGTCTCGACCAGCAAGATCGACACCCAGCTGGTCGGCCCGAGCTGGGGCGAGCAGATCGCCAGCAAGGCATGGCAGGGTCTGGCGATCTTCATGGTGCTGGTGGTGATCTATCTCGCCATCGCCTTCGAGTGGCGGATGGCGCTGGCCGCCCTGATCGCGCTGGTCCACGACCTCACCATCACCGTCGGCGTCTACGCGCTGGTCGGCTTCGAGGTCACCCCGGGCACCGTGATCGGT
Organism: Streptomyces malaysiensis subsp. samsunensis; assembly: GCF_024519315.1. Lineage (GTDB taxonomy): Bacteria > Actinomycetota > Actinomycetes > Streptomycetales > Streptomycetaceae > Streptomyces > Streptomyces malaysiensis. The sequence continues at coordinate 39,883 of NZ_JANIIC010000020.1, read as the reverse complement.
CTGCTGACGATCCTCGGTTATTCGCTCTACGACACCGTCGTGGTCTTCGACGGTCTCAAGGAAGCGTCGAAGGACATCACCAAGCAGACCCGCTTCACCTACAGCGAAATCGCCAACCGCAGCCTCAACTCGACCCTGGTGCGATCCATCAACACCACGGTCGTGGCGCTGCTGCCGGTCGGCGCGCTGCTGTTCATCGGCGGCGGTCTGCTGGGCGCGGGCATGCTCAACGACATCTCGCTGGCGCTCTTCGTCGGCCTCGCCGCCGGCGCGTACTCCTCGATCTTCATCGCGACCCCGCTGGTCGCCGATCTGAAGGAGCGCGATTCGAGGATGAAGGCCCTGGCCAAGCGGGTGAAGGCCAAGCGTGCGGCGACGGCCAAGGCCGAGGCCGCGGACCCGGCGGCCGAGGAGGACGACGCGCCCGCCCTGGAGGACGCCGCCGCGGCCCCCGCCGGGGTCGTCGGCCAGCGCCGCCAGCCCGCCTCCCGCAACCGGGGGCGCGGCAGGCCCTCGGGCAAGCGGCGCTGAGCGGGGGAGCCTGAACCATGACGGAGACCACGCGGACCCCGGCCGACGGCGCCCCGGACGGATTCGGCGGCCCCGCCGCCGAGGAGCTGCGCACGCTGCTGCTCAGCCGGATCCAGGACGTGCCGGACTACCCCAAGCCGGGCGTGATGTTCAAGGACATCACCCCGCTGCTCGCCGACGCCGCGGCCTTCGGCGCGCTGACCGAGGCGCTCGCCGAGCTGTGCGTCCGGCACCGGGCGGACAAGGTGGTGGGCCTGGAGGCGCGCGGCTTCATCCTCGCCGCCCCGGCCGCCGTCCGCGCCGGAATCGGCTTCGTACCGGTCCGTAAGGCCGGCAAGCTCCCCGGGGCGACGCTCGGCCAGGCGTACGAGCTGGAGTACGGCACCGCGGAGATCGAGATACACGCCGACGCGCTGGCGCCCGGCGACCGGGTCCTGGTGATCGACGACGTGCTGGCCACCGGCGGCACCGCCGAGGCGTCCCTCCAACTCATCCGGCGGGCCGGGGCCCGGATCGCCGGGGTCGCCGTGCTGCTGGAGCTCGGCTTCCTCGACGGCCGCGGCCGTCTGCTGGGCGCGCTCGACAGCGCCCCGCTGGAGGCCCTGATCACGGTCTGAGCCGGGTTACGGGCCCGCGTACCGGGCCGAGACGACCGCCGGAGGGCGGGGACGGCGCACCGCCGGTTCCCCGCCCTCCGTCATGCCGCCCTCCTGCCCAGGTCAGGCCCGGCTTCGCGGTCGAGAGGCAAGCGGAGTGGCGGGATCGATACCATGGCAGCCCGACCTTTAGAGGTCCGGACCGCTCTAGGAGTGCTCTTGCCAGACGAGGCCCAGCCGCTCTCGCCCAAAGTCCGTCCGGGCGGAACCGCCTCCGCGCAGCCGGACGCGCCCACCGCCGCCGAGCCGACGGCGGCCTCCGGCGTGCCCAGGAACAGCGGTGACGGCCCGGCCCGGCGCGGCCCCGAGCAGACGAGCCCGAAGCCGGCCACGGGCCGCGGCAGCAGCCTGCCGGCCACCACGCCCCCCGCGCGGGCCGTCCAGAGCCCCGCACCCCGCTCCGGCTCGTCCAACCGCGTCCGGGCCCGTCTGGCGCGCCTCGGCGTCCAGCGCTCCAGCCCGTACAACCCGGTGCTCGAGCCACTGCTGCGCATCGTGCGCGGCAACGACCCCAAGGCGGAAGCCTCGACGCTGCGCCAGATCGAGCGCGCGTACCAGGTGGCCGAGCGCTGGCACCGCGGCCAGAAGCGCAAAAGCGGCGATCCGTACATCACCCACCCCCTCGCGGTCACCACGATCCTGGCCGAGCTGGGTATGGATCCGGCCACTTTGATGGCCGGGCTGCTGCATGACACCGTCGAGGACACCGAGTACGGCCTGGACACCCTGCGCCGGGACTTCGGCGACCAGGTCGCCCTGCTCGTGGACGGCGTCACCAAGCTGGACAAGGTCAAGTTCGGCGAGGCGGCCCAGGCCGAGACCGTGCGCAAGATGGTCGTCGCCATGGCCCGGGACCCCCGGGTGCTGGTGATCAAGCTGGCCGACCGGCTGCACAACATGCGCACCATGCGCTACCTCAAGCGGGAGAAGCAGGAGAAGAAGGCCCGCGAGACCCTTGAGATCTACGCCCCGCTCGCCCATCGCCTGGGCATGAACACCATCAAATGGGAGCTGGAGGACCTCGCCTTCGCGATCCTCTACCCCAAGATGTACGACGAGATCGTGCGGCTGGTCGCCGAGCGGGCCCCCAAGCGCGACGAGTACCTGGCCGTCGTCACCGACCAGGTCCAGGGCGATCTGCGGGCGGCGCGGATCAAGGCGACCGTCACCGGCCGACCGAAGCACTACTACTCCGTCTACCAGAAGATGATCGTGCGCGGCCGCGACTTCGCCGAGATCTACGACCTGGTGGGCATCCGGGTGCTCGTCGACACCGTCCGCGACTGCTATGCGGCGCTCGGGACCATCCACGCGCGGTGGAACCCGGTGCCGGGGCGGTTCAAGGACTACATCGCGATGCCCAAGTTCAACATGTACCAGTCGCTGCACACGACGGTCATCGGGCCCAGCGGCAAACCGGTCGAGCTCCAGATCCGCACCTTCGACATGCACCGCCGCGCCGAGTACGGCATCGCCGCGCACTGGAAGTACAAGCAGGAGGCGGTGGCCGGCGCCTCCAAGGTGCGCACCGATGTGCCCCGTAAGGCGGGCAAGGACGACGCCGTCAACGACATGGCGTGGCTGCGGCAGCTGCTGGACTGGCAGAAGGAGACCGAGGACCCGGGCGAGTTCCTGGAGTCCCTGCGCTTCGACCTGTCCCGCAACGAGGTCTTCGTCTTCACGCCCAAGGGCGATGTCATAGCGCTTCCGGCCGGGGCCACCCCGGTCGACTTCGCCTACGCCGTGCACACCGAGGTCGGCCACCGCACCATAGGAGCCCGGGTCAACGGGCGGCTGGTCCCCCTGGAGTCCACCCTCGACAACGGCGACCTGGTGGAGGTCTTCACCTCCAAGGCGGCGGGCGCGGGGCCGTCCCGCGACTGGCTGGGCTTCGTCAAGTCGCCGCGCGCCCGTAACAAGATCCGTGCCTGGTTCTCCAAGGAGCGCCGCGACGAGGCCATCGAACAGGGCAAGGACGCGATCGTCCGGGCGATGCGCAAGCAGAACCTGCCCATCCAGCGGATCCTGACCGGGGACTCGCTGGTCACCCTCGCGCATGAGATGCGCTACCCCGACATCTCCGCGCTCTACGCGGCCATCGGCGAGGGCCATGTCTCCGCGCAGAACGTGGTGCAGAAGCTCGTCCAGGCGCTCGGCGGCGAGGACGCCGCCAACGAGGACATCGCCGAGACCGCTCCGCCCATCCGCCGCACCAAGCGCCGCTCCAGCGCCGATCCGGGCGTGGTGGTCAAGGGCGTCGAGGACGTGTGGGTCAAGCTGGCCCGCTGCTGTACGCCGGTCCCCGGCGACCCCATCATCGGCTTCGTCACCCGCGGCAGCGGCGTCTCGGTGCACCGCGCGGACTGCGTCAACGTGGACTCGCTCTCCCAGCAGCCCGAGCGCATCCTCGATGTCGAATGGGCGCCCACCCAGTCGTCGGTCTTCCTGGTCGCCATCCAGGTCGAGGCGCTGGACCGGTCCCGGCTGCTGTCGGATGTCACCCGCGTACTGTCCGACCAGCACGTCAACATCCTCTCCGCGGCCGTGCAGACCTCCCGCGACCGGGTGGCCACCTCGCGCTTCACCTTTGAGATGGGTGACCCCAAGCACCTGGGTCATGTGCTGAAGGCCGTACGCGGCGTCGAGGGCGTCTACGACGTCTACCGGGTCACCTCGGCCCGCGCCCGCTGAGAACGCGTCCCCACCGGGCGCATACGGCGGCGGCGAGCGCATACGACGAAGCGGCCCCCGGCGCCTTCGCGCCGGGGGCCGCCGCCGTATCGGCCGGATCAGCGAATCAGCCGCCGAACTCCTGGAGGCCCTTCAGCGCCTGGTCCAGCAGCGCCTGCCGGCCCTCGAGCTCCTTGGAGAGCTTGTCGGCCTTCGCGTTGTTCCCCGCCGCACGGGCCGCGTCGATCTGGGTACGCAGCTTGTCGACGGCGTCCTGAAGCTGGCCGGTGAGCCCCTGGGCGCGCGCCCGCGCCTCGGGGTTGGTCCGCCGCCACTCCGTGTCCTCGGCGTCCTGGATGGCGCGCTCCACCGCGTGCATCCGGCCCTCGATCCGGGCGCGGGCGTCCCTCGGCACATGGCCGATGGCCTCCCACCGCTCGTTGACCGACCGGAAGGCCGCGCGGGCCGCCTTCAGGTCCGAGACCGGCAGCAGCTTCTCGGCCTCGACGACGAGCTCCTCCTTACGGGTGAGATTCTCCCGCTGCTCGGCGTCGCGCTCCGCGAAGACCTCGCCGCGCGCCTGGAAGAAGACGTCCTGCGCACCGCGGAAGCGGTTCCACAGGTCCTCCTCGGCCTCGCGCTGCGCACGGCCCGCCGCCTTCCAGTCCGACATCAGCTCCCGGTACCGGGCCGCGGTGGGACCCCAGTCGGTGGAGCCGGAGAGCGCCTCGGCCTCGGCGACCAGCTTCTCCTTGGTCTGACGGGCGTCCTCACGCTGTGCGTCCAGGGCCGCGAAATGCGCCTTGCGCCGCTTGGAGAACGCCGAGCGGGCGTGCGAGAAGCGGTGCCACAGCTCGTCGTCCGTCTTGCGGTCCAGGCGGGGCAGGCCCTTCCAGGGGTCCACCAGGGCACGCAGCCGCTCCCCGGCCGCCCGCCACTGCTCGCTGGCGGCCAGCTGCTCGGCCTCGGCGACCAGCTCCTCCTTGGCCCTGCGGGCCTCGTCGGCCTGGACCGCCTTGGCCGCCTTGCGCTGCTCGCGGCGGGACTCGACGTCTCCGGTCAGCTTGTCGAGCCGCTTCCGCAGCGCGTCCAGATCGCCGACCACATGGTGCTCGTCGACCTGCTGCCGGATGTGCTCGATGGCGGCCGTCGCGTCCTTGGCGGACAGATCGGTGGTTTTGACCCGGCGCTCGAGGAGGCCGATCTCGACGACCAGACCGTCGTACTTGCGCTCGAAGTAGGCGAGGGCCTCTTCCGGTGATCCCGCCTGCCACGATCCGACGACCTGCTCACCGTCGGTTGTACGCACGTATACGGTCCCCGCCTCGTCGACGCGGCCCCAAGGCTCGCTGCTCACAGCGCCTCCTCCACATGATGCCGGGGCGGGCGCGCGGCCCGCCGGCATCGTCCACAGTTTCTTCCGGTCGGGATAACGCCCTGGCCGGTCTCACTTCAGGGTGGCGGCCACCGGGGCAGGCACCCTGCACAACGCCAACATAGGCGACCGGTGCCCCGGCTGTCCGTATCCTGCGCGACCGAAATTTCGCAGTACGCGCGTCGGCGACCTCAGGACTTGCCGACCGTCGCCTTGTTGATCACCACGCTGGCGTTCGGGGCGGTGTTCATCGTCTGGTCCGGGGCCCCGGCCCCGGCATTGGCGATCTTCTTCAGGACCTTCATACCGGCCTCGTCCACCGTGCCGAAAGGCGTGTAGTACGGCGGGAGCTCGCTCTCCTTGTAGACCAGGAAGAACTGGCTGCCGCCGGTGTTCTTGCCCTGCTTGGTCTGCGGGTTGTACTGGTTGGCCATGGCGACGGTGCCGGCCGGGTACTTGCCGCCCTTGATCGAGGGGTCCTTCAGGTTCTCGTCCGGGAGCGTGTAGCCGGGGCCGCCCGCGCCGGTGCCCTGCGGATCACCGCACTGCAATACGTAGATCCCCGAGTTCACCAGCCGGTGGCACTTGGTGTGGTCGAAGTAGCCCTTGCCCGCCAGGAAGTCGAAGGAGTTGACCGTGTGCGGCGCCTTGCCGGCGTCCATGGTCACCGACATGTCCCCGCAGGTCGTCTCCAGCTTCATGGTGTAGGAAGCCGACTTGTCGACCGTGACCTCGGGCTCCTTCTTCCACGACATCTTCTTGGGCTTCTCGCCGGCGACCGCCTTCGCCTCCTTGGCGCAGGGGTCCGGAGCCTTGCTCGAGGGGGCGTCCGAGGGGGTCGCGGACGCGGCGGCGTCGTCCTTCTTGTCCTTGTCGTTCCCGGCCAGCGCGCCCGTGGCCGCCACGGCCCCGCCCCCGGCCAGGACCACGGCCAGCACGGCGGCGATCACCACATTGCGCTGACGTGACTTGCGCCGGGCCGTTTCGCGCCGCTGCTGCTGCCGAAGGTACTTCTCCCGGGCGAGTTGCCGCCGCCGCTGCTCGTTACTGACCACCGGGTCGTCTCCTCATGGCGTGTGCCGTCGATGTGCTGCTGTTTGTGTACGAGGGCTCGGCCGTACCGTATACGGGTTCGCTGTGGCAGGGGCGCCGCCGGTAGGCTCTGAAGCCGCCGACAATCTTCCACCGGACGACAGTGAAGGACGATCGTGCTCATTGCCGGGTTCCCCGCCGGATCGTTTGGGACCAACTGCTACCTGGTCGCTCCCGCGGCGGGCGAGGAGTGCGTGATCATCGACCCGGGCGTCGAGGCGACCCAGGGAGTCGAGGAGGCGGTCGCCAAGCATCGGCTCAAGCCCGTCGCCGTCGTCCTCACCCACGGGCACATCGACCACATCGCCTCGGTCATGCCGGTGTGCGGCGCCCATGACGTACCGGCCTGGATCCACCCGTCCGACCGCATCCTGCTGAGCGAGCCCGAGAGGGCCTTTCCCCGCTCCGTCGGCATGCCTCTGCTGGGCGATCTGACCGTGGGCGAGCCGGACGACGTCAGGGAGCTGACGGACGGCGCCGAGCTGAAGCTGGCCGGTCTGGAGCTCACCGTCGCGCACGCCCCGGGCCATACCAAGGGGTCGGTGACCTTCCGGATGCCCGAGCAGGCGGACACCCCGTCCGTCTTCTTCTCGGGCGATCTGCTCTTCGCCGGCTCCATCGGACGCACCGATCTGCCCGGCGGCGATCACGCCGAGATCCTCGAGTCGCTGGCCCGTGTGGTCCTGCCGCTCGACGACTCGACCGTGGTGCTGTCCGGCCATGGCCCCCAGACCAGCATCGGCCGTGAGCGCGCCACCAACCCGTTTCTGCGGGAGGTGGCCGCCGGCCTGGGAGACGGCGCCCGGCGCCCGGCTCCGCGACGAGGAATGTGACGAGAGACTTCCGTTGAGCACCTTCAAGGCCCCCCGGGGCACGTACGACCTGATCCCGCCGGCCTCCGCGACCTTCCTCGCGGTGCGCGAGGCGATCGCCGCACCGCTCAAGCGCTCCGGCTACGGCTATATCGAGACCCCCGGCTTCGAGAACGTGGAGCTCTTCGCGCGCGGCGTCGGTGAGTCCACCGACATCGTGACCAAGGAGATGTACACCCTCACCACCAAGGGCGGTGACGAGCTCGCGCTGCGCCCCGAGGGCACCGCATCGGTGCTGCGCGCCGCCCTGGAGGCCAATCTGCACAAGGCCGGATCCCTGCCGGTCAAGCTCTGGTACTCGGGCTCGTACTACCGCTACGAGCGGCCGCAGAAGGGCCGCTACCGCCACTTCTCGCAGGTCGGCGCGGAGGCGATCGGCGCCGAGGACCCGGCCCTGGACGCCGAGCTGATCATCCTGGCCCACGACGCCTACCGCTCGCTTGGGCTGCGGAACTTCCGCATCCTGCTGAACTCGCTGGGCGACGCCACCTGCCGCCCCGTCTACCGGGCCGCCCTCCAGGACTTCCTGCGCGCCCTGGACCTGGACGAGGACACCCGGCGGCGCGTCGAGATCAACCCGCTGCGGGTGCTGGACGACAAGCGCGAGGCGGTGCGCAAGCAGCTGGCCGACGCCCCGCTGCTGCGCGACTACCTGTGCGAGGAGTGCAAGGCGTACCACGCGGAGGTCCGCGAGCTGATCACCGCGCGGGGTGTGACCTTCGAGGACGACGCCAAGCTGGTGCGCGGCCTGGACTACTACACCCGGACGACCTTCGAGTTCGTCCACGACGGGCTGGGCTCGCAGTCCGCGGTCGGCGGGGGCGGCCGCTACGACGGGCTGTCCGAGATGATCGGCGGTCCGGCGCTGCCGTCGGTGGGCTGGGCGCTCGGTGTGGACCGCACGGTGCTCGCGCTGGAGGCCGAGGGCATCGAGCTGGATCTGCCCGACGCCGTCAGCGTCTTCGCGGTGCCGCTGGGGGAGGAGGCCAGGAAGGTCCTCTTCGGCGTGGTCGGCGAGCTCCGCACGGCGGGTGTCGCCACGGACTTCGCCTACGGCGGCAAGGGCCTGAAGGCCGCGATGAAGGCGGCCAACCGCAGCGGTGCGCGCTACACGATCGTGGCAGGTGAGCGCGACCTCGCCGAGGACGTGGTCCAGCTGAAGGACATGGAGTCCGGCGAGCAGGCGCCGGTGCCGCTGGCCGAGGTGGTCGAGGCGGTCCGCTCGCGCCTCGGCTGAGCGACGCCGCCGTAAGGGGCCTGGGGAGGTTCCCGGGCCCCTTACGCCGCTCTAGAGCAGCCCCAGCCGCATCGCGCTGGTGACCGCCGCGGTGCGGTCGTCCACGCCCAGCTTGCCGAAGGCCCGCAGCAGATGGGTCTTCACCGTCGATTCGCCGATGAACAGACGGCGGCCGATCTCCGCGTTGGTGCACCCCTCCGCGACCAGCCGCAGCACGGCCGTCTCACGTTCGGAGAGGCGGGGGCGCTCGGGCCGGTCGCGCAGCTGGTCCATGAGCCGGGCGGCGACCGACGGGGCCAGCACCGTCTCACCGCGGGCGGCGGAGCGTACGGCCCCGGCGAGTTCGGCGCGGGGCATGTCCTTGAGCAGATAGCCCGCCGCACCCGCCTCCACCGCGCGCAGGATGTCCCCGTCCGTCTCGTACGTGGTCAGCACGATCACCCGGGACGGCAGCCCGGCGGCGGTCATCCGGGCGATCGACTCCACCCCGTCGCCGTCCGGCATCCGCAGGTCCATCAGCACCACATCGGGGTGCAGCGAGGCACACAGCGCCTCCGCCCGCGGCCCGCTCGCCGCCTCGCCGACGACCGTCAGATCGGGTTCGGCGCCGAGCATGCCGCGCAGCCCCTCCCGCACCACCGGATGGTCGTCCGCGATCAGGATCCGGATCACCGTGCGCTCCTCGTTCGTACCGTCGGCCGGGAGGGATGGGGGACGGGGGCGGGCGGCCGGACGGGCAGTTCGAGCGCGACCGCCGTGCCCTCGCCCGGGGCCGCGGACACCTCCGCCGTGCCGCCCACCTCGGCCGCTCGTGCGCGCAGCCCGGCCAGGCCGTAGCCCTCGCGCGGGGCGCGCGGGTCGAAGCCGCGGCCGGTGCCCTCGACCCGCAGCCGCAGCGCGTCCTCGCCGTAGCCGAGCGCGATGGTCACCGCCGCGCCCGGCCCGGCGTGCCGGCGGGCGTTGGCCAGTGCCTCCTGGCAGCCGCGCAGCGCCACCACCTCCACGGCGGCGGGCAGCGGCCGTACCGCCCCCGAGACCTCGACGCGGGCGGGGGAGCCGGTCTGCTCCCCGTGCCGCGCGGCCAGCCGCCGCAGCGCGTCCGGGAGCGAACTGCCGTCCAGGTCGGCCGGGCCCGCCCCGGCGACCAGGGCGCGGGCCTCGGCGAGGTTCTCCCGGGCCGTACGGGCCATGAGGCCCAAGTGGCCGTGGGCCAGCGGCATATCGTGGTCCAGCTCGGACTCCACGGCCTGAACGAGCATCAGCAGGCTGGTGAAGCCCTGGCCGAGGGTGTCATGGATCTCCCGGCTCAGCCGATGCGAGGGCGCCGTGCGCGGCCGACAGCCGGGCCACCTCCTCGCGGGTGGCGTCCAGTTCGGCGATCAGCCGGGCGCGCTCGGCGCTCTGCTGGAGGACCATGATGATCCAGCTGCCGATGAGCAGTGAGAAGGCGCATGAGACGGCCGCGAAGAGGGAGTTGAAGAACAGATCCCCGGAGTCCGGCCGCTCCACGAGCGCCCAGACCACCACCGGGGCGATGTTGATCACGGTGACGGCGATCAGCGCCCTGCGCATCCGCAGCAGCATGAAGCACTGCGGCGTCAGCGCGAAGATGGCGATCCGGGTCTCGCCGTCCAGCGCGGACGGCACCACGAACAGCAGGAAGAGCCCCACCAGATAGGCCACCGCCCGGGGCTGGTCCTCCCCTTCGGTGAGCAGCACCGGCCGGCCGACCAGCACGTACCACGGCGCGGTCGCGGCGAAGAAGGCCGCCGCGACCACGCGCGGTCCGGTCCCGAGGTCCGATCCGCTCAGCACGAACAGGAAGGTGGCCGCGAACACGATCGCGAAATAGACGTCCCAGCGCCGGTAGGTGCGGTTGTACACGTCGGGATCGCGAGGGCCGGCCGGTTCGCTCAGCCGTCCCGGTGGCTCTTCCAACGGAAGGTCAGCAGACACAGCACCAATCCTCCGACGCACCACGCGCCCAGCACCAGGGCGATCCGGCCGTATTCCCACGAGCCCGCCTGCTCAAGCACGGCCGCCGACTCCGGCAGGAACACCCCGCGGAACCCCTGGCACATCCACTTCAGCGGGAACAGGGCGCCCACGTTCAGCATCCAGTCCGGCAGCGTGTCGATCGAGATGAAGACACCGGAGATGAACTGGAGCACCAGGAACGGCAGGACCACCACCGAGGTGGCGCTCTTACCGGAGCGCGGCACACTGCTGATCGCGATGCCCAGCAGCGCACAGCCGGTCAGCCCGAGGGCGAAGACCCAGGTGAAGGTGAACCAGGTGGCCGCGCCCGTCGGCAGCTCGAGATCGAAGCAGGCCGTGCCGACGGCCAGCAGCAGCACCGTCTCGGCGATCCCGGAGACCAGGACCAGCCACAGCTTGCCGAGGAAGTACGCGGCCGGGGGCATCGGCGTACCGCCCAGCCGCCGCAGCACCTTCTCGTCCCGTTCGAGCGCGATGGAGACGCCCAGCGACTGGAAGCTGGTCGACATCACCCCCGACGCGATCATCGCCGCGGCGTAGAGCTGGGAGGCGGTCACGCCCGCGCCCCGCACATCGTCCCGGAAGATCGAGGCGAACAGGGCCAGGAAGACGACGGGGAAGGCGAAGGTGAAGACGACCTGTTCGCGCTGGCGGAAGAACTGCCTGAGCTCGAGGGCGCCCCGGTGCAGCCCGAGGGTCCAGGCGCCGGGCAGTCGCGCGGGGGCGGGCCCGGCGGCGCGCCGGATGCCGGAGGAGGTGGTGGTCGTGGTGGTCATCGCGCGGCCTCCCCGGGCTGCTCGTCGAGTTGTCCGGTGAGCCGCAGATAGACGTCCTCCAGGGTCGGCCGGGAGATCCGCAGCCCCGGGATCTCCCCGTCGAAGCGGCGCATCAGCTCCGCGACGGTACGGGTCGGGGTCTCCGTCTCCTGGTGGCGCGCCCCGCCGCCCGTCTCGCGCCAGTGGACCGTCGCCCGGCCGCCGTGCCGCTCGCGCAGCTCGGCGGGCGCGCCCTCGGCCACGACCTTGCCCGTGGCGATGACCGCGAGCCGGTCGGACAGCGCCTCGGCCTCGTCCAGGTAGTGGGTGGTGAGCACGATCGTGGTGCCCTCGTCGGCCAGCCGCCGGATCAGCTCCCAGAACTGCCGCCGCGCCGCCGGGTCGAAGCCCGTCGTCGGCTCGTCCAGCAGCAGCAGCTCCGGATCGCCGATCACCCCGAGGGCCACATCCAGCCGGCGCCGCTGCCCGCCCGACAGCGCCTTGATCCGGCTGCCCGCCTTGTCCTCGAGCCCGACCAGCCCGACGACCTCCTCCGGGTCGCGCGACCGCGGGTAGTAGCGGGCGAAATGCCGCACGGTCTCCCGCACCGTCAACTCGGCCGGGGCGGATTCATCCTGCCAAACGATGCCGATCCGGGAACGCCACCGCCGTCCCCCGGAGGCGGGATCCCGGCCCAGCACCGTGACCTCGCCCGCGTCCCGGCTCCGATGGCCCTGGAGGATCTCCACCGTCGTGCTCTTGCCCGCCCCGTTGGGCCCCAGGATGCCGAACACCTCACCCCGCCGGATGCCCAGGTCAACGCCGTCCAGCGCGGTCACCGCGCCATAGCGCTTGCACAGCCCGCGCACCCGTACCGCTTCATCTGCCATACCCATGAGGCTGACGGTGCCGCGCCGGTCCCGGGCACGACCGGAAAGCCCGTCTTATGTCCTCCGAACGGGGGACAGGGCACCATGGCATGTCCGGGCTGAACGCGACATACGGCGGCAGGGGGTGCGGCACAATGGCCGTGCCCGACGGGGCTGGACACGGTGGAGAGCGACGGACGGCGAGTATGGCGACGACAGTGATGGACGATGTGGAGTCCGGCGAGGCGCGGGAGGGCGCGCGGGTCGGGACGGGAGGCAGTCGCGCCTTCGCCCTCCTGCTCGTGATCACCGGTGCGCTGGGCCTCCTCGCCGCCTGGGTCATCACGATCGACAAGAACAAGATCCTCGAGTACAAGGCCGACGGTAAGGTCTTCACGCCCGGGTGCAGCCTCAACCCCGTCGTCTCCTGCGGCAACATCATGGAGAGCGACCAGGCGCAGGCGTTCGGCTTCCCGAACCCGATGCTCGGCCTCGTCGCCTACGCCATCGTGATCTGCGTGGGCGTGTCCCTGCTGACCGGGGCGCGCTTCCCGCGCTGGTACTGGCTGACCTTCAACGCGGGCACGCTCTTCGGCGTCGGCTTCGTGACCTGGCTCCAGTACGAGTCGCTCTACGTCATCGGCTCGCTGTGCCTGTGGTGCTGCCTCGCCTGGGTCGCCACCATCGTGATGTTCTGCTACGTCACCGGCCACAACCTCAAGCACGGCTACCTCCCGGCACCGGACGGGCTGCGGCGCGGGCTCATGGAGTTCCACTGGGTGATCCCGGTGCTGTGGATCGGCGTGATCGGCATGCTCATCCTGACCCGCTGGTGGGACTTCTGGACGGGCGCGCAGGGCTGAGCCCGCACCTTCCGGACTCTGGGTCCGGCGGCATTGCCTTCCGGACCCTGGGTCCGGCGGCGTTGTCGGAGGGTTGGCATAGGCTTCCCACGTGGAGCCAGACCTGTTCACCGCCGCCGCAGAGGACCGTCAGGAGAAGGACCCCGCCAGCAGCCCGCTGGCCGTGCGGATGCGTCCCCGCACCCTCGACGAGGTCGTGGGCCAGCAGCATCTGCTGCGCCCCGGATCCCCGCTCCGGCGGCTCGTGGGCGAGGGCGGCGGCGGTCCTGCCGGGCCGTCGTCGGTGATCCTCTGGGGCCCGCCGGGCATCGGCAAGACCACGCTCGCGTACGTGGTCAGCCAGGCCACCCAGAAGCGCTTCGTCGAGCTGTCGGCCATCACCGCGGGGGTCAAGGAGGTCCGGGCCGTCATCGACGGCGCGCGCCGCTCCTCGGGGGCGTACGGGCGGGACACCGTGCTCTTCCTGGACGAGATCCACCGCTTCAGCAAGGCCCAGCAGGACTCGCTGCTGCCCGCCGTGGAGAACCGCTGGGTCACGCTGATCGCGGCCACCACCGAGAATCCGTACTTCTCCGTGATCTCCCCGCTGCTCTCCCGTTCGCTGCTGCTCACCCTGGAGCCGCTGACCGACGACGATCTGCGCGGGCTGCTGCGGCGCGCGCTCACCGACGAGCGCGGCCTCGGCGGGGCGGTCACCCTCCCCGAGGACGCCGAGGCGCATCTGCTGCGCATAGCGGGCGGCGACGCCCGGCGGGCGCTCACCGCGCTGGAGGCGGGCGCCGGGGCGGCCCTGGACAAGGGCGAGCCCGAGGTCACGCTCACCTCCCTGGAGGAGGCGGTCGACCGGGCCGCGGTGAAGTACGACCGGGCCGGCGACCAGCACTACGACGTGGCCAGCGCCCTCATCAAGTCCATCCGCGGCTCGGACGTGGACGCGGCGCTGCACTATCTGGCCCGGATGATCGAGGCGGGGGAGGACCCGCGGTTCATCGCCCGCCGGCTGATGATCTCGGCGAGCGAGGACATCGGCCTGGCCGACCCGACCGCCCTGCCCACCGCGGTGGCGGCGGCGCAGGCGGTCGCCCTGATCGGCTTCCCGGAGGCCGCGCTCACCCTGAGCCACGCCACGATCGCCCTGGCGCTCGCGCCCAAGTCCAACGCCGCGACCACGGCGATCGGCGCGGCGCTCGCGGATGTGCGGGCGGGTCTCGCCGGGCCGGTGCCGCCGCATCTGCGCGACGGCCACTACCAGGGCGCCAAGAAGCTCGGCCACGCACAGGGCTATCTCTATCCGCACGATCTGCCGGGCGGTATCGCGGCGCAGCAGTACGCACCGGACAAGATCCACGGCAAGCGGTACTACGAGCCCACGCGGTACGGGGCCGAGGCGCGGTACGCGGATGTGGTGGAGCGGGTCCGGGCGCGGCTGCGGGGCGACCCGCCGCCGTCCGCCGACGGCCAGGCCCCGGCCTCGTCGTAGCGGCCGGGCCCCGGCCCCGCCGTACGGGCCCCGGCTCTCGTCGTACCGGCCCCGGCCTCGTCGCGGCGGACGGCCTCAGCCCGCCGCCGCGTCGAACAGGGCGTGCATCGCGTACCGCAGCTCGGTCACGTTCCGCACCGGCTCGGGGAAGTCGAAGCGCGCATCGAACGGCCGGTCCGCCTCGTCCGTGAAGCGCACCCGCAGTCCGAAGCGGTCCAGGGCCACCGGGGTGGCCGGGCCCCGGGTGCAGACGATGTCGGAGCGGTCGCCGAGCAGCGCGCACAGCCCGCGCACCTGGTCGCCGTGGGCGGCGTGCAGATGCTGGAGCAGATCGGCCTCGTGCCGGATCAGCGGATCGGGTTCGGCGGTCGTGAAGTCGTCCGGCTCCACGCCGTCCGCGCCCCACAGGTCGTCCACACACGCCTCGCCGACCTCCAGCCGCAGCAGTGCCCAGGCGGCTCGCCCGGCGGGCCCCACCCCGGCGGCCGGCCTACCGGACCGCCGGGGCCGCGGCGCCTGGTCGATGCCGAGCAGCTCGCCCACCGGATGCCGCTCGGCCAGCAGCGCCGCCGCGGCGCGCGTGCGCTCACCGCAGGGCACGGGGGTGAGCCAGCCGGCCACCCCGGCGCGGCCGCGGATCCGGTGCGGCATCGCGACGGGAGCGACGTCGGTGATCTCCATCACGCAGGTCAGCTCGTCGTCCTGGGCATGCGCGGCGGCGCGTGCGGCGGGGGAGCCGCTGGGGACCAGCAGCACCACATCCCCGTCCGGAGCGACCGTACGGGCGGCCGGGCCGTCCGCCCTCAGTTCGTCCAGGGCCTCGATTCCGGGAATCGTCAACGAAGCCGTAGCCTTGGATTCAACGAGAGTACGTACACGCTCTGCCGCCGTTGGCCGCAGGGCGTCTTCCTTGGGACGCGGCTGACCCTCCTCGGGGCTCTTTCCAGTGCTGGGCAGGGGGATCCCAGGTCGAAACATGCGCTCTCCTCGGCTAAGGTAAGGCTCACCTAACTTACATGGAGGTTCGTTCCCCGTGAACCAGTCGCGTCCCAAGGTCAAGAAGTCGCGGGCGCTGGGCATCGCTCTGACCCCGAAGGCCGTCAAGTACTTCGAGGCCCGCCCGTACCCGCCGGGCGAGCACGGCCGTGGCCGCAAGCAGACCAGTGACTACAAGGTCCGGCTGCTGGAGAAGCAGCGGCTGCGCGCCCAGTACGACATCAGCGAGCGCCAGATGGCCCGCGCCTACGACCGCGCTCGCAAGGCCGAGGGCAAGACGGGCGAGGCTCTTGTCGTGGAGCTCGAGCGCCGTCTGGACGCGCTCGTTCTGCGCTCGGGCATCGCCCGCACCATCTACCAGTCCCGCCAGATGGTCACCCACGGCCACATCGAGGTCAACGGCCGCAAGGTCGACAAGCCGTCCTTCCGGGTCCGCCCGGACGATGTGGTGATGGTCCGCGAGCGCAGCCGCGAGAAGCACCCCTTCCAGGTGGCGCGCGAGGGTGGCTACGCCCCCGACGGCGAGACCCCGCGCTACCTCCAGGTCAACCTGAAGGCGCTCGCCTTCCGCCTCGACCGGGACCCCAACCGCAAGGAGATCCCGGTGATCTGCGACGAGCAGCTCGTCGTCGAGTACTACGCCCGCTGATCCGGCGGAGCGGACGGTACGCACCCGAGCCCGCGGGTTCCCCTCGACACCGGTCGGCGGGGAACCCGCGGGCTCGTCCGGTGGCGGGTCCGGGCCGGGCGGGCCGGCGGCCCTTATCCGTTTCGGGTGCGCCTCCGCGGCGCGATAAGGTCGATACCTGCCGCCCGCACCCGGATACCGCCCGAGAGCGGCGGGCGGCGAACGACTCCGAACGACGAGTCATCACGACGAGCACGACGAGCATGACCAACACGGTCAACGACGACGAGCGGCGACAGGGAGCGGTGCGACGTGTCCGGTGGAGAGGTGGCCGGGATCCTCGTGGCCGTCTTCTGGGCGATCCTGGTGTCCTTCCTCGCCCTGGCGCTGGTGAGGCTGGCCCAGACGCTCAAGGCGGCCACCCGGCTGGTGGCGGAGGTCACCGACCAGGCGGTCCCGCTGCTGAGCGAGGCGTCCGCGACCGTGCGCGAGGCGAACACCCAGCTGGCCCGGGTGGACTCGATCGCCGCCGATGTCCAGGAGGTCACCTCCAACGCCTCGGCGCTCTCCTCGACCGTCTCCACCGCCTTCGGCGGACCGCTGGTCAAGGTGGCCGCGTTCGGCTACGGCGTCCGGCGGGCGATCGGCCGCAAGGGGCGGCCGGAGGACGAGCCCGCGCCCGCGCGCACCGTCGTCATCGGCAAGACCCTGCCGTCCGCCCGCTGGGGCGGGCGCCGCAACCGTGGATCGAAGGGCTGACAGACCGGATGTTCCGCCGCGCATTCTGGTTCACCACCGGCGTCGCCGCCGGGGTGTGGGCCACCACCAAGGTCAACCGCAAGCTCAACCAGCTCACCCCGGAGAGCCTGGCGGCGCAGGCCGCCGACCGAGCGGTGCTGGCGGGGCGGCGGATCAAGGTCTTCGCCCTCGACGTACGGGACGGTATGGCCGACCGCGAGGCCGCGCTCAAGGACGCGCTCGGGCTCTCCGCGCCGCCGCCGGACGACCGTAAGCAGCTGCCCGCCCAGCGGGGCCGGGCCCAGCTCACCCAGACCACTTCCTACAAGATCCACAAAGCCGGAAATGAGGACCACTGATGGAGTCGGCTGAAATCCGCCGCCGCTGGCTGCGCTTCTTCGAAGAGCGCGGGCACACCGTCGTGCCCTCGGCGTCGCTCATCGCGGACGACCCGACGCTGCTGCTGGTCCCCGCCGGCATGGTGCCCTTCAAGCCGTACTTCCTCGGTGAGGTCAAGCCGCCCTTCGACCGCGCCGTCAGCGTGCAGAAGTGCGTCCGCACCCCGGACATCGAAGAGGTCGGCAAGACCACCCGCCACGGCACCTTCTTCCAGATGTGCGGGAACTTCTCGTTCGGCGACTACTTCAAGGAAGGCGCCATCAGGTACGCCTGGGAGCTGCTCACCAGCTCCCAGGAAGAGGGCGGTTACGGCCTCGACCCCGAGCGGCTGTGGATCACCGTCTACGAGCAGGACGACGAGGCCGAGCGGATCTGGCGCGAGGTGATCGGCATCCCCGCCGAGCGCATCCAGCGCCTGGGCATGGGCCCCAACTACTGGTCCATGGGCGTCCCCGGCCCCTGCGGCCCCTGCTCCGAGATCAACTACGACCGCGGTCCCGAGTTCGGCGAGGAGGGCGGCCCGGCCGTCAACGACGAGCGCTATGTGGAGATCTGGAACCTGGTCTTCATGCAGTACGAGCGCGGGCCGGGCGAGGGCAAGGAGAACTTCCCGATCCTCGGCGAGCTGCCCAGCAAGAACATCGACACCGGACTCGGCCTCGAGCGCCTCGCGATGATCCTCCAGGGCGTACAGAACATGTACGAGACCGACACCCTGCGCGTCATCATGGACAAGGCCACCGAGCTGACCGGCGTCGCCTACGGCGCCACCCATGACTCCGACGTCTCGCTGCGCGTGGTCGCCGACCATATGCGCACCTCCGTCATGCTCATCGGCGACGGCGTCACCCCCGGCAACGAGGGCCGCGGCTATGTGCTGCGCCGCATCATGCGCCGGGCCATCCGCAACATGCGCATTCTCGGCGCCACCGAGCCGGTCGTCGGCGAGCTGGTCGATGTCGTCCTCAAGACGATGGGCCAGCAGTACCCGGAGCTGCTGACCGACCGCAAGCGCATCGAGACGGTCGCCCTCGCCGAGGAGTCGGCCTTCCTCAAGACGCTCAAGGCCGGCACCAACATCCTCGACACCGCCGTCAGCGACACCAAGGCCGCCGGCGGCAGCGTGCTCGCCGGCGACAAGGCGTTCCTGCTCCACGACACCTGGGGCTTCCCGATCGACCTCACCCTCGAGATGGCCGCCGAACAGGGCCTCTCGGTGGACGAGGACGGCTTCCGCCGGCTGATGAAGGAGCAGCGGGAGCGCGCCAAGGCCGACGCCAAGGCCAAGAAGACCGGCCATGCCGACCTGTCCGCCTACCGCGAGGTGGCCGACACCTCCGGCCTGACCGAATTCACCGGCTACACCTACACCGAGGGCGAGTCCACCGTCGTCGGCCTGCTGGTCGACGGGGTCTCCTCGCCCGCCGCCACCGAGGGCGACGAGGTCGAGGTCGTCCTGGACCGCACCCCGTTCTACGCCGAGGGCGGCGGCCAGCTCGCCGACACCGGCCGGATCAAGCTGGACACCGGCGCCGTCGTCGAGGTCCGGGACGTCCAGCAGCCGGTGCCCGGTGTCAGCGTGCACAAGGGCGTCGTCCAGGTCGGCGAGGTGACGGTCGGCGCGGGTGCCCACGCCCGGATCGACATCACCCGCCGCCGTGCCATCGCCCGCGCCCACAGCGCCACCCACCTCACCCACCAGGCGCTGCGTGACGCCCTGGGCCCGACCGCCGCCCAGGCCGGTTCGGAGAACTCGCCCGGCCGCTTCCGCTTCGACTTCGGCTCACCGGCCGCCGTGCCCGGCACGGTGCTCATGGACGTCGAGCAGAAGATCAACGAGGTGCTCTCGCGTGAACTCGACGTCACCGCCGAGGTGATGAGCATGGACGAGGCCAAGAAGCAGGGCGCCATCGCCGAGTTCGGCGAGAAGTACGGCGACCGGGTGCGCGTGGTGACCATCGGCGACTTCTCCAAGGAGCTGTGCGGTGGTACGCATGTGCACAACACCGCCCAGCTGGGTCTGGTGAAGCTGCTCGGCGAATCCTCCATCGGCTCCGGTGTGCGCCGGGTCGAGGCCCTGGTGGGCGTGGACGCCTACAACTTCCTCGCCCGTGAGCACACGGTCGTCTCCCAGCTCACCGACCTGGTCAAGGGCCGCCCGGAGGAGCTCCCGGAGAAGATCTCCGGGATGCTGGGCAAGCTCAAGGAGGCCGAGAAGGAGATCGAGCGGTTCCGCGCCGAGAAGGTGCTCCAGGCCGCTGCCGGTCTCGCCCAGGGCGCCAAGGACGTCCGGGGCGTGGCCCTGATCGCCGCCAAGGTGCCGGACGGCACCTCCGCCGACGATCTGCGCAAGCTGGTCCTGGACGTGCGCGGGCGCATCCAGGGCGACCGCCCGGCCGTCGTCGCCCTCTTCACCGTGGCGGGCGGCCGTCCGCTGACCGTCATCGCCACCAACGAGGCCGCGCGTGAGCGCGGTCTCAAGGCCGGTGACCTGGTCCGCACCGCCGCCAAGACGCTCGGCGGCGGAGGCGGCGGCAAGCCGGACGTGGCCCAGGGCGGCGGTCAGAACGCGGGCGCCGTCGGCGAGGCCATCGAGGCCGTCGAGCGGCTTGTCGCGGAATCGGCCTGATCGCCGTGCGACGCGGCAGGCGGATCGCCGTCGACGTCGGGGACGCCCGGATCGGGGTCGCCTCGTGCGACCCCGACGGGATCCTCGCCACACCCGTGGAGACCGTGCCGGGACGCGATATCCCGGCCGCCCACAAGCGGCTCGTGGCCCTCGTCGAGGAGTACGAACCGATCGAGGTCGTAGTCGGCCTGCCGCGCTCGCTCAGCGGGCGCGAGGGGCCGGCCGCGACCAAGGTGCGCACCTTCGCGCGCGAGTTGGCGCGCCGCGTCGCGCCCGTGCCGGTCCGGCTCGTCGACGAGCGTATGACCACTGTCACAGCGTCCCAGGGGCTGCGCGCCTCCGGGGTGACATCGAAGAAGGGCCGCTCGGTCGTTGACCAGGCGGCGGCCGTGGTGATCCTCCAGAGCGCGCTGGAGACCGAGCGGGTCTCGGGCCGGGCCCCGGGAGAAGCCGTCGAAGTGGTCATCTGATCGCGATACGGTAACGTTCCGCGCGACATGGCCGCCGCCGCCCGTGCCACGCACACGCCCAGCGGTGACCACCTCCGTCGCTAGGGGATCGATGACTGAGTACGGCCGGGGACCCGGCTCCCAACCGTGGCACCCCGAGGATCCGCTGTACGGGGACCGAGAGTGGAGCGGCCACGCGGTGGCAGGCCAGGATCCCTATGCGCAGGACGCCTACGCCCAGGATCCGTACGGCCAGGGCCCCCACGGGCAGGATCCGTACGGCCAGGGCTCCTACGGTCAGGGCCCCCAAGGACCGGATCCGTACGGTCAGGATCCCTACGGGCACCAGCAGTATCCGCATGGATATCCGCAGGACCCCCAGCAGCATCAGCAGCCCCAGTGGGACGGCCAGGACGGCGGCTACCCGCATCAGCGGCACCCGCAGGAGTACCCGGGCCAGGGCGGCCCCTACCCGGGCCACGACGGCTCGTACGGGGGCATGGACCCCCACGACCCCTACGGCGGCCAGGGCGCTCCCTATCCGGGCCAGGACATCTACCAGGGACAACAGCAGGCACCCCAGGCCCCCATGGGGCCCCATGGCGCTCATGTGCCCCAGCAGACACAGCAGATGCCCACGGTGCCCGCGGAGCACCAGGTGCCGCGCCAGCGTGAGGCGCCCGAAGAGCAGTTCATCCAGGCCGAGGACGAGGAAGACCATCCATTCTTCACGGGCGGCGGCGACGGCCGGGACGTGGACGACGAGGCGGACGACGACGAGGACGGCGAGCGCACCGGCAAGAAGGGCAGGCCCAAGAAGCGCCGCAGCGGCGTGGCCTGCCTCTTCGTGACCGTTGTCCTGGTGGGCGCCGTCGGCGGAGGCGGCTACTTCGCCTACGACTTCTGGCAGACCCGCTTCGGCCCCGCACCCGACTACTCGGGCGAGGGCACCGGCCGGATCGAGGTGGAGGTGCCCTCCGGCTCCGGCAATGCCGAGATCGGCTCGATCCTCGCCGACAAGGGCGTGATCAAGAGCAGCGGCGCCTTCGTCGAGGCGGTGGAGGACAGCGGCAAGTTCGTCCAGCCGGGCACCTACACCCTGCGCAAGGAGATGTCCGGCGCGGCGGCGGTCAAGCTGATGCTCGACCCCAGCAGCAGCAACGCCCTGATCGTCACCGAGGGCATGCGCGATGCCACGATCTACGCGGCGATCGACAAGAAGATCGGCCTCAAGGCGGGGACCACCGCGGACGTGGCCAAGAAGGAGGCCAAGAACCTCGGCCTGCCCTCCTGGGCCAATGACAACAGCAAGATCAAGGATCCGCTGGAAGGGTTCCTGTACCCGTCCCGCTACAGCGTGGGCAAGGGCGCCAAGCCCGCGGATGTGCTGCGGAAGATGGTCGCCGAGGCCAGCCGGAATTACGGGCAGCAGGATCTGGAGGGCAAGGCCAAGGAACTGGGCCTCGAATCCCCGCTCCAGCTGATCAGCGTGGCCAGCCTGGTCCAGGCGGAGGGCATCACCCACGACGACTTCCGGAAGATGGCCGAGGTCGTCTACAACCGGCTCAAGCCCGCGAACCCCGAGACCTACGGCAAGGTGGAATTCGACTCCACGTACAACTACATCAAGAACCAGAGCAAGATCGATATCCCGATCAGCGAGATCAAGCAGTACAACAACCCGTACAATACGTACTTCTATAAGGGGCTGCCGCCCGGTCCGATCGGAAATCCGGGCCACGACGCGCTGAAGGCGGCGATGAACCCGACCGGCGACGGCTGGTATTACTTCATCTCGCTCAACGGCAAGACGAGCGAGTTCTCCAAGACCTACGCGGATCACCAGAAGTGGGTCGCCAAGTTCAATAAGCAGCGCAATAACAACGGCTGAGGAAAGATGTCGGAAAACCACAGGGCAGCGGTGCTCGGTTCGCCGATCGCCCACTCCCTGTCACCGGTGCTGCACCGCGCCGCGTACCGCGAGTTGGGCCTGAGCGGCTGGACGTACGACCGCTTCGAAGTGGACGAGACCGGGCTGCCCGACTTCTTCAAACGGCTCGGTGAGGACGGGGGACCGGCCTGGGCCGGGCTCTCCTTGACCATGCCGCTCAAGCGCGCCGTCATCCCGCTGCTGGACGAGATCACCGACACCGCGGCGTCGGTGGAAGCCGTCAATACGGTCGTCTTCGCCGACGACGGCCGCAGGCTCGGCGACAACACCGATATCCCCGGCATGCTGGCGGCGCTGCGCGAGCGCGGCGTCGGCCGCGTGGAGCGCGCCGCCGTGCTGGGCGCCGGCGCCACGGCCTCCTCGGCGCTGGCCGCGCTCTCCCGGATCTGCGACGGCGAGGTCACCGCCTACGTTCGCAGCGAGGCCCGCGCCGCCGAGATGCGGCAGTGGGGCGAGCGGCTGGGCGTCGCGGTGTGCACCGCGGACTGGGACGACGCGGCCGAGGCGCTCGGGGCGCCACTGGTGATCGCCACCACCCCCGCGGGCACCGCCGACGCGCTCGCCGCGTCCGTACCTGACCGCCCCGGCGCGCTCTTCGACGTCCTCTACGAGCCCTGGCCGACCCCGCTCGCCGCCGCCTGGTCGGCGCGTGGCGGCCCGGTGGTCGGCGGGCTGGACCTCCTGGTGCACCAGGCGGTGCTCCAGGTCGAGCAGATGACGGGCCTCGCCCGCGCGCCCCTGGCCGCGATGCGCGAGGCGCTGGCGGCCCGCTGAGCCGCCCTGCGGGCGCCCTGGACCGGTGCCCGGACGGTGTGCGACCGGTGCCCGGACGGTGTGTGGGTCGCGGGGGTGTGTCGCGGGCCCCTCTCCGGCCCCGCCAGGCCCGCCCCCGGCCTTCTCCGCTCCTCCCCGGCCCGCCGTGGGCGTCCACCTCATGGACCACGAGCCGATGAGACTCCCCGGTCGTGGGAGGATCGGAGGTGCGGGCCGGAGTCGCGCGGACCGGGCCGCGCCGCAGGACGTCGAGGCACGCGCATGAGGGAGCACCGTTGAGCAGGTTGCGCTGGCTGACCGCGGGGGAGTCGCACGGCCCCGCACTCGTGGCGACGCTGGAGGGGCTGCCCGCCGGGGTGCCGATCACCACCGACATGGTGGCGGACGCCCTGGCCAGACGGCGGCTCGGCTACGGCCGCGGTGCCCGGATGAAGTTCGAGCGCGACGAGGTCACCTTCATCGGCGGCGTACGGCACGGGCTCTCCCTCGGCTCCCCGGTCGCGATCATGGTCGGCAATACGGAGTGGCCGAAGTGGGAGCAGGTCATGGCCGCCGACCCCGTGGACCCCGAGATCCTCGGCGGACTCGCCCGTAACGCCCCGCTCACCCGCCCCCGCCCCGGCCACGCCGACCTCGCGGGCATGCAGAAGTACGGCTTCGACGAGGCCCGGCCGGTCCTGGAGCGCGCCAGCGCCCGGGAGACCGCGGCCAGGGTGGCGCTCGGCGCCGTCGCCCGCTCCTACCTCAAGGAGACGGCCGGGATCGAGATCGTCTCGCATGTGGTGGAGCTGGCCGCCGCGAAGGCGCCGTACGGCGTCTACCCCAAGCCCTCCGACGTCGAGAAGCTGGACGCCGACCCGGTGCGCTGCCTGGACGCCGACGCGAGCAAGGCGATGGTGGCCGAGATCGACCAGGCCCACAAGGACGGCGACACGCTCGGCGGTGTCGTCGAGGTGCTCGCGTACGGCGTGCCGGTCGGCCTCGGCTCCCATGTGCACTGGGACCGCCGACTCGACGCACGGCTGGCCGCCGCGCTGATGGGCATCCAGGCCATCAAGGGCGTCGAGGTCGGCGACGGCTTCGACCTCGCGCGGGTGCCCGGCTCCCAGGCCCATGACGAGATCGTCTCCACGGACGAGGGCATCCGGCGCTCCTCGGGCCGCTCCGGCGGCACGGAGGGCGGGCTGACCACCGGCGAGCTGTTGCGCGTCCGGGCCGCGATGAAGCCGATCGCGACCGTGCCGCGGGCGCTGGCCACGGTCGATGTGAACACCGGCGAAGCGACCAAGGCCCACCACCAGCGCTCCGACGTCTGCGCCGTCCCGGCGGCCGGGATCGTCGCCGAGGCGATGGTCGCGCTGGTCCTGGCGGACGCGGTCGCGGAGAAGTTCGGCGGCGACTCGGTCACAGAGACCCACCGCAATGTCCGGGGCTACCTCGACAACCTGGCCATCCGGTGAGGGGGCAGGGGAGCGAGGGGCCGGCCGTCGTGTTGGTCGGGCCCATGGGGGTTGGGAAGACCACCGTCGGGCAGGTGCTCGCGGAGCGGCTCGGCACCACCTTCCGCGACACCGACACCGACATCGTCACGGCCGCGGGCAAGGAGATCTCGGAGATCTTCATCGACGAGGGCGAGCCGCACTTCCGCGAGCTGGAGCGGCAGGCCGTACGGACCGCCATGGCCGAGCACCGGGGCGTGCTCGCGCTGGGCGGCGGCGCCGTCCTGGACGAGGGCACCCGTACGCTGCTCACCGGCCTTCCCGTCGTCTTCCTGGAGATGGACGTCGCCGCGGCCGTCAAGCGCACCGGGCTTGACGCCCCGCGCCCGCTGCTCGCGGTCAATCCGCGTCAGCGCTGGCGTGAGCTGATGGAGCAGCGCCGCCCGCTGTACACCGAGGTCGCCCGCGCCGTGGTGTCGACCGAGGACCGCACCCCCGAGGACGTGGCCGATGCCGTCCTGGACGTACTGGAGCTGAAGAACGCATGACACCCCCTGTGGCCGAGACCCCTACGCGCATCCAGGTCGGAGGCACCGCGGGCACCGCGCCGTACGAGGTGCTGATCGGCCGGCAGCTGCTCGGCGAGCTTCCCGGGCTGATCGGCACCGCCAAGCGCGTCGCCGTCCTGCACCCCGAGGCGTTGGCCGAGACCGGTGAGGCCATCCGCCAGGACCTCGCCGGGCAGGGGTACGACGCCATCGCGATCCAGCTGCCCAACGCGGAGGAGGCCAAGACCGCCGAGGTCGCCGCGTACTGCTGGAAGGCGCTCGGCCAGACCGGCTTCACCCGCACCGATGTGATCGTCGGCGTCGGCGGCGGCGCCACCACCGACCTCGCCGGATTCGTTGCCGCGACCTGGCTGCGCGGAGTGCGCTGGATCGCCGTCCCCACGACCGTGCTCGGCATGGTGGACGCCGCCGTGGGCGGCAAGACCGGGATCAACACCGCCGAGGGCAAGAACCTCGTCGGCGCCTTCCACCCCCCGGCCGGGGTGCTGTGCGATCTGGCCGCGCTGGAATCGCTGCCGGTCAACGACTACGTCAGCGGGCTCGCCGAGGTCATCAAGGCGGGCTTCATCGCCGATCCGGAGATCCTGGAGCTGATCGAGCGGGACCCGGCCGCCGCCCGCACGCCCACCGGCCCGTACACCGCCGAGCTCATCGAGCGCTCCATCCGGGTCAAGGCCGAGGTCGTCTCCAGCGACCTCAGGGAGTCCGGTCTGCGGGAGATCCTCAACTACGGGCACACGCTCGCCCACGCCATCGAGAAGAACGAGCGCTACAACTGGCGCCATGGCGCGGCGGTCTCCGTGGGCATGGTCTTCGCCGCCGAACTGGGCCGTCTGGCGGGCCGTTTGGACGATGCCACGGCCGACCGGCACCGCGCCGTCCTGGAGGCCGTGGGACTGCCGCTCACTTACCGTGGCGACCAGTGGCCCAAGCTGCTGGAGACCATGAAGGTGGACAAGAAGTCCCGCGGTGACCTGCTGCGCTTCATCGTCCTGGACGGTATCGCCAAGCCCACCGTGCTGGAGGGCCCGGACCCGGCGGTGCTGCTCGCCGCGTACGCCGAGGTCTCCGGCTGATCCGGTCCGCGGGCCGTAGTCCCCGTCGTCGTCTCCGTCCCCGTCGTCGTCTCTGTCGACGGCGCGTCACAACTCTGTCATCGCCTTCGAAGCCCGCGGCATCGCCGCGGGCTTTCGAACAACCTCGCATCCCCTCGCAGTTGCGGCCCTTGAGGGACGAATTGCCTGGCTGGCGAGGGGTCGCGGGCGGACTATCGCTTTGCGTGGCGTTCACACAGCCGAGCTTTGGGCAGGTACCGTTCGGTAGGAGCGGCCTCGCCGCCGTATCAGCATGTGACAGTTGTCGGACGAGAACTGCCTGTACGAGACGGAGTGCCACCGGATGCAGCATGCAGTGGGAGCTCCGCTGCCACCGCCCCACCAGCCGGGGCCGGTTCCCGGGCCACAGGGTGCGGGCTGGGCCCAGGGCGCGAATGCGAGCCATCACCCGGGAACTCACCCCAATCCGCCCGCGCCTCCCGTGCCCGGGCACCCCGCACCTCCTCCCGCACAACATCCGGTGTCGCCTCCGCCCGCCCCGCCCGCGCCCCCCGGGGCGCCGCTGGAGACGGTGAACACCACCGGCCATATCCAGCTGCCGCCCGGCGGTCCGGTGCCGCTGCCCCACCCCCCGGCGGACCCGTCGGTCGCCGATCTATCGCAGGCGGCGGTGGCGGTGCTGCTGATCGGACCGGCCGGGGCGGGCAAGACGACGGTCGCGCGCTACTGGGCCGACCGCCGCCGGGTGCCGACCGCGCACATCAGCCTGGACGATGTGCGGGAGTGGGTCCGCTCCGGTTTCGCCAACCCCCAGTCGGGGTGGAACGAGAACTCCGAGGCGCAGTACCGTCTCGCCCGCCGCACCTGCGGCTTCGCCGCCCGTAACTTCCTGGCCAACGGGATCTCCTGCATCCTCGACGACGCCGTCTTCCCCGACCGCCCGGTTGTCGGCCTCGGCGGCTGGAAGCGCCATGTGGGCCCCGGGCTGCTGCCGGTGGTGGTCCTTCCGGGCCTGGAGATCGTCCTGGAGCGGAACGCGGCCCGCAGTGGCAACCGCCGCCTCAGCGACGAGGAGGTGGCGCGGATCCACGGCCGGATGGCCGGGTGGTACGGCTCCGGCCTGCCGATCATCGACAACTCCACCCACGATGTGGAGACCACGGCCCGCATGCTCGACGAGGTGGTCACCCGCTCCATCGCGAGCCCACCCAGCTGGTGACACCCCTCGGCTCACTCGCCGGAGCCACTGGAGGAGCCGTGCGTCCCGAGCGTGCGTAACCTCGGGGACATGTCCGAGGTGTACGCGGCGCGACGTGCCCGTCTGCGCGATCAGTGCGCCGCGGCCGGGAGCGCGGCGGCGCTGGTCTCCCGGCCCGCCAATGTGCGCTATCTGTGCGGCGCCGTGCCGCCCGGGGCCGTGCTGCTGCTCGGGCCCGTCCAGGACCTGATGGTGGCCGCCGAGGTCCCGGCCACCCCACCGCTCTCACCACCCGCACCGCCTCCTTCGGGCTCGCCGCGTGCGGAGGAGCCACGGCTGCTGGTCCTGCCCGGCGCGGACGGCGATCCGGTGGTGGCCGCCGCCGATCTGGCCGCGACGGACGGCGCCGAGTCGCTGGCCGTCGAGGAGCACGATCTGACCGTTGCCCGCCATCGGGCGCTCGGCGCCGCCGCCCCCCGGCTCCGCCTGGCCGATCTGGGCCGCTGCGTGGAGCAGTTGCGGCTGGTCAAGGACGACGAGGAGATCTCCTGTATGCGGATCGCCGGGGAGCTCGCCGACCAGGCGCTCGGCGAGCTGCTGGAGTCGATCCTGGTGGGCCGCACCGAGCGTCATCTGGCGCTGGAGCTGGATCGCCGGCTGGTGGACCACGGCGCGGACGGCCCGGCCTTCCCCACCGTGGTCGCGGCGGGGCCCAACGCGGGGCGCCCCGGTCATCTGCCCACCGACCGGCGGGTCGAGGAGGGAGATTTCCTCAGCATCTGCCTGGGCGCCGACTACCGCGGCTACCGCTGTCAGGTGGGCCGTACCTTCGTCATCGGCCCCTCGCCCGCGGACTGGCAGGTCGAGTTGTACGACGCCGTCTTCGCCGCTCAGCGGGCCGGGCGGGAGGCGCTGTCGCCGGGCCGGGCGTACCGGGATGTGGACCGGGTGACCCGTCAGGTGCTGAACGCCGCGGGCTACGGAGACGCGCTGGAACCGTGCACCGGACACGGTGTGGGCCTGGAAATCGACGAGGACCCTCGGCTCACACCGTCCGCCATGGGTAAACTGGACGCTTGTGTGCCGGTCACCGTCGAGCCGGGGGTTCACCTCCCGGGCCGGGGCGGTGTCCGGATCGACGACACGCTCGTCGTCCGCCCCGAGGCGGACGGCGGACCCGAGCTACTCACCATCACGACCAAAGAGCTGCTCGCGCTCTAGCCGAACTGGGCGCGCCGGCGGCTTTCTGGTCTCCGCCAGCAGCAGTCCAGGAGATCCCGCAACCGTGGCATCCACGAACGACCTCAAGAACGGCATGGTGCTCAAGCTCGACGGCGGCCAGCTGTGGTCCGTTGTCGAGTTCCAGCACGTCAAGCCCGGCAAGGGCCCGGCTTTCGTGCGCACCAAGCTCAAGAATGTGCTGTCCGGCAAGGTGGTCGACAAGACCTTCAACGCCGGCGTGAAGGTCGAGACGGCCAGTGTCGACAAGCGCGGCATGCAGTTCTCGTACAAGGACGGCGAGAGCTTTGTGTTCATGGACATGGACACCTTCGACCAGATCTACATCACCCCCGAGGTCGTCGGCGACAACGCCCGCTACCTGCTCGAAGGTTTCGAGGCCGTCGTGGCGATGTACGAGGGCAACCCGCTCTACGTCGAGCTGCCCGCCGCCGTCGAGCTGGTGATCGAGTACACCGAGCCGGGCGTCCAGGGCGACCGCTCCACCGGTGGCACCAAGCCCGCCAAGCTGGAGACCGGCTACGAGATCGGCGTGCCGCTGTTCATCACCACCGGTGAGAAGATCAAGGTCGACACCCGCTCCGGTGAGTACCTCGGTCGGGTGAACAACTAACCGTGGCTGCCCGCAACAAGGCCCGTAAGCGCGCCTTCCAGATCCTCTTCGAGGCCGATCAGCGCGGCAGCGCCGTGCAGACCGTGCTCGCGGACTGGATCCGGCTCGCCCGGACCGACGACCGGCAGCCGCCGGTCAGCGAATACACGATGCAGCTCGTCGAGGGATACGCCCAGCACATCGAGCGGATCGACGAGCTCATCGCCACCTACGCGGTGGGCTGGACGCTGGACCGGATGCCGGTCGTGGACCGGAACATTCTGCGACTGGGCGCGTATGAGCTGGTGTGGGAGGACGCGACCCCGGACGCGGTGGTGATCGACGAGGCGGTGCAGCTCGCCAAAGAGTTCTCCACCGATGACTCACCGGCCTTCGTGAACGGCCTGCTGGGCCGTATCAAGGAGCTGAAGCCGAGTCTGCGCCGCGATCAGGAGCCCCAGACATAACGCCGCCGCACAGGCGCGGAACGCACGCCGCACAGGGGCGTCATATGACAGAGCCGCCGGGGGCGGTGGAGGACCCAGAAGGGCTCCACCGCCCCCGGCGGCACGTTTCTGCTGGTGAAGAGCGGATAAATGGGGACTCAGGCGTCTTCGTGCTGGACGGCGCGGCGGGCATCGGCGCCCAACACGCCCCAGCTGATCAGCTGCTCGGTCAGCACGGACGGCGACTGGTCGTAGATAACGGCGAGGGTGCGCAGATCGTCCTGGCGGATCGAGAGCACCTTGCCGTTGTAGTCACCACGCTGGCTCTGGATCGTCGCGGCGTACCGCTGAAGCGGGCCCGCCTTCTCGACCGGCACATGGGCCAGTCGCTCAAGGTCCAGTACCAGCTTCGGCGGCGGTTCGGCGGCTCCGGCCGGGCTCGTGCCCGGAAGCAGCTCCTGCACCGGGACGCCGTAGAAGTCGGCCAGCTCGGCGAGACGCTGCACGGTCACGGCGCGGTCGCCGCGCTCGTACGATCCCACCACCACGGCCTTCCAGCGGCCCTGGGACTTCTCCTCGACACCGTGGAGGGAGAGGCCCTGCTGGGTGCGGATGGCGCGGAGCTTGGCCCCGAGCTGTTTGGCGTATTCGCTGGACATAAAGCTCCCCGGACGCTGTATCGACGTGCGGCTCTGCCGCGCGGCTGGTCACTCACTGTGAGGTTACGCAGCGTAATTTCCATTCGTCAAGCCGAACGGAGCGGAGGGGCTCCGGCCAGGGGTGTTGACGGAGGAGCCACGTACCCCTGCTAGTGTGAATGGCGCAAATCCGACCGTCCTTTAAGGTCCGTCCCGTGAGGCGGAGAAGGAGGTCCGTTTCGTATGGACGCCCGTACCTCGGACGCCGCGCGTCCCGTGCTGGAAGCACCGGATATCGCGCGCGTTCTCACCCGCATCGCCCACGAGATCGTCGAGCGCGCCAAAGGCGCCGATGACGTGGTGCTGCTCGGCATTCCCACCCGTGGTGTCTTTCTTGCCCGGCGGCTGGCCGCCCGGCTCGAAGAGATCACCGGCAGGCCCGGCCGGATCCCGGTCGGCTCGCTCGACATCACGATGTACCGCGACGACCTGAGGCTGCGCCCGGCCCGCGCACTCGCCCGTACCGAGATCCCCGACGACGGCATCGACGGCCGTGTCGTGGTCCTCGTCGACGATGTGCTCTTCTCCGGCCGCACCATCCGCGCCGCGCTCGACGCCCTCGGTGACATCGGGCGGCCGCGCGCGGTCCAGCTCGCGGTCCTCGTCGACCGTGGTCACCGTGAACTGCCGATCCGCGCCGACTACGTCGGCAAGAACCTCCCCACGTCGCTGCGGGAGACGGTCAAGGTCCAGCTCACCGAGGAGGACGGCCGCGACAGCGTGCTCCTCGGGCTGCGCGAGACCACCCCCGCGGACGGGAAGTAGCGCCCCTCACCGACGGCGAGTGCCGCCCCGGCGACCCCGGGGGACCCGCCCGACGGACCACCGGTGCCGCCCGGGCACCGGTCCCCGCGCCTGCCCGCCCGCATGCCCGCACACCTCCTTCACCCACGGAGCAACCGGATGAAGCGCCACCTCATCTCGGCCGCCGACCTCTCGCGCGACGACGCCGTCCTGATCCTCGACACCGCCGAGGAACTGGCCAGGCTCGCCGACCGGCCGATCAAGAAACTGCCGACCCTGCGCGGCCGTACCGTCGTCAACCTCTTCTTCGAGGACTCCACCCGCACCCGTATCTCCTTCGAGGCGGCCGCCAAGCGGCTGTCCGCCGACGTCATCAACTTCTCCGCCAAGGGCTCCTCGGTCTCCAAGGGCGAATCCCTGAAGGACACCGCGCTCACCCTGGAGGCGATGGGCGCCGACGCCGTGGTGATCCGCCACCACGCCTCCGGTGCCCCGCACCGGCTCGCCACCTCCGGCTGGATCAAAGGCGCCGTGGTGAACGCGGGCGACGGCACCCATGAGCACCCCACCCAGGCGCTGCTCGACGCCTTCACCGTCCGCCGCCATCTGCGCCCGGAAGCCTCCGGAGTCGGGCAGGACCTGGCCGGGCGCCGGATCACGATCGTCGGCGATATCCTGCACAGCCGGGTGGCCCGCTCCAACGTCCATCTGCTGTCCACCCTGGGTGCCGAGGTCACGCTGGTCGCCCCGCCGACGCTGGTCCCCTTCGGGGTGGAGAGCTGGCCCTGCGAGGTCTCCTACGACCTGGACACGGTGGTCGGCAAGACCGACGCCGTGATGATGCTGCGCGTCCAGCGCGAGCGCATGAACGCGGCCTTCTTCCCCACCGAGCGGGAGTACGCCCGCCGCTACGGCCTGGACGGCGACCGCATGTCCCGGATGCCGGAGCACGCCATCGTGATGCACCCCGGCCCCATGAACCGCGGTATGGAGATTACCGCGGAGGTCGCGGACTCCGACCGCTGCACCGCCGTCGAGCAGGTGGCCAACGGTGTCTCGATCCGCATGGCCGTCCTGTATCTGCTGCTCGGCGGGAACGAGTCCGCCGTCGCCGCCGCCCGCACCGAGGAGAGCAAGTGACCATGAGCGACACCCACAAGACGCTGCTGCGCGGGGCGAAGGTGCTCGGCGGTGAGCCGCGGGACGTGCTGATCGAGGGGGCGCGGATCGCCGCGGTCGGCACCGGTCTGGACGCGGACGGCGCCACCGTGATCGACGCCGCCGGGCAGATCCTGCTGCCGGGCCTGGTCGACCTGCACACCCATCTGCGCGAGCCCGGCCGGGAGGACTCCGAGACGGTCCTCACCGGCACCCGGGCCGCCGCGGTCGGCGGTTTCACCGCGGTCCACGCCATGGCCAACACCTTCCCGGTCGCCGACACCGCGGGCGTCGTCGAGCAGGTCTGGCGGCTGGGCAGGGAGTCCGGCTACTGCGATGTCCAGCCCGTCGGGGCGGTCACCGTGGGCCTGGAGGGCAAGAAGCTCGCCGAGCTGGGCGCGATGCACGACTCGGCCGCCGGGGTGCGGGTCTTCTCCGACGACGGCAAGTGTGTGGACGACGCGGTGATCATGCGCCGTGCGCTGGAGTACGTGAAGGCGTTCGACGGTGTCATCGCCCAGCACGCCCAGGAGCCCCGCCTGACCGAGGGCGCCCAGATGAACGAGGGCGTCGTCTCCGCCGAGCTGGGCCTGGGCGGCTGGCCGGCCGTCGCCGAGGAGTCGATCATCGCCCGCGATGTGCTGCTCGCCGCCCACGTCGACTCCAGGGTGCACATCTGCCATCTGTCCACCGCGGGCTCGGTCGAGATCGTCCGCTGGGCCAAGTCCAAGGGCTGGAACGTCACCGCCGAGGTCACCCCGCACCATCTGCTGCTGACCGACGAGCTCGTACGCTCCTACGACCCCGTCTACAAGGTGAACCCGCCGCTGCGCACCGAGGCCGATGTGATGGCGCTGCGTGAGGCGCTCGCCGACGGCACCATCGACTGCGTGGCCACCGACCACGCCCCGCATCCGCACGAGGACAAGGACTGCGAGTGGGGCGCGGCGGCCATGGGCATGGTGGGCCTGGAGACGGCGCTCTCCGTGGTCCAGCACACCATGGTG
Organism: Streptomyces malaysiensis subsp. samsunensis; assembly: GCF_024519315.1. Taxonomy (GTDB): domain Bacteria; phylum Actinomycetota; class Actinomycetes; order Streptomycetales; family Streptomycetaceae; genus Streptomyces; species Streptomyces malaysiensis. The sequence continues at coordinate 6,776 of NZ_JANIIC010000020.1, read as the reverse complement.
GACACCGGGCTGCTGGACTGGACGGGCGTCGCCGACCGGATGTCGGTGCGGCCCTCGGCCATCGGCCGGCTGACCGGCCACGGCCGTCCCGTCGCCGCCGGGGAGCCCGCCAACCTCACCCTGCTCGACTCCGCTTACCGTGGTGTGGTGAACCCCGCGGGCTTCGCCTCCCGCAGCCGGAACACCCCCTACGAGGGTCTTGAGCTGCCGGGAAGCGTCACCCACACCTTCCTCCGCGGCCGTCCGACGGTCGTGGACGGGAAGCTGACGCCGACTCCGCAGCCGTGAACAGGCTGTCTGTCCACACCGTGTCGCAGTGCGGACGCCACTGGCTGTGGCGCTGCCGCCCGCATCTACCGAAGGGAGGACCCTTGCAGTACGGGCACGTCGGCAAGTACCCACGCCGCACGGGTGGGTGCGACGACGCCGGCCGCCGTCACCACCCCAACCGTCTCCACGGGCATGCCGTTTCGTGCCTTAAGGCTCAAGTGACCGGTTTTCGTATCCTACGAAGCGGGTTCGGCTCTGCGGGGCGAAATCATCGAATTGGCATGGGAAGGTCGCTGTGAATCTCTCCCTCCTCGTGGCCGAGCAGAAATCGCAGGACGTGACGGACTGGGCCGCCAGGATCGGCTGGGTCGTCGGGCTGCTGCTGGTCATCGCGCTGGTCTACTGGCTGATGCGCGAGGGCTGGAAGTGGCGCGGCACCCTCCAGGGCGATCTCCCGGAGCCGCCCCGGGCCCCGGCCGAGCCGGGCGATCCCGAGCTGTCGATGAGCGGCCGCTACCACGGCTCCACCACCGCCGGGCAGTGGCTGGACCGGATCGTCGCCCATGGCCTCGGCACCCGCAGCCGGGCCGAGCTCACCCTCACCGACCGGGGCGTGCACATCGTACGGCCGGGCGCCCGGGACTTCTTCATCCCCGCCGCCCAGCTGCGCGGCGCCCGGCTCGACAAGGGCATCGCGGGCAAGGTCCTCGCCGAGGGCGGGCTGCTGGTGATCACCTGGCAGCTGGGCGAGAAGCTGATCGACTCGGGCTTCCGCTCCGACCACGCCGCCGAGCACCCGGCCTGGGTCGACGCCCTCAGCTCCGCCGACAACGACCAGAACCACCCGAGCAACCAGACGGAAGGCGCCGAACGATGACGACCTCCACCCGGGGCGCCAGCGCCCCCGCCGTACTCGTCCTGGAGGACGGCCGCACCTTCCGCGGCCGGGCCTACGGGGCCGTGGGGGAGACCTTCGGCGAGGCCGTGTTCTCCACCGGGATGACCGGCTACCAGGAGACCCTGACCGACCCCTCCTACCACCGCCAGGTCGTCGTGATGACCGCCCCGCACATCGGGAACACCGGCGTCAACGACGAGGACCCGGAGTCCAAGCGGATCTGGGTCTCCGGCTATGTGGTGCGCGACCCGGCCCGTACGCCCTCCAACTGGCGCTCCCGCCGCTCGCTCGACGAGGAGCTCGCCGCCCAGGGCGTCGTCGGCATCAGCGGGATCGACACCCGCGCCCTCACCCGCCATCTGCGCGAGCGCGGCGCCATGCGGGTGGGCATCTTCTCCGGTGCGGCGATCGCCGAGGAGGCCGCGCTGCTGTCGAAGGTGCGGGCCGCCCCGCGGATGAAGGGCGCCGACCTCAGCGGGGAGGTGGCCACCGAGGAGGCCTATGTCGTCCCGGCGATCGGCACCAAGAAGTTCACCGTCGCCGCGATCGACCTGGGCATCAAGGGCATGACCCCGCACCGGATGGCCGAGCGCGGCATAGAGGTGCATGTGCTGCCCGCGACCGCCACCGTCGAGGACATCTACGCGGTTGACCCGGACGGGGTCTTCTTCTCCAACGGACCGGGCGACCCGGCCACCGCCGGCCACCCCGTCGCCCTGATGCGGGCCGTGCTGGAGCGCTCCACGCCGCTGTTCGGCATCTGCTTCGGCAACCAGATCCTCGGCCGCGCGCTCGGCTTCGGCACCTTCAAGCTGAAGTACGGCCACCGCGGGATCAACCAGCCGGTGCAGGACCGTACCACCGGGAAGGTCGAGGTCACCGCCCATAACCACGGCTTCGCCGTGGACGCCCCGCTCGACGCGCCGTCCGACACCCCCTACGGCCGCGCCGAGGTCTCCCATGTCTGCCTCAACGACAACGTGGTCGAGGGGCTGCGGCTGCTCGACCGCCCCGCGTTCAGCGTCCAGTACCACCCCGAAGCCGCCGCCGGTCCGCATGACGCCGCGTACCTTTTCGACCGCTTCGTGTCCCTGATGGAGGGCCAGCGTGCCTAAGCGCACCGACATCCAGTCCGTTCTGGTCATCGGCTCCGGCCCGATCGTCATCGGCCAGGCCGCCGAGTTCGACTACTCCGGTACCCAGGCGTGCCGGGTGCTGAAGGCCGAGGGCCTGCGGGTCGTCCTGGTCAACTCCAACCCGGCCACGATCATGACCGACCCGGAGATCGCCGACGCCACCTATGTCGAGCCGATCACCCCGGAGTACGTCGAGAAGATCATCGCCAAGGAGCGCCCCGACGCGCTGCTGCCCACCCTCGGCGGCCAGACCGCGCTCAACACCGCCATCTCGCTGCACGAGGCGGGCACCCTCGAGGAGTACGGCGTCGAGCTGATCGGCGCCAACGTCCAGGCGATCCACAAGGGCGAGGACCGCGACCAGTTCAAGGAGGTCGTCGAGGCCGTCCACGCCAAGATCGGCCACGGTGAGTCCGCCCGCTCGGTCATCTGCCACTCCATGGACGACGTGCTCGCGGGCGTCGAGGAGCTCGGCGGCTACCCCGTCGTGGTCCGCCCCTCCTTCACCATGGGCGGCGCGGGCTCCGGCTTCGCCCACGACGAGGACGAGCTGCGCCGTATCGCCGGCCAGGGCCTGACCCTCTCGCCGACCACCGAGGTGCTCCTGGAGGAGTCCATCCTCGGCTGGAAGGAGTACGAGCTGGAGCTGATGCGCGACCGGAACGACAACGTCGTGGTCGTCTGCTCCATCGAGAACTTCGACCCCATGGGCGTGCACACCGGTGACTCGATCACCGTCGCCCCGGCGATGACGCTCACCGACCGCGAGTACCAGATCCTGCGGGACATCGGCATCGCCGTCATCCGCGAGGTCGGGGTGGACACCGGCGGCTGCAACATCCAGTTCGCGGTCAACCCCGAGGACGGCCGGGTCATCGTCATCGAGATGAACCCGCGCGTCTCCCGCTCCTCGGCGCTCGCCTCCAAGGCCACCGGCTTCCCCATCGCCAAGATCGCCGCGAAGCTGGCCGTCGGCTACACCCTGGACGAGATCCCCAACGACATCACCCAGGAGACCCCGGCGTCCTTCGAGCCCACGCTCGACTACGTCGTGGTCAAGGTGCCGCGCTTCGCCTTCGAGAAGTTCCCGGCCGCCGACGCCCGGCTCACCACCACCATGAAGTCGGTCGGCGAGGCCATGGCCATCGGCCGCAACTTCACCGAGGCGCTCCAGAAGGCGCTGCGCTCGCTGGAGAAGAAGGGCAGCCAGTTCGACTTCACCGAGGAGCCGGGCGACAAGGCCGAGCTGCTGGTCAAGGCCGCCGTCCCCACCGACGGGCGGATCAACACCGTGATGCGGGCGATCCGCGCCGGGGCCACCCCGCGGGAGGTCTTCGACGCCACCGGCATCGACCCGTGGTTCGTGGACCAGCTCTACCTGATCAAGGAGATCGCGGACGAGCTCGCCGCCGCCGACAAGCTCCGCCCCGAACTGCTCGCCGAGGCCAAGCGGCACGGCTTCTCCGACGCCCAGATCGCCGGGATCCGCTCGCTGCGCGAGGACGTGGTCCGCGAGGTGCGGCACGCGCTGGGCATCCGGCCCGTCTACAAGACGGTCGACACCTGCGCCGCCGAGTTCGCCGCCAGGACCCCGTACTTCTACTCCTCCTACGACGAGGAGTCCGAGGTCGCAGCGCGCGAAACCCCGGCGGTGATCATCCTCGGCTCGGGCCCCAACCGCATCGGCCAGGGCATCGAGTTCGACTACTCCTGCGTCCACGCCTCCTTCGCGCTGCATGACGCGGGCTATGAGACCGTCATGGTCAACTGCAACCCGGAGACCGTCTCCACCGACTACGACACCTCCGACCGGCTCTACTTCGAGCCGCTCACCCTGGAGGACGTACTGGAGATCGTCCACGCGGAAACGCAGGCGGGCCCGGTCGCCGGTGTGATCGTCCAGCTCGGCGGTCAGACCCCGCTGGGCCTGGCCCAGGCGCTCAAGGACAACGGCGTGCCGATCGTCGGCACCTCGCCCGAGGCGATCAACCTCGCCGAGGAGCGCGGCGCCTTCGGCCGGGTGCTCACCGAGGCCGGGCTGCCCGCGCCCAAGTACGGCACCGCCTTCTCCTTCGAGCAGGCCAAGGGCATCGCCACCGAGATCGGCTACCCGGTCATGGTCCGCCCCTCCTATGTGCTCGGCGGCCGCGGTATGGAGATCGTCTACGACGAGCCCTCGCTCGCCGCGTACCTGGAGCGGCACGCCGGGCTGATCTCCGAGCACCCCGTGCTGATCGACCGCTTCCTCGACGACGCGATAGAGATCGACGTGGACGCGCTCTACGACGGCGAGGAGCTCTACCTCGGCGGCGTCATGGAGCACATCGAGGAGGCCGGGATCCACTCCGGCGACTCGGCCTGCGCCCTGCCCCCGATCACCCTCGGCGGCTTCGACATCAAGCGGCTGCGCGCCTCGACCGAGGCCATCGCGCGCGGTGTGGGCGTCCGCGGGCTGATCAACATCCAGTTCGCGATGGCCGGGGACATTCTGTACGTATTGGAGGCGAACCCGCGCGCCTCCCGTACCGTCCCCTTCACCTCCAAGGCCACCGCCGTCCCGCTGGCCAAGGCCGCCGCCCGGATCTCGCTGGGCGCCACCATCGCCGGGCTGCGCGCCGAGGGGCTGCTGCCCTCCAGCGGCGACGGCGGCACGCTGCCGATGGACGCCCCGATCTCCGTCAAGGAGGCCGTGATGCCGTGGTCGCGGTTCCGGGACGCCTCCGGGCGCGGGGTGGACACCATCCTCGGCCCGGAGATGCGCTCCACCGGTGAGGTCATGGGCATCGACTCGGTCTTCGGCGCGGCCTACGCCAAGTCGCAGGCCGGGGCGTACGGCGCGCTGCCGACCAAGGGGCGCGCGTTCGTCTCCGTCGCCAACCGCGACAAGCGCTCGATGATCTTCCCGGCCCGGGAACTGGTCGGCCTCGGCTTCGAGCTGCTGGCCACCTCGGGCACGGCGGAGGTGCTCAAGCGCAACGGGATCAACGCCACCGTGGTGCGCAAGCACAGCGAGGGCGAGGGCCCGAACGGCGAGAAGACCATCGTCCAGCTCATCCACGAGGGCGAGGTCGACCTGATCGTCAACACCCCGTACGGCACCGGCGGCCGGCTCGACGGCTATGACATCCGTACGGCGTCCGTCGCCCGCGGCGTTCCGTGCCTGACCACCGTCCAGGCGCTCGCGGCCGCCGTCCAGGGCATCGAGGCGCTGGGCCGGGGCGCGGTCGGCGTCCGGTCGCTCCAGGAACACGCGGAACATCTGACCGCCGCCCGCGAGGAGTGAGGCGAGCCAGGGGGACACCGGCCGGTGTCCCCCTCTTCATGAGCCCACCCCGCTTCCTGGGCCCCACCCCTCGCCCCCGCGCAGAAAGCCCCTCATGTACGCGCTCCTCTTCAACCTGATCTTCCGGCGGATGGATCCGGAGAACGCCCATCACCTGGCCTTCTCCTGGATCCGCCGGGCCGCCCGCGTCCCCGTGCTGCGGACGTTCATCGCCGCCGTCCTCGCCCCCCGCCACACGGCGCTGCGCACCGAGGCGCTGGGCCTGCGGATGCACGGGCCCTTCGGGCTGGCCGCCGGATTCGACAAGAACGCCGCCGGAATCGACGGCATGGCCATGCTGGGCTTCGACCATGTCGAGATCGGCACGGTCACCGCCCAGCCACAGCCCGGCAACCCCAAGCGGCGGCTGTTCCGGCTGGTCGCCGACCGCGCCCTGATCAACCGGATGGGGTTCAACAACGAGGGCTCGGCGGCGGTCGCGGCCCGTCTCGCGGCCCGGCGCCCGGCCTTCGCCACGACGGTCGGCGTCAACATCGGCAAGACCAAGGTCGTCCCGGAGGCGGAGGCCGCCGCCGACTACGTGACCTCCACCGAGCGGCTCGCCGCCCACGCCGACTACCTCGTCGTCAACGTCTCCTCGCCCAATACCCCCGGACTGCGGAACCTCCAGGCCGTGGATCAGCTGCGGCCACTGCTGACCGCCGTCCGCGAGGCCGCGGACCGCACGGTCACCGAACGCCGGGTGCCACTTCTGGTCAAGATCGCGCCGGATCTCGCCGACGAGGACGTGGACGCGGTCGCCGATCTCGCGGTCGAACTCGGCCTGGACGGCATCATCGCCACCAACACGACCATCGCGCGGGACGGTCTCGGCCTCACCTCCCCCTCGAGTCTCACCGCCGAGACCGGCGGCCTGTCCGGCGCCCCCCTCAAGGCGCGCTCCCTGGAGGTGCTGCGCCGCCTGTACGCCCGGGTCGGGGACCGGCTGACCCTGGTCGGGGTCGGCGGGATCGAGACCGCGGACGACGTCTGGGAGCGGATTCTGGCCGGCGCCACGCTGGTGCAGGGCTACAGCGCCTTCATCTACCGGGGCCCGTTCTGGTGCCGTGGGATCCACCGCGGCCTCGCCGCCCGCCTGGCCGCGAGCCCGTACGCCACCCTCGCCGAGTCCGTCGGCGCCAAGGCTCAC
>NZ_JANIIC010000002.1 GCF_024519315.1 Streptomyces malaysiensis subsp. samsunensis | reverse complement strand
GCGTCGCCCGGGGCTTGGTGTAGGGGGGGGGTGGCGGCGGGGCGCGCGCCGGCCTCCGGGCCGGCGCGCGCCTGGTGAATACGCTCCATCAGCCGCACTGCTTGCCGCTGTTGATGCAGTCCACCGCCTCGTTCATCAGGTCTTCCGACATCACGTTGATGAAGTCGTCGTGGTCGGTGATGGGCTTGTGCAGCTGCTCGGGGAAGCCGTCCACGGCGAACGGGGTGTTGGCCGGCACATCGTAGGTGATGGTGTTCACCAGCTGGGGGATGGCCTTGAAGCCGTTCGGGCAGGAGCCGTCCTCGCCCGCGAAGGCCACGTGGTCACGGTGGTTCGCGCTGTCGATGTTCTGGCCGTCCCAGCAGCTCTGGAAGTCGAAGGTGCGGGTGACGGAGGAGCCCGCGGGGCAGAGCGGGTACTTGTCGGTCAGCTGCCGGTCCTCGAAGCCGGTGCAGCTCCAGGAGGCGTTGGCGTTGGCGTCGCCGTTGGTGAACGCCTTGGCGTCACCGGTGATGATCCGCAGGAACTTCGGCATCGCCGTGACCTTGTTCTGCGCGTTGCCCTTGAACTCGATCTTGGAGCTCTTGGGGGTCAGGATCGTGCCGACGTTGCCCTCCTGGCCGCCGCCGAGGTCGTTGGCGTCCGCCTCGTCCTTGCCGTCCTGGGCGCGGACCACGGGCCAGTAGTACGTCGACTTGTCGTCCTGGTTCTCGCAGGAGGTGCCGCCCTGCTCGAAGGTCTGGTTGTTGGCGAAGGCGTCGTTGCTGTCGTTGCCCACGTAGTCGTGTGTGTGGTGGGCGCCGTTGCCGACACCGGGCGCGACGATGACGTTGTCACTGTTGCGCAGCTCGGGGTCGCCGACACCGCACTCGGTGGTGAAGGTGCCGGTGGAGCCGTTCTCCTGGGCTTGCGGCGGCTGCTGGACGTTCGGCTGCACCGTGGTGATGTCCACGAAGTCGTCCTGCGCCGGGCCGTTGCCCGCCTGGCCGCCCGCGTTGCCGGGCACCTCGTTGGCGCCCTGCTGGTTGCCGCCTTCCTGGCCGCCGCCCTGCTGCTCGCCGCCTTGCTGTTCGCCGCCCTGCTGCTGACCGTCGCCCTGTTGCTGACCGCCCTGCTGCTGACCGTCACCGCCTGCCGTGCCGGCATCCTGCCACTTGCAGTCGGCCATCCCTTGCAGCTGGGAGTTGTCGCCGCCCATGGCCGAGCCGATGTTGCCCAGCGTCCTGGAGCGCTCGTCGTGGAGCTTGGAGAGCACCGCGTCGTTCGAACCCTGCTGCCGGTTCATCCGCTGGTACGCCTTGGCCACCTGGTTGTCCAGCTCGGCCAGGTTCTTGTCGACCTGGGGCCTGGCCCGGGACGGCACGTCGTTCAGCTTCTGGCCCACATCGGGGCACTGGATCGTCCCCGCCTTCGCGGCCACGGTGCGGTTCTGGTCCGAGCCGCTCCGGTCGCCGTGGGCGGACGCGTTGGCGGCGATGATCGCGGCCCCGCCACCGCCGAGCGCCAGCGCGGCGACGATGGCGACGGTTTTATTGGTGAACCGCCCGCGTTTGTGGGTCTGTTGCCTCATAAGATCACTTCACTTAGTCGTTAGAGGGCGTCGAAGTCGACAAGCCCGGTGTCCTCGAGGACCGTGATGTGGTCGAGAACGATGGCATTGGCCCTGGTGGCCAGAGATCTGACCATGGAGTTGCGGCTCTCGGCGCGCACCTGCGCCACGAGGTTGAACACCTTGCCGTGAGCGGCGCGCAACCGGTTTGCGAAAACGCGCTCGAACTCGGCGCTGCTGCCGGCGCTGGTCATCTCGTTCAGCCAGCCCTGCTGCTGGGCGTTGGGCTGATTGGGCAGCGGGATCCCGAGGGCCCGGCCGACCTCCTCCGAGCGGCGGTCGAGTTCGGTGTGTCCCTCGATGAGATGCTCACCGGCGGTCTTCACGGCATCCCGGGCGCCACGTTCCTCGGCGAGGCGCCCCGCGGGGAGCTCCCACGTTCCGGCGAGCCTGACCTTGCGGACAAAGTCCCGGTCAGTAGCCGTGAGTGGCCCGTACTGGGTGCTGACCGTCCCACCGCCGTCGTCCGTGACGCCGTTGCGCGGCAGGGCCGCGCTGCTCTCGCCGAACAGCGACACCGGGACGAGGATCGCCGCCAGGGTGACGGCGAGCGCTCCAATGATGAGCCCGGTGCCGATGGTGCGGCTGGAGCCGATGGGTCTGGTGAGGTTTGCTGGTCGCACAGCGCCCTCCTTGGTTCGGAGTGACACCGGACGCTAGTACCTCGTGTGGCTCGGTCGTGGAGACCTCATCACCAGTGAATAAAGCCGGGACAGAGATCATTGCCTGCTGGTATCCTGCGCGGCCGCCATCCTGAGGCGCCGTCAGAAGTCTTTTCGCGCCCGGTTGAGTAACTCGTGGCGCCCGTACGTACGGCAGGGAGAGCACCGGTGCACGGCCGCGCCCGAGCGGTCCGGCCGCACACCGTCCCGACGACCCGGAGGCGCCCCGCCGTGGATGCGACAGCGCGGAAGACCACGCCCACCAGGCCCCGTCATGCGCCGAGAGGTCATCCGCTCAGAGCCGAGGCCGGCTGCGGCCACTGCCGGTACTGCCCCAGCTTGCCGTCGAGGACCCGGGCATCGGGGTGGTTCAGCTCCTGGAGAATTTCCAGGGCCCGCCGCCAGTCGGTGAGCGCGGTGGCCAGGTCGCCCTGGGCCAGCCGTGTGTCCCCCTGGTGGTGCAGGGTGTCGGCCTCCAGATACCGGTCGCTGATCTCGCGGTAGACGCGAAGTGCACGGCCGTACGAGGTGAGGGCGTGCTCATACCGCCCCAGGTGGTGGTAGGCGTACCCCAGGCTGTCCAGCGCGGCGGCCTCGCCGGACGGGTCGCCGATCCGCCGGTGCAGCTCGACGGCCTGCCGGCAGTGGGCCAGGGCCTGCTCGTACTCACCGCGCAGGACATGCGTCCAGCCGATCTCGTTGAGCACACTGGCCTGTCCGCTGATGTGGGCCGAGGCGCGGTAGTGGTCGAGCGCCGGCCGGTAGTGGTCCAGCGCCTCCTGGTGGCGGCCCTGGCGGTTGCTGAGAAAGGCCAGGGCGCGCAGGGTGCGGGCCTGCCCACCCCGCTCGCCGAGCTCGGTGAACAGCTCCAGCGCCCGCTCCAGATGGCCGTACGCCTCCTCGTACCGGCCCAGCCGTCCCTCGGCGAACCCCAAAGTGCGGTGGCTGTGCGCCTGGCCGAGCCGATCGGACAGGGCCCGAGCCGCCCCCAGCGCGCCGCGCTGGATGGCGGTCTGCTCCTGCCAGTGGCCGCGCCGGTCCAGGAAGAGCTCCAGCGTCACGGCCAACTGCCAGGCGTGGGAGGGGAATCCGTGGTCCCGCGCATGCTCGACGACCGACAGCAGTACGGCCCGCTCGGCCGAGAGCCATGCCTCGGCCCGGTCCTGGCCGCCGAGGTGCTCGGGCGCCGCGTCGGGCCGGGCCGGGGAGAGGGGCAGCGGTTCGGTCCGGTACGGGGCGAGCAGCGTGGCGGCGGTGCGCGCGGTGTGCAGATAGTGGTCGAACATCCGGTGCCGGGCGTCCCGGCCGACCTCGTCCGTGTCGTGGTCCTGGACCAGCTCCATGGCGTAGGCCCGCAGCAGATCGTGGAAGGTGTGGCGGCCCGGAGCGTGCTCCACCAGCAGATGGGCGCGGGTGAGCGCGGCCAGCAGGGCACGGGCGACCCGCAGCGGAAGCCCGGCCAGGCTCGCGGCCGCCGCGGTGGACACCTCGGGCCCAGGGTGCAGGGCCAGTAGCCGGAACAGCCGGGCGGCCTCCGGCTCCAGAGTCCGGTAGGACCAGGAGAAGACGCTCCGCGCGTCGGTGCTCGGATCGGCGCCCGCGAACGCGTCGAGGTTCCCCTGGCTCTCGCGCAACTCGGCGGCGACAGAAGAAAGGGGGAAGGAGGGACGGGTCGCGGCGCGGGCGGCCACCACCGCAAGCGCGAGCGGCAGCCGCCCGCACAGCCGGATGATGGTCGCCACCGCCCGCGGCTCCGCGGCGACCCGGTCCGTGCCCAGCCGCCGCACCAGCGCCTCATGGGACTCGGCCGGGGACAGCGGCCCCAGAGTAAGAGGACGGGCCCCTTCGCCCGCTATCAGACCGTGCAGCTGATTGCGGCTGGTGACGATGGTCAGACAGCCGGGGGAGCCGGGCAGCAGCGGCCGGACGTGCTGGGAGTCCACCACATTGTCCAGCAGGATCAGCATCCGCCGCCCCGCCAGCAGACTGCGGTACAGCGCGGTCTTGGCGTCCAGCCCCGTGGGCACCCGGCTCGGCGGAACCCCCAGCGCGTGGAGGAACGCGCGCAGCGCCTCGTTCGGCGACATCATCGAACCGGTTGGATCGAAGCCGCGCAGATTGGCGTAGAGCTGTCCGTCCGGAAAGCGGTGGGCGATCCGATGGGCCCAGTGCACGGCCAGGGCGGTCTTGCCGATTCCGGCCATCCCGTCGATCGCGCTGATCACCAGCGGAGCCGGCGATCCGGTCTCGGCGCCCTCGGGCAGCAGGGTCTGGATACCGGCGAGCTCGGCGTGGCGTCCGCTGAACGCCGGTAGATCCGGCGGGAGTTGGGCGGGACGGACCGCCGGGATGGGCCTCGCCGCCGGAGGGCTGGGCTGGACCGGCTCGGCCGGGGCCGGGGTCGACCGGGGCACCACCTCGCGGTGGGCGGCGCGCAATTCGGGGCCGGGGGTCACCCCGAGCTGTTCGGCCAGCCGGTCCCGCGCCGTGGAGAAGACCTTCAGCGCCTCGGCCCGCCGTCCGGTGGTGGCGAGCACCCGGATCAGCTGGGCCTGAAGGGTCTCGTCCAACGCATGCTGGGCCGCGAACTGCTGGAGCACGGTGGGCAGTTGCTCCGGAACCTCGGAGGCCAGCGCCGTGGCGGCGGCCTCCTTGGCGGCGGCCAGAAGTTCGCGGTCGACACCGGAGAAGACGGGATGGATCTGGATCTCGGCGGGGACTCCGGTGGCGGTCGGCCCCTGCCACAGCGCGAGCGCCCGCGAGAAGAGTTCGGCCGCCCGCTCCGGCTCCCCCGCTTCGGCGGTGCGCCGCGCCGAGTCGCTCAGATGCCGGAAGCGCAGCAGATCCAGCGTGTCCGCCTCGGCGTTCAGCCGGTAACCGCCCGAGCTGCGCACCAGCCGGCTGCCCTCCGCCCGCGCCGGCAGGTCGGGCTCCAGCAGCCGGCGCACCGACCCCACATGGCGGTGCACCACATTCACCGCGGTGCTCGGCGGATCCTGCGCCCAGAGCACGTCGACGATCTCGCCGATCGCCACCGGCTGTCCCGCCCGTACCAGCAACAGCGCCAGCAGCGCCCGCTGTTTGGGCGGTCCCAGCTCCAGTTCGACGTCATCACGCCATGCCCTGACCGGGCCTAACACCGTAAATCGCACAACTGGGGATCTTAGTCGAGCCCGTTTCGGGCACCGTGCTCTTCCGGCCGCGGTGTGACGTCAGAGATTCGTCACTCAATCGGCGCCTTTCTTCTTTTACGCTCACGCCATTGAGACATCAGCCTCGGGGGGAACGGGACGATGGACATCCACGCGGCGGCCGTCATGACCGACGACGCCGACACGTACTTACGGACGCTCTACCGACGACATGGCTCGGCGCTGCTGCGCCTGGCGGCCCGACTGCTGGGCGGGGACTGGCACCGGGCCCAGGACATCGTGCAGGAGGTGGCCATCCGGGCCTGGCAGTACCCCATGGACGTCGGCCCCATGGACGGCACCGTCCGCCACCGGCTGTTCACCGTGGTCAGCGATCTGGTGACCGACGGCCACCAGGACCAGGTGGAGCCGTCGGTGGAGACGGCCGGTGAGGCGGAGATGGTGCTGCTGGTCACGCCGGACGCGGTCGATCAGGCGCTCACCGCCCAGGTGGTGTGGGACGCGATGGCGGATCTGGCGCCCCCGCAGCGAGAGGTGCTGCTGCATCTGCACTATCTGGACCGCAGCATCAGCCAGGCGGCACGGGCGCTCGGGGTGCCGCCCGGAACCGTCAAATCGCGGACGTACTACGCGACACGGGCCCTGCGGACGGCCCTGCGAGCGCGCGGCGTCACCGACTGCTGACCTTCTCCGGCCATCCGCCGACTGCTTCCTGATCGAATGATCGCTACTATGGCGGTGTTTCGAGCGAAGACGAAAGCCGATCGCGTCAGGGGTGGGGAGCATGCGGGAGCCGGCGCCGAAGCGGCAGACACGGATCGCGGCACTGGTGGAGGCCCGGGGCAGCGCGCGGATCACCGATCTCGCGGATGAGCTGGGGGTGTCCGTCGTCACCGTACGGCGGGACGTGGAGGAGCTGGCCCAGCGCGGGGAGCTGCGCCGCGGCCACGGGGTGGCGCGCTCGCTGCGGCCGATCGCCCAGGAGTCCACCGCCACCGGCGACACCATCGGCATGGTGGTCCCGGAGCGCAACACCTATCTCACCGAGGTGGTCCAGGCGGCGCGGGAGGCCGCAGAGAAGGCCGGTCTGCGGCTCGCGCTGCACATCGCCGCGGACGAGCGCGGCACCGAGCGCGCGGTCCGCCAGGCGCTGGACGCGGGCGCGCGGGGTCTGCTGCTGGCACCGCGCTGGCGCACCGAGGCGGAGGCGCGGGCTGACCACACCTGGCTCGCCGAACTGGAGGTGCCCGTGGTGCTGGTGGAGCGCCGGCCCCACCGGGGCAGCGCCGTCTACGGGCTGGACTGTGTGCGCTCCGACCACGCCCACGGGGTGCATCTGACGCTCGAGCACCTGACCGCGCTCGGGCATCGGCGCATCGTGCTGGCGGCGCGCGACGACAGCCCCACCGCACGGGTGATCCGGTCGGAGTTCGCGGCGCAGACCGCGGCCCGTGGCATCGCCGAGGGGTGCCCGGTCATGCTCAGCTCGCGCACCGCGGGGCCCGATCCCCGCCCCCGTGACGCGCGGGAGGCCGACCTGGCCGGCGCGGTGCGCCGCGCCGGGGCCACCGCCGCGCTGATCCACGGCGATATGGACGCGCTGGTGCTGGTCCAGCGGCTGCGCGAGGCGGGGATCGAGGTGCCGGGCGACTGCTCGGTGGTCGCCTACAACGATGTGGTCGCCGACATGGGGCAGATCGCGCTGACGGCCGTGGCCCCGCCCAAGGGCGAACTCGGGCAGGCCGCGCTCGAGCTGCTGATCCGCCGGCTGGAGCGGACGCGGAACGGGCGGTGGGCCGGTGCCACCCGCCATCTGGAGCTGCTGCCGGGGCTGGTGATCCGGGACTCCACCGCCTCTCTGCGCTGATTCTCCTGATTGTTTGACCGCTTTGGTTTCTTCTGTTCGATGTATTGACGGCTTTTCAGTCAAGCGCTCAGGATTCCCTCTGACTCCACCGTTGCATCAGGGGAGGGTCCATGCCTGGTCAGAGACGCCCAGGACGCCCGGTAACCGGACGCCGGGCGACGGCGGGAACCACCGCACTGCTCACACTGCTCGCCCTCGTCCTGGCGGGCTGCGCGGGTTGCTCAACACATCGCGCAGCCGACACCGCCGGTGACGGACCCGTACGCCTCACCTTCTGGTCGCCGTTGCGCGGCAGTCAGGAGGTCGTCGACGAGTTCAACCGCACCCACGACACCATCGAGGTCGACTTCCAGCAGGTCCCCTCCGGCGAACAGGGCGGCTGGGCCAAGCTCAGCAACGCCGCCCGCGCGGGCAACGCCCCCGATGTCGCCACCATCGAATACCCCCAGCTGCCCGGCTTCACCATCGACGGCGTGCCCCGGGACATCAGCGAGCTGCTGCCCGACTCGGTGCGCCGCAAGATCCTTCCGCAGGCGCTGGACCTCACCACCTTCGACGGGCGCACCTACGCCGTACCGGTGGACATCGAGCCGATGGTCTTCCTGTACCGCAAGGACATCTTCACCAGGAACCACATCCCGGTCCCCAAGACCTGGGCGGAGTTCGAGAGTTCGGCCCGCAAGCTCAAGCAGGCCCAGCCCCGCTCCCGTATCGCCAGCCTCTTCACCACCGGTGGCACCCTCTATCTGGCGGGGTACGCCTGGCAGGCCGGGGCCCAGTGGTACCGGACGTCCGACGACACCTGGCACGTCTCCATGGACGACGCCCCCACCCGCAAGGTCGCCACCTACTGGCAGCGTCTGATGGACAACGACCTGGTGCGCGTGGAACCCGGCTCCAGCCAGCAGTGGCGCGCCCATATGCAAAGCGGTGAGACGGCCGGCTATCTGGCCGGCGCCTGGGCCGCGGGCTCGATGATGTCGTCCACCCCCGGTGGCAAGGGCAAATGGGCCATCGCCCCGATGCCGCAGTGGGACCCCGCTTAGCCCCCAGGCCGGGGCTGCGTCCCAGGTCTCGGGGTCCAGGGGCGGAGCCCCTGGTATCGGGAAGGGGCGGGGAGGGGAAAGCGCCGATATGCGGCTCCACCGCGTGGTCTGCCGGACATCCCGTAGACGTACCTGCACCTAAGGGGTCGGCGTCGGGCGATGGGCGGGTGATTACTGGGGGGTGCCGGAGGCGCTTCCGTAGGAGGTGCCTCCTTCGATGGTGCCGCCGAAATCGTCCCGGAGCCGCTCCATGTTCTTCCGGGGCGAGGATGACAGCACCCAGCGGTTGCCCACCAGATAGACCCCGCCGTACATCTGCGCGGTCTCCAGCCAGTCGCGCTGCCCCTTGGCGGTGACGAAGTCGAGGAAGACGAACTTGCCCTTGGCGCTCTTGCAGACGGCCTGGCGGTAGTCGTCCACCTTGGTGGTGAACTCGGGCTCGCAGCCGGCGGCCGAGGCGAGCTGTTCCACCCGCGCGGCCTTGGGCGCGGGGCTCGCGCTCGGCCGGGCGGCGTTGCCCCCGGTCTCCGCCTTGGCGTCCGCCTTACCGCCCCCGCCCCCACCGCACCCGGCGAGGGCCAGCAGCGCGCCCACCGCCGCCGCGACCGCCACCGCGCGCGGGCCGCGATGGCGCGGGGCGCGGTCGTCGGAACGGACCGGGTGCGGAACGTCGGCGTCGGCGGCGTCGTACATGAAAGGCCCTCTCGTCGCGGATCCGGGATGCGGGCGGCTGAGCCCACCGCGCCCACGGATACGGATGGGTCGAGCCGATCGTTCACCGTCCACGCGCCGGGGTGCGTAGGGGAGTGTCCGAACCCTTGACAGCCAGGTCGGATGCTGGATTACTGGACCGCGCCCGACCGGTAACCGAATGTTCGGTCGGCAACCGGAGGTGGTGGACGGCCCATGGCGGGATCCCCGAGCGCGGCTCCGCTCGACGACGCCGAGCGGATGAGCCCTGAGGAGCTGAGGGCGCTTCAGCTCACCCGGCTGCGCGCCACCCTGCGCCATGCGTACGACCATGTCGAGCTGTACCGCAAGAAGTTCCGCGAGGCCGGGGTCGGCCCCGAGGACTGCCGCACCCTGGAGGACCTGGCCCGGTTCCCCTTCACCACCAAGGCCGATCTGCGCGACAGCTACCCCTTCGGGATGTTCGCCGTCGAGCAGGGCGAGGTGCGCCGGATCCACGCCTCCAGCGGTACCACCGGCCGTCCCACCCTCGTCGGCTACACCGAGCACGACTTGGCGGTATGGGCGGAGGTGATCGCCCGCTCGATCCGCGCGGCCGGCGGTCGGCCCGGCCACAAGGTGCATGTCTCCTACGGCTACGGCCTGTTCACCGGCGGCCTCGGCGCCCACTACGGCGCCGAGCGGCTCGGCTGCACGGTCATCCCCGCCTCCGGCGGAATGACCGCCCGGCAGGTGCGGCTCATCCAGGACCTCAGACCCGAGATCATCATGATCACGCCCTCGTATCTGCTGACGCTCCTCGACGAGTTCGAGCGACATGGCGTCGATCCCCGCTCCACCTCCCTCCAGGTCGGCATATTCGGCGCCGAACCCTGGACGGAGGAGATGCGCCGGGAGATCGAGGAGCGCATGGGCATCCACGCGGTGGACATCTACGGGCTCTCGGAGGTGATCGGCCCGGGGGTGGCCCAGGAGTGCGTGGAGACCAAGGACGGGCTGCACGTCTGGGAGGACCACTTCTACCCGGAGATCGTGGATCCGCTGACCGACGCGGTGCTGCCCGGCGGCGAGGAGGGGGAGCTGACCTTCACCACCCTCACCAAGGAGGCGCTCCCCGTCATCCGCTACCGCACCCGGGATCTGACCCGGCTGCTGCCCGGCACCGCCCGCCCCGCCTTCCGGCGCATCCAGAAGATCACCGGCCGCTGTGACGACATGCTCATCGTGCGCGGGGTCAATGTCTTCCCCAGCCAGATCGCGGAGATCGTGCTGCGGGTCCCGGCGGTGGCGCCGCACTTCCAGGTCGAGCTGACCCGGCGCGGCCGGATGGACCATATGGCGGTACGGATCGAGGCGCGCCCCGGGGCCGGCCCCGAGCAGCGCGCGGCCGCCGCGGCGGCGATCGTCCGGGGAGTCAAGGACGGTGTGGGCCTCACGGTCGAGGTGGAGGTCGTGGACCCGGAGACGCTGGAGCGCTCCGTGGGCAAGATCCGCCGGGTCAAGGACCTGCGGACGGAGGGCTGAGCGCCCTGCGTAGGGGGTATTGAGCGCCGTCCCGGGATCGCGGGCTGAGGGCTGAGGACGGAGGGGCGAGCGCCCTGCGTACGGGCAGCCGAACCCCACCCCGGGACCTGCGGACGGAAAGCTGAACCGGCGCGCGTACGAGTTGCTGAGCACCGCCCCGGGCGCCGTCCGTGGAGACAGGACGGCGCGCCCGGAGGCGATTGGTTCAGCGTGCCAGCTCGAGGGCGGGGACCTCGTGATGGAGCGGCAGCCGCGCCCCGCAGACGGTCGCCTGGGCCTGCGCCGCGACCCTGCGCCGGTCGTCGACGGCCCGCATCGGCCGCAGCGGCCGGTGCAGGTCCACCCGCACCGTGAGCCCGTCGGCGCGGAGCACCCGGCGAAGCGAGGCGCCGAAGTCGTCCTCGCCGACGAAGGCGGCCACCGTGGTCGGGGCGCCGTGCTGGACGTAGTCCAGGGTCACCGGGCGCACCGGCGCCCCCGCGTCCAGCGTGGCCTGGAAGGTGGCCCGCCGGAAGCTGCCGCCCGTGCCCGCACACCAGGTGATGCCCTGCGGGAAGGCCATCACCGACTGGCCATCGCGCAGCCTGGCCGCCATCTCCCGTACGGTTTCGGGGAGTTCGCGCAGCGAGCCGCGGTCGATGTACATCGTGCCCGCGCGGGTGACCATCGGGCCGATCAGCGGCCAGTCCGCGATCTCCCGCTTGGCCAGCATGACCACGGGCTCTATCGCGAGCAGCGCGATGACGTCGAGCCAGGAGATGTGGTTCGCCACGACCAGCGTGCCGGTGCCGCCCGGGGCGCTGAGCCCGGTGTCGCCGGTCACTTCCAGCCGGATCCCGAGGGAGTCCAGCAGCGCGGCCGCGCGCGCACGCAGCCTCTCGGGCTCGGCGATCTTCTGCCCCGACAGCAGCGCGCCCATCACCGACCGGCCGAAGACCGCGGCCCGCCGGGCGGCCCGGGTGGCCGGGACGCGGCCCGCGGCGTGGGCGACACAGCCGGTGGTGCACGGGGACCAGGCCGCCCAGGCGTGCGCGGGCAGGCTCATCGCGGCCGGGACGGTCACTGGGATTCACCCAGGAAGTAGCGGCGGTAGCGGTCGTTCATCCGCTCGGTGTCCAGGAGCACGAAGAAGTCGGCGTCGTTGAAGGCCCGGTCGTACTGCGGGGATCCGCACATCCAGGCACCGACCCGCAGATAGCCACGGAGCAGCGGCGGCAGTTCGGCGTAGCTGGGCTCGCCGTCCAGCGGCCGCGAGGGTATCCAGGGGTCGTGCGGGTGGACCCGCATCTCGGGCGGGGCGGCGTGCTTGGTGGTGCCGAGCAGCCAGGCGCCCGCGGCGGCCTGCTCGCCGTCGGCCAGCGGAACCGAGGCGCAGCCCGCGAGATAGCGGTGGCCGGACAGCAGCACATAGCGGGCCAGACCGGCCCACATGAGGTTGATGACGGCGCCCGAGCGGTGGTCGGCGTGCACACAGGCGCGGCCGGCCTCGACCATGGACGAGCGGACCTCGGCCGGAAGCCCGCGCAGATCGAACTCGGTGTCCGAGTAGAGCCGCTCACTGCGGCCCGGGGGAAGCAGCCGGTAGGTGCCGACCACGGTGCCCGTCGCCGTGTCCGTGACGATCAGATGGTCCATGACCTCGTCGAACTCATCCACATCGCGGCCGTCGACCGCCGCGTCCAGCCGACCGCCCCTCTCTTCGCCGAACACCTGGTAGCGCAGTCGCTGCGCCGCGTGGATCTGCTCCCGGGTGTGGGCGATCGAGGTGACGTACGAGCTGGTGGCCGCCGTTGTCGAGGACGTCGTGAGCACGGACATTCCTGTTCTCCGTTCGGGGGAAGTCAGGAGCGGTGGGGACTGGGGAGGATGCGGAAGAGCGGAAGAAACGCCTCACTCGCCGTGCGGTGCGCTGAGGCGGCGCGTACCGCGGGCATCCACCAGTCTTGCCGTGGCGACGTACGTCACAGTGTCCGTGCGGTGATTCGACGACTGCCAGTCGATGACGAAAGCATGCTGCTGGTAGGGCGTGGTTACGGAGCGGTAGCGCCGGTGTCGCCGCTGTCATCGGCGGCGCCGGTGGCGGACCGGAGCGGGAAGCCCAGCGCGTGGGCCGCGGTGGCGGGGGTGGGCTGGGACCAGTAGTCGCTCACGGCCTGGGCCGTGGACAGGGAGCGAGTTTCGGCCAGATCCAGATAGAGGACGCCGCCGAGATGGTCGGTCTCGTGCTGGACGATCCGTGCGGGCCAGCCGGTGAACTCCTCGTCCAGCTCCCGCCCCGTCTCGTCCTGTCCGCGCAGCCGGATCCGGTCCGGGCGGCTGACCACGGCGGCCCATCCGGGGATGCTCAGACACCCCTCGAAGAACGCCGCCCGGCCGTCGCCGATCGGTTCGTAGACGGGATTGACCAGTACTCGGTACGGCTGCGGCACCCGGCCGCGCGCCTCCCGCACCTCGGCCGTCACCTCCGCCGGGTCCTCGATCACCGCGAGCCGCAGCGGCACACCGATCTGCGGGGCGGCGAGCCCCACTCCGGGCGCGGAGTGCATCGTCTCCCGCATCGCCGCCAGCAGCCGGTCCAGCTGGTCCGGGGCCAGTTGGCCGTCGTAGGGCAGGGCCGGTCGCCGGAGCACGGGGACGCCCGCGGAGACGATCGGCAGCGGGCGGATCCCGGAGAGCAGTTCATCGACGAGCTCGGAGAGGCTGGTGGTCGGCATGGGGACAGACTGGCAAGACGACCACGCCACGGCAATTCGCGGAGGTGGGAGCGGAAGTCGGCTGCGGTTCGGTGGCGCCCCGAAGGGGCGCGTGGCTGTGTCGGTGCGCGGCTCCGCGTGGCTGTGTCGGTGTGCGGCTCCGCCGCGCGGGCGCGACCGGCCGCGACGGTGCCACGGACGATCGACGGCAGGTCACGGCACTTCCAGCGGAGCGTTCAGCCCCGCTCGGCCTGGGAGCCCCGCTCGGCCCGTGTGTCCCGCTCGGCCCGTGTGTCCCGCTCGGCCCGTGCCTCCGGCAGCAGCCCGCGGATGTCGTTCGGCAGTACGCCGTAGAGCTTCTCCATCAGCTCCGGGTCCACGGCCGAGTCCAGCACCTCGAAGAACGCGGCCGCCTCGCGCAGCGCCTCCTCCTCGGTGTGCTCGGCGCGCCAGGCGATCCGGCCCGCGAAGCCGGCGAGGCCGAACCGCTCGCCGTGGTCCCGCCGGTACGCCCGCTCCTCGGGCGTGCCCTCGTGCGCGGCCGCGACCCGGCGCAGGGGCTCGCCCGCCTCATGCGGCAACTGGGCCGCCATGTGGTCCGCCAGCCCGCCCGGGATGCGCTCGGCGAGGGTTTCGAGCGTCGCCCGTATCGCCCGCTCGGCCGACTGCCGGTCGGGCAGCTGGGCCCGGGCCTGGACCAGGCCCGTCAGTTCTTCGTAGCGCATGGTCGGCGCTCCTCGTGGTCGGATGCCCGGCTGCTGTGCCGAGTGCCCCGTGCCGTTCGCCCGAACCGTGGCGCGCGCCGGGGCCGGGTCCAGAGGGTGCCGTCCGCTCAGCGGCCCTCCCGCGCGGCGAGCAGCGGACCCAGCACCCGGGTGCCGGGTCCGGTGCGCCCGCCGGGGCCCGGGAGCTGGGTGGTGTTGCCGACCGTCAGGGGCTCCCCGCAGTGGGCGCACGCGGAGACCGGGGTGGTGTCCCGTCCGCAGCCGAGGTGGCGGATCCGGGCCGGGGGCCCGGCGGAGCCGGCGTACCAGCGGTCGCCCCACTCCATCAGCGCGAGGAGCACCGGATAGAGCTCCTCGCCCTTCGCGGTGGCGCGATAGTGCTCACGTGGCGGCCGCTCCTGGTATCGCTCGCGGATCAGCACCCCCTCCTCGACCAGCCGGGCCAGCCGGGCGGCCAGGACCTTGCGCGATATGCCCAGGTCATGGGCGAGATCGTCGAAGCGGGTGACCCCGGTGAGCACATCCCGCATGATCAGCGCCGTCCAGGCGTCGCCGAACAGATCGGTGGCACGGGCGATCGAACAGGCCACATCGGCGAGCGGAGTACGGGTCATGACACGAGCCTACCCGAGTTCCCCGAGGGAACTAACCGATGTTAGGTTTCCTCGGGGAACCCGGGCGGCCCGTCCGGACCACCCCAGGCACACCGGTGAATCCGCGAATCCGCGCACCCGTGAGGGAGAAGACGATGGCCGCCGCCCCGCACATCGAACTGGACTCACGGTCGCCCGAGGCCGTCGACGGCCGCCAGATCAGGGCCGTCACCTTCCAGGACAGCCGCCTGGAGTACGTCCGCGGCACGCTCGGGAACGTGGACCTCCCCGCGCCCGGAAGCCGCGCCGTGGTCGTGGGCAGCGGCCGCGGGCTGCTGGCCCGAGGGCTGGCCGGTCTCGGCTTCGAGGTCGTGGCCGTCGACCCCTCCGCCGTCGCGACCGAGATGGCGCGTGAGGCGGACGGGGGTGAGCACCCCGGGATCGACTACCGCACCGCGCCCGCCGAGCGACTCGGCCTCGCCGACGGCGCGTTCGACCTCGCCTACTACGCGGACACCTTCGAGATCACCTCGGAACTCGACCGGGTGCTCGCGGAGGCCGCCCGGGTGCTGCGGCCCGGCGGTGTGCTGATCTACGACACCGTCAACCGCACCTTTCTCTCCCGGCTGATCTACCTCGGCGCCTTCCAGCGCGTCCCGATGACCCGGATCATGCCGGCCGGCCGGTACACCGCGGCCCGGCTGCGCACCCCCGCCGAGCTGACCGCCGCCCTGGAGCGGCAGGGGCTGCGCAACGAGGACATCTGCGACTTCAAGCCCAAGGATCCGCGCAGCCTGGTCAAGGCCACCATGGCGCGCCGCAGGGGGCGGATCAGCGATGAGCAGATCCCGCCGATCGTCGACTTCGTCCTGGCCCCGGACGCCCGGCCGCTGGTCACCTATCTCGGCTACGCCCGCAAGCGATGAGCGGCGAGCCCGGCACCCCGCCCCGGCGGCCCGGGGCGCACACTGGGCGCTGTGACGCACAAGCACAGCGCCGGACTCCTGCTGTACCGCGGTGCGGGCCCGGCCGGTCCCGCCGTCGAGGTGCTGCTCGCCCATATGGGCGGCCCGTTCTGGGCCAGGAAGGACGAGGGCGCCTGGACGGTGCCCAAGGGGGAGTACGAGGAGGACGAGACCCCGGAGGCCGCCGCGCGCCGGGAGTTCCAGGAGGAGCTGGGGGTGCCCCCGCCCGGCGGTGAGCCGATTCCGCTCGGCTCCGTGACGCAGACCGGGGGCAAGGTGGTCATCGCCTGGGCGCTCAGGGGCGAGCTGGACCCGGCGGAGATCACTCCCGGTACGTTCGCCATGGAGTGGCCGAAGGGCTCGGGCCGGATGCGGGAGTTCCCCGAGATCGACCGGGTCGCCTGGTTCGGCCTGGACGAGGCCCGCCGGAAGATCGTGACGAGGCAGCGGATCTTCCTGGACCGGCTCGAAGAGCTGCTCCAGGAGGCGGCGGGCGCGGGCCCCGGCGGCGAATGACCGCGGCCCGCGCCCGCCGCCGTCAGCTCACCCCGTACCTCCCGTTCCGCAGCGCACGGTGGCCGCCGCCCAGTCGGCGTGGTCATGCGCGTTGCCGTCGCCGCCGTCGGTGACCCGCAGCCGCAGCTTCCGCGCGCCCTCGATGCGCGCCTCCACCGGTACGGCCGCGTCCGAGCCGTGTGCCGTCCCGCCCCGGTACACCCGCTCGCCGTCGGCGTAGACCTTGAAGACGACGCTGCCGTCGGCCCCCACCTCGTCGTCCAGGCCCGTGGTCGCGGTGAACGTCGAGCAGTTGCCGCCCAGGAAGACCTCGACCGTCGAATCGGCGTGTGTGCCGAGGCCCCGCTCGTAGGTCGTGCCGTCGATGGTGAGGGCCTTGCCGTCGCCGGGGGCGGCCTCGCCGTTGCCGCGGTCGCGTTCGACCGGGCCCCAGCCGTTGTCCGCAGTGAGGAAGTCGAGCGTGGACACGGACACCTCACCGTGCGGCGAGGGCGGCGTGCCGTCGAGCTCGGCCGATGCCGAGCCGTTCACCCGCGCGCCACCGGTCGATGTCGCGCGGACCTCGGCCGCGGCGGGCCGCGGGCCGTTCGGGGTGCCCTCACCACGGGCGAGCTCGGTCCGTACGGTGGCGGTCCGGTCCGCCGCGAGATCGCCCAGGTCGAGGGTGCCGGGCGTGGCGGTCCACCCCTCGGCCAGACCGAAGGCGGCGGTGACATCGCGCAGCGGGGTGTCGCAGGGGTTGGTGACGGTCAGCTCGGCCGAGGTGGAGCCGCCCGCCGGCACCGTGGTGTCGGCGGGGGGGAGTTTCGCCTCGGGGGCGCAGACCACCGGGCCGCGCGGGGTGCCGGTGCGGGCCTCGGCGCCGGTCAGCGGGCGCAGCAGTAGCCGACGCTCCGGTCCAGTCGATCCGGCGTACACCTCGCGCACCTGCGCCGAGTGCGGGCACATCGACAGAGCGAACCGGGTTTCCCAGGCCCTCTTCGCGTGCCGGAACTGCGGATTCGTTGATCACGCGGACAGGATGTCGTTGCCGGAGGTGTCGGGGGTGGTGAGCAGCGGCTGGGTGATGTTCTGCTCCGCCCAGTCCCAGATGTAGCCGCCCTGGACCTGGGGGTACTTCCGCACGACGTCCCAGAACTCCCGGAAGTTGCCGAGCGAGTTGCCCATGGCGTGGGCGTACTCGCCCATGATGATCGGCTTGGTGGTGGTCTTGGCCTTGTCCGCGAGGCTCGCGGGGGAGGGGTAGCGCGGGCCCCAGACATCGGCGAACGGGGCGTCGCCATCCGGGCTGTTGGGCTGGTGGTAGACCGGCCGGGCCGGGTCCTCACGGTCCAGGAAGTCGGCCATCGCGTAGTGGGCCTTGCCCAGCCCCGCCTCGTTGCCGGTGTCCCACATCAGCACGCTGGGATGGTTCTTGTCCCGTTCGTACATCGCCATGAGCCGGTCCAGGAACGCCGCCTGCCACTCGGGCCGTTCGGCCAGGCAGTTGTCCGGGCAGGCGTCGTGGTGATGGGTCTCGATGTCCGCCTCGTCGTCGATCCACAGACCGCGTGCGTCGGCCAGTTCGTAGAGGTACGGATCCGAGGGGTAGTGCGAGGTGCGCACGGAGTTGATGTTGAGCCGCTTCATCAGGGAGACGTCCGAGGCGGTGCGCTCACGGGTGGCGTGGCGGCCGGTGTCGGGGTCGGTCTCGGAGCGGTTGACGCCCTTGACGAGGATGCGCTCGCCGTTGACGAGGAGCTGTCTGTCCCTGATCTCGATCTCGCGGAAGCCCACCGGCTGGGCCGTGGTGTGGGTGACCGTGCCGTCGGCGCCGGTGAGCCGGACGACGAGGGTGTAGAGGTGGGGCGTCTCATCGGTCCATTTGGCCGGGTTGGCCACGTGGGCGGTGAGAACGGTGGACCCGCTGGCGCCGTCCACCGTCCCCGACATCGTTGTCACCTTGTGTCCGCGCTGGTCGTACAGGGTTCCGAGGACCTTGCGTCCGTCCGGGGCGCGATCCTGTGTCTTCGGTCCCTTCGCGGCGATGTCGACCTCGGCGGTCAGCCGGGCGTCGCGGTACCGGACGTCGAGATCGGTCTTGACGGTGATGTCCCGCAGATAGGTGGCCGGGGTGGAGTACAGCTCGACCGAGCGGAAGATGCCCGAGAACCGCCACTGGTCGTAGTCCTCCAGATGCGACCCCGAACCCCAGCGGTGGACCTGCACCGCGACGGTGTTGCGCCCCGGGTGCAGCCGGTCGCTGATGTCGAACTCGGCGGGGGTGTAGCCGCCCTGGTCATAGCCCGCGTAGGAGCCGTTCACCCACACCAGATAGCCGCTGGTGACGCCCTCGAAGCGGAGGAATGTCCGCCGCTTCTCCCAGCTCTCCGGCAGCTCGAAGGTCTTGACGTACGGCCGGTCGGGTTGACGTCGTGCGGGACCTTCGGGGCATCGTCCGGATACATCTCGGTGGGGATGTTCCGGAACATCGGATGGTCGAGACCGTCCGTCTGCCAGGTGTGCGGCACGCTCACGCTGCGCCAGCCCGCCCCCGGAGGTGTCATAGCCCTCGGTGAAGAAGTCCTTGGGCACCTCCTCGGGGCGGTCGGACATATGGAGCTTCCAGGTGCCGTCGAGCGAGGCGGTCCAGCGGCTCCTGGAGCCGCCGCCGAGGGCTTCGGCGGTGTCGGCGTACGGGGTCAGCCGGGTGTGGGCGGGCTCCTGCCCGACCGAGGTGACCTCGGGGTCCTCCAGCAGCTGGTACACATCCGCGGGCGGACCCTTGGGATCCGCCGCTGCCACCGGGGCGGTGGGGACGGTCAGCGCGAGGGCCAGGGCGAGGGCGGCGAGCCGGGGGAAGCGCGAAAGGCGGGAGAAAAGGCGGGAGAAGCGGAGGAAGCGGCGGGAGCGGCGGGAGCGGTGGAAGTGGCGGAAACGGGGGAGAGGTGGACGACGGCGGAGGCGTCGGGGCGTCTGGTGGTCCACCCTTCTGTGGGGTGTCGAAACGCTCCAGAGCGAACAGGCCCGCACATTAGCCAACGCCTCCCTTCGCGCCAAGATGTCGTGCGGCACTCACCCTCGGCCCGGCGCGGCTACCGTGAAGAGAGTGAGGGCCGTGCGGAATGCCGTGCCGAGCGCGCGGTGAGGCCGACGGAGGCACCGTGGGTATGGAGAGCGCCAGGAGTACGGAGTATCTGCCCCGGCTGCGGCTGGATGAGCTGCTGGAAGAGTTGCAGGTGCGGATCGACGGGGTGCGCGGCACCCAGGACCGGGTCCACAGTCTGCTGGAAGCGGTCCTCACCGTCGGCCGGGAGCTCGATCTCTCGCATGTGCTGCGCAGGATCGTCGAGGCCGCCGTGGTGCTGGTGGACGCCGAATACGGGGCGCTGGGGGTGATCGGTGAGGATCAGCGGCTGGCCGAATTCCTCCCGGTGGGCGTCGACAAGGAGCGGGCCGAGGCGATCGGGCGGCTGCCGGCGGGCCATGGCCTCCTGGGCGAGCTGATCCGCCACCCCAAGCCGCTGCGGCTGGGCGAGCTCTCGGAACATCCGGCCTCCTACGGCTTTCCGCCGAACCATCCGCCGATGCGCTCCTTCCTCGGGGTGCCGATCCGGGTGCGCGACGAGGTCTTCGGCAACCTCTACCTCACCGAGAAGCGCGGCGGTGAGGAGTTCGACGGCGAGGACGAGGCGGTGCTGTCCACCCTGGCCGTGGCCGCCGGGGTGGCCATCGAGAACGCCCGGCTGTACGAGGAGGCCCGGCACCGCCAGCGCTGGCTGGAGGCGAACGCGGAGGTCACCCACAGCCTGCTGTCCGGAGTGGACGAGACCAGGGTCCTGGAGCTGATCGTCGAGCACGCGCGGCGGATCCTCTCCGCGGATCTCGGAGTGCTGATGCTGCCGGTGGCCGACACCGACGAACTCCAGGTCGCGCTGGCGTCGGGGACCGACGCCGAGGCCCACCGCGGTCTCGTACTGCCCCGCCGGGGCACCTTCGGCGGGGCGGCCGTCACCGCCTCCGAGCCGGTCACCAGCACCGATGTCCAGAACGACCCGCGGATCACGGTCGGCCCGCAGCGCTGGGAGGGGCTCGGCCCGGCCGTCGCGGTGCCGATGCGGACGCGCGACGGAGTGGGCGGGGTGCTCTCGCTGGCCCGTGTGGCGGACAGCCACGCCTTCACCCAGGTCGAGACCGACACCCTGCTGGGGTTCGCCGGTCAGGCGGCGATCGCGATGAAACTGGCCGAGCGGCGGCGCGACGCCGAACAGCTCGCCCTGCTCGAGGACCGCGACCGGATCGCCCGCGATCTGCACGATCTGGCCATCCAGCGGCTCTTCGCCGCCGGGATGACGCTCCAGTCCACCCTGCGCTTCGTCCAGCATCCGGAGGGCTCCGAACGGCTGCTGCGAGTCGTGGACGACCTGGACGACACCATCAAGATCATCCGTTCGACGATCTTCGGGCTGCGCTCGCACGAGGCGGGCCCCGCCGTCCAGGGGCTGCGGGTCCGTACCGCCAAGGCCATCGAGGAGGCCGTGCCCGCGCTCGGCTTCACCCCCTCGCTGCGCACCGAGGGCCTGGTCGACACGGATGTGCCGTGCTCCGTCGCGGATGACATGGTCGCCGTCCTGGCCGAGGCGATGTCGAACATCGCCCGGCACGCACGGGCCGACGCCGCCGAGATCTCGCTGGTCGTGGCGTCCGGACGGCTGACCCTCACGGTCACGGACAACGGGGTGGGCATCCCCGAGGGCGGGCGTCGCAGCGGACTGCGGAACCTGGCCGAACGCGCCGAGAAGCTCGGCGGAGAGCTGGAGCTCGGCGAGCCACCGGGCGGTGGCACCCGCCTGGTGTGGGCCGTACCGCTGCCGGGGCGGTAGGCGGCTGGCTGCCGGGTGTTGTGCGCGGTCGGCCGGTGCGGTGGGCGCCTGCCGGTGCGGTGGGCGGTCGCTGGCGCGGTGGGCGGTCGCTGGTGTGGTGGGGTGGCTTGTCGGTGTGGTGGGCGCCGCCAGTGCCGGTGGGTGGCTGCTGGTGTGGTGGGTGGTCGCTGGCGCGGTGGGCGCCGCCAGTGCCGGTGGGTGGCTGCTGGTGTGGTGGGTTGCTGTCCGGTGCCGGTGCCGGTGCCGGTGGGTGGCTGCCCGGTGTGGGGTGCGAGGGTTTTGTCGCGTAGTGGGCGAGGGGCGTGCCGTGTCAGTGGCCTCGGTCCAGTGCCTCGGTCGCACCGCCGCGCGGAGTGGCCGGTCCCACCGGTCCGTACCCCAGTCGGATCAGCATCTGCACATGGCCGGGTGCCCGGTGTTCGTCGTTGAGCGCCCAGCGCAGATCCGACCACTCCAGCGCCTGGTGCAGCAGGGACGCCCGGACCGCGTGCGAGGTCGCCAGCAGCAGCACATGTTCCAGCGCCTGCCCGGCCCGCAGCCAGTCGGTGCGCCGGTCCTGGTCCGTGGCCAGTACGGCGATGGTCGGGTGGCTCTCGAACTCCGCGGCGGGCGGATCGCCCGCCTGGCGCGCGTCCGGAAGCGAGCCCCGGAAGTCGCGCATCGGCACCCGTCCGGTGGCGTCCTGTGGGCCGAGGGCGGCCGTGGGGATTCCGTACGGCCCGGTGTCGCGGATCCAGGCGTGGCTCTCGGCCAGCCGGCGCGGATCCCCGGCGGTGCGCCGCTCCGCTTCGGCGGTCAGCCGCAGCAGCCGTGCGGTCTCCTCGGGGTCCGCCGGCCACAGCGTGGCCCCGTGCGCCCGCGCCGCCTCCGTCAGTTCGCACAGTATCCGTGGTGGCAGCCGGCGCCCGGAGAAGGGGGAGCGGCTGGTGTGCCGCCGCCAGATGACGTCGTACAGATCGGGGTGCGGATCGCCGTGGCGCCCGGCGCCGTCGCGGGACGCCACGGCCAGGCGCACCGTGGCCAGCAGATCGGGCTGTGAGCGGTACGGCAGCAGTTGGACGACCGGGTCCCAGCCGAAGTGGGCCACGGCGACCCGCAGATTGAACACGGCGGCCCCGGCCGAGACGGTCAGCGCCCGGCCCATCGGATCGGCGTACCGCAGCGCCCGATCGAGGGCGGCCCGGACCTCCAGGGTGACGGTCTCGGGGTTCAGCCGGTAGCGCCAGGGCTGGGTGTTGTGCATCGACGGAGCGGCCACGGCCGCGGAGATGAGCTTTTCCAGGATCGCCGCGTCGAGCGTTGCGGGCTGCATGGGTCCTCTCCTCGCCGGTGGGCCGTCAGCGGTGGTGTGGCGTCGGTGGTGGTGGGCCGTCGGTGGTGGGCGGTGGTCGGGCGCGTCGGTGGTACGGGCGGGGCCCCGCGGCCCCATGCGGCGGTCCCCGGCTCAGCCCGGGTGGTCGTCGGCGGGGTGCGGGGCCGAGTGGGTCGCCAGCACCGCCGCCTGGATGCGGCGCTCCACGCCCAGCTTGGCCAGCAGCCGGGAGATGTGGTTCTTGACCGTCTTCTCGGACAGGAAGAGCCGCTTGCCGATCTGCCGGTTGGTGAGCCCGTCGCCGATCAGCACCAGGATCTCCCGCTCGCGCGGGGACAGCCCGGCCAGCACCTCGTCCCTGGGCTCCTGCGGGGCGGTGTCACCGCGCAGGGTGCTCATCAGCCGTGCGGTGGTGGCCGGGTCCAGCATCGACTGGCCGGAGGCCACCGTGCGCACCGCCGAGACCAGGTCCGATCCCTTGATCTGCTTGAGCACATAGCCCGCCGCCCCGGCCATGATCGCGTCCAGCAGGGCATCGTCGTCGTCGAACGAGGTCAGCATCAGACAGGCCAGATCCGGCATACGGGAGCGCAGCTCACGGCAGACCGTGATGCCGTCCCCGTCCGGCAGCCGGACGTCCAGGATGGCCACGTCGGGCCGCAGCGCCGGGCCACGGGCCAGCGCGTGGTCGACGGTTCCGGCGTCGCCGACCACCTCGATGTCCGGTTCGGCGTCCAGCAGATCGTGCAGTCCGCGCCGGACCACCTCGTGATCGTCGAGTACGAACACCCTGATGGGCGTCGCCGGTGTCGCTCGTGTCTCGGTCATGGGCTCTCGCACTGTTCGTCCGCCGTCCGCCCGTCCCCCGGTGCAAAATCCTGGCGCAGCAGGTCAGGGCGGTACCAGGGCCGAACGGGCCCCCAATGGGGCTGCCCGGCCCTCGTCCCGCCCTCCCCGCGCGTGCGACCGTCACGGCATGGGCACGGAAGTGCGGGGGCGGCGGATGTGGCGGTGGCGGCGCAACCCGCTCAGACGCCGCTCGGATGTGATCGAGGCGTGGGTCGTGCTCGTCACCGGCCTGGTGATGGCGGTCGGCGGCCCGGCGGCCGGGGTGGCCGCGGGCACCGCCGTGGACGCGTCACTGCGGCAGGAGCGGGCGGACCGGCACCGGGTGCCCGCGGTGCTGAAGGAGAACGCCCCCGCCGCACAGCCCGCCGCCGACGGGTCCACCACCGGCCTGGTACGCGCGGTCGTGCGGTGGACCGGCCTGGACGGCACCGTCCACACCGGTACGGCGCGGGTCCACGAAAGCAGTAAGGCGGGCACCGCCACGGAGGTCTGGACCGACGGTCGGGGGCGGCTGGTCCAGCGGCCGCCCACCCCCGAGCAGATCGCCACCCGCGCGGTGCTCGCCGGGACGTCCGCCGCGGCGGGCGTGGGCGCGGTGTCGCTGGCCGGACGCGGTGTGGTGCGCTGGCGGCTGGACCGCGCCCGCACCCAGGAGTGGGGACGCGCCTGGGCCGAGGTCGGCCCGCGCTGGAGCCGCCACATCCGGTGACGCGGAGCGGTGTCCGGGGCTGGTCTTCGTGCGTGTGTGCGTGTGTGCGTGGCCCCGGTGGTGGGGTGCGTGTTGGAGTCACCGCATCCGGTGGTGCGCCGGCCGTGTCCGGTCGTGCTGTGAGTCCGTGGCCTCGGTGACTGACGTTGCCGGGGCCGTCGCGTCCGATGTCGGAGTGCCTCCCGGTGGCGGCCGGGGACATCGCCCGGCGCCCCCGGCCTCCGCCGACCGGGGGCGTCGCTCGGTGCCGCGCCGCCTGCTCGATGGGTCGCCGCCGTGGTGCTCGGGGGCGTTCGGGCCGCCTCGGGCGGTCCGACCCTGCGGCCGGGACCCCGGCCGCAGGGTCAGGACCGTGTCGTGTCGGGGACCGTGCCGTCTCGGCGTCGCCGCGCTCGGCACGGCGTGGCCCCGCCGGATGGGAGCCCTACTGCCGCTGGGCCGTATGAGGCGCGGCCGTGAGCTGGTTGTCGAAGTCCACCACGCCCTCGATCGCCCGGATCAGACGGGCCGCCGCCGGGATGAGAACGGCCTCCTTGACCCGTCCGGTCAGGGTGACCACGCCCTCGTTCACGCTCACCTGGACGATTTCCCCCTCGGCCGGGAAGAGATGGGTCACCACCTCGCGGCGCACCTCCTCCTCGATGTCGTCGTCCGGCCGCAGAAACACCTTCAGCAGATCGGCGCGGCTGACGATGCCTTCCAGCCGGCCCTCCTCGTCCACCACCGGGAGCCGCTTGACCCGCTTATGGGTCATGATCCGCGCGGCCTCGGCGAGCGTGGCGCCCGCGTGGACGGTGATGGCGGGGGACGTCATCAGCTCATCGGCCGTCACCGCGCCCGCCTTGGCGATACCGGGCAGGTCGCGCAGTTGCGCCACCCGCGCCGGGTCGCTGTCGCGGAACTCCTCCTTGGGCAGCAGATCCGCCTCGGAGACCACGCCGATGACCCGGCCCTCGCCCTCCAGCACCGGCAGGGCGCTCACCCGCCACTGCTCCAGCGTTCTGACGATCTCCTTGAACGGCGCTTCGCGGCCGACGGCGACGACGGTATGGGTCATCACATCACTCACGATGTGGGCACTCCCGGGCACGGCATCCTCCTAGGTCACGCTGCCTGTCTTCCGCCCGCCTCGCCACCGGCCGCCAGCCGGTGCTCGATCCCGCCGCGCACCCGCCCCGCCAGCCGGGCCAGCCCGGCGGAGGTGGCCGGCCGGGGCGGGACCGGGTGGCGGATCCGCCGGGCGTGCGGCGGCAGCCCCGCGAGATCGGTGTCGAACCGCCGACGCGCGCGGTCGAGGGTGTCGGGGGCTTCGGTCCGCCGGCCCCCGCGCATCACGGTCTCCAGCAGTGGCGTACCGCCGTGGGGCGGAAGTTCGTCCCGCTCGCCGATCACATCGGCGTAGCCGGCGCGGCGCCACACCTGCTTGGCCCCGGGGGCCGTGGCCTTGGCCGAGGACAGTTTCATCACCGGTTTCCCGTCGTAGGCCACCAGCTTGTACGCGGTGTCGAGGTAGGCGGCGTCGGCCGACACCCCCATCCGGGTGCCCACGGCGAAGACGTCGATCGGCGCGCCCGACCGGATCAGCCTCTCGATGGCGTACTCGTCGAGCCCGCCGCTCGCCACGATCCGCACCTCAGGCAGCCCCTCCGCGTCGAGGATCCGCCGCGCCCGCACCGCCTGTTCGCCCAGGTCGCCGCTGTCCAGCCGGATCGCGCCCCGGGGCCCGGACGCCAGCTCGCGCAGCACCCGCGCCGCGGTGGCCACTCCGGCCGCCGTGTCATAGGTGTCCACCAGGAAGGTGACCGGGCCGGGGTGGGTACGGGCGAACGCGCGGAACGCGGTCTCCTCGTCCGGGAACGCCTCGATGTACGAATGCGCCATCGTCCCGGTGGCCTCGATCCCGTAGGCGGCGGCCGCCGCCACATTGCTGGTCGCCGTGAACCCGGTCATCGCGCTCAGCCGCGCCGACTGCATCCCCGACCAGGGGCCGTGGGCGCGGCGCAGCGAGAAGTCCACCACCGGGCGCCCCGCCGCGGCGAGCACGCACCGGGCCGCCTTGGAGGCGACGGTGGTCTGATGGCTCAGCTGCCCCAGCAGATACGTCTCGATCAGCTGGGCCTGCGGCAGCGGCGCGGTCACCTCCAGCAGCGGCTCCCCGGCGAGGACGATCCGCCCCTCGGGCACCGCCCGCACCTCGCCGTCGAAGCCGAGCCCCAGCAGGGGCTCAAGGTCCTCGTACGGACGGCGCATCGCCACGGCGAACGCCTCCACGTCCTCGGGCTCCACCCGGAAGCCGGACAGACAGTCCAGCGTCGGCTCCAGGCCCGCGGCCACCAGGAAGCCCCGCTCGGGCGGCAGGTCGCGGGCGTAGAGGTCGAAGGTGGCCGGGCCGGTCATGCCCTCGCGCAGATACGACAGGGCCATCGTCGCCTCGTAGAGGTCGGTGACCATCGCCTCCGACATCGTCACTCCCGCCTCCCTCCGCACATCAGCCGCATGGGACGACCCCCACCGGACACGGCGCGTGGTGCACCGCCGCGTGGATCACCGGGCCCAGATGGGCGACCGGGCCCGGCTCGATCTTCTCCCGGCCCAGCACGAGCAGCCCGGAGCCCCGCGCGGTGTGCGGCACACCGAGCGCCGGGCGCTCCGTGGTCAGGGCCTGCGCCACCGTCACGCCGGGGTACTTCTCCCGCCAGGGGCGCAGCGCCGCGTCCAGCGCCCGCTCCGCCTCCGCCTCCGCCCTCTCGTCCCCCGTCTCGTCGTTCCCCGGCCCGCTCGCGTGTACGGCGCGCAGCACACCACCGCGCCGGGCGGCGGCGTCGAAGGCGAACCGCAGCGTCTCCTCGTTCGGCCCTCGCAGGGTCACCCCGACGGTCACATCGGCGGTCAGCGGCTTGTCGTCGGCGTGCACCATGATCATCGGCCGTTCTCCCCGTGCCAGGACATGGCGGCCGGTCGAGCCGAGGAGGAAACCGCCGGGGGTGCCCCGGCCGCGTGAGCCGAGCACCAGCATCTCGGCGTCCCGGGCCGCGCCCAGCAGCGCGGACACGGTCTCGCGCGGCACCAGCTCGGCCGAGACCCGCAGCCCCGGATGGGCGTCGCGCAACTCGCCCACCAGGTCGGTCAGCAGCCGCTGCGCCCAGTAGTTCAGATCGTCCTCGTGGGGGAGGGTCGGGGCCCCGGGCGACGGCGGGTTCCAGGCGTGGACCAGCCGCAGCCGCAGATCGCGCAGCAGCGCCTCGCGCGCCGCCCAGTGCGCGGCCGGCGGACTCTCGGCGAATCCGTCGACGCCGACCGTGATGGGCGCTGCCATACGCGTCACCTCCCCGCTCACTTCCCCCGGGCCACCAGCGGCCGGGCGCACTCGCCGACCGCGATCTTGATCGCGCCGGTGTCGGCCGCGTGGGCGAAGACGTCGTACGCCTCCTCCATCTGGTCCAGCTCGAACAGATGGGTGATCAGGGTGGACGCGGGCAGCCGCCCGGCGGCCAGCAGGGAGAGCAGAGTGGCGGTGGAGTAGGTGTCGACCAGTCCGGTGGTGATCGTCACGTTCTTGATCCACAGATCTTCGAGGTGCAGTGTGGCGGGCCGGGCGTGCACCCCGACGTTGGCGATCCGGCCGCCCGGCCGCACCATCCGGGTACAGGTCTCGAAGGACCGCGGACTCCCCACGGCCTCGATCACCACATCGGCGCCGAGCCCCTCGGTGAGATCGTCGACCAGCCGCTCCGGGTCCTCGGCGGAGTCCGCCACCGCGTCGGCACCGACCCGCTTGGCGGCGTCCAGCCGGGCCGGATCCGGGTCGACGGCGATGATCCGGCCGGGCGAGAAGAACTGCGCCGTGGCGATCGAGGCCAGCCCGATGGGCCCGGAGCCCACCACCACGACCGTATCGCCCGGCCCCACCCGGCCGTTGAGGACGCCCACCTCGTAGGCGGTGGGGAAGACATCGGCCAGCAGTACGGCGTCATGGCCCTCGGCCGTCCCCGTCAGCGGATGGGTGGACAGATCGGCGAACGGCACCCGGACGTACTCGGCCTGGGTGCCGTCGACCGTGCGCCCCAGCACCCAGCCCCCGCCGCCACGGCACTGTCCGTAGCTGCGCTCCCGGCAGAAGCGGCAGTGGCCGCAGGCCGAGACGCAGGAGATCAGCACCCGGTCGCCGGGGCGGATCCCACGGACGTCGGTACCGGTCTCGACAACCTCGCCCACCCCTTCGTGGCCGAGCACCCGGCCGGGTTCGACGTCGGGCTGCTCGCCGCGGAGGATATGGAGATCGGTGCCGCAGATGGTCGTGGTGTCGATCCGGACGATCGCGTCGGTGGTGGCCTCGAGTTCGGGGTCGGGCACCTCCTGCCAGGAGGACTGCTCCGGCCCGTGGAAGACGAGTGCTTTCATGGCCGTTTCCCTTTCCTCCGGCGGCCTCGGTCGCCTCCGGTTGTCTTCGGCTTCCGGTTGTCTTGGGCTCCCGGTCGTCTTCGGCTTCCGGTTGTCTTGGGCTCCCGGTCGTCTTCGGCTTCCGGTTGTCTTGGGCTTCCGCCGCTGCTCCCCGCCGCCTGGGCGTGTGGCGCGGCGTCCCAATTCCCGTGGCCGGACGGGGGCTCATCGCTGGGGCACCACCGCGACGGGGCAGGCGGCGTGGTGCGCCACGGCCTGGGCGACCGGCCCCAGCCGGGGGCCGAACCCCACCCGGCGCGGCCCGCGGCCCACGACCATCAGCGCCGTCCCCGCCGCCGCGCTCACCAGCCGCCGGGCCGGGCTGTCCGACGAGACCTCCTCGAAGACCCGCACATCGGAGAACTTGTCCCGCCATGGCGCCAGCACCTCGCCCAGCGAGTGCTCCGACTCCTTGCGCGCATCCCTCAGCCCCACGTCCACCACCCAGGGGGCGTCGTCCCGGATGGCGGGGACCCGGTTGGCGTACAGGGCCCGCAGCACACCGTCGCGCCGGGCCGCGGCGTCGAAGGCGAACTCCAGGATGTCGTCGCACGGCTCGCCCGGCTCCACCCCCGCCACCACATCGCCGTGCCGCTCCTCGCGCCCGTCCGCCCGCACCAGGACCACGGGGGTCACGGAGCGTGCGGCGAGCTCAAGGCCGACGGAGCCGAGGAAGAAGCCGGCGACCGCGCCGATCGAACGGGACCCCACCACCAGCATCTGGGCCCGCTCCGCCTCGGCCAGCAGTACGGGCGCGGGCATACCGGGGATCTGGTCGGTGAGGATCGCCATGCCCGGGTGGTCGGCGTCCAGCTCGGCGCGTGCCGAGCGCAGTGCGCACTCGGCCCAGTACTGCCAGGCCGCCTCCCGGCCCGGTGTCAGCTCCTTCTGATCGGGCACGGGCCACGCGTTCACCAGCCGCAGCGGCGCGTCGCGCGAACGGGCCTCATGGGCCGCCCAGCCGGCGGCGGCCAGACTCTCTGGGGAACCGTCCAGTCCGACGGTCACGGGGCGCGCCATCGCTGCCTCCTTCCCGGCAGGCCCACTCGGCACCTCGGGCACCTCGGGCTTCGGCTCGCCTGCGGGGCGTTCGGTCCGCCGTCCGCCGTCCGCCGTCCGCCGACGGCCGACCGCGCGCGGCGCCGCATGAGCGAGCGCCGCCCTGGCGGCCCGCGCGCGTGCCCTCACGACAGCCACGGCCCTTTGGGCACCGTCCCGGTCACCACCGGAAGGTGCCCGGTCCGAGGCGCGGCGCCGGGGGCGCCCACTTCTCGCGGGCCCTGATTGCGCGGTGCGCGGTGTTCGTGCGTCCGCTTCTCCGCGTCTGCCGGATGCCCCCGGTGCCCAATTCAAGCGGACCATGGCCGGGCCCCCGCCGACAGGGCCGACCGGTCCCGGGGAGGGCCCGGAGACCAGGACATACGGCCCATTCCGCGACCGGGGGGAGGGGGTCCCGGGGGTACGGTCCTGCCGTCTGTGGTCTGTGGTCCGCAGTCTGCCGGGTGCGGGTTTCGTTTCGCGCCTTCGGCGCCTTGAGCAGGGGGTGCCGGGGCGCGGCCGCGTCGCCGGGTGACGGGCCGGTGGGGTGTGGCGTCGGTGGCGGCTTCTGCGGTTGGTGGCCGGGGCCCCTCCGGAGTGCGGGCGGCGGGGGTTCGGTACCCCCTTCTCAAAAACGCTTGATCTGGCGCAACTGATACATCAAGCGATCTCCGGGACCCTATTCGACCGGCACCAGCACCACCGGGCAGTGCGCATGGTGCAGTGCCGCGTGCGTGACTGCGCCCAGCTGCATGCCGAGGCGGGGCGTTCGCCGGTGTACGGCCAGCACCAGGACGTCCGCCGCTCGTGACGCCTCCATCAGCGCCTGTGCGGGGGCGCTGTGGGTGGTGTGCTCGCGTACCGGGATCTGCCCGAACTCCTCGCGCAGTTTGGTCACCATGGCGTAGGCCACCGTCTGCTCGCGCTCGGCGCGCAGCGCCACCATCTCGCGGGCGGGCAGGGCGTGATCGCCCGCGAAGACCCGTGGCCGCGGCCAGGCGTAGAGCACCCGCAGCCGGGCCCGGCGGCGGCGCGCCTCCTCGAAGGCGAAGCGGGCCGCCGGCGCGTCCGCGCCGCTCTCCACGCCGACCAGCACCTTGCCATGGCCCTCGGGCCCGTACGCCGCCGGTGGCCCGCCGCGCACCACCAGCAGCGGGCGCCGGGTGTGGGCGGCCAGCCGCAGGCTGACCGAGCCGAGCAGCAGCCCGGTGAAGCCGCCCAAGCCCCGGGTGCCGATGACGATGAGCGAGGCGTCCTCGCCGATCCGCAGCAGTTCGGGCACCGCGTCCTGGGCCGTCAGGGTGGGCACGATCCGCAGCTGTGGATCCTGCTCCCTGGCTCGCGACACGGCCAGCCGCAGCACGGTCCTGGCGATCTCCACGGCGGGGCGCGACGGTTCGCTGTCGGTGTCGAAGGCGAGCGGGTCGGCCCGGCCCCACGGCCAGGCGTGCACGATCTCCAGCGTGGCCTCACGGCGCCGCGCCTCGGCGACCGCCCGGTCCAGCGCGGCCCAGGCGCTGTCGGAGCCGTCCAGGCCCACCACCACCCGGCCGCCCCGCACCGGCCTGGCCGGGTGGGTCATCGCCGCGCACCTCCCCGGCCCGCGGAGTCGTCGAACCGGTAGGTGAGCAGGTCGACCACGGCCACCACGCCGTCCACCTGTCCGGTCATCCGGACCGCGATGGGGATCTCGCTGTGCCGGTCCAGCTGCCCCTCCAGCCGTACGACCCCGTCGGTCACGGTGACCGCGACGGACTGCGGGCCGAGCCACAGCGAGCGGACCAGCACCTCGTCGATCACCTCGGCGCGGATCTCGTCGTCCGCGCGGAGGAAGACCCGCAGCAGGTCCCGGCGGGTGACGATGCCGATCAGCCGGTCCTCCTCGTCGACCACCGGAAGCCGCTCGACGCGATGGCGGTCCATCGCGCGGGCCGCGTCCACGATGCTGTCCTGGGGGCGCACGGTGACCGCCGGGCGCGACATCAGCTGTCCGGCCGTCGGGGCGGGTTCGCTGAGATCGGTCCCGGTGATCATGCCGACCACCTTGTCGTCCTCGTCCACCACGGGCAGCCCGCTGAACCGGTGCCGGGCGAGCAGCGCACCGACCTCGTCGAACGAGGCCAGGGAGCTCACCCGGACGACGTCGTCGGTCATCACGTTACCGATCTTGCGGTGCTTCATCCGTGCCTCCCCGATCCGCTCCCAGCGTGGGACGGCGCCCCGGCCGCCCTCTTGGGCTGCCCGGGGTGCGCTCGGGGCCGTTCGGCCCGCCCGCGCGCCTTGGGCCGAACGACCCCCGTCGGGGCCGAATCGCCCCTCGCGCCGGGTCCCGGACGGGCGCGAGGGTGAGAGGCGTCGGGACGGCGCGGGAACCGCTGTGCGGAAGGTGGTGGGAATCGGTGGAGCTTCCCCTGGTGGTGGGCGTCGACGGCTCGCACCACAGCCTTGAGGCGGTGGACTGGGCGGTGGGCGCGGCCGCCCGGCACGGGGTGCCGCTGCGGCTGGTCCACGCCTCGCTGTGGGAGCGGTACGAGGGCGCCGCACCCGCCGCCGACCCCCGGCGCCCCTGGGAGCTGGTCAGGGACGAGGAGATCGCCGCGTCCGCCGCGGAGCGCGCCTGCCGGTGCGGACCGGATGTGAAGATCTCCGCCGAGGTGCTGCCGGAGGACCCGGTGGCCGCGCTGCTGCGCGCCGGCCAGGACGCCTCGGGCCTGGTCGTCGGCTCCCGCGGCCGCGGTGAACTCGCCGCGCTGCTGCTGGGCTCGGTGAGCCTGGCGGTCGCCGCCCGTGCCACCTGCCCGGTGACCGTCGTACGCGGCGGCGAGCCCAACCGGCGCGGCGCCTTCGGCCGGATCGTGCTCGGCGTGGGCGAGCCCGGTGAGGCGGCCGGCCGGTCGGCCGCGGCGCGGTTCGCCTTCCGCGAGGCCGCGGTGGGCCACCGCACGCTGGAGGCCGTACGGGCCTGGCGCGCCCCGGCCGGTGAGGTCACGGATGATCTGCTGTTGGAGGGGGACCCGGTCCGTGCCCACTGGTCACGGGCGGAGCGGACGCTGGACGACGCCCTGCGGGCCTGCCGCCGGTACCACCCCGAGGTCAGCGTCCACGCCGAGACGGTCGAGGGGCCGGCCCGCAAGGCGCTGCTCCACGCGGCGGCCACCGCCGATCTGCTGGTCCTCGGCGCCTGCCGCGGCCACGGTCGCACCGTCGGGTTGCAGCTCGGCCGCATCACCCACGCGGCCCTGCACCACGCACCCTGTCCGGTGGTGATCGTGCCGGAGCGGGGCCGGACGCACGGCGGGGAGTGACCGGCGGGCAGGTAACCGGACACCACGAGGGGACATTCCGACACCATGAGGGAGAGAGGTCCATGCCAGACGCACCGACCACGACGGGTTCGCCGGTGAGTGGGCTCGCCGACGACCGGATCCGCGCCCTGGACGCCCACTGGCGCGCCGCCAACTACCTCGCGGCGGGCCAGATCTATCTGCTGGCCAACCCGCTGCTGACCGAGCCGCTGCGCCCGGACCACATCAAGCCCCGGCTGCTGGGCCACTGGGGCACCTCACCCGGGCTCAACCTCGTCCACACCCATCTGAACCGCGTCATCAAGGACCGCGACCTGGATGCCATCTGCGTCTGGGGCCCCGGCCACGGCGGCCCCGCGGTGCTCGCCGGCTCCTGGCTGGAC
Organism: Streptomyces malaysiensis subsp. samsunensis; assembly: GCF_024519315.1. Classification (GTDB taxonomy): domain Bacteria; phylum Actinomycetota; class Actinomycetes; order Streptomycetales; family Streptomycetaceae; genus Streptomyces; species Streptomyces malaysiensis. The sequence goes on along the minus strand of NZ_JANIIC010000002.1, from coordinate 333,370 downwards.
GGCAGCTACTCCGAGATCTACCCGGACGTCGGCCGGGACACCGAGGGCATGGCCCGGCTCTTCCGGCAGTTCTCCTTCCCCGGCGGGGTGCCCAGCCATGTCGCCCCCGAGACCCCCGGCTCCATCCACGAGGGCGGTGAGCTGGGCTACTCCCTCGCCCACGCCTACGGGGCCGCGCTGGACAACCCCGGGCTGCTGGTCGCCTGCGTCATCGGCGACGGCGAGGCCGAGACCGGCCCGCTGGCCGCCTCCTGGCACGCGAACAAGTTCCTGGACCCGGTCCACGACGGCGCCGTGCTGCCGATCCTCCACCTCAACGGGTACAAGATCGCCAACCCCACGGTGCTCGCCCGGCTGCCCGAGCCCGAACTCGACGAACTGCTGCGGGGATACGGCCACGAACCGATCCACGTCGCCGGGGACGAACCGCTCGAGGTGCACCGGATCATGGCGCGCGCCCTGGACGAGGCGCTGGACCGGATCGCCCTGCTCCAGCGCACCGCCCGCGAGGAGGGCATCGCCGAGCGGCCGCGCTGGCCGGTCATCGTGCTCCGTACGCCCAAGGGCTGGACCGGGCCCGAGGAGGTCGACGGGCTTCCCGTGGAGGGCACCTGGCGCGCCCACCAGGTGCCTCTGCCGGGCGTCCGGGAGAACCCGGAGCATCTGCGCCAGCTGGAGCGCTGGCTGCGTTCGTACCGCCCCGAGGAGCTCTTCGACGCCGACGGGCGGCCCCGGCCGGCCGTCCTGGCCGAGGTCCCCGAGGGCGACCGCCGTCTGGGCGCCAATCCGCACGCCAACGGCGGACGGCTGCTGCGCTCGCTGCCCGTGCCCGCCCTGGAGCGGTACGCGGTCCCCGTGGACAAGCCCGGTGCGACCATGCACGAGCCGACCCGGGTCCTCGGCGGGCTGCTGGAGAAGGTCATGGAGGACACCGCCGCCCGCCGCGACTTCAGGGTGGTCGGCCCCGACGAAACCGCCTCCAACCGGCTGGAGGCCCTCTTCGGCGCCACCGGCAAGGCGTGGCAGGAGGCCGTACTCCCCACCGATGAGCACCTCAGCCGGACCGGCCGGGTCATGGAGATCCTCTCCGAGCACGTCTGCCAGGGCTGGCTGGAGGGCTATCTGCTGACCGGGCGGCACGGCCTCTTCTCCTGCTACGAGGCGTTCGTGCACATCGTCGACTCCATGGTCAACCAGCACATCAAATGGCTGAAGGTGTCCCGCTCACTGCCGTGGCGGCGCCCCGTGGCCTCCCTCAACTACCTGCTGACCTCCCATGTCTGGCGCCAGGACCACAACGGCTTCTCGCACCAGGACCCCGGCTTCGTGGACCATGTGCTCAACAAGAGCCCCGAAGTGGTGCGCGTCTATCTGCCGCCGGACACCAACACCCTGCTCAGCGTGGCCGACCACGTCCTGCGCAGCCGGGACTACGTCAATGTGGTCGTCGCGGGCAAACAGCCCTGCTTCGACTGGCTCGACCTCGACCAGGCGCGTGCCCACTGCGCCCGCGGCGCCGGGACGTGGGAATGGGCCGGTACCGAGAACGGCGCGGGGGAGCCGGATGTGGTGCTGGCCGCCGCGGGCGATGTGCCCACCCAGGAGGTCATCGCGGCCGCCGGGATCCTCCGCCGCCATCTGCCCGATGTGTCCGTGCGGGTGGTCAATGTCGTCGACATGACCCGGTTGATGCCGAAGGAAGAGCATCCGCACGGGATGACGGACCACGAGTTCGACGCCCTGTTCACCCGCGACCGGCCGGTCATCTTCGCCTACCACGGCTATCCGTGGCTGGTGCACCGGCTGTCCTACCGCCGGGCCGTCCACCCCAACCTCCATGTGCGCGGCTATGTGGAGATGGGCACCACCACCACGCCGTTCGACATGGTGGTCCGCAACGACCTCGACCGCTACCGGCTGGTCATGGACGTCATCGACCGGACCCCGGGGCTCGCGGTGCGCGCCACGGCCGTGCGGCAGCGGATGCAGGACGCCCGCACCCGCCACCACGCCTGGATCCGCGAGCACGGCACCGATATGCCCGAGGTCGCCGAATGGTCCTGGACCGGCTGAGGACCCGGCCGCCGGGGCCGCACCCGGCGGGCGGTCCCCGGCCCCGTCACCCGGTGGGGAAGTAGTTCTCCAGATAGGCGTTGCGGAACTTCCCCGCCGGGTCGTGCTCGGCCAGCAGCCGCGCGAAGTCGGCCGCCCGGTCGTACGAGGAGAGGATCCGCTCCGGCGCGGCCGTCGTCAGCTTGCCCCAGTGCGGCCGCGCCCCCAGCGGCAGCAGCGCCTCCTCCATCGCGGCCACCACCTCGATCACCGCGTCGTGATCGGGGACCCAGGTGAAGTGGAAGGCCACGCTGTCCCGGCCGTACGCGGGGCTCAGCCACAGCTCGTCCGCCGCGACCGTACGGACCTCGGACACCTGGACCACCGGCGCGATCCGGTCGCCGAGGCCGCGCAGCGCCGCGAACGCCGCCGAGGCGGCCTCGCGCGGCAGCAGCAGCTCCGACTGGAGCTCATCGCCGTTGCTGGGGGTGAAGTCCGGGCGGAAGTGGGGCAGCCGCTCATGCCACGGCCCCGGCGCGCCCAGCTGCTCGGTGCAGTGCAGCGGCGGCATCGCGGGCACCGGGTGGTGGTGGCGGTCGGCCGGGCGGGCGCCCAGCCACGGCTGCCCGGGCTCCGGGGGATCGGGCAGATCGGTGCGGCACTTCAGCCACACCACGCCCTCGCCCGAGCGCCAGTCGGTGAAGACGCTGACGCTGTAGGCGGCGCCGAAGATCTCCTCGAAGCTGTCGTCCAGCCGGTCCAGCGGAAGCCCGGTCCACAGCCACTGGGCCACGTCGAAGGTGGGCTCGATGTCCAGCGTCATGGTGGTGACGACGCCCAGTCCGCCGAGCCCGACCACGGCCCCGTTCAGCCGGTCCCGGTCCTGGTCCCGGTCGATCCGGGTCACCTCGCCCCCGGGGCCGACGATCTCCAGCCCCGCGACCGCGGCGGCCAGACAGCGCTGGGCGCTCCCCGAGCCATGGGTGGCGGTGGCGCAGGCCCCCGCGACCGTGATGTGCGGCAGCGAGGCGAGATTGGCCAGCGCGTAACCCTCCGTGTGCAGGGCCTGGGCCACATGGGCATAGCGCATGCCCGCCGCGACGGTCGCCGTGCGCTTCCCGGCGTCGATCCCGACGCGGTGCGGCAGCCGGTCCAGGTTGACCAGATCGCCCTCGGTGTCGGCGATGCGGTTGAAGGAGTGGCCCGTGCCCAGGACCCGCACCCGGTCCGCGGAGCGCACGGTCCGCCGCAGCTCGTCGACGGTGTCCGGGTGGTGCAGCCGGGCGGCGGAGAAGGTGATGTTCCCGGCCCAGTTCGTCGGGGCTTGGGTGGTCGGCATCCGTGTCGTCCTGTTTCCGGTGGTGGGCGATTTTCCGATGGTGGGCGATGGGTGATGTTGTCATGCCCTTGGTACAGGTCCACACCCTCATCCGTACAGACCCGGATTCGCCGTCCATGCCCCGGACGGCCCAGCAGGACGGGCCGCCCCACCTGGGTCGCGCCCACGATGGGCCCATGACTGCCCCGAAGCGAAACCGTGAGAGGTCGGTACTGCTCGGCGAGCTCTGCGCGGAGTTCGTGGGCACCATGGTGCTGATCCTCTTCGGCTGCGGCGTCGTGGCGCAGGTCGTGGCGGGCGGTGCGCTCACCAAACCGCCGGGCGGGCTGGGCGACCACGACTCCATCTCCTGGGCCTGGGGGCTGGGCGTCACGCTCGGCGTCTATGTGGGGGCGCGGCTCAGCGGAGCCCATATCAACCCGGCGGTCACCGTCTCGCTGGCGGCCTTCAAGGACTTCCCCTGGGCCAAGGTCGTGCCGTACGTGGTGGCCCAGACGCTCGGCGCGTTCGTCGGGGCCCTGCTGGTGCGCTGGAACTACACCGAGGCGCTGGGCCACGCCGACCCCGGGCACACCTTCAAGACCCAGTACGTGTTCTCCACCCTGCCCGGCAACGGTGTGCTCCCGGTGAGCGAATGGGGTGCGCTGCGCGACCAGATCATCGGCACCGCGATCCTGGTGCTGCTCATCTTCGCCGTCACCGATGTCCTGAACTCGGCCCCGAGGGCCAATCTGGGGCCCTTCATCACCGGTCTGATCGTGGTCGCGATCGGCATGGCGTGGGGCGCCGACGCGGGGTACGCCATCAACCCGGCCCGTGACTTCGGCCCCCGGCTGGCCAGCTACATCACCGGATACGACACCGCCTGGCGGGACCAGTACGGGAACTTCTACTTCTGGGTGCCCATCGTGGGCCCGCTGGTCGGCGGGCTCATCGGCGCCGCCCTGTACAAGGTCCTCATCAGCCGCTATCTGCCGATGCCCGCACCACCGGAGCCGGGACGCGCACCCGCCCCCGAGGGGTGATCCGGGCCGGACCCACCCACGAGAGGAGGCAGCGTGAGCGACGCGCGTGCGGCCGCCGGGCCGCGGATGGTGACGATGGCCGCGCCTCTGTGCCGTGTGGGCGGAGAAGCGAACGAGGAGGCAGCATGCCGGAATTCGTCGGTGCGGTGGACCAGGGAACCACCAGCACCCGTTTCATGATCTTCAACCATGACGGGGACGAGGTGGCGCGGTACCAGTTGGAGCACCACCAGATCCTGCCGCGCGCGGGATGGGTCGAGCACGACCCGGTGGAGATCTACGAGCGCACCAACTCCGTGATGCAGAACGCCCTCCGCGCGGGCGGGCTCTCCCCAGGCGACCTGGCCGCGATCGGCATCACCAATCAGCGCGAGACCACGGTCATCTGGGATCCGCGCGACGGCCGCCCGTACTACAACGCCATCGTCTGGCAGGACACCCGCACCGACACCATCGCAGCCGCCCTCGAACGGGACGGCCACGGCGAGGTCATCCGCCGCAAGGCGGGGCTGCCGCCCGCCACCTACTTCTCCGGCGGCAAGATCAAGTGGATCCTGGACAACGTCGACGGCGTCCGGGAGGCGGCCGAGCGCGGCCACGCCCTGTTCGGCAACACCGACGCCTGGGTGCTGTGGAACCTCACCGGCGGCCCCGGCGCCGGTATCCACGCCACCGATGTCACCAACGCCAGCCGCACCATGCTGATGGACCTGGAGACGCTGGACTGGGACGACGAGCTGCTGGAGATCTTCGGCATCCCACGGGCGATGCTGCCGACGATCAACCCCTCCTCCCACCGCGAGGCGTACGGCAAGGCCCGCACCTCCCGCCCGCTGCGCAGCGCCATCCCCATCACCGGTGTCCTCGGCGACCAGCAGGCGGCCACCGTCGGCCAGGTCTGCTTCGCCCCCGGCGAGGCCAAGAACACCTACGGCACCGGCAACTTCCTGCTGCTCAACACCGGACAGGAGCTGATCCGCTCGCCCAGCGGGCTGCTCACGACCGTGGCGTACCAGTTCGGCGACAGCCCTCCCGTCTACGCCCTGGAGGGCTCGATCGCCGTCACCGGCTCGGCCGTCCAGTGGCTGCGCGACCAGATGAGGATGATCGACGCCGCCGCCGAGAGCGAGCGGCTCGCCCTCACCGTGGAGGACAACGGCGGGGTGTACTTCGTGCCCGCGTTCTCCGGGCTCTTCGCCCCGTACTGGCGCTCCGACGCCCGGGGCGCGATCGTCGGCCTCACCCGCTTCAATACCAACGGCCATCTGGCCCGGGCCACCCTGGAGGCCATCTGCTACCAGAGCCGGGACGTGGTCGAGGCCATGGAACGGGACGCCGACATCCACCTGGACGTGCTGCGGGTGGACGGCGGGGTCACCGACAACGATCTGTGCATGCAGATCCAGGCCGATGTGCTGGGCGTACCGGTCAGCCGCCCCGCGATCGCCGAGACCACGGCGCTCGGCGCCGCCTACGCGGCGGGGCTGGCCACGGGATTCTGGCGGGACACCGATGAGCTGCGCTCGCACTGGAGCGAGTCCAGGCGGTGGGAGCCCCAGTGGGACGAGAAGGCCAGGGAGAAGGGGTACGCCGGCTGGAAGAAGGCCGTCCAGCGCACCCTGGACTGGATCACGGTCGAGTAGGCACGGCGGGCCCGGGGCCGTGCGTTCGTGATCGTCGGTCATCAGCCGCGCACGGCGGGTGCGGAGCGGTGTGACCGCGCCGCACCCGGTTGCGCCGGGCGTCCGACGGCGTTTCGCTGGAAGTACCCGGTGGTGGCCGAGCCCCCCTGGGACCGTGCTGTTCCGCCACCACCGCCGCTCGTCAGCAACCGACGCGGAGGTGATCCAGGTGAAAGCCGTCGTCTATGAAAAGCCCTATTCGGTGGCCGTGAGGGACGTCGACGACCCTCGGATCGAGCATCCCAACGATGTGATCGTGCGCATCACATCCAGCGCGATCTGCGGCTCCGATCTGCATATGTACGAGGGCCGTACGGCGGCCGAACCCGGCATCGTCTTCGGACACGAGAACCTCGGAGTGGTCGAGGAGACCGGCTCCGGTGTGGTCTCGCTGGCCAAGGGCGACCGCGTGGTCATGCCGTTCAACGTGGCCTGCGGATTCTGCAAGAACTGCCTCGCCGGCGACACCGGCTTCTGTCTGACCGTCAACCCCGGGTTCGCGGGCGGCGCCTACGGCTATGTGGCGATGGGCCCGTACAAGGGCGGCCAGGCCGATCGGCTGCGGGTGCCCTTCGCCGACTTCAACTGCCTGAAGCTGCCCCAGGGCGATGAACTCGAGACCGACTTCATCCTGCTCGCCGACATCTTCCCGACCGGCTATCACGGCTGTGAGCTGGCCCAGGTCTCCCCGGGTGAGAGCGTGGCCGTCTTCGGCGCGGGCCCGGTGGGGCTGATGTCCGCCTACTCGGCGCTGCTGCGCGGCGCCGCCACGGCGTTCGTGGTCGACCGGGTCCCCGAGCGGCTGGCGAAGGCCGAGGAGATCGGCGCCATCCCCATCGACTTCTCCAAGGCCGACCCGGTGCGGCAGATCCTGGACCGTACCGGCGGCGAGGGCACCGACAAGGGGATCGACGCGGTGGGCTACCAGGCCCAGGCGCACGACGCCGGCCATGAGGAGCCCGCGTCGGTGCTCAACTCGCTGGTCGACACGGTGCGGCCGACCGGACGGCTCGGCGTACCGGGGCTGTACGTGCCCTCCGACCCCGGCGGCCCCGATGAGCACGCCAAACACGGTCAGCTGCTGGTCTCCATCGGCCGGATGTTCGAGAAGGGCCAGCGCATGGGCACCGGCCAGTGCAATGTCAAGAGCTACAACCGCCAGCTGCGCGACCTGATCATCGCCGGGCGCGCCAGGCCCAGCTTCGTGGTCTCCCATGAACTCCCGCTGGACCAGGCCCCGCTGGCGTACGAGAAGTTCGACAAACGGGTGGAGGGCTACACCAAGGTGGTGCTGCATCCGGCGCTCGCGGCCTGACGCATCACTGAATAGGGTGATATGCACCATAATTGGTTGTATCACCCGAACGGCTGTCTCTTTCAGCTCCGGGAGGAGGAGCGATCATGAAGAACTCCCGGGTGGCGCTGGCCTTCGTCAGTGGCTATCTCTTCGGGCGCGGCCATAAGGGGACCTTGGTCCTCGGACTCGCCGGTCTCGCCGCGGGCAAGCGCCTCACCTCCGGTATCAGCCCACCGGGAGCCGAGCAGCTGAAGTCCTCCGAACTGGGCAAGCTCGGCCAGGACATCGGCAGCCGTCTGACCTCCGCGGGCCGGGAGGCGGCCATGTCGGCGGCCAGCCGCCGCATCGACGCCCTGAGCGACCGGCTGGAGCATCGCGCCTCGGCGCTGCGCCCCGGCGGCGCGGGGGACCGCGAGGCGGAGGCCGGGGAGCACGAGGAACCGGAGGAGCACGAGGAGCGCGAACGTGGGAGCGCCTCACGGCCCCGCGAGCGCACCGGAAAGCAACGCAAGCCGGCCGACCGTTCGGCGCAGGCCAGGAAGCGGACCGGCGCCGAAGGGCCCGCGCGGCGGAGCCAGAGGTGAGGGGCCATGGCTGAGGAAACCCCCAAGGGCCGGGCCGGCGGGCTCGCCCAGGAACTGCCCACCGACCGCCTGCTGAAGGAAGCGCAGAACCTGCTGATGGCGCTGGGCGAAAAAGCCCTGGAATCGGTCACCCACCTGGGCAAGAACCCGGGGACGGGCGGGCTGAAGGGCGGTCTGGAACAGGTCAAGGAGAAGGTCGTCGACACGGCCAAGGAGCAGGTCAAGGAGCAGGTCAAGGAGAAGGCCGTCGACAAGGTCAAGAGCGTGATCCCGGGCCTCGGCGGCGGCGGCGACGGCGGTGGCAAGGGCGGCAAGAAGCTCAAGGTCACCAACATCGTGGAGCAGATCGACGTGGGCGCGCCCCTCTCCCTCACCTACAACCTCTGGACGGAGTGGGAGAACTTCCCCTCGTACATGAAGAAGGTCGAAGACGTCCAGAACGAGGCCGAGGAGGACCGCGAGGACGAGGCCGGGACGGAATCCGAGTGGAAGGCCCAGGTCCTCTGGTCGCACCGCAAGTGGCGGGCCGAGGTGGTCGAGCAGGTGCCCGACAAGCGCATCATCTGGACGTCACGGGCCGACAAGGGCCATGTGGACGGCACGATCACCTTCCATGAGCTGGCCCCCGATCTCACCCGGATCCTGTTCGTCCTGGAGTACTGGCCGCAGGGCTTCATGGAGCGCACCGGCAACCTCTGGCGCGCCCAGGGCCGCCGGGTGCGCCTGGAGATGAAGCACTTCCGCCGCCATCTGATGCGCGAGGTGCTGCTCAACCCCGACGAGGTCGTGGGCTGGCGCGGTGTGGTGCACGACGGCGAGATCGTGGAGGACGACGAACGGGAGGGCCGCGGGCCCGAGGAGGAAGAGCCCGAGGAGGGCGAGGAGTACGACGAGGGCCGCGAGGAGTACGAGAACGAGGAGCCCGAAGAGCCCGAGGAGTTCGAGGACGAGGAGCCCCGGGACGAAGACGAGGAGGAGTACGAGGAGGAGCCCGTACGGCGCCGTGCGCGCCGCTGACGGACCCTGCCCCCGGAACGGGTGAGCGCGGTGACCGTAGCACGCCAGCAGCAGAGCCAGTATCTGGACCGGGCGAGCTCCAGCGCCCTGGTCGACGTGGTCGACCTCATCCTGGACAAGGGCCTGGTCATCGATGTGTATGTGCGGGTGTCCCTGGTGGGCATCGAGCTCCTGACCATCGACGCCCGTATCGTCGTCGCCAGCGTGGACACGTATCTGCGGTTCGCGGAGGCGACCAACCGACTCGACCTCGCCCGCAGCGGCACCGAGACCCATGGCCTGCCCGGCCTCATGGACGAGATCCGGGAGGGCGGTGGCAAGAGCAAGACCAAGGGCGCCCTGGAAGGCGTCAAGGAGTCGGTCTCGAATCTGCTCCAAGGCGATGAGGACGAGGACCGGGAACCCGAGGCCGAGGAGCGGGAGCGGCCCCGGCGCACGAGGGGTTCCTCCAGCCACAGGGAGCGCGAGCGGTGATGGCCGAGGACGGACGTGCCTGCTATGTCTACGGGGTCGTCATGGGCGACCGGGCCGATGAGTCGGTCAAGGACCTGCCCGCCGTCGGCGACCCGGAGGCCCCGGTGGCCCTGGTCCGCCACGGCGGCCAGGCCGCGGTGGTCAGCGAGGTGCCGGTCGACAAGCCGCTGGGCACCCCGGAGGATCTGCGCACCCATGCCAGGGTGCTGGACCATCTGGCCGCGCAGGGCTCACCGGTGCTGCCGTTCCGGTTCGGCACCGTGATGCCCGACATCGCGGCGGTGACCGACGAGCTGCTGACCGAGGGGCATGACGCCTTCGCCCGCGGCCTCGACCGGCTCCGCGGCCGGGCGCAGCTCACCGTGCGGGCACGCTATGAACAGGACGCGGTGTTGCACGAGGTGGTCACCGAACAGCCGGAGGCCAGACGGCTCCGCGAGGAGCTGCGGGGGCTGCCGGAGGAGGCGGGCTACGAGCAGCGGATCGAGCTCGGCCGGCTCGTCATGGACAGCATCGCCGCCAAGCGGAGCGTGGACGCGCTGGAGCTCGACCGGCGGCTGGCGCCGTACGCGCTGGCCTCGGTCTCCGAGGAGCCGGCGTCCTCCGAAGGGCTGGTCAACGCCTCGTTTCTGGTGGATGACGCGAAGCGGCAGGCGTTCGAGGAGGCCGCCGAGCAGCTCGCAGAGCACTGGCACGGCCGGGTCCGGATGCGGCTGCTGGGGCCCCTGGCGCCGTACGACTTCGTGGCCGACGCACTGCTCGAAGGAAAGGAAGGCGACGAGTAGCCATGGGACTGTTCACCGGCCTGGCCACGCTGCCGCTGGCCCCGGTGCGGGGTGTCGTCTGGGTCGCCGAGCGGCTCCACGACGAGGCCCATCGGCAGCTGTACGACCCCGAGGTGATCAAGGAGCGGCTGCAAGAGGTCGCCGAGGCCCGGGAGAGCGGAGAGCTCACCGAGGAGGAGGCGGCCCGCGAGGAGGACGAGCTGGTCCGCAGGCTGATGTCCCAGGGGCCGCCCGGCGGGGGCATGGAGGTATGAGCCGTGCCCCGCGAACGGCCCCGCGAGGAAGGCCACCGCGAAGAACGGCCGCGTGCCCGGACCCATGAGGCCCATGAGCCCCATGAGGCCCATGAGTCCCGTGAGGTACGGGACCGGCACGAGCGGCCCCGGCGGCGTCCCGCCCTCGACGCCCGCGACGCCGCCCGCAGCGCCGCGCGCCATGTGGCGGGGCTGACCGGACGGACCCCGGAGGGCGTCACCTCGCTGGAGCGCCGGGAGGACGGCTGGTCCATCGGCATCGAGATCGTCGAGACCCACCGGATCCCGGACTCCACCGACATCCTCGCCGAGTACCGCGTCGAACTCGACGGCCGCGGTGAGCTCGTCTCGTACCGCCGCGCCGAGCGCTACTACCGGGGCAGGGCGGAGGACCGGACATGAACCAGAGCTCCGACTGGAACGCGCCGGTCCGGCGCACCGGCGCCGCACGCGAACCGGCCCGCCGTGGCGCCGAGCCCTCCAGCCTGGCCGACATCCTGGAGCGGGTGCTCGACAAGGGCATCGTCATCGCCGGCGACATCCAGATCAACCTGCTGGACATCGAACTGCTGACGATCAAGATCCGGCTGCTGGTCGCCTCCGTGGACCGGGCCAAGGAGATGGGCATCGACTGGTGGGAGCACGATCCCACGCTCTCCTCCGGCGCCCGGGACGTCCTGGAGGAGAACGAGCGGCTGCGCCGCCGCGTCGGCGAGCTGGAGGACGGCAGCGGCGCGCGGCGGGAGGAAGACCGCGGCGCGGAGCGGGAGGACGAACGGTGACCGATACCCTCGCCACCTGGCTGTACGCGGTGACCGCCGCCCCGGAGGACGGCACTCCGCCGCAGGGGCTCACCGGTGTGGCGGACGAGCCGGTGCGCCTGGTGGAGGGCGCGGGGCTGGCCGCCGTCGTGGGCTCGGTACCGCTGGCGGACTTCGACGAGGACGCGCTGCGCGGCCATCTGGAGGACCTGGAGTGGCTGGAGCGCACGGCCCGCGCCCACCACCGGGTGATCAACGGCGCGGCCCGCCACGGCCAGGTCATCCCGCTGCGCTTCGCCACGCTCTACCACGACGACGACCGGGTCCGCGCCATGCTCCGGGAGCGCCGCGAGGACTTCACGGACACCCTGCGGCGGGTGGCGGGCCGCACCGAGTGGGGCGTCAAGGCGTATGTCGACCCCCGGTCGTTCCTGCCCGACCCCGATGAGTCCGAGGACGAGGGGAGCCCCGGAACCGCCTATCTGATGCGGCGGCGGGCCCAGCGGCAGGACCAGGAGACCGCGCATCTGCGCGCGACCGAGCGGGCGGAGGAGATCCACTCCTCCCTCGCCGCGCTGGCGGTGGCGACGGCCGCGCACCCACCGCAGGACAGCGCGCTGGCCGCGTACGAGGGGTGGATGGTGCTGAACAACTCCTATCTGGTGCCCGACGACCTCACCGAGGACTTCACCGCCCTGGTGAGGGCCCTGGGGGAGCGTTACCCCGCCGTCACCCTGGAGGTCAGCGGCCCCTGGCCGCCGTACTCCTTCACCGCTCCGCCGAAGCCCGCGGGAGACGCCCAGCCGGAGGAGAAGCCGTCGTGACCCGTGCGATCGAACGGCGGGAGGTGGCCCTGGTCGACCTGCTCGACCGGGTGCTCGCCGGAGGTGTGGTGATCGCGGGGGAGATCACCCTGAGCATCGCCGACATCGACCTGGTGCGGATCTCGCTGCGCGCCCTGATCGCCTCCGTACGGGTGGAGAACGACGAGGGATGGGAGGGCGACCGCGATGACGGCTGACCGCGCTCCCCGGCCCGGCCGGCGCATCGAGGTGGACGAGGAGTCGGTCCGCAAGAGCCTGGCCGGTCTGGTGCTCACCATCGTCGAACTGCTGCGGCAGCTCATGGAACGGCAGGCGCTGCGCCGCGTCGAACAGGGCGGCATCAGCGATGAGCAGATGGAGAAGCTCGGGCTGACGCTGATGGCCCTGGAGCGGAACATGGCCGAGCTGCGGGAGCACTTCGGGCTGACCGAGGACGACCTCAACCTGGACCTGGGCCCGCTGGGCCCCCTGCTGCCCCGCGACCGGGACCCCTGACCGGTCCCCGACCGGCCTCCGGTACACCTCCGATCAGCCTTTGCCCAGCCGCTGACCAGGGCGTCCGGTCCTGATACGCGAGACACCCCGGCCGCTCCCGGTACCCGCCGAGTACTGTGCGGGTGTGGGGATCACGCTCAACCTCCAGCGCGCACAACCGGCCGACGTGCATGTCGGCCGCTCACCGCTGGCCGAGCTCATGTCGGTGCTGCACATCATGGCCGAGCCCGACCACCACCCCGAGGCCCAGCGCTGGACACACCGGCTGGGGACGGCGATCTCCCCCTCCCTCGCCCATGAGATGAGCGCCCTGTCCCCGCTGTGGGCCCGGCTCCGCTGCCGGCTGCTGTTCCCGCTGGGACTCCCGCTCGACCAGCCCTTCGAGGACGAGCTGCGCCATCTGGAGAGGCTGCCGCTCGAAGAGTTCGTGGGCCTGTGCTCCCAAGGGGCGCTCGGCTTCCGCGAGGCCGTGCCCCCGGCCCACAGTCTGCTCACCGACCCCGAGTCCGCCGAGCGCTATGTGGCCCAGTGCGAGCGGCGGTCCTTCCGGCGCGGGGAGCTGGCCCATGATCTGGTGGCCTCGCCCGAGGCGCTGCGCGGCCGGCTGCTGTGCTTCCTGGACTCCTGCGCCGAGACGTTCTTCGCCACCGAGTGGCGTACGGTCCGCGACCGGCTGGAGTCGTCCGCCGCCCAGGTCCGCACCGACATAAGGCGGCGCGGTCTGGCCGAGGTGCTGGCCGGGCTCAGCCCCACCGCGGTGGTCTCCCGGGGCGGCTCGCGGGTGCGCTACGACAAGCTGGCCGTCGCCGAGATCGAGATCGGCCCGCGCCCGCTCTTCCTGATCCCCTCCGTCCATGTCTGGCCGCATCTGATCGTCAAGGACGAGAAGACCCACCCCGTGGTGCTCCAGTTCGCCGCCCAGGAGGACCGGACGGCCGATCAGCTCACCCAGGCCGAGCTGCGGGCCCGGATGTCCGCCCTGGCGTCCCTGGGCCGGATGGAGCTGTGCCGCCATCTGCTGGGCGAGCCCATCACCACCTCCGAACTGGCCCAGCGGCTGGGGCTCGCCGACACCCAGGTCTCCCGCACCCTGCGCCAGCTCAGGGACGCCGGGCTCATCGAGTCCGAGCGCGAGGGCAAGTACGTCTACCACCGGCTGGCCACCAGCACCCTGCTCCGGCTGGGGCAGGACGTGCTGGCGACCATCATGCGCTGACGGCCATGAGCCGACGGCCCGTCAGCCCGGCCGGGTCCACAGCAGCACCGCCGAAGGATGGTCCGCGTCCATGTGGACGCGGTTGGTCGCGACCACCTTGCGGCGGCTGGCCGCCTCCGGCACCCCGGTATTGGAGTTGACGTCGAACCGGGGGAAGTCGCTGGAGGAGATGTCCACCCGCAGCCGGTGCCCGGCCCCGAAGCGGTTGGCCGTGTCCGGCGCCGGGATCTCGATCTCATAGACCTCGCCCTGCTCCAGCGGCTCCGGGCGCTCGAACGACTTGTGGAAGCGGCAGCGGAAGATGCCCTCGGTGAGGTTCATCGCGAAGCCGTGCGGATAGTCCTCGTTCGGCGGATGCACATCCACCAGCTTCACCGTGAAGTCGGTGTCCGGCGCCGAGGAGGAGATGAACAGCCGCGCTGTGACGGGCCCGGCCACCACCAGCGGCTCCTCCAGCGGGGGAGTGGCGAGCGAGATCACATCGGGCCGGGAGTTCAGCGGCAGATACGGCGGGCGGGCACCGTAGAACCGCTCGTCCGGCACCTGGTCGAAGGCGCCGCCCACCATCACCGGCTCACCGGAGGTGACCTGGCCGCCCAGCGTCGGCACCGGGTCGTTCGGGTCGAAGTCGTACTCCACCCACGCCCGTTCGGCCTCCGGCCGCTCCGGGCCGAGCTCGCCCGAGGTGTGGCAGTAGAACGCGGTCTCCCGGGTCCCGGCCGGGGGCCACTGGGCGTCGGTGCGCCAGTGGCCGCCGTGCCGCATCCGCCCGGCCGCGTCCCGGCGGCCGTCCCCGCCGCCCATCAGGAAGTACTGGACCCGTGGGATCGACTCCGGATCACCGTCCCCCAGCACCGCGTCGAACCAGCGCTGCCGGAACGACAGATACGAGGTGTCCACATTGCCGCTGAAGGTCGCGGCGGGCCCGAAGTCCACGTCCCCGGCGAAGGTGACACAGCGCAGTCCGTGTTTCCACGGCCCCATCACCAGATACGCCGGGGAGCGCTTGAGCCGGCCCATGGCGGTGAAGTTCTCGATGGTGGAGCGCACATACGGGTCGTACCAGCTCGACATGTGCAGGGTGGGCACATCCGGGAAGCGGTCGTAGTGGCCGCGCCCGTAGATGGCCGGCTGCCGCCAGTACGCCCCGAAGGCGTCATGCCGCCACTGGTCGAGCAGATAGCGCTCGTAACTGCCCACCTGGCGCAGCGGTGAGACGCCGGTCCGCCACGGCAGCACGGTGAACCAGTCGCGCAGATCCGTCCCCGCGAACGCCTTGCGCACCAGCGGGTCCCGCTCCGCCTCCGGGCTCTCCTCACCGTGCCGGAAGGCCCAGGTGACCTGCTTGAGCTCGAAGGCGCCCCCCATCCGCATCCCGGCCTCATAGGCGCTGGCGAAGCCGCCGGAGTCCATGAACATCGCGGACAGCCCGGCGGGGGACTCGGCCGCGGCCGCCGTCTGGGCGTGTGCCGAGTAGGACACCCCCATCATGGCCACCCGGCCGTCGCACCAGGGCTGGGCGGCGATCCAGTCGATGGTGTCCGCGCCGTCCGGCCCCTCGCCCAGGTACTTCACGAAGGTGCCCTCGGAATCCCCGCGGCCCCGGCAGTCCTGCCGCACCACGTGGTACCCCGCGCGGACGAAGAACGCCGAGGTCTCCTCCGGCGTCGGCACCGGCTCGTCATGGCGGCTGCGGTCGGAGTCGCGCATCCGGCGGCGGCCGTAGGGGGTCCGCTCCAGGATGACCGGACGGGGTCCGGGCCGCTCCTGATGGGTGAACAGATCGGCGGCCAGGACGGTTCCGTCCCGCATCGGGACGCGCAGGGTGCGCCGCCACACCCGCTGCTCCAGCAGCCGGGCGGGCTCCTCCCGGGCCGTCCGCTCCCTGTCCCCGCTCGTTTCCGTCCGACTGGTTCGTGCCATGGAAGATCTCACTGGGTCTGGGATTGCTTGGAGCCGTTGAGGGCGATCTGGCCCCGGGTGACGGTGGACAGCGGCAGCCCCCACTGGCCGAAGAGCTTGGCGTAGGTGCCCGACTCGTACAGCTTCCGCAGCCCCTTGACGATCACGGGGGCGAGCCCGGAGCCCTTCTTGGCCTGGATGCCGTAGACGGCCGTCGCGGCGGGCAGGTCCAGCATGTCCTCGAGTTCGAGGGTCTCGAAGCGGTCGTGCGAGTTCTGGCTCACCGAGGTGTTGGAGGCGCTGGGCGCGGCCACCGCCTCCACGCGCTTGCTCTGGAGCGCCAGCGAGGCGGCGGGCAGATCGGTGTAGAGCTTGGCGTCCACCGACGGCTTGCCCTTCGCCGCACACCGCTTGTTCTGCGCCGCGAGCACGTTCTGCGTTCCGGCGCCCTTCTCCACGCCGACCTTGTGCCCGCAGACCTCCAGGCCGTTCTTGGGGTGGAAGGAGCCGTCCCCCCGCACCAGCAGCGTCACACTGCTCTGCGCGAAGTCGGCGAAGTCGACCTCCTTCTGACGCTCGATGAAGTCGCCGGAGGGGGCGCTGAGATCGATCCGGCCGGACTTCAGCCCCGGGATGACCGCGTCGAAGTTGGTCCGCTCCACCTTGATCTTTATGTCCAGCAGCGAGGAGAGCTGTGCGGACAGTTCCGGGACCAGCCCGGTGATCTTTCCGTCGGACTCGAAGGTGACATACGGCGCGTACTCGCTGACGCCCATGATCAGCGTCTTCTTCGCATAGGCCGGGGGGACCTCGGCGGCCAGCGCGCTGTCCCTGGGCTCGGGGGCGAGCGTGACCTCCGGATGGCTCTTGCTGTCCTTGCCGGCCGCGGGGGTGTCGTCCACCGAGCAGGCGGACAGCGTGAGCGTCAGACAGGCCAGCAGTGCGCATGCGGCGACAGGGGGACGGTTGCGCATGGTTGCTCCATTCCGGGAGGTGGGGGTGGCGGATGCGGAAGAACGGGGCCGGTCAGCGGCCCCAGACGGTCTCGGCGACGCGCCGTACGTTGCCCCCGGCCAGCTTGGCCACGTCCGCTTCGGAGTAGCCGCGGTCGAACAGCCACCGGATCATATTGCCGACGGCCTCCGCGGGATTCTCACAGCCCCGTACGTACTCGACCTCCTCGTGCGGCGGCAGTTCGGGGGCCATGCCGTCCAGCGCGTCGTCCTTGCCGAAGAGCGGGGCGAACGTCCGGTGCCAGGCCGTGTGATCGCCGAAGTTGGTGTCCGGGCCGAAGGCCACATGGTCGATGCCGACCAGGTCGATACAGCGCTCGATGTGCTCCATCACCGAGTCCAGGCCGTGCCGGGGGTGCCGCGCGGTGATGGTCGTATGCGGCGCAGCCTCGACCCCGATGAACCCGCCGGACCCGGCGCAGGCCCGGATCACATCGTCCGGCTTCATCCGCGGGGTCGGCCACAGCGCCCGGGACCCGGCATGGGTGATCACCACGGGGGCGGTGGAGCGGCGCACGGCGTCCAGGGCCGTCGCGTCCCCGCTGTGCGAGACATCGACGATGATCCCGAGGTCGTTCATCCGGCGCAGCGCCCGGCGGCCGAGCAGGGTCAGCCCGGTGTCACCGGCGTCGGCCAGCCCCGAACCCAGCTGATTGCTCTCGCTGTAGACCACGCCGAGCAGCCGCACGCCCAGACCGTAGAGCAGATCGAGCCGGTCGACGTCATTGCCGATGGGGGAGGCCGACTCCAGGGTCAGCACCACTCCCACCTGGTGGGCGGCGCGCGCCCGGTCGGCGTCCTCGAGCGTATGGACCGGCGCCACCAGCCGCTGATGGGCGAGGTCGGCCTGGCGCATCGCCAGATCGCTGACCGCGTCGTCCCAGTCCCAGGGGGCATGGGAGCGGATCATGCTCACCGCGGCCGGGCCGCCGTCGAAGAACAGGTCCACCCCCGAGTGCGCGATGCCCTCGTAGGGGATCGACTCCCGGCCCTGGCGGCGGTACGCGGCGAAGTCGCCCGGATCCGCGGGGCGCAGCGAGAGATGGTCATGGGCGGAGATCACCTGATGGCGCTCCTCGAAGTCCCGCGCGCGGACCTCGACGGCCTCGCTCCACTCCAGCGCGGCCCCGGGGACCCGGCCGAGCGCGGGCGCCAGCCCGAAGGCCCGGAAGTCCTGCCCGGCCTCCAGATACTGGTACGAGCGGTAGGAGTCCCACAGCTTCAGCCGCCGGACGGTCTTGGCGGGCAGGGGCAGTTCGGTGCTCATGGGCTGACCTTCGACAGGAACGTACGGGTACGGTCGTGTGAGGGAGCGCGCAGCAGCAGCTCCGGGGCGCCCTCCTCGACGATCCGGCCGTCGTCCATGAAGACGATCCGGTCGGCGACATCGGCGGCGAAGCGCATCTCATGGGTGACGACGACCAGTGTCATGCCCTCACGGGCCAGGTCCTTGATGACGCTGAGCACCTCCTGCACCATCTCGGGGTCGAGGGCGGAGGTCGGCTCGTCGAAGAGCATCACCTTGGGGCGCATCGCCAGGGCGCGGGCGATGGCCACCCGCTGCTGCTGGCCGCCGGAGAGCTTGTCCGGATAGCTGTCCAGCTTGTGGGCGAGCCCCACCCGGGTCATCAGCTCCACCGCCCGCGCGTCGGCCTCGGCCCTGGAGAGCCCGAGCACCCGGCGCGGGGCCTCCACGATGTTCTCGCGGGCGGTGAGGTGCGGGAACAGATTGAAGCTCTGGAACACCATGCCCATCACCGAGCGCTGGGCGGCCAGCTCCCGGGGGCCCAGCTCATCCAGGGTGCGCCCGCGCAGCTGATAGCCGATCACGCTGCCGTCGACCACCACCACGCCCTGGTCCGGCACCTCGAGATGGTTGACGCAGCGCAGCAGCGTGCTCTTCCCGGATCCGGAGGGGCCGATCAGGCAGACCGTCTCACCTCGATGGATATCCAGGGAGATGCCGTGCAGCACCTCGGTTCCGCGGAACGACTTGCGGATCCCGCGCAGGGAGACGACGGCCTGCGATTCCTTTTCCGTTGGCACGGTCATACCGAGTGCTCGATCCTCTTCACTTTCCCGGCCTTGTCGGCCGAAAGCATGGTGTGTCGTCCCAGACGTCGCTCCAGGCGCTGCTGAAGAAGAGTAATGACGCCGGTGATGATCATGTACCAAATTGCGGCAACGATCAACAGGGGAACGGTCTGGAAATTTTTGGCGTAAATCAGCTGTACCGAGTAGAGCAGGTCGGCCAACGTGATCACGCTGACCAGGGAGGTGGCCTTGAGGAGAGATATCAGCTCATTTCCCATCGGCGGGACGATCACCCGCAGCGCCTGGGGGAGGGTGACGCGGAAGAAGATCTGAGCCGGTGTCAACCCCAGTGCGGACGCCGCCTGTCGCTGTCCATCGGGCACGGCGAGCAGCCCCGAACGGATCAACTCCGCGATGTACGCGGTCTCGTGGAGGGTCAGCCCGATGATCGCGGCGGTCAGCGGACCGATGACGCTGTTCGAGTCGAAGGTGATGAAGCGCGGTCCCCAGGGGATGCCAAGGGACAGTGTGGGAAAGAGGGCGGCGAGGTTGTACCAGAAAAGCAGCTGCACCAGCATGGGAATGCTGCGGAAAACCCAGATGAAGGCCGCCGCGACCGTGGACATGAGCCGGGAGTCGCCCATTCGCATAAGAGCGACCAAAGTGCCGGACACCAGAGAAAGCGCCATGGTCACCGCGGTCATTCCGATACTGACCCCGATACCCTTCAGCACCCGGATTTCAAAGAAATATTTCGCGACCGTTTCCCACTCGAAACGTGGGTTGGTGAATATCGTGGTCACCGCCATCGCGGCCAGTACCAGCACGATCGAATTGGCCACCAGAAGTCCGGGACGCCGTCGCTTCGCGCGTTTGAGCACGGTTGGCTCGGGCAGTGCATCGACGTTCAGGACTTTGGTCATGGCAGGCCCTCGGACGGTCGGGTCGCGGCAGAATTACCGCATCCTAGAACCGCATGCGCGGATGCCCACCAACAGTTGACACAGAACGGTCAACCGTAAACGGGGGAATGTCTCCGGCCGCCCGGATCGGCCGGGCGGGCGGATGGACGGGCGTTGGCGGACGCGGCTCCGCCGGGCCTAGAGCCCCTTTTCGAAGGGGAGCGGGCCGATGGTCTCCGGGTCGGCCGAAATATCGAACAGCGCGGTGTAGCCGGTGGTCAGATACAGCCCGCGCGCCTCCGGCTGACGGGGCCCGGTGGTGAGGTAGATCCGCCGGTAGCCGCGCTCGGCGGCCGACCGCTCCAGCTCCGCCACCACCCGGCGGGCCAGCCCGCGCCGGCGGTGGCCCGAATGCGTCCAGATCCGCTTGAGCTCCGCCGTCCGTTCGTCGTACCGCCGGTACGCGCCCCCGGCGACCGGCTCACCGGCCTCCAGCAGCAGAAGCAGCTCCCCGTGCGGCGGGGCGAACTCCTCGGCCGGATAGCGGTTCAGCTCACGGTCGGCCGACCTTCCGTAGCGGGTGGAGTACTCATGCGCCAGCTCGCGCAGCAGCGGCTCGACCCGCGGATCGTCCACGGTCACGTGGACCACCGTCAGCTCGGGCGGGGGTTCGGCCGCGGTGGCCGCGCCGGAGCGCGGACCGGTCTCGGAGCCGTCGTCGGTGGCGGCGATGCCGAGGAACTCCAAGGGCATGGGGCGACCTTTCGGAAGGCGGGAACAAAGCGGGAACGCGGGCAAGCGGGACAGGAGAGGGAGGCGCCCCGGGGCCGGAGTGCGGCGCGCTGCCGGGGGCGATGGCGCGTCAGGCGCGGGGGGTGACGGGCGAGGGGCCCGGAATCGGAAGAGAGCGGCCGGTGGGACGACGGCCCGCTGCCGGGTCAGCCGTAACAGGAGGCGGACCACACCCGACCGAAGTCGATGTGGTCGCGGGTGACCAGGGGCAGCTCAGTCCTCACTCGCATCATTCAGCACCGCACGGGCCCGTTCCGTCAACCGCGGTCCACATGATGGCCCGTATGCGACCCCGTCACGACAAAGCCGCCCGTACCTCCCCCGTCGCCGCGCGGGCGGGCGGGGGGATACGGACGGCTGTGGAGCGATTTCGGCCGTCGGCCGTCGGCCCTCGGTCAGCGGCCTCCCACCGGCTGTGGTGTGCCGGGCCGCTCCGGGGTGGCGGTGAGCCGGTCCGGCCTGCGGCCCGGCAGCAGCGAGGCCACCGCGAGCGCCAGCAGCGCACCGCCGCCGCCGATCACGAAGGCGGTGCGGAAGCCGTTCAGGGACGGGAGCTCGACGGGCCCGAACGCGGTGGTCATATGGGCGAGTACGACGCCCACCACCGCACTGGCGGTCGAGGTGCCGATGGACCGCATCAGGGTGTTGAGGCCGTTGGCCGCGCCCGTCTCGGACACCGGCACCGCCGACATGATCAGCGCGGGCATGGCGGAGTACGCGAGGCCGATCCCGGCGCCGATCACACAGGAGATGACCACGATCTGCCATACGGCGTCCATCAGGAAGACGCCCATGCCGTATCCGGCGGCGATCACCCCCGCGCCGAGCATCAGCGACACCTTGGGGCCCCAGGTGCCCGTGATCCGCGCCGACACCGGGGAGATCGCCATCATCACCAGACCGGACGGGCCCAGGCACAGACCGGCGGTCATCATCGACTGGCCCAGCCCGTACCCCGTGGCCGAGGGCATCTGGAGCAACTGCGGCAGCACCAGCGACATCCCGAACATCGCGAAGCCGATGACGATGGAGGCCAGATTGGTGAGCAGCACCTGACGGCGCATGGTGGTGCGCAGATCCACCAGCGGCCCGCTCACCCGCAGCTCCCACCGGCTCCACAGGAACAGCACGACCACCGCGGCGGCGAACAGCCCGGTGGTGACACCGCTGCCCCAGCCCCAGTCGGCGCCCTTGGAGATGGCCAGCAGCAGACAGAGCAGCCCGGCCGACAGTCCGAGGGCGCCCACCAGGTCGAACCGCCCGCCGCCATGCACCGGGGACTCCGGTACCAGCGCCAGCACCAGCGCGATCACCACCGTGCCCAGGCTCGCCGAGACCCAGAACAGCACATGCCAGTCGGCGTGTTCGGCCAGCGCCGCGGCCCCGGGCAGCCCGAGGGCGCCGCCGACGCCCAGCGAGGAGCTCATCAGCGCCATCGCAGAGCCGAGCCGTTCGGCGGGCAGTTCGTCCCGCATGATGCTGATGCCCAGCGGGATCACGCCCGCGGAGAAGCCCTGGAGCGCACGGCCGACGATCATGGGGGCGAGCGTGTCGGAGAGCGCGCACACCACCGATCCGATCACCAGCATCGCCAGGCTGATCAGCAGCGTCCGCCGCTTGCCGTACATATCGCCGAGCCGGCCCAGTACGGGGGTGGCCACCGCGCCGGCGAGCAGAGTGGCGGTGATCGCCCAGGAGGCGTCCGAGGCCGAGGTGTCCAGCAGCGCCGGGAGATCCGGGATCAGCGGCACCACCAGGGTCTGCATCAGGGAGACGACGATCCCGCCGAACGCCAGGACGGCGACCACCGGACCGGAGCGCGGCGGGTGGGCGGTCATCGCCGCTTCGGGGGCATCGGGGGTCGGAGGCAAGGAAGTCACGGTGGTCCTTCGTCGTGGTCCTTCGTAGGGGCGTCGAGCCACTTCGGGCGCCGCAGCAGTGTCGCATAAATTTGTGTAACAGGTACGTCAAATATGCCCGCCGGGAGTGTCGCCCCTTGGTCCATCACCCATGTCAGGCCATGTCGTGGCAGATCTCCCGCGGTTCACGCCCGGAGGACGCGGCGGACGGCCACGAGCGGCGCCCGAGTGGACATGCGTAGCCTTGGGGACCGGCACGACGGGGGCGAGTGAAAGGACACCGGATGGCCGGGACCGCGGAGGGTACCGTCCGCAGGGGACGCGGGCGCCCGCCCCGCCTGTCGCGCGAGCAGATCGTCCGCAGCGCCGCCGAGCTCGCGGTCCGCGAGCCGGAGGCCGCGCTGACCGTCAAGAAGGTCGCCGAGGCGGTCGGCTCCGCCCCCATGGCGCTCTACCGCTACTTCCCCGACCGCGACGATCTCCTCCAGGCCGTGGCCGACCGCGTCCTGGCCGAGGCCCAGCACCGGGACCCGCCGGGCGAGACCTGGCAGGAGCGGCTGCGCGCCTGGATGCACGGCAGCCGCGAATATCTGCTGCCCTACCGTCAGCTGCTCCCCTATATGGCCGCCACCCAGCAGCCCGCCCGGATCTCCTCCCTGGTGACCCTCACCCGGATGCTGCGCCCCCTGAAGCTGAGCGATGAGGATCTCGCGCTGGCCGTGACCCTCATCGGCTCCACCGTCATCGGCCACGCGGTCTACGAGACCCACCGCGGCCCGGTCTCCGCCCGCAAACTGGACGCCCTGACCGAGGCGCTGGCCCTGTACCCCCAGGAGGAGCGGGAGGTGGTGGCCCCGCTGCTGTCGAGGCTGCCGCGGGCGCAGAGCAGGCTGTACGACGTGGTGGTGGACCGTACGGTCGCCGCCGTCGAGGCGCTGGCGGCCGAATGACCCGCCCCGGGGACGCGCACCCCGGAACGGGTCACCACCATGGGCCGAGCCGTGCGGCTAAGCAGGTCGGAGGAGGTCCGCTACGGTTCGGGCAGCGCCCCGAAGGGGCGCGGGGAACTGCGCGACCAGCCACGACGGCGCCGCAGTCGGCCGACGACGCATCGCGGCACGTCCCGCGGAGCGCTTAGCCGGTGCACTCCATGGACGCCGGGTCCGCCGCGTCGCGGATCAGTGCCTGATGGGCCTGGCGCAGCCGCTCCACATCGGGCTTGATCTCCTTGCGGTCATAGGTGAGCAGCCCGTTGAGCTCGCCCTCCACATCCGTGATCTGGGTGTAGACGGCCCCGCTGCTGCCGTTGCACGCGACCAGCCCGCGCACCTTGTCCAGCAGCTTCAGATACTCCTCGGTGTACTGCTCCTTGTCGACGCCGACATAGGTGTGCTGCACCGGCCAGGCATGCCCCGGTATGGCCAGGCCGAGGCCGCCGTACTCACCGGTGACCCCCGCCCGTGAGGCGTCGGGGCGCGGATCGCCCGGCCCCGGGTAGGCGTGGATGTCGGCGAGGTCGCCGTTGCCGGTGTCGTTCCAGCCGCTGGCGCCGTTGATCAGCCGGCTGGGGTCCCAGCCCTTGGCCAGCGTCGGCACCTTCGGGCCGCCGTACTGGCCCCAGCCCTCGTTGAAGGTCACCCAGATGGCGATCGACGGGCTGCTGATGTGCTGGTCGATCATCCGCTTCATCTCGTGCTCGTACTGCGCCTGCGCCTTCTCGGACGGGGTGACCGTGTTCATGGCGGGCATGTCCTGCCATACCATCAGGCCCAGCCGGTCGGCCCAGTAGTACCAGCGGTCGGGCTCGACCTTGATGTGCTTGCGCACCGAGTTGAAGCCCATGCGCTTGTGCATCTTCAGGTCGTACGCGAGGGCCTCGTCGGTCGGCGCGGTGTGCAGTCCATCGGGCCAGAACCCCTGGTCGAGGGTGGCCATGGAGAAGATCGGCTTGCCGTTGAGCACGGTGCGCTTCTTGCCGTCCACCTCCTTGACGGCGATGCTCCGCATGCCGAAGTAGCTCTCCACCCGGTCCGCCGAGGCGCCCCGCCCGACCGTGACCTTCAGCTGGTACAGATGCGGATCGTCGGGGGACCACAGATGCGGGGAGGGCACCGGGACGGTCAGCGGCTCACCGGTGCGCCCGGTGGCGGTGCCGACCACGCGCCGCCCGTCGTAGGCGGTCGCGGTGACCGGAACGCCGTCCCGCACCCCGCGGACCTCGGTGGTGAGGGCCTCGCCCGGGACGTCCGGGGTCAGCTTGAGGGTGTCCACATGGTCGGTGCCGACCGGCTCCATCCAGACGGTCTGCCAGATCCCGGAGGAGGGGGTGTAGAAGATGCCGCTGGGGTCGAGACGCTGCTTGCCCATCGGCGGGTTCTCGCCGTCGGCGGCGTCCGTCGGGTCGTAGACGCCGACGATCAGCTCCTGGGTGCGGCCCGGCCGCAGGGCGTCGGTGACATCGGCGCTGAACCGGTCGTAGCCGCCGCGGTGGTCGGCCACCCGGGTACCGTTGACGTACACCTCGGCCTGCCAGTCGACGGCGTCGAAATTCAGCCGCAGCCGCTTGCCCTCGCCGACCTTCCAGCCGTCCGGGACGGTGAAGGTCCGCCGGTACCACATGCGGTCCTCATGCCGCTCCACGCCGGAGAGCTTGGACTCCACCGGGTACGGCACCAGGATCCGCTCCCCCAGCCGCTGCCCGACCGGGGGCTTCTGCCCCTCCTTCGCGGCGGCGAACTCCCAGCTGCCATTGAGGTTGCGCCACTGATCGCGGGTCAGCTGGGGGCGCGGGTACTCGGGGTGGGCGTTGTCGGGACCGACATCCTTGGCCCAGGGGGTGCTCAGCTGGTACGTCGACTTGTTGCCGCCGAAGGACACATACGGGTCGATGGCGCCGTCGGTGTCCTCGAGGCCGCCCTCGCCGTCGTAGCGCACGATGGCCTCGCCGCCCTTTCCGACCACCGGCTCCTTCAGGGAGAGCAGCAGCCGGGACGGGTCGGCCGTATCCAGCCGGGCGCGCCCGAGCGGCCACTGCGCGCCGCCGATGACGGCGGTCAGATGCGAGGTCAGATCGGCCGGGGGAGCGGTCAGGGGCCGGGCGAAGTCCAGCAGCAGCGTACGGCCGTCGGGCTGGACGGCGCCGGCCACCGGCCCGTCGTAGTCGAAGTCCGCGGGCAGCCGGAAGGCGGACGCGGGCACGGGCGCCTTGGCCGCGCCCGGCGGGGTCCAGGACAGATGGAGGTTGGAGCCGCCGTTGTGCTCGAAGTACTCGACCTTGATGTCATACGCCTTGCCCGCGGTGAGCTCGACGGGCTGGGAGGTCTGCTCCTTGTCCCAGTCGTCCACCCAGTGGTCGATGACCGGTTTGCCGTCGATCCACAGCCGGAAGCCGTTGTCGCCGGTGATCGAGAAGGTGTGCGCACCGGAGCGCTCGGGGGTGATCTGGCCGGTCCAGCGGGCGCTGACGTCGTCGGACCGTCCGGTGGTGGCCTGTAGCCGCGGCTCCAGATTGTCGAAGTCGAGGGCGGAGTCGAGGCTGGTGGCCTTCAGCTCGTGGAAGTCGAAGGCCCCCGGGGCGGACTGGAGGTAGTAGTCGCCGCGGAGGCCGTGGATGACCGAGGGGTCGTCGGAGGGGGTGTCGGCCGCGGCCGGACCGGGGGCGGTCAGCAGACCGAGCGCGCCGAGCGCCAAGGCCACGGTCGCGACCACGGATCTGGCGAAAGATGAACGAAAACGCACATGTCCTCCTTGCTGGAGCAGCTCTGAGGGCTGCTGCTGGGACAAGTGGGGCGCCGCCATTGCGCCATCTCCAACAGAACCTGTCAATAGTGAACGCAAGGCAACAGGTTGGCTGTTGGGTACTGAGCCTTGACGAGAATGCGCTTTCTCCCTAGCGTGCGGTTCATAGATGTGACTGCCATTCAATGAGCTGCACTGAGGAGGCCCGTGATGGGGCGACGGATCGTGGTGTCGGGCGGCGGTACGGGCATAGGACTCGCGACCGCGGAGACCTTCGCCGCCGCGGGCGACCGGGTGGTCATCCTCGGCCGCCGCGCCGAGGTGCTGCGCGCCGCGGCGGACAAGCTCAACGCCGCCCACGGCGCCGACCTGGTCACCTGGACCGGCGCGGACCTCAGCGACCCGGAACAGACCCGGCGCGCCGCCGAGTTCATCACCGCGGACGGCGCGGTGGACGTCGTCGTGGCCAACGCCGGCGGCAATGTCGCGCCCTTCAACGACGGCACCCTCGAGGGCGTCGCCGACCAGTACCAGCGGAACTTCGCGGCCAACGTGCTGACCGCCGTACTGCTCACCGAGGCGCTGCTGCCCCACCTCACCCGGCCCGGCGGCCGGATCGTCCATCTGTCCTCGGTCGCGTCGCTGCGCGGCCCCGGATCGTACGGCGGCACCAAGGCCGCGCTGCACGCCTACACCTTCGAGCTGGCCAAGCGGCTCGGCCCGGAGGGCGTCACCGCCAACGCGGTGGCCCCCGGCTATGTCGAGGACACCGAGTTCTTCGGCGAGCGCGGCACGCCCGAGTTCATCGCCCAGCAGATCGGGGAGACGCTCACCGGACAGCCCGGGACACCCGCCGAGATCGCGGCCGCCATCCGCTATCTGGCCTCCCCGGAGGCCGCGTATGTGACCGGCCAGGTGCTGCACATCAACGGTGGCGCCCAGCTCGGCCGCTGACGCCGCCTCCATCGCCCCGGCCGGGATAGCCCCGCACCGGCTCCGCGCTAGGGCCATATGGCCCTGGGGCAGGGGCCGCGCAGCCCTGCCGCCGCGTTCAGCCGTGGTCCACTCTGGTCCTCCACACAGGTGGGGGGAAGACGGACGGACGGCCGCGCCGAAGGAGTCAGCTCGCTGACTCCAAACCATCTTCGGGCGCGGCCGCCCGTCCGTCCTGCGTTAGAGCCTGTGCCATATCCCCGGTCGGATCAGCTTGCGGCGTCTGGTGCGTGCGATCGCAAGGCGCCGGAGCGCTCTCGTGGCGGAGCCACGTGGGCGTTTCGGTAACGCGGCGAGCGCGCGTGCCAGGCGTCGCAAGCCCGGCCGGGGATATGGCACAGGCTCTTACCGCCGCTTCACCACGTACCACGCGATGGGGGGACCTCATGTCCGTACACACCGCCCGTATCGGCGCGGCGCTCGCCGCCGGCTGCGCGATAGCCCTGCTGTACCCGGCCACGCCCGCCGGGGCCGCGGGCTCCGTACACCTTTCCAAGATCTACTACGACTCTCCCGGTAGCGACAACCGGAGCAACTCCAGCCTCAACGGCGAATACGTCCAGATCAAGAACTCCACCTCGCGCGGGGTCGGCCTCAAGGGCTGGGTCCTCGTCGACGCGAGCAACCACAAGTACACCTTCCCCGCCTACACCCTCGGCGCGGGCAAGACCGTGACCGTCCGGACCGGCTCCGGCTCCGACACCTCGGCCACCAAGTACCAGGACCGCCGGGCGTACGTCTGGAACAACGACCGCGACAAGGCCACCCTCCGCAAGAGCGGCGGTTCCACGGTCGACACCTGCTCGTACAACAACAGCCGGGCCGACTACAAGATCTGCTGAGCGGTCCGCCGCGCGCGGGCGCGGCGCAGCCGGTGAAGACCTCCGGCCCGGACGACAATGGGGGAGTCGAGGGAGGAGAGCCGGTGAGCGGCCGTGTCGGACTGGGCGTGGGAGTACGAGGGCTATGAGCCCGGCGAGGAGCGGTTGCGGGAGTCGCTGTGCACACTCGGCAACGGCTACTTCGCCACCCGGGGCGCGGCCCCCGAGGCGGCCGCCGATGAGACGCACTACCCGGGCACCTATGTGGCGGGCTGCTACAACCGGCTGACCTCGGTGGCCGGCGGACGCCGGGTCGAGAACGAGGACATGGCCAACCTGCCGAACTGGCTGCCGCTGCGCTACCGCGTTCGCGACCCGGACCGGCCTCCCGGCCCCGGCGGCTGGCTCACCCCCGACGGGGACGAGCTGACCGGCTACCGGCAGACCCTCGACCTCCGGCACGGCACCCTCGTGCGGCGGCCGCGGTACACCGACCCGCACGGCCGGGTGCTGCACGTCGAGCAGCAGCGCCTCGTCCACATGGGGGACCCTCATCTGGCGGCGATGCGGACCACCTTCCGGGCCGAGGGCTGGTCCGGCACCGTCGAGCTGGAGTCGGGGCTCGACGGCGCCGTGGCCAACACCGGTGTGGCCCGCTACGACGCGCTGGCCGGCCGCCATCTCATCGACCATCGCACCGGCGCCGCGGGCCCCGACACCGTCTGGCTCAGCTGCCGCACCACCACCTCCGAGGTGCGCGTGGCCATGGCCGCGCGCACCCGGGCCGTCCGCGGCGAGCCCAGCGGCACCGGGCAGCGGCTGACCCGCAGCGCGGCGATGCGCACCCTGGCCGTGCCGGTCGCGCCGGACGCCCCGGTCACCGTCGAGAAGACCGTGGCGCTCTACACCTCCAAGGACCCCGCGATCAGCGATCCGGTCCAGGCCGCGCTCGACGGGGTGGCGCGGGCGCCGGAGTTCGGGAAGCTGCTCGCCTCCCACCGCACCGCATGGGAACACCTGTGGCGCGAGGCGGCGTTGGAGGTCCCCGGCGAGGCGGGCCACATCCTGCGGCTGCACCTGTTCCACATCCTCCAGACGCTCTCCCCGCACACCGCGGAGCTGGACGTGGGCGTCCCGGCCCGCGGCCTCCACGGCGAGGCGTACCGCGGACATGTCTTCTGGGACGAGCTGTTCGTGCTGCCGTATCTGAACCTCCACTTCCCCGAGGTGTCCCGGGCCCTGCTGCACTACCGCCACCGGCGGCTGCGCCAGGCGTGCCGCGCCGCCGAGGACGCCGGGCGGGCCGGGGCGATGTACCCGTGGCAGAGCGGCAGCGACGGGCGCGAGGAGACCCAGACACTGCATCTGAACCCGCGCTCCGGCCGCTGGCTGCCGGACCACTCCCGGCTCCAGCACCATGTGGGCTCGGCGGTGGCGTACAACGTGTGGCAGTACTGCCAGGCCAGCGGCGACACCGACTTCCTGCACACCAAGGGCGCGGAGATGCTGCTCCAGATCGCCCGCTTCTGGGCCGACACCGCCGTACCGGACCCGGACGGCGGGCGGTACCGCATCCGTGGAGTGGTCGGGCCCGACGAGTACCACGACGGCTACCCCGGCGCCGACCGCCCCGGGATCGACGACAACGCGTACACCAACGTCACCGCCGCCTGGGTGCTCGACCGGGCCCTGGAACTGGCCCGCACCCTGCCCGAGCCGCGCCGCCGAGCCCTGTTCGAGCGGGTGGGCCTGGACCGCGCGGAGCCGGAGCGCTGGGAGGACGTCTCACGGCGGCTGCTGGTCCCCTTCCACCGGGGCGTCATCAGCCAGTTCGAGGGCTACGGGGAGCTGGCCGAACTCGACTGGGACGGCTATCGCGCCCGCTACGGCGACATCCGCCGGATGGACCGGATCCTGGAGTCCGAGGGCGACTCCGTCAACCGCTACCAGGTCTCCAAACAGGCCGACGCGCTGATGCTCGGCTATCTCTTCGGCCCCGCCGAGCTGTCGGCCCTCTTCCGGCGGCTCGGCTACCCCCTGGACGACGACATCTGGCGCGCCACCGTGGAGTACTACCTGTCCCGGACCAGCCACGGCTCGACCCTCAGTGCGCTGGTGCACGGCTGGGTGCTGGCGCGGGCGCGCCGGGCCGAGGCGTGGCGGCACTGCCAGGAGGCGCTGCTCGGCGATGTGGCGGACGTCCAGGGCGGCACCACGGGCGAGGGCATCCACCTCGGCGCCATGGGCGGCACCCTCGATCTGGTGCAGCGCGGTCTGACCGGTCTTGAGACCCGTGAGGACGCCCTGTGGCTGGACCCGGTGCCGCTCCCCGAGCCGTCCGGGCTCTCGGAGTATCACTTCTCGATGCGCTACCGAGGCCACTGGGGCGTGGCCCTGCGGGTGCGGGCCGGGAGGCTGTGGATCAGCGTGCCGGATTCGGAGGAGCGCCCGATCGAGGTGCGGCTGGCGGACCGCTCGCTGACCGTCGCCCCCGGCGAATCCCACTGGCTTCCGCTGCCACCCGGCTGAACGGCGGTCCGCGCTTCCGGGACCGGCTCTTACGGTCCGCCCGCCGGGCCGACTCCCGCTCGGCCGCCCGGCCGCCCGGCCGATCGCCCGTCCGCCGCCCGGCCCCGGCCGATTCCCCGTCGGCCCGCTCAGCCGAGGCCGGGGACCACCATCGTCAGCCAGACGACCGGGGGGACCGCCACCACCATGATCCCGCCGTAGACCATCAGCTGCCGGAAGAACCGGTCCCGGTCCACATCCGGCGCGTTGGCCAGCACCAGCGCCCCGTTGGTCGAGAAGGGGCTGACGTCGACGACGGTCGCCGACACCGCGAGGGCCGCGATCATCCCCACCGCGCCGATGTCGCCCTGGGCCAGGAAGGGAACGGCGAGCGGGATCAGCGCGCCCATGATGCCCACCGAGGAGGCGAAGGCGGAGACGATCCCGCCGATGTAGCAGAGCAGCAGCGCGGCGAGCAGGGGAATCCCGATGTCGCTCACCGCCTTGCCCGCGTAGTCGATGGTGCCCATCTCGTCCAGCACCCCGACATAGGTGAGCACACCGCAGATCAGCAGCACGGTGGGCCAGGTGACCTCGTTCACGGCCTTCTTGCCGTGGTCCGGCCAGAAGACGCTGAGGGCCACGGCGAGTGTGATCGAGGTGAGCCCGGCGTCCAGGTCGAAGGCGAGCACCGCGACCACCAGCGCCACCAGCGCGGCCAGTGTGGCGATACGGGCCGGGGTGAGACGGCTCTCCGTGTCGGCCGGCGCGTCCACCGCCGCCCCCTCCTCGCCGTCCTCGCCTTCCTTCCCGTCCTTCTTGTCCTGCCGGATCTCCCCGGCGGCGACGGCGGTCCTGGGGAGCTTCAGCCCGCCGCAGACGACGAAGACGACGGCGGCGATGATGAGGTTGACCACCAGGCTCGCGAGGAACAGCGTGACCTCGTTGCCGGGGAGCTTCTCCCGGTCCACGATGCCGTTGACGATCGATCCGTAGATGCTGATCGGGGAGAAGCCGCCGCCCTGGGCGCCGTGCACCACCATGGCACCCATCAGCAGCGGGCTGATGTGGTAGCGCGCGGCGAAGGAGAGCGCGAGAGGCGCGACGATCGCGACCGCCGCCGGGCTCACCGCCCCGATCGCGGTCAGCACCCCGCTGATCGCGAACATCACCCATGGGATCAGCGCGACCCGCCCGCCCACCAGCCGGACCGAGGCGTGCACCAGCCAGTCCGTGGTGCCGTTGGCCCGGGCGAGGGCGAAGAGGTACGTCACCCCCACCAGCACCACGAACAGATCGCCCGGGAACCCGGCGAAGATGTGGTCCGCGCTGAAGTCGGCGACCAGCTCGCCCACGCCGAAGGCGGCGGCGAAGGACAGGGCGCCCATGTTGATCGACCGGGTGGTGGCGATGACGAAGACCACCACCAGCACGAGTATCGAGATCAATTCGTCGGACATCGAGCGCTCCCGTCACTGGGACCCGGTCGGCGCACCGGGGACGGTCGGGCCAAGTGGCCTGCTGGCTCAGCCACGTTGAGGGCCGGACGGCTCGGCAGTCAAGACATCGGTGGCAGATTGGCTCAGCCAATTGGCCAGTGCTCCACAGGGCCGCAAGACCGCCGCGCCATCCATCCACCCGGTGCTACGCTGCGAATCGGGGCCATCACAAACCGCGATGGGGGGAGCTCGTATGGCCGGGGACGCGCTGCGCCCGATGAACCGTCAGCGCCTGTACGAGCAGGTGCTGGAGAGGCTGCGCGCCTATGTGGAGGAGGGCGGGCTGCGCGCGGGCGACCGGCTGCCGACCGAGCGCGAGTTGGCCCAGCGGCTCGGGATCAGCCGCGCCTCCGTCAAACAGGCCATCGTCGTCCTCGAGGTGCAGGGGCTGGTCGAGGTGCGCCAGGGCGGCGGAATGTGCCTGCTGCGCGACAGCCTCGACACCGAGCCCGTCGAGCGGCTGGTGGAGCGCCGCCGTCGGCTGCCCGATGTGCTCGACGCCCGCGAGGCGTTGGAGACCAAGCTGGCCGAGCTCGCCGCCGAGCGCCGCACCGACGACGACCTCATGGCCCTCCAGCAGGCCCTGCACTGGATGGAGGACGAGATCGAGGGCGGGCGCTACGGCATCGAGGGCGACCGCCGCTTCCACGCCGCCGTCACCGCGGCCGCCCACAGCCCGCTGCTCGCCGAGTTCATGCGCTCGATCGCCGACCAGATCGCCGAGAGCCGCGAGGAGTCGCTGCACCAGCCCGGCCGTCCCAGGCGTTCCCTCGCCCAGCACCAGCGCATCCTGGACGCCATCGCCGAGCGCCGCCCCAAGGCCGCCGCCGCGGCCATGCGCCGCCATGTCCGCACCGTCGCCCAGGTGCGCCTGCTCAACTGGAATCCGGACGAAGCCCCTTGAGTCCGCCGCGGCGTCGTGCCCGAGTGTGACCGATCACCATCTTGGTCTGGACTTTCCCCCCTGACTCGCTAGGCTCTGCGCGATCGACACGTGAAAGCGCTCTCACCTGCTGAGCAGAAGGGGAACTTCCATGAGACGGAAGCCCGTTGTCCGTGCCGGACTGTCCGCACTCCTCGTCCTCGGTGCCCTCTCGGGCGCCGGCGGGGCATTCTCCACCGCCGCCGCGGCATCCGGCGCCGACGCCCCCGCGGCCAAGCCCGCCGCCGCGTCGGCGCCGTCCGCCGGCCTCGTCCGCGCACTCGGCCGGGACCTCGGCCTGACCGCGGACCAGGCGCGCGAGCGGCTGGGCCAGGAAGCCGCCGCCATGAAGCTGGAGCCCAAGGCCAAGCGCGCCGCGGGCACCTCCTACGGCGGCTCGTGGTACGACGCGGGCAGCGGAAAGCTGGTCGTCGGCGTCACCAGCGCCGAGCGGGCCGCATCGGTACGGGCCACGGGCGCCACCACCCGGATCGTCGAGCACAGCGCCGACGCGCTCGACGCGGCCAAGGCGCGCCTGGACGAGCGGTCCCGGAAGAAGGCCGCCCCGGCCGGGGTGAGCAGTTGGAGCACCGACCCCCGGGCCGGTGCCGTCGTGGTCCGGGTCCGTGCGGGGCACGAGGGCGACGCCGCCGTCCGCGCGTTCCTCCGCGAGGCCGACCGCTCGTCCTCGGTCCCGGTCACCGTGGAGAAGGCGCCCGCCCAGGCGCCGACCACCTTCGCCGCCGGAACGGTCGGCGGCGACCCGTACTACACCGGCAACGTCCGCTGCTCCATAGGCTTCTCGGTCCAGGGCGGCTTCGTCACCGCCGGGCACTGCGGCCAGGCGGGGGGCTCCGTCAGCGGCTGGGACGGTTCGTACATCGGCAACTTCCAGGGCTCCTCCTTCCCCGGCAACGACTACGCCTATGTCAGCGTCGGCAGCGGCTGGTGGACCGTGCCGGTGGTGCTCGGCTGGGGCACCGTGCCCGACCAGCTGGTCCGCGGCTCCGCCGAGGCCCCGATCGGCGCCTCCATCTGCCGTTCCGGCTCCACCACCCACTGGCACTGCGGCACGGTCCTGGCCAAGAACGAGACGGTGAACTACAGCCAGGGCGCAGTGCACCAGATGACCAAGACCAGCGTATGCGCCGAGGGCGGTGACTCCGGGGGCTCGTTCATCAGCGGTGACCAGGCCCAGGGCGTGACCTCCGGCGGCTGGGGCAACTGCTCCAGCGGCGGCGAGACCTGGTACCAGCCGGTCAACGAGATCCTGTCGGTGTACGGCCTGCGGCTGCACACCGCCTGACCGGGCGACACGGCGACGGGGCGGGCCGGTGGCCCGCCCCGTCGTTTCCGTACCGGCGGCTAATCGGAGTGGTGCGCGGACATCGGGTGCGGGTCGTAGCCGGGGATGGTGCCGTCGGACTTGGCGACCAGGAACAGCCCGGCCATGCCCATGTCGGAGTGGCTCTGGACATGGCAGTGATACATCCAGGCGCCCGCACCGACGTTCTCCCCGGCGATCACCTGGAAGCCGAAGGAGTCGGCGGGCCCGGTGATCTTGTTGTCGATGATCCGGCTCACATCACCCGGGCCTTCCAGAAGCCCGGTGCGGTTGTCCGCCCAGCGGTGCCCGTGCATATGGAAGGTGTGGTAGTACTCACCGTGGGTGATCATGATGATCTCGACGCGGTCGCCCACCGTCGCCCGGAACTCGGGGGCGTCATGGCCCGCCTTGTTGTTGATCGTCATGTCGTTGAAGACGATCGTGAACTGCTTGTCCGGCAGGATGTCGCCCGCCCGCCGCACCACCACCGGGCCGTACAGCCCCTTGCGGAGGCCACCGGTGCCGTGCGGGGTGCCCACCGCGTGGTCGTGGTAGTGCCAGTAGCCCGCGCTGCCCGGCCGCCAGGTGCCGTCGGCGCGCTTGCCCGGGGCGTGGGTGCGCCAGGTGTAGGTGCGGGTGCCGCCCGGCTCCACCGCGCTGCGATTGAGCTCGGTGCCGTCGCTGGCGACGTCGTAGTCCAGGCCGTGCACATGGAGGCTGGCCGTGACGTCCATGGTGTTCTCGAACTCGATGTGCAGGGTGTCGCCCTCGGTCAGCTCGATCAGCGGACCGGGGATGCTGGCCTTGCCCTTCTCGAGCCCGTATCCCATCTGGCCGTCCGGCAGCTTCTCGGCGTAGAGCTTGAGATGGCGGACGGTCCCGCCGGCGGTCGCCGTCCGGATGCCGCCACGTTGGGCTGTCGGCGCCTTCGCGGCGGCGGAGGTGGTGAGGGCCAGCGGTCCTACGGCCGCGGCGGCCGCGCCGCCGGTGAAGAGCCGTCTGCTGAGACCGCGTCTGGATGTGAAGGCGGGTGCGTCGCTCATCGTTCTCCCAAATAGCTGTGGATCCCCTGCCATTGACGATGCGCAGATGCCCCGGGGTGCTCTCACGGTAGCCGGGCGATCCTCGTTCATCCACACTCAGGACAAAGTTCGTTGAGTTGCGGTCATAGCTATTGGCGACTCGCGAAAAGCCGTCTAGCTTCCTTCGCGGTGCTTCCGGTACGTGAGAGGGATGGGTGACCAATGCGGGATATGCCGTATCAAATGCCCTCGAAAAGTAGAGGGCTGACAGCCGGTCGGCTGCGAAAGAGACGCGCGGGGGTGGCGGCACTGCTCTTCGGCGCCCTCACCGCGGCCCTGCTGGGCGGGACCCCCGCCAGCGCCCGGCCCGAGGATCGTGCGCCACTCACGCTGCCGTCGCCGCCCGGCGGTGACAATGTCCGGGTCCTGGTGTTCCACGGCTCGGCGGGGGACGAGCCGGCCACCGTGAACGCGGGCATCGAGGCCATCGAGCGGATCGGCAACCAGGGCCCCGCGGCGACCCGGTTCACCGTCGACGCCACCGCCGACGCCTCGGTCTTCACCAAGCCCAAGCTGGGCAAGTACAACGCCGTGGTCTTCCTGACCGGCGGCGGGGATGTGCTCGACCCCGAGCAGGAGGCGGGGCTCGAGTCGTACATGGAGGCGGGCGGCGGCTTCCTCGGCATCCATGACGCGGCCCGCAACGAGCCGTACTCCGACTGGTATTCCGGGCTGATCGGCGCCCGCCCGGCCGCCACGAACCCGGCCACCGCCCAGCGGGCCGTGGTGGAGGTGGGCGACCGCGTCCACCCGGCCACCAAGGAGCTGCCGCTGGAGTGGAAGCGCACGGACACCTGGCTGAACTGGAAGGACAACCCCTCCGGCGCGGTGCACACGGTGGCCCGGGTCCGGGAGTCCAGCTACCAGCCGGGCACCGGCGCCAACGGCTGGGACCACCCGATCTCCTGGTGCCGTGACTACGACGGCGGCCGCTCCTTCTACACCGGAATGGGCGGTACGGTCGCCACCTTCCAGGAGACCGACTTCCGGGCCCATCTGCGGGGCGCGCTGCTGTGGACCACCCGTCTCTCCAGCGCCGACTGCAAGGCCACCATCAACGCGAACTACAAGGCCGAGCGCGTCACCAAGCCCAACCAGCCCGGCCAGTCCGACCAGATCGGCGAGCCGCACGGCCTCGTCGTCGCCAAGGACGGCCGGGTGCTCTACATCGGCCGCGGCGGCGGTGACAACAGCGCGCCGGTGGTCACCGACTGGAACGACCCGGAGATCGGCAAGGGCCAGGGCCAGATCCATGTCTACGACCCGGCCACCGGCAAGGTGACGCTCGCGGGCGCCCTGACCGTCTTCGGCAACAAGGGCGGCGGCGATGAGCTGATCAAGGTCGAGGAGGGGCTGCTCGGCATCGAGCTGGACCCGGACTTCCTCGACAACGGCTGGGTGTATCTCCACTACACCCCGCACTCCCGGATCAACCGGGACACCCAGATGGCCGAGCGCCGCGTCTCCCGGTTCACCCTGGACCTGAAGACCGACAAGCTGGACCTGGCCTCGGAGAAGGTCCTGCTCTCCTGGCCGGTCCAGATCCACAGCTGCTGCCACGCGGGCGGCGGGATGAGCTGGGACTCCAAGGGCAATCTCTACATCGCCACCGGGGACAACAACTCCTCGCAGTTCAGCGACGGCTACTCCGGTAACAACCCGGAGCCGAACTACAAGGGCGTCTCCTTCGCCGACGCGCGCCGCACCGCGGGCAACACCAACAACCTCAACGGCAAGATCCTGCGCATCCACCCCGAGGACGACGGCACCTACACCCTCCCCGAGGGCAATCTCTTCACCGGAAAGGAGCCCGACGAGGGCGGTGGCAAGACCCGTGGCGAGATCTATGTGATGGGTGTGCGCAACCCGGCCCGGATCTTCGTGGACCAGAAGACCGACATCCTCTACGCGGGCTGGGTCGGCCCCGACGCGGGGGAGCCCAGCACCACCTGGGGCCCGGCCAAGTACGACACCTTCGCCGCCATCACCAAGGCGGGCAACCACGGCTGGCCGTTCTGCATGGGCAACAAGCAGCCCTACCGGGACCGCAATCTGCCCGACCCCAGCAAGCCCCTGGGCTGGTACGACTGCGACCACCCCAAGAACGAGTCGCCCAACAACAACGGTCTGGTGAACCTGCCGCCCATCACCGGGAACACCATCTGGTATTCGCCGCAGGGCGGCGCCCCCGACTATCCGCGGGACGCCAACGGCATCCCCAGCTACAAGGCGTCGGAGGCCAAGTTCCTGCTGCCGTGGCTCAAGGGCGGCGGTCAGGCCACCATGAACGGCCCGGTCTACCGCTATGACGCCGACAGCGACTCCACCACCAAGTGGCCCGCCTACTGGGACGGCAAGTGGTTCGTCGGCGACTTCTACGACGCCGACCAGCCGCGCCACGCGGTGGTGACCGACCCGAAGACCGTCGGCAAGGGCGGGCTGCCGGTGCACGCCGAATCCCTGAAGAAGATCATCCCGGTGGGCGCCGACGGCATCCGCAACCTCATGGACTGGAAGTTCGCCCCGGACGGCTCGCTCTACGTCCTCGACTACGGGCGCGGCTTCTTCACCTCCGACTCCAAGTCGGCGCTGTGGCACATCACCTACACCGGCGGCGAGCCCACTCCGCTCGCCAAGGACCTGGCCAGGAAGGCGGAGTGACCGTGAAACGAAGGCGCCAGAAACCCATCAGACCCTGGATGGCCCTCTTCGCCGCGCTGCTCATGATTCTCGGACTGAGCTCGGCCACGGCGACGGCGGCCAACGGGCAGGACAACACCCGGCAGGCCGCGGAGCAGGTCCTCACCTGGACCGCGGGTGACGACATCACCAAGTACGGCTCGGCGCCCACCACCGCGGTCGCCGGGAAGGCCACCATCGTCTTCGAGAACAGCACGGCCACCGGCAACACGATGGGGATGCCGCACACCCTGACCTTCGATGTCTCCGACCCCGAGTACAACAACGACGTCCCGCTGAACATCCTGGCCAACCCCTCGGACGACAGCGGCGGCAAGCACACCGCCGAGGTCACCCTCAGCCCCGGCCGCTACCGCTACCACTGCACCATCCCCGGCCACGGCCAGATGCAGGGGATCCTGGTGGTCACCGGCGGCGGCGGTGGCGAGGACACCACCGCGCCCGACGCGTCGGCGAAGGTCGAGGGCGAGAAGAACGCGGACGGCGCCTACATCGGGATGGCCACCGTCACCGTGTCCGCCACCGACGAGGGCTCGGGCGTGGACCGGATCGAGTTCGCGGAAGGGGACGGGGCGTTCCAGCCGTACACCGCCCCGGTGATGGTCCACCAGGTGGGCGCGCACACCATCCGCTACCGGGCCGTGGACAAGGCCGGAAACGTATCGGAGGTGAAGTCGGTGGACTTCACGGTGGTGGCGCCGCCGACGGACGACACCACACCGCCCGAGACCTCCGCCACCGTCTCCGGTGAGAAGGACCCGTCCGGCGCCTACATCGGCATGGCCACCGTGACCGTCACCGCCTCGGACACCGGCTCCGGGGTCAACCGGATCGACTACGCCCTGGACGACGGGGAGTTCCAGCCCTACACCGGTCCGGTGATGGTCCATGACGCGGGCGCGCACACCGTCCGCTACCGGGCGGCGGACAAGGCGGGCAATGTGTCCGAGGTGAAGTCGGTGGACTTCACCGTCGTGGCCCCGCCGGCCGAGGACACCATGCCCCCGGTGGTCTCCGCGAAGGTCGACGGTACGAAGAACTCCGACGGTGCCTATGTGGGCAGCGCCAAGGTCGCGCTCACCGCGGCGGACGACGACTCCGGGGTGGAGAAGGTCGAGTACTCCCTGGACAGCGGTCCGTATCTCGCCTACACCACCCCCGTGGTGGTGGACCGGGTGGGCCGCCACACCGTCGCGTACCGCGCCACCGACAAGGCGGGCAACACCTCCGAGGCCCAGCAGATCGCGTTCAGCGTGGCCGAGGGCGGCGGGGTGCCCGCACCCGCGTGTCCCGAGTGGGACGAGCGCCTCACGGTGATCGTCGGCACGGTGGACACCGGCGTCCCCAACCGCATCACCCGCAGCCGCTGCACCATCAATGAGCTGATCGAGGACGAGAAGGACTGGTCCTCCCACGCCCTGTTCCTCAAGCACGTCACCTCCGTCACCGACAAGCTGCTCGGCGACGGCGTCATCGACCAGCGCGAATACCGGGCGATCAACAAGGCGGCCAAGCAGTCCGGGATCGGCAAGCCCGGTCAGGACGAGGGCTACCGCCCGCTGTTCGACGGCACCAAGAAGTCCTTCGACAAGTGGCAGCACGTGGGCGGCGGGGCCTTCGGTCTCAACGACGACGGCAGCATGACCAGCGACACCTCGGTCGAGGGCATGGGCATGCTGTGGTTCCCGCAGCGGACGTACGACGACTTCTCGCTGAAGCTCCAGTTCCGCGATGACGCACCCGGGACGGGCAATGCCAACGGCGGTGTCTTCGTGCGCTTCCCCTATGTGCACGACCACCCCGAGGAGTCCCGTCCGGAGTGGGTCGCCATCAAATACGGGCACGAGGTGCAGATCCTCGACCGCCCCGACGGCGATATGTACAAGACCGGATCGATCTACGGTTTCGACCGGGTCGGGCTCAGCGGCGCCGGGGTCACCCCCAAGGGCAGCTGGAACGACTATGAGATCCGGGTGGTCGGCCAGCACTACTCGATCTACCGCAACGGTGTGCTGCTCAATGAGTTCGACAACACCGGCGGCCAGGAGTTCACCCCGCCGCGCTCGGACGACCCCGGCACGGACGGCCGCCGGTACTCCTCCGGGTACATCGGTCTCCAGGTCCACAGCACCGACGATGTGATCTCGTACCGCGACATCCGCATCAAGGAGCTGTAGGGACCGCCGCGTACGGCATGAGGAAAGGCGCGAGGGTGAGTGGCCGCCGGAGCACCCCAGTCCCCGGCGGCCACCGCCTCTGACGGGCGGGGTCTGACGTTACCTCAGGTAACATTCATCGGTAACCCCTGTGCTCCCGACCTGCCGAACCCCCGCTTCCGGCTCCCGGAAGCGGGGGTTCGACGTACGTCGGGCGGAGTTGGGCGGGTGCGTATCGGCGTGTGTGGATGACCTCAGGACGCCAGGGTGTCCAGAATCCCCTGTCCGTACTTCACCAGCTTGTTCTCTCCGACCCCGTTCACCGTGCCGAGCTCATCGAGCGTGGCCGGGAGACTCGTCGCGATCTCGCGCAGGGTGGCGTCGTGGAAGACCACATACGCGGGGACACCCTGCTCCTTCGCGGTCGCCGCCCGCCAGGCGCGCAGCCGCTCGAAGACCGGCACGGCCTCCTCCGCCAGATCCACCGGGGCCTTCTTGGCCTTCCCCGAGGTGCCCGTCTTCCCCTTCGCGGCCCGCGTGACCTTCTCCGGTTCGCGCCGCAGCCTGACCTCGTGCCGCCCGTTCAGCACCTCCGCGCTCGCGTCGGTGAGCACCAGCGTGCCGTAGTCCCCCTCGACCCCGAGCAGCCCCTGGGCCAGCAACTGCCGTACCGCGCCGCGCCATTCGGCCTCGCGCAGCTCCGTGCCGATGCCGAACACCGACAGGGCGTCATGGTCGAACTGGATGACCTTGGCGGTCTTCTTGCCGAGCAGGATGTCGATGATCTGGCCGGCGCCGAACTTCTGGTTGCGCTCCCGCTTGAGCCGCACCACCGTGGACAGCAGCTTCTGCGCGGGGACGGTGCCGTCCCGGACTTCCGGCGGTGTGAGGCAGGTGTCGCAGTTGCCGCAGGGGGTGGACTCCTGGCCGAAGTAGGCCAGCAGTCCCACCCGGCGGCACTCAACCGTCTCGCACAGCGCCAGCATCGCGTCGAGATGGGCGCCCAGGCGCCGCCGATGGGTGTCGTCGCCCTCGGAGGTGTCGATCATCTTCCGCTGCTGGACGATGTCCTGGAGCCCGTACGCCAGCCATGCGGTGGAGGGCAGCCCGTCCCGCCCGGCGCGGCCGGTCTCCTGGTAGTAGCCCTCGACGGACTTGGGCAGGTCCAGATGGGCCACGAACCGCACATCGGGCTTGTCGATACCCATGCCGAACGCGATCGTGGCCACCACGACCAGACCGTCCTCGCGCAGGAAGCGCGCCTGGTGCTCGGCGCGGATCCGCGCGTCCAGCCCCGCGTGGTACGGCACCGCGTCGATGCCCTGGGCGACCAGGAACTCGGCCGTCTTCTCCACCGAGGCGCGGGACAGGCAGTAGACGATCCCCGCGTCGCCCGCGTGCTCGGTGCGCAACAGCTCCAGCAGCTGCTTCTTGGGCTCGTTCTTGGGGGCGATCCGGTACTGGATGTTCGGGCGGTCGAAGCTGGCCACGAAGTGCAGCGCGTCCTGGAGCTTCAGCCGGGACGCGATCTCGGAGTGGGTGGCCTCGGTGGCGGTGGCGGTCAGCGCGATCCGGGGCACGGTGGGCCAGCGCTCATGCAGCTCGGACAGGGCCAGATAGTCGGGCCGGAAGTCGTGCCCCCACTGGGCCACACAGTGCGCCTCGTCGATGGCGAACAGCGAGACCGTGCCCCGGTCCAGCAGCCGCAGTGTGGACTCGACCCGCAGCCGCTCCGGTGCGAGATAGAGCAGATCCAGCTCGCCCGCGAGGAACTCGGCCTCGACCAGCCGCCGCTCGTCCAGGTCCTGGGTGGAGTTGAGGAACCCGGCCCGCACCCCGAGGTTCCGCAGGGCGTCGACCTGGTCCTGCATCAGCGCGATCAGCGGGGAGATGACGACGCCGACGCCCTTCCGGACCAGCGCCGGGATCTGGTAGCACAGCGATTTGCCACCGCCGGTCGGCATGAGGACGAGCGCGTCACCACCGGCCACCACATGGTCGATGATCTCCTGCTGCCCTCCCCGGAACGCGTCGTAACCGAAGACGCGGTGCAGGACGTCGAGCGCGGCGCTCGTGCCGGGTCCTGGTGCGTCGCCGTTGTCGGGGTCGGGCGCGTCGCTCGTTTCGGGGCCGGTGTCGGGAAGAGCCATCCGGTGATTCTAGGGGGCCGGGAGGTGCCCATGGTGACCACCTGTGGACAACCGGCCGGATACGAGAAGGTGTGTGGGCACAGTGGCCGATGAGCCGGCATGCATGCCATGCTCATGCTCACTTGCTCCGTCCATCCTTCCCCCACGAGGAGGCCGATCGTGAGATCCAGCAAGTTCGTACGCGCCTTACCCGCCGCGGTGACCGCGGTCCTCGCCCTGACGGCCGGACAGGCCGTGGCCGCTCCCGCCTCCGCCGCCCCGGCGGAGCACACCGCCGCCGCGCGGGTCGTGACGTACGACGCCAGCGGGGCCGCCGAGTTCAAGGACGCCGTGGCCAAGGGCGCGGCGGTCTGGAACGAGAGCGTGGTCAACGTCCAGCTGAAGCCGGCCACATCCGGTCAGCGGGCCGATGTCCGGATCATCGCGGACGACGGCTGGCCCCGCACCCTCTCCACCGGACTGGGCAGCGGCACCATCTACTTCGGCCGCGAGGCCGTCGACGAGGGCTACAACACGGTGCGGATCTCCTCGCACGAGCTCGGTCACATCCTCGGGCTGCCGGATATGAAGCCGGGGCCGTGTTCGAGCCTGATGTCCGGCTCCACCGCCGGGGTCTCCTGCACCAACCCCAACCCGAACGCCGCCGAGAAGGCCGAGGTCGAGGACAGCTTCGGCCTGGTGGGCGCGGGCGCCACGGCCGCGCCGCGGCTGTACCGGGACTGATCCGGGCGGGCCGGGGGCCCGGCTCCCGGCCCCTCGCCCCGGCACCGCGGTGGTGTGCCGTCAGACGGTGATCACCTCGGTGTCGGGCAGCGCCCGAAAGGGGCCGAGCTGGTCATCGGTGGCGCCGCTGTCGGTGACCAGCGTCCACGGCCGGTCCAGCGGGGCCCAGGCGGTGAACGGGGACTCGCCCAGCTTGCTGCTGTCGGCGAGGACGTACACCTCCCTGCCGCGGTCGGCCATCATCTCCTTGAGCGCGGTCTGGTGCAGACTCGCCTCGCAGATCCCCAGCCGGGCGTCCAGCCCGTCGGCCCCCAGGAAGACCTTGTCCGCGGTCAGCCGGGACAGGGTCAGCTCGGCGAGCGGTCCGACGAAGCCCTGGCTGACATGGCGCAGGGTCCCGGCGAGGGTGATCAGCTCCACGCCGTCCGCCTCGGCCAGTTCGCGCAGCGCGGTGAGCCCGCTGGTGATCACGGTCAGATCGGTACGGGCGCGCAGATGGTGGGCGAGCCGACCGGTGGTGGTGCCGGCGTCGAGGATCACGGTGTCGCCCGGCCCGATCCGCGCGGCCGCCCAGCGCCCGATGCGGTCCTTCTCGGCGACCGCGAGCCCGCTGCGCTGCCCGAGAGTGGGCTCGGCGGTGTGACCCGCGCTCATCGCGCCGCCGTAGGTGCGGGCGATGGCGCCCTGTTCGGTGAGGAGCGCCAGATCCCGGCGGATGGTGGAGGGAGTCACCTCCAGCGAGCGGGCCAGCTCCTCGACGACGACCGTGCCGTCGGTCTGGATCGTTCGCGCGATCAGTTCCCGGCGGTCCACCGCGCGCAGCCGCCTGCGCTCTTCCGCCCCGGTCTCCTGACTCATGGCGGCCCCCATCCTTCCGTAACCCTGCGCGACTCCGCGCAGCCCTGAGCAACATTATCAGTCTGCGCATTCCGCGCTGTTTCGCTGCGGATGCTGCGCAGAGTCTTGCGTGTTACGTGCGGTCGTGCGAGTGTTCCGCTCACAACGCGCATGGAGCGGGGAGGTCGTAGGACGGGGGAGAGTGTGCCGACGCAGGTCGGAACGGGGGACGAGGCACCGTCCGACACCCTCGGCCTCGCGGCAGCCCCGT
The DNA here is from genome assembly GCF_024519315.1 of Streptomyces malaysiensis subsp. samsunensis. Taxonomy (GTDB): domain Bacteria; phylum Actinomycetota; class Actinomycetes; order Streptomycetales; family Streptomycetaceae; genus Streptomyces; species Streptomyces malaysiensis. Next base: position 289,336 of record NZ_JANIIC010000002.1, on the reverse strand, counting down.
GCCGAACGGCGCGCCGGTGCTCAGCAGTAGGGCCATCGGTGCCGACCTGATGTGCCGGGCCGGGGCGGGGCGGGGGAGGAGCCCATAGGACGGGGGTCCGGGGGCTCCTGCTCGACCGGAGGTCAGCTCTCCACGCGCATCGGCGGGTCCGTCAGCCCCCGGGCCCGCGGCAGCAGCACGGTCCGCAGGGTGACCCCGGGGGACAGCAGACGGGACGGGCCCGCCGCCAGATAGATGACATCACGGAACGCCGCGCCGACCACCCGGTCGATCGCCGCCCGGCCCGCCAGCCGTCCGAAGTACCAGCTCCGCAGCCGCTCGGCCGCCCCCGGCGGGGTGGCGTCCGCGTCCGTGGCGTACGGGCGGTCCGCGCCGACGGCGGTCAGCCAGGCGGTGTCGCTCGCCCGGGCCACCGCGCGCTGCGCCGTGGCCGCGAAGCCGGGCCGCAGACCCCCCTCGGCCAGGCAGCGGCGCAGGGCCAGCCCGCTGAGGGCGGCCACCGCCATGCCCTGGCCGTAGATCGGGTTGAAGGTGCAGGCGGCGTCCGAGACCGCGAGGAAGCCCTCGGGCACCCCGCCCGGGGCGTCGTAGTGGCGGCGGCGGTTGGAGGTGTCGCGGAAGCCGTACGGCGGGGAGACCGGTTCACAGGTCAGCAGGTGTTCGTACAGCGCCGGTTCGCCCAGGGACTTGACGAAGCCGGGCACCTCCGAGCTCTCGGTCGGCGGATGCTGACCGCGCACCCCCGACAGCGTCAGCAGCCAGTGGCCGCCCTCGACCGGGGACCATGCCGCGCCGCGCGGAAGGTCCGGGCGCGGCTGGATGACCATCACCATGTCCAGCGGTTCGGCGGGCCGGAACATCTGGGTGCAGTAGCCGATCCCGGCGTCCACGACCTCCTCGCGCGGTGCCGGGGCGCCCAGTTCGGCCAGCCACTTGGGGGCGCGCGAGCCGCGCCCCGAGGCGTCCACGACCAGATCGGCGGACAGCTCCCGCCCGGCGCGCCCGGCGTCCCGGCTCCGCACCCGTACGCCGGTGACCCGGTCCGCGTCGCCGAGCAGCCCGACGGCCTCGGTGCCCTGGAGCACCTCCACCCGGGTCCCGGACCCCTCGGCCTCGGCCAGCACCCGCGTCCGTACGGTGGCGTCGAACAGCGCCCGGGTGCAGCTGGTGGTGGCGTGTCTGCCCTCGTGGAAGCGGCGCTGCCAGCCGTTGGGGGCCTTGGTGATCACATCGCGCGGCGCCTCCAGACGGTGTGCGCCGGCCGCCTCCAGTTCGCCGTTCAGCCCGGGTAACAGCTCTTCCAGGGCGCGCCGCCCGCCGCTGAGGAAGACGTGCAGATGGCGGCCCTGGGGCACGCCCTTGCGGAATACGGGCTGCTCCGGGTAGCGGTCGCGCTCCACCAGGGTGACCGTGTCGACGTGGCCGATGAGCGCACCGGCCGCCAGCGTGCCCGCGAGCCCGCCGCCCACCACCACCGCGTCGCCCTTGCCCATCTGCCCGCCCTCCGCCGATCGTGATCATTGACGGCCCAAGCCTGGTGTCCCGGGCTTGGGCCGTCAACCACGCACGGTTACGGGACCACCACGATCTTGCGGCCCTGCCCCGCCTTGAACTGGTCGAGCGCCTTGGGGTACTCCTCCAGCGGCAGCCGGTGGCTGATGAAGATCTTCGGGTCCAGCACCCCGCTCGCGAACAGCCCGGCGGCACGCTCATAGCTGTGCAGCACGGCCATCGAGCCGGTGATGGTGATCTCCTGGTTGTAGATCTTGTACGGCTCGATGGTGGCCCGCGTCGCGTAGTCGGAGACACCGAATTGCAGGAACGTCCCGGCCTTGGCCACCCGGCCCAGACCGTCCTGAATGGCGGCCTGGTTGCCGGTGGCGTCGATGACCACGTCCCAGCCCCGCGGCTGATCCAGCTCGTCCGCCGAGCCGGCGGCCCGGGAGCAGCCGAGGGTGGTGGCGGTGGACAGCCGCTCGGAGTTGACATCGAGCATGTCCACGCTGGTGGCGCCGGTCCGCTTGGCCAGCTCCAGCATCATCAGCCCCATGGTGCCGGAGCCGTAGATGAGCACCTCGGCGCCCAGGTTGCCGTGGAGCACGTCATAGCCGCGCACCGCGCAGGACAGCGGCTCGATCAGGGCCGCGTCGGCCACGTCCACATGCTCGGGCAGCTTGACGCAGTTGGCCACCGGGGCCACCGCGAACTCGGCGGCCCCGCCGGGGACGCTGACCCCGATCGCGTTCCAGTTGTCGCACAGATTGCCCCGGCCGATCCGGCAGTAACGGCACTCATGGCAGTGCAGGGAGGGGTCCACGGCGACCCGGTCGCCCTCCGCCAACTCGGTGACATCGCTGCCGACGCCGACGACCACACCGGCGAACTCGTGCCCGGGGACGATGGGCAGCGTGGGTGCGAACTCCCCCTGCAAAATATGCAGGTCGGTGCCGCACAGCCCGCAGGCGGCCACATCCACCACGACCTCGCGGGGACCCGGGGTGGGGTCCGCGACGGTGGCGACGGTGACCTTCCCGGGGGCTTCGATGACTGCGGCCCTCATTTGACTGCTCCTAGCGAAAGGCCCTGGACCAGCTTGTCCTGGGCGGCGAAACCGGCGGCGAGCACCGGCAGGGAAATGACCATCGACGCCGCGCACACCTTGGCCAGGAAGAGCCCCTGGCTGGTGACGAACGTGGTCAGGAACGCCGGGGCGGTCTGGGCGACCACACCGGTGAGCACTTGGGCGAAGAGCATCTCGTTCCAGCTGAAGATGAAGCAGATCAGCGAGGTGGCGGCGATGCCCGGGCCCGCGATCGGGGCGACGACCCGCCACAGGATGGTGGGCAGCCGAGCGCCGTCCATCTGGGCGGCCTCGATGATCGACACCGGGATGTCGGCGAGGAAGGACTGCATCATCCACACCGCGATCGGCAGGTTCATCGAGGTGTAGAGGATGACCAGCAGCCAGACGTTGTCCAGGAAGCTGATGTCCCGCGCGAACAGGAAGACCGGCAGCAGTCCGGCCACCACCGGCAGCATCTTGGTGGACAGGAAGAAGAACATCACATCGGTCCACTTGCGCACCGGCCGGATCGACAGCGCGTACGCCGCCGGAAGCGCCAGCACCAGCACGAAGCAGGTGGAGAAGATGGATGTGCCCATCGAGTTCAGCAGCGCGGGCCAGGGGCTCGCGCCGCCGCCCGAGCCGAAGAACTCCTTGTACCCGTCCAGGGTCAGCGAAGCGGCCAGCGAGGGCGGGTTGGTGGCTGCGTCGGTCTCGGAGTGGAACGAGGTCAGCAGCATCCACAGCACCGGCAGCACGAAGACGACGCCGACGAACCAGGCCAGCACGGCCAGCGCCGTACCGCGCCGCTTCGCGCGGCGGGTGGCCTCCGAAACGGTGGTGATGACTGGGGTGCTCACGGCGGTCATGCGTGGGACACCTCCTCACGGAAGAGGGACGAAACCACGCGCAGCGCGAAGGTGGCGATGATGATCGTGCCGATCACCACGACGACCCCGGCGGCCGACGCCAGGCCGTACTCATGGGCGTTGTAGAAGGTTTCGTAGATGGTGTACGGGAGGTTGGCGGTGCCGAGGCCACCACGGGTCATGGTGAACACGGCGTCGAAGTTCTGCACGATGTAGATGGACCCCAGCAGGGTGCCCAGCTCGAGGTAGCGGCGCAGATGCGGAAGGGTCAGGAAGCGGAAGATCTGCCAGTTGCTCGCCCCGTCCAGCCGGGCCGCCTCAAGAGTGTCCAGCGGGCGGCTCTGGAGCCCGGCCAGCAGGATGAGCATCATGAACGGCGTCCACTGCCAGATCAGCGATGCCTCCACCGCGATCAGCGGCGTATCGGTGAGCCACTCCGGCTGGGGCCCGCCCAGCCAGTTGAGCACGCCGTTGAACAGGCCGTACTCGGGGTTGTACAGCGCGTGCTTCCACAGCAGCGCCGAGGCCACCGGCACCAGCAGGAACGGCGCGATGAGCATGGTGCGGACCAGGCCACGGCCGCGGAACTTGCGGTCGAGCAGCAGCGCCAGCAGCAGCCCGAGCACCACGCTGACGATCACCACGGAGGCGGTCAGCAGCACGGTGGTGCCGATGGACTCGCGCAGCGCCGAGTCGCTGAGCACCGTCTTGTAGTTCTCAAGGCCCGCGAACGCACGGCGGTCGGGCCGGAACGAGTTCCAGTCGAAGAGCGAGATCACCAGCGTCGCCACGAACGGAAGCTGGGTGACCACGATCAGGAAGATCAGCGCGGGCAGCAGCGGTGCCCGGGTGGCCCACTCCCGGGCCCGGTTCCGGGGCGCCGCAGGGCGCCCCGCGGAGGCTGTGGTCGCGGCCGGTGGCCGCTTGCCGCTCACGGGTACGGCCGTCGTCGGATTACTCATCGGTACTCCTCGCCGACGTTCTCGGCCAGCTTCTGCGACTTCTTCAATGCCGACTCGACGGACTGCTTTCCGGCGATGGCGGCGCTGATCTCCTGGGCGACCTTGGTGCCCAGATCGGCGAATTCGGGGATGTCGACGAACTGGATACCGATCGTCGGCCGCGGCTGCACACCCGGATCACGCGGCTTGGCGCCGAGGATCGCCTTACGGGTCTCCTCGGAGAAGGTGGCGGCGGTTTCCCGGTACTCCGGGGTGGAGTAGGTGGACGTCCGCTTGCCCGCGGGCACATTGGCCCAGCCGAAGTTCTTGCCGACCAGGGCCTCGTACTTCTTGCTGGATGCCCAGGAGATGAACTTCCACGCGTTGTCGGGGTGGCGCGACGCCTTCTGCACGCCCCAGGCCCAGGTGTAGAGCCAGCCCGAGCTCCGGGTCTTCTCCACCGGCGCCTGGACATATCCGATCTTGCCCTTGACCGGGGACTTGTCGGCCTCCAGCGATCCGGCCGCCGAGGTGGCGTCGTACCACATGGCGCTCTTGCCCTGGGTGAGGTTGTTCAGGCACTCGGCGAAGCCCGACTGGGCCGCACCGGCCTCACCGTGCTTGCGCACCAGGTCGACATAGAACTTGGTCGCCTTGACGAACTCGGGCGAGTCCAGCTGCGCCTTCCAGTCCTTGGTGAACCAGGTGCCGCCGAAGGTGTTGACCACCGTGGTCAGCGGGGCCATCAGCTCACCCCAGCCGGGCAGGCCGCGCAGACAGATCCCGTTCATCCCCTTGCGGGCGCCGTCCAGCTTGGCCGCGATGTCCGCGACCTGCTGCCAGGTGGGCCGCTCGGGCATCTTCAGATTCTTCTCGGCCAGGACGTCCTTGCGGTACATCAGGAACGACGACTCGCCGTAGAAGGGCTCGGCGTAGAGCTTGCCGTCCTCGGCGGTCAGCGACTCCCGCATCGAGGGGAGGATGTCCTTCTGGTCGAACGCCTTGTCCTTGTTGGCGTAGCCGTCGAGCGGCATCAGCCAGCCGTTCTTCGCGTAGAAGGGCACCTCGAAATTGCTGATGGTCGCCACGTCGTACTGACGCGCCTGATTGGCAAAGTCCTGACTGATCTTGTCGCGGACCTCGTTCTCGGGCATCATGGTGAATTTGACCGTGATGCCCGTTTCCTTGGTGAAATACTTTTTGGTGAGCTTTTGCAGGTCTACCATCTGCGGGTTGTTCACCATCAGGACATTGACGGTCTTGTCGCCTGAGCTGCCGCCCCCCATACCGGCGCAACCGGTGAGGAGCGCGCCCGCGGTCAGGGCCACCACCGGTATCCGGGCAGCGCGAAGAGTCAGGACTGGCATAACGGGTCCAATCGAAGGGACGTGGGGAAGGAAAAACAGCGGAGAAAGGGTCAGACCCTGACGATCTGGGGGCCCAGCAGCGAATAGCGATGCGCCTCGGTCAGCGGCAGACCGGTATCGGTCACAATGGTTTCGAAGTCCGAGACATCCGCGAATCGGCAGAAGCTGACGGCTCCGAATTTGGTGTGCACCCCGGAGAAGATCTTCCTCCGGGACACCCGCACCACCTGTGCCTTGATCTCGCTGACCGCTGGATCCGGGGTGGTCAGGCCGTACTGGCGGGAGATGCCGTTGGCGCCGATGAACGCCAGGTCGATGACGAAGCCCGAGAGCATATGCGTCGCCCAGTGGTCGACGGTGGCCATCGTGCCGCCGCGCACCCGGCCGCCGAGGAGCAGCACGGTGGTGTTGTCACGGGTGGCGAGGCCGGTGGCGGTCGTGAGGGAAGCGGTGATCACGGTGAGCGGCCGGTCCCGGGGCAGGGCCTCCGCGATCAGCTGTGGGGTGAATCCCTCGTCGACGAAGACCGTCTCGGCATCGCCCAGTAGATCCGCCGCGGCGCTCGCGATCCGCGACTTCTCCGGTACATGCATGGTGGTGCGGAAGGCGAGGGTGGTCTCGAAACCGGCGCTTTCCACGGGGTACGCGCCGCCATGGGTGCGCCGAACCAGTCCGTGCTGTTCCAGGACTCGCAGGTCGCGGCGCACCGTCTCCTTGGACACCCCGAGGTCGGCGGCGAGCTTGCCGACATCGACGACGCCGGCACGGCGAGCCGTGTCGAGGATCTCCCGACGGCGTTCCTCCGCGTCCACGCCGCACCTCCTGCCTAGGTCTTTCGGCTTGCGTGGCAGTTTTACAAGCGTGCAACAGGAGAGGCCAGCCTTGACACCATGGAGATCGTGACCGTATGCGCCCGTTTCACAATCGTTATGAGGGCAGGTCGGGATGGGTGAGGCCACGGACGGTGAGGAACCCGGATGCCTGGTTGCCCACCCGCCGGGCCCGTTTCCCGCCCGTTTGCCGAAAGAGGGCGTGAACGGAGCCCGACCGGGCGGGTTCAGATACTGGGGAATGCCCGAACGGACATATGCTGGGGCAGGCCCTAAAGGCGGGTGAGCGCGCCGGAGGCTTCGAGGATCCGGCCCGCGACCTTGACCGAGTCCACCAGCGGGTGGAGTGCGAGGGCCCGTAGGGCCGCACCGCGGGCGATGCCCGAATCGCTGCCCGCTTCGGTCGTGGCCGCCTCGATGGCCGAGCGCTCCACCGCCTTGATCGACAACATCAGGCCAAGCTGGTCCGGGGCCACCGCGCCGGTCGCCAGCGGCCGCGCCCCGCCCGCATCCACCAGACAGGGCACCTCCACCACGGCGTCCTCGTCAAGACCGGGGACGGCCGTGCGGTTGCGCACGTTGAGGATCAGCGTGGCGCGCTCATCGCGGGCGATGGCCCGCATGATGGCCAGCGCGATCCGGTCGTAGCCGCCGCCGTCCAGATCGCAGGTGTCGCGCTCCCAGCCGCCGGTGGCCTCACGGCTCTCCGCCATGTACGTGGCCTCGCGCTCCAGCCGGGTGCGCTCCCACGCCCTGAGCGCCCCGGGCGCACCGGAGCCCGCCGTTTCGTAGAACCGGGCCTGCTGGTCGCGGAGGAACTCCCCACGGGTGGCCGGGGCCTGACGGATCGAGGCCACCGACTCCCTGTTGAAGTAGTAGTAGTGCAGATACTCGTTGGGCAGCGCGCCGAGCGCCCGCAGCCACTCGGCGCCGAAGAGCTTGCCCTCCTCGAACGACTCCAGGGCGGCGGTGTCGCCGAGCAGCTTCGGCAGCCGGTCCCGGCCGTCCACCACCACCCGGCGCAGCCAGCCCAGATGGTTCAGGCCCACATAGTCGTAGACGGCCCGGTCCGGATCGGCGCCGACCGCCCGCGCGGCGCGGCGGCACAGGCCGACCGGGGAGTCACAGATGCCGATCACCCGGTCGCCGAGCACCCGCTGCATCGCCTCGGTGACCATGCCCGCCGGGTTGGTGAAGTTGATGACCCAGGCGTCCGGGGCCACGGCGGCGATCCGCTCCGCGATCCGCAGTGCCACCGGGAGGGTGCGCAGTCCGTAGAGCACCCCGCCCGCGCCGACGGTCTCCTGCCCCAGCACCCCTTCGGCGAGCGGAATCCGCTCGTCCGTCGCCCGGCCCTCCAGACCGCCGACGCGGATGGCCGAGAAGACGAAGTCGGCGCCGCGCAGCGCCTCGTCGAGATCGGTGGTGGCCCGGACCGCGGGGGCGCTGGGGCGGCCCGCGGCCTGTTCGGCCAGGACCGCGCGGATCGCGTCCAGCCGGCGGGAGTCGGTGTCGTACAGCACCAGCTCGGTGCAGCGCCCCGCCTCGTCCCCGGTGTCATCGAGCAACGCCCGGTACACCAGGGGCATACGGAACCCGCCGCCGCCCAGCACAGTCAGCCTCATACGGTCACTACCTCCACATCGGCCTCGCGGAACACGGCGAGCGTCGCCGGGTCGGAAGTCTTGTTGGTGATCAGGGTGTCGATCCGCTCCGGTCCGCAGATCCGGGCGAGGCCGGTGTCACCGGGGAACTTCCCCGCGGTGGCCAGCAGCACCACCTCCCGGGTCGCGCCGAGCATGGCCCGTTTGACGGGCACCTCCACATGGGTGCTGTCCAGCACGCTGCCGTCGGGGAGCACCCCGCTCGCGCCGAGGAAGAGCCGGCCGACCCGCAGCTGGCGGATGTTGGACTCGGTCAGGAAGCCGACCACGGAGCGGTAGTTGGCGCGCACCTGCCCGCCCAGCAGGATCAGCGTCACCCGCGGATCGTCGCGCAGCTCGTCGTAGACCGCGAGATTGCTGGTCACCACGGTGACCGGACGGCCGCGCAGCAGCTTGGCGAGCTGGAGGGTGGTGGTGCCGATGTCCAGCAGCAGCACATCGCCGTCGGTGACCAGCTCGGCGGCGGCACGCGCGACGGCCTCCTTGTCGGCCAGGTCGTCGACCGCCACCTCGCCGAACGGCCGCTCCTCGTCCTGCGAGGGTGCCGCCACCGCGCCGCCGTAGACCCGGGTGAGCCGGCCCGCCCGGCCCAGCTCGGTGAGGTCCCTGCGGGCCGTGGCCTCGCTGATGCCCAGGCGTGTGGCGATCTCCCCGATGGGCAGCACGCCCTCCTCGCCGAGGATGCTCAGCAGCTTCTCGTGGCGGGTCTCTCGCAGCATGGTGGCAACGTACTCCAGGTGAGCGAGTTTGCGCGAGTATGATCGACCTCTTGCATTCGGCATCGGTGAGGTGCAAGGTGTCGCTCACGCCACCAGGGTCCTTCTGACGGATTCCCGCGGGCGAAGGGCCGGGCGTCGCGACGCCGCGGAGATCCGTCAGGAGGGCCCTGGGCGAGAACAAGCCATGCCGCACAAGGAAGGCACGTCGGTGAGCACCACGGCCGGAACACCCGATCCGATCCAACCGATCCAACCGATCGACCCGCTCGCGGCGCTGCGCGCCTCCGCGGACCCCGAGCACGACGTCTACCTCACCGGCACCGTGTTCCTGGACATCATTTTCACCGGGCTCGACCACGCCCCCATCCGCGGCACCGAGTCCTGGGCGCGCGGCATGGGATCGAGCCCCGGCGGCGTCGCCAACATGGCCACCGCCGTGGCCCGGCTGGGGCTGCACACCACGCTCGCCGCCGCCTTCGGCACCGATGTCTACGGCGACTACTGCTGGGAGAGCCTCGCCCTCGGCGAGGGAGTGGACCTCACCCACTCCCGGCGCGTCCCCGGCTGGCACTCCCCGGTCACCGTCTCCATGGCGTACGAGGGCGAGCGCACCATGGTCACCCATGAGCACCCGGCCCCGCCGCCCGCCGTCCAGGGCGACCCGCCCCGCTCCCGCGCCTGTGTGACCGCCTTCGAACCAGGGCGCCAGGAGGACTGGGTGCGCCAGGCGCACGCGCAGGGCAGCAAGGTCTTCGCCGATGTCGGCTGGGACGAATCCGGCCGCTGGGACCCCGCCGCGCTCCTCGATCTGCCCTACGCCCACGCCTTTCTGCCCAACGCGGCCGAGGCCCAGCGCTACACCCGCACCGACAGCCCCGAGCGGGCGGTGCGCGCCCTGGCGGAGCAGGTGCCGATCGCGGTGGTCACCAGGGGCGCCGAGGGCGCCGTGGCCCTCGACTCGCTCACCGGGGAGAGCGCCGAGGTGCCGGGGCTGCCCGTGGACGCGCTGGACCCGACCGGCGCCGGCGATGTCTTCGTGGCCGGTTTCATCACCGGCACGCTCGCGGGCTGGCCACTCGCCGACCGGCTCGCCTTCGCCAACCTCACCGCCGCCCTCTCCGTCCAGCACTTCGGCGGCTCCCTGGCCGCGCCCGGCTGGCCGGAGGTGGCCGCCTGGTGGAGCCGGACGCGGCGGGCGGCCGACGGCGGCGCGGACGCGGCCGAACTCGCCCGCCGCTACGGCTTCCTGGGCGATCTGATTCCGGACCGGGTGCGCGACTGCCCGCGGCTGCGGGCCCTGCCCACCATCGGCTTCCGGGTGCATGACAGTGCCCAACGGTCCTGACGGTCCCGACCACCGCATCGAGGAGAACCCCATGGAACTCGTCTGTACCGGGGCGCGCCGGTCACGTCGCAGAGCCGTGCCGGCGGCGCTCGCCGTCGGCGTCGTCCTGCTCGCCGCGGGGTGTGTCCCCGGCACCGACGGCTGGCGGGGCGGTGAAGGAGTGAGCCCGGCGGGCACCACGGCGACGGGGTGCCCGCCCTACGGCGAGGGCGTGCCGCTGACCGGGCGGCCCAGGCGGTCCACGGCACGGGCGAAGACGGCCGCGTCGTGCACCGCAGCCCCGCCCGTGTCGTTGTTGAAATAGGCGTAGACCTCCGCGTCGGCCGGCCAGGTGTCCTGGATCCGCCGGGCCCAGGTGGTCAGCGCCTGGCGCCCGTAGCGCGGGGCCGGCCGGGCGAGGCCGCCGTGGAAGCGCAGATACCCCCACTCGGTGGTCCGCCACAGCGGGGTGACCGGCCGGGACCCGGAGTCGGCCCAGCACAGCGCGGCCGACCGGCGCTCCAGCACCGCGCGGATCTCCCCGGTCCACCAGGAGGTGTGGCGCGGTTCGACGGCCACCCGCGTCCCGGCGGGGAAACAGCCCAGACAGCGGTCCAGCAGCTCACCGTCGGCCCGCAGCGTGGGCGGCAGCTGGAGCAGCACCGGGCCCAGCCGGTCGCCGAGCCCGGCCGCATGGGACATCAGCCGCTCCACCGGCTCCTCCGGATCGCGCAGCCGCTTGATGTGGGTGAGGTAGCGGCTCGCCTTGAGCGCCATCACAAAGCCCTCCGGGAGGCGCCGCCGCCAGGTGGTGAACTGGTCGTACGAGGGCAGCCGGTAGAAGGCGTTGTTGCTCTCCACCGTGGCGAAGGAGCGGGTGTACTCCTCCAGCCACAGCCGCTGCGGACAGCCCTCGGGGTAGAGATCGCCGCGCCAGTCCCGGTACTGCCATCCCGAGGTGCCGACCAGGACGGTCATGCCTCGCCCGGATGCCAGGGCGGCCACTGCCCGGGGCGGTCCTCCCAGTGGACCTGGGCCGGGTCGTCGAGGTCGATATCGGGGAAGACCTGCCGCAGGCGCGGTTCGAACTCCTCCCGTTCCAGTGGTTCGCAGCCCAGACCGCGCAGCCGCACCCGCCGATAGCGGCTGTCGGCGTCGAATGACTCGACGAAGACGGGGTAACCGGACTCCTCCGGGCCGGGGGCGTTCTTCATACCTCCAGGGTGCCGGAGTCTCCGGTATCCGCACGCCCCGGGCGGCGGCCCGGGGACCGCCGGTTTGCGCACGGGCGGATCGTCGGCTTCATTCGAAGGTGAGTCCCTCAGGAGCGGGGGTGAATAATGATCTTCACCGACCGGGTGGCCGCCGGGCGGCGCCTGGGCGAGGCGCTGCGCCCCCTGGGCGAGGAGAAACCGGTCGTGCTCGGGCTGCCGCGGGGCGGGGTGCCGGTGGCCTTCGAGGTGGCCCTGGCGCTCCATGCGCCCCTTGACGTGATCATCGTCCGTAAGCTCGGCGTCCCCTACCACCGGGAGCTGGGGTTCGGCGCCATCGGCGAGGGCGGGGTACGGGTCGTCCATGAGGCGATCATCCGCATGAGCCGGGCCGACCAGGAGGACCTCGCCGAGGTGGAGCGGACCGAGCGGGAGGAGCTGGCCCGCAAGGCGCGCCGGTTCCGTCAGGGCCGCTCACGGGTCCCGGTCGAGGGCCGCACCGCGATCGTCGTGGACGACGGCATCGCGACCGGCGCCACGGCCCAGGCCGCCTGCCGGGTCGCACGTGCCCAGGGAGCCGCGCGGGTGGTCCTCGCCGTGCCGGTGGCGCCGCCGGACGCGGTCACCACGCTGCGCGAGGACGCGGACGAGGTGGTGGCCCTCTCCACCCCCTCGGACTTCGCGGCGGTGGGGGAGTGGTACCAGGACTTCTCCCAGACCACGGACGACGAGGTGGTGGAGTTGCTGTCCCGGTCGACCGGAGAGGCGGGCGAGGCGCATCCTGGAAGGTAACGCAGGAGGTGAGCGCGATGGAGACGATCGTGGGATGCGACATACAGATGGAGTTCCGTGAGATCGGCCCGCTGACCGAAGCGGTCGTCCGGCTGAGAATGCACGACGGTACGGAGATGCTGGCCCAGGGCCGTGCCAACCGCAACCCCGACGACCCGGCACAGCCGAGGGTCGGCGAGGAGATCGCGGCGGCGCGGGCGCTGAGCAATCTGGCGCACCGGCTGATCGGCAAGGCGGGCGGCGACATCGAGGAAGTCACCCATTCCAAGGCACATTTGGTGATGTAAGGCCGTTGAGGCGAAGGAGCGTCCGCCGCGGTGGTCCACCGCGGGCGGAGGCTCCTGTGCGTGCTCCTGTGTGTGTCCCGGGCTCCCGGCGCGTTCAGTGGTCCCCGAGGGTGAGCCGCTGGCCGGGGCGGATCAGGTCCGGGTCGGCGCCGATGACCTGGCGGTTGACCTCGTAGAGCCGCTCCCAGCCGCCCGTCACGTTCTTGGCGTCGGCGATCCCGGAGAGGGTGTCACCGCGGACGACGGTGTACGACCCGGTCTGAGGCTGGGCCTTGGCCGGGGGCTCGGGCACGGCTCTGGGGGCGATGAGGAGCGGCTGGGCCTTGGCGCCCGTGACGGAGGTGACGGCCGGGGTGGCGGAGGTGGGCGCGGGCGCTGAGGCGGCGTTCGCCTGGCCGATGCCGATGAGCGGCAGGGCGACGCCGGCGCCGCCCGCGGTGATCGCGAGCGAGGTGCGGGAGACCCGGTGGGGCCGGGGCCGGCGATGACGTCCGCGTGCGGCCATGGAGTCCTTCTTCCTGCCCTGGTATGGCAATTGGCGAGTGCGATGGCTGCCGAACAGTAATCCCACGGTTCTGGCGGGGACAAGGCGTTCGGATGTTTGCGGTAGAGAATCCAATGTGAGGAATTTGAGCGCCGACGCGATCAATGTGCCCCGGACATAAGAGCCTTCGCGTGGGGAAGGGAAACCGGAGGGGAGGAATGTGGGGGAGGCACCGGGGCACTCGAGCTCGGGGCCGATGCCCCCGCAGACGGCTGACCTCGGGAGGTCGCTCATGAGTCAACGGAACGGTTCGGCTCGGCGCACGACGACATCGCGGTCCCGCTCGCTCCGGCCGCCGGTCTTATGCGCGCTGCTGGTCGGCGCGCTGGCCACGGTCACCGCGTGCGGCAGCGACACCGGGGGCGGGGACTCCGCGCAGCGCGCCTCGTCCGCCTCCTCCGCCGCACCACCCTCCGCTCCCTCGGCTGCCTCTTCCGGCTCCTCCGACTCCTCCGACTCCTCCGGCGGCGGGTCCTCCCGGAACGAGCGGCCTTCGTCGCAGACCGCGCAGTCCCCTCCGCCCTCGGCGCACCGGGCCCCCTCGGACGGGTCCTCCGCGCGGCCCGAAGCCGCGTCCGGTGTGCGCCGCATCTGTTCCAAGGCACAGTTGACGCTGTCGGCCGGCCGGATGGACATGGGCGCCGGCAATGTGTATCTGCCGCTGGTGTTCACCAACAAGGGCTCCACGACCTGCACGCTCACCGGATATCCCGGTGTCTCGCTGCGCGATTCCGGGGGCGCCGGGATCGGCGCCCCCGCCACCCGGCGCGGCCCCACGCGGTCCACGGTCTCCCTGCCGCCCGGCGGCCGCGCCTCCGCCGCCCTGCACACGCTCAACGAGGGCACGACCGACACCCCGTGCCGGCGCACCGCCGAGCGGATCCGGGTCTATCCGCCGGATTCCTTCGACGCGATGAACGTCTCGGTGCGGTCGTTCCGGGTGTGCGGAGGCGTCTTCGAGGTCGAGGCGATGCGATCCGGAACGGGCGGATGACACCGACATATCGGGGCGCTCCTTCACGAGTCGAAGTGACCGAAAATCTTGACAAGGCGCGCGCCGACTGGCCGTGTTCACCCTTTCGCAATCAAAAGGGGTAGGCCACCATGGGGATGCCGCATATGAGCCGGTAGGGAGCGTCCGGAGGGGGACCGTGTCATGGAGCGAGTCGCGACCGAGGTCGAGACGGAGCTGCTGGACCTTTCGGGGACGACGCTCGAAGATCTCGAGCGGTACGAAGGGCTTTCCGCGGTGACGGAGCGGCTGCTCGACATCGTCCAGCGACCACCGATGGTCGGGGGTAACATGTCGCAGTCCCAGGAAACGTGTGTGAGTTAGGCGGCTATGACGTCCTCCACCGGGCGGGGTCCTAACCATCGTTTATCGGTGGAGTCTTTCGCCGAGTTGGCGCTGGGTTCGGGCGGCTCCTCGGCCGTGGCCGAACTGAGGTCGGGGCAGCGCAGCCGGACCATGCTGCTGCTGCGCGCCCTGGTGGACATGGCCTCCGCCCACCCCGGCCTGCCCGGCCCGCTTCCCCCGCCCCGGGACGCCTGGCGGCTGCTGGTCCGGGCCGAGCACCGCTCCCCGGCCGCCGTGGAAAGGCTGCTGCTGCACCCTCCCGTGGGCGTGTGGCTCCACCGCTGTCTGCGCAGGCTGCGCGGTCTGGAATCGGAGGACGGGCCGCTGTGGAGTGCGGTGGGTTATCTGCATGCCATGGCCGCCTCGGCGGCTCTTCTCGCCGGAATCGACTTTCGCGGCGCCGTTCCGGTGCGCGAGGGCGGGGTGATATTGCCGGCCCTGGGATTCGCCCGCATTCCGGACACGACCGATGTCGCCGAGGTCGTCATGAGCGGGCAGAAAGCGGTGGTGTTATCCGGCCCGCATTCGGTGACACTGCCCGCCGACTTCTCCGAGGACGCTCCCGATTGGCACGGTCTGCGGCGACTTCGCGGCGAACACCGGGGGATCGTCTGCTCACCCCTTGTCGATGACATCGATCCCTATCGCGACTTTCTCCGGATCCGGGGCCCGGAGCGGCTCGGCGCCGAAGAGCGGCAAGGCTGGCGGGAGCGATTCGACAATGCGTGGCGGCTGGTCGCGGAGCAGCGCCAGGTGGACCCGCGGGGAATCGGCGCCTGCCTGGTTTCCGTCGTGCCCGTGCCGTACACCGCCTGGCCCGAACCGTTCAGCGCCTCATCGCCCGAGGCATACGGCTGTGTGCTGCTCAACGGGGCCACCGACCCGCTGACCCTCGCCGCCGCGCTGGTGCACGAGGCCCAGCACATCAAACTCAGCGCCCTGATGGACCTGGTGCCCCTGATCGAAGGGGGTCTGGAGGAGGTCCACTACGCGCCCTGGCGGCTGGATCCCCGACCGCTGCGGGGACTCCTTCAAGGGGTGTACGCGTTCCTGGGCGTGACCGGATTCTGGTGGGACCGACTGCGGCGCGCCGAGACCGGCCCGGCCCGGAACACCGCCGCGTTCGAGTTCGCCCTGCGCCGGGCGCAGACCGCCTCGGGGCTGCGTACGCTCCTCATCCATGCCGAACTGACGCCCAGGGGCAAGGAGTTCCTCCGGGGGCTGGAGAAAAGGCTGGCCGAGTGGCTCGAGCAGCCGGTGCCCTCCGTACCCGGGCAGCTCGCCTCCGATCTGATCGAGGACCACCGGCTCGTCCACCGCATGCGGCACCTCGCGACGGAACCGGAGCGGACCGCCCAGTGGGCGTGGGCCTGGCGGGAGCGGACCGACCCTCCTCGGGAGCTGCCCGGGACCTCGGTCCGGCCCACTCGCCCCGAGGCGCTGGCGCGCCCCGCGCTCGCCCGGCTCCGGCTCAGGGATCCGGCGGGGTTCGCCCGGCTGCGCGAGGGCGGGGGAGCGGGGCTGCCCGGGGGCGGTGCCGCCCCCGACCGGGTCGACCTCGACTGGGCCGCGGGGGACGCCGCGGCCGCTCTGCGGGGCTACCGGGCCCGCCTGGAAGCGGACCCGGACGACATCGCGGCATGGGCGGGGCTCGCGCTCAGCCTGCCGGATGGCGTGGCCAGGACGACGCTGCTGAACCACCCCGAACTGGCCGTGGCCGTCCACCGGGAGCTGCGCACCGCACCGGGCAGGGGTCCCGATCCGGTGGCTCTGGCACGGTGGATCGGGACGCGTGGACGCGGCTGAACGGCGCGTGGCGCGGGCCCCGCGACCGGCGAGGTGGACGGCGGTTCAGATGGAGATCGACTCCGCGTCGCAGTCCGCCCGGATGCCCCGGGCCGCCGCGACCGTCGCCGGGTGGTTGGCCGTCAGCACCCGGCGCAGCCGGCCGAGCGCGTCCTGGTGCAGCTCCTCCGCCCGCCTGCTCTCGCCCAGCGCGCGCAGATCGCCCGACAGATTGAGCGCACACGCGAGCGTGGTGGGGTGGTCCTCACCGAGCCGGGAGCGGCAGGCCGCCAGGGTCTCGACGTCCAGGTCGTGGGCCTCCTGGTAGTCCGCGAGGGTGTAGTGGTCGCTGGCCATGTTGATGGCACAGGCCAGCGTCATGGGATGGTCGGCCGCCAGCCGCTCGACGAGGACCGGCAGCGTCTCCCTGTTCAGCGCGAGCGCCTCATCCGTCTCGCCCAGCAGCCGCAGCGTCACGGCGAGGTCGATCGCCGCGCCCAGGGTCGCCGGATGCTGTTCTCCCAGCAGGACGCGCATCTCGTCGACGCATTTCCGGCCGAGCTCACGGGCGCCCTCAAGATCGGCGGTCTGCCGCAGATCCATCGAGAGGGCCAGGGCCGTGACGGTGATGTGGAGGTTGGGCTCGGTGTAGCGCAGCCGGTAGCGCTCCAGCACCTCCCGGCTGAGGCTCAGGGCGCCCTCGTGGTCGCCTGCTTTACGACGCGCCACGGCCAGATTGCGCAGGGCGAAGACCCCGATGGGCGCGTTGGGCGGGAGCAGTTGGCGGGCGCGGGCACAGGTCTGCTCCAGCATGTCGCGGGCGGTCAGGTAGTCCCCGCCCTCGCGGATGTCGATGGTGAGGTTGGCCTCCACCAGGAGAGTGGGCTGGGCGTCCTCGCCGAGCACCAGACCGGCGGTGCGCCGGGCGCCCTCGTCCAGCCGCCGGGCCTGCTCGTAGTCCCCCGCCGCGCGCAGTGCCACGGCGTAGTCGATCGTTGCTCCGATGGAGTACGGATCCTCGTCCCCGAAGAGCCGCAGGGTCCTTTCCCAGCGCTCCTTCTCCATCTGCACATATCGCGCGTAGTCGCCCTGGTAGCGGCTGTCGACGGCGACCGCGCCCTGCATCATCAGGGTGCTCTCGTGGTCGTCGCCGTCCTTGGCGCGCTGGAGCTCCAGCGTCCGGCGGTTGAGCTCCCATGCCTCCTGGAAGTGGCCGAGCACGGTCAGGGCATGGCCCAGGGTCCGGGAGACGGCCAGCGTCTCCGCGCTGTCCTCGCCGAGCGTCGCCACCCATTCCCGGCGCACCTGGGTACCGAGCTCCAGCGCACCGTCGTGGTCCCCCCAGGCGTAGAGGAAGCGGACCAGATTCCGCACCATCTGCCGCACCCACTTGTCGTCGCACTCCATCGCGCGCGACGCCCGGACATGGGAGAGGAGGTCGGCGTACCGCCCCCAGTTCGCGGGGGCCACATCGTTGGGGTCACCGACGGCCAGCAGTACATGGGCGCTGTGCCGCATGTCCGCCTGCTGCTGGGTGGACATCTGGCCGATCAGCACGGCCTGCACCAGCCGGTGCATCTGGATCGTGTTGCTGCGGTGATTGATCTTGATCAGGGCGTAGCGGTTGATCTCACGGATCGCGTGACCGAGTCTGATCGGGTCCTGGAGCACCTCCGACAGCTCGGGGGAGAGGGAGACCCCGCGCACGCCCGAGAACAGCCGCCGGGAGATCGGCTCGGGCGCGAAGAACGAGCACATCTGGAGGAGTTGGAGCGCACCGGGATGGGTTTCGGCCAGCCGCCGCAGCGACATGTTCCAGGCGGCGGCGACCGGTTCCGGATAGTCCACCGGAACGCCCGCCGCCAGCAGCTCATTGCGGCGGGTGGAGACATCGGCCCGCTCGTCCTCGAAGACCTGGAGGTACTCGTCGACCGGCATACCGGTCTCGGTGAGCCATGCCGCCGCCTGCTCGATGGCCAGCGGAAGGTCCCCCAGGGCGTCGGCGACCCGGTCGGCCTGATCGTCCGGCAGCTCCGGCCCCCGGCGGCGCAACAGCTCGATGCTCTCCTCCCGTTCGAAGACATCCACTTCGACGGTGCGGGCGGCGCGCGACCACTGTGCGTTCCTCGAGGTGACCAGGATCCGGCCCGGTCCGCCCGCGGGGAAGAACGGACGCACCGTGTCCAGTTCCTCGGCGTTGTCGAAGACCAGCAGCCAGTTGCGGCACGGGCGCCCGGTGCGGAGGGCGTCGAGCACACTGGGCACGGCCGTGTTGGCCTCCATGCCCGCGCGCAGCCCCAGCCGGTCGGCGAGCTGGACCAGCGCCTGACGGATCTGCTCGGGGCGTTCCGCCGGGATCCACCACACCGCGTCGTAGTCGGCGGCATGCTGATGGACGTACTCCAGTGCGATCTGTGACTTGCCCACTCCGCCGAGCCCGTGCAGGGCCTCGGGCAGCACGGCGGCGGTCCCTTCGGCCTTCAGCCGCTCGTGGAGAATGTCGAGCAACGTCTGCCGCCCGGTGAAGTTATTGTTCCGGGGCGGTACGTTTCCCCAGATGGCGGGGGGTTCTCCGGGCCGGCGCTCCTCCGCGGCGGGCAGGGACCGGGCAGCGGTCACGGACACGAATGTTCCTCTCAGGTGCTCCCCCGCCGGGCCCGGCGTGCCGTGCGCCGGCGGAGATGGTGAATCGTCGGCCTGGGACAGCGGGTCGGATCGGGGAGTCGTGGAATCATTCATGGCCGCAACCGCCTCAGAGTCCACATATCTTCCCCTGTGTGATGCGTCTTCAACTGGATCAGGGACGCTTTCCCCCGAGCGGGCGAGCGCCTGATGGGCCAGGACCAGGGCGCGAAAGGAGCGCGCACCCTCCAGGTACGGACCGGAGAGCGACTGGTAGACCTGTTCCTGAAGGCGGATGTACGGAAGCAGGCGTTCCGTCCGGGGAAGGTCCCGCACCGACCCCGAGGGGTGGTTGAGCAGATCGCGCAGCATCAGCAGCGGTTTCCAGCGGCGCCCCAGCCGGTCCAGAACGCTGCCCAGGATGTACAGCGACTCGTCCCGCATCCCGGCGGACAGCAGCAGTTCCCGCACCCCGTCATGGAATTCATACCCTATGCCCGTTTCATCCAGCGGGTCGGCGGTCGCCACCTTGCGCAGCAGCCCGCCCAGCAGGACCTCGGCCAGATCGCTCGGGTTGCCCTCCGGCTGGTGGATCCCCTGCACGAACTCCATCACGGGAATGTTCAACGGGGCCGCGGCAAGCCGGGACGCCAGCCGGAAGGCGCTCGGCGAGGCGGTGGCGCGGAACCGGAAGACGCGGTCCCAGGCGCTCGGTTCGGGCTCGGGCTCCCAGCGCTCGGCGGGGACCCCGGGCAGCAGCGCCATCGTGTCCTCGCCGCGCACCGACGGCCGGGCCACCAGCCGCGCCCAGTTGGCCATCCACCGCGCGTCCAGCTCCAGCACCGGGACCGGTGGCGCGCCGTCCGGCCAGGAGCCGCCGTCCGCCGGCCGCCAGGTGCCGTTGGGGGCGCCCGGTTCGGGGACCCGTACCCGCACCCGCTCCGGCGCCACTCCGGTGTGATGCCAACGGCCCTGGCGTAAAACGTGCAGCACCGCGACCGAGGCGTGCCGCGCCCAGAGGGCCAGCGCGCGCTGGGCGCTCTCATCGGCCCAGGCCGCGCCGATGCCGTCGGTCAGCACCAGCACCGTCCGCTTGCCGCGCGGCGGCATCGCCTCGATCGGCGACCGGTCCTCGGGTAACGGATGGTCGGTGTTCACCCGGTGCACCCGCACATTCCGGAAGGCGCCGGTGCGTTGCAACACGGTGACCAGGTGCTCGGCCGTCCGCCGCCACACCACCATCGAACTGCCGCAGTCCACCACCAGGACGGCGTCCATCCAGCGTTCGCGCACCGGCACACAGTGGGGCACCCACAGCCCGTCGCGCGCCGCGTGCTCGGCCGTGGCCTCCTCGTCGATCTCCGTCTCGACCGGCGAGGGCGAGGTGCGCTTCAGCGGCCGCAGCGCCCGGGACAGGGCCCGTTCGGGCAGCGGCGGCTCGGCGACGGACTGCCTGCGCGCGGGTGCGAAGGTTTCCATGACGGTCGCCGGCTCCGCCGCACCGGGCGGTGCGGGCACACCGGCCACCTCCACGGGGAGGGGCGGCTCGGCGACGTCGGGCCCATCCCCGGACCCAGGCGCCGGGCGCTCCGCCTCGGGGCCCGGCGGAGGCGCGTCGGACGGCTCGTCACCGGGCGGCGGGGCGTCCGCCTCCGGTGTCCCGGGGAGGGGGCCGGGGTCCTGCCGCCCCGGGCCACGGTCCGTCTCGGCCTTGCAGACCGCCAGCCACATGGCGTCGGCGAGCTGCCGCCAGTCGAGGTCCCGTGGGCCGGGCCCGGCGGGCCTGCCGCCTGGGTCATGTGTCATGTCGAGCCCGCTGCGCTGTCCAGCCGATGCCAGACGGCGTGCAGTAGCTCCTCCCACTCGGGCCCGGGGACGTGTGACTGGGACGTCACCAGATACACCGCGTTGAGCAACTGGTCGGCGGCGAGCCCGCCTTCGCGCTCGCTGCGCTCGAGGAACATCTGGATCAGCTCCCGGGCACGCGGATTGTCGGCCCGTCCCAGATGCGCGGCCACGATCGCCGCGAGCCGGTCCGCGTCGGGGTCGGGCAGCCGGAGCTGGAGACAGCGCCGCAGGAACGCGGGCGGGAACTCCCGTTCGCCGTTGCTGGTGATGACGACGATGGGGAAGGCGCGGCAGCGCACCCGCCCCGAGGCGATGACGGTACCGCGCTCCGGATCGTCGGTGAGGACCGAGACGGCCGGGCGGCGTCTCCGGATGCGCACCAGCTCGGGAATGGAGTACTCGCCGGCCTCGAAGATGTCGAGGAGGTCATTGGGCAGATCGATATCGCTCTTGTCGAATTCGTCGATGAGCAGGACACGCGGCAGACGGTGCGGGAGCATCGCCGTGCCCAGCGGGCCGAGTTGGAGGAAGTCGCCGATGTCCTCCGGTCCGGGTTCGTGCGTGTCCCCCTCCGACGCCTGGCCGGCCGCGGCGGCGTGCACACGGCCGACGGCATCGTAGCCGTAAAGACCGGACCGCAAAGTCGAGCGCGTCGTGATCGGCCAGCGCAGCACCCGGCCGAGGCCCAACTCCCGGCTGATGCGGTACGCCAGCGTCGACTTGCCGGTGCCCGGGCGGCCCGTCACCAGAAGGGGGCGCCTGAGGATCAGCGCCGCGTTGACGAGATCCGCCTCCTCGGGGTCGGAGCGCACCCCCAGGGGAGCCGCGCCCAGCCGCCGGGCTGTGTCCTGCTCGTCCTCCGGCGGCGCCGGGGGCTCGGTCGGGGTGTCGTCCGGATCCGGTAACGCGCCGGGCCGCTCGTCGCCGTCCACCGGGCAGGCCGAGACCCCGCCGAAGGTGCGCCACGGGGGCGGCGGCGGAAGGATCTCCTCCAGGCTCACATCGTGGAGCGGGCGCCCGGTGCCCTGGTAGATCCACCAGGGGCGCGGAATCGAGGACGGCAGGGCGGGCGAGGCGGAACCCGGGTCCTGGTGGACCCGGCCGTTGTGGCGCCGCGCAGGCTCTTCCTCGGTCATCGAGCACCAACCCCCTCGTCCGGGCCCGTCATGCGCCCTTCCGGTTCCACGGGTCGGGTCGGGTCGTCCCAAACGAGCACCACATGCTGCCCGAGATGTTGCTCCCACTCCGCGGAGTCGAACGAATGGGCGTCCAGACGTAACTCTGTCACGGCTTCGCGGAGGCGTGCCAGGCTCCCGCTGGCCTCGGCCTGTTTTCGTCTGAGTTGTCGCATGAAGCCGGGGTCCCGTGTGGTCCGGCCGTCCCAGGCGACCACCGGGATCCCGGCCCGCCACGCGGTCCACGCCTCCGAGGTGCCCTCGCGGGTGGCGCCCGGGGGCGAGTTCAGGACCAGCGCGACCACCTGTGGGTCGGCTTTGAGCCGGGCCAGCAGGGCGGTGGGGTCCCCGGAGCGCGGGCTGTCCGGGTCCTCGCCGTCCACGACGAGCTGCTTGGCGCGCTCGGGATACTGGTCGAAGAAGTTCCAGCGCTGCTTCCACTCGCGGTGCCAGCGCCTGGTCCTGCTCCGCTCCAAGCTCCGTACGACCACCGGATGGTCCATGTAGAGCGGGGTGGGCAACTCGCTGTCGAGCTCCAGGCGCCAGCGGTGCACCGGCAGATTCAGGTCATCCGCGTCCAGCATGAATTCGACGTGGATCTCCCGGGCGTCGCCCCACTCCTCGGCCGCCTCGTAGACCAGCGTCTGGACCGCACGCTCCGCGGTCTCCGTGGTGACCTGGGTGATCGGGCCGCGGGCCGGATGCCAGCCGGTGGGGTCGTAATTGTGCCAGGACGAGAGCTCGTAGCACCCGGCCTCCTCCTGCGGCAGCAGCCGGATCACCAGATAGGCGTCCACCGGGCCGACCGGGGCGGCATGCCCCACCTGCTGCCGCAGCGACCGCAGCTGGGGTGTCAGCCCCAGCTCCCGGGCCTGCTCATCGGCCCATTCGCGCAGCGCGTCGGCCCGGTGCAGCGGGCGCGCCGCCGCCGCGAGGTACTCCACGAGGGCGAGCTGCGGCGGCAGCCCGCCCGGCTGCGCGTTCATCCGGCTCAGCACCTCGAAGGCGTGCCAGGGGCTGGTGACCGCGGGGACGTCCTGGAGCGGGCCCGCGGCCGAACGGCACAACTGGCCCAACTGCTCGATCTCCAGCTCCTCCAGCAGCGACCGCAGCTTCGCGGTGGCGACCTCGGACAGGGCCGGACGGGCCGTCATCTGCTCCATGACCGAGTCGAGGCGCCGCATGGCGTCCTCGTCGGCCGAGGCCAACACCGCGAGGGACGCGCGTAGCGCGTGCATGATCCGCAGGTTTTGCAGGCATTCGTGGGCCAGTTCCGCCAGGAAGTAGTCGGTCACCCGGTGGGCGCGCACGGGGACACTGGTCATCTCCAGCTCCATGGCGACCAGATCCAGACACAGCGCGCGCAGGTCCGGATCCGTCAGACAGCGGAATTCCTTCAACGCCGTGACGAGGTTGCCGACCGATTTCAGGCCACCGGTCCCCATGGCCGTCATGCAATGCCCTCCCCCGAGGCCGCATCACCGGTCCCCGCCGCCGGTGATCCCGCCGGAGACCCTGCCATACGCGGGCAGCACCCGCCCGGTCTCCGGGACAACTTGTATGCCCCGCAAGCCTCCCCTGACACCCCGGGGCGAGGAAGCCCCCGACATCGTTTTCCGCCCCGGCGGGCCCCGCCGCGGTGGGGACATCTCCCGGCGGTGCACCGGGGCGCATGCGCCCGTGAGCGGAGGGCCGTCCTCCTCAGGGGCCCACCTGGTCGATTCCGGCGATCATGCGGCAAGGGCGCCCTCCCGGGGCGGCCCGGGGTCCGGCGGCGGGACGGCACGGGGCCGACGCACGGCGGGGCCGGAGGGTGAGCAGGGTCACTCCAATCCGAACTCCTCGACCCGCCGGGCGAATTCGGCGGCGGCCGGATCGTCCGGGGCGAGCACCGCGACCACCTCCGCCAGCTCTCCCATCGCGCGCCGCGCCTCGCAGGTGCGCAGCAGCGACAGGGCCTCCGCCCGGCCGGCCGACTGACGGCTCACCGCGGTGCCCACGGTGGGCAGCTCATCGAGCAGCTGCTGCCAGCGCGCCGGGGAGGTCATTCCGGACACGGCCAGCAGCGTCTCCGCGAGGACGCCGAGGTCACGGACCGTCAGCCGCCGCCGGGGGCGGCCGGGCACCGCACCGGCGGCGAGGGACCGCGTACTGGCGGAGAGGGCGGGCGTACCGGCGGAGAGGGCGGGCGTACCTGCGGCGGGGGCGGGCTCATCGGCGGCGAGGGTGGGCGTATCGGTGAAGAGGGCCGACGCTTCGGCGGCGGATGCCCGCGCCCCGGCGGCCCGCGGCCGGTCCGCCGGGGCGTCCGCCGCCACCGGCATCCGGCCGATCAGTTCGAAGGCGAAGGCGGCCGCGTGCCGGGAGGCCACGGGCTGCCAGCGCTCGTCATGCGCCTCGCCCTTGTCCCCGAGCAGATCCGAGATGCCGCGGATCACCAGCGCGTCCAGCTGCTGATTGACATACGCGCCCGCGAGGAAGCCGAAACCCTCCATGTCCACCGCGAGCGCGTCACCCGCGCCGGCGGTGAGCCTGAGCCCGACGTCCGAGCGGTGGTGCGCCACCACCCGGCCGCCCGCCGCGAGCGGCTTCACATGGGCGTTGGGGCGCGGTGCGTCGTCCCCCGGGCGGATCCGCAGCTGCCACGCGTCGCCCACCGTCACCAGCCGGGCCAGCTGCACCAGGCCGTAAGCGGACTGATGGGTCTTCTGCCGGGGCAGGAACCCCGACTCGGTGTCCTTGCCGGTCTCGTAGTCGTACACCGCGTCGGCGGCCACCACATCGCCCAGCGCGACGTCCTTGACGCCGCCCGCGACCCCTACGAACAGCAGCGCCCGGGGCGCGAAGAGCGCCGCGGCGCGCTCGACCGAGGCCGCGGCGCCCGGATTCCCCGGGCCCGTCATATGGATGGCGACCGTCCGCTCGGCGGACCCGTCCCGGAACACGCCCAGCTCGAACAGCGCGCCCCGCTCCGCACGGACCGGGCGCGGATCCTCCAGATGGGCCCGGACCGCCCGGTACTCGACCTCGAGCGCGGTCAGGACCACCACATCGGCCCGCGCCGTATCCCCATTGCCACCAGCGCCCACGGATCCCCCCTAGGACAGCCTCTGCCGACACCTTACGGACCTGACGCGGCGGATCCGAGGCCCTGAGGGAAACCGCATGAGCTTCATGCGTCAGGGCCGCTTCATGCGTCAGGGCCGCCGTAAGTCCGCGTACAGCACGATCTGCACCGCCAGTACGGAGATCAGCACCACCTCCGCCACCGACACCGCCAGCAGCACCGCCCGCACCGGCTCCGTCGTCCAGTACACGATGAGCGCGGCCGTCGGCGCCACCGTGAACAGCAGCAGGTCGGCCGCGAGCTGGAGCCGCTTGCGGGAGATCCGGCGGCCGTCGTCGCGGTGGGCCCGCTCCCAGCCGAACACCGCCGGCCGGCCCGGGACGAGCGCCGTCAGCCGGGGCCCCAGATCCTCCCGGACATACCGTCCGATGGCCGATATCTTCTCGTCGTTGACCAGATACGCCCAGCCCAGCAGCGCCGACGCCGGAGGCAGCAGCAACAGCAGCTCCGGACGTCCACGGCTCTGGAGGGAGAAGGTGATGATGGCCGCCATCGCGGCGAGCGTCGCGTAGAGCAGATTGTCCCGGAACCCGATCCGCGCCCGCTGCTCCTCCTTGACCTGCTCGTACTCCAGGATCAGCAGTCTCCCCGTGACCGCATCGCCCTCGGCGCTGTTGTCTCGCGTCACCGTCGCCCCCTCCACGGCCCATGACCGGCTCCCCTGCGACCGGCCCCCTGGTGACTGTTTCCGCCCCTACGCCTGGTCCATTCCGTACGCCCGCAACTTCCGGTACAGCGTGGCCCGGCCGATGCCCAGGGACTCGGCGGCCCGCGCCTTGTTGTCCCCGTGGCGGCGCAGCGCCTCCAGGATCGCCGTGCGCTCCGCCCGTTCCATCCCGCTCAGCCGGCGGGTGGCCGGAGGCACCCGCAGTCCGTACGGCAGCTCCTCGCGCCGCACCGGCCCGGTGGCACGGCGGCGCTCGGCCACCTCCCGTACGACATGGGCGAGTTCGGCGACATTGCCCGGCCAGGTGTGCTGCTCCAGCGCCCGGCGCGCGTCCAGGCTCCAGGTCAGCGGGGGACGTCCGGGGGAGGGGTGCCCGGTGAAGGCCGTCAGCAGCGCCGGGATGTCGTCGACGCGTTCACGCAGCGGCGGCAGCGCCACCGACCGGGCCGAGAGGATGTCAAGCAGCCGGCTCAGACACGGGCCGGTCGGCGCACCCGGGGTGTGCGTCGCCACCAGCGGCACCGCGGGCCGCCGCTCCAGCAGCGAGAGCAGCGCGGCCACATCGGACTGGCCCAGCCGCTCGGCGTGGCGCAGCAGCAGCGGCGCTGCGCCGCCCTGCCCCTCCGCGAGCGCGTGGCACCAGCGCGGGACCTCGCCGGGCACCTGCTCGGCGGCGTCGACCACATGCGGCGCGGTCGAGCCCCGCAGGGTGAGCAGGGCGCGGGCCAGCGCGGTCTTGCCCACGCCCGCCTCGCCGATCAGCAGCAGCGGCTCCGCGGACCGCGCCAGCTCCGTCGCTCCGGAGACCGCCAGCCGCCAGGGCCGGGAGGTGCCCACGAGCCCCGGGAGCCGGTCGTGCCCATGGCGCTCCGCCGCCCGCGCCCGCCGGGCCGCCGGGCATACCGTGGCGACGGCCCCGATGACCTCGCCCCCGTGCGTCAGGCGTGACATCCGTACGGTGAGCCCGGCGCCGTCCGGCACGGCGAACTCCTCCGGTGCCGCGATCGCCTCCGGCGTCGCGGTGTGTGCGCCCTCGGGCCCGGCGCTCTCCTCCGGCGCCGCGCTGCGAGGGCCCTCCGGCCCGGTGTTCTCCTCCGGTGTTCCGGTGCGCGCGCCTTCCGGCCCGGCGTTCTCCTCCGGCGCCCCGGCGCGTGCGCCCTCCGGCCCGGTGTCCGCGTCCCTGACGAGGGCCGTGGCCCGCCGTTCCAGCCGCGTCAGCGTCTCGTGCGACAGCAGCCGCGCGGCCTCCGGGCTGACGAGGCGGCTGCTGCCGTCGAGCGCCACCACGGCGGCCCCGTCGGCCCGCTGACGCAGATACGCGTCGAGCAGCAGCCGCTCCGGCGGGCGGGCCCGGCCCAGCAGCTCCGTCTCGACGGCGTGCGCGGTGGCCTCGGCGATGGCCGCGCCCGGATGCGCGGTGCGGTCCTCGGCCAGCGGGGCCACCACGGTGACGGCGCCGGCCGGGCGGCCCGCCGCCGGCTCGTACAGCGGAACGCTGACCGCCGACACCTCCTGCCACAGGTCCAGGAAGTGCTCCGGGCCGTGCACTTCGGCCCGGCGTCCGGTGCGCAGCGCGAGCGCGGCGCTGTTGTGCCCGACCGCCTTCTCCGACAGATCGACCCCGGCCACATCGGCGGACGTGCCCGCGTAACGGCCGCCGCCCGACCACAGCGCCCGGCAGCGGGAGTCGACCAGCACCAGCCCCATCCCACCGCTCAGCGTGGGCGCCACGCGGTCCAGTGCGGGGCGCGCCGCGGCCAGCAGTGGTGGGTCCACGGGCGGCCGCACCCTCGGCGGGGCGGTCAGATCGCGCGGTACGCCGAAGAACCGCGCCCGCCGCCAGGCTTGGGCGAGGTCCTCGGGGACCCCGTCGCCCGGCGGCCGTCCGCCGAGGAACCGGTCCCGCGCGCGGCGCAGCGACGAAAGGGCCGGACCGGCGGGGGTGTCATCGATGCTCGTCACAACCCCTCCACCGTATACGCCGGCGCTGTTTCGAAATGAGACACCTCGGGGTCCGGGTTCTGGATCAAGATCATCAATGGCCGATCGCCGATCGCCGGGAGCACATCGGCTTCCGCCACCCCGAAGTCTCCCCGCATGCGGGGGAGTTGCTGATCGGGGCGCTACGGAAGATCCTTGGCCACGGCTGACACCCACCCCCCCGGCGTCCGGAGCTCAACGTGGGGCTTCATCATGGACGCGCCCCCCCATCCCCAGAGAAACCGTTAGTGAGATGACTGCAATGCCCCTCGCACTGCTCCGGCGCATGCGCACCAAGCGTCCGGACCGCGGATCAGGACTCAGGATGCCCCTGCCCGTGGGCGCCGGAGCCTTCAGCTGCGAGGTCCTGGACCCGGTGGGCCAGGCCCTGGGCGGCGTGGAGGTCACCGTCACCGAGACGCGTGGCGCCGCCCGTACGGTGGCCAGGGCCACCACCGACCCGCATGGACTCTTCCTCGCCACGCTCGAACCGGGGCAGTACACCGTGCTGCTCACCGGCAGCGGTCTCCAGCCCAAGCGCCTCACCATCGACATCGCCCACGGCCAGTGCGAACCGGCCCGCCGGGTGCAGATGGACCCCTCCCAGCAGCTGGAGCTCCCCCCGCCCGGCACCTGGCTGTTCGACCCGCCGCACACCGCCATCCGATTCATCGCCCGCCACGTCGGCATGGCCAATGTGCATGGCCGCTTCACCCGCTTCCGGGGCGGCATCCACATCGCCGAGCGGATGGAGGACTCCCGCGTCGAGGTCGTCATCGACGCATCCAGCATCAACACCGGCAACAACACCCGTGACGCCCACCTGCGCTCGGCCGACTTCCTCGACGTCGACAACTTTCCCGAGATCCACTTCGCCAGCAACCGCTTCATCTGGCGCAGCGGACCCAAGTGGACCCTCCAGGGCCCCCTCACCATGCACGGCGTCAGCCGCTCGGTGTCCCTGGACACCACCTACCTCGGCGCCGTCAACGGCGGCTATGAGCAGGAACTGCGCTGCGCCGCCCTCGCCACCGCGGAACTCCACCGCGAGGACTACACCCTGAACTGGCGCAATATGCTCGCCCGTGGCATCGCCGTGGTCGGCCCCACGGTCAAGCTGGAACTCGACATCCAGGCGATGTACCGCAACCACGACACACCGACGCCGCCCGAATAGGCCGCTACCGGGCAGGTGAACGGGGCGGGCCCGGTGGCCCGCCCCGTCGCCGTATCAGATCACCTGTAGAAGACGGCGACGCCACCGTGGTGCGAGCACGCGCCCTGGTGGTGGGCGGCGTAGGAGTAGGTGCCGTCGTTGCAGAGCGCGGTGGCCCCGCTGCTCGATCCGCCCGTGCTGCTGGACGATCCGCCGGACGACGAGCCGGATGACGACCCGCCGGACGACCCGCCCGACGACGAGCCGCCGCCCCCGGAGCCCCCCGATGACGACCCGCCGGATGAGGTGCCGCCGCCGGACGACGTGCCGCCGGATGACGTGCTGCCACCACCGGTGGAGGAGGACGAGCCGTCCTCACCGCTCTTCTTCGCCTTGGGCGAAGCCTTCGGCTTCGCGGTGACGGTCTTGGTGACCGTCACGGTGGGTGCCGGTTCGGCCGTGTGCTTCACCGGGGCGGGCTTGGCCGTGACGGTGACCGTCACCTTGGGCGTGGGCTTGTCGCCGTCGGCCGACTTCGTGTCGCCCTGGGCCGACCCTATGCCGACGCCGGCGAAGAGCAGGACGGCCGCGACCGGGACGGCGACGCGCTTGCGTGCCCATCCGGGGCGTCTCGGCGCCGGTGATGGCTGGTTATTCCAGGACATGGTCCCCCCTTGAGTGATACGTGAGGACCCGACCTTAACGGCGCTGGTTGAAAAGTGAAGAGGTTGTGTGCGCTCGGTGTTCATATTGTGATCCGCCGTCATGGGCCCATGAGCGCATAGATTTGGACTCACCCACCGAACGACGAAAGCGGTTGATCCCATGAGCCTGTACGACATCCCCCTGCGCACCCTCACCGGCGAGCCGACCTCCCTCGGGGAGCACCGGGGCGCGGCGCTGCTGGTGGTCAACGTGGCGTCCAAGTGCGGTCTCACCCCGCAGTACGAGGGACTGGAGCGGCTGCACCAGCGCTATGCCGGGCGCGGGTTCACCGTGCTGGGGGTTCCGTGCAACCAGTTCGCGGGGCAGGAGCCGGGGACGGGCGAGGAGATCCAGACGTTCTGCTCGACGACCTACGGGGTGACCTTCCCGCTGCTGGAGAAGACCGATGTCAACGGCGACCAGCGGCATCCGCTCTACACCGAGCTGACGCGGACGCCGGACGCACAGGGCGAGGCGGGGGATGTGCAGTGGAACTTCGAGAAGTTCCTCATCTCGCCGGAGGGCGAGGTCGTGGGCCGGTTCCGGCCGCGGACCGAGCCGGAGGCGGACGAGGTCGTCGCCGCGGTCGAGGCGCAACTGCCGCGCTGAGGTGATGTGACGGCGGGCGAGGGATCCGTGCCCCTCGCCCGCCGACCCAGGACCGCCCGCCGATTCAGCCGCGTTCGGCCGCGAACGCGGCCAGCCACGCCAGCGGCGCGTTCCAGTTGATCGCCACCTCATTGGTGGAGTACGAGCCGATGTCGTCGATGTAGCACGCCGCGGGCGCGCAGCCCTGGAGCTTCTCCACCGCCACCGGGTCCTGGAGCCCCGCGTTGGCGCCGCCCGCGATCGATCCGGCGGGCGGGTTCGGCAGCGAGGCGTCGTACTGGTGCGCCCAGAAGCGGTGGTGCTGGTTCTGCGAGGCGCGGTCGCCGTAGCCGGTGACGTACGACTGGCCGAGCGCGTTGCGGCCGAGCAGATAGTCCAGCGTCTCCAGCGCCCCGGTGCGGTAGCGCCGCTGCTCGGTGAGCTCGTAGGCGACGGCCATGACCGTCCCGTTGTTGGCCACCTGGCCGTTGGAGCCCCACACATAGCCGTCCGACGGCAGCGGCACCGCATAGCCCTGGCCGGCCATCCGGCTCAGCTGAGCGTCGGCGGCCGAGACCACCGAGGCGCGGACGCGGGCGAGGTCGGCGGCGGGCAGGCCGTTGGGGACGGTGGCCAGGACGAGCCGCCCGAGGGCCCCGGTGGCCTGCCAGCTGAAGCCGAACGGGCTGAACACATCGCTCGCGGTCTGGTACGGCGAGGAGGTGACCGCGTCCCGGTACCGCGCCTCCCCGGTGGTCGCGTACAGCTCCGCCGCCGCCCAGTAGAACTCGTCGCCCACCTCGCTGTCGTCGTACGCCCCGCCGCCGGTGGAGTCGGAGCCCGGCGCGAGCACATCGGGGTTCGCCTGCGCGGCGGCCCAGGCGCGGCGTGCGGAGTCCAGGCAGCGGGCGGCGAAGGCGGCGTCGTACGGGGCGTAGACCCGGGCGCACTGCGCCGCCGCGGCGGCCAGGTTGAGCGTGGCGGCGGTGGACGGCGCGTGCAGCTCACGCGGCTCGGCGTCCTGCTCCGGCCGGGTGGGCAGCCCGGTCCAGGCGGCGTCATGGACCTTGTGGAAGGCCATGCCCGCCCGCGGCTTGCCCTCCGGGATCTGCATGCGCATCAGGAACTCCAGCTCCCAGCGCGCCTCGTCCAGCACATCGGGGACCCGGTTGCCGCGCTCGGGGACGCGCAGCGTGGAGTCCCCGAGCGCGGCCGCGTGCCCCGTACGCTTGGCGCGCTCGAAGGAGTTGACCAGCTGCCAGACCGCGAGCCCGCCGTTGACCACGTATTTGCCCTGGTCACCGGCGTCGTACCAGCCGCCGCGGACATCCTGGGCGTAGTCGCACACCCCGCTGACACAGGGCACGGTGGTGTCGCCCTGGTTGGGGGCGGCGCCCAGATGGCCCGCCGGGCGCGCGTAGGCCGCACCGGCCAGCGACGCCTCGATGGGGATACCGCTGCGCTGCTGGTAGAAGAAGGACATCGAGTCCGCGCGCAGCCCGTCGTAGAGGTTCGCGCGGATGTCGAACGGGTGGCTGGTGCGCCCGTCCACGGTGAGCGTGTAGCCGGTGCCCGTCCGCTGGTACGAGGAGAAGTCCACGAGGTGCGCCGACTGCCCGGAGGCGGCGTCCGCGCCCCGTACGGCGGTGGTGCCCGAGGCGGCGGTGCGGCCCGCCGCGTCGCGCAGCCGCCAGGGCAGGGCGGTGGTGCTCGGGCTCACGACGGTGGCGCGTTTGGGGCCGTCCGGCAGATATCCCAGCTGGTTGACCTGGACGGCGGACGGCGCGGCCGAGGCGCCGGGGGAGGTGTGGGCGGTGGCCGTGGAAGCCGCGGGGGCGGACGGGGTGGCGATCAGCAGCAGGGCGCCGGTCAGTAGCGCGGTGGCGGTCCGCGCACCGCGCGGACGGCGGGGTAATTGGGGCAGAGGCATGACGGAACCTTCCAGAAGGGGCGGACTGGGCGGACGTGGGCGAGCGTGGGCGTGGGAGATATGGGAGCGCTCCCAATTTATGTAATGATCTGATCGCAGTGCGTCAAGGGACTGGACGGGTGCGCGGGCCCGCACAGGCCGTTCCGTCCCCTCCGTCACATCGCACCCGGCCCATCCGTCAGCACGGTGTGGCCCGCGACGGTGTGGTCCGTGACAAGGGGATGTGACCGATGAACGAGAACCAGCTTCTGGCGGAGGGCTTCGAGGCCCACCGCGGCCATCTGCGGGCGGTGGCCTACCGCATGCTCGGCTCGCTGAGCGAGGCGGACGACGCCGTCCAGGAGGCATGGCTGAGGCTCAGTCGCTCCGACACCGGCGCGGTGCGGAACCTGGGCGGCTGGCTCACCACCGTCGTCGGCCGGGTCTGCCTGGACATGCTGCGCTCGCGCACCGCCCGGCGCGAGGAGCCGCTGGGGGTGCGCCTCCCCGACCCGGTCATCAGCGGTGAAGGCGGGCCCGGCCCCGAGGACCAGGCGCTGCTCGCCGACTCGGTCGGCCTCGCCCTGCTGGTCGTGCTCGAGACGCTGGCCCCGGCGGAACGGCTGGCCTTCGTGCTGCACGACCTGTTCGCCGTGCCGTTCGAGGAGATCGCCCCCATCGTGGACCGCACCCCGGCCGCCGCCCGTCAGCTCGCCAGCCGCGCCCGCCGCCGGGTCCGGGGAGCGGCTCCGGTCCCCGACGCGGACCTGGCCCGGCAGCGCGAGGTCGTCGACGCCTTCCTCGCCGCCGCGCGCGACGGCGACTTCGACGGCCTGATCGCCGTGCTCGACCCGGACGTCGTCCTGCGCGCCGACTACGGCCCCGCCCCCGCCCGCGCCCCCCGCGAGGTGCACGGCGCGGCGGCCGTCGCGGACCAGGCGCTCACCTTCTCCCGCCTCAGCGGTACGGACCTCCGCTCCCGCCCCGCACTCGTCAACGGCGCCGTGGGCGTGGTCAGCTTCCGGGAGGGGCGGCCGTTCTCGGTGCTGGCGTTCACGGTCACCGACGGCCGGATCGTCGCGGTCGACATCCTGGCCGACCCCGGCCGTCTGAGCGGACTCGACCTGACGGATCTGGACTGACCCCGCCGGTCTGGACTGACCCCGCCGGTCTGGACTGACCCCGCCGGTCCGACTCGGGGCCGGGTGGATCGCCCGGGGCAGAAACGGCGAAGGCAGGGAGATCCACTCCCTGCCACTCTCAACCTATAGCGCACCGGGGGGCTTGCGGCAAGGCCCCGGGTATCCCTCAGGATGGGCGGCCGAGGACAGAACCTGGGGATATGGGGGATTCGCTACATGCGTGTGGTGTTGTCGACATGGGGATCGCGCGGGGACGTGGAACCGCTGGCGGGACTCGCGGTGCGGCTGCGGGAACTCGGCGCGGAGGCGCGGGTGTGCGCGCCGCCGGACGAGGAGTTCGCGGCGCTGCTGGCCCGGGCCGGCGTGGAGTTGGTGCCGCTCGGCCCGACGGTGCGCTCGGTGGTGACCGGCGAGA
The DNA here is from genome assembly GCF_024519315.1 of Streptomyces malaysiensis subsp. samsunensis. Classification (GTDB taxonomy): domain Bacteria; phylum Actinomycetota; class Actinomycetes; order Streptomycetales; family Streptomycetaceae; genus Streptomyces; species Streptomyces malaysiensis. The sequence goes on along the minus strand of NZ_JANIIC010000002.1, from coordinate 255,749 downwards.
GGCCGCCGTCGGCGGCGGACGCGTTCCGGCTCGCGCCCGAGCTGGTCGCCGCGCGGTTCGACACACTCACCGCCGCGGCCGAAGGGTGCGATGTGCTCCTTGCGACCGGCCTGATGCCGGCCGGCGCACGCTCGGTGGCGGAGAAACTGGGCATCCGCTACGTGTTCGCGTGCTTCCATCCGTTCGGACTGCCGTCGCGGCACTTCCCCCCGGGGGCCCGGCCGGGCACGCCGCCCCCGCGGGAGGAGACCGATCTCAAGGTGCTGTGGGAGCAGGACGACCAGCGCGTGAACGCGTTGTACGGCGAGGCGGAAAACGGCCATCGGGCGGCGATCGGCCTGCCACCGCTGAAGAGCGTCCGTGACCATGTCCTCACCGATCGGCCGTGGCTGGCTGCGGATCCGGTCCTGGGCCCGTGGCAGGAGATGACGGAACTCGACCTCGTGCAGACCGGGGCGTGGTTCCTGCCGGACGAACGCCCGCTCCCGGATGAGCTGGAGGCGTTCCTGGACGCCGGCGCACCGCCGGTGTACGTGGGCTTCGGCAGCATGGCCATGCGCACCTCGAAGGACCTCGCCCGGGTGGCCATCGAGGCGGTCCGGGCGCAGGGCCACCGAGTCCTCCTGGCCCCCGGCTGGGCCGACCTGGCTCCGATCGACGACCGGGACGACTGCCTCGTGGTCGGCGAGGTGAACCATCAGGCACTGTTCGCCCGGGTGGCCGCCGTCGTGCACCACGGCGGCGCGGGCACCACGACGACGGCCGCTCGGGCCGGCGCGCCCCAGGTGGTGGTCCCCCAGATCGCGGACCAGCCGCGCTGGGCCGCCCGGGTGGCCCAGCTGGGCATCGGCGCGGCACACGACGGTCGGACGCCGACCTTCGACTCCCTGTCGGCCGCGCTGAGAACGGCCCTGACACCCGAGACCCGAGCACAGGCGAGGGGCGTGGCGGGCACGATGCGCACCGACGGGACGACGGTGGCCGCGAAACTGCTCCTCGACTCCTCGGCGTCTCCGCCTCGCGGATGAGGGACGACACCCTCGGCGGCGAAACCCCCTCGCGGCCACCGGCGTTCGACCCGGCCCAGATGGGCTAGGGGCGGATGCGCGAGCGGTGGGTTCCGCTGCGGGCAGGAGGGCGGCTGTCCGCTGAGGGGGCGGCGGTCGGCCGTGCACCGTTGAGGAGGACCGCGAGGAGCGCGGCCGCCATCAACGCCGACATGGTGGCGAAGCCGGCGGAGAAGGTGGCCACCTGGGCCGCCAGGCCGAGCGTCAGGGAGCCGAGACCGGTGCCGGCGTCGTAGCCGATGTTCCAGGCGACCGACGTCGTGTGCCGGTTTTCCGCGCCCGCACGGTCGAACGCCTGCACCAGCGTGAGGCTCTGGAGCCCTCCGTACGCGGCTCCCAGCAGAAGCAGTCCGGCCGACAGGGCCAGGACGGTGTGGCTGTCCGAGCCGACGGCCAGGGCGATCAGCGCAAGACCCGCGCTCGCGGTCGCGACGAGGACGGCGCTGATCGGCCGCAGAGCGATCCGGTCGGCCAGTGCCCCGCAGCCCCAGCGGGCTGCCGCGGCGGTGGTGGTGAGGGCGAGCAGGCAGGTGGCGGCGAGCGCCGGGGTGGCGGTGAACTGCGGGGCGAAGGTGAGCACCGCTCCGCCTGAGGCCGTGACCAGGAGCAGCACGGTGAGCGGGAGCAGGATGCGCCGGAGCACCGTGGCCGTGGAATCGGAGCTCTGGGCGTGGCCGTCCCGGGGTGAGGGGCTGTGGGTGCGGGCTTCGACGGCGTGGCCGAGGGGTCGTGTCCAGGGCAGCGCGAGGACGGGAAGAACACCGCAGGCGATGATCGCGGGCAGGGCGAACGTGCCCACCAGCCAGGGGGCCACCGGAGTGAGGATGACCTGGGGAAGGGCGACGGCGAGGCCGTAGAGGCCGATGGCCGCTCCCTGGCGTCCGCGTGGGGCCAAGGCGGCCGCGGCTGTCGAGCCGCAGACGGTGATGATGCCGAAGCCCGCTCCGCGCAGGGCGGTCGTCAGCAGAACGGGCAGCAGATGGTCGCTGAGGGCTTGCAGGGGGGCGGGCAGGCCCAGGAGGAGCGCGCCGAGGGCGAGGGTGCGGGTCCATCCGATCGTGCGCAGCGTCGCCTTGACGCACAGCTGGGCCAGGACGGTGGCGGCCATCAGGACGGCGGTGACGAGTCCGGCGCCGAACTCGTCGGCTCCTCCGTTGACGGCCCATGCCGGGGAGACCGGGAGCAGGAGGGCGAATCCCGAGAAGCAGAACAGCACCACCACCAGTAGGTGCGATATGCCCGGGGACCGTAGGACGGATTCTTTCGCGCGTTCAGACATGGACCTCGTTGTCCTTGATCTTCGAGGCGGGTAGGGCGAACGGGAGGTGTGCGGTCAGCCGGATCAGCGGCCGCCGGAGCCATCGTCGGCACCAGCCTCATCGTGCCCCTCCTCATAGCCACCGCCGTCACCCTCATCAGCATCTTGTTCTCCCCCGCAGAACGACGCCAGCCCGCATCCGCGAGCTCTCGGGTCTCCACGCCCTCCGGGCTCTCGCGGCAGCCGACCGCCCGTTCCACATCGCCGCCCGGGCCGGAGCCCCCGCCGCGCCGAGCCGCCGCCGGAACGATCCGTCAGCTCCCCGTCACGGGTGGGCGGTGCGGTTCGATGACCGTGACCCCGCCCCTGGCCCCCGACGCCATCGTGGACAGCGCCTCCGGCACCGCGTCGAGCCCGATGACATCGGTGACCAGCAGATCCGGCCGCAGCGAACCGGCCTCGACCATCGCCATCATCGGGGCGTAGTCATGGGCGGCCATGCCGTGGCTGCCCAGCAGGCGCAACTCCAGCGCGATGACCCGGTCCATCGGGATCATCGGCGTCCCGGCGGCCGGCGGCAGCAGCCCCACCTGGACATGGCGGCCGTGGCGGCGCAGGCTCTTGATGGACGCCGCGCAGGTCCGTGGGGAGCCCAGCGCGTCCAGCGAGACATGGGCGCCGCCGCCCGTCGCGTCCGCGACCGCCTCCGCCACCGAGCCCAGGGTGGAGGCCACATCCACGCACACCGCCGCGCCGAACCGGGCCGCGAGCGCCAGCGCCTGCGGTGAGATGTCCACCGCCACCACCCGCGCCCCGGCCGCGGCGGCGATCATCACCGCGGACAGCCCCACCCCGCCGCAGCCGTGCACCGCGACCCACTCGCCCGGGGCGACCTGGCCCTGGGCGACGACGGCGCGGAAGGCGGTGGCGAAGCGGCAGCCCAGACCGGCGGCCGTGGTGAACGACAGCTCGTTGCGTATGCCGACCAGATTCACATCGGCGTTCTCGATCGCCACGTACTCGGCGAACGAGCCCCAGTGGGTGAACCCCGGCTGGGTCTGCCGCTCGCACACCTGCTGGGCGCCTTCCGCGCAGGCGGCACAGCGCCCGCAGGCGCACACGAACGGCACGGTGACCCGCTGCCCCGGGCGCCAGTTGACGACGTCGGGGCCGACCTCCTCGATCACCCCCGCCAGTTCATGGCCGGGGACGTGCGGCAGCCGGATGTCCGGGTCGTGCCCCATCCAGCCGTGCCAGTCGCTGCGGCACAGCCCGGTGGCCTCGACGCGGATCACCGCGCCGTGCGGGGCGGGAGCGGGGTCCTCGACGCCACGGACCTCGGGCCGCCGCCCGAAGTCGTCGAACACCACAGCACGCATGGACACCCGCTCCCTCGCTCGACCACACCCCCCATGGCCCGTGTGTCCAGGCGGGCCATAGAACCTACACCACAACCGGCCGGTTTCAGCCCCTGTGCGTGGCGCCCATCGACGGCGGTTCCGCGCCCGGTCCGGTGCCCCAGGACGACGGTTCGGTGGACAGCCGGTGGGCCAGCTTTCCGCCGTGGGCCACCTGGTCCCAGTCCAGCCAGGTCCGCGCCACGTTCCGGCCGTTCAGCGAGACGCTCCGCACATACCGCTTGGCGTCGCTCGCGCCCGGTGCGGTGACCGTCAGCGTGCCGCCCTGCCGGAGGCCGTACCGCCCGACGCGGACCACGGCCGAGGCGAACTGCGGGCTGGACAGGGCGAGGAAGTCCCCGCCGCTCATCGTCGGGTACAGGCCCAGCGAGGAGAAGACGTACCAGGCCGACATCGTGCCGAGGTCGTCATTGCCGGTCATCCCGTCCGGCCCGGTGGTGAACAGGGTCATCGCCGCCCGCACCACGGTCGCCGCCTTCGCGGGCGCGCCCGCCCACAGATACATGTACGGGGCGTGCAGATCGGGCTCGTTGTTGGGGTTGTAGGTGGGCTTGCCGTAGTAGTCGTACGGGGCGGAGATCCAGTCCTGGCGGGCCGTGCCCGCCGGGTCGGTGAGCAGCTTGCCGTAGGCGAAGAAGTCGTCCAGCCGCTTCTCGGTCGCGCTCCTGCCGCCCATCAGCCCCACCAGACCGGCCGGGTCCTGCGGCACCAGCCACTGGTACTGATAGGCACCGCCCTCGTGGAACTGCCGGCCCGCCTCCACCGGGTCGTACGGGGTCACCCACGCGCCGTCGGCCGTACGCGGCCGGAACTGCCCGATCGACGGGTCCCACAGCGTCCGGTACGCCTGGCCGCGCTCGGCGAACGTCCGGGCGTCGGCGCGGTGTCCGAGCCCGCGCGCCATCAGGGCGAGCGCGGCGTCCGCCGCGGAGTACTCCAGGGTGGCGGAGGCGGGGTGGACGCAGTCGTTGTCACCGCCCTTGTCGGCGCAGTCGGTGCCGAGTTCCAGCCCCGAGGGGACGTAGCCGAGTTCCCGGTAATAGTCCACTCCGGAGCGGCCGTTGTAGGGCGAGTCGGCGGGTGGGGTGCTGGTCGCGTTCTTCTTCAGCAGCGCGTACGCCTCGTCCTCGTGCCCGGCCAGCAGCCCCTTGGACCACGCCTCGACGAGGAAGGGGGTCACCGGGTCCCCCGTCATGATGTTGGTCTCGCTGTTGGCCAGCGCCCAGCGGGGCAGCCAGCCGCCGTCCCGGCCGATGCCCACGACCGACAGCGCGACATCGCGGGCCACCCCCGGTTCCAGCAGCTCCAGCAGCTGGTTCTGCGGCCGGTAGGTGTCCCACAGCGAGAAGTTCTGGTACGGGGTGTAGCCGGAGGCGGTGTGGACCGCGCCGTCGAAACCGGTGTAGCGGCCGTCCACGTCGCCCGCCACATTGGGGTGCAGCTGGGCGTGGTACAGCGCGGTGTAGAAGGCGCTCCGCCGCTCCTCGGTGCCGCCGCCGACCCGGATCGCGTCGAGCTTCTTCCGCCAGGTGTCGTGCAGCGCGGCGCGGGCGGCGTCGAAGTCGTACGAATCCCCGGTCTCCGCCGCGAGGTTCTTATCCGCGCCCTCGGGACCGGTGTACGACAGCCCGACCTTGACCACGACGTCCCGGTCCCGCGTGGCGTCGAAGGTGGCCCAGGCGCCGTTGCCGCCCTCTCCGGCCGCCTCGCGGGAGCCGGGGGACGAAGTCGTGCCGCGCCAGGTGCCGTAGGAGGCGAAGGGGCGGTCGAAGGTGGCGGTGAAGTAGACGGTGTGCCGGTCCTTTCCGGCGCAGAAGTTCCCGGCCTCCACCCGGCCCTCGACGGTCCGGTCCCCGACCACGCGGATCTCCGAGCCGAAGACCTTCTGATTGGCCTTGCCGGTGTTGAACAGCACATTGGCCGCGCCGGTGGCCGGGAAGGTGTAGCGCTGCCAGCCGGTGCGCCGGGTCGCGGTCAGCTCGGCGTCGATGCCGTAGGTCTTCAGGCCCACCCGGTAGTAGCCCGGGGCGGCCTCCTCGTCGTCATGGCTGAAGGTCGAGCGGTAGTGCTCCGGGTCGACGTCGCCGACCGCGCCGGTCGTCGGCATGATGGGCAGCTCGCCCGCCACCCCGCAGCCCACCCCGGACAGATGGGTCTGGCTGAAGCCGTGGATGGCGTTCTGGTCGTAGTCGTAGCCGCCCTGGCCGCCGGTGTCCGGGCTGACCTGGACCATGCCGAACGGGGCGCTCGCCCCGGGGAAGGTGTTGCCGAAGTTCTCGGTGCCCACGAACGGATGGACCAGCGAGGTGGGGTCGGCCGGCGGGGGCGCGGCCGAGGGTGCGGCCGCCGCGCCCGGCGGTCCCAGCAGACCGGCGCCCAGCAGCGCGGCCGTCAGCACGCCCGCGACCGTGCCCGCCGTGCGGGCTCGGATTCCACCGATCAGCGACCGCATAGGACGCACCTCCGTATGACAACGTTGTCCGGCCAGGGTCGCGAAAAATTTGGCATGGGGACCGGGCGGTGTCAATGTCCCTGGCGCGGACGGGTGGTCGCCGAGACCAACCGGACCGCCGTCCGTGCCGGGACATCGGCACCGCCCGCGCACAGGGCGGTGGATTCAGCGCTTGTCGCGCTGCCCCTCGGCGAGCTGACGGGACGCCTCGCCGGCGCCCGCACTCCGCTGGGCCCGCTCGGCGAGGGCCGGGAACAGCCCGCCGATGGCGCTGCCCAGCCGCAGCTCCAGCGGGGCCACGTTGACCTCGGCCCGGTTCCGCTCGATGGCCCGGATGGTGGCGGCGGCCACCCGCCGGCTGGAGATCGTCCGGACCCCGGTGGGGAGGGATGTGCCCGCGTCGGCGAACATCCCGGCGTCGCCCACGAATCCGGGCTGCACCAGCGAGACCCCCACCCCCGTGCCATACAGGTCCTGCCGCAGTCCGAGGGCGAAACCGCGCAGCCCGAACTTCGCCGCGTTGTAGAGCGCGGCGCCGGGGGAGGCCGTACGGCCCGACAGCGAGCCGATCATCACCAGATGGCCGGACCCCGACTCCACCATGTGCGGCGCCATCAGCCGGGACAGCAGCATCGGGGCGCGCAGATTGACATCGAGGGCGCGGTCCAGCTCCTCGGGCCGGTAGTCCAGGACCGGGCCGCTGGAGGGCAGTGCGGCGTTGGCGATGAGGATCCGGGCGTCCGACGCCTCCTCGACGAGGCGTTCCACATCGGACCGTTCGGCCAGATCGGCGACGATCGCCTGGCCGCCCAGCTGGTCCGCCAGCGGGCGCAGCACCTCCTCGCGGCGCCCGGTGAGCAGCAGCTTGGCGCCCTTGGCCGCGAGCGCGCGGGCCAGTGTCCGCCCGATGCCGCCGGTGGCCCCGGTGAGCAGGACGGTTGTGCCGCCGATCCGCATGCGATCTCCTCCGGTTACGGTCGAGTACGTTCCGGGCACGGTACTGCGGACGCACTCCGCGCCGGGCATGGACCCCGGTCCGCCACCGGCGCGCGCGGCGCCTCGGCCCGGACGTCACCCGTGTCCGGCATCGGCCGCCCCGTGTCGCGCGTCGGCGGCCGTCTCCGACGCGCGCGTCGGCTGCCCGTCGGCTGCCGGGCCGGGGTGGGTCGAGTCAGGACTGGGCCAGGGCCCGTTCGATCGCGCGGCGGGCCCGGCCCGCGGCGGCCCGGTCGTGCTGGAGCTGCATGGCCGCGTTCAGCGCCAGACCGGCGGCGATGATCTCGAACAGCGCCTGGTCGATGTCGAACCCGGCGGGCAGCTCGCCGTTGTCCACCGCGGCGGTCAGGTCCGCCCGCAGCTGTTCCCGCCAGCGCGACCACACCTCGGCCACCGCGTCGCGGACCCGGCCTGGGCGGCCGTCGTATTCGGTGAGCGCCGCGGTCATCAGGCAGCCGCCGGGCAGCAGTGGTGCTTCCAGGTAGCCCACGGAGTTGGCGCACACCGCGCGCAGCCGCCGCAGACCCGGCGGCTCGGTCAGGGTGGGCTCGACCACCCGGTGCCAGAAGTCCACGAACGCCTTGTCCAGCGTGGAGATCTGGAGTGTCTCCTTGGTGCCGAAGTGCTTGTGCACCCCGGACTTGCTCATCTCCAGTTCCTCGGCGAGCCGGCCGATGGTGATGCCGTCCAGCCCTTCTTCGGAGGCGATCTCGGCGGCGCGGCCGAGGATCCGGCCCCTGGTGGCCTGCGCTTCGGCCGCTGAGCGTCGTGGTGACATCCGGCAAGGATAGCGTACGCGCGTTCGCTATTGATTTAGCGAACGTGCGTACGCTAAATTTCGCATGCCAATCACCGGGACGAAGGAGTGCGAGATGCGGGTGCGACGACTGGGCTGGGCCGGAGTGGAGATCGAGGCGGGCGGCAGGCGACTGGTGGTCGACTACGTACGGGACCTCTCACCGCTGTTCACGGGGTGGAAGCCCGGTGAGGGGCTGGCGGAGCCGAGCGGGAAGGCCACCGCCGCACTGGTCACCCACCTGCACCGGGACCACACCGACGCGTCCGCGCTCGCGGACGCGCTGACGCCGGGGGCGCCGGTGCTGCGACCGGCACCCGGCCACGGCGACGACGTGGACAATGTGACGACGCTGCCGGCCGAGCGCGAACTGGCCCTGCACCGGCTGGCCGCCGAGGTCGTGGATGCCTGGTCCACCCGCGAATTCGGGCCGTTCCGCGTCACCGCGGTGCCCTCCGTCGACGGGCTCGGCGACCCGCAGCTGAACTGGGTGGTGCAGGCCGACGGGCAGCGGGTCTTCCACGGCGGCGACACGATGTTCCACGGTTACTGGTGGCTCATCGCGCGCCGGTTCAGCCCGTTCGACGCGGTGTTCCTGCCCGCCAACGGCGCGGTGGTCGACGCACCGCACCTTCAGCCGCCGAGCCCGCTGCCCGCCGCGTTGGACCCGCGGCAGGCCGCCGCGGCCGCGGAGATCCTCGACGCCCGGTACGCGGTGCCGATGCACTACGAGGCGGAGCAGCCGGACAAGATCGCGGGCTATGTCGAGGTCTCCGACCCGGAGAAGGAGTTCCGCACGCACGCCGGACGGCGCGCACATGTGCTGGCCGTCGGGGAATGGCTGGACCTGGCCACATGACCGGAAACGCCGCCGTGCCAACGGGCTCGGGCGGCGACAGCCACCTCATCCGGCACGAACCCCGGCCGCGGCGACGCGCACTCCGGCCCCGTACCCGCGCGGGGCGGCGGCCCGTCGCCGTCCGGGCCACGGGCGGGGCGGGCCGTTCCGGTGCGGTGGGAACCGCGGGCGGCTACCCCGCGCGGGGGGCCGGGGTGCCCAGGCCGTAGACGCGGCGGGCGTTGTCCGCGCCCAGCAGCGCCGCCACCCGGCGGGCGTCGCGGCGCGACCAGGCGCCCTCCGTCACCCAGTGGGTCAGCAGCCCGGTCAGCGCCTCCCGGAAGAGCCGCGCCCCCACCACATACAGTTCGGGCAGACCGTAGGCGTCGGTCGAGAAGAGCACCTTGCCGAACGGGGCCAGCTCCAGCATCTCCGCGAGCACGGCCCCGGCCCGTGCCCCGGTGTGTGACAGGGCCAACCCCACATCGGCGTACACATGCGGGAAGACGGCGGCCAGATAGGCGGCGCCGCGGTGGTACGGATAGCCGTGCAGCAGGATCAGGGTGCAGCCCGTGGGGCGCACGGCCCGGACGAAGTCGGTGAGGGCGAGCGGATCGCAGCGGTCCAGCCGCAGATCGGGGTCGCCGAAGCCGGTGTGCAGCTGGAGCGGCAGCCCGGTGTACGCCGCCGACCACAGCAGATGGCGCAGCAGTACGGGGTCGGTGACCCGGGCGGCGGCGGTGCCGCCCTGGCCGCGCCGGGCGAGCCAGCGCTCGGCGGCGGTGTGGACGGCGCCGGGGCCCGGCGGATCGGGTTCGAAGTCCAGTCCGTAGCGGTAGGCGGCCACCGATTTGAACCCGGCCGCCGTACGGGCCGCCTCCCGGATCCCGTCCGCCACCCCGGTCAGGAAGTCGTCGGCGGTCAGCGAGGTGTCGGCGATCCGCTCGGCCAACTGCTCCAGCCGGACGATCTCATGGGCGGTGCCGCCCGCCGCGAGGGCCAGCTCCTGCGGGGTGGTCAGATTGCCCGGCAGCCCGGTGTCCACCAGGAACTCGCTGATCCCGGTGGCGCTCAGCAGCCGCCTGGCCACCTCCCGCGCCCCCAGTTCGCGCCGCCGGGCGAGGTAGTGGGCGGGCGGGCAGTGGGGTTCGAGGCCCAGCAGGGGTGGACACCAGCGGCGCACCGCGAACCCCAGCTGGCTGTCGAAGAAGGTGGTGCCGAGCGCGGCGGGCGCGTCGGATTCGGTCAGGAACGCCTCGAACGCCGCCGAGCCCAGCTCGGAGCGGACCACCCCATGGCAGTGGTGGTCCACCAGTGGTGGCAGGAGCGGCAGCGGCGGCTCGGTCGGATCCGTCTGCTCGGCGGCCTCCATCGGTCAGTACCGCCTCCGGGTCGCGATGGCGATCTCACGCGGGGACGACTTCTCGAACAGGGCGGCCTCCGCCCGGCGCACCGCGGCGATGGACTCGAAGAGCGGATCGCCCAGCGCCTCGCGCAGCACCGTCGAGTCCTCGAAGTGCTCGAGCGCCGTCAGCAGCGAAGTGGGCAGCCGCCGCTCGCGCCCCTCGACCGCGGGGTCCCCGGAGACGGGCGGCGGCAGGGAGAGCCCGGCGTCCAGCCCGCCGAGGCCCGCGGCGATGACCGCGCCCGCCACCAGATAGGGGTTGGCCGCCGGGTCGAAGGACTTGATCTCGGCGTTGGCGGCCCCCGGGTCGTCCGGTGCGCCGGTGATGAAGCGCACCGCGGCCTCGCGGTTCTCCAGGCCCCAGCACTGGTACGCCCCGGCCCAGCGGGAGGGTTCGAGCCGGAGGTAGCTCGCGGGGGAGGGGGCGCCGATGGCGAGCAGGGCGGGCAGTTCGCGCAGCACCCCGGCGAGGAACGCCTCGGCCGTCGCGGTCATGGCGTGCGGTCCGTCGCCGTCCCGGCACAGATTGCGGTCCCCCTGCCACAGGCTCAGATGGAGATGGGCGCCGTTGCCGACCCCGCCCGGGTCCACCACCGGGCCGAACACCGGGTTGAGCCCGGCGCGCCCGGAGCACGCCCGGATCGTCTCCCGCACCAGCACGGCGAGGTCGGCGGCGGCCACCGGATCGGTGGGCGCCAGGGACACCTCGAACTGGCCGGGGGAGTACTCCGGATGGAGCTGGTGCACCTCGGTGTGCTGTGCGTCCAGCGCGCCGAGCAGATCGGCGAGATAGTCGGCGAGGTCGACCAGGCGCGCCATGCCGTAGGCGGGGCCGGTGGTGGGGTAGCGCGGCGGGTCCTGGTCCGGGTCGCCCGTGGTGACGACCCATTCGGTCTCGAACCCCATGCGCACGGTCAGCCCCCGCTCCCGTGCCCGCTCGGCCATCCGCCGGGCGAACAGCCGCTGGCAGACGGGGTGCGCCCGGCCCTCCTGGTCGTACCGGTCGACCGGGGCCCAGGCCCAGCCGGGCTGTGCGGCCAGTGGGGTGAGCCGCTCCAGGTCGGGGAGGAGCCGCAGATCCCCGTCGGGGCCGCCGACATGGCGGCTGGTGGTCATGGAGTCGTCCACGAGATAGACGTCGAAGACGGGGGACATCCCGACCCCGCGCCGCGCGGCCTGGGGCAGCCGCGCGGTGGGCACGGACTTCACCCGGGTCAGACCCGCGTTGTCCACCCAGGTCAGCGCGATGCCCTGGATTCCGTTCGCGGTGAGCCGCTCGGCCTCCTGCCGCGCCCGTGCGTACGCCTGCTCGCGATCCCCGGTCCCCATGGGTGCCTCCTCAGCCACGGCTTGTACGCCGAGACTATTGCCTGAGGACGGACTTGTGGTGACGCATTGTCCCGATCGCATACGGGGTGTGACGGTGGCTTATGCCGGTCGGAGGTTGACACGGGCGGCCGGGGCGTCGAGGGGCCGGCCCGGCCGTGGAGGGGTTCGGTTTCGGCCACCTGAGGTGCCCGCGGTCAGCGCCCGGGACGCCCGCCGTCGGCGCCGGTGTCGCCCGGTGTCGCCCGGTGTCAGCGTCTGGGGCGCCCGGTGTCAGCGCCCGAGGTGCCCGGTGATGTCGCGCAGTACGACCCGGGCGGCGGTGGGCCCGGCGTTGAGGTACCAGGGGTCGTCGTCGACCTTGACGATGTGCCCGCCGCGGACCGCGCCCAGCTTCTTCCACAGCGGATTGGACAGATAGGTGGTGGCGTCGGTCTTCCCGGGGCGACCCTGGACGGAGTAGAAGATCCAGTCGCCGTCCATCTGCGGGATCCGCTCACCGCTGAGGTCCTGTGAGATGTCGTCGAAGCGCTGGGACTCGGGGCGGCCGAGTCCCATGTCGTCGGCGATGGTGCCGGTGAAGGACTTCTTCCCGAACATCCGGACCCGGTCGGGGTTGAAGCGCACCATCGACAGCGCCGTGTGCTCGCCGCCCAGCTTCTCGTCCTGGTCGGCGGCGTCCTTCTCGAAGCGGGTGAGCAGGGTGCGGGCCCGCTCGCGCCTGCCCACCGCGTCGGCGACGGTCAGCAGGTCCTTCTTCCAGTTCACCCCGCGGCCCTTGGTGACCACGGTCGGGGCGATGGCCGCCAGGCTGGGGTAGAGGGCGCCCTGGGTGCTGTTGACCAGGATCAGATCGGGCTTGGCGGCGGCCAGCTTCTCCAGGTTGGGGGAGGTGCGGGTGCCGATGTCCGTCATCGAGCCGAGCGCCTCGGCCTGCCGGGGGAAGGCCGTGCGCAGATAGCCGGGGACGAGTCCGGCGTAGTCGGCACGGGTGGTGGCCACCGGTACCACGCCGAGGGTGAGCAGATCGTCGAGCTGTCCGGTGCTGATCGCGGCGATGCGCTTCGGCGCGGCCTTCAGCGGCGTACTGCCCTGCTCATGGGCGACGGTGCGCGGGAAGTCACCGTCCGCCGCGGAGGACCCCGGAGCCTTCGAGGCCGCCGCAGACCCCGAAGACCCCGAAGACGCCGATGACGACGCGGGATCCGAGGATCCGCAACCGGTGAGGACGGTCGCGGCGAGGACGGCCGAGAGCAGGGGGAACAGACGAAGGGGGCCCATGAGCAACTCCAATGGGTAAGGTCAGGCTTACCTTACCTTGGCGGGATTCGGCCTTGACGGGCCCGGCTCATCCTCGCCTTTCCTCCGCTTTTGTTCCGGTACGGAGTGTGTGCCGATATTCTTGACGTGTACATGGCGTCTCTAAGGCGTCCTGACACCCAAGGAGGACTGAATGATCAGTCGCAGAACGCTGTTCGCGAGCACACTGGGCCTCACCGGTGGTCTTCTCCTCCCGACGGCGGGCGCCGGCGCGGCGCCCGCCGACTGGTCGCGGGCGGTGGTGGACTCCACCATCGCCCGCCGCCCGGACCCCGCGTCCCTCGGCGGCTGGGGCTACATCCAGGGGCTGTTCCTGCTCGGCACCTACCGCGTCCACCAGCGGGTCGATGAGCCGTCGTACCTGGCGTACATCAAGCGCTGGGTGGACAACTTCGTCGACGCCGACGGCCATATGAGCCGGACCTTCGACAACCTCGACGCGATGCAGGCCGGCAATCTGCTGCTGATCCTCCACCAGGAGACCGGCGACCCCCGCTACCGGACCGCCGCCGGCCAGATCCGGGCCCGGATCACCACCTATCCGCGCACCGCCGACGGCGGGATGTGGCACGCCACCGGCAGGACCAACGAACTGTGGGGCGACGGGGTCTTCATGGCCCAGCCCTTCCTGCTGCGCTATGGCATCGCCTACGGCGACCAGGAGTACGCGTACGAGGAGGTCACCAGGAACCTCTCGGTGTACTTCCGCCACCTCAAGGCGGCCAACGGGCTGATCTACCACGGCTATGACGCCGACGGCGACGCCCCGTGGAAACCCGACCCCACCACCGGCACCTCCGCCCACTTCTGGGCCCGGGCCATCGGCTGGACCGCGATGACCCATGTCGAGGTGCTGGAACTGCTCCCCGCCGACCATCCGCGCCGCACCGAACTGATCGACAACGTACGGCACCTGGCGAAGGGCTTCGCACGCTACCAGGACCCGGCCACCGGCCGCTGGTTCCAGGTGGTCGACAAGGCGAGCGAGCCCGGCAACTGGACCGAGACCTCGGCCTCCAGCATGTACACCCTGATGCTGCACGCGGCCCTGGAGCACGGCTGGATCAGCGGTGACGGCTACGCCGAGGCGGCGCGAAGGGGCTATGAGGGCGTGCTGCGGAAGGTGTCGGTCGGCTCCGACGGGCTGACGAACATCACCGATATCAGCGAGGGCACCAACGTCGGGGATCTGGCCTACTACCTCGGCCGCGCGCGCAATACGAACGACCTCCACGGTCTGGGCGCCTTCCTGCTGATGAACGAGCGGCTCGCGCACTGACACGGGCGTACGGTCGCGGCCCGGCGGACCGCGACCGTACGCATCACTCATCCGCGACGGGGCTACTTCAACTCGACCTGGAACACCTTGTCCGCGCCGTCCGGCTCCCCGCCGTTGCTGTCGGCGTTCGTCGTGGACAGCCACAGCGTGTTCTTGCCCGGCACGGTCTCCACGGTGCGCAGCCGCCCGTAGGAGCTGGTGTAGTACGCCTTCGGGGTGCCCGCGTTCGTCCCGTCCACCGGGATCCGCCACAGCCGCTCACCGCGCAGCGCCGCCAGGTACATCGCGCCGTCGGCGTAGGTGACCCCGCTGGGCGAGGCGTCGCCGGTCGGCCACTGGCGCTTGGGGCCGGTCATCCCGGCGGTGGAGCACTCGCCCTCGCAGATCGGCCAGCCGTAGTTCTTGCCCGCCTCGATGAGGTTGAGCTCGTCGTACTTGCTGTCGCCGAACTCGGCCTCCCACAGCCGGCCCTGCGGGTCCCAGGTGATGCCCTGCGGATTGCGGTGGCCGTAGGAGTAGACGAGCGTGCCGAACGGATTGCCCGGGGCGGGCTTGCCGTCCGTGGTCATGCGCAGGATCTTCCCGTTGAGGGAGTTCTTGTCCTGGGAGAGATCGGGTGTCTGCGCCTCGCCGGTGGTGGCGTAGAGATAGCCGTCCGGGCCGAACTTGAGGCGTCCGCCGTTGTGGTACTTGTTCTTCTTGATGCCGGTGACGAGGGTCTGGTAGCCGCCGAGCGAGGAGCCGTCGTAGGTCATCCGGGCGATCCGGTTGCCCTCGGAGGCGGTGTGCATCAGATAGATGGTGTGGTCGCTGTTCCAGTTCGGGGAGACCGCGATGCCCAGCAGCCCGCCCTCACCGTCGGTGGTCACCACATCGGGCACCGTGCCCACCTCTGTCCTGGTGCCCGACTGGGTGAGCTTGTAGACCTTGAATGAGTCCCGCTCTGTCAACAGGGCCGAGCCGTCGGGCAGCCAGCTCAGCCCCCAGGGGACGGTCCAGCCGGACGAGACGGTCTTGATGTCCGAGGGAGCCGAATCGGCCCGGCCGGGGGCGGCGGTTCCCGTTCCGGCCGTCCCGATCAGCAGGCCGGCGGCGAGCGCGGTGGCGGCCGCCGCGGCGGCGGTGTTCCGGTACCTCTTCATCCCGTTCTCCTGTCTGATCCCCGTTCACATGCGGGGAACTGTAAGGAAGGCTTACTAACGCGTCAACAGATTCGACAGCAGGGGGCCGGTGCATCGCGGAAGGTAGGAGGTGTCTCTCGGGGCGTCAAGCATTGGTACGGGCCAAGAAGTCGGCCACGTGGTCGATTTCACGCCCTCAGGGCTGTCGAACCATCAGAGGTCGGATGACCTTTTTGGTGCACGCTTCTTGACCACGTCCCGACGGCTGGTGACCCTGCAACAGACGGAACACCATGCGCATCCCCTCCCTCGGCCTTCACAGCCCGAAGAAGGAGAGCCCTCATGGACCGAGATCGCTGACGGCCCGTCCGTTCCGTCCTGTGGACCGATTTCCCACCAGATGGAAGGCAGGTCGAAACCATGAACGACACCACCCCGCGCACCGCGCCCGAGGCGACGGACCGCAGCCGCACCGACGCCGGGCAGACCGCCTGGCAGACCCCCGACTACGTGGTCGTGGAGACCGCGCTGGAGGTCACCGCCTACTCGCTGAACGCCCGCTGAGCCCCCCCGCCATGCGCGTGCGCGTGCTCGGCACCGCGGCGGGTGGCGGCGTACCCCAGTGGAACTGCGCGTGCCCCGGATGCTCCGGGGCACGCGCCCACCCCGGGTGGCGCCGCCGCCACGCCTCGCTCGCCGTCCAGGCCGCCGAAGGCCGCTGGTACCTCGTCAACGCCACCCCCGACCTCGGCGACCAGGTCGAGGACCACCCCGAACTGCACCCCGGGCCCGAACCGCGCCGCACCCCGCTGGCCGGGGTGATCCTCACCGACGCCGAACTCGACCACACCCTCGGCATCGCCCGGCTGCGCGAGGCGGACGGCATCGAGATCGTGGCCACCGCCCCGGTGCGGCACGCCCTGCTGACCGGACTCCACCTGGGCGAGGTCCTCACCCCCTACGCCCGGCTGGACTGGCGCCCCCTCGGCCCCGAGGACCGGCCGCTCGCCGAGGACTCGCCCCTCGTCATCGGCGCCGTCCCCGTCTCCGCCAAACGCCCCCGCTACGCGGCCGGACTCGACGCCCCGGACGACGGCGGCTGGGTGGTCGCGCTGCGGCTGACCGACCGCACCACCGGCCGCTCCCTCCTCTACGCCCCCGCGCTCGCCGCCTGGTCCGACACGTTCCAGCGCGCCGCGGAGAGCGCCGACCACGTCATCGTCGACGGCACCTTCTGGTCCGACGACGAGCCCCTCAGCAGCGGCTTCGGCTCGCGCACCGCCACTGCCATGGGGCATCTGCCGATCGACGGACCGGACGGCACGGCACGGCGGCTCGCCGCGCTCGAAGGACGCACGCTGTACACCCACCTCAACAACACCAATCCCCTCAACGACCCGGCCGCGCCGCACCACACGGAGCTGCGGAAGCTGGGCGTCGAGGTGGCCGCCGACGGGATGGTGATCGACCTGTGAGCACCCCACGCACACGTCTGGAGGAGCGGCTGCGCGCGGTCGCGCAGGAGCGCTACCACGACCGCCACCCCTTCAACGTACGGATGCACGCGGGTGAGCTCACCCCCGCCGAGCTGCGCCGCTGGATCCTCAACCGCTTCCACTACCAGCGCCACATCCCCGTCAAGGACGCCCTGATCACCGCCAAATTCGACACCCCACGGCTGCGCCGGATGTGGCTGCGGCGCATCCAGGACCACGACGGCACCACCGAAGGCGAGGGCGGTATCGAGCGGTGGCTGCGGCTCGGCGAGGCCGCCGGTCTGCACCGGGACCGGCTGCTGTCGGCCGAGGAGGTGGTGCCCGGGGTGCGGCTCGCCGTCGACGGCTACGTCAACTTCTGCCGGCTGCGCGGCCCCCTGGAAGCCGTCGCCGCCTCGCTCACCGAACTGTCCGCGCCCGGCATCATGCTCACCCGTATCGACGCCTTCGAGCGGTACTACCCATGGATCGAGCGCGAGGGCCTGACCTACTTCCGCAACCGGGTCGACCAGGGGCGCCGGGACAGCACCGAGGCCCTCGACGCCGTCCTGACCTGGGCACGCACCCCCGAGGACGAGGACCGCGCGGTGGCGGCGCTCGCCTTCAAATGCGATGTGCTGTGGTCCCTGCTGGACGCGGTGGACCACGCCGACACCAAGGACGGCCCCGGGGAGGGGACATGACCGCCGCCGGCACCCCGCCCGCCCCGGCCGGATGGCGGCCCGCGCTGGCCCCCGCGGTGAGCCTGCGCCACGACCGGGTGCGCGACGCCGATCTGCTGGTGCTGCCCGAGCGGGTGGTGGTGCTGCGCGGCAGCGCCGCGCGGATCCTGCGGCTGTGCGACGGCGACCGCGACCTCGACACCATCGTGGCGGAGCTCGAAAGCCGCTTCCCCGGCGCGCCCGTGGCCGACGACGTGCGCGCCTTCCTCGGCCGGATGCGCGGGGAGGGCTGGATCCGATGACCGCCGCGCCCCGCCCCTGGGCTCTGCTCGCCGAGCTCACCCACGGCTGCCCGCTGCACTGCCCCTACTGCTCCAACCCGCTGGAGCTGGTCCGCCGCTCCCGTGAGCTGTCCACCGCCGAGTGGGCGGAGGTGATGCGCCAGGCCGGGGAGTTCGGCGTGGTGCACACCCATCTCTCCGGCGGGGAGCCGCTGTTGCGCGGCGATCTGGCCGAGATCGTCACCGCCGCCGAGTCCGCCGGGATCTACACCCAGCTCGTCACCAGCGGAGTGGGCCTGGACGACGCCCGGCTGGCCGCGCTGGCCGCCGCCGGGCTGCGCAGCGTCCAGCTGTCCGTGCAGCACGCCGACCCGGCCGCCGCCGACCGGATCGCCGGGCACCGCGCCTTCGCCGCCAAGGAGCGGGCCGCCGCCCTGGTGCGCGCGGCCGGACTGCCGCTCGGCCTCAATGTGGTCCTGCACCGCGACAACCTCGACGCGCTCGACGCCCTCATCCAGCGTGGCGTGGACTGGGGCGCCGACCGGATCGAGCTGGCCAACACCCAGTTCTACGGCTGGGCGCTGCGCAACCGGGACGCCCTGCTGCCCACCCGCGACCAGCTCGGCCGGGCGCGGGAGACGGTCCAGCGCTGGCGGGACCGGCTGGGCGGGGCCACCGACCTGGTGTGGGTCGTGCCCGACTACTTCGACGGGGTCGCCAAGCCCTGTATGGGCGGCTGGGGCGCGGTCTCGCTGACCGTCGCGCCCGACGGTACCGCGCTGCCCTGCCCCGCCGCCGCGAGCCTGCCCGACCTGGACCCGCCCAATGTCCGTGACCACTCCCTGGAGTGGATCTGGGACCACTCGGGCGCCTTCAACCGCTACCGGGGCGAGGGGTGGATGCGGGAGCCGTGCCGCACCTGCTCCCGCCGCGCGGAGGACTTCGGCGGCTGCCGCTGCCAGGCGTACGCCCTGACCGGCGACGCCGCCCGTACCGACCCGGCCTGTGCGCTCTCCCCCGACCACGGGGTGATCCGCGCGCTGACGGACACCGGACACCCGGCCGCAGCGGCCACCCCGGCGCCGACCGGCGGCTATGCGTACCGCAAGCCCGGAGGAGGGTGACGCCGGCCACGGTTTGGCGCATACGCCCCCGCTTCCGTACAGTTTCGCCGTTGTCCAGGGGAACAGACGAACCAGAAAGCGGCAGCGGCGATGACGGTGACTGACGAAGGCCGGGCCGAGCGGGCGACGGCCGAGGGGCCGGGCATCGACCCGGAGCGGCTGGCGACCTGTCTGAGCGTGCTGGCGGAACTCGACCGGCTGCCGGTCGACCACCCCGACGCGATCACCGTCCGCCGGGCCACCTCCGGGATCTACCGCAGTGTGAAGCAGCGCAGGCGCCAGGAGCGGCGGGCCGCGAAGACCGCCAACGACAAGGCCGTGACCGAGGCCACCGCCACCGGCGCCGCGGACCGGATCGACGACGAGACGCTGGGCCTCGCGCTCAGCAGCTCCGTCACCACCGAGATCGCGGGCATCCTGGCGCGCCCCCGCTCCTGCTACGTCTGCAAGACCCGGTATGTCGAGGTCGACGCCTTCTATCACCAGCTGTGCCGCGACTGCGCCGCCGAGAACCGGGCCCGCCGCGACGCCCGTACCGATCTCACCGGGCGTCGCGCCCTGCTCACCGGCGGCCGCGCGAAGATCGGGATGTATATCGCGCTGCGGCTGCTGCGCGACGGCGCGCACACCACCGTCACCACCCGCTTCCCCGGCGACGCCGTCCGCCGCTTCAAGGCCATGCCGGACAGCGCGGAGTGGCTGCACCGGCTCAAGGTCGTCGGTATCGATCTGCGTGACCCCGCCCAGGTCATCGCGCTGACCGACGAGGTGAGCGCCGCGGGCCCGCTGGACATACTGATCAACAACGCCGCCCAGACCGTCCGCCGCACACCCCAGGCGTACGCGGAGCTGATAGCGGGCGAGTCGGCGCCGCCGCCCGCCGGGGAGCTCCCCGAGTCCCTGGTCCTCGGTGCCTTCGGCAGCGGCGCCCAGGCGGCCCTGCCGGGCCCCCGCGCGGCACGGGACGGCGCCCTCACCCCGCAGGACCTCACCGCCCTCGCCCTCACCAGCGGCTCCGCCTCACCGGCCCGGATCGAGGCCGGGACCGCGATCGACGCGGGCGGGCTGGTGCCGGACCTGGACCCGACCAACACCTGGGTGCAGCGGGTTGACGAGGTGGACCCGGTCGAGCTGCTGGAGGTCCAGCTGTGCAATGAGACGGCGCCGTTCATCCTGGTCAGCCGGTTGCGCCCGGCGATGGCCGCCTCGCCCGCCCGGCGCAAGTACGTGGTCAACGTCTCCGCGATGGAGGGCAAGTTCGGCCGGGGCTACAAGGGCGCGGGCCATCCGCACACCAATATGGCCAAGGCCGCGCTGAACATGCTGACCCGCACCAGCGCACGGGAGATGTTCGAGGCCGACTCCATCCTGATGACGAGCGTCGACACCGGATGGATCACCGACGAGCGCCCGCATCCGGAGAAGATACGGCTGGCGGCCGAGGGCTTCCACGCCCCGCTCGACCTGGTGGACGGCGCGGCGCGGGTCTACGACCCGATCGTCCGGGGCGAGGCGGGCGAGGACCTCTTCGGCTGCTTCCTGAAGGACTACGCCCCGACGTCCTGGTAAGCCGGGACGTCCTGGTGGGCTGGGACGTCCTGGTAAACCGGGACATCCGGGTGCGCCCCGACATCCGCGTACGCCCCGACAACCGCGTACGCCCCGACATCCGGGTACTCCCCGGCGTCCTGGCAGGCGCCCCGCTCGGCCGGGGCGCCGTCCACCCGCGCGGTGCCGGATACGCGGCCCCGCCCGGGGTTACGCGCTCGCCTTCTCGCCCGCCGCCGGGGTGCGGCGGCGGCCGGGGGCGATGCCGAAGCGGCGGGCCAGGCGCCGCCAGCGGGCGCGGGCGGCGGTCCGGTAGCGCTCCCAGCCGCGGGCGAACCGGCTCGCGCGCAGCTCCTCGAAGAGCTGGTCGTAGCGCCGGGCGATCGGCGCGGGGTCATAGACCCGGGAGCCCTCCAGCGCGGCCGCGCCCATCGCCCGCCGGGCCGGGGCGTCGGCCATCAGCTCCATCAGGGCGCTCGCCAGCGCGTGCTTGTCCCCGGTCGGGACGAGCCGCCCGGTGACCCCGTCCCGGATGATCTCGGCGGGGCCCAGCGGGCAGTCGGTGCTCACCACCGGCACCCCGCAGCGCATGGCCTCCACGATCGTCATCCCGAACGACTCGGCGTCCGAGGCGACCGCGACCAGCGACGCCTTCGCGAACTCCGCCTCGATGGGGGAGTAGGACCCCATCAGCTCCGCGCTCCCGGACAGCCCCAGCCGCTCGATGTGCTCCGCGAGCCGCTCCTTCTCCGCGCCCCCGCCGTAGATCCGCAGCCGCCAGTCCGGGTACTTCTCCGCGACCTCCGCGAAGGCGTCGATCAGCAGGTCGAAGCGTTTGCCGCGGACCAGCCGCCCGGCCGCCGCGATCACCGGCGCGGTGCCCTCGGAGGGGGCGACGGCCGGCTCGGGGACGCTGTTGGGTATCGCCAGGGTCCGCACCCCCGGCATCGGCATCTTCGCGCGGTAGACCGCGGCGTCCGCCTCAGTCGTGGTGACCACGGCGTCCAGCGACCGGTAGAACGGGGCCAGCTCCGCCCGCAGCTTCTTGCTGTGCGCCTCGTACCGCAGATGCTCCTGGGCGATGCGCAGGGCACGGCGGGGGGCGAAGCGGGATATGTAGACGTTCACCCCCGGCCGAGTGCCGACGATCACATCGGCGGGGCAGTCGCGCAGATACTCCGCGGCCCGTGTGTCGATCAGGCGGTTGTACTGGTGGTGCCGTTTCTCGGCGGCCGGGAAGTCCCGGCTGGCCTCGAAGAACAGCGGGTCCTTCGCGTCCGCGCCGTTTGGACGCGTGTCCACCAGGGGGACCAGCCGCACCCGGGCGTCGAGGGCGAAACGCGGCGTCTCGCGGTGCCGCATCATCGAGACGATCTCGACCTCGTGACGGTCGGCGAGCGCCGTCGCGAGGTTCATCGTCGTCCGGATCGTTCCGCCGATCCCGTAGGCGTTGTGCAGCAGGAATGCGATCTTCATGCGGTATTTTCTCCGGCCGGTTGCATTCCCGGGGCGAGTTCCCCCCGGAACATAGCGGACACCTTGCCGAGGTCCGGTAAGCCCGTCGCGTGAAGAAGGTGAGAGCGGGGTAAGAAGCCCCGCTCGGGACCCCCGCCCGCGACGGGCACCGCTGTGGCCTTGGCAGACTCGGGGTGTGACCAACACCGTGCTGCTCGCCGAGGACGACCGTGCCATCCGCCAGGCGCTGGAACGCGCCCTGACCCTGGAGGGGTACCGCGTCACCGGCGTGCCCGACGGGATCGAGGCGCTGGCGGCCATCCACCGCGAGCGCCCGGACGTGGTGGTCCTGGATGTGATGATGCCGGGCGTGGACGGGCTCCAGGTGTGCCGGGTGCTGCGCGCCGAGGGGGACCGCACCCCCATCCTCATGCTCACCGCGCGGGTCGGGACCGCCGACCGGATCGAGGGTCTTGACGCCGGCGCGGACGACTATGTGGCCAAGCCCTTCGAGGTCGAGGAGGTCTTCGCCCGGCTGCGCGCGCTGCTGCGCCGGGCCGCCCCCGCCGAACCGGCCGCGCCGGAGGACACCGCCATCGACGGGGTGCTGGAGGTCTCGGACCTGCGCCTTGACTCCTCGGCGCGCCGGGTCTGGCGCGGCGGTACGGAGCTGGAGCTGACCCGTACCGAATTCGACCTGCTGGAGCTGCTGGCGCGTAACGCGGGCATCGTCCTGGACCACGCCACGATCTACGCCCGCATCTGGGGCTACGACTTCGGCCCGGGTTCGAAGAACCTCGCCGTCTACATCGGCTATCTGCGCCGCAAGGTCGATCCGGAGGGGCGCACCCCGCTGATCCATACGGTGCGCGGGGTCGGTTACACCCTGCGGGAGGAGTGATGGTGCGGCTCCCACGGCTCCGCCGCAGGCGGCCCAGTCTGCGGACCACCTTCGCGCTCTCGTTCTCGGCGGCCGCCACCGTGGTCACCCTCCTGGTCGGCGGTCTCAGCTATGACGCGGCGGCCGGGCTGGTGCGGGTGGACCAGCAGTCGGCGTTCGACGACGTCATCCACGATCTGCGCGGCCAGGTCCGCGGCGACAAGGTGGTCCTGCGGCAGTACCCCACCGAGTCCACCGGGCCCGTCCCGTACGACCTGCGGGACGATCTGCGCCGGATCAGCCGGATGGACGTCCAGGTGATCAACGGCCGGGGCACGGTCTACGACGCGGGCAAGCCCCCGCTGCCGGTGACCGACGAGGACCGGACGACCGCCGCCGCCCGCACGGCCGGCACCGTCGTACGGCGCGAGATCGACATCGGCGGGGAGCAGTACCGCATGGCCACGGTGGCCGTGGGCGACGGCACCGGTGCGGTCCAGGTGGCCCAGCAGATCAGCGACACCGAGGATCTGCTGCAAGAACTCCAGCAGCGCACCGCGCTCTTCGTGGTCGCCGTCATCCTCGCGGCCGGGCTGGCCGGCTGGTGGCTGGCCGGGCGGATCACCCGGCGGCTGGTGCGGCTGACCCGGGTCGCCGAGAGCGTGGCCGCGACCGGCCGGATGGAGGTGGCGGTGCCGGTCGCAGGGGACGACGAGGTGGGCCGCCTCGGACGGGCCTTCGACGGCATGCTCGGACAGCTCGCGCGCTCCAAGGACGACCAGCGGCGGCTGGTCCAGGACGCCGGGCATGAGCTGCGCACCCCACTCACCTCGCTGCGCACCAATATCTCCCTGCTGCGCCGCTTCGAGGATCTGCCGGGGCCCGCGCGGGAGGATCTGCTGGCCGATCTGGCGGGGGAGACCCGGGAGCTGACCGACCTCGTCAACGAACTGGTGGACTTGGCGGCCGGGCAGCGGGACGACGAACCCCGTACGGAGGTCTCGCTGGAGGAGGTGGCCACCACCGCCGTGACCCTCGCCCGGCGCCGGACCGGCCGCGAGATCACCGTACGGGCCAGCGGCGACACCCGTCTGACGGGCCACCCGGCCACCCTTCAGCGCGCGATCTCCAATCTGGTGGAGAACGCCGCCAAGTTCGACCAGGACGGCACCGAGCCCGTCGAGGTGATGATCAGCGGCCGCCGGGTGGAGGTGCTGGACCGGGGTCCGGGCATCGCCGCGGAGGACCGCGAGCGGGTCTTCGACCGCTTCTACCGCGCGCCCGGGGCACGCAGCCTGCCCGGTTCCGGGCTGGGTCTGGCCATCGTGCGCGAGGTCGCCCTCGCGCACGGCGGCACCGTCTTCGCCCGGCCGCGTCCGGGCGGGGGCGCGATACTGGGCTTCACGGTCGGCGACGGCACCGGGGCGATCGGCACCGGGCCGTGAGGCCCGGTCCCGGGGCTTGGGCCCCTAGGACTTCCGGGCCACTCCCGCCCACATGTTGATGTCCGCGCTGCGGGTGGTCTCCGGGCGGTCACCGGGGTCCGGCTTCCACTGGTGGGGCTCCGACACACCCGGGTCGATCAGCTCCAGACCGTCGAAGAACGCCCCGACCTCGCTCTGGGAGCGGGTGGTGAAGGAGATTCCGCTCTCCTTGTAGACCTGGATGACGTTCCGCCAGGTCTCCTCCGAGAAGTCATGGGTGGAGTGGGTCAGCATCAGATAGCTGCCCGGGACCAGAGGCTCCATCAGCTTGCGGACGATCTCGTACGGCTTGTCCTCTTCCGGAATGAAGTGGAAGAGCGCGTTCACCGAGATCGCCACCGGCTGGGTCAGGTCCAGCGTCTCGTGCAGCTCGGGGGCGCTCATGATCCGCTCGGGGTCGCGCACATCCGACTGCACATAGGCCGTACGGCCCTCGGGGGTGCCGATGAGCAGCGCCTGGGCGTAGGCCAGCACGATGGGGTCGTAGTCGGTGTAGACCACCCGGGCCTCCGGGATGACGCCCTGGGCGACCTGGTGGAGGTTGGGCTCGGTGGGTATCCCGGTGCCGATGTCGAGGAACTGCCGGACCCCGGCCTCCCGGGCCAGCCAGCGGGTGGCGCGGTGGATGAAGCCCCGGTTGACGGTCGCGTTGAGCCGGACGGTCGGATAGACATCCAGCACCCGCCCTGCGGCCTCCGCGTCGACCTCGTAGTGGTCCTTGCCGTTGAGGTAGAAGTCGTACATCCGAGCCGGGTGCGGCTTGGTGGTGTCGATCTGGTCAGGGGCGAGCCCGTAGTCGGTCACGCGGCCCTCCGTTCCGGTGCGGAACCCGCAGAGGTGGTCAGGTTTTCTGGGCGTGTGAGCAGGAAGTCCGCGGCGCCGGCCTTGGCGCCCTGGATGAACCTCTCGATTTCATGGTGGGTGTAGATCAGGGCAGGGCCGTCCGGATCGGTCGACTGACGCAGGGCGACCCGCCCGTCCTTCAGCCGCAGGGCCTCCACACAGGCACCGCCGTTGGGGCCGCTCCAGGGCTTGGCCCAGCCTTCGATCGCCAGCTGTTTGGCCGGCATGCCGTTGTACACATCTACCTGATCCACAGTCAGAGCTCCTTGCGAATCCCACGGAGAAAGCTCTCCGTGCGCCGCGCCGGTGTGGCCTGGGTGCCCATGCGGTCCAGGGCCTCCAGATACGCGACCACATCGGAACGTTGGTCGAGATAGCCGGCGCCGGTCAGGCCCTCGGCATAGACGATGTCCGGCAGTTCCGGGATCTGGAACCGGAAGAGCTGGAAGGGGCCGCCCATGCCCGGGTGCGGGCCGGCGGAGAACGGCACCACCTGAAGGGTGACGTTCGGTCTTTGCGCGGCCTCGATCAGGTGGTCCACCTGGGCGCGCATCACCTCGGGGCCGCCGATGGCCAGACGGAGCACCGTCTCGTCCATCACGACCCACAGATGTGGTCCGTTCGGGCGGTGGAGCAGCTCCTGGCGCTCCATCCGCAGGGCCACCCGGCGCTCGAGCTCCCGGTCGGACCCGTGCGGGAAACCGATGGAGAGGAGCGTGCGGGCGTAGTCCTCGGTCTGAAGCAGCCCGGGGACGAAATGCGGCTCGTAGGCGCGGATGCGGCTGGCCGCGCCCTCGAGGCTCACATAGAGACTGAACCAGTCCGGCAGCACATCACGGAACCGGTGCCACCAGCCGGGCCTGTTGGCCTCCTCGGCGAGTGCGAGGAAGGAGTCGATCTCTTCCTGGTCGGCGCCATAGGTTTGCAGCAGCTTCTCGACGTAGGGCAGTTTCAGGCCGACTTCGGCCTTCTCCATCCTGCGCACCGTGGTCTGGTTGACGTGCAGCGCCCTGGCAGCCTGGTCGTAGTTGACGCCGGCTTTCTCGCGAAGGTCCCGCAGCCGCATGCCGAGGACCATCTGCCCGACGGTCGGGGCAGATCGCGCTTCACCCACGTCGTACCTCCTGGGACGGTCTTGTCAGGAATCAGTGTGCCACGTGCGAGGTGAGGGCAACAGAGTGCGCTGGCTATTCTGCATTTTGCAGATCGCGCCTTGCCAACTGATGCTCGCAGCAACGATAGTGACGGGTGTGACCGGTCCAACGTGACTGCTGTGTCGCGCACTTGCGGCATTCACGTACGGCATTCACGCCCCACAGGTAGACGGACGGAAGGCACATGGCCGTGGCATTGCGTCAGCGCTCGACGATGGCCCACCACCCGAGCCCCGGGAGCGTTGACTCCGCCCTCCGCCAGGAGAGGTTCCAGCTGCCCGCCAGAGGCGCGTCGGTCGCCATCGCCCGGCACCGGGTCCGCTCGCGCGTACCGGAGTGGGGCTTCCACGAGGATCTCTGCGACGCCGCCGAGCTGGTGATGTCCGAGCTGTTCACCAACGCCCTGGTGCACACCGGAAGCGAGCAGATCCTCTGTGTGCTGCGCGCCCATGAGCGGCGCATGCTCTATGTCGAGGTCGCCGACCAGGGCGGCGGACCGGCCGTCCCCACGCCGCGGGAGGCCGGTCTGGAGGATGAGTGCGGACGCGGACTGGCGCTGGTCCGCGCCCTGGCCGACGCGTGGGGGGACAGGCCGGGCGTGGACGGCGGACGGGTGGTCTGGGCCCAGATGAGCGTGGCCGTCGGCCGCTGACACCGGATCCGGCCCGGACACCGGATCCGGCCCGCCGCCCCCGTCACACCGCCGTCGTCCGCTGCTTCCCCGGGGCGGCCGGGCCATCGGCGCGGTCCCGGGAGAGGGCGGCGTCGCGGGTCTCCCGCATGGTGAGGTAGACGATGAGCGAGACGGCCGCACACGCCGAGACGTACCAGTAGTACCCGGACTCCACACCGCCCTTCTTGAACCACAGCGCCACATACTCGGCGGTGCCGCCGAACAGCGCGTTCGCCAGCGCGTACGGCAGGGCCACCCCGAGCGCCCGGACATGGGTGGGGAACAGCTCCGCCTTCACCACCGCGTTGATCGACGTGTAGCCGGTGACGATGACCAGCGCCGCGAGCGAGAGCAGCAGCGCCCCGGTGAAGGTGTCGGCGTGTGACAGCGCGGTCATGATGGGCACGGTGCCCAGCATCGAGCCGAAGCCGAAGGTGATCAGCAGCGGACGGCGGCCGATCCGGTCCGAGAGCGATCCGGCCAGCGGCTGCAACAGCATGAACAGGAACAGGGCACAGAAGCTGACCAGCGACGCGTCGGACTTGCTCATTCCGGCCGTGTTCGACAGGTACTTGGTCAGATAGGTGGTGTACGTGTAGTACGCGACCGTGCCGCCCATGGTCAGCGCGATGACGAGCGCCGCCTCCTTGCGGTGGCGCAGCAGCTCGGCGATGGTCCCCCGCTCCTGGTCCTGGCGGGCGTCCTCCTCGGCGTAGATCTCGGTCTCCAGCAGATTGCGCCGCAGCCAGAAGACCACGGCCGCGCCCACGGCGCCGACGATGAACGGAATGCGCCAGCCGTAGGAGTGCAGCGCGTCATCGGACATGGTGTGCTGGAGCACGATCTGGAGACCGAGGCCGATCAGCTGACCCATCGTCATCGACACGTACTGGAAGCTGGAGACGAAGCCCCGGCCGCCGGGCCGGGACGCCTCGGTGAGATAGGTGGCGCTGGCCGCGTACTCACCGCCGACCGACAGGCCCTGGAGCAGCCGCGCCACCAGCAGCACGCCCGCGCCGAAGTAGCCGACCTGGTCATAGGTCGGGGCGATGGCGATGAGCAGCGCGCTGGCCGACATCAGCGACACCGTCAGGGTGAGCGCCGCCTTACGGCCGCGCCGGTCGGCGAACCGGCCCAGCAGCCAGCCGCCGACGGGACGCATGAAGAACCCGACCGCGAAGATCCCGGCGGTGTTGAGGAGCTGTGCGGTGTCGTTGCCCTTGGGGAAGAAGGCTCCGGCGAAGTAGGTGGCGAAACTGGCATAGACGAACCAGTCGTACCACTCGACGAGATTTCCGATCGAGCCGCCGAACACGGCTCGCCAGGGTGTGCGTGGTTGGCTCCGGGGAGCGCTGTCGGTCACGGGGCCTCCAAGTGAGCGGGGTGATCCCTCACCCCTACCCCGCACAGGGCCAGTTGGAAAAGGGATTCCGCGGCGGGGTCGCGCCCCTGGGCGACCTTCTCGGGCCGAGCGGCCCGGCGTCCAGCGGAGCGCTCAGCCCCGGCCGGTCTCCGCCAGCGTCGCCATCCGGCCCTTGCCCCAGGCGCCCAGCGGGCGCAGCGCCGTATTCAGCTCCTCGCCCAGCTCGGTCAGCGAATACTCCACCTTCGGCGGCACCACGTCGTAGCTCTCCCGGTGGACGATTCCGTCCGCCTCCAACTCCCTCAGCTGCTGTGTCAGCACCTTTTCACTCACACCGGGAACAAGCCGCTTCAATTCCCCGAAACGGCACCGCTGGTGATTGAGCGCCCAAATGATCAGCACTTTCCACTTGCCGTCGATCACATCCACGGCCGCGTCCAGACCGCAGACATACGGCTGCTTTTCCATGGCCCCCACTGACCTCAAGGTAAGTACGCACTTTTTAGTGCGTACTTGTCCACATTACCGCCGAGGAAGGAGTCTGTGATCGGCGCGCCGGACCCCTACGACAAAGCGGTATCGGAACAACTGGAGCAATGAAGATGAGCGAAACCCCCGTGACGGTGCTGGGCCTGGGCGACATGGGCACCGCGCTGGCTCGCGCCCTGGTCGGGGCCGGGCACCGGACGACGGTGTGGAACCGTACGGCCGCCAAGGCCGAGGCGCTCGCGGCCGAGGGCGCGCGGACCGCCGCCACGGCCGGTGCGGCCGTCGCGGCGAGCCCCCTGGTGGTGGTCTGCCTGCTCGACTACGACTCCGTACGGCAGGTGCTGACCCCCCTCGGGGAGGCCCTGTCCGGCAGGGCCGTCGTCAACCTCACCAACGGCACTCCGCGGCAGGCCCGTGAGCTGGCCGCATGGGCGGCCGGACACGGCGCCCAGTATCTCGACGGCGGCATCATGGCCGTCCCGCCGATGATCGGGACGCCCGCCGCCTTCCTCCTCTACAGCGGCTCGCCCGCCGCCTTCACGGCCCACCGGACCGTGCTGGACCTCTTCGGCGAGAGCCACCATCTCGGCGAGGACCCCGGCCGGGCCCCGCTGTACGACCTCGCCCTGCTCAGCGCCATGTACGGGATGTTCTCCGGCGTGCTGCACGGCTATGCCCTCATGCGGTCGGACGGGGTGGCGGCGGCCGACGCCGCCCCGCTGATGGGACGCTGGCTGACCGCCATGTCCGGGGTGGTGGACGGCTACGCACGGCAGCTCGACTCCGGTGACCACGCCACCGGGGTGGTCTCCAACCTCGCCATGCAGTCGGCCGCGTTCGTCAACTTCACCGGCTCCGCACGGGACCAGGGCATCAGCCCCGAACTGATCGCCCCGATCGGCGACCTCATGGCCCGGCGGGTGGCCGACGGCCATGGCCATGAGGGCCTCTCGGGGCTGGTGGAGCTGCTCGGCCGGGAGCGGCCGGGCGGCGCCGTCTAGGCGTGGTGCTGTAGGACGGCCTCGCCGCGGCCGGGCAGCCGGGGGTCGGGCTTCTCCTTGCCGGTGGGCTGGCGGGGGATCGGACGGGGGAGATGGAGCGGGGGAACGGGCTCGGCGGGGCCGCCCGGCACCGCATGCGGTCCGGATCCGCCGGGCTCCTCCGGAGCCTTTGGCCCGGCACCTCCGCCGGCGGCATCGCGCCCGTCCTGCCCGTCGGGTGCGAGGGTGTCCGGCCCCACGGCGGCCGCGACCCGCGCCTGAGGGGCGTCCTCGGTGGCCGCTTCGCCCTCGGCCTCGGCGTTGTGCACCGTCAGCATCACCAGGCCGGTGCTCGCGACGAGCGCCGCGACCAGGGCGAGCAGGGTGCCGGGCGCGCCGTGCCGGAAGTGCTCGCCCAGCGCCGCGATGCCGACCGCGGTGGCGACCACGGGATTGACCACGGTCGCCGTTGCCAGCGGTGAGGCCAGCCCGGCGCCCCGGTACGACGCCTGGGACAGCAGTACCCCACCCGAGGCCAGCAGCCCGATCGTGACCAGATTGGGCAGGGCGTCCTCCCACGCGTCCCAGGTCCACTCCACGGCCACGTTCTTGGTGACCACCGACGAGATGCCGAAGGCCGTCCCCGCGGCCGCCGCCAGCAGCACACCGCGGATCCCGGGCGAGCGCATCAGACGGGCTGCCCCGGCCAGCACGGCGATGACGGAGACCGTGATCACGATCAGCCAGAAGCCGTCCCGCTCGGCCAGCGACTGGGCCCGCGAGGAGCCGGTCAGCGAGAGCAGTCCGGCGAGCCCCACGGTGGCCAGCAGCGCGCCCCGCCAGCCGGCCGCGCCGACCCGGCGGCGGACGAATATCGCCGCCATCGGCAGGGCGAAGACGATCGTGAGAGCCCCTAGGGGTTGCACCACGCTCAGCGGGCCATAGGCCAGGGCGATCACATGGAGGACAGCGCCCGCCCCGTTGAGGGACACCGCGGTCCACCAACTCCCGCGCCGCAGCGGAGCGGACGCGAGGCGCGGCGTCGTGGCCGCGACATGCTCCTGGAGTATGGCTCCGGCGGCGTAGCAGACCGCCGAGGCCAGGGCCAGCAGCACAGACAGCGCGAGGGATGTCACGTCGCGGCCCCCTGGGCCGATCGGTCGTCGTCCATGCCCTCATCCTTGACGGTGGGAGGACCCCTCGTCGTCGTCCTTGAGCACAGACTTGCGCGTACTACTTGCGTAGTAGGGCCCTCCACCGATGGGGTGCCTTCGCGGCGGCCGTACGGGCCCGCTGGAGCAGCTCGTTCTGCGGCTCGGCGGGGCGGTAGACGGTGAGCGCCCCGGGCCACTTGTCGACCAGCAGCTCCTCCGCCGGGTCGGCGGCCACCTCTCCATCGTAGGCACGGCTGTCCACGTTGTGGAGGCCCGACAGGCGCAGTTGGCGCATCCGCCGAGTGGTGTAGACGTGCGACCGCCCGAGCGTGCCGGTGAGCGCCGCGATCAGCAGCCGGGTGCGGGCCAGCCGCTCCTCCCCGTCGATCGCCCGTACGTCGAGCAGTCCGCCGTCGAGCTGCTGACGGTAGGTGGGCGCGAAGCCCTCGGGGGAGTAGATCCCGTTGCCCGCGAACAGCATCCACAGCCGCCGCGACCGCCCGTTGACCTTCACCTCCATGGGGCTCGCGGTGCGCAGCACCCGGGTGAGCGCGACGGCGGCCGCGGGCCACTTGCCGAGCCGGCCCTCCAGGCCCTCCCGGATCCGCACCATCTCCGGGTAGAACCCGAGGCTGAAGGTGTTGACGAAGTGGCTGGTCCCGCCGCCTCCCGCGAGGGGGGTGGCCCGGCCGAGGTCCACGGCCACGGCGTCGCCCTCGGTCACGGCGTGCGCGGTGTCCTCGAAGGCCGGTACGCCGAGGTCCAGCGCGAAGTGGTCGAGGGTGCCGCCGGGGAACACGGCGAGCGGCAGCCCGCGTTCGGCCGCGATCGTGGCGGCCGCGTTGACGCTGCCGTCCCCGCCGCAGATGCCCAGCGCCCCGGCCCGGTCCACGGCGCGCTGGGCGGCCTGTCGGAGCAGGTCCATGAGGTCGTCGCCGGGCCCGCACTCCAGGATCTCCGCGCCGGGCAGCAGCACCCGCAGCTGCTCGGCGACCGTGAATCCGCCGGTGGTACCGGCCACCCCGGCCCGCGGGTTGACCAGGACCACCAGCCCCTCGCCCTTGGGCAGGGCGGGTGCCGAGACCCTCGGCCTGGCCTGCGCCGGGACCTCGGGGCGCGGCGGCCAGTAGCGGCAGGTGAGCGCGGCGGCCCCGGCGCCGAGGGCGATACCGGCCAGCACATCGCTGGGGTAGTGGACGCCCACGTACACCCGGGAGACGGCGACGGCGGCGGCGAGCGGGGCGACCAGCAGGCCGTACCGCGAGGACTCCAGGGCCACCCCGGTGGCGAAGGCGGCGGCGGAGGCCGAGTGCCCGGAGGGGAAGGAGCTGGTCCACGGCTGCCGGCGCAGCCGGCGCATCAGGGGCACCGTGTCCAGGACCGGACGCTTGCGCTCCACGGTCCACTTGACCACGACGTTCGAGACGAGCGACGCGGCGGCGAGCGAGCCCATCCCGCGCAGCGCGGCCCGCCGCGCGGTGCGGCCGCCCACCGTGGCGAGCACTCCGGCCGTGGCGAACCACAGCCGGCCGTGGTCGGCGGCCCGGCTGAGCCGGGGCAGCATCGGATGGACACCGCGGAGCCGGCTGTCCGCGACCCGCGCGAACAGCCGGCGGTCGAAGTCACTGATGCGTCTCATGCGTGATGGGTATCCCGGAACCGCGGTCGGCACGCGTCATCCGATGGCGCCCCGGGCCGGGGGATCAGGACGCGGGGAGCCCCCAGCGCGCCGCCGGCTCATCGGCTTCGACCGGGCGGACCGTCAGATCCGGGCGGTCGCCGTGGGCGGTGATGACGGCCTCCTGGCCCCGGGTGAGCGCGATCCGGATCGTTCCCGCGCCCACGGTCTCGTACGGCAGCCGCCGCCCCCGCGCGTCCCGCACCTCGATGGGCCCGTCGAGCGAATGCCGTACGACACACGGCGCGCCCGCCTCGCTGCGCAGCCGCACCCAGCGGGTCCGGCCGTCCTCGCGGGCGGCGCTCAGCAGGAAGGCGCCCTGGGTACGGAAGTCATGGACCACCAGTTCCCGCCAGGCGGCGGGCAGCGCGGGAAATACGCGAATGACGCCGTTCACCCCGCCCCAGCTCTGGCACACCATGTCGTGCAGCGACTGCGCGGCGGACAGCGGCGTCTCGATGACCGGCCCGGACTCCTTGTACATGGTGTTCGGCTGGATGAAGCGGCGCATCAGCTCACCCAGGTACCCGAGCGCGTCCTCACCACGCCCCATCTGGGCCGACATCGAGGCGGCGCCGGTGAAGGTGTAGCCCTGGAGCGCGCCCTCGAAGCCGACCCAGTGGTCGAGGGAGGTCTCGATCAGCTCGCGCTTCGCGGGGTCCTCCCAGGTGACCTCGTACAGCGGATAGACGGCGAGCATATGGGAGTAGTGGCGGTGGGACTTGGCGAAGGGAACACCCGCGCCGATCATGAAGCCGTTCTCGTCCACGGGGTACGGCGTGAGCCTCGCCAGCACATCCCGCCAGCGCGGCGCCGAGGGGTCGTCGACGCCGAGGAGCCGGGCCGAGTCCAGGAGGGTGGCACAGCCCCAGCGCAGCAGCATCAGGTCGTAGTTGCAGTCGGGCGCGTTGACGCCGTACTCGGGCGAGAAGGTGGCGGGCAGATGCAGCCTGCCGTCGCTGCCGGGGGCGAGGAAGTGGAGGTAGTAGGCGACGGCCTTGCGCAGCAGGGGGAAGACCACATCGCGCAGCACCGACTCGTCCATGGTGTGGCGGTAGGTCAGCCAGACGTTGTGCAGCGCCCAGGTGAGGTTGCCGACCTCGGGGGTGGGCGGGTCCTGGCCGGGGATGCCGACCGCGTAGCCGCCGCCTTCCACGCCACCGCCGTTGACCAGGTGGATGTCGGTGGTGCGGGGGATGCCCGCCGAGTCCTTGCGGTACGGGGTGTCGAGCTGGCTGGAGAGGTTGTCGCGGAATTCGCCGAGCGCCCGCGTCACCGCGTCGAGTTCCAGGTGGTTGGAGCCGTGGATCAGCCAGTACTCCAGCTGCACATTGAGGTTCCACCAGGTCGCGGGCCACGGGGTGGACTCCAGCCAGGGCCCCGAGGTGGCCATCACGGGGGCGTCGGCGCGCGCGGCCGCGGCCACCTTGTACAGCTGGATCCAGTAGAAGCGCTGTAGCCGGGCGTCGGGGAGGGAGAGGAAGCTCTTCCGGTAGTACGCGTGCACCAGGAGCGGTGGGCGGGCGCGAGGGCGTCGTAGGAGAGCGCAGAGGCGGACCGGATGTCCTTGAGCGCGCGGTCGCGCGCGGTGCGCCGGGGGTGGGAGTGGGCCACGGTGACGTACAGCGTCCGCCGCCCGGCGCGGGTCCGCTCCCGCCAGGCCGTCACATGCTGCCCCGGCGAGCAGCGGCTGCACGGCGGCCAGGACGCCGCCGTGGTCCTCGACCACGGCCGGGGGATTGCCGGTGTAGCCGTCGGGGACGGGTTT
This sequence comes from Streptomyces malaysiensis subsp. samsunensis, assembly GCF_024519315.1. Classification (GTDB taxonomy): domain Bacteria; phylum Actinomycetota; class Actinomycetes; order Streptomycetales; family Streptomycetaceae; genus Streptomyces; species Streptomyces malaysiensis. The sequence goes on along the minus strand of NZ_JANIIC010000002.1, from coordinate 221,441 downwards.
GAAGGCGACCCGCGGGCTGATGGCCTCGGCGGGGTGGAACACCCAGCGGAACGCGGCCTCACCGGCGCTCGGAGTCACCTCGATCGCCAGCACGGAACGGGAGTTGTGGACGAGGGCGCGCAGGTCGAGGGTGCCCTGATCGGTGGTGATGGTCCCGGTCAGCTCGGCGTCGCGCAGCCGCAGCCGCCAGTCGACGGCGGTGATGGCCCCGACCGGCTCCAGGGTGAAGTACCCGATGGGCAGCCGGGCGAGCCCGAAGAGGGAGCCGAACTCCGGCCGGTGGTCCTGGACCTCGCTGTGCTGCACATTGAAGCGCACCGCGTTCGCGCCGCCCGGCTCCGCGTAGATGCCCGAGCCGAGCAGGGCGTTCCCGAGGAAGGGGCCCTCGTACCAGGTCCGCGGCAGCTTCCGCCACACCATGTCGGCGTCGGCGAGGACCCTGGTCCAGGGGTCCTCCGCGGGGCGGGCGGCCGCGGCGGGTGCCCGCGGTCCGGCGGCGTACGCGGTGGCCGGGCCGGCGAGCCCGGCGGCGGTACCGGCGGCCACGGCGGTGCCGACGACGGTCCTTCGGGTGGGTGCGGATGACATGACGCTCCAGGGGGTGTGAACCGGGTGCGGGCGGTCTTCTGCGGGGGCAGCGGCGGCGGTCACGTACATGCCTGAGGTTCCTCGATCTGAACCCCTCGGGCATGATGCAGCCGCGTGAGGTAACGGGAACCCCTTGTGCGCCATAAACATCGGATGGACGGCGGCCACGCAAGGGGGAAATGGCGCCTTAGAGCTGGAGACGCGGTAAGACCTCGGATCTCCCGGCCCTGAAAGTGCTGTCGGCGCCCGCGCCACCACGGAGGCGATCACCGGGAGTCCGGACCGGATACGGTCCGTGAGCACGCGCCCGGTCGCGCCCGGTCGCGCCCGGCCACCGCCCATGGCGGCTGGGCGGGGCGGCGTACGGCCCTGCCGCGGTCCGACGGCCGTGTCGCCTGGGATACCGCCGTGTCCACCTGATGAGACGAGTTCGGCGGGCCTCGCACGTACCAGCTCACCACGGGAGGTTTTCGGCGGTCACCGGGGGTGGAACGCGGTCCGGTCGGCGGCTCGTTGTCCACTTCATGAGAATCGACGCGCGCCGCGTTCGGGCGCTGGTTAATCTGACGACAGATCCGGTTCAGCCGACACGAGGGAGTGTGCGGTGACCCCCGAACAAACACAGAGCGACGACGCGCCCGCCGATAGCAGCGGGCGGTTCGTGCAGACCGCGGAGGTGGGAAGTCTGGAGGTATGGGCGCGTTCCGCGCCGATCCGACTCGCCGGTTACGAGGACGACCTCGCCGAGCCCCACATCCTCCAGAGCGTGGACTGACGACCCGGCGCATGCGCTGGGACGCGAGGGAGGACACCGGTTCCCCGGCCGCGGCCGCTGGCAACAAGCGGACATCGCGGCCGTCGGCCGGCCGCCTCCCTCGCCCCACGGATCACCCTTTTGGCTCAGCTACCAACTGGTAGTTAAGTCGGTCGGCCCCCCGCGATCAGGAACCGGTCTGGTGCCCCGCGCGACGCTCATGGCAGGATGCATCGCGCGGCGTCGTCCGCCTTAACCAACCGTGAGGGTGCTGAACCCGGGAGCCGGCCGTGAGGGGGCGCAATGGCAGCGGATGCCGACAGGTCACCGGACGCGGCCGGCAGCCCGCTGGCGGAGCGGCTCAACTACCTGTTCACCACCATGCACCCGCCGGGCGCGCCGTACACCAACGCACACGTGGCCGAGGAGATCAGCGGCCGCGAGGAGTACGGCGGGGTGAGCCTGACCGAGCAGTATCTGTCGATGCTGCGCAACGGCAGGCGCACCAACCCCAGCCCGGATGTGCTGCGGGCGCTCGCCAAGTTCTTCGCCGTGCCCGTCGGCTACCTGCTGGGCGATCTGTCGCCTTCGCAGGCGGAGCGGGTCGAGGAGGAGGTACGGTTCCTCGTCGCGATGCGCGACAAGCGGGTCCGCAGCATCGCGCTGCGCTCCGTGGGCCTCCCGCCGGAAGTCCAGGACAGCCTCACCACGATCATCTCCCAGTTCCGGCAGCAGATGAACCTCCCGCCCGAACCACCCGGCCCGAACGGCGCCGGAGGGGCGGACGGTTCGGACGGTCCGGACGGCGGGGCGACGAATGGCCGTGGCTGACCCGCAGCTGTTCTCCTCCTGGCGGCGGACCGGATACGAGGGTGGTACAGGCATGCGAGTGGGCCGGATGCGGCGGCGGTGCAAGCAGCTCATCAAGGAGCTCGGGCTGCCCGCCTCGACCGATCTGCCCGGTCTGTGCGACCTGGTCGCCCGCCGCGTCGGACGCCCCGTCCAGCTGGTGCCGATGAGCCTGGGCGGTGTGGTCTCGGGCATGACCGCCTCCACCGACCAGGACTACTGGATCTTCTACGAGCTCAGGACGTCCCCCTGGCACCAGATCCACATCGTGCTGCATGAAATCGGCCATCTGCTGCTGGGGCACGAGCAGGACCCGGCGGTCACCGAGGACGCGCTGCGGATGTGGACGCCGTCGGTGGATGTGACCACCGCGATGCGCCGGCTGGGGATGACCCCGGACTTCGCCCGCCACCACTGCTACGACAACCTCACCGAGCGCGAGACCGAGGTGCTGGGCACCCTCCTGATGGAGCATGTGGTGCCCACCTCGCCGGACCACGGGCTGCCGCCCCAGGGCCGGGCGGCCGAACTCGCCGCGGCGCTCGGCCCGGCGCTGGGCCATGTGCGTACGGACAGGACCGACGGCGGCGACCGCGCCGGCAGGGCCCGACGCACGGACGGCACCGATGGCACCAACGGCACCCATGGCACCAACGGCACCGATGGCACCGACGGCACCGACCGCGACCACGGTGGCGTACGCGGTGAACCGGGTGGTGAGACCGGTGTTTGACCTCGTCTATCTGTGCTTCGGCGCCGCCGCCTGGACGATGGCCGGCTACAAGACCCGGGCCTGGTTCCGCGACCGCGCCAACGCCGATCTCGGCCTGGCGTGTGTGATGACCGCGGCCGTGGCGAATGTGTTCCTGCTCTCCGCGCCCAGCGTCTACCGCTGGTTCGACGGCCTGGTGGGCGTCGCCAATCTCGCGATGGTCTTCCTCTACTCCTCCGTCGTGGTGTTCGCCACCGGCGCCCTGGTGCTGCTGCTGCGCTGGACGGGGTCGGCGGTGCGGCCCGGCCTCGTGGTCGCCGCAGTGGCCGTGGCATGGACCGTGGCCATCGTCGCGTTCGCGGTGGGCCGCCCCGACGCCGTGGAGCACCCGCGCGACTTCAGCACCGCCTACGCCGACGCCCCCGGAGTGGTTCTCTTCCTGGTGCTGTATCTGGCCATTTTCGGAGCCGGTCTGGCGGGGCTCGGGATGCTGTGCCCGCGCTATGCCGCCACCCTGCGCGGCTCTTGGCTGGCCCGGGGGCTGCGGGTGCTGGCGGCCGGATGCTGGCTGGGGCTGGCGTACTGCGCCTGCAAGCTGATCGGTTTTGTCTTCTCCTGGGCGGGCCATGAGCTGTACTGGCTCTCCAATGGGGTGGCCCCGCTGACCGCCTCGGTCGCGGCGCTCCTGGTGCTGGCGGGTTTCGCCATCCCGGCCGTGGGCCCGAGGGCCTCCGCGTGGCGCCGCTTCCGGAGGCTGCGGCCGCTGTGGCGGGAGGTCACCACGAAGGCCCCCGAGGTGTCCATGGGGCACTCCCGCTGGACCGGCTGGTGGCCGTTCGCGGACCTGGAGTGGCGGGCCAACCGTCAGATGGCGGAGATCCGGGATGTCCAGCGCGGCGTACGGCGTCATGTGGAGGCCCGCGCGCTGGAGATCGCCCATGTCAAGGCCGGCGCGGCGCGACTCGACGATTGGCAACTTGCTGCCGTAGTGGAAGCGGCGGCGCTCAGACGCGGTTTGCTGAATCAAGCAGACGGACATGTGCCGGAGTCCGCGGCGGACAGCGTAGTGGTGGCGACGGGAGCCGAACTGGTGGCGGAGCATGAGCATCTCGCCCGTGTCGCCGACGTCTACCACCTGCCGCTGGTGGACGAGGTGCTCGCGGAACTGAGGGAGGAGACCGCCGCCCAGCGGCGGTGAACGGGGGGATCACAGACGAGGTGGCCCTGGACGGGGGTCGGGGCCGCCCGTGGCACAGGCGGCGCCGGGGAGATTCAGCCCCGGCGCCGCCTCCCGGCCACACCATTCGCCCCGGCGTGCGCATCACCTGGACGGGCTGGAACGGCCCACCCGTCCAGGCCCGGAGGACGCCGGCGCCTTGGGCCTGTCTGGGGTTGTGATCTGGGCTCGCGGGGCGTGGCACGCTCCCCCAGCTACCGCTGGGAGGTGCCCCCTCTCGCCGCGTTGCCGGAAGGTCCTAGTAGCTCCGCTACGAGGGCCTTCCGGCGCCTTGCGATCGCACGCACCACGCCCCGCTCCCTGATCCAGATCACAACCCCAGACAGGCCCTAGAGTCGGGAGCCATGCAGAACACCGCGAACGCCGCCGGAGCGGACGGCCCGGAACTCGTTGACACCGCCCCGATGATCGAGGACCTCCACCCGGCCCTCGCCCAGCTCCGCGAGGCCGGTCCGGTCCACCGGATCGCCGGTACCGACGGGCGCCCCGCCTGGCTGGTGACCCGTTACGAGGATGTGCGGCGGCTGTTCGCCGATCCGCGCCTCGCCCTGGACAACCGCCACGCCGCGCCGGGCGACTACAGCGGCTTCTCCCTGCCGCCCGCCCTGGACAGGAATCTGCTCAACATGGACCCGCCGGACCACACCCGGGTACGCCGGCTGGTGGTCAAGGCGTTCACCCCCGGCCGCGTGGAGAAGATGCGCGAACCGGTCCGGCGGATCGCCGACGAACTGCTCGACGCCATCGAGCCCGACGGCCGCGCGGACCTCCTCGCCGCCTACGCCGGGCAGCTGCCCATCATCGTCATTTGCGATCTGCTCGGCGTTCCGCAGCGCGACCGGCGCGACTTCCGGGCCTGGAGCGACGCCCTGATCACCCCCGATCCGGCGCGGCCGCGGGCGGCGAAGGAGGCGGTCGGCAGCATGCTGCGCTTCTACACCGGGCTGATCGCGAAGAAGCGCGCCGAGCCCGGGGACGATCTGCTCTCCGACCTCATCCGGGTCCGTGACGACGAGACCGGGGACGGCAGGCTCACCGAGGACGAACTGACCTCGCTCGCCTTCCTCATCCTCCTCGCGGGCTACGAGAACACCGTCCACCTCATCGCCAATTCGGTGCTCACCCTGCTCGACCACCCCAAGACCCTCCAGGAGCTGCGCGAGGATCCGAGCGGACTCGCGGCCGCCTTCGACGAGCTGGCGCGGTACGAGGGCCCGGCGTCGCTGGGGATCCGCCGCTTCCCGCTCGAGGCGATCGAGATCGGCGGTGTGACCATCCCCGCCGGGGAGACCGTGCTGCTCTCGGTGGCCTCTGCACACCGTGACCCGGCCCACTTCGAGGATCCGGACGGGTTCAATCCACATCTTGGCCGGTCCGGTCACCTTGCGCTGGGTCATGGCATCCACTACTGCGTCGGCGCACCCCTGGCCCGAATCGAGACGGAAATCGCTCTGGCCGCGCTACTTCGGCGTTTCCCGGGGCTTCGGCTGGACGTTCCGAGGGAGCGGCTCCGATGGCGGCCGTCGATCCGCGCGCGTGGCCTGATCTCGCTGCCTGTCGCATGGTGAAGCGGGGAGGGGAACACGTTTTTGATGCATAACCCCCCGCCGATGCGGTAAAAAGGTCTTCGAGCCCGCCCGGTGTGCATCCCCCGTCGCACCGGGCGGGCTTCTGTACGCCCGGGGCCGCCGTCCACGCGGGCCCCTGTATGCGCGAGGCGGTGTCGGCAACGGGCGAGGAGGCGGTCGTGGACATCCGGCACAGTCCGGCACAGAGAGTGTCGCGGACAACGGGCACGGTGGCCGTCGTCGGCAACGGGCATGCGTTCCGCGTCCCGCGCCGGGCCCATCCGCCTCACGCGCCCCGGATGTCGGCATTCGCCACTACGGAATTCCCTGGGAACCATCCCCGAGACCCCTAGAGAGTAAGGTCACAGCCGTACCCTCTGCTCGGGCTTCAGAAGGTCCCATTAGCCTCCTCCTATGACGGTCCTGCCAGACGGGCTTCCCCTAGCCGACGATTTCCCGGAAGTGACGCGAGACCAATGGCGCCACCTCGTCGAAGGCGTGCTGCGTAAAACCGGCACCTCGGACGCCGTGGGCGCCGAGGCCGAAGAGGCCCTCGCGACCGCACTCGAGGACGGAATCACCGTCCGCCCCCTCTACACCGCCGAAGACGCCCCCGAAGACGCCGGATTCCCCGGTTTCGCGCCCTTCGTGCGCGGCGGCCGGGCCGAGGGCTCCGCCCTGTCCGGCTGGGATGTGCGCCAGCGCCACGCCCACCCCGATCCGGTGCGCACCAACCAGGCGATCCTCACCGACCTGGAGAACGGCGCCGGTTCGGTCTGGCTCGCGGCCGGCCGGGCCGGGGTGCCGGTGGACGCGCTGCCCGAGGTGCTCAAGGGGGTCTATCTCGACCTCGCCTCCGTCTGCCTCGACGCGGGCGCCGACTTCGAGGACGCCGCCCGCGCCCTGCTGCGGCTCTATTCCGGACGCGAGGTGCCGCCTGGCGCCGCGCTCGGCAACCTCGGCGCGGATCCGCTGGGGCTCGCGGCCCGTACCGGACGCGATGACGGCCTGGCCGGACAGCTGGCCGCCGCGGCCGACCTCGCGCGGATCTGCGACCGCGACCACCCGGGGGTGCGGGCCTTCGCCGTGGACGCGCTGCCATACCACGAGGCGGGCGCCGGGGCGGCCCAGGAGCTCGGCTGCTCCCTCGCCGCCGCGGTGGCGTATCTGCGCACCCTCACCGAGGAGGGGCTGAGTGTCGAAGCCGCCTGCGCCCAGCTGGAGTTCCGCTACGCGGCCACCGCCGACCAGTTCCTCACCATCGCCAAGCTGCGGGCCGCCCGGCGCCTGTGGGCGCGCGTGGCGCAGGCGTGCGGCGCGCCCTCACAGGCGCGCGCCCAGCGCCAGCACGCGGTGACCTCGCCGGTGATGATGACCCGGCGCGACCCCTGGGTGAACATGCTGCGCACCACCGTGGCCACCCTCGCCGCGGGCGTCGGCGGCGCGGACGCGGTCACCGTGCTGCCCTTCGACAGTGCCATCGGCCTCCCCGACGACTTCGCCCGGCGCATCGCCCGCAACACCTCCACGATCCTGCTGGAGGAGTCGCAGCTGGCCCGGGTGATCGACCCGGCCGGCGGCTCCTGGTACGTCGAGAAGCTCACCGACGACGTGGCCCGCGCCGCCTGGGCCTGGTTCCAGGAGATCGAGCGCGCCGGGGGAATGGCCGCGGCCCTCGCCTCCGGGCTGGTGCGCGACCGGCTCGCCGAAACCTGGGCGCGCCGCGGCCGCGACCTCGCCCGCCGCAAGGAGCCGATCACCGGCGTCAGCGAGTTCCCGAACCTCGCCGAGCGGCCCGTCGAGCGCGAGCCCGCGCCCGAGCCGCCCGCCGGTGGGCTGCCGAGGGTGCGCCGCGACGAGGCGTACGAGGCGCTGCGCACCCGCGCCGACGCCCATCCGGCGGCCGAGGGCGGCCGGCCCAGGATCTTCCTGGCCGCGCTGGGCCCCGCCGCCGCGCACACCGCCCGTGTCTCCTTCGCCACCAACCTCTTCCAGGCGGGCGGGATCGAGGCGGTTCACGAGCCGGTCACCGTGACCGCGGAGTCGGTCGCCGAAGCGTTCACCGCCAGCGGCGCCCGCGTGGCCTGCCTGTGCTCCAGCGACAAGCTGTACGCGGAGGGGGCGGCCGCCGTGGCCGAGCGGCTGAAGGCGGCCGGGGCGACCCGGGTCTACCTGGCCGGACGGCCGGGGGCACAACAGGAAGAGTATGAGCGGGCCGGAGTGGACGGATACGTCTTCGCGGGCTGCGACGCGGTCGAGGTGCTCTCCTCGGCTCTGGACACCATGGGGGTGGCGTGATGACGGGCTCTCCGGTGGAGCCCGGGAAGATCCCGGACTTCTCGGCGGTCGATCTGGACGGACCGGCCGAAGGTCCGGTGCCCAGCTCGGACGACTGGGCCGCCGCCTTGCAGAACAGCGTGGGCAAGGGCGTGGAGGACCTGGTGTGGGACACCCCCGAGGGCATCGGGGTCAAGCCGCTCTACACCGCCGAGGACCTCACGGGCGTCGACTTCCTGGGCACCTACCCCGGCGCCGCGCCGTATCTGCGCGGCCCGTACCCGACGATGTACGTCAACCAGCCCTGGACCATCCGGCAGTACGCGGGGTTCTCCACCGCCGAGGAGTCCAACGCCTTCTACCGCCGCAATCTCGCGGCCGGCCAGAAGGGCCTGTCGGTCGCCTTCGACCTGCCCACCCACCGGGGCTATGACAGCGACCACCCCCGGGTCACCGGTGACGTCGGCATGGCGGGCGTGGCCATCGACTCCATCTACGACATGCGGCAGCTCTTCGACGGCATCCCGCTGGACCGGATGAGCGTGTCGATGACGATGAACGGCGCGGTGCTGCCCGTGCTCGCGCTCTACATCGTGGCCGCCGAGGAGCAGGGCGTACCGCCCGAGAAGCTGGCCGGGACCATTCAGAACGACATCCTCAAGGAGTTCATGGTCCGCAACACCTATATCTATCCGCCGCAGCCCTCGATGCGGATCATCTCCGACATCTTCGCCTTCACCTCGCAGCGGATGCCGCGCTACAACTCCATCTCCATCTCCGGCTACCACATCCAGGAGGCCGGGGCCACGGCCGATCTGGAGCTGGCGTACACCCTCGCCGACGGTGTGGAGTACCTGCGGGCCGGGCGGGACGCCGGGATGGACGTGGACGCCTTCGCGCCCCGGCTGTCGTTCTTCTGGGCGATCGGCATGAACTTCTTCATGGAGATCGCCAAGCTGCGGGCGGCCCGGCTGCTGTGGGCCAAGCTGGTCAAGCAGTTCGACCCGAAGAACCCCAAGTCGCTGTCGCTGCGCACCCATTCGCAGACCTCCGGCTGGTCGCTCACCGCCCAGGACGTCTACAACAACGTGGCGCGCACCTGTGTGGAGGCCATGGCCGCCACCCAGGGCCACACCCAGTCGCTGCACACCAACGCGCTGGACGAGGCGCTCGCGCTGCCCACCGACTTCTCCGCGCGGATCGCCCGCAACACCCAGATCCTGCTCCAGCAGGAGTCGGGCACCACCCGGGTCATCGACCCGTGGGGCGGCAGCGCCTACGTCGAGAAGCTGACGTACGACCTGGCGCGGCGGGCCTGGCAGCACATCGAGGAGGTCGAGGCGGCCGGCGGTATGGCCAAGGCCATCGACGCGGGCATCCCCAAGCTGCGCGTCGAGGAGGCCGCGGCCCGCACCCAGGCGCGGATCGACTCGGGGCGCCAGCCGGTGATCGGCGTCAACAAGTACCGGGTCGACAGCGATGAGGCGATCGAGGTCCGCGCGGTCGACAACTCCGTGGTGCGCGCCCAGCAGATCGAGAAGCTGCGGCGGCTGCGCGCGGAGCGCGACGAGGCGGCCTGCCAGGACGCGCTGCGCGCCCTGACCGCGGCCGCCGAGTCCGGCCCCGGCGCGGGCCTGGAGGGCAACCTGCTGGCGCTGGCCGTGGACGCCGCCCGCGCCAAGGCCACCGTGGGCGAGATCTCCGACGCGCTGGAGAAGGTCTATGGCCGCCACTCCGGCCAGATCCGTACGATCTCCGGTGTGTACCGAGAAGAGGCCGGACCGTCGTCCGGCGTGGACCGCACCCGCACGCTGGTCGAGGCGTTCGAGCGCGAGGAGGGCCGCCGCCCCCGCATCCTGGTCGCCAAGATGGGCCAGGACGGGCATGACCGCGGCCAGAAGGTGATCGCCACCGCCTTCGCCGACCTGGGCTTCGACGTCGACGTCGGCCCGCTGTTCCAGACCCCCGAGGAGGTCGCGCGGCAGGCGGTGGAGGCCGATGTGCACATCGTCGGCGTGTCGTCGCTCGCGGCCGGCCACCTCACGCTGGTGCCCGCGCTGCGCGAGCAGCTGGCCGAGGCGGGGCGGGCGGACATCACGATCGTGGTCGGCGGGGTCATCCCGCCGCAGGACGTCCAGACCCTGCACGAGGCCGGTGCCGCCGCCGTCTTCCTGCCGGGCACGGTCATCCCGGACGCCGCCCACGATCTGGTGCGGAAGCTGGCCGCCGACCTGGGCCACGAGCTGTAGGCCATGCCGCGGACGATCGACATCGAGGAGTACGCCAAGGGCGTGCTCGACGGGAAGCGCGCGTACATCGCCCGTGCGATCACACTCGTCGAGTCCACCCGGCCCGACCACCACGACCTCGCCCAGCGGCTGCTGGTCGAGCTGCTGCCGCACACCGGAGGGGCGCGGCGGATCGGCATCAGCGGGGTGCCCGGGGTGGGCAAGTCCACCTTCATCGACGCCCTGGGCACCATGCTCACCGGAGTCGGCCACAAGGTCGCGGTGCTCGCCGTCGACCCCTCGTCGACCCGCACCGGCGGCTCCATCCTGGGTGACAAGACCCGGATGGAGCGGCTGGCGGTGGACCCCGACGCCTTCGTACGGCCCTCGCCCAGCGCCGGGACGCTGGGCGGGGTCGCCCGCGCCACCCGCGAGTCCATGGTCGTCATGGAGGCGGCGGGCTATGACGTGGTGCTGGTGGAGACCGTGGGCGTGGGCCAGTCCGAGACCGCGGTGGCCAATATGGTCGACTCCTTCCTGCTGCTCTCCCTGGCCCGTACCGGCGATCAGCTCCAGGGCATCAAGAAGGGCGTGCTGGAGCTGGCCGACGTGGTCACCATCAACAAGGCCGACGGCCCCCACGCACGGGACGCCAAGTCGGCGGCCCGGGAACTGGCGGGCGCGCTCAGGCTGTTGCAGCCCCCGGACGCGCCCTGGAACCCGCCGGTGCTCACATGCAGCGCCCGCGAGTCCACCGGGCTCGATGTGGTGTGGGAGCGGCTGGAGCAGCACCGCCGGGTGCTGGAGGCCACGGGCGCGCTGCACGCCAAGCGGCGCGACCAGCAGGTCGACTGGACCTGGTCGATGGTGCGCGACCAGCTGCTCGCGCGGCTGCACGCCCACCCCGAGGTGCGGCGGCTCGGACCCGAGCTGGAGCAGCGGGTCCGCGAGGGCACGCTGACGGCCACGCTGGCGGCGGACCAGCTGCTGGAGGCGTTCCGGGCCCCGGCCGACGGTGGATGAGGCGCCGCTTTCCGAAGCGGCGCGGGCCGGGCCGTTCTTCGCCCTGCGCACCGGCACCGGCGAGCCACGCGAGGAGGGGTACGCGCGGATCGGCGAGGCGTACCGGCTGACGAGCGCGGGCGCCGCCGGGCCGGTGCTGCGCGCGCGTGTCGAGGCGGTTGCCGCGAGCCTGCGCACCGATGAGCCGAGGGTGGCGGCCTCGCTCGTCTTCCAGGGGCTCGCCGCCCGGGTGTGGTCGCTCGCGCTCGGCCCGGCCGCCCTCTCCGGCCGGGTGCCCCACCTCCGGCCCGACCGGCTGTGGTGGAACCCCGGGCGTGTCGCCCCCGACGACCTGTGGTGGCCCGGCGTGCCGCCCATCATGGGCGAACCGGGGGGACTCGCCGGTCAGGTGGGCACCGCGGCCTTCGTCCATCTGATGCCGCTGCACCATGCCGTTCGACGCGGCTACCGGGTCTCGGGGCGGCTGCTGTGGGGCAACGCCGCCTCGGCGCTGACCGGTTCGCTGCGGGTGCTGCACGACTGGTGCCGGGAGCGGGGCCTGGCCGAGGCGGCGGACCGGGCCGTCGAGCTGACGCGGGCCCAGCTCGTCCACCCGCCGCTGCGTGACGCCGGCACTCTGACCATTGAGCCGCTCGGCTACCGGCGCCGCACCTGCTGTCTCTACTACCGGGTGCCCGGGGGCGGGCTGTGCGGCGACTGCGTACTGCGCGACGCGCCGGGGCGCGGGGGCGTGTAGGGGCGCCGGGGTGTGGCGGACGGCCTTCCGGGGTGTGGCAGACGGCCTTCCGATGGGCCGATACGGTGGGCGAATGCCGAAGAACGAGAACCTGTTCTCATCCTGGCGGGGCTGGTGCGGACGCGTCACCTCCCGTCTGGTCCACCGCGGGTGGCGCGCCGTCCAGCGGGCCGGCGCGGTCACGGCCGAGCGCCCCGGACCGTACCGGTTCGGCCGTATCGGCGTCGGCACCCGGCTGGCGTTCCCCCAGGGCACCGTCTTCGGTGAACCGTGGATCGAACTCGGTGAGCACTGCGTCATCGGCGAGCAGGTGACCCTCACCGCCGGCATGATGCCCGATGTGGACCTCGGCCCCGAGCCGGTGCTGCGTATCGGCGACGGTGTGGTGCTGGGCCGGGGCAGCCATGTGATCGCCTCCGTAAGCGTGGAGTTCGGCGACGATGTCTTCTGCGGTCCGTATGTCTACGTGACCAGCGACAACCACTCCTACGACGATCCGGAACAGCCCATCGGCCGCCAGTGGCCGCGCTCCGCACCCGTTCACATCGGCCCCGGCAGCTGGCTGGGCGCGGGCGCGGTGATCCTGCCGGGGGCCCGGCTGGGCCGCAATGTGGTGGTCGCGGCGGGCGCGGTGGTACGGGGCGAGGTGCCCGACCATGCCGTGGTGGCCGGGGCGCCGGCCCGGATCATACGGCGCTGGGCCCCGGACGAGGGCTGGCAGCCGCCACTGCGCACCCCGGCGCCGGTGCCGATACCCGAGGACATGACCGTCGAGGAACTGCTCGCGCTGGCGGAGCTGGAGCGCGGGCGGGAACTGGAGTTGGATCGGGAGCAGGCGGGGGAGCGGGGCCCGGATTGGGGGCCGGAGCGGGAGCGGGGACTGGAGCGGGAGCCGGGGGCCGGGGCGTCGTAGCAGGTCAGTAGAGTTTCGTGGACCGTCCCCGACCCACGAGGTGACCACTGTGAGCCCGCCGCCTCTCCCCGTGACCGTCATCGGCATCGGCGCCGACGGCTGGGACGGACTCGGTCCCGCGGCCCGCGAGGCGCTGCGCACGGCCGAGGTGGTCATCGGCGGACGGCGCCATCTGGGCCTGCTGCCGCCGGAGTGCCACGGCGAACGCGTCCCCTGGCCATCCCCGCTGCGCCCCGCCGTCCCCGGGCTGTTCGCCGCGCGTACCGGGCGCCGGATCTCCGTGCTGGCCAGCGGCGATCCGATGTTCTTCGGCATCGGCCGCACACTGGCCGAACTGCTGGGCGCCGAGCGGCTGCGGGTGCTGCCCCATCCGTCGTCCGTCTCGCTGGCCTGTGCGCGGCTCGGCTGGGCGCTGGAGGAGACCGAGGTGGTCAGCCTCGTCGGCCGCCCCCTGGCCACGCTGAACCGCGAGCTGTACGCGGGACGGCGGCTGCTCGTGCTCAGTGCGGGCGCCGACACCCCCGCCGAGGTGGCCGGTTCGCTCGCGGAACGCGGCTTCGGCCCGAGCCGGATGCGGGTGCTGGAGCAGTTGGGGAGCGCGCGGGAACGCTGTGTGGAGGGCACGGCCGAGGAGTGGCCCCATCCGCCCGGCGACCCCCTCAACGTCATCGCCGTCGACTGCGCACCGGCGGACGGCACCCGGCCCCTGTCGCTCGCCCCTGGGCTGCCCGACACGGCGTACGACCACGATGGACAGCTGACCAAGCGCCATGTGCGGGCCGCCACCCTCGCCGCGCTCGCCCCCGCCCCCGGGGAGCTGCTGTGGGACGTCGGCGGCGGCTCGGGCTCCATCGCCGTGGAGTGGATGCGCGCCCACCGGACCTGCCGGGCGGTCTCGGTCGAACGCGATCCGGTGCGCGCCGAACGCATCGCCCGCAACGCCGCCGCGCTCGGTGTACCCGGGCTGACCGTCGTCACCGGCGCCGCACCGGACGCCCTGGCCCAACTGCCCGCCCCCGACGCGGTGTTCATCGGCGGCGGCCTGACCGTGCCCGGGGTGTTGGAGGCGTGCTGGGCGGCCCTGCCGCCGGGCGGCAGGATCGTCGCCAACACCGTGACCCTGGAGTCCGAGGCGCTGCTCGCCGACCGCCACCGCCGCCACGGCGGCGACCTCGTCCGGCTCGCCGTCTCCCACGCCACCCCGGTCGGGGCCTTCACCGGCTGGCGGCAGGCGATGCCGGTCACCCAGTGGTCCGCCACCAAACCGCTCGATTCCCCAGGCCCCGGCGCGTACGCCGCCGATCCCACGGGGTCCGTCGAAGCGGCTCAGGCCGCACAAGGAGAGACACGATGACGGTGTACTTCATCGGCGCGGGCCCCGGCGCCGCCGATCTGATCACGCTGCGCGGCGCCCGGACCCTGGCCCGCTGCCAGGTGTGTCTGTACGCGGGCAGCCTGGTGCCCCGTGAACTGCTCGACGAATGCCCGCCCGGCGCCCGCCTCGTCGACACCGCCCGGCTCGACCTCGACCGGATCACCGCCGAACTCGTCGCCGCCCACGAGGCGGGCCATGATGTGGCCCGTCTCCACTCAGGCGATCCGTCGGTCTTCAGCGCCGTGGCCGAACAGATGCGCCGCCTCGACGCGGCGGGCGTTCCGTACGAAGTCGTCCCGGGCGTACCCGCCTTCGCCGCCGCGGCCGCCGCGCTGAAACGCGAACTGACGGTCCCGACCGTCGGCCAGACCGTCATCCTCACCCGCGTCGCCCAGCAGGCCACCCCCATGCCGGAAGGCGAGGACCTGGCCACCCTCGGGCGCGGCGGCGCCCTGCTCGTCCTGCACCTCGCCGCCCGCTACGTGGACCGCGTCGTCGCCGAACTCCTCCCGCACTACGGCGCCGACTGCCCCGCGGCCGTGGTCGCCATGGCCAGCCGCCCCGACGAACTGGTCCTGCGCGGCACCCTGGACGACATCGCGCCCCAGGTGAAGGCCGCGGGCGTGGTACGGACAGCGGTCATCCTGGTGGGCCGCACCCTCGCCGCCCACCAATTCCGCGACAGCCACCTCTACTCCCCGAACCGCGAACGCCCCCACGAGCCCTGCGACACACCCGGCAGCTGAGCCCACCGTTCCCGGGTGCGGGAGGCCACCGCTTCTGCTCTCCGGGGGCTCTTCAGCCGCTCCTCCCGGCTCGGCGGAGTCGGTCAGCCGTCCCGTGGGGCGCGTGGTTCCGCGCGGCCGACGATCGTACCGGCGCGGTCGACGCAGATCACGTCCACCGCTACCGGGGCGCCGCGCAGTACCCCGAGGGCCGTGTCGCGGGCCGTGGCCGCGACCAGGTCGCCGAGGGGTACGCCATGGGCGGCGCACAACTGCACCGTTTCCAGGCCGGTGTTGGCCGTTGCCACGGCCTGTGCCAGCTTCTCGTCCGCCCCTCCCCGGCGGGCCAGTTCCGCGAGGAACCCCTTGTCCACCTGGGAGCGCGAGGAGTGCAGATCCAGGTGGCCCGCGGCCAGCTTGGAGAGCTTGGCGAAGCCTCCGGCGATCGTCAGCCGGTCCACCGGGTGGCGGCGCAGATACTTCAGCACGGCCCCCGCGAAGTCGCCCATGTCCAGGAGCGCGTCCTCCGGCAGCCCGTGGACGGCCACCGCCACCTTCTCGGATGTCGAGCCCGTACAGCCCGCCACATGGCTGCGCCCCGCCGCGCGTGCGACGTCCACCCCGCGCCGGATGCTGTCGATCCACGCCGAGCAGGAGTAGGGCACGACGATGCCCGTCGTGCCGAGGATGGACAGTCCGCCGAGGATGCCCAGCCGCGGATTCCAGGTGGAGCGGGCGATCTCCTCGCCGTGGTCCACCGAGATCTCGATCTCGACGTCACCGGTTCCGCCGTGCCGGGCCGCGACGGAGGCGATGTGGTCGCGCATCATCTGGCGCGGCACGGGGTTGATGGCCGGTTCGCCCACGTCGAGCGGCAGCCCGGGCCGGGTGACCGTACCGACGCCCGGACCGGCCCGGAAGACCACTCCACTGCCGGGCGGCAGAACCCGCACCGTGGCCCTGACCAGCGCGCCGTGGGTCACATCGGGATCGTCCCCCGCGTCCTTGACGACGGCGGCCATGGCGCGGTCCGCCGTCAGTTCCTCGGCGGCGAGCGCGAACGCGGGCCGCTGCCCCTTGGGCAGTTCGATGGTCACCGGATCGGGGAACTCCGCGCCCAGCAGCGCGGTGTACGCGGCCGTCGTCGCGGCGGTGGCACACGCCCCCGTGGTCCAGCCGTGCCGCAGTCCCGACCGCTCCAGCTGCGCGCCCCGGCCCCCGGTCGCCTCGGCCGTCGTCTCCGCCTCAGCCATGGGCGGGCCGCCGCGCATACGATGACGGGCGCACGGACGACGAAAGGCACCCGATCCCGATGAACAGCGCACCGGCGCGCCATGTGCTCATCCTCGGCGGCACCACCGAGGCGCGCCGCCTCGCCGAGGAACTCGCCGGTGACCCCGCCCTGCGCGTCACCAGCTCCCTCGCGGGGCGGGTCGCCGCACCGCGGCTGCCCGTGGGGCAGGTGCGGATCGGCGGGTTCGGCGGTGCCGAGGGCATGGCCCGCTGGCTCCGCGAGCACCAGGTGGACGCGCTCATCGACGCCACCCATCCTTTCGCCGACACGATCAGTTCCCACGCGGCCCGGGCGGCCGCCGACGTCCATGTTCCCCTGCTCGCCCTGCGCCGCCCCGGGTGGGTGCCCGGTCCGGGCGACCGCTGGCATTCGGCCGGCTCGCTGGCCGAGGCCGCGCGGCTGCTGCCGGACCTGGGGGAGCGGATCTTCCTCACCACGGGGCGGATGGGCCTGGCCACCTTCGCCCATCTGACCCGGCAGTGGTTCCTGGTCCGCTCGGTCGACGCCCCCGAGCCGCCGGTCCCGCCCCGGATGGAGGTGATCCTCGACCGCGGTCCGTTCACGCTCGAGGGCGAGGCGGAGCTGCTGCGCCGCCATCGCGTCGAGGTGCTGGTCACCAAGGACAGCGGCGCCCACGCCACCGTCCCCAAACTCACCGCGGCCCGCGCCGCCGCCCTCCCGGTCGTCATCATCCGCCGCCCACCCGCCCCCCAGGGCATCCCGGTGGCCGAAACCCCGTCGGAGGCCGCGACCTGGCTCCGCACGACGCTGGCCTGAGGCCGGTGTCCGGGTCCGGTGTCCGGCTCCGGTGGCTGAGCCCGGTGCCTTAGCCCTGTGCCTGGGTCCGGTGCCCGAGCCCATCGCCCGGGTCCGGGCCCGAAGCCCGGGTCCGGGCCCGAAGCCCGGGTCCGGGCCCGAAGCCCGGGTCCGGGTACGGGCACGAGCCCGGAGGCTATGCCTCCGGATAGCGGCGCGGGGTCCAGACGACCTCCGTGTCGTCGCCGCGGCGGGCCGTGCGGGTCTGGGAGGAGCCCACCAGGATGATCGTGCGCATGTCGACCTGGGCCGGGTCGAGGTCGGCCAGGCGGACGATCCGTACCCGTTCCCCCGGGCCGCCGATGTCGCGGCCCAGCACCACGGGGGTGTCGGGGGCGCGGTGTTCCAGCAGGAGTTCGCGGGCCTTGCCCACCTGCCAGACGCGGCTGCGGGAGCCGGGGTTGTAGAGGGCGAGCACCAGGTCGGCCGCGGCGGCGGCGCGCAGCCGCTCGGCGATCACCTCCCAGGGCTTGAGCCGGTCGGAGAGGGAGATCACCGCGTAGTCGTGGCCGAGCGGGGCACCGACTCGGGCCGCGGCGGCGTGGGCCGCCGTCATACCGGGGACGATCCGTACCGGGACCTCGCGGTAGGGGTCCTCGCAGGCGGCCTCCAGGACGGCGGTGGCCATGGCGAACACGCCCGGGTCGCCCGAGGAGACGACGGCGACACGCCGGCCCCGCCGGGCCAGGTCGAGGGCGAACTCGGCGCGTACGGCCTCGACCTTGTTGTCGGAGGAGTGACGCCGCTGGCCCGGCCGTACCGGCACCCGGTCCAGATAGGTGGTATAGCCGACGAGGTCATCGGCGGCGGCCAGTTCGCCGCGCGCTTCGGGGGTGAGCCACAGCGGACCGGCCGGGCCCAGGCCGATGACCACGACCTCGCCCGCGCCGGACGCACCGCGCGGCGCGTCCACCCGGCTGGGCAGCACCGCCATCGAGAAGTACGGCACCGACTCCGGATCGACCTCGGCCAGCGCGGCGGTCCGTTCCGCGCTCATCGTGGCGCGCTCCACATAGCGCGCGTCCGCGAGCCGCCCCGAACGCTCCAGCGCCCGCCGCACCGCCGGGAAGGTCCGGCCGAGCTTCATCACGGCCGCCGCGTCCGCCGTCGCCAGCCGGGCCGTCAACTCCTCCTCCGGCAGGGTGCCGGGGAGGACCGTCAGCACCTCCTCGCCCTCCACCAGCGGTGCGCCGAGCCGGGCGGCCGCCGCGCTGACCGAGGTGACACCGGGGACGACCTCGGTGGGGTAGCGGTCGGCGAGCCGCTTGTGCATGTGCATATACGAGCCGTAGAAGAGCGGATCGCCCTCCGCGAGCACCGCGACCGTGCGTCCCGCGTCCAGATGCGCGGCGAGCCTGGCGGCCGCGTCCGCGTAGAACTCCTCCATCGCGCCGCGATAGCCGCCCGGATGGTCGGTGGCCTCCGTGGTGACCGGGTAGACCAGCCGCTCCTCGATGTGGTCGGGCCGCAGATGCCGCTCGGCGATGGAGCGCGCGATGCTGCGGCCGTGCCGGGCGCTGTGGTACGCGATGACATCGGCCTCGGCGATGACCTCCACGGCGCGTACGGTCATCAGGGAGGGGTCGCCGGGGCCGAGCCCCACACCGTAGAGCCGGCCCGTCTGCTGCTCGCTCACTCTTCCTCGCTCGCTATCGCGTTGATCGCGGCCGCGGCGATGGCGCTGCCGCCGCGCCGGCCGTGCACCACCAGGTGGTCGAGCGCCGCCGGATGCCCGGCCAGCGCCTCCTTGGACTCGGCGGCGCCGATGAAGCCCACCGGCACACCGATCACGGCGGCCGGGCGCGGCGCGCCCGCCCCTCCTGCCCCCCCTTCTTCGATTATCTCCAGCAGGCGGAAGAGCGCCGTGGGGGCGTTGCCGACCGCGACCACCGCCCCCTCGAGCCGGTCCCGCCACAGCTCCAGCGCGGCGGCGCTGCGCGTGGTGCCCATGCGCCGCGCCAACTCCGGTACGGCGGGGTCCGCGAGGGTGCAGATCACCTCGTTGTCGGCGGGCAGCCGCTTACGGGTCACCCCGCTGGCGACCATGCGCGCGTCACAGAGCACGGGCGCGCCGGACCGCAGCGCGGCGCGGGCGCGGGAGACCACCCCGGGGGTGTACGCGAGGTCCTTGACCAGGTCGACCATGCCGCAGGCGTGGATCATCCGCACCGCCACCTGACTGACGTCGGCGGGAAGCCCGCCGAGGTCGGCCTCGGCGCGGATGGTGGCAAAGGAGGCGCGGTAGATGGCCGCCCCGTCCTTCTCGTAGTCGAACACGGTGTCCTCGATGTCCTCGATCATGTCGTTCCATGGGCCGCCGCCACAGCGCCGGCCAATTGCTCCGCTGTCACATCCACGCTGTCCGTCTCCGGTGTGTCTCCTCCCGCGCCCCGTACGGTGACCCGATAGCCCGTGTCGCCGATCGCCAGCGCGTCCACCCAGTGGCCCCCGGGGTGACCGCAGCGGCGTTCGCAGCCGGAGACGTACACCGGCAGTGGCTCGGGCCCGGCCCGGCCGCCCCCGGATGTCGTACCGCTCACCGGCCACGGCGGCGAACCGCCCACGACCATGTGTCCGGTGTCCGCGTGTCCGCTGTCCGCGTGTCCGCTGTCCGCGTCCCTCCGTGCCGGGGCCGCGACCGCACCCGCCGTGCGCGCGACCGCTCCCGCCGTGTTTGCGGACGCCCTCGCCGTGTCCGGCGTGTCTGCCGCGCCCGCCACGACTCGCCCGGTGCCCGTGGTCCGCCCCCGCGCCACGTCCGCGACCATGCGCGCCGCGTCGGCCCGCACATCCGCCAGGGACTTGGCGCAGCCGGGGCGCCCCGTGCACGCGCCGACCCCGAGCCACGGTGAGTCCGGCGTGGTCACCAGCCCCGCCCCGGCGAGTTCGGACATGGCGCCGGGCGCGTCGTCCCGGGCGAACCCGGGGAGCACCACGCCGCGCCAGGGTGTCATACGCAGCTCATCCGCTCCGCCCCGGGAGGCGAGCGTCGTGAGCAGCCGCCATTGCGCGGCGCTCACCCGGCCCAGGGGGAGGGCGATGGACAGCGCGTGGCGCCCGTTCGGGCCGGGGACCGACCCGGGGGCGGGGGGTGCGGCGGAGGCGGGTGCCGGGGCGTGTTCCACCGGTACGGCCTCGATGCCCGCACCGGCGAGTCGCGCGGCCAATCCGCCGGTCGTCACGGCGTGTTCGGCGGGGAGGTCGCGTACCCGCCACGCCCGTGTCCCGCTCTCCCGCACCCGTGTCAGGAACTCCACCGCGGCAAGCGCCGCCGCCCGTGGCGCGTCCTCGCCCCGCACCCGGAGGCCGCCGCCCCCTGCCACCGACCCGTCCGTGGCGAGGCTCGCCGCGCCCTCACCGCCGGTGTCCGCCTCCGCGCCACGGCCGAGCGGGTCCGAGCCGTCCGTACGACGCGCCCGCCGCGCTGCCGTGTCCGGGTGTGTCGCGCCCGACGGCGGTGACACACCCGGGCCCGGCAGCGGACCACCGCATCGCAGCACCGCTCCACCGTCCGCCGTTGCGATCAATGTCACATCCGCGCCCAAGGCGGCCACATCGCCACGGCCATCGTCCAGCGCGAACAGAAACCTGCCCGACAAGCCGGATAGAGCGGACAATTCCCCGCGCCCCGCCGGTCCCGCCGGTGTGTCGTCACACAGCGCGGCGTCCAACTCCCGCACCCACGCCACCACATCCGCGTGCCCCCGGCCGTCCAGACCGGACAGCGGCGACGCCACGATGTTGCGCACCCGGTCATGGCGGTCCGAGGGAAGCAGTCCGGCCGCCCGCAGCCGGGCCGCCAGCTCCGCGCCGCACCCCGCCGCCAGGCCGCGGACCTGCGCATTGCCTCGTGAGGTGATGTCCAGCCGCCCGTCCCCGAGCTCCTCGGACACCCGCCCCAGCGCCTCCGCCTGACGGGCCGTCAGCAACCCGCCGGGCACCCGGATCCGGGCCAGCGAACCATCGTCCGCCGGGTGCAGCCGCAGCGCGCCGGGACAGGCGTCATCGCGTCCGCGCACGGGGGTTTCATCCCCTGGTGGGGTGGTTGTCGGGGGGAGGGGCATGGCGGCGAGCATACCGACGATCCGGTCCGGCCCACCGCCCCGGCCAGGCTCCACGGAGGCCGGAACGCACCATCCCGCGGCAGGTCAGCAACGCTTACTATGCTCAGCGGTGGGTCGGTCCCGACCCGCGACACGCATAAGACGGCACTCACGGCAGGAAGCCGGTGGAAATCCGGCGCGGTCCCGCCACTGTGAGCGCGGTGGCTGCCAGAAACGGCAGCGGCCGAGCGAGCCAGGAACTGCCGCCGTCTTCAACCCGCCCGGGGCGCGGACCCCGAGGAAGGTATGCCGCCGCATGATTCTGCTGCTGTCGACGTCCGACACCGACCTGCTCAGCGCCCGTGCCGCCACGGGCCCGGTGCCGTACCGCCTCGCCAACCCGGCCCGCCTCGCCCTCGACGACCTGCCCGGTCTCCTGGAGGGCGCCGAACTCGTCGTCGTACGGCTCCTCGGTGGCCTCCGCGCATGGCAGGAGGGGCTCGACACGCTGCTCGCGGGCGACCTCCCCGTGGTCGTCCTCACCGGTGAACAGGCGCCCGACGCCCAGCTCATGGAGGCGTCCACGGTCCCGGTCGGCATCGCCGCCGAGGCCCACGCCTACCTCGCCCACGGCGGGCCCGCCAACCTGGGCCAGCTGGCCCGGTTCCTCTCCGACACCGTGCTGCTCACCGGCCATGGCTTCGAACCGCCCGCGCCCGCGCCCACCTGGGGCCCGCTGGAGCGCACCGGCCGCGCGGCCAACCCCGCCGATGCCATCGCCCCGACCATCGCGGTGCTCTACTACCGCGCCCACCACATGAGCGGCAACACCGCCTTCGTGGAAGCCCTGTGCCGGGCCGTGGAGGACGCCGGGGGCCGCCCGCTGCCGCTGTTCGTCGCCTCGCTGCGCGCCCCCGAGGCCGAGCTGATCGAGGCCCTCGGCGCGGCCGACGCCATCGTCACCACCGTCCTCGCGGCCGGTGGCACCCGACCCGCCGAGGCGTCCGCGGGCGGCGACGACGAGGCGTGGGACGCGGGCGCGCTCGCCGCGCTGGACGTGCCCGTGCTCCAGGCGCTGTGCCTGACCTCCTCGCGCGCCGTGTGGGAGGAGAACGACGAGGGGCTGTCGCCGCTGGACGCCGCGACCCAGGTCGCCGTCCCCGAGTTCGACGGGCGGCTCATCACCGTGCCGTTCTCGTTCAAGGAGGTGGACGAGGACGGCCTGCCGGTCTATGCCGCCGATGCGGAACGGGCCGCGCGTGTCGCCGGAATCGCGGTACGACACGCCCGGCTCCGCCACCTCCCCGCCGCCGACAAGCGGCTGGCGCTCGTCCTCTCCGCCTACCCCACCAAGCACTCCCGGATCGGCAACGCCGTGGGCCTCGACACGCCCGCGAGCGCCGTCGCCCTGCTGCGCCGACTGCGCGCGGAGGGCTATGACCTCGGCCCCGAGGACGGGCCGGACGCACTCCCGGGCCTGGTCTCCGGCGACGGTGACGAGCTGATCCGCGCCCTCATCGAGGCGGGCGGCCATGACCAGGAGTGGCTCACCGAGGAGCAGCTCGCCCGCAACCCCGTCCGCGTCCCCGCCGCCGACTACCGCCGCTGGTACGCCACGCTCCCCCAGCAGCTCCGGGACGCGGTCGAGGAACACTGGGGCCCGCCGCCCGGTGAGATGTTCGTGGACACCAGCCGCGATCCGGACGGCGACATCGTCCTGGCCGCGCTGCGCCGCGGCAACCTCCTGGTCGTCATCCAGCCCCCGCGCGGCTTCGGCGAGAACCCCATCGCCATCTACCACGACCCCGATCTGCCGCCCTCGCACCACTACCTGGCCGCCTACCGCTGGATGGCCACACCCCGGACGGACGGCGGCTTCGGCGCGGACGCCATGGTCCACCTGGGCAAACACGGCAACCTGGAGTGGCTGCCGGGCAAGAACGCCGGACTGTCCGCCGCCTGCGGCCCCGACGCCGCGCTCGGCGATCTGCCGCTGATCTACCCCTTCCTGGTCAACGACCCGGGCGAGGGCACCCAGGCCAAGCGCCGCGTCCACGCCACCCTCGTCGACCACCTCGTCCCGCCGATGGCCCGCGCCGACTCCTACGGCGACATCGCGCGGCTGGAACAGCTGCTGGACGAGTACGCCGCCATCTCCTCGATGGACCCGGCCAAGCTCCCCGCCATCCGCGCCCAGATCTGGACCCTCATCCAGGCCGCCCGGCTCGACCACGACCTGGGCCTGGAGCAGCGGCCGGACGACGACGGCTTCGACGACTTCCTGCTGCACGTCGACGGCTGGCTGTGCGAGGTCAAGGACGCCCAGATACGCGACGGACTGCATGTCCTGGGCGCCGCGCCGACCGGGCCCGGACGGGTCAACCTCGTACTGGCCATCCTCCGCGCCCGCCAGATCTGGGGCGGTACGTCCGCGCTCCCCGGTCTGCGCGAGGCACTCGGCCTGGACGAGTCGGCCGCCACCCGCACCGGCGCCGACGAGGCCGAGGAGCGGGCCCGCGCGCTGGTCCAGGCGATGGAGGACGCCGAATGGGCCCCGGAGGCCGTCGAGAAGGCTGTCCTCACCCTGCCCGATGACCAGCGCCCCGCCGTCTCCGCGATTCTCGACTTCGCCGCCCGCGAGGTCGTGCCCCGGCTGGCCGCCACGACCGACGAGATCGACCACGCCGTGCACGCCCTCGCCGGCGGGTTCGTCCCCGCCGGGCCGTCCGGCTCACCGCTGCGCGGACTGGTCAACGTCCTGCCGACCGGCCGCAACTTCTACTCCGTCGACCCCAAGGCCGTGCCCAGCAGGCTGGCCTGGGAGACCGGCCAGGCCCTCGCCGATTCGCTCCTGGAGCGCTACCGCGCCGACAACGACGGTCAGTGGCCGAAGTCCGTCGGCCTCTCACTGTGGGGGACGAGCGCGATGCGCACCTCCGGCGACGATGTGGCCGAGGCGCTCGCGCTGCTGGGCATCCGTCCGGTGTGGGACGACGCCTCGCGCCGGGTGACGGGACTCGAACCCGTGACACTCGACCAGCTGGGCCGCCCGCGCGTCGATGTCACCCTGCGCATCAGCGGGTTCTTCCGGGACGCCTTCCCGCATGTCGTCGGGCTGCTGGACGACGCCGTACGGCTCGCCGCCGCCCTCGACGAGAGCGACGAGGACAACTACATACGCGCGCACACCCGCGCCGACCTCGCCGAACACGGTGATGAGCGCCGCGCCACCACCCGCATCTTCGGCTCCCGCCCCGGCACCTACGGCGCCGGGCTGCTCCAGCTCATCGACAGCCGCGACTGGCGCACCGACGCCGACCTCGCCGAGGTCTACACGGTCTGGGGCGGCTACGCCTACGGCCGCGGGCTCGAGGGGCGGCCGGCGCGGGCCGAGATGGAGAGCGCCTACCGCCGGATCGCGGTCGCGGCCAAGAACACCGACACCCGCGAGCACGACATCGCCGACTCCGACGACTACTTCCAGTACCACGGCGGCATGGTGGCCACCGTGCGCGCCCTGAAGGGCACCGCCCCCGCCGCGTACATCGGCGACTCCACCCGCCCCGAGACGGTCCGCACCCGCACCCTCCACGAGGAGACCTCACGGGTCTTCCGCGCCCGGGTGGTCAACCCGCGCTGGATCGAGG
The DNA here is from genome assembly GCF_024519315.1 of Streptomyces malaysiensis subsp. samsunensis. Classification (GTDB taxonomy): domain Bacteria; phylum Actinomycetota; class Actinomycetes; order Streptomycetales; family Streptomycetaceae; genus Streptomyces; species Streptomyces malaysiensis. The sequence continues at coordinate 196,656 of NZ_JANIIC010000002.1, read as the reverse complement.
CGATGCGCCGCCACGGCTACAAGGGCGCCTTCGAGCTCGCCGCGACGGTCGACTACCTCTTCGGCTACGACGCCACCACGGGTGTGGTCGCCGACTGGATGTACGACAAGCTCGCCCAGACCTATCTGCTCGACCCGGAGAACCGCTCCTTCCTGGAGGAGGCCAACCCCTGGGCGCTGCACGGCATGGCCGAGCGGCTGCTGGAGGCCGAGAGCCGCGGGCTGTGGGACGAGCCCGACCCGGAGGTGCTGGAGCGGGTGCGGGAGCTGTATCTGGAGACGGAGGGCGGCCTGGAGGGCGGGGACGAGTAGGCGCGATCCGCGCCGCGCCGCGGCGGCGTCCGGGTCTCCCGCACGGTGACCTCCGCGCTCGCCGTGCGGTGATGTCCGGGATGCCCGCGCGATGACGTTCGCGGTGTCCGCGCGATCCCCGCGCGGGGACCCGGGCGGTGGCTCAGTCGGCGGACGACGACCGTGCGGCCGGGCGGGTCGCCGCCCGGATCCGGTCCGGCCAGGGTGGACAGTTGACCAGTTCGGTCCACTCGCGGTCGTAGCGCCCGGGTACCGCGCGCCCCGCGGACGCCCAGCGCTCGACCAGCGCGGCGTAGATCGGTACGGATGTGGATGTCTGAACGGTCTGATGAACCGTTCCGTCGCCTTCGGTGCTCCGGTCCAGCGCTCTGCTCGGCTGCGAGAGAGAACGGCGTCGCATCGTCGTCGTCATATTCGGACAACGCGCCCTGCCCCGCCCGGTCACCTTCCGCGAGCCGGTCTCACCCGCATCGGCGGGGTGTCGCACACGTCAGCGACTCTCCGGCGGCATGCCAGGGCGACCGGACCGCGCACCCTTTTCACACTCCGAAATGAAAAGCATTGCCGCATTCATAAAGCCCATTCGCCGCCGGTGTGAGAAGTCTATTGATAACCGTGTCCATTGCAGCCTTTGGCGAATTCCCCCCGGTGCTGTTTCAATTGCGCTGTCCCGAAGACGATCCGAGACGATCCGAGGAGGAGCCGGTGGGGGCTCATGCGCACGGACCCGACGAGGGGCACTGCGGACCCGGGCACGGTGGCCACGCGCACGGCGTGGCGGAGAATGCCGACCGCCGGTGGCTGACCCTCGCCCTCGCGCTGATCAGCGGCTTCATGGCGGTGGAAGTTGTCGTCGGGATCATCGCCCGCTCCGTGGCGCTGCTGTCCGACGCGGCTCATATGCTCACCGACGCCGCCTCGATCGTGCTCGCGCTCATCGCGATCCGGCTCTCGGCGCGCCCCGCACGCGGCGGATACACCTATGGGCTCAAGCGGTCGGAAATCCTTTCCGCCCAGGCCAATGGTCTTTCCCTGCTGCTGCTCGGCGCCTATCTCGGCTATGAGAGCGTGGGGCGGCTGATCGACCCGCCCGAGGTGACCGGCGGTCTGGTGCTGATCACCGCGCTGGCCGGTGTGGCGGTGAATCTCGCCGCCGCGTGGTGCATGTCGAGGGCGAACCGCTCCTCGCTCAATGTCGAGGGCGCCTTCCAGCATGTGCTCAACGACCTCTACGCCTTCATCGCCACCGCCGTCGCGGGACTGGTGGTGGTGACGACGGGCTTCGCGCGGGCCGACGCGATCGCCGGTCTGCTGGTGGTCCTCCTCATGATCAAGGCGGGCGTGGAACTGCTGCGGGCCTCCGGCCGGGTGCTGCTGGAGGCCGCCCCGACCGGTGTCGAGCCCGATGAGGTGGGCGGCCGGCTGGTCGCCCATGGACAGGTGGCCGAGGTGCACGATCTGCATGTCTGGCAGATCACCTCGGGCGAGGTCTCGCTCTCCGCCCATGTCCTGGTCGCGGCGGGCGGTGACTGCCACGCGGTCCGGGAGGACCTGGAAGCGGTGCTGAGCGGCGAGTACGGGATCACCCACACCACGCTCCAGGTCGACCATCTGGACGACCCGGCCGCGCGGGGACGGGCGGACGGGGAGCACTGCCCGACCGCCCACGGTCCGGTGCACCGGGCGGCGTCGTACGGCCACTGAGCGGGGCCGAGCGGCGCCGCTCAGTGGCCGTACGGAAGGCCCGGGAGCGGCATGGCGTTTCCGGGCCTTGATGACGATGAAGCCTTGATGGGCGTATCAGGCGGCGGCCGGCGCGGCGGCCGGCCTGAAGGCCGCTGTCAGAAGCGACTTCGCGAGCTGGGCGACCAGCGCCTCCAGGGCGATCTGGGCCAGCTTGACCAGGACGGTCGTCAGGATATTGGCCATGGGTACCTCACTGGATGGAACACGAGCGGAAGCGAGGCATCCGCTTCCAGTTCGTAGGTTGACCCGGGCCGGGAAGCGGGCGGCGCACACCAGGTAACCATTCGGTGAATGAAAGGAAAGATCTGGGTGAGAAACGCCTGAGATGTCCCGTTCCCGGGTGACGCGTTCAGACCGCGAGCGGCATCCGCCGGGGGAAGAGCAGCCGGGGTGCGACGGCCGCCCCCAGGGTGGCACCGGCCGAGCAGACTCCGACGACCGACCAGGCCATCGGGCCCAGGGGCGTACAGCCGAAGAAGTGGCTGACCACCGGAGTCTCCACGATGGCGAACAGCGTGGCCGCCGACGCCAGGCTGGTGACCAGCACCAGCGGGCTGTGCCAGTCGGTCATGAAGGTCTGGCCCAGCTGGGTGCCGACCAGCGCCGCGAGCCCCATGGTGCTCGCCCGCCGGGCCCGGCCCGTCATCCGTCCGCACTGCCAGGCCGCGGCCGCGCCCAGTGCGGTGGCGCTGCCGCGCACCGCGAGGATACGGCCCAGATCGGAGCCGAACAGCGCGGATGCGGGGCCGCCCACCAGCGGGTCCTCACCGGACTTGGCGCGCTCCGGACGCCGCGCCCGGGCCAGGGCCACCGCGAGGGCGGGCAGCATATCGGTGAGCAGATTCACCAGGAGCAGCTGACGGGTGCCCAGCGGGGCCCGTCCGGCCACCGCCGCGCCGAGCAGGGTGAAGGCGACCTCGCCCGCGTTCCCGCCGACCAGGATCGCCACCGCGTCGCGCACACTGCGCCACAGCGCCCTGCCCTCCCGCAGCGCGTCGAGGATCCGGGTCGGGTCCGGGTCGGTGAGGACCAGGTCCGCGGCGGCGCGGGCCGAGGCCGAGCCGCGTGCGGACAGTCCGATGCCGATGTCCGCGAGGCGGATCGCGGCCGCGTCGTTCACCCCGTCCCCGGTCATGGCCACCACCTGTCCGGCCTGCCGCAGCGCCTGGACGATACGGACCTTGTGCTCGGGGGAGACCCGGGCGAAGACGGTGGTACGGGTGATCCGCTCGACCCGCTCGCCCTCGGGCAGGGTGTCCAGCTCCGCCCCGGTGAGCACCGGCTCGGCGTCCGCGATGCCGAGCTCCCGGGCGATGGCGACCGCCGTGGTCGGGTGGTCGCCGGTGACCATGGCGACGCGTACCCCGGCGTCCGTCAGCCGCTTGACGGTCTCGGCGGCGCCCGGCCGCGTGGTGTCGGCGATGGCGATGAAGCCCAGCAGGGTGAGCTCCCGGGCGATCGCGGCCACTTCCGTTGTCGGCGTGTCGGACCCGGCGGGCCGGGTCTCGGCCACCGCCAGCACCCGCAGCCCGTCGGAGGCCAGCGAGTGCAGCAGGCGCTCGGTGGCGCGCAGCCGTTCCGGGGTCAGTGGCCTGGTGCCGTCGGCCGCCCCCGGGGTCAGTGGCATGGTGCCGTCCGCTGCCCCCGGGGGCAGCGGCCCGGTGTCGTACGCCGCCATCGGGCTCAGTGGCATGGTGTCGTCCGCCGCCCCGGGGCTCAGGGTGTAGGCGCATCGGGCGAGCACGATCTCGGGCGCACCCTTGACGGCCAGGTGCGGGCGCCCGGACTCGGTGCCCAGACACGCCGAGAATCCCCGGCTGGCCTCGAAGGGCAGTTCGGACACCGGACGCCACACGCCGTCCCCGTCGCAGTGCGCCGCCGCGGCGTCGATGACGGCCTGGTCGGTGGCGTGGGCCAGCGCCCGTCCGCCCTCGGGGCAGGCGCGGGCCGCCGTGCGCAGCAGCCGCTCGCCCAGCGCGCTGCCGGTCGGCAGCTCGTGGTCGTACGCGGCGACCCGGGCCACGGCCAGCCGGCCCTCGGTCAGGGTGCCGGTCTTGTCGAAGCAGACGATGTCCACCCGGCCCAGGGCCTCCAGCACCCGTGGCGAACGTGTCAGCACCCCGCGGTGCGAGAGCCGGCGCGCCGCGGCGGACTGCGCCACCGTGGCCACCAGCGGCAGCCCCTCGGGCACGGCGGCCACCGCGATGGCCACTCCGGTGGACAGCGCCTCGCGCACCGGCGCCCCGTGCAGCAGCCCCAGCAGGGTGACGGCGGCGCCGCCGAGGCCGGTGGCGGGCAGCGCGACCTTGGTGAGCGCGGCCAGCCGGCCCTCGATCCCGATGGGCGCGATGGGGCGCCCGGCCAGTTCGGCGGCGCGCCCCGCCTCGGTCTGTGCTCCGGCGGCCACGACCACGGCGTATCCGGTTCCGGCGAGCACCGTGCAGCCCTGGTAGACCATGCAGGAGCGGTCCGCGAGGTCGGCGCCCGGAGTGGCGGCCGGGTCCTTGGCGACCGGCCCGGACTCGCCGGTCAGCCCGGCCTCGTCCAGCTCCAGCCGTTCGCTGACCAGCAGCCTCGCGTCGGCCGGTACGACGTCCGAGGGCCGCAGCGCGACGATGTCCCCGACCCGCAGCTCCTCGGCGGCCACCGTGTGCACCGGGGCGGTGGTCAGCCCCGCGAAGAACACCTCCCGGTCCGCCGCCACCCCGTCCGCCAGGGACATCGCGGGCGCCCAGCCGACCAGCCGGCCGTTCATCCGCTCGCTCAGCAGCAGGCCGCGCAGCGAGCGCTCGGCCCGCAGCCGCTGTGCGCCGCTGATCACCGCGTTGCCCGCCATCACGCTGAGGACGAGGAAGGAGTCCACCCCGGATCCCACCGCCGCGGAGGCCGCGGCGCCGAGCGCCAGCACGGGGGTGAGCGGATCGTGCAGCTCCTCGCGCACCGCGTTCACCAGCGAGGCGGTGTTCCGGGCCAGGGCCACGAAACGGGAGGCGGCGGCCCCCACGGCACCGGCCCCTACGACACCGGCCCCCACGGCACCGGCCCCCATGGCACCGGCCCCCATGGCACCGGCTCCCACGGCACCGGGCGCCCCGGCCCGTACGTCCGTCCCGGCCGCATTGGGCACGAGGCGTGTCGCGTCGGCCCACAGCGCCCGGGAGGACCGCGACGCGCCCGGGTCCCCTGGAGCCGCGCCCGGTTCCCCGGGGCCCGCGCCGTGGGGCGCGCCCGAGCCGTCGGGCGGCTCCGTCCCGTTCTCCCGGAAGGCGCACAGCACGCTGAGGGTCTCCCGCGCGCCCAGGGCGTGCCAGTTGCCGCGGACGCGGGGCGCCGGCGCGGGGCGGCGCTCCACCCGGCGCGCCGCGCGGATCCCGCCGAGCATGGCCAGGAACGCCGCGCTGTACACCGGAGAGGTGGCGAGCCCGGCCACCGCGGGCCGGGTCCCCGCCGCGGCGATCAGCGCGCCGAGCGCGGACCCGCCCGTCGACAGCCGGGCCGAGCGCCGGCTGACCGAGCGCGCGTCCTCCAGGGCCCGCAGGACACGCCACGCGTGGACCAGTCCGGGGCCGCAGAGCAGATCGGCCGACCAGCACACCCGGCCCGCACCGCGCGCCATGACGGCGACGCCGAGATCGGCCGCGCCCAGCGCCTCGTCGTCCGCGCCGCTGATCACCAGCACGCCGTGACCGTCGAGCTGGAGGCGGCGCACCGTGTCGGGGAACGACGCGCCGGGCGGGAGCAGCTCATCGGCCCAGGGAGCGATCTCGTCCGTACTGGCGTGGTGGGTGAGCACCAGTCGCCGCGCGCCGCGGCGGGCCGCCGCCACCAGGGCGTCGGCCAGTGGGTCGAGTTCGCAGCCGATCCGGACCCGGGCCTGCCGCCGGCCGTCCGCGCCGTACAGGTCCGCGGTCAGGGCCGGCGGACTCGCCGGGAGCGCCGCGGGGAGTTCATGGGGCCGCTCCAGCCGCCAGGGTCCGCGCGTCCAGGGCCCGTCGCCGGACAGCTCCCGCAGCGGGCGGCGGTCCAGGACGGACTGCGCGGCGCTCCATGCCTCGGCCTCCCCGAGGTCGCCGACGGCGGCGACCGACAGCAGCCGCGGCCGGCCGGCGCACAGCACCCGCGCGTCGATCAGCACCGCCGACACGCGGTCCAGCAGCCGCAGCGCGGTGCCGTCCATGGGCACCACACCGTCCCGCGCCAGTACGTCGCCCAGCCGGGCGGCGAACGCCTCCCGGCCCATCGCGGCCGCCTTCGGCACGGTGGCCAGCAGCGCCTTACCTGCCTGCTCGAGGTCGCGGGTCCACGCCAGCAGCCCGCCCGCACCGGACAGCGAGGCCAGCGAGGTGCGGTCGACACAGGTCTCCACCGGCCCGGGAGGCAGGGGAGCGGGCCGGGGTGCGGCCGGGCGCGAGCGCTCCGGGAGCCCGTCGCCGTCCGCCACCAACTCGGGCTCGCGGCGCCGCCATACGGTCTGCCGGCCGCGGATCTCGGCGAGTTGCAGCAGACGTTGCAGCGCGTCCAGGGCGAGCGGGGCCTCGCCCCTGGTCAGGGCGTGCACCACGGCGTTCGACACGCCGATCAGCGCGTCGGCCTGGGCGCGGCCGAGCCGGGACTCCAGCACACCGCGCAGCCGCGGCTGGATCTCCGCCATCACCGTCGGGATCCGCAGCGTGGGGGAGAGCGCGGGCCGCATCGTCACCCGCCGGATGGCGGCCGTCGCCAGGCCGAGGCAGTCGGCGGCGAGCGCGGTCGCGGCGAGCGTCGCCGGTGTGGAGGCGAACGGCGGTTGCGGACGGCCCGCCGGGAAGTCGTCCGCGCCCGTCCCATGGGCCGCCTCGACGCGTTCGACCACCTCCAGTACGTCCTCGGGGCCGAGCTCGTCCTCGTCGAAGTCGACCAGCACCTGGCCGAGCGACGCGTTCACCCCGGCCCAGTTGACGCCCTTCACCTGCCGCAGCGCGGACTCCAGCTCATGGACCAGCCGTTCATGGCCCGCCCCGTGGCCGGTCAGCCCGCGTACCTCCATATGGGCCCGCCCCGCCCGGGTCCACACCCGCCGGCTGGTGCGCCGGTCGCCGGTGTCGCGCAGGACGTCGGAGATGTCCGCGAGCCGCAGCCGCAGACCGCTGATTCCGCGGGACGGTGCGGAGACGAGGCCCGTGAGCGTAGTGATGGGCAGCACCCGCTGCTCTCCCCTCGGTCCTGGTATGCCGGGTTCGTGAAATCGGCCTATACTTACCTAATTCCGCCATAAAGTAATCAAAGGGGCATCTGGCAGGAGGAAGGCGTGAGCGCAGCGACGACGACACCCAAGACCACCGACACCCGGAAGACGGGCACGTCCTCCGGGAAGAACGACCGCACGGTCACCTTCACCGTTCCCCGTGTCGCCATGGCCACGGCGAATGTGGCCGCGGTGCCGATCAGGACCGCACGGCGGGTCCTGCCCGCCAAGGGCGGGCTTCCGCTCTACCTCGGCCTCGGCGCGATGGGCCTCGCCGGAGTGCTGGAGTGGCCCATCGCGGTGGGCGTCGGCGTCGGCTACGCCGTGCTGCGCAACCCCCCCGCCGGGCGCCGAGACTCCGAACGCGAAGGGCGCCGCCGCCTGAGTGTCGGCCGGCCTGGTGTCACACCCGCGGCGAGTCGTGGTCTTCCAGCCTGACCGGCGGCAGGAACTCGCCCAGCAGGGTCCGGTGCCACCAGGCCCCGGTGGCCCGCCGCTCCGCCGGGGTGGTGAAGCGGTAGAGATACAGCCGCGCGCGCAGATGGGTGGGCGGCGCCCCCGGGAAGGGCGTGGCCCGCAGCAGGCGCACCGTCGCCCGGTCGTTGACCAGCAGCTTGCCGATCAGCGGGGTGAACCACGACCCGGCGTAGGCCGGTGAGATCCCCGCGAACCACATCATCCAGTCCAGCCGCAGATGGTACGGGGCGTACTGGCGCGGCATCCGGCGCACATCGCCCGGCTTGCCCCGGAACTCGTAGTCCTTCCAGACCGTGTCCGGGGTGAGCACCGCATCGCCGGTGCCCTGGATCACCACTTCCTGCCGACTGCGGTTGACGCTGCCGAAGGCCCCGTAGGTGTTGACCAGGTGCAGCGGGTTGAACGAATAGTTCATCAGCTGGCGGCCCGACAGCAGATTGCGGGCCGGCCAGTAGCTGAGCACCAGCACCAGCGCGGTGGCCGCCAGCACCACCGCCTCGTACCAGACCGGGGGAGCGGCGAGCTCCGGCGGCCCGGGCAGCCCCAGCAGCCCGGCCGCCCGGCGCCCGTCGACCGCCGGGAGGGCCAGCAGGATCGTCAGCCAGTTCAGCCAGGAGAAGTTCCCGGACGCGACCAGCCACAGCTGGGTGACCACGACGATCCCCGCGGCCACGCTCGCGACCGGCTGCGGGGTGAACAGCACCACGGGCACGATCAGCTGCGCCGTATGGTTGGCCGCCACCTCCACCCGGTGCAGCGGCTTCGGCAGATGGTGGAAGAACCAGCTCAGCGGACCCGGCATCGGCTGGGTCTCATGGTGGTAGTACAGACAGGTCAAGTCCCGCCAGCAGCGGTCCCCACGGATCTTGATCAGCCCGGCGCCGAACTCCACCCGGAACAGCAGCCAGCGCAGCAGCCACAGGATGAGCACGGGCGGCGCGGTGCGCCCGTTGCCCAGGAACACGGCGAGGAACCCCGCCTCGAGCAGCAGGGACTCCCAGCCGAAGCCGTACCACACCTGTCCCACATTGACGATCGACAGATACAGCAGCCACAGCACCAGCCACGCCACCATCGCGACCGCCAGTGGCGCCCGGTCCCCGGCCCCCACCAGCAGCGCGACCGACAGGGCGGCCCCCAGCCAGGCGCAGCAGACGAAGAACCGGTCGGAGTAGTGCAGATGGAACAGGCTGGGCGAGCGCCCGAACGGCACCTGCGCGAGGAAGCGCGGCACCGGGGTCAGCCCGCGCTCGCCGAGCAGCGCCCGGCCCTGCCGGGCCGCCACCACAAAGGCGATCAGATAGACGGCGGCCAGACCCCGTTGGAAGACCAGCCGGCTCAGCCAGTAGTCGGATGAGGTGAACCACTCCATGGGGGCCGCTCCCTGGGCCTGTCTGCGGTTGGCCTGCATGTATCCGGTACCACCTCCGGCGGGTGCCCGCCATGCGCACGGGTCTGCGGCGGTGCGGAGTTCGCCCGGTAGGGGGCCTAGGGGGGTGATGGGTTAGGGGTTATCCGTGCCGTGCCCGGTCCGTAGCGTCGAAGCCCGGCATGGATCCGGAGGGAACCACTCAATGCTTCTTCTCGAGCACCGCCTTCTTCGTGAGCACTGCCGCACCCCGCGAACCGCGACGACAGCGACGGCACCGGCGAAGGCGGCGGCCGCGTGGGCCGGGAGACCCGGATGACCGAGCACCCGGTCCGGACACCCGGTGGCCGGCCCATCGGGACCCTCGGCACCGGCTCGTATCCGCCCGCCGGGACCGTGTCCAACGAGCTGGTGGCCGAACGCGCGGGGACGACCCCGGAGCGGATCTCCGTTAAGGCCGGGATCCACAGCCGTTGTTACGCCGCCGACCACGAGGCCACCTCCGATCCCGCCGTGGAGGCTGCCCGCGCCGCCCTCGCGGACGCCGGGATCCGCGCCGATCAGCTCGGCCGGATCGTGGTCGCCACCTCGACCCCCGATCACCCCCGGCCCGCCACCGCCTGTCCGGTGCGGCACCGGATCGGCGCTCCGGGCGCCGCGGTCCGTGAGCACACGCAAGGTACCGGCCAGTGAAAGGACTCATCGGCATGGCACAGCGCTTTTCCACCGTCGCGGTGTTCGGGCTCGGCACCACCGGCCGCCACCTCGTGGACGCCCTGGTCCGCGGCGGCCGGCGGGTGATCGCCGTGGAGCGGGACGAACCGGCCCTGCGGCGCGGCCGGGAGCGGGTGACCGCGGCGGAATCCGCCGTCGAGTTCACCACCGACCCGGCGGCCGCCGCACGGGCCGATCTGGTGGTCGAGGCGGTCCCCGAACGGCTGGAGACCAAGCGCCGGCTGCTCGCCCGCGCCCACGCCGAGTGTCCGCCGGAGACGGTGTTCGCCACCACGACCACCGGGCTCCCGGTGACGGAGATCGCCTTCGGCTCCGGGCGGACCGACCGCACGGTGGGGCTGCACCTCTTCCCGCTGGGACCCGACCGCGAGGCCCCGGCGGTGGAGGTGGTGGGCACCCCGCTCACCGCGGACGCGGTGCTGGCGGACGTCCGGGAGCTGATCCGCGACCTGGGCCGGATCCCGGTGCCGGTGGCCGACCGGCCGGGCTTCATCGGGGGCGCGCTCACCATGGCGTACCTCAACAACGCGGTGGCCATGTACGAGCGGCGCTACGCCTCGCGCGACAGCATCGACACCGCCATGACCCTGGGCTGCGGACTGCCCATGGGGCCGCTGGCCCAGCTGGACGCCATGGGCCTGGACACCGCGCGGGACTCCCTGGAGGCGCTGTACGAGCGCACCGGTGATCCGCGGTACGCGCCCGCGCCCACCCTGGCCCATATGGTGACGGCCGGTCTGGTGGGGGTGAAGGCGGGCCGCGGCTTCTACGAGTACGGGGCGGGCGGCGCGGCGCGGGGTGGCGCGGCGGACGGCCTGGGCGAGCCCGTACCGGCCCGCGCCGTGCGGCGGATCGGGGTGGTGGGCTCGGGCACCATGGCCGTCGGTATCGCGGAGGTGTGCGCGCTCCGGCTATCCGACGGCGCTGGTGGCCCGGAGCGAGCGGCGCGCGAAGGAGGCGCGGCCGCCGTGGAGCGCTCGCTGGAGCGCGGGGTGCGGCGCGGCAAGCTGGCGCCCGGGCTGCTCACCGAGGCGATGGGCCGGCTGACCGCGGGGTGCGAACTCCAGGCGCTCGGCGCCTGCGACCTGGGGTCGAGGCCGTGGCCGAGGGCATCGACGTCAAACGGGGCGTCTTCGCCGATCTGGACCGGGTGTGCGCACCGGGGGCGGTGCTCGCCACCTCCACCTCGAGCCTGCCCGTCATCGAGTGCGCGATGGCGACACGGCGGCCCGAGGACGTCATCGGGATGCACTTCTTCAACCCGGCTCCGGTGATGCGGCTGGTGGAGGTGGTGCACACCGTGCTGACCTCCAAGGAGGCCCTCGGCACGGCGCACGCGCTGGCCGCGGCGCTCGGCAAGCGTGCGGTGGACTGCCCGGACCGGGCCGGTTTCATCGTCAACGCCCTGCTCTTCCCCTATCTGAACAGCGCGGTGACGATGCTCGACGAGGGCTGGGCCACCGCCGATGACATCGATACGGTGATGGCGGCCGGACAGGGCTATCCGATGGGGCCGCTGCGCCTGCTGGATGTGATCGGCCTGGATGTCTCCCTCGCCATCCAGCGCACCCTGCACGGCACCTTCCGGGATCCGGCCCTGACCCCGGCCCGCCATCTTCAGCGGCTGGTCGAGGCGGGTCACCTGGGCCGCAAGGGAGGGCGGGGGCTGCACCTCCATGAGCGATGACAATGGGCGCGCGGATGTCATTGGAACAGTGCGGCGGCGGGTGGCGGCAAAACCCTCGAAGCCGTCACGGCTCATGCGGCGAAGGCCGGAGCCCTCGTCCTCAAGGCATACGGCACCTCGGCCGACCGGGCTCCGCTCGGCACGCTGCGCCAGCTCCTGGACTCCCCCCGGCTGCCCAAAGCCACCGCCGACCATCTGCACCGGGCCCTCGACCAGGCCCCTCCTCGGCGTCGCACAGCCCTGTGAAACCCCTGGTGGCGATCGCGCCGACGCAACCCCGACCCATGTTCAGGGAGCCCGCGAGTTCCGCGCCGCACTCCATGAACTCGCCTCCCGCGAACCGGTGGTGATCTGCGTCGACGAACTCCAACTCGTCGACGCGGCGTCACTTCAGTACCTGCTGTATCTGGCGACCCGTTCGCGCTCCGCCAAACTCCTCATGGTGTTCGCGCAGGCGACGGACAGCGAGCAGAAAGACGCCGTCTTCAATACCGAACTGCTGCGTCAGCCCAATTTCCAGCGGCTGCGGCTGGAGAGGCTGTCCTGGGAGGAGACCGCGCAGCTGCTCACCACCCGGCTGGGGCTTCCGGATTCGGCCGATGTGGCCTACAGCTGGTATGAGGTGAGCGGCGGTAATCCGTTGTTGCTACGCGCGGTGATAGACGATTACCGCACCGCGGGGGCGCCGCCACGGCGCGGCGGCGCGGTGGAGCCCGTGGTGGGCGACATGTTCGTCCAGGCCGCGCTCACCTGTGTCTACCGCAGCGGGCGCATCGTCTCCCGGCTGGCCGAGGGTATCGCGGTGCTCGGCGCGTCCACCTCCCTCGAACTCCTCGGCCGGCTGCTGCGCACCGGCCCCACCGGAACCCGGCGCGGAGCCGCCGCGCTGGACGCGGCCGGCCTCGTCGACGGGCTCGCCTTCCGCCACCCGTACGTCGAGGCCGCGGTGCTGGAGGACATGGACCCCGAGGCCCGGCTGGACATGAACCGCCGCGCGGCCGTACTGCTGCACCAGGGCGGCGGGGCGACCCTCGCCGTGGCCCGCCATCTGCTCGCCGCCCAGTCCGCCGACGAGCCCTGGGCGGTGCCGCTGCTGCGGGACGCCGCGCAGCAGGCGCTCGCCGAGGACGACGCCAAGCTGGCGGTCGCCTGTCTGGAGCTGGCGTACTCGGCCTGCGAGGACGAGGAACTGCGGGCCGGCATAAGGATCGGCACCGCCGGGATCATGTGGCGGCTCAACCCGTCGGCGTCCGAGCGGATGCTGGCGGAGCCGCTGGCCGCGCTGTACGCCGACCGGCTGCCCGCCGCCCATATCGGGCGGCTGATCGAGCTGTTGCTCGCGCACGGCCGGATCGAGGAGGCGCGCGGCGCCATCGGCCGGCTCAACGCCGTCATGAGCAACGCGGGACCCGCCTCGATGTCCCAGTTCCGGATGACCGCCCGCTGGGCCCAGGAGTCCGGTGCGCAGGACCGGGCCCTCGGGGCCGCGGCGCGCCAGGGCGAGGACGCCGGCGCCACCCGGGCGCAGCTCAGGTCCCGCAGACCCTCCGCGCTGTCGACGATCACGGCCGCGTTCAGCGGCTTCTTCGGCCGCGGGGGGAGCGAGGAGTCGCCGGTGGCCGCGGCGGAGAAGGTGCTCGAGGTCCCGCCGCTCACCGACGCCACCTTCGAACCCATCGTCAACTCGGTGAACGCACTGGTGTACGCGGGCCGCCCGGACAAGGCGGCGCCGTGGTGCGATGCGCTGATGGACGAGGCCGAGCGGCGCCGGGCGCCGGGCTGGCGGGCCATCTTCGACTCGATCCGGGCCGAAATCGCCCTGCGGCAGGGCAATCTCGTGGAGTCGGCGGCCTATGCGACCACCGCCCTGGAGATCGTGCCAGGCCGCGACGGAAGCGTCTTCATCGGCGGCCCCCTGGCCAGCCAGATCCTCGCGTACACGGCGATGGGCAAGTACGACGCGGCGGCCCGGCAGCTGAGCCGCCCGGTCCCCGAGGCGCTGTTCAAGAGCATCTACGGACTGGGCTACACCCGCGCCCGCGGCTGTTACTACCTGGCCACCAACCGCATCAACGCCGCGCTCGGCGAATTCCTGATGGCCGGCCGGCTCGCCCAGCTGTGGGAGCTCGACCATCCGGCGCTGCTGCCCTGGCGCTCCGACGCCGCCGAGGCATGGCTGGAGCTCGGCGACCGGGAGAAGGCCGCGAACCTGGTCTCCGAGCAGCTGGCCAGGAACGGCGCCGGGGACTCCCGGGTCCGCGGGGTCTCGCTGCGGATACTGGCCGCGGCCGGGGACATCGAGAACCGGTCCCGGCTGCTGGGCCAGGCCGTGGAGGAGTTGCAGTGCTCCGGCGACCGCCTGGAGCTGGCCCGGGCGCTGGACGATCTGGGCCGTACGCTGCGCGGCTCCGGGGAGCTGGGGCGGGCCGACGCCATCATGGGCCGGGCCTGGCGGATGGCCAAGGAGTGCGGCGCCGAGGAGCTGTGCGCCCGGATCCGCCTCGACTCCGGTCTGGAGGCCCGCGATCCACGGCCGGTGGTGCGTCCGGTGTCCGGACCGCTCGGCCCGAAACCCGCGGTGCCGCAGTCCCTGGGGACCAAGCTCAGCGAATCCGAGGCCAGGGTCGCCGCCCTGGCGGTGGACGGTTATACGAACCGGGAAATAGCCGCCAACCTGTTCATCACCATCAGCACGGTCGAGCAGCATTTGACGCGGGTCTACCGCAAGCTGAATATAAGGAGCCGACAGCAGCTGCCGACCGCGCTGCGGGCCCAGGTGGATGAAATCGCCTGAGCGATGACGGGGGCGATGTCCCGCGGAAGGGGTGGCCGCATGAGGCCACCCCTGTTCCATGCCCACCCCTGATTACCCCCCTATCGCACCGGCAGACCTGGAGCGCGGGCCGACGGCGTTGATAGCTTCTGGCCGCATGAAGGGCATAGTCCTCGCCGGAGGAAGCGGTACCCGACTGCATCCTTTGACACATGCGGTGTCGAAGCAGATCCTTCCCGTCTACAACAAACCGATGATCTATTACCCGCTGTCGGTGCTCATGCTCGGCGGTGTCAGGGAAATCCAGATCATCTCGACCCCGCTCCATGTGGGGCTGTTCCGCGCGCTTCTCGGCGACGGCGGCCGACTGGGCCTTTCGATCGAGTACGCCGAACAACCCGATGCCAATGGAATCGCCGAGGCATTCATCATCGGAGCCGAATTCATCGGCGATGACCAGGTGGCGCTGGTCCTCGGCGACAACATCTTCCATGGGCCCGGATTCTCGAAGATGCTGCACCATGAGGCAAGTCATGTCGACGGCTGTGTGCTCTTCGGCTACGGAGTCAAGGACCCCGAGCGCTACGGTGTCGGAGAAATGGATGAGCACGGTCGGCTGATCTCCCTCGAGGAGAAGCCGGCCGCACCCAAATCCAACCTCGCCATCACCGGTCTCTATCTCTACGACAACGACGTCGTGGACATCGCCAAGAACGTACGGCCCTCCGCACGCGGCGAACTGGAGATCACGGACGTCAACCGCGTCTATCTGGAACGCGGAAAGGCCAGGCTCGTGGGGCTCGGCCGCGGATTCGCCTGGCTGGACACCGGAACCCATGACTCGCTGCTCCAGGCGGGCCAGTATGTGCAGCTTCTGGAACAGCGCCAGGGAGTGCGGATCGCCTGTCTCGAAGAGATAGCCTTCCGCATGGGGTTCATCGACGCCGCCGCCTGCTATGAGCTCGGAGCCGAGCTCGGCAAGACGGACTACGGAAAATATCTGATGGATATCGCGGTCAATCACCGCTGAAGGGTTGTCTCCAGTGCGCATAGTTGTGACCGGCGGCGCGGGCTTCATCGGCTCCCACTTCGTCCGGCAGACCTTGACAGGGGCGTACCCGGCGTGGGCGGACGCCCAGGTCGTGGTGGTCGACAAGCTCACCTACGCGGGCAGCGAGGCCAACCTCGCCGAGGTCGCCGACAGCCCCCGGCTGCGCTTCGTCCGCGGCGACATCTGTGACGGCGAACTCGTCGGCGAGCTGCTGCGGGGCACCGATCTGGTGGTCCACTTCGCCGCCGAATCACATGTCGACCGCTCGATATCCGGCGCCGAGGAATTCGTGCGCACCAATGTCCTGGGCACGCACACCCTCCTCAACGCGGCCGTGAACGGGGAGGTCGGAAAATTCGTCCACATCTCCACGGACGAGGTCTACGGCTCCATCGAAAGCGGCTCCTGGAGCGAGGAGGAACCGCTGGAACCCAACTCGCCGTATTCCGCTTCCAAGGCGTCATCCGATCTGCTGGCCAGGGCCTTCCACCGCACCCACGGACTGCCGGTCTGCGTGACCCGCTGCTCCAACAACTACGGTCCCTACCAGCACCCCGAGAAGGTCATTCCGCTCTTTGTCACCCACCTCATGGACGGCAGACCGCTGCCGCTCTACGGCGACGGCGGAAATGTGCGGGACTGGCTGCATGTGGACGACCACTGCCGCGGTATCGCCCTGGTCGCCGAGAACGGCCGACCGGGCGAGGTCTACAACATCGGCGGCGGCACCGAACTGACCAATCTGGAACTCACGGAACGGCTGCTCGAACTGCTCGGCGCCGACCGGTCGCTGATCGAGCGGGTGCCCGACCGCAAGGGCCATGACCGCCGTTACTCGGTGGACATCGCGAAGATCTCCGCGGAACTCGGATACCGTCCCGAGATGTCATTCGAGAACGGTCTCGCGGAAACCGCCAAGTGGTATATGGCTCACCGCGGTTGGTGGGAGCCGCTCAAGAAGATATGACCACCCCTACACCTGCGGTTAGGGGTGGATGCGGTTAGGGGTGGTTGAGTCGACTCCCGCCCCATACCGTCGACTTCCGGATCATGGTCAGTCCAGTCGCGTCGTATCTCAACTGAGAGAAGAGTCTGAGGTCGTGATGTCGGAGAACTCCCTGGTGCGTGACGGGCACATCGCGGTCATCGGTATGGCATGTCGCGTGCCGGGCGCATCGACCCCGGATGAGTTGCGGCAGTTGCTGCGCAATGGAGAGAGCGCCATTACTCGGATCCCGGCGGACCGGTATGCCGATGAGCTGCGGGACGCCGGCATTCGATTCGGCGGGTTCGTCGAAACGGCAGCGGAGTTCGATCCGGAGTTCTTCGGGATTTCCCCCCGCGAGGCACTGGCGATGGACCCCCAGCAGCGGTTCGCGCTGGAACTGTGCTGGGAGGCACTGGAAAATGCCGGACTCCTTCCCGCACATCTCGAAGGCAGCCGCACCGGAGTCTTCATCGGCGCGATCGCCGATGACTACGCGACGCTGGTCCACCGGCGCGACCCGGCCGCCATCACCCAGCACACCCTCACCGGTCTGAACCGCGGCATCATCGCCAACCGCGTCTCCTACGCCCTCGGGCTGCGCGGCCCCAGCGTGGCCGTGGACACCGGGCAGTCCTCCTCGCTGGCCGCCGTACACCTGGCCTGCGAGAGCCTGCGGCGCGGCGAGACCGAGACCGCCGTGGCGGGCGGCGTCCAGCTCAACCTCGCCCCCGACAGCTTCATCGCCGCCTCCCGGTTCGGCGCGCTCTCCCCGGACGGCCGTTCCTACACCTTCGACGCCCGCGCCAACGGGTATGTGCGCGGTGAGGGCGGCGGTCTCGTCGTGCTCAAGCGGCTCCCGGACGCGCTGCGCGACGGCGACCCCGTGCTGTGTGTGATCCGCGGCTCCGAGGCCAACAACGACGGCGGCGGCGACAGCCTCACCACCCCCGCGGCCCACGGGCAGGAAGCCATGCTGCGCGCCGCCTACGAGCGCGCCGGGGTCGACCCCGCCAAGGTCCAGTACGTCGAACTGCACGGCACCGGACCCAAGGTCGGCGACCCGGTCGAGGCCGAGGCGCTGGGCGCGGTCCTTGGCGCCCGCAGGGCCGACGACGCGCCCCTGCGGGTCGGCTCCGTCAAGACGAACGTGGGCCACCTCGAAGGCGCGGCGGGCATCACCGGCCTCATCAAGACGGTGCTCTCGCTCGCCCACCGCGAGCTGTTCCCGACCCTCAACCACGAGACGCCGAACCCCGCGATCCCCCTGGACACCCTGGGCCTGACGGTCCAGACCAGCCTTGACGCCTGGGCCACCGAGGCGGACGCCCCACGGCTCGCGGGCGTCAGCTCGTTCGGCATGGGCGGCACCAATGTGCACATGGTGCTGGAACAGGCACCCGCCGAGAACCCGACCCCGGCCCTGACCCCGGCCCCGACCCCGGAACGGCCGACGGCCCCGGACGCGGTGCCGTGGGTGCTCTCGGCGCGCGGTGAGGGGGCGTTGCGGGCTCAGGCGCGGCGGTTGCGGTCGTTCGTCGCGGAGCGGCCGGAGCTGGGTGCGGTGGATGTGGGGTACTCGCTGGCGTTGACCCGGTCCGCCTTCGGTCACCGTGCGGCGGTCGTCGGCCGTGACCGCGAAGCTGCTGAGGGGCCTCGACGATCTGGCCGCGGGCATGGTCCCGGGCATGGCGACGAGCGGCGGTGGGACGGCGTTCCTGTTCACCGGGCAGGGTGCGCAGCCGCTGGGTATGGGGCGGGAGTTGTACGGAGCCTTCCCGGTGTTCGCGGTGGCGTTCGATGCGGTGTGTGCGGAGTTGGACCGTCATGTGGATGGTTCGGTGCGGGATGTGGTGTTCGGCGGGGATGCGGTGGCGTTGGACCGGACGGTGTTCACACAGACCGGGCTGTTCGCTTTGGAGGTGGCGCTGTTCCGGTTGGTGGAGTCGTGGGGTGTTGTGCCGGATTTCCTGGTGGGGCATTCGGTGGGGGAGTTGGCTGCGGCGCATGTGGCGGGGGTGTTCTCGCTGGCGGACGCCTGTGCGCTGGTGGCGGCCCGGGGGCGGCTGATGCAGGCGCTGCCCGAAGGGGGCGCGATGGTGTCGCTGAAGGCCGCCGAGGCGGATGTGACACCGCGTCTGGCCGGTTACGAGGACCGGGTGAGCGTGGTGGCGGTCAATGGTCCGGCGGCGACGGTGATTTCCGGTGAGGAGTCGGCGGTGCTCGCGGTGGCGGAGGCGGTGGGGGCCAAGAGCAAGCGGCTGAGTGTCTGCGGGACCATCTGGAGGAGCGGCCGGAGCTGCGCCCGGCGGAGGTCGGTTACGCGCTGGCGACCAGCCGCTCGGCCTTCGGCCACCGGGCCGTGGTCGTCGGCGCCGAGCGGGAGGAGCTGCTGCGGGGCCTGGCGGAGCTGGCCTCGGGGGCGGCCCCGGAGACGGTGGCCGACACCGGGAAGACGGCCTTCCTGTTCACCGGCCAGGGCGCTCAACGGCCCGGAATGGGAAGCGAGTTGTATGCGGCCTTCCCGGTGTTCGCGGCGGCGTTCGACACGGTGTGCGCCGAGCTGGACCGCCATCTCGACGGTTCGGTGCGGGAAGTGGTCTTCGGCGCGGACGCGGAGCCGCTGAACCGGACCGTGTTCACCCAGACCGGGTTGTTCGCCGTCGAGCTGGCGCTGTACCGGCTGGTCGAGTCCTGGGGTCTGCGCCCGGACTTCCTGGTCGGCCACTCGGTGGGCGAGCTGGCGGCGGCGCATGTGGCGGGGGTGTTCTCGCTGGCGGACGCCTGTGCGCTGGTGGCGGCCCGGGGGCGGCTGATGGACTCGCTGCCCGCCGGAGGCGCGATGGTCTCGCTCCAGACCGGCGAGGCCGGGGTGCTGCCCCATCTGGAGGGCCACGAGGACCAGGTGGCCCTCGGCGCGGTCAACGGCCCGGCCGCCACGGTGATTTCCGGCGAGGAGACGGCCGTCCTGCGGATCGCGGAAGCGGTCGGCGTCAAGAGCAGGCGGCTGCGGGTCGGCATCGCCGCCCACTCGCCGCTGATGGAGCCCATGCTGGAGGAGTTCGCCAAGGTCGCCGGTGAGCTGTCCTATGCCGCCCCCCGGATCGCGGTGGTGTCCAATGTGACCGGCGAGGCGGTGGCGGAGGAGCTGTGCTCGCCCGAGTACTGGCTGCGCCATGTGCGGCAGCCGGTGCGTTTCCAGGACGGGATGCGGTTCCTCGAGGACCGAGGCGTGACCCGCTATGTGGAGGTCGGCCCGGCCGGTGTGCTGTCCGTGATGGGCCAGGAGTGTGTCGCCGACGCCGGTGCCGCCGCCTTCATCGCCCCGCTGCACGAGGACCGCGACGAGGCCGAAGCGCTGCTGGCCGGGGTCGGCCGGGTGCACGCCCATGGCGGCGCGGTGGACTGGGAGATGGTGTTCGCGGGCCGCGGCGCCCGCCGGGTGGAGCTGCCCACATACGCCTTCCAGCGGCAGCGCCACTGGCTGGACGGCCCCGACCGGGCGGGCGATGTGACCTCGGCGGGTCTTGGCGCGGCCGGGCATCCGCTGCTGGGCGCCGCCGTCGAACTCGCCGACACCGACGGCCTGGTGCTCACCGGACGGCTGTTCCTGGCCACCCAGCCCTGGCTGGCCGACCACGCCGTCTCCGGTACGGTCCTCTTCCCCGGCACCGCCTTCCTGGAACTGGCCGTCCAGGCCGGACCAGGTCGGCTGCGACCAGGTCGAGGAGCTGACCCTCCAGGCGCCGCTGATCCTCCCCGCCCGTGGCGCGCTCACCCTCCGGGTGACCGTCGGCGAACCCGACGAGAGCGGGCGGCGCCCGCTGAACGTCCACTCCCGCCCCGAGGGCGCCGGGTTCGGCGAGCCATGGACCCCGCACGCCACCGGTACGCTCGCCACCGCCGGATCCGCCACCGCCGCATCCGCCACCGCCGCATCCGCCACTCCCGCGGAGCTGACCGCGTGGCCTCCGGCGGACGCCACCGAACTCGACGTCAGCGACATGTACGAGCGGTACGCGGCGGGCGGCTTCGGCTACGGCCCGGCCTTCCGGGGCCTGCGGGCCGCCTGGCTGCGCGGCGACGAGGTGTTCGCCGAGGTGCGGCTGGCCCAGGAGCAGCGGTCGGCCGCCGCCGGGTACGGGATCCACCCGGCCCTGCTCGACGCCTCCTTGCACGGCATAGCGCTCGGCACCCTCTTCGCCGGGGAGGACCCCGGGACGGCCCAGGGGCGGCTGCCGTTCTCCTGGACCGGGGTGTCGCTGCACGCCGCCGGGGCCGACGAGGTGCGGGTGCGGATCTCCCCGGCCGGGGAGGACACCGTGGCGCTCGCGGTGGCCGACCCGACCGGCCGCCCGGTGGCCACCGTCGAGGGGCTGCTGCGGAAGATGGCCGGCGACCAGCTCAGCGGCGCCCGCGCCGCGAGCAGCGAATCGCTGTTCCAGCTCGACTGGCCCGCTCTCACCGGCTCCGACCGGCCCACCCCGCTGACCCGGGCCGCGCTGGTCGGCGACGACGGGCTCGAGGTGACCGAGAGCCTCTTCGCGGCCGGGGTCCACCTGGAGTCGTATGTGGACCTGGAGTCGCGCCCGGACGTCCATCGTGACGAGCGCGGCGCGTTCGTCGCCCACTACACCGAATCCGCCTTCTCCGCGGCCGTCGGCCATCCGCTGCGCCTGGGCCAGAACCACCACAGCGTCTCCCGGCGCGGCACCGTCCGCGGGGTGCACTACGCGGACGTCCCCCCGGGCCAGGCCAAGATGGTGACCTGCGTCAGCGGTGAACTCCTCGATGTGGTGGTCGACTTGTGGGTGGGCTCGCCCACCTTCGGGCGCTGGGACAGTGTGCGTCTCGACCCCGTCTCGTACCGGGCGGTCTATCTGGAGGAGGGCCTCGGCCACGCCTTCATCGCGCTGCGGGACGACACGGTGGCGGCCTATCTGAACTCGGCGGAGTACAACCCGGGCGCCGAGCACGAGATCGACCCCTTCGACCCGGCGCTCGGCCTGCCCTGGCCCGGGGACCTGGAGTATCTGGTCTCCCGGCGCGACCGGAACGCCCCCGGTCTGGCCGAGGCCGAACGGGCCGGTCTGCTGCCGTCCTACGAGGTCTGCCGGGCGCTGCACCCCCGGCGCGGCTGACCCGGCCCGGCCTGCCCCCATCCACCGATCGGTTGATGCGGCCGCTCAGCCGGTCGGTGGAGGGAGGATCAGCCCGGTGGGCAGCCGATGGGCCGATCCGCGGGGGATATCCGCTTCCTACGGTGGAAGAGTGAAGGAACCGAGCGAGGAGGACCCGGGCCGATGCCGCTGATCGAGGTCAGTAACCTGCGCAAGGAATACCGCAATCATGTGGCGGTACAGGACGTGTCCTTCTCCGTGGAGGAGGGCGAGATCTTCGGCATCCTCGGGCCCAACGGCGCGGGCAAGACCACCGCCGTGGAGTGCATCGAGGGAATGCGCAAACGCGACGGCGGCGAGATCTCCGTGATGGGCCTGGACCCGCTGAAGGACAAGGACCTCGCCGAGCTGCGCGAGTCCATCGGGATCCAGCTCCAGCAGAGCGAACTGCCGCCCAAGATGAAGGTGTGGGAGGCGCTCGAGCTCTACAGCACCTTCTACCGCGACCCCGTCGACTGGCGCGAGCTCATCGAGGAGTGGGGTCTGTCCGGCAAGGCCGACGCGGCCTACGGATCGCTGTCCGGCGGACAGCGGCAGCGGCTGTCCATCGCGCTCGCCCTCGTCGGCAACCCCAGGATCGCCGTCTTCGACGAGCTGACCACCGCACTGGACCCGCACGCCAGGCGCGAGACCTGGAAGCTGATCGAGAAGGTCCGGGAGCAGGATGTGACCGTGCTGCTGGTCACCCACTTCATGGAGGAGGCCGAGCGGCTCTGCGATCGGATCGCCATCATCGAATCCGGCCGGGTCGTCGCCCTGGACACCCCGTCCGGACTGGTGTCCAGGGTCGATGAACAGCAGATCATCCGCTTCAAGCCGTCCGTTCCGATGGACGACGAACTGCTCACCTCGCTGCCCGAGGTGAGCAGTGTGACCCGGTCCAAGTCCCAGGTGACGGTGGTCGGCAAGGGCAATGTGGTCTACGCGGTGATCTCCGTCCTGGCCCGCAATCAGATCGTGGCGAACGAACTCCGCCTGGAACAGGCGAGTCTCGATGACGCCTTCGTCGCCCTGACCGGCTCCAAGCCCGCCAACTAAAGCCGCCGAGGAGACCGCGCCGAACCCGGCTACACGGACGTGGTGGAGCTGGCACCCACCGTGCAGTGCACCCCGCGCAACTACACCCATCTGCCCGCGGGGGCCACCCCGCCGTTCCTCGAGGACGTGGTGGAGGCGCCGGCCGACCGGGTGCGGTTCGACACCGTGCTCTCCGAGGAGGGTGGCCGCTTCTTCCACGCCTTCAACCGCTATCTCGTCGTGGAGACGGAGCTGAGCGCCGTTCCCGAGGAACCGCCGCACTACCGCTGGATGGCGGTGCGTCAGCTGCTCGACCTGATTCGCCACAGCCATTACGTCAACGTCGAGGCCCGCACACTCATCGCCTGTCTGCACTCCCTGGCCGTATAGGGGGGCGCCTAGGGGGCCGGACCTGGGCGGAGCTAGGGGTTATTCGGATCGTGGCCGCTGCCATAGCCTCCGGGACACAGGGTGCCCGGAGCGGTACATCGGAGGACATGTCGTGCAGGACATCATCAGTGCCATGCTGGCAGAGGATGCGGTGGCCGCGGATTTCGCCGCCTTGAAGGTTCCCGAGTCCTATCGGGGCGCGGTGATCCTCAAAGAGGAATCCGAAATGTTCGAGGGCATGGCCACCAAGGACAAGGACCCCCAGAAGTCGCTCCACATACGTGAGGTGCCCACCCCCGAACCGGGCCCGGGTGAGGCGGTGATCGCGGTCATGGCCAGCGCGATCAACTACAACACCGTCTGGAGCGCCATCTTCGAGCCGCTGCCGACCTTCGGCTTCCTGGAGCGGTACGCGCGGACCGACGACCCCGGAGCCGCCCGCCACGACCAGCCCTACCACGTCCTCGGCTCCGATCTGGCCGGTGTGGTGCTGCGCACCGGGCCGGGGGTGCGCCACTGGAAGCCGGGCGACCGGGTGGTGGCCCACTGCCTGTCCATCGAGCTGCGCTCCCCGGACGGCCATGACGACAGCATGCTCGACCCCGAGCAGCGCATCTGGGGTTTCGAGACCAACTTCGGCGGGCTCGCCGAGCTCTCGCTGGTCAAGGCCAACCAGCTGATGCCGATGCCCGCCACCTCACCTGGGAGGAGGCCGCCTCCTCCGGCCTGGTCAACTCCACGGCCTACCGGCAGCTCGTCTCCCGCAACGGCGCCCGGATGAAACAGGGCGATGTGACCCTCATCTGGGGCGCGGCAGGTGGACTCGGCTCGTACGCGTCCCAACTGGCCGTCAACGGCGGGGCGATCCCGGTGTGTGTGGTCTCCGGGCGGCGCAAGGCCGAACTCGTCCGCTCCATGGGGGCCGAGCTGGTCATCGACCGGGCCGAGGAGGGCTATCGCTTCTGGAAGGACCCGGTCACGCCCGACCCCAGGGAGTGGAAGCGCTTCGGGTCCCGGATCCGCGAGCTGACCGGCGGCGAGGACCCGGACATCGTCGTGGAGCACCCCCGGCCGGGAGACGTTCGGCGCCAGTGTGTATGTGGCGCGGCGCGGCGGCACGATCGTCACCTGCGCCTCGACCTCCGGCTTCCGCCATGAGTACGACAACCGCTATCTGTGGATGGCGCTCAAGCGGGCGGTCGACTCCTCAGGGAGCGGTCTTGCCGAGGCCGAACCGGCGCAGTGTCCGGCCCAGTGTGACCGGGTTGAGCAGCCCCAGCGGGGCCGGTAGCCGGTGCCAGGGCACACAGCGGTTGACCAGGCCGAAGGCGGCGCGCACCGGCAGATCGACGGCCGCGCGCACCGGGTCGGGCAGCAGCGGGGCGCGCGGCGGTTCGGCGGTGTGGTGGAGGCGCGGGCCGAGGCGGTCCGCCGCGGCGGTCTCGGACGCGGCCTTGCGGGCCCGGTTGAGATTGCCGAGCGGACGGAACTCCTCGGTGGTGTGCCAGGGGTTGAACGCCAGCCGCTCGACCCGGCCGGCCGCGGACCGGGCCCGGTCGCTGTCCAGGTCCTGGCGCGGCACGGTGAGCACCGCGACCGGGACGACCGGCGCGTCGCTCTCCCGCCACTCCACCGAACCGTCCTCGACCGGGGTGCGCCGGTCGTCCAGATAGCGCTGCACACACAGCTCGAAGGCGATGTCGCCGGTGGACAGCCGCATCGCCAGCTCACGGTGGAGATAGTCCGGGTCGCCGCGGTCGGGCGGGGGAGCGGGGGTGCCGCCGGGCGCCGGGCGCAGCTGGAAGCGCACCGGACCGGCCGGGCCCCACAGGATCGCGCCCCGGCTCCAGAAGGTCTCGCGGGCCAGCGAGCCCACCGTATGGCGGGTGGCGATCCGCAGATTGCGGCGCATCCGGTCGGCGGTGGCCCAGCCCACCGCCAGCGGCAACTGGACGAAGAGCCCGAACGCCTTCTCCACGGTGCTCCCCGCGCCCGCCGTGGCCTTGGCGAAGGCCACGAACTCATGCGCGTCGGCGGCATGCGACACCGGGAAGCTGGTGGCCAGCAGATCGTGGGTCTCCTCCGGACCTGCCTGCACCCGCACCGCGATCCGGCGCAGATCGGGCGTGGCGCCGTACGGCTCGGTGCCGCTCGCGCTGGACAGCCGCACCACGGCCGGGTACTCGGCGCCCGGCCGGGCGTAGCCCACGCACAGCCCCGGCGGAAGGCCGTCATGGAACCGCAGCCGGGCGTTCTCCACGCCCAGCGCCGCCCTGGCGCGGAAGGGGCGCAGCAGCTGGGGGACGCCCGAGCCGTCCGCGCGGTCGGGGTGCACCCGCTGCATCCGCAGCAGCTCACGCGTCAGCTTCTCGAAGCGCAGCCGCTCCGCCTCGGGGCTGCCGCCCTCATACGCCTCATAGCCCTCGTACCTCGCGCCCCGCGCCCCGCCCATCGCCTCGTGCCGCGCCACCTCGCCGACGCGTACCACCTCACCGCCGTCTGCCGTCTCGCTTCGTACGGACTGCTGTCCGGTGTTGATCATGAGGAACGCTCCGTACGGGGCAAAGGGCGACGATAAGGAACAAAAGAGACGGTAGGGGAGCGTTCGCGCGACCGCAGCCCGGAGCGGTGCGTCGGTGGTAATCGGTGGTGATCGAGGTGATCGGTGGTGATCGGGGTGATCGGGGCGATCGGGTGGTGATCGGCTCCTCGGGGCGCCCCGGCGGGTTCCGCCGCGGGCCCCGGGCGGTTCCGTCGCGGCCTGCGGCACACTGGTGGCATGCCGGAGCTGCCCGAGGTGGAGGCCCTCGCCGCGATCCTGGCCGAGCGCGCCGCCGGCCGGGAGATCGCCCGTGTCCTCCCCGTCGCGGTGAGCGTCCTGAAGACCTACGACCCGCCGCTGAGCGCGCTCGAAGGCCGCACCGTCACGGCGGCGGCCCGCCACGGCAAGTTCCTCGACCTGGCCACCGACGGCCCCCATCTGGTCGTCCACCTCGCCAAGGCGGGCTGGCTGCGCTGGCGGGACGGACTCCCCGAGGCCCCGCCCCGCCCCGGCAAGGGCCCGCTCGCGCTGCGGCTGCTCCTGGCCGGCCCGGAGCGCTCCGGCTTCGACCTCACCGAGGCCGGGACGCGCAAGGGGCTCGCGGTGTACGTGGTCCGCGACCCCCAGGAGGTCCCCGGGATCGCCCGGCTGGGCCCGGATCCGCTGGACGACTCCTTCACCCTGGAGACCTTCGCCGGGCTGCTGCGCGGCGTACGCCACCGGATCAAGGGGGTGCTGCGCGACCAGAGCGTCATCGCCGGGATCGGCAACGCCTACTCCGACGAGATCCTGCACGCCGCCCGCATGTCGCCCTACCGGCTCGCCTCGGACCTCACCGAGGAGGAGATCGCCGGGGTGTACGAGGCGATGGGCACCACGCTGCGCTCCGCCGTCGAGCGCTCCCGCGGCCTGGCCGCCACCGACCTCAAGGGGGAGAAGCGCGACGGCATGCGGGTGCACGGCCGCGCCGGACAGCCGTGCCCGGTGTGCGGGGACACCGTCCGCGAGGTGTCCTTCCGCGACTCCGCGTTGCAGTACTGCCCCACCTGCCAGACCGGTGGCAAGCCGCTCGCCGACCGCCGGCTGTCCCGGCTGCTCAAGTAGCGGGGCCTCCACCGGGAGTGGGCTGCCGGCGTCGGCGGCCGTCTCAAATGCCGCCCGCCACCGGCCAGTTGATCTCCCGCTCTTGACCCGAGGAGCTCCGGCCCGCCATATGGTGCTGTCGCAACCCCACGACACGACACCCCACGCCACGTCACGGAGCACCATGACCACAGCCCTGATCATCGGTGGCGGCATCGCCGGCACGGTGACCGCGATGGCCCTGCAAAAGGCCGGGATCGACGCGGTCGTCCACGAGACGTACCCCACGGACGCCATCGACGCCGGTGCGTTCCTCGTCGTCGCCGCCAACGGCCTGGAGGCACTGCGCACCATCGACGCCCATGAACCCGTGCTGGAGAACTCCTTCCCGGTCGGCCGCGTCGACTTCATCAGCAACACCGGCAAACGGCTCGGCAACCGCCCCATGTCCGGATCACAGGACGGCGGCCTCGGCTCCGTGACGCTCAAACGCGCCACCCTCGCCCGGGTGCTGCGCGAGGAGGCGGTGCGCCGCGGAGTCCGCATCGAGCACGGCAAACGGCTGCTCGCCGCCCACACCAGCCCCGACGGCCGGATTGTCGGCTCCTTCGCCGACGGCGGCCGTGCCGTGGGCGACATGCTGATCGGCGCCGACGGCATCCACTCGCTCGTCCGCAGGATCATAGACGCGGGCGCGCCCCGCCCCCGCTACACCGGACAGCACACCGTCTGCGGCTACACCCGCGACGCCGACTCGCCCCCGGACCCCGACGCCTACACCATGATCTTCGGCAAGCAGGCGTTCTTCGGCTGCACCACCGCCCCGGACGGCGAGATCTGGTGGTTCTGCAACGCCCCGGCCCAGGAGATGTCCAAGGCCGAGCTCGCCGCCGTCAGCGCCGAGGAGTGGCGCGAGCGGCTGCTGGCGCTCCTCGCCGACGACAACACCCCCGCCGCCGACCTGGTCCGCGCCACCGGTGACTCCATCGTGGCCACCGCCGCCTACGACATCGTCTCCACCCCCGCCTGGTCCGAGGAGGCCATGGTCATCGTCGGCGACGCCGCGCACGCCTGCGCGCCCAACGCCGCACAGGGCGCGTCGATGGCCATCGAGGACGGTGTCGTGCTCGCCAAGTGCCTGCGTGATCTGCGCACGCCCCAGTCGGCCTTCGCCGTGTACGAGGCGCTGCGCCGGGGGCGGGTCGAGAAGGTCGCCATGGCCAGTGCGGGCATGGCCCGCCGCACGGCACAGGGGCCCGTGGGGCGCGCCCTGCGCGATGTCACCATGCCGCGCAAGCTGGACCGGGCCGCGGGCGGCGCCTCGGACTGGCTGACCGGCTACCGCATCGACTGGGACGAGCGGATCGACGCACAGACGGCCCGCCGGCGCCGCTGACGCGAGCGCGGCCCCGCCCCCGGGACCGTAGCGGGACCGGGGGCGGGGCCGGGGGCGGGGCCGCCGGGACCGTAGCGGGACCGTCCGGAAGGCGTTCGGAAGGCGGTCCCCGGGGCGGGCAGACCGGGCCGCACGTTTGGTCCGGGCTCTCACGGGCACTTGGAGCGCCCTGGCCCCCGTACGCCCGGGAGATTCGTGTGAGCCCAGTACGCATAGTGATCGTCGGTGCCGGTTTCGCCGGTTACCAGACCGCCCGTACGCTCTCCCGCACCCTTCGCGGCGCGGCGGACATCGTCCTGATCAATCCCAACGACTACTTCCTGTATCTGCCGCTGCTGCCCGAAGTGGCGGCCGGGGTCCTGGAGCCCCGGCGGGTCTCGGTCTCCCTCACCGGCACCCTCCCGCATGTCCGGCTGGTGCTGGGCGAGGTCCACGGCGTCGATCTGGACGCCCGCCGGATCTCCTGGCGGGACCCGGACGGACGCCCCGGCGAGATGGCCTACGACCGGCTCGTCCTCTCCGTGGGCAGCGTCAACAAGCTGCTGCCCATCCCCGGAGTGGCCGAGCACGCCCACGGCTTCCGCGGTATGCCGGAGGCGCTCTACCTGCGCGACCACATCACCCGGCAGATGGAGATGTCCGGCACCACCTCGGACCCGGCGGAGCGGGAGGCCCGCCGCACCTTCGTGGTGGTCGGCGCCGGCTACACCGGCACCGAGGTGGCCGCCCACGGGGTGCTCTTCACCGACTCGCTCGCGCGGAAGAACATCTCGCTGCGCGACGGGCCGCGCCCCCGCTGGCTGCTGCTCGACATCGCCCCCAGGGTGCTGCCCGAGCTGGACGAGAAGCTGTCCCGCACGGCCGACCGGGTGCTGCGCAAACGGGGTGTGGAGGTCCGCACCCGCACCACGGTCAAGGAGGCCACCTCGGAGGGGGTGCTGCTGGACGACGGCGAGTGCATCGCCACCCGGTCGCTGATCTGGTGCGTCGGGGTACGCCCCGACCCGCTGGTGGAGCGGCTCGGACTGGCGGCCGAACGCGGCCGGCTGAGGGTCGACCAGTATCTGGCCGTGCCCGGCTATCCGGACGTGCTGGCCTGCGGGGACGCCGCCGCGGTGCCCGATCTGACCCGGCCGGGCCAGTTCACCCCGATGACCGCACAGCACGCCCAGCGGCAGGGAAAGGTCGCGGCCCACAACATCCTCGCCTCCCTCGGGCACGGCGACCCCAAGCCGTACAAACACCATGACCTCGGGTTCACCGTCGACCTCGGCGGGGTCCAGGCGGCCGCGGACCCGCTGCGCGTACCGCTGTCCGGGCCGATCGCCAACGCGGTCACCCGCGGCTACCACCTGATGGCGATGCCGGGGAACCGGGTCCGGGTCGCCTCCGACTGGCTGCTCGACGCGGTACTGCCCCGCCAGGCGGTGCAGCTCGGGATGGTCCCGCCGTGGGCGGTGCCGCTGGACACCGAGTCGCCCGAGATCGCTCAGACGGGCCGGGCGGGCCGCCGCTGACCGCCGGCGCGCCCCGAGCCGCGGCCGACCGCCGCAACCTGGAAGGAGAACAATGCGACACGAACAACTCAGCGAGCTCGGGCAGCAGCTCCGGGTGGACTCGGTGCGTGCCGCCGCGGCCGCCGGGTCCGGCCATCCCACGTCGTCGATGTCGGCCGCGGACCTGATGGCCGTCCTGATGGGAAACCATCTGCGCTATGACTTCGAGCAGCCCGACCACCCCGGCAATGACCACCTGATCTTCTCCAAGGGCCATGCCTCCCCGCTGCTCTACTCGGTCTACAAGGCGGCCGGCGCCCTCCGCGACGAGGAGTTCGTCACCTTCCGCAAGCGCGGCAGCAGGCTGGAGGGCCACCCCACGCCCCGGCTGCCGTGGGTGGACGTGGCCACCGGATCGCTCGGACAGGGCCTGCCCTACGGCGTGGGCACCGCGCTCAGCGGCAAGCGGCTGGACCATGTGCCCTACCGCGTATGGGTGCTGTGCGGCGACAGCGAGATGGCCGAGGGGTCGATGTGGGAGGCGTTCGAGCACGCGGGCTACGAGCGGCTGGACAACCTCGTCGCCATCATCGATGTGAACCGGCTCGGCCAGCGCGGGCCCACCCGCCACGAATGGGACCTGGACGCCTACGCGCGGCGCATCCGCGCCTTCGACTGGCACACCATCGAGATCGACGGCCATGACATCGAGGCCATCGACCGCGCCTACGCCGAGGCGCTGTCCACCGTCGGGCGCCCCACCGCCATCGTCGCCCGCACCATGAAGGGCCGCGGTGTCGCCTCGGTGGAGAACCGCGAGGGCATGCACGGCAAGCCGCTCACCCATCCGGACGAGGCCATCGCCGAACTCGGCGGCGTACGCAACCTGGCCGTGCCGGTGCTCGGCCCGCCCTCGGTGACCCCCGCCCGGCCCGCCTCCGAGGGCCCGCTGGCCCTGCCGCGCTACAACACCGGCGACTCGGTGCCCACCCGGGACGCGTTCGGGGAGGCGGTGGCCGCCGTCGGCACGGCCCGCGGCGATGTGGTGGCGCTCGACGGCGAGGTGGGCGACTCCACCCGGCTGGAGTACTTCCACAAGGAGCACCCCGAGCGGTACTTCGAGTTCTTCATCGCCGAGCAGCAACTGGTGGCCGCCGCCGTCGGCATGCAGGCCCGCGGCTGGAACCCGTACGTCTCCACCTTCGCGGCCTTCTTCACCCGCGCCTACGACTTCATCCGGATGGCCTCCGTCAGCGACGCGAACCTCAACCTCATCGGCTCCCACGCCGGGGTGGCCATCGGCGAGGACGGCCCCTCGCAGATGGGCCTGGAGGACCTGGCGGCCCTGCGCGCGGTGCACGGCAGCACGGTGCTCTACCCGTGCGACGCCAACCAGGCCGCCCAGCTGACCGCGGCCATGGCCGGGGAGTCCGGGATCCGCTATCTGCGCACCACGCGCGGCGGAACGCCGGTCATCTACCCGTCCTCCGAGACCTTCCCCATCGGCGGCTCCAAGGTCGTCCGCGCCACCGACGGCGACCGGGTCACGCTGATCGGCGCGGGGGTGACCCTGCACGAGGCCGTCGAGGCCGCCGACCGGCTCGCCGAGGAGGGCATCCCCGCCCGCGTCATCGACCTGTACTCGCTGAAGCCGGTGGACGCCGAGACGCTGCGCACGGCCGCCGAGGTGACGGGGCGCCTGATCACCGTGGAGGACCACCACCCCGAGGGCGGACTGGGCGACGCGGTGCTCGGGGCATTCGCCGACGGCCGTCCGGTGCCCCGGATGGTCCGGCTCGCGGTGCGCATGATGCCGGCCTCCTCGACCCCCGCCGAGCAGCTGAGCGACGCGGGAATCGACGCGGACGCGATCGTCGCGGCCGCGCGGGAGCTGGTCGGCAAGGGCTGAGGACGGCTGAGGGGCGGGATCGCCGAGAGCACGAAACGGCCGGAAGGAGCGGACAGATGGGCGTCAAGCAGGGAATGCGTGTGGTGGTGGTCGGGGCCACCGGCAATGTCGGTACGAGCGTCGTCCGCGCCCTCGGCGAGGCCCCGGACATCGCGTCGATCGTGGGCATCGCCCGCAGGGTGCCCAACTGGTCGCCGCCCAAGACGACCTGGGTACGGGCGGACATCGGGCGGGACTCCGGCGAGGAGGCCGACCTCGTACGGCACTTCGAGGCCGCCGACGCGGTCATCCACCTCGCCTGGCTGATCCAGCCGAGCCACCGGCCCGCCGTCACCTGGGACACCAATGTCCTGGGCAGCATCCGGGTCTTCGAGGCGGTGGCGCGGGCCGAGGTGCCGGTGCTGGTGTACGCCTCCTCGGTGGGCGCCTACTCGCCCGGCCCCGAGGACGGCCGCCCGGTGGACGAGTCCTGGCCCACCCATGGCTGGCCGGAGGCCGCGTACTGCCGTGAGAAGGCGTATGTGGAGCGGGTGCTGGACGCCTTCGAGCTGGAGCATCCGCAGATCCGGGTGGTGCGGATGCGACCCGGCTTCCTCTTCAAGGAGGAGGCGGCGGCCGAGCAGCGCCGGCTGTTCATGGGCCCCTTCCTGCCCCGGCGGCTGATCCGCGACACCTTCCTGCCCGCCGTCGTCGACCTGCCAGGACTGCGGCTCCAGGTCCTGCACACCGACGACGCCGCCGAGGCGTACCGGCTGGCGCTCGGCCGCGAGGTGCGCGGCGCCTTCAACCTCGCGGCCGAACCGCCGGTGGACGGCGACACGCTGGCGGGCCTCCTCGACGCGCGCAAGGTGCGCATCCCGCGCCTCGCCGCCCGCTCCGCGATGGCCACGGCCTGGCATCTGCGTCTGCTGCCGCCCTCGCCCCAACTGCTCGACGCCGCCTTGCGGCTGCCGCTGATGGACACCACCCGCGCCCAGGAGGAACTGGGCTGGCGGCCCCGGCACACCGCCGTCGAGACGCTCCGGGAGTTCCTCACCGGGCTGCGGCGCGGCACCGGTATGGATCTGACCGCCCCGCTGGCTCCCAAGCCGCCCGGCGGACGGCCGCACGAGACCGCGACGAGCGGTGCGGGGGAGCGCCCCTGACCCCTGAACGGCCCCCGGCGGTGTGAGACGCGGCCCTCGGCGGTGTGGGAAACCGCCCCCGGCCGTGTGAGACGCGGCACATGAGACGGGCTCAGCGGCAGCAACGCCGCCGGGCCCGTACCGCTGTGACCCATGACCCCTCGTAACCCGTGACGCGACTCCCGTACGCTTCTGCCCAGTTGGTCGGGACATCGACGAGGGTGGGGGCACATGGGCAAGGCGGGGAGTCCGGTGCGCGGTCATGCCCGGCGCACGGGAACGGTGGCGGTCGCCGTGGCGGCCGCCGCACTCTGTCTGACGGCATCGGCGGAGGCCCGGCCCGCCGCGGCGGACGATCCGTCGTATTCCGCCACCACCTCGGTGGGGGTGCACAACGCGTACGAGGACGCCAAGTACCCCTACTTCGCCGACGCGCTGGACTCAGGCGCCTCGCTCCTGGAACTCGATGTGTGGACCAACGCGTTCGGCGCGGGCTGGCGGGTCTCACACAGCAATCCGCTCGGCAACGACAACAACTGCGAGAACGCCGCCGGACCCGGCGAGCTGCGCACCAAGCCCCGCAACCAGAGCCTGGCCGGCTGCCTCGCCGACATGCGGGCCTGGCACCAGGCCCATCCCGGACACCGTCCGATCTTCGTCAAGGTGGAGCTGAAGGACGGCTTCAACGGCAAGAAGGGACGCGGTCCGGGCGACCTCGACGCGCTCCTCGGCGCCACGCTGGGCGACGCGCTGCTGCGCCCGGCGGATGTGGTGGGCGGCCATGCCGACCTCGACGAGGCGGTGCGGGCGGACGGCTGGCCGTCCCGCTCGGCGCTCGCGGGCAAGTTCGTCTTCGAGCTGATACCGGGCACGGTCGAGGAGAACAACCCCCTGGACACGCTGTGGACCGACCGTGAGTACGCCACCCATCTGCGGGATCTGTCCGCCGCCGGGAAGCTCGGTCAGGCCGCCGCCTTCCCCGCCGTCCACAACGCCGCCTCGGGC
The DNA here is from genome assembly GCF_024519315.1 of Streptomyces malaysiensis subsp. samsunensis. Lineage (GTDB taxonomy): Bacteria > Actinomycetota > Actinomycetes > Streptomycetales > Streptomycetaceae > Streptomyces > Streptomyces malaysiensis. The sequence continues at coordinate 163,156 of NZ_JANIIC010000002.1, read as the reverse complement.
GACCCGCGCACCCGCTATACCGACGCCACGCTCCGGCCGTGGTTCGTGGTCTTCGACGGGGACGCCTCCACGTATGTCACCAGCGGGATCGACACCGCCTGGTACGACGACCGGCACTACCTGCTGATCATGACGGACGCGCACAACGTGGCCCCCGCGATCGACGGCACCAACCCCACCGAGGCCCAGGCCAGGGACCGGGTGTCCGAACTCGCCGCCCGCCACGCCAGCTTCGCCACCGCCGACTGGTATCCGCTGCCGTCCGTGCTGTCCACCGTCGTCCCCCGTGGCTGAGCACGCGCCCGCCGGGGCCGCGGGGTCAGCCGGCCCGGTTCCCGGTGCCGGAGTCGGGGTCCTCGAGCCGGAAGCCGACCTTCAGGCCCACCTGGTAGTGCGCGATCCGGCCGTTCTCGATATGCCCGCGCACCTGGCCGACCTCGAACCAGTCGAGATTGCGGAGCGTTTTCGAGGCACGGCCGATGGCGCAGCGGATCGCGTCGTCGACGCTCTCGCTGGACGAGCCGACGATCTCGGTCACCCGGTAGGTGTGGGCCATCGCAGTCTCCCCGGTGCGTGGGGCGGTCCGTTCGCTTCTCCCACCGTGCCTCACCACGCCGGGCTCCGCGAGCCGGCAGGGGCCCTAAGCGGATCGACGGAAGTCGGCTGCGGTTCGGTGGCGCCCCGAAGGGGCGCGGGGCTGTGTCGATATGCGGCTCCGCCGCGGGGCGCGGCCGGCCACGACGGCGCTGCGGACGATCGACGGCAGGTCTGGGTACTTCCAGCGGAGCGCTTAGGGCACCACGGTGACCGGCCAGCGCCCCGCCTTGACCAGCCGTACCGCCACCGAGCCGATGAAGCGGTGCCCGGCCTGCTCGGACGCGCCCACCACCACGGCGTCGGCCTTCAGCTCATCGGCCGCCTGGACCAGTCCGTTGTACGGATCGCCCCGGAAGGTGTGGAACTCCCAGCGCACCTCGAAGGCGCCGCGCAGCCGTTCGGCGGCCTGCCGGATCTCCCCCATCAGCTCCTCGGCCACCTCGCCCGTGGTGTCGGCCACCGATGCCCCCAGCGCGGCCCCGGCCGCCAGCACCGGCTGGATGTAGACCACGGCGAGCAGCGCCTTCTGCCGTCTGGCCAGTCCGGAGGCGTAGGCCGCGGCACGCCAGGAGGATTCGGAACCGTCCAGTCCGACCACGATGACCTTCGGTCCGTCGGTTCCCCGTTCAAAAGACGGAGGGAGTTTGTCCACCACATCTGCGAGGCTAGCGCCAGGGACGGTCCGGTGATCAACCGGCCCGTAACCGCGGTGCCCGCGCACCGCGACCGCGTCATGACCGCCACCGTACGACAGGAGAAACAATGGGCGGCACCCACGGGGGCGAACTCCTCGCAATCAGCGACCTTCATGTGGCCTATCCGGAGAACCGGGCGATCGTGGAGCGGCTGCGGCCCGGCTCCGACGACGACTGGCTGATCGTCGCGGGGGACGTCGGCGAGGTGTTCTCCGAGATCGAGGAGGTCCTCGGCCTGCTGAGCGAGCGTTTCGCCAAAGTCATCTGGTCACCGGGAAACCACGAACTGTGGACCCATCCCAAGGACCCCTTGGAAGTCCGGGGGGTGGCTCGCTACGACGCGCTGGTGGAGATGTGCCGGGCCAAGGGCATCGTCACCCCCGAAGACCCCTACCCCCTCTGGGAGGGCATCGGCGGGCCGCTGGTCATCGCCCCGCTGTTCCTGCTCTACGACTACACCTTCCGGCTCGACGGCCTGGCCACCAAGGAGGCCGCGCTGGCCCACGCCCACGAGGCGGGCGTGGTCTGCACCGATGAGCACTTCCTGCACCCCGACCCGTACCCCACCCGCGACGCGTGGTGCCGGGCCCGGGTCGCCGAGACCGAGGCCCGGCTGGCGGCCGTCGACCCGGAGCTGCGGACCGTGCTCATCAACCACTGGCCGATGACCCGGCTGCCCACCCGGGTGCTGCGCTACCCCGACTTCGCGCTGTGGTGCGGCACCGAGCTGACCGCCGACTGGCATGTGCGGTTCCGGGCCGAGACCGTCGTCTACGGCCATCTGCACATCCCCCGGACCACGGTGGAGGACGGGGTGAAGTTCCAGGAGGTCTCGGTCGGCTACCCCCGGGAGTGGAAGGCCCACGGCCGGCTGCCGGAGGACCCGCTGCGCCGGATCCTCCCGGTGCCGGTGCCGTAGGGGCGCGGTCAGACAGGGCCGGGATGCCTGCTGGGCTGAGGGGGACGGGTGAGGCCCAGGGCATCCGGCGGCCTTGGGGTGTCCTGACGGGCTGAGGGCGTCCTGATGGGCTGAGGGCGTCTTGACGGGCTGAGGGCGTCTTGACGGGCCCGGAGGGCGGCGCCGTACGGTCTCGGCTGTGAACCCTGTCGAGGCGTTCCTTCCCGAGACCTACACCGCCGGTGTGCCCTACGCGCTCTTCGCCGAACAGCGCGCCACCCGCCCGGTCTGCCGGATAGACGAGCCGGCGGTCGGGGCCTGGCCGGCCGGCCCCGGCTTCTGGGCGGTGTTCCGGCACGCCGACGTCAAACACGTCCTGCGCACCCCCGAGGTCTTCTCCTCCCACCTCGGGGCCACCCAGATCCGCGACCCCGACACCCCCGCCGATCTGGAGTTCGTGCGGGCGATGATGCTCAACCAGGACCCGCCCGACCACTCCCGCACCCGCCGTATCGTCGCCGCGGCCTTCACCCCCCGCGCCGTACGGGAGCTGGAGGCGGTCATCGAGGAGCGTGCGCTGGTGCTCGTGGACTCCGTGGCCGGGCGCGGCGAGGCCGACTTCGTGGAGCTCGCCGCCGATCTGCCGGTCTGGACCCTCGCCCATGTGATGGGCGTCCCCGAGGGCGACCGGCGGCTGCTGTTCGACTGGGCCGGCAGGGTCATCGGCTACCAGGACGCCGACTACGCCGGACTGTCCACCGCGGCCCAGGAGGAGCTCAGCCCCATGGCGCGCGCCGCCCTCGTCCGCAGACCCGCCTCGGCGCCGCGCCGCCCCGACGGTCGGCCGATGAACCCGCGCTCCCGCGAGGCCCTGGCCGATATGTTCGCCTATGCCCACGCACTCGCCGAGCGGCCCCGGCCGGGCAGTGTGATGGCGCGGATGCGGGAGGGCGGGCTGAGCCGGGACGAGTTCGAGAACATGTTCTTCCTCTTCGCCGTGGCGGGCAACGAGACGCTGCGCAACGGCATCCCCGGCGGGCTGCTCACCCTCCTCGACCACCCCGACAGCCTGCGGCTGCTGCTCGACCGGCCCGAGCTGACCGGCTCCGCGGTGGAGGAGATGCTGCGCTTCTGGCCGCCCGTCATCGACTTCCGGCGCACCGCCACCCGCGATGTGGAGCTGGGCGGACAGCTCATCCGGCGCGGTGAGAAGGTCGTCGTCTTCCACGCCTCGGCCAACCGCGACGAGACGGTCTTCGCCGACCCCGACCGCTTCGACATCACCCGCGCCCCCAACGACCATCTGAGCTTCGGCTTCGGACCGCATGTCTGCCTGGGCGCGCATCTGGCCCGCGTCCAGATGCGGGCCATGCTGCGCGCCACCCTGGACCGGCTGCCGGGGCTGCGCCGGGCGGGTGAGCCGGTGCGGCTGACCTCCAACTTCCAGAACGGGCTCAAGACCCTCCCTGTGCGCTGGGGAACAGATCGGTGAAGGCCGTGGTCGAGTCGCCGACCGACCGTCCGAAGGGCTCGTCGAAGTCCCACACCAGGAAGAGCAGGAAGACGATGAGCGCGGTGAACATCACCGCGAGCAGCAGCTCCCGGGGCGAGCGGCGGATCTGGAGGGTGAAGACCAGCCCGATGACCAGCGCCGCGCCCAGCACCAGGCCGAACCAGACCAGAGGGGGCATCGTGGGCCCCGCGCTCTGCTGCCGGGCGGTGCGCGCGTCGTCCACCGCGGCCACCTGATCCACCATCGGCTGATACGCCTGCGACTGGAGATCGCTGTGCGGAGTCGCGAAGGTGACATCGCGGCGCAGGGTGGTCAGCAGCTTGGCGCCGCGGTCGGTGAGTTCGCCCTTGTCGATCATCACCTTCCACTCGGTGTGCACCACATGGCGCACATACGCGTCCACGTCGTCACGGATCCGGTCGCGCACCGGGCCGGGGTGGACGCTCGCCCGCTCGGCCACCTCGTGCAGCGCCTGCGCCTCCGTACGGACCCCGTCCTGCGCGGCGGAGCGCCCCTCCCAGACACCGGCGATCGCCAGGCCCAGCACGATCGCGTAGACCACGCCGATCATCATGATCATGTAGTCGAGGACATCGGGGGTCTCGTCCGGATCGTCATCCTCCCCGAGCCGACGGGAGTTGAGGACCGCCCCGGTCACCACGACCGCGCAGGTTCCGGCCATCACCAGGGTCATAATCAGCCATTCGGGCATGGATAGCCTCCCAAGCGGTTCGGCGGTGCGCCGTCAGCCACGCCGTCCGCCACGCCCGCCGCGCGTGCCGGAGCGCGAACGCGGACGGAGCGCGGCGGCCGCGAGGACCGCGGGCGCGGTGAGCAGCAGGGTGAAGGTGACCAAGGAGGTCCCGTTGTCGGGCTTCTCGCGCGTGGGTTTCTGATACGCGTGCATCTCGACGGCACGGGTCCTGGTCGGTGCGGGAGCCGGTGCGGGGGGTGATGCCGGAGGCTTGGTGCGCGGGGGCGAGGGCGGGGGCGGAAACGCCGGCGTGAGTGTGGGCCCCGGCGCGGGGAGCCGCGGAGTGGGCGTGGGGGAGGGGGCCCGCGGTGCCCGGGTGGGTGCGGGAGTGGCGCTAGGGGTCGGCGTAGGCGTCGGCGTGGCGGACGGGCTGGGGGTGGGCGTTGGGGACGGTGTCGCCGTCGGGGTGGGCGTCGGTGTGGGCGTGGGAGTGGGGGTCGGCGTGGGCGTAGGTGTCGGTGTGGGGGTCGGCGTGGGGCACCAGCCGAACCGGGCGATGAAGTGGACGCGGCTCGCCGATGCCGCGACGCAGACGCACAGGCCGGGACCGATCCGGATCCGCACCGAGGCGTGCGGTCCGTCGTCCGGGCCCCCGGCCCCGGCCCCGGACCGGGCATCGGCCGTCGGCCGGGGGGAGGCGGGCGTGGCCGCCGGACCGACACCGCCCTCCTCGGCCAGGGCTGTCGCCCCCGCCGAGGCGAGAACAAGGGCAGTGGTCAGGACCCCCGCACGCCATACGCGCTGCCATCGCTTCACCAGGAGATGTTCGGCCGAACGGGCGCCCGCCAGCCGGGTGAACGCCTGGATTCCCTCGAATAGGGGAATGAACCCGGATATTGGCGCATTGAGGTTTAGCCGAGGACATTCATCCGACCTGCGCTCAGCTCACCCCGCGGCGGGTTCCGTCCCTGGTCAGAGCTGGCCGAAGCTCCCATGCCGACCCGCGCCCGCCGCGAACCGCGCCGCGCCGTCCAGCCCCTCGGCCAGTGTGGTCTGGCCATGGCGCAGCTCCCGCGCCATGGCGTCGTCCTCCGGCAGCCCCTCCTGCTCCAGCAGCGAGGCCCGGTCCGAGCGCAGACACGTCTGCGGGAAGCGGGCGATCTCGGCCGCCAGCCGCTCCGCCTCCGCGCGCGCCCGCCCCGGCGGTACGAGGCGGTTGGCGAGCCCGATGGCGTACGCCTCGTCGGCTGCCACCGGCCGGCCCGTCAGCACCAGGTCCATCGCCCGGCTCGCACCGATCAGCCGTGGCAGCCGTACCGTTCCGCCGTCGATCAGCGGGACGCCCCAGCGGCGGCAGAACACCCCGAAGACCGCGTCCTCCTCGGCGACGCGCAGATCGCACCAGAGCGCCAACTCCAGTCCGCCCGCCACGGCGTGGCCGCTGACCGCCGCGATCACCGGCTTGGACAGCCGCAGCCGAGTGGGTCCCATCGGGCCGTCGCCGCCCTCGGCCACGCGATTGCCGTGCGGTGTGCCGACCGCCTTCAGATCGGCGCCCGAGCAGAAGGTGCCGCCCTCGCCCCACAGCACCGCGACCCGCGCCTCGGGGTCGGCGTCGAAGGCGCGGAAGGCGTCGGCCAGCGCCGTGGCGGTCGCGCCGTCGACGGCGTTGCGCACCTCGGGGCGGGAGAGGACGACCGTGGTGACCGGGCCCTCCTGCTCGGTGCGAACCGTAAGGGGCGCACCGGCCGCGTCCGCGGCCTCCGGGCCCGCCGCGCCGTCCGTGGGCGTCACCGCGCGTCCTTCGGCCGGGCGCGCTCCAGGATCGGGCCGGTGTCCGTACCGGGCGGCAGGGTGCCGAAGGCATGTCCCCAGTCCCCGTCGAGCCGCGAGGCGCAGAACGCGTCGGCGACCGCGGGGTGGCTGTACCGCACCAGCAGGCTGCCCTGGAGCACCAGCGTCATCTGCTCGGCCAGCCGGCGCGCCAGCAGCTGCGCGCGCTCGGGGTCGGCGAGCTGCGGCAGCAGCCCGCGCAGCCGGTCCACGGCCGCGTCCAGCCGGGCGTCGGCCCCGGCCGCGGCGTCGACCTCGGCGAGGAACGCCTCCAGGGCGCCGTTCTCGCGGCCCAGCGCGCGCAGCACGTCGAGCGCGGCGACATTCCCCGAGCCCTCCCAGATCGACAGCAGGGGTGCCTCGCGATACAGGCGCGGCATCCCGGACTCCTCCACATAGCCGTTGCCACCCAGGCATTCCAGGGCCTCGGCGGCGTGGGTGGCGCCGCGCTTGCACACCCAGTACTTGCTCACCGCGAGCCCCAGCCTGCGCAGTGCCGCCTCGCCCTCGTCCCCGGCCTCCGCGCCGTCCAGGGCGGCCGCGAGCCGCATCGCGAGCGTCGTGGCCGCCTCCGACTCGACCGCCAGATCGGCGAGCACATTGCGCATCAGCGGTTGGTCGACCAGGTCGGCGCCGAACGCCCGGCGGTGCTCGGCGTGGTGCAGCGCCTGCCGCAGCCCTGCCCGCATGCCCGCCGCCGAGCCGATGACACAGTCCAGCCGGGTGACGTTGACCATCTCCACGATGGTCCGCACGCCGCGGCCCGGTTCGCCGACCCGCCAGGCCACGGCGGACTCGTACTCGATCTCGGCCGACGCGTTGGAGCGGTTGCCCAGCTTGTTCTTGAGCCGCATCAGCCGCAGCGGGTTGCGGCTGCCGTCCGGCAGCACCCGGGGCACCAGGAAGCAGGTGAGCCCCTCCTCCGTCTGGGCCAGCGTCAGGAAGACATCGCTCATCGGCGCGGAGGTGAACCACTTGTGGCCGGTGAGGACATAGCGGCCGGCACCGTCCGGTACGGCCCGGGTGGTGTTGGCGCGGACGTCCGAGCCGCCCTGCTTCTCCGTCATCGACATGCCCGCGATCAGGCCCCGCTTGCCGAGCGGCGGCCGCAGCCCGAAGTCGTAGGTGCGGGCGGCCAGCAGCGGTTCGTACCCGGCGGCGAGCTCCGGTTCGGCGCGCAGCGCCGGGACCGCGGCGTACGTCATGGAGATGGGGCAGCCATGGCCGGGCTCGGCCTGCGCGAAGGCGTAGAACTTGGCCGCGCGCACCAGATGGGCGCCGGGGCGGCTCTCGCTCCACGCGGCCGCGTGCTGGCCGCTCTCCACGGCCACGCCCATCAGCTGGTGGTAGGCGGGGTGGTACTCGACCTCGTCGACGCGATGGCCGTAGCGGTCGTGGGTGTGCAGCACCGGGGGGTGCTCCTCGGCCATCCGCGCCCAGTCCTGGACCTCGGCGGAACCGGCCCGCGCGCCCAGCTCCCGCACCTCCCGCTCGCCCCAGCCGCCGCCGTGCCGCCGCAGGGCCTCCAGCAGGGCGGGCTCGTCCGCCGTGCTGAAGCCGACGAGCGGCGGGGCCTGGTTGAGGACCTCGTGCGTAGCGCTCATGGCAGACATCTCCTCGTTCGCGGTCTCCCGGGGCGGCCGGCCGGGGTGGTCTTACACTTCCATAATGCGCGATGGGGAACTGTAATGGATAGGGTTTCGGGTAACCATGGACGACACCGGAACGCTCACCCTGCGGCCGCTGACCGCGCGCTCGATCGTGCTCAGCACCCTGCTGGGCCATCACCCGCCCCAGCTGCCCGCCCGCGCGCTGGTGCGCGTCGGCGCGCTCTTCGGCACCGCCGAGGGGACCATCCGGGTCGCGCTCACCCGTATGGTCGCGGCCGGTGACCTGGAGCAGAGCGGCGGCACCTACCGGCTCACCGACCGGCTGCTGGCCCGCCAGGCGCGGCAGGACGACAGCCGCGCTCCCCGCACCCGGCGCTGGGGCGGCGACTGGGAGATCGCGATCGTCACCTCCGACCGCCGCGAGGCGGCCGAGCGGGCCGCCCTCCGCCAGGCCATGGCCGCCCTGCGCCTGGCCGAACTGCGCGAGGGCACGTGGATGCGCCCCGCCAACCTCGTCCACCCGCGCCCGGACGTCGCCGCCGAGCAGTGCGGCTGGTTCACCGGCGCGCCGGAAGGCGATCCGGCCGAGCTCGCCGCGCGCCTGTGGGACCTGGACGGCTGGGCCCGCCAGGCCAGGCTGCTCGGCGCGGCGCTGGACGCCGCGGAGGAACCGGCCGAGCGCTTCACCGTCGCGGCCGCGGCCCTCCGCCACCTCCTCGCCGACCCCGTCCTCCCCGCCCGCCTGCTGCCGAAGAACTGGCCGGGCGCGGCCCTGCGACGCCGCTACGACGCGTTCGAACGGGACTTCCGGGCTTGGCTGCCGCGGTATGCGGGGGGTGGCTGAGCGGGCGCCTCCGCGGCGGGCCGGCGGTACGGGTTGCCCGGCTCGGGCTGGTCGGCTTGGGCTGCTGGGTTGCTCGGTTCGGGTTGGTCGGCCTGGGTTGGTCGGCTTGGGCTGGTCTGCTTGGGCTGGTCTGCTTGGGTTGCTCGGCTCGGTTGGGTGCGGGTTTCGTCTCGCGCCTTCGGCGCATTTGAGCAGCGGGGCAGGGGGTGGGGGCGTGGCACCGCCGCCGGGCGCCGGCCCGGTGGGTGTGGGCGCCGGTGGCGGCGCCCCTGGCCGAGGGCTGGGGCCGACGCCGGACAGCCGCGAGGGGTTGGGGTACCCCCTCTGAAAACGTTTGACAAATTAGTTGCTTCAGGTCAAGCGTTTTTTCGAGGGGTACCCGGAGGAGCCGCCAGCCCAGCACCAAGCAGCCCCTTCCGGTGCCACGGCCGCACCGTTTTCCAGCCCCCTGGCAGCCCCGCCCCGACCTAGGCACACGACAGCCGCCAGGCCCCGCCAGCTAGGCCCCCACTACCCGCCAGCCCGGGACCGGCCTCAGCTTCCGGCCTCCGGTGCCGCCCCCGGCGCCTACATCCCCTGGCCCGGCGCTCGGCGGCGAGGCCCGCGCCCCCCACTCCCTGCCCCGCTGCTCAAATGCGCCGAAGGCGCGAGACGAAACCCGCACCCAACCGAGCCGAGCCGCCCACGACAGGCCCGCCCACGACAGGCCCGCCCACGACAGGGCCACCCCAAGGGCACCGTGTCGCGCGCCCGACTACGCCGACTCGCGGATCACCAACTCGGTGGGGAGAACCAGCGCCGGTTCTATCGGCTCGCCCGCCGTCAGGCGGAGCAACTGGCGGGCCAGGCGGCAGCCGATTTCGGCTATCGGCTGGCGCACGGTGGTCAGCGGGGGCTCGGTGTAGCCCGCGGGCTCGATGTCGTCGAAGCCGACCACCGCCACGTCCTCCGGCACCCTTCGCCCGGCCCGGCGCAGCGCCCGCAGCACCCCGATCGCCATCAGGTCGGAGGCCACGAACACCCCGTCCAGCCCCGGCTCCCGGTCCAGCAGCTCCCGCATCGCGACCGCCCCGGACTCCTGGGTGAAGTCCCCGGCCGCCACGTACGCCTCCAGCCGCGCACCGGTCAGCGCCACCCGGTAGCCCGAGAGCCGGTCGATCCCGGCCACCATGTCCTGGGGACCCGCGACCGTGGCGATACGGGTGCGCCCGGAGCGGATCAGATGCTCGACGGCCAGCGCCGCGCCCGCCGCGTTGTCCACCCCCACGTACGGCGGCGACGCCGGGCCCGGCACCCGCTCGTTGCAGACCACCGGGATGCCCATCCGGACCAGCGCGGCCGGCAGCGGATCGGCGCCGTGCATCGACGCCACCATGACGCCGTCGACATGGCGGGCCAGGGCGAAGCGCTCGATGCGGTCACGGCTGGCGGGGGAGCGGGCCATCATCAGCACCAACTGCTTGTCCGCGGCCTCCAGCTCCTGGCTCACCCCGCGCACCACGCCCGGGAAGAACCGGTCGTCGGAGAAGACCCGGCCCGGCTCCTCGGGGAGCACCAGCGCGAACGAGTCGGTGCGCTGGGTGACGAGGCTGCGGGCGGCCTGATTGGGGATGTAGCCCAGCTCCTGGATGGCACTCAGGACCGCCTCACGGCTGTCCTCGCCGACCTTCGTGGAACCGTTGACGACACGGGAGACGGTGGCGCGCGAGACGCCGGCGCGGCGCGCCACGCTCTCCAGGGTGGGTCGTGGCCGGTGCATCCGCGCATACCTCGCTGTTCGCTCACTGATGGTCGATACAGCATGGATCAAGACCGGTCAGGGCGCGAGGACGCGGCAGTGAGGACGCGGGAGCGGCAGACCGACGGGGAGCCCCAGGCGGTACGCAGGGCGCGGGCCTTGCGGATCCACAGCGAGAGGTCGTACTCCTCGGTGTAGCCGAGCGCGCCGTGCAGTTGGAGGGCGGTGCGCGCCGCCGTGTACGCGGCCTCCCCGGCGGCCACCTTCGCCGCGGCGACCTCCGCGCGGGCCTCGTTCGCGGGCGTCGATGCCAGCGCGACCGCGGCCCCGTACAGCAGCGGCCGGGCGAACTCCAGCCCGATGAGCGCGTCCGCCAGTCGGTGCTTCACCGCCTGGAACGAGCCGATCGGGCGGCCGAACTGAGTGCGCTGCTTGACGTACGCCGCGGTGCGCTCCACCAGCGCGAGCCCGGTCCCCAGGGACAGCGCGGCCGTGGCGAAGGCGGCCCAGTCCGCGGCGCGCGCGGCGGCCGTGGCCACGGCCAGGCCCCGGGCGAGCGGCTCACCGCCCGGCAGTGGCCGGGCCAGTCGGCGGGCCGGGTCGAACGAGGGCTGGACCGGCCCGTGCCCCGGGGCCAGCCACAGCTCCTCGCCCTCGACGGCGAAGACGGCGTCGGCGGCGTCCGCGTCCAGCGCGTACGGCCCGCCGTCGGCCGCCGCGAGCGTCACCAGCGCCCGCCCGTCGGCGATCCGGGGCAACCAGTGTCCGGCCGCCTGACCGGCCCGCGCCGTACCGCCCTCGGCGAGCGCGGCCAACAGCACCGCGGCGGCGGCCGTCTCGGCCAGGGGCCCCGGCACGGCGTGCCGCCCCGCCGCGACATACGCCACGCCCAGCTCCACCGGCAGCGGCCCGACACCCTCGTACGCCTCCGGTACGGCCAGCCCGGTCACCCCGGCTTCGGCGAGCCGCCCCCACACGGCACGCCCCGGCGCATGCTCGCCGCGCGCCCACGCCCGGACGGCGCGCGGCGTGTCGGCCCCGCCGAGCATCCGGTCCAGGGTGCGGCCGAAGTCCGTCTGCGCCTGATCCAGCATGAATTCCATCCAGGCGTTCCCCTCGTCAACCACTGGTCCGGTCACCGGCGACACCACAGCTCACCGGCGCCCCTTCGGAAGCCCCAGCAGCCGCTCGGCGATGATGTCGCGCTGGATCTCATTGGTGCCCGCGTAGATCGGCCCCGCGAGGGCGAAGGTGTAGCCGTCGGACCAGGGGCCGGGCGCGGCGGGGTCGTCCGCGGTGTCGGCGAGTTCGCCGTAGGGGCCGAGCAGGTCCAGGGCCGTCTCGTGGAGGGCGATGTCCAGCTCCGACCAGAAGACCTTGTTCAGGCTGGACTCGGCCCCGAGCGAGCCCCCGGCGGCCAGCCGGGAGGCGCCCGCGTAGGCGAAGAGCTCATACGCGCGGGCGCGGATCACCGCGTCGGCGACCCGGTCGCGCACCGCGGCCGCCTCGTCCGCCCCGCTCCCCGGCGCGTCCGCCCGCTCCCGCCACAGCGCCACCAGCCGCCGCGCCGCCGCGGTGAACCGCCCTGGGCTGCGCAGGGTCAGCCCGCGCTCATTGCCCGCCGTGCTCATCGCGATGCGCCAGCCCTGCCCCGGCTCGCCGATGACGTCCTCGTCGGGGACGAACACCTCGTCGAGGAAGAGCTCGGCGAAGGCGGGCTTGCCGTCGAGGCGGCCGATGGGGCGCACGGTCACACCGGGCGCGTCCAGGGCGAACATCAGATACGTGAGCCTCCGGTGCGGTGCGTCCGCCGCCGGATCGCTGCGGAACAGCCCGAAGGCCCGGTCGGCGAAGGCCGCCCGGGACGACCAGGTCTTCTGCCCGCTGAGCAGCCAGCCGCCGTCGGCGCGGCGGGCGGTGGAGCGCAGCGAGGCGAGGTCGGAACCCGTCTCCGGCTCGGACCACGCCTGGGCCCAGATCGTCTCGCCACACGCCATCGGCGGCAGGATCCGGGCGCGCTGCTCGGCGCTGCCGTGCTCGAAGAGGGTGGGGGCGAGCAGGCTGATCCCGTTCTGGCTGACCCGGCCGGGCGCGCCCGCCGCGTAGTACTCCTCCTCGAACAGCAGCCACTCGACCAGCGAGGCGCCCCGGCCGCCGTACTCCTCGGGCCAGGTCACCACCGACCAGCGGTCCGCCGCGAGCATGCGCTCCCAGGCGCGGTGCGCCGCGAACCCCTCGGCGGTCTCCAGGGAGGGCAGGGCAGTGGCGGGCGTGTGCGCGGCCAGCCACCGCCGGGCCTCGGCCCGGAAGGCCAACTGCCCCTCGCTGAGATCGAGGTCCACCGGACGCCTCCCCCTCCGTCCCGCCATCGGACGCTTCCCTAACAAGTGTTTGGTAGGTTACCGTGGCGTTGTGATGGACAACAAGGCGCCGTACGTCCCCGGCCACGGCCTCCTCACCGGTCGCACGGCCGTCATCACCGCCGCCGCGGGCGCCGGAATCGGCGGCGCCACGGCCCGCCGGTTCCTGGAGGAGGGCGCGCGTGTCGTCCTCGGCGACGCCCATGGGCGCCGTCTCAAGGAGACGGTGGCCGCGCTCGCGGGGGAGTTCGGCGAGGAGCGGGTCGCCGGATGCGTCAGCGATGTGACCGACGAGGCGCAGATCGCCGCGCTGTACGACCTCGCCGAGGAGCGCCACGGACGGCTGGACGCGGTGGTCAACAACGCCGGGCTCGGCGGCACCGCCCTGCTGATCGAGATGACCGACGAGCAGTGGGACAAGGTCATCGACGTCACCCTGAACGGCACCTTCCGCTGTACCCGCGCCGCGCTGCGCCGGATGAAGGCCGGCGGCCACGGCGGGGTCGTGGTCAACAACGCCTCGGTCGTCGGCTGGCGCGCCCAGGCCGGCCAGGCCCACTACGCGGCGGCCAAGGCGGGCGTCATGGCGCTCACCCGCTGCGCCGCGGTCGAGGCCGCCGGGTACCGGGTGCGGGTCAACGCGGTCTCGCCCAGCCTGGCCATGCATCCGCATCTGGCGAAGGTCACCACCCCCGAACTGCTGGCCGAGCTCACCGAGCGCGAGGCGTTCGGCCGGTACGCCGAGCCCTGGGAGGTGGCCAACGTCATCGTCTTCCTGGCCAGCGGCTACTCCTCGTACATGACGGGCGAGACGGTGTCCGTGAGCAGCCAGCACGCATGAGGCGAGAATGAGAACGTGCCGAATTCCACCAGGAGCCGCGCTTCCACCGGAAACAGTGCGAAGAACAGCGAGAAGAAGACGACCGTGAGCCCGTCCCCCGAGCGGCGGCGCGAACTGCTCTCGACCGCGGCGGAGGTCTTCGCCGCGCAGGGCTACAACGCGACCACCGTCCGCCGGATCGCGGACGAGGCGGGGATGCTCGCGGGTAGCCTCTACTACCACTTCGACTCCAAGGAGTCGATGGTCGACGAGATCCTCTCCACCTTCCTGGACGAGCTCTGGGCCGGGTACGAGGCGGTGCTCGGCGCCGGACTCGGCCCCCGGGAGACCGTCGAGGCACTGGTCACCGAGTCCTTCCGGGAGATCGACCGGCACCGCGCCGCCGTCGCGATCTACCAGAAGGAGTCCAAACACCTGTCCGCGCAACCGCGCTTCGGCTATCTCACCGAGTCGCAGCGGAGGTTCGAGCGGGCGTGGCTGGGCACGCTGGAGCGCGGCGTGGCCGAGGGGGTCTTCCGCGCCGACCTCGACATCCGGCTGGCGTACCGCTTTCTGCGCGACACCGTATGGGTCGCCGCCTCGTGGTACCGGCCGGGCGGACAGCACAGCCCGGAGGAGATCGCCCGCCAGTACCTGTCGATGGTCCTGGACGGCATCACTCCGCGAGAACCACGAGCAGAGCGAAAACCACGAGCAGAGCGAAAACCACGAGCAGAGCGAGAAGCACAAGCAGAGCGAGAACGGCCGGCAGAGCGAGAACGGCCGGCAGAGCGAGAACGACCGTAAGACCGTCATGACCTGAGGGACCTCAAGGAGCTGCCATGCCCGAGGCATACATCGTCGAAGCGGTAAGGACGCCGGTGGGCCGGCGGAAGGGCGGGTTCGCCTCCGTCCACCCCGCCGACCTCGGCGCACACATCCTGCGTACGCTGATGGAGCGCTCGGGCGCCGATCCGGCCGCCGTCGAGGACGTCGTCTTCGGCTGTCTGGACACCGTGGGCCCGCAGGCCGGGGACATCGCGCGCACCTGCTGGCTGGCCGCCGGGCTCCCGGAGGAGGTCCCGGGCGTGACCGTCGACCGGCAGTGCGGCTCCTCGCAGCAGGCCCTGCACTTCGCCGCGCAGGCGGTGCTCTCCGGCACCCAGGACCTGGTGGTCGCGGGCGGGGTGCAGAACATGTCGATGGTGCCCATCGGCTTCGCCAGCCGTCAGGCGTCCGAGCCCCTGGGGCTGACCGAAGGCCCCTTCGCGGGCTCCGAGGGGTGGCGGGCGCGCTACGGCGACCGGCCGGTCAGCCAGTTCTACGGAGCCGAGCTGATAGCTGAGAAGTGGGGCATCACCCGCGAGGCCATGGAGGAGTTCGCCCTGGGCTCGCACCGGCGGGCGCTGCGCGCCATTGACGAGGGCCGCTTCGACCGCGAGGTGGTCCCGTTCCGGGACGTCCTGGTGGACGAGGGGCCGCGCCGGGACACCAGCCTGGAGAAGATGGCCGCCCTCAAGCCGATCATCGAGGGCGGACGGCTCACCGCCGCGCTCTCCTCGCAGGTCTCCGACGGCGCCGCGGCCCTGCTGCTCGCCTCCGAACAGGCGGTGAGGGAGCACGGTTTGACCCCGCGCGCCCGGGTGCACCATCTGTCGGTACGTGGCGAGGACCCGATCCGGATGCTGTCCGCGCCCATCCCGGCGACCGCGCACGCGCTGAAGAAGACCGGGCTGACCATCGGCGACATCGACCTGGTCGAGATCAACGAGGCGTTCGCCCCCGTCGTGCTGGCCTGGCTGAAGGAGACCGGCGCCGACCCCGAGCGGGTCAATGTCAACGGCGGCGCCATCGCCCTGGGCCACCCGCTCGGTGCCACCGGCGCCAAGCTGATGACGACACTCCTGCACGAACTGGAGCGCACCGGCGGCCGCTACGGGCTCCAGACCATGTGTGAGGGTGGCGGCCAGGCGAATGTGACGGTCGTCGAGCGGTTGTGAGGGCCTTGACCACCGGCTCGCCGGACGGAGTCCTACGCATCGTCGAGCGGTTGTGAGGACTCCGACCGGACCCCTTCCCGTGGCGACCGGGCCAGGCCCCGCAGATGATGGTGCTGCTCCGAGGGCCTGACCCAAGCCGGGAGGACAGCGCCATGGCGTGCGGATCGACCAAGCTCTGGAACGGCGAGGCCACCTGGTTCTGTTGTGGCAACTCCTGGGGTCCGTGCGCCACGACGGGCGGCGGCGCGTGCGGCACCTGCCGCTCCAGCGCCCTGCACGCCGCCTGGCCCAACGCCTCCAAGGCGTGCTGGGACATCACCCGGCCGGACCTGTGCGGCGAGGACATACCCCGGCGCGGCTGCGGCTCGGAGATGAAGGTGCGCCACGACTGCTCGGGCGCGAGCGTCTGCGTCACCGTCACCGACTGCGGCCCGCGCACCCGTAGCTTCTGCTCCGAGTCCACCTGCTGCGACGGGGTCTGCCGTACCAACCGGGTCATCGACCTCACCCCCGCCGCCTTCTCCGCCATCGGCAGCCTGAGCACCGGCACCCTGCCGGTCTCCATCTTCGAATGAGGCGGGCCAGGCCATGAGCGCGTACCGAACCGGCGACACCCTCGCCCGCCGTCGCTTCCTCACCGCCGCCGCCCTCCGCGGCGCCACCGTCATCGGCACGGGAGCGCTGAGCGCGAGCGCCCTGAGCACGGGAGTCCTCGGCACCCGAGTCGCCGGAGCCACCGGAACCACCGGAGTCATCGGGGCGACAGCCCTGGGCGCCGTGGACGCCGACGCCGCCTTCGCCGCGCCCATACGCCCCCTGGACCCCGCGGTCGCCGAGAGCGCCTTCGCCGAGGGGCGGATCGCCGCGATCAACGGCGACGTCCTGGAGGTCGCGGGCTCCTACGGCGACCACTCCCGGGTGCGGATCACGGGCGCCACCAGCGTCTGGAAGGGCCGGGCCACCACCGCGGCCGACATCGAGACCGGCGACGGACTCTACGCCCGCGGCCTCCCGCTGCCCGACGGCACCCTCGCCACCGACGCGGTGTGGGTCAACATCGTCAACCTCCACGCCACCATCCGCGGCATCGAGAGGACCCGGCTGCATCTCGCCCACGGGCAGCACGAGATCATCGGCAACCTCATGGCGGAGAGGACCAGCGCCGCGTACGGCGACGCCTCGCCGACCGCCGATCTGTCCCGGCTCACCATCGGACAGAGCGCCCAGGTCCTGGGCGCGTGGCGGCCGTCCGACGGCTCGGTGGACCTCGTACGGGTCGCGGTCGCGCCCGGTGCGGGGAGGCGGCGGTGAGCGCCCTGGCCCGCGACCTCGCCCCGCTGGTGCTCGCCGGGGTGCTCGGACCGGCGGGGGCCGGCAAGCTGTTCGGCCGGGGCACCGCCCGGCAGGCGCCCCGTACCGCGCTCGCGCGGCTGCTGCGCGACGGCGGCCGGGCCGCGCTCGTCCTCCGCGTCCTCGGCGCGGTCGAACTCCTCCTCGCCGCCGCACTGCTGGCGCCGCCCACCACCCCGCTCCCGGGAGCGGCGGCCGCCCTCCTCGGCGCGGGCTTCCTCGGCTATCTCGGCTACGCCCGCGCCGCCGCGCCCGGCTCCTCCTGCGGCTGTACGGCGCGGCAGGAGGCGCCCCTCACCTGGCGCGCCTTCGCCCGCGCCGCCGCGGTTCTCGCGGGCGGTGCCGCGGCGGCCCTGGCGCGGCAGCCCTGGTGGACCGCGGCGGCCCGCCATCCGGCCGCGGCGGCGTGCCTGGTCCTGGCCGCGGCGGTGGTCCTGACCGCCCTCTCCGCCAATCCGGAGCGCCGCTGGCGAATGCCGCTGCGCCGGCTGCGGCTGCGGATCGCCGGACATCCGCTCGCCGCGACGGCGACGGCCACGGCGGTGGCGCCTGCGACCACGCCTGCGACCACGCAGGTGGCCGTGCCGCCCGATGCGGCCGGAGCCCCGCCACCGGTGCCGCTCACCGCGGCCGGAGCGCGGACGGCGGTCCCGGTCGCCGCGACCGTCGAACTGCTGGAGCGCTCCCGCGCCTGGCAGAGCGTCTCCCGCGTGGTGCGCTCCGCTCTGATGGACCACTGGGACGACGGCGGCTGGCGCATCCTCCAGTTCGCCGGGGTGTACGGGGGCGGCACGGCCGCGAGGCCCGTTCTGGTGCTCTTCGCGATGGACGCCGCGGCCAGCCTGGACACGGTGCGTGAGCCCGCCGTCCGGGTCAGCGTCATCGACGCGGACAGCGGAGCCCCGGTCATGGCCACGGCGTGAGGCCCGCCCAGCGGGCTCGCACGGCCGCCGGGACACCGCATGGGTGCCCCGGGCGAGCTCCCGGCGGAACGTCACCACCCCGAGTAGCCTGGACGGCACTGCCCAGGTCGAGCCGGTGGCGCGGGTAGGGGAGTGGGTATGTCCGAGAATCGGTCCGCGTCCGGCTCCCGGGGGCCCAGATGGTGGCGGCGGCTGGAGGGCGCGTTCCACCGGTCGGCACTCGGACGCGGCTGGCGGCGGGGCAGTGAATTCGAGCTGCTGCACCGCGCGATGGGCTTCGCCGCCCTGGGCTTTCTCACCCTGGTGCCCCTGCTGATCGTGGTGGCCGCGGCCGACCCGGTGAACCGGCTGGGATTCGCCCAGTGGCTGGGCGAGGGCCTCGGACTCTCCCCGACCTCGCGGGACGAGGTGCAGCGGCTGTTCGCCCCGCCCAAGCAGGCGCTGGAGTCCACCACCGCCTTCGGTCTGGCGACGCTCGCCATCTTCGGGCTGCGCTTCGGCACGGTGCTCCAGGTCGGCTACGAGAAGGTGTGGGAGCTTCCGGCCGGCCGCTGGCACACCGTCTGGCGCCATCTGGTGTGGCTCGTGGTGCTGATCTGCTACCTGCTGCTCTCCGCCCATCTGGTGCCCGGTCTCTCCCGGGTCCTGGTGGCGGTGGTGGGCACGGTGCTGTTCTTCTGGTGGTCGCAGCATCTGCTGCTCGGCGGGCGGATCAGCTGGGGCGCCCTGCTGCCCGGCGCGCTGGCCACCGGCGTCGGGCTGCTGGGGCTGCGGGTCTTCTCCCAGCTGGTGTTCTCCCCGCTGATCGCCTCCAGCACGGTCTCCTACGGTCCGGTCGGCACCGTCCTGGTCGTCCAGTCCTGGCTGGTCGGCGTCGGCTTCGTGGTCTTCGGCGGTGCGCTCGTCGGGCGAGTGCTGCACGAGGACTATCTGCGGATGGTGGCATGGCGCCGCAAGAGACACCGCGACCGCGCCAAGGCGGACCCACCGGCCGGCTGACGCCCGGACGACGAGCGTACGGGCCGCTTGGCCCGCCGCCCCCGGTGGTTCCCGCCGACGGTCCGCTTTCATGATCGTCAAGCCGGGGGCCGGACCGGAAACGCCATCGCCCCGAGCCGGGCGCGCCTGGCATGCTGGCGGTGTGAACGGACCCGAGATCCACCTCAGCCTCGCCCCTGAACTGCGGTTCTTCACCGTCCCTGAGCGCCGCCGCCCCTGGACGGCCGTCGTCACCGACGGCGCTTCGACTCTCGGCCATGTCGTCGAGTCGCTCGGGGTCCCGCTCACCGAGGTCGGCAGGCTGCTGGTGGACGGCGAGGAGACCGCCGTCTCGCATGTGCCGAGCGCGGGGGAGACCGTGGAGGTCCACCCGGTCGTCCGCCCGCAGCGGGTGCCGGGCGCGCCGCTGCGCTTCCTGCTCGATGTGCATCTGGGCACGCTCGCGCGCCGGCTGCGGCTGCTGGGTGTGGACGCCGCGTACGAGAGCGAGGACATCGGCGATCCCGAGCTGGCCGCGCGCTCCGCCACCCAGCGCCGGGTGCTGCTCTCCCGCGACCGCGGGCTGCTGCGCCGCCGTGAGCTGTGGGCCGGGGCGTATGTCTACAGCGACCGCCCCGATGAGCAACTGCGGGACGTCCTCGGCCGGTTCACCCCGAGCCTGGCGCCCTGGACCCGCTGCACCGCCTGCAACGGCCCGCTGGAGGACGCCGACAAGGAGGCGGTCCGGGAGCGGCTCCAGCACGGCACCCGGCGCACCTACGAAGTCTTCGCCCGCTGTACGGCCTGCGAGCGTGTCTACTGGCGCGGCGCCCACCATGCCCGTCTGGAAGCCATCGTGGCCGGGGCGATGGGCGAGTTCGGCGACGCCAGGGCCGCCCTGACCTGAGCGGAGCCGCAGGTCAGGGCGGTGCCTCGGCGGTGACTGGCGGCGGTGGCTGCTACGGCGACTGGTGGCGGTGGCTGCTTACGGCCGCCTTCGACGGTGGCGGTGACCTCCAGGGTCCTCGACGGTGGCGGTCACCGCCGGCGCGGAAACCCCAGGGCGGAAACTCAGGACACCTCGTCCTGGAGAGCCTCCGGGATCGTGGTGTGGAAGGCCGGATGGGCGTGCAGCCGCCGTACATAGGCGTGCAGCCGCCCGTGCCGGGAGACCCGGTCGGCCGCGTCGGCGTCCAGGAGGGGCCGGTACTCGGTGTCGAGCTGGACGAGGGCCACCCACAGGTCCACATCGGCGGCGGTCAGCTCGTCACCCAGTGCGTACGGCGCGGTCGCCAGCTGTCGGTCGAGCCGGTCCAGGGCGGTCAGCAGTCGCTCGAGCGCCGCGTCCCGGCACTCCGGCTCGTGCGCCGTCCCGGCCTGCCGTGCGGCATGGGTGATGTCCTCGTCGAGGAGTTCGCGGAGGGCGTCGATGTCCGCGGCGAGGGCCGCCGGGCGCAGCCGGGGAGATCCGGCGCCGCCCGGGTCGCTCAGATGGCCGGCGAGATCGCGCAGGATGTCGGGCGTGTGATTGCTGACGACACGTCCGGTCCAGCCGTCGCACAGCGCGGGCGCGTCCAGCGGTCCGCCGTATCGGTGCCAGGTGGCCTCGTAGGCCCCGCGCAGCGCGGCGAACGCTTCGGGGGTGTCGTCCGGGAGCCCGAGGAGAGTGGTGGCGACGGTGTTCCGCAGCCCGAGCAGATCGAGGGTGATGGACACGCGCAGCGAGAGCGGACAGCTCGCGGAGAGGTAAAGCCGATAGCGATGCGGCACCGGATAGAAGCCACCGGCGAGGTCGACGCCGATACGGCTGCGGAAGCGGTGCGGCGGTGCGGGCGGGGCGATCCGGGGGCGCGGCGAACAGGGGTCGGGGTCGAGCAGAGCGGCGGGACCTGAACTGACGGAAAACGTCTCGGACATGGCTCTCCAAGGCAATGACGGAGCCCCGGCCCCGCCGGTCAGGCGGCGCCGATGGCGCAACGGAAGGGAAGCCCGCGCGGGGCGCCCGCCGGGACGGTGCCGGGACACACCCGGCCCGGCCCCGGCGCGCGAGGCCGCGCTCAGTGCTCGGTGACCGCGTCGATTCAGACGGCTGGACTGGAGGCGCTGCAAATGCGCAGCAGATCGATGTGCAGCCGCCTGGTCAGGAGGTGACCCGCCGGAGCCAGGAGACGGCGGAGCGGGGACAACGGCCGGGGACGCCGACGGGCGCCGTCCCTGTGGCTGTCGGTCCTGGGCATCTCCACCGATCCCATCATCGGGGGCTCGCGAGGCAGCGAGACCGCGCTTGTCCCGTCCACGCCGACGGGACCTGGTCGTCACCCGGGGGCACCCCGTCGCGGAAGAAGGGTTGCCTGTCAGCGAGCCGGGGCCGATGACCCACCTGAGCGGGGATACCGCACGGTGGGCGCTGACAATCGTGACCGTCCCTCACAGTGTCGTCGCGCTCCGCGAGGGCGTCAACCCATGCCAAGGCGGCCAACGCGGGCCGACGGTACGGCGGATGTACGGCGCCGGCGTGGCGGAACCCACTCGGAGAACCGGCTGGGAGAATCCACTTCGGAGAACCGGCTGGGAGAACCCACTTCGGAGAAGCGGCTCAAAGAACCCACACAAAGAACCCACACAAAGAACCGGCTCAGAGAACCGGCCGCCCCGCGCCGCCGATGACCCGCTCGATGAGGACCATCGCCGCGTCGTCCGACAGCCGCCCCTCCGCATGCCGGACCAGGGCGTGGCGGAGCCCGTCCAGGTACTCGGACGGAGTGGCGCCGTCCAGCGTCTCCATGGTCCGGTGCAGCGGGAAGAACTCGTTGTAGTGGTTGCGGGCCTCGACCACTCCGTCGGTGTGCAGCAACAGCCGGTCACCGGGCAGGAACGGAAAGGTCTCGACGCGGATCGGGGGAGGGGCGAGGAAATCCTCGAGGCCGAGCGGCGGCAGCGGGCGCACCGGGTCCAGGGAGCGCACCTTGCGCCCGCGCATCACCAGGGGCGGCGGATGGCCCCGGTTGATCAGATGGACCAGTGACTCCTCCGAGACCTGGGCGAGCAGCACGGTGACGAACTGCTCCTCCAGCTCCTGCGGGTCCTGGAACTGGGAACGGTCCAGCAGCTCGTACTCGCGCCCCAGCGCGGCCGCGCAGCGGTGCATCACCTCGGCGAGATCCTGCTCGTAGTGCACCGCCTCCCGGAAGGCGCCCACCACGGCCGCGGCGGACCGCACCGCGGCCAGCCCCTTTCCCCGCACATCGCCGACGATCAGCCGCACTCCGTAGCGGGTGGACATCGCCTCGTACAGGTCCCCGCCGATCTGCGCTCCGCGCTCGGCCGCCATATAGACACTGGCGGTGTTCACCACGCCCATCCGGGCGGGCAGCGGCCTCAGCACCACGTTCTGGGACACCTCGGCGATCCGGCGGATATGGGCCAGCTCACGGTCCCGGCGCACCCGCACCGCGCTGGTCGCCACGCTCGCGACCGCCACCACCACCAGGGCCAGCAGATTCGCGTACACCACCTCGCTGCCCCACGCGTCGTTGTGGGCGGTGGTGATCCCGCAGATCGCCGCGGCCAGCAGCGCCACACCGGCGCTGCCGAACGGCCCCATGGTCACCGCCGCCAGCGCCGGCGCCGGGGAGAGCAGAGAGCCGGTGTAGAGGGTGTGCGCGGGGGAGAGCTCAATGCTGAGCACCGCCGCCAGGACCACGAACGGCAGACACCGTGTGATCGCGAACAACGTCCGGCTGCGACCGCTCGCCCCCGGGGCCGGGCGCATGAATCGCATAATTCGGACTTTAGCCGACGAAAGCCCCCGAAGGGATGATTATCCATAACGCGAGACATCAGCCCCGGGCGTAGCCTGACGCTATGCCCGAGCTACCGGATGTCGAGGGGTTCCGGCGGACGCTCGCCTCCTGTGCGCAGGGCCGCCGCGTCGAGCGGGCGACGGTGGCCGACGCGGGGGTGTTGCACGGGGTGACCGCCCAGCGGCTGAAGCGCGACCTCAAGGGCCGCCGCTTCGCCGCACCGCGCCGCCACGGCAAGTGGCTGATCGCCCCCACCGACGGGCCCACGGTCCTGCTGCATTTCGGCATGACCGGGCGGTTGGTGTGCGGGCCGGACTCCGAACCGGCCGGCCGGTTCGAGCGCGTCGCCTTCGACCTCGACGACGGCCACCGCCTCGGCTTCGAGGACCAGCGCAAACTCCAGGGCATCTGGCTCGCCGCCACCGACGCCGACATCGACCGGATCATCGGCGATCAGGGCCCGGACGCGCTCTCGCTGAGCCGGGCCGAGCTCGACCGGCTGCTGGCCGGGCGACGCGGACGCGTCAAGGCCACCCTGACCGATCAGGCAGTGATCGCCGGGCTCGGCAATCTGCTCGCCGACGAGATCCTGTGGCGGGCCCGGATCCATCCACAGCGGCCGGTGAACTCGCTGACCGACGCCGAACACGATCGGCTCCACACCGCGATGCGCGATGTGCTGCGCGCCTCGGTGCGGGCGGGCCGGGTGCCGGACGACCCGGACTGGGTCACCGGGCAGCGCGACGACCCGGACCCGCACTGCCCCCGCTGCGGTCATCCGCTGCGCCACGGCCGGATCGCGGGCCGGACCACCCTGTGGTGCCCCCACTGCCAGGGAGAGGAAGCCTGAGGCCACGCCGGGGCGATCCGTCCCGCCGCGGCACCCGCACCCGCGTCCCCGATGAGCCCCCCCGCACTCGCGCGCCCGATCAGTAGATCCACGCCTTGTAGGAGATCACGTCGCCCGCTTTGAGCCGGTACTCCGGATCGTCCCGGGTGATCGTCTCCTCGACGTCCAGCACCGTGCCGTCGGCCGGATCGAGGACGATCAGGTACCGGAGCCCGGAAGCGCGCGGGGTGAACCGGAACGCCTGCCCCTCCCGGCCCAGCCGGTCGGTGACCTTGCCCGCAGGGCGCAGCCCCTCGATCCGGGACAGCAGGGTGGTGATGTCCGCCCGCTGGCGCGGGCCCGGAGTCCACACCGTGATGAACGACTCGATGGCCGAGATCAGCTCCGCCGGGTCGCGGTCCGCGCCCGGGGACCAGACGGCGAGATAGTCGCGCAGCGCCGCGGCCCCGGCCGGCGGGTCCTCGAAGTAGTCCTGGTTCGCGCTGTTGATCCCGGGTGGATAGCGCTCCTCGCTCAGCACCTTGCCCTCGTGGACGGTGCGCGGCGGGGGACCGTCCTCGATCACCGCGCGCCTCGGATGACTCGGATCGGTGGCCACCTCCAGCGTGAAACCGCTGCCGTCCGCGTTCCACCGGGTCAGCGACTCCCGGGGCAGCGTCACCGGATCCTCGCCCGACTTCATGCTCAGCGCCCAGCTCTGGAGATGGCTGCCCCGCTCGCTCTTCCCCGGGGACTCCTCGGCCGCCGTCCGCGCCCGCCGGTCGATCTCGGCGAGCGATACGTCCGCCCGGGAGGCATGCGCCACCAGCGGCAGTGGTCTGGACGCCGCCACCGCGGAGGAAGGGGTGCCCGAGACGGTCAGCGCGAGGGCGAGGACCGTCGCGGCCGCCGCGGCCTCCAGGCTCCAGATCACGCGTCGCACCGTACGGCGCCCCCGGTCCCGGGACGGCAGCTGCCGCAGCAGCAGCTCGGCGTGCGCGTTCAGCGGCCGGTCCCGCCAGGGGCCGGTGTCGGCGGACACGGGGTTGGCCTCGCGGAGCAGATCCAGTTCGTCGGTCATGCGTGTCCATCCTTGTGGGCCCTGTCGGCCCTGTCAGCGCTATGGGCCTTGTCGCCCTTGCCGCTCGTGCACCCCACTGAGACCCGGTCGTCCCGGCGCAGGGCCTCTATCTGCTCCCGCAGCCGCCGCCGCGCCCGGTGCAGCCGCATCGCCGCCGCCGACCGGCCGCACCCCAACACGGTGCTGAGCTCCTCGACGGTCAGCTCCTCCCACGCCGTCAGCCGCAGCACCTCCTGGTCGGCCTCGGTGAGCCGGGACAGCGCCTCCAACACCCAGGAGCCCGGCCGCTCGGCGTCCGGGCTCGCCACGGTGCGCCCGCCCACAGTCGCCTCATGGTGGCCCAGCTTGGCCAGCAGCCTGCGGTAACGGCCCTTGCCGCGCACGGTGTTGGCCAGACAGTGCCGGGCCACCCCGTACAGCCACGGCAGCGGTGACTCGGGCACTTCGGCCCGGCGCCGCCAGGCCACCGCGAAGACCTCGGCGACCACTTCCTCGACCTCCCATGCCTGGTCGTCCAGCCGCCGTGCCACAAAACGGCTGACCGCCCAGTAATGCTCGCGGTAGGCGGCGTCGAAGGCGTCGTCGGTGCTCATGATCCGAAGGTGTCCGGCACGTCTTGGATCATCACACCCCGGAGCGGAAAACATCGACTGGCCCTCGGAGTGACGATCCGAGGGGGTGCCGGACACCTAGCGGTCATGAGGAACAACACCGTTGTCGCGGCGCCGGCCGCCTTGCCGTCGCGCCGCCCCGGACCGGGGGCCACGGCCGTCGGATGGCTGACCACCACCGATCACAAGACGATCGGCACGCTCTACCTGATCACCTCGTTCGCCTTCTTCTGCATCGGCGGGGTGATGGCGCTGCTGATGCGTGCCGAACTGGCCCGTCCGGGTTCGCAGATCATGTCGAACGAGCAGTTCAACCAGGCGTTCACCATGCATGGCACGATCATGCTGCTGATGTTCGCCACCCCGCTGTTCGCGGGGTTCGCCAACTGGATCATGCCGCTTCAGATCGGTGCGCCCGATGTGGCGTTCCCGCGGCTGAACATGTTCGCGTACTGGCTGTACCTCTTCGGCTCGCTGATCGCGGTGGGCGGGTTCCTGACCCCGCAGGGCGCTGCCGACTTCGGCTGGTTCGCCTACTCCCCGCTGTCGGACGCGGTGCGTTCGCCGGGTGCGGGCGCGGATATGTGGATCATGGGTCTGGCCCTCTCCGGCTTCGGCACGATCCTCGGCTCGGTCAACTTCATCACCACGATCATCTGCATGCGCGCTCCCGGCATGACGATGTTCCGCATGCCGATCTTCACCTGGAATGTGCTGCTGACCGGAGTGCTGGTGCTGCTGGCCTTCCCGGTGCTCGCGGCGGCGCTGTTCGCCCTGGAGGCGGATCGTCAATTCGGGGCGCATGTCTTCGACGCGGCCAATGGCGGTGCGCTGCTCTGGCAGCATCTCTTCTGGTTCTTCGGCCATCCGGAGGTCTATATCATCGCCCTGCCGTTCTTCGGCATCATCTCCGAAGTCATTCCGGTCTTCTCCCGGAAGCCGATGTTCGGTTATGTCTCGCTCATCGCGGCGACGATTTCCATCGCGGGCCTTTCGGTCACCGTCTGGGCGCACCACATGTATGTCACCGGCGGAGTGCTGCTGCCGTTCTTCTCGTTCATGACGTTCCTGATCGCGGTGCCGACCGGTATCAAGTTCTTCAACTGGATCGGCACGATGTGGAAGGGGTCACTGAGCTTCGAGACCCCGATGCTCTGGGCGATCGGCTTTCTCATCACCTTTGTCTTCGGCGGTCTGACCGGCGTGATCCTGGCCTCGCCGCCGATGGACTTCCATGTCTCGGACACCTACTTCGTGGTGGCTCACTTCCACTACGTCATCTTCGGCACCGTGGTCTTCGCGATGTTCGCCGGATTCCACTTCTGGTGGCCCAAGTTCACCGGCAAGATGCTGGACGAGCGGCTCGGAAAGATCACCTTCTGGACCCTCTTCCTCGGCTTCCACGGCACGTTCCTGGTACAGCACTGGCTCGGCGCCGAGGGAATGCTCCGCAGAATTCCCGACTATCTCGCCGCCGACGGCTTCACCACGCTGAACACCATCTCCACCATCAGCTCCTTCGTCCTCGGCCTGTCGTTCCTGCCGTTTCTCTACAACGTCTGGAAGACTGCCAAGTACGGCGAGAAGGTCGTCACCGACGACCCCTGGGGATATGGCCGTTCCCTGGAATGGGCGACCACCTGCCCGCCGCCGCGCCATAACTTCGTCAGCCTGCCGAAGATCCGTTCCGAATCCCCCGCGTTCGATCTGCACCATCCCGATGTCGGCCAGAAGGAGAGTGTGGCGTGAGCATGGCCAGAGCCGCCGAGCCCCCCGGTATCGCCGCCGGAATCAACCAGATCGAGGGCTATCTGCTGCTCCAGACCGAGCGGGACGCGGCCCGGGAGCGGGCCCGCCGCCTCACCGGTCGGCTCGACTGGCTGACCTCCGCCCAGCGGGCGGAGGTCGAGCGGCTCTACCTCCAGGACCAACTGGCCGTCACCGAGCGGACGTTGCGCACGGTGGTGCGGCGCTGCGAGGAGCTGCGGGCGGAGTACCAGGAGGTGTACCGGACGCTGCGCCGCCGGCTGCTTCTGATCTGCCTCCTCGGGGCAGCGGGCCTCGTCGGCGGCTTCGCCGCCGCGCTCACCGTTCGCTAGATGATCGATTCCAAGGGGTGCCTGCGGAGACAAGAGCGAGGGTGTCCAAGATCGTTTTGTGACGAACAACCTGGACACCCTCGCGACAGCACTCTATGCGACGACCGACGATCTGCTGAAGGAGCGTCTGGACTTGGTGCCGTGGCGGCCGGCCGTGGGGATCGCGCCGCAGCTGACCGACGCCGAGCTGGTCACCCTTGCGATGATGCAGGCCATGCTCGGTTTCACCTCCGAGGCCAGGTGGCTCCGGTATGCCCGGGCCCACCTGCGCCATCTCTTCCCGTACCTGCCGCAGCAACCCGGCTACAACAAGCGGCTGCGCAAAGCAGCCGATCTGCTCCGCCGGATCACCCGGATACTGGCCACCAGCACCTCGGCGTGGAGCGATGACGTGTGGATCGTGGACTCCACACCCGTGGAATGCGGCCGCTCGCGGGAGACCGTCAAACGCTCCGAGCTGGCCGGATGGGCCCAATACGGCTACTGCGCCAGCCACAGCCGCTTCTTCTGGGGTCTGCGCCTGCACCTGGTGTGCACCCTCCAGGGCCTGCCCGTCGCCTTCGCACTGACCGGAGCCAAAGCCGACGAACGCGAAACACTGCTGGACCTGCTCGCGGCCGAACCGCACCTCCTCGCCGCCCGGCCCGGCCAGACACTGATCGGCGACAAGCACTACTTCGGCCGCGCCTTCGAACAGGAACTCGCCCAGCAGGGCATCCAGCTGCTACGGCCGACCCGCAAGGGCGAACGGCAACGGCCCGGTGGATCCCTGTTCAAGCCGTTGCGGCAGGTCATCGAGTCGGTCAACGAGACCTTCAAGGGGCAACTCGACCTCGAACAGCACCGAGCGCGCACGCCTGGAGGTGTCATCGCCCGTGTCATGCAGCGAATACTCGCCCTGACCGCCGTGATCTGGCACAACGACCACACCACACGAGGCACCCTCCGTTCGCTCACCCCGTACGATCACTGACCCCTTGGAATCGATCATCTAGGCGGATCGGCGGAAGTCGGCTGCGGTTCGGTGGCGCCCCGAAGGGGCGCGGGGCTGTGTCGATATGCGGCTCCGCCGCGCGGGCGCGGCCGGCCACGACGGTGCCGCGGACGATCGACGGCAGGTCAGGGCACTTCCGATCCAGCGGAGCGCTTAGGCACCATCTGGTCCGGGACCGGCAGCGTTCCCGGCCCGGGGCCCATGTCGAACCAGGTCGCGGGCACACCCCGCAGCGCCTTCTCGGTGTACTCGCTCCAGAGACCGGCGATCCGCTGAACACCGGCGTTCTTCAAGGGGATCTGCTTCCGCTTCTCGGCGTCCTCGCCGAAGAGGGCGATCGCGGTGACCAGGTCCGGGGTGTAACCGATGAACCAGGCCGCCCTCTTGTCGTCGGAGACCCCGCCCTTGCCCGCGGTGGGCCGTTTGACGGCGCGGGCGGTGGTCGCTGCGGCGTCGTCGACGAGGCTCTGGGTGATCAGCCGGGCCGCCGAGGGGTGGATCGCCTGGTCGCCCACCGCCTTCGGCGGTCCGGCCGTCTCGTCGCCGCGCCGCGCGGACTTCACGATGCTCGGGGTGACCCGCTTGCCCTGGTGGTCGAACGAGGCGTAGACACCGGCCATCCTGAGCGGGCTCGAGCCCATCAGCCCCAGCCCGACCGACTCCTTGGAGTCGAAGCCGCCGCCGTCGGTGTCCATGCCCAGGGCCCCGGCGGTGCGCTTGACCTCAGACAGTCGACCCGCGGCCCGCTCGTTCCGCATCTTGGCGTCCATGGCCGTGGCGGTGGTGACCGGTTCGAAGACGGCGCCCACCTGGTAGTCGCCCCGGGTCGCGTTGGACAGATAGTGCCGGGTGTAGTCCCGGCCGCCGTAGAGCGCGAGGATCCGGCCGTTCTCCGGGTCCACCGAGACCGCACCGCCCTGGGTGGCGGCGGCGTCCGCACGGCCCTGCTTGCCCTTGGCGGCGCCGTCCAGGCCCTGCCGCATCGTCTCCTCCAGGGCCCGCTGTTTGTCCGGATCGACGTTGAGGGTGATGGTCCAGCCGCCCGCGGCGAGTTCCTGTTCGCTGACGCCAGAGGCGATCAGCTCATTGCGGGCCGCGTCCACCAGATAGCCGGCCTGGCCCCCGAGGCCGGGGGCGGGCTCCGGCGCGACGGGGGCGGGGAAGCGCATGCCCTTCCGCTGGTCGGGGTCCAGCCACCGCATGTCGACCATGTTGTCCAGCACATAGTTCCAGCGCCGTTTGACCAGGCGCTTGGCCGTGGGGCTCGCGACGGCCCAGTCGTACTGGCTGGGGGCCTGCACCAGCGCCGCCAGATACGCGCCCTCCTCGACCGTGAGGTCGTCCACGTCCTTGTCGTAGTACGCGCGGGCGGCGGCCTGGATGCCGTAGGCGACGCGGCCGAAGTAGCTGGTGTTCAGATACCCCGCGAGGATGTCCTCCTTGGAGTTGCTCTGATCGACCTTGAGGGAGATCACCAACTCCTTGATCTTGCGGGTGGCGGTCTGCTCCTGGCTCAGGTAGTAGTTCTTGACGTACTGCTGGGTGATGGTCGAACCGCCCTGGGTGCCCTTGCCGGTCGCGGTGTTGACCAGCCCTCGCAGGATGCCCATCGGGTCCACGCCCGAGTCCTTGTAGAAGGACTTGTTCTCGGCCGCCACGAACGCGTGCTGCACACCGGTGGGTACCCGGCCGAGGGTGACCATCTCGCGGTTGATCTCACCGGTCCGGGCGAGGATCGTGCCGTCGCTGTACTTGTAGATGTTGCTCTGCGCCTTCGCCTGGGCGTTGGCCCTGGGGATGTCGATGGAGTAGTAGAGCACGGTGAACGCCCCGATCAGCAGGGCGCACAGGGTGAGCACATAGGCGACCAGCTTCCGCCAGGTGAAGAACCGCCGGATGCCGGTCCGCTTCCGCCTCCCGTGCCCTCTCGTCCGGCGGCGGCCCGGGGGTCTGGTGTCCCGCGGCGTCTGCTCCGAGTCCGGTGTGAACCGTACGCGTAGTGCCGTCAGGGGACCTGCCATGCCGATTGCTCCTCCGTCGATCCCGGCCGCGAGGTTTCGCGGGGGTCGCCGCCATCCTCCTCAGCGAAGATCTTCGGAACCGCAACGGACGGTGTCGGCCTGGGCTCGGCCGTGTCTCGACTTCCGCTCGACGATGTATCAGCCGTGTATCGGTCCGGGATCGGGCAGCTCAGGCAGGTCGGAGAGCTCCGGCCGCTCGGGCCCTTCGGGCAGACGCAGCGTGGCGACCGCGCCGCCGTCCGGTGCGTTGCCGAACTCCAGCGTGGCGCCGATGACTTGAGCCTGGCCGACCGCGATCGTCAGCCCGAGGCCATGGCCCCGGCCGCGCTCCCGGACCCCGGTGCGGAACCGCTGCGGGCCCTTCTCCAGCAGATCGTCCGGATAGCCGGTGCCGTGGTCGCGCACGGTCACGGTCCGGCCGTCCGCCGCCACCGTCACCTCGACCGGTTCGCGGCCGTGGCGATGGGCGTTGACCACCAGATTGGCGACGATACGGGTGAGCCTGCGGGGGTCCGTCCACACCTTCGGGCCGTCCGTGGAGTGCCACGGCCCGGTGTCGTCCGCGGAGTCCCGCTGTCTGGTCCGGTCCGTGGCATCCCGCTGCCCGGTGTCCTCCGCGGAGTCCGGCTGTCCGGTGCCCTCCGCCGTGCCGGTCCGCAGCCGTGCCGACAGCCCGGTGCCGGCGATGGCCTCGTCCAGCACCGGCCCCAGAGGACACGGGGACAGATCGGCCTCCTCCGCGCCCGCGTCCAGCCGGGAGATCTCCAGCAGCTCCTCGACCAGGGTGCTCAGCACCCGTACCCGGTCGCGCACATACCCGGCCGCCTCGCCCGGCGGCAGCAGTTCGGCGGCGGTGACCAGCCCCATCAGCGGCGTGCGCAGCTCATGCGCCACATCGGCGGTGAACCGCTGCTCGTCCAGGAGCCGTTCCTGGAGCGCGGCGGCCATCGAGTCCACGGCCCCGGAGATCTCGGCGATCTCGTCGTGCGGGCGGGCGGCGGGGGAGATCCGGGCGTCCAGGTCCCCGGCCGCGATCCGCCGCGCGGTGGCCGCCGCGAGCCGCAGCCGCCGGCTCATCCGCTCGGCGGTCAGCACGCCGAGCGGCAGCACCACGGCGGTGGTCATCAGCCCGGCCAGGATGATGTTGGTGTCCAGCGCGCTGATGTTGCGCATCGCGGTGCTCATGTCGATGCGTACGGACAGGACTTGGCCATCGGCGGGCCGGGCCGCCCACATCGCGGGTCCGTCCGGGCCGGTGGCGAACTCGGTGCCCTGATGCCCCTTGGCCACCAGCCGCCGCAGACCTCCGGGGAGCCCGGGTGCGTCCAGCACCGCGCCGGAGCCCTGGACGCCGCCGGTGCGGGCGTAGCCGAGCGCGGCGCGCTCGAGGGTGGTGCGCGCCCCGTCGCGCGCCTGGGACAGTTCGCGGTCGCGTGAGGCATGGTGCACCAGCACCCCCACCGCGGCCGCGGCGGCACAGGTCGCCGCCGCCACCAGGGCGACGATCCGCCATCGCAGCGTCATCGTCAGCGCCGCAGCTTGTATCCGAAGCCGCGGACCGTCTCGATCCGTTCGGCGCCTATCTTCGCGCGCAGCCGCTGCACATGGAGGTCGACCACCCGGGTGTCGCCCTGCCACGCGTGGTCCCAGACCCGGCTGAGCAGCGTACGGCGCTCCAGCACCACACCCGGCGAGCCGGCGAACTCCAGCAGCATCCGCAGTTCGGTGGGGGTCAGGGCGAGCGGCTCGCCCGCGCGGCGCACCTCCATCCCGAGGGTGTCGATGGTCAGTTCGCCGAAGACGAGGGTGTCCGGTCCGGCCGCGCCATCCGGCTCCGGAGCCCCGCCGCGCGCCTCGGCGTGCGGGGCGCGGGCCATGGGGGTGAAGGAGGCGCGGCGCAGCAGCGAGCGGATACGGGCCACCAGGACGGCGCTCTCGCAGGGCTTGACCACATAGTCGTCGGCTCCCGCCTCGAGACCGGAGACGACGTCGAGGGAGTCACCGCGCGCGGACATCATCAGGATCGGCGCCAGGCTGAACTCGCGGACCCTGCGGCACAGTCCGATGCCGTCCAGTTCGGGCAGCATCACATCCAGCAGGAGCAGATCGGGCTGTCTCTCGCGGAAGATCTCCAGCCCGGTGAGGCCGTCGCCCGCGGTGGACACGGTGAAGCCGTACCGCTCCAGGGACATCCATACCGTATTGCGGATCACCTCGTCGTCCTCGACGAGCAGCAGATGCGCCTCGGTCGGGGAGCCGGGGCCCGGGGCGGCGCCGGGTGGGGTGAAGCCGGTGGTCATCGCGTCGTCCTCGTCTCCGTACGGTTGGCCGGGTCCGCCGCGCCGCCGTCCGACGGTACGGCCCGCGGTTCGGACGTGACGTCCGGCCGGGGGCCCGCGCCGTCCTCGGGCGTCAAGGCGGCCATGACGGTGCCGTTCCAGTGGAAGCGGGTGGTGACCCGGCCGTCCTCGCCGATCGCGCTGATCAGCAGATCGCGGCCGAAGGTTTCGCCGGTGAGCCCCGGCGGGCCCCAGTAGATCAGCACCGGGCGGACCGTGTGGCCGGAGGCCGTGTAGACCTGGAGCAGCGTCCGGTCGAATCGCGGCAGATCGACCGCGACCACCAGTTCGTCCCGGCCGTCGCCGGTGAGATCGCGGTGGACGGCGTCCCGCAGCGCGCAGTTGCCACCGCCCGGACAGACGGAGATCTGCTTCTGCACCAGCGCCGGCACATTCGGGTCGTGGAGCAGCAGGTCCTTCGCGGAGAGGGCGGCCAGTCCGCCCGCGGGCAGCCGGACCTTGTCCACTGGCAGATAGCGGGCGAGATCGGGTTTCTCACGGGGCGGGGCCGTGACCGAGGGGGTGTACCCGGGCCAGAGCGGAACCGCGCTGGCCGGTGCCGAAAGCGAGGGCGCCGCGCCGTCGTCCCGCACCCCCGCCTGGGCCGCGCATCCCGTGGCGGTCAGGGCGGCGCATACGGCGAGCACGGCGGGCGGCAGGCCGCGTGGCAGCCGGTGGCGGGGGCGCCGTCGCGCGGGGCGCGACCGGGAGGGGAGTGAACGCATGGCCGTCTCAGCCTACTGAGCGGCGGAGGTGTCCCACGCGGGGCCCGTGAAGTCGCCGGAATGTGAAGTGCCCGCCGGGCGGCGGAAATCCACAGGCCCGGGGCGCTGGCGCCCCGGGCCCGAAGGGAGTGACACGGCGTCACATGATGAACATCACTTGATGAATTCGGGGCGTACCCGGGCCGGCCAGGTGCCCACGGTCAGCATGCCCGCCGCGTAGGCGCGCGAGACCAAGGCGGCCCGGTTGGGTGCCTTCATCTTCCGCAACATCGCTCCTACGTGGTATTCGACGCCCTGTCTGCTGAGATAGAGCTTGGCGGCCATCTGCACGGTGGACGCACCGGTGGCCACTCCCTCGAGTATTCGGGCCTCCAGCGGAGACAGTAGCTTCTGGCCGGTGGGAGGCGGTTCCTCCGCCGGCCGTTCATCGTCCGGTTTGACCATCACGACGATGGCCGAGAGCCGGTCGGACCGGCCCTGGATGGCCGTGCCGGTCAGCTTGCCCGAGAAGACCCGGCCGCGTGAGTGGTAGCCGAGGACGCGCTCGGTGAAGCGGGTGCGCCGCCCGTCGTGCAGTCGCGAGAAGTGTTCCCGTAGGACGGAGGGGGCGCTGGGGTGCAGCAGATCGAACAGGCTGCGCCCGCACAGCTCGGCCGATGACGCGCCGAAGTGTCGGAAGAAGTCCTCGTCCCCGGCCACCACATGGAGGTCGGGGGCGAGTGTGGCCATTCCGGTGGCCGAGTGCCGTGAGGCGGCGGGCACTGCCTGTCCGGGCACTCGAGGGGCACTCTGAGCGCTGTGGGGGAGGGCCAAGAGGAGTCACCGCTTTCGGTCGATTCGTGACGGAGTGGTCAGTCCGCCTCGGGTGAACCCCCAGATGACGGAGGGTCGACGACACCGCGGCCAAGCAATGCGCCGGACCCCAGGGGGATTTCAGTGACGGGTGTTAGGCCCGCTTCCTGGTGTATACCAACGCTACAGTGACTGTGGGGTGCCCGTTTCCAGCAGAGTCGTGCCCGATTTCTGCCCGCTTTGCGGACGGAATCGACCTGATGCGGAGCCGCTGGTCGTAGCGTTACGTCGCGGCCTTGGCGGATCCGCGTGTCTGGGAACGGCCTCCGGAGCGGCCGCTCTTGGCCCGTCCGGCGGTGCGGCCCTCGGTGCCCTTCTCGGGCTGGGCCATCATGCCGCCTTTGCGCAGCACCGCGTAGCCGACCCCGATGCCGAGCGCCACCGGCCATTCGATGACCTCCGCGGCACCCAGCGCGCCGAGCCCCACGTACAGGGGGAGTCCGCCCTTGGCGGGCAGCACCCGGCGGGCCATCTCGATCGGCTTCATCGCCACCTTCGCGGCCCCGCCGGTCGCGCGGCCGGTGGCCTGGCCGACCGTGTCGAGGGTCTCCTTGGTGGCGTGGCCCACGGTGTCGAGGGTTTCCTTCGTGGCGTGGCCGACGGTGTCGAGTGTCTCCTTGGTGGCGTGGCCCACGGTGTCGAACGTGGGCACGGTGACGGTCAGGCTGCGCCTGCCGTCGGCGGACGATATCTCCATGGGGCCCTTGGCGGCCTTCGCCGTCCGCTGCCGCTGCGTGGTCTTGGACGGCCTGCCGGCCCTCGTCGGCCGCTTCGCCTGTGAGGTCTTCGACGCGGCCGACGGAGCCGCCGCGGTCCGGGCCTTCGTCGACGTGCCGCCGCGTGCCGGTGCCGTCTTCTTCGCGGCTGTCGAGGAACTGCGCTTGCGTGAAGTAGCGGGAGTGGTCACTGGTCTCACGTCCACACGGTGATGGCGAATTGAATCTTCTTCCCTTTTCAGGGTAATAGGGATGAACCGGGCAGGCTGCCCGGGGAGCGGAGGTTCCCTCGATGTCACCGCTGTCCTCGCTGTCCTCGCTGGCGGCACTGCGCCTGCCCATGCCGCCGGCACTGCTGCTCGCACCCCTGAAGGGCGGTGTGGCCGCGGGTATGCGGGACGCCGCCGGAGCCGTCGGGCGGCTGGTCCGGCCCTCCCAGCGGGGGGTCTGGTCCTATCCGGGGCGTTACTACATCGAGGTCCGCGGGGTGCACGGGATCGGGGGCGAGCTGGTGGCCCGCCGAGTGGAACGGGCCCTCGAAGACCATCCGCGGGTGCGGTGGGCACGGGTGAACGCCCCCTCCGAGCGCGTCGTGGTGGCCGTGGACAAGCCGCCTCCGTCCGAGCAGAACCTGATCGCCCGGATCGAGCGCGCGGAGGTCCAGGCGCCCGTCGCGCCCACCGAGGAGTTCGACGAGTGGGCACCGGAGCCGCGCCACCCCTCCGGCGGCCCCAAGGAGGCCCAGTCGCTGGCCGTCGTGGCGGCGGACGTCGTGGGGCTGAGCGTGGCCACCGCCCTGCGCCTGACCCCCTGGCTCAAGCTGCCGACCGAGGTGGCGGCGGCCATGTCGATCATCCAGGGCCACCCCCGTCTGCGGCGGCTGGTCCTGGCCATCACCCGCGGGGAGCCCACCGAGGCGGCACTGCCGGTGCTGACCGCCCTGACCCAGGGCGTGGCCACCCGGGGCGGCGGGCTCGCGCTCGACCTCATCCAGCGGATGGCCCTGTGGCGGGAGGCGGAGGCGGAGGGCCGGGCCTGGGCCACGATGGAGCCGCACCTGGTGCACGGCCCCCAGGACGTGGTGGCCGAGCCCATCGTGGTCGAGCGGCCGGGGCCGTCCCCCAAGGACACCGTGGAGCGCTTCGCGGAGCGCTCCATAGCCGCCGGGGCCGTGGCCGGTGTCCTCGCCGCCCCCTTCGCCGGGCCGCGCCGCGGGTTCGCCGTCGGGTTCTCGTCCGTGCCCAAGGCGCCGGGGGCCGGCCGGGAGGGGTTCGCGACCAGCCTCGGCCGGTTCCTGGCGCTGCGCGGCGTGCTGGCCATGGACCGCAGCTGTCTGCGGCGGCTGGGCCAGGTCGACACCGTGCTGCTGGACGAGGCGGCGCTGCGCGGCGACCGCTACGAGCCCATCGACCTGGAGCTCCTCGGCGGCGCCGACCCCGAGCGCACCGCCGAGCGGCTCTTCGGCCTCTTCGACCCCGACGAACCCCTGGAGACCCGCCGCGACAGCGGATGGGTGCTCGGCCCCCTGGACCGGCTGGAGCTGACCGGCCGCACCGGGCGGCAGACCGCGGCCAGGCTCCGCCGCCGAGGCAGCGAGCGCGTACTCGGCCTGGCCCGGGGGCGCACGCTCCAGGCGGTGGTGGGCCTCGCCCCGCAGACCGTGCCGGGCGCCGAGGCCGTGGCGGCCGCCGCCCGCCGGGCCGGAGCCCGCATCGTCCTGGCCACCGACCGGCAGCAGCCCACGGACATCACCTTCGCCGACGCGGTGGTGCCCTCCGGCGGCCGTCTCGTGGCCTCCGTACGCTCCCTCCAGGCCGATGGCGCCGTGGTGCTGCTGCTCTCCGGCAACCGCCGGGCCCTGGGCGCCGCCGACTGCGGCATCGGGGTGCACCGCGAGGGCGAGCCCCCCGCCTGGGGCGCCCATCTGCTCGTCGGCGCCGACCTGGAGTCGGCCGGGCTCATCGTGGACGCCGTCGGCGTGGCCGCACGGGTCGACCGGGAGAGCGCCCTGCTGTCCTCCGGCGGCAGCGCCATCGGCGCCGTGGCCGCCCTCCAGGCGGTCCCGAACCAGGCCACCGCGCGCGCCGCGGCGTCCAGCACCAGCGCGGGGACCCTGGCCTTCGCCCTGGGCAACTGGCGGGCGCGCCAGCTCCTCGCCCGCCCCATGGACCCGCCGGTGACCACCACCCCCTGGTATCTGATGCCCGTCCCCCGGGTGCTGGAGCGGCTGCGGACCGGGCATGACGGCCTGACCACGGAGGAGGCCGCCGCCCGCACCGGGCAGGGGCCGCGCCGGGGCGAGCCCACCGGCACCAGCCTGCCCGCCGCGTTCATCGAGGAGCTGGCCAACCCCCTGACCCCGGTCCTCGCCGCCGGGGCCGCCCTGGCCGCCGCCGTGGGCTCGCGCACCGACGCCGCGCTCGTGGCCACCATCACCGGCATCTCCGCCCTCGTCGGCGGCTTCCAGCGGGTCAGGACCGAGCGGGCGCTTTCGGAGCTGTTCGCCCGGTCGGCGATCGGCGCCCGGGTCCGCAGAAGTGGTACGGAACGCCTGGTGACCGCCGGGGACCTGGTCCCCGGCGACATCGTCGTACTGGGCCCCGAGGACGTGGTGCCCGCCGACTGCCGGGTGCTGGAGGCCGAAGGGCTCGAGGTCGACGAGTCCTCGCTGACCGGCGAATCCCTCCCCGTGAACAAGTCTCCGGTGCCGGTCGTCGCCGCCCACATCACCCAGCGCCGCTCGATGCTCT
The DNA here is from genome assembly GCF_024519315.1 of Streptomyces malaysiensis subsp. samsunensis. Taxonomy (GTDB): domain Bacteria; phylum Actinomycetota; class Actinomycetes; order Streptomycetales; family Streptomycetaceae; genus Streptomyces; species Streptomyces malaysiensis. Next base: position 125,483 of record NZ_JANIIC010000002.1, on the reverse strand, counting down.
ACGAGGGCACCACAATCAGCGCGGGGCGGGCCGTGGCCGTCGTCGTGGCCACCGGACCGGCCACCGAGGTCGGCCGCAGCCTGGCCACCGCCCGCCAGGCCGCCCCCGTCACCGGTGTCGAGGCGCGGCTGACCTCGCTCACCCGGGCCAGCGTGCCCATCGCCCTCGGATCCGCCGCGGCGGTCGCCGGTGCCGGACTGCTGCACGGCCTCCCGCCCACCGAGAACCTCGCCTCCGCCGTCAACCTCGCCGTCGCCTCCGTCCCCGAAGGGCTTCCGTTCCTGGTCAACGCGGCCCAGCTCGCCGCCGCCCGCCGACTGGCCGACCTCGGCGCCCTGGTCCGCAACCCCCGCACCATCGAGGCGCTCGGCCGTGCCGATGTGCTGTGCTTCGACAAGACCGGCACCCTCACCGAGGGCAACCTCGAACTCGCGGCCGTCAGCGACAGCGGCGGCCCGCTCCCCGCCGACCGGCTCGACGCGCCCCGTAAGGCGGTGCTCGCCGCCGCGCTGCGCGCGACCCCGCCGGCCCGCCAGGCCGAGCCCATGGCGCACCAGACCGACCGCGCGGTGAGCGTGGGGGCGCGCCGGGCCGGGGTCGGGGTGCGGCGCGGAGCGCCCCGCTGGCGCCGCACCGACTCGCTGCCCTTCGAACCCTCCCGCGCCTACCACGCCACCGCCGGGCGCACCACACACGGCGCGCTGCTCAGCGTCAAGGGGGCGCCCGAGGGCGTCCTGGAGCGGGTCGCCCGGCGGCGCGCACCGGGCACCGGAGAGGCCACCGAACTGGACGCGCGGGACATCGAGAAGCTGGCCGACGCCGCGGAGGAGCTGGCCGGTGCGGGGCGGCGGGTGCTGGCGGTGGCCGAGCGCCGGATGCGGGAGGGCGAGGAGCTGACCGACGACACCGTGCGGGACCTGGACTTCCTCGGCTTCATCGCCATCGCCGACCCCGTCCGCACCAGTGCCGCCCCGGCCCTCGCGCGGCTGCGCGAGTCGGGTGTGCAGACCGTGATGCTCACCGGCGACCACCCCGCCACCGCGGACGCCATCGCGGCCCCCATCCTGGACGTCCCCGAGCCGAAGGTGTCCACCGGTCCTGAGCTGGACGAGATGGACGACGAGCGGCTGGACGAGCTGCTGCCGACGGTGGACGTGATCGCCCGGTGCAGCCCGCACCACAAGGTCCGCATCGTCCAGGCGTACCAGCGCCTCGGCCGGGTGGTGGCGATGACCGGGGACGGCGCCAACGACGCCCCCGCGATCCGGCTCGCGGACGTCGGGATCGCCCTGGGGCGGCGCGGCACCCCCGCCGCGACCGCCGCGGCGGACCTGGTCGTCACCGACGACCGCCTGGAGACCATCGTCTCGGCCCTCATGGAGGGGCGCGCCATGTGGGCCTCGGTCCGGGCGGCCCTCGCCATCCTCATCGGCGGCAACTTCGGCGAGGTCACCTTCAGCGTGGCCACCTCCGCCCTGACCGGCTCCACCCCGCTGAGCGCCCGTCAGATCATGCTGGTCAACCTGCTGACCGACCTCGCGCCCGCGCTCGCCATCGCGGTGCGCGAGCCGACCGGGCACACCGGCGAACGGCTGCTCAAGGAGGGCCCCAGCCGCTCGCTGGGAGTGGCGCTGACCAAGGAGATGCTGCTGCGGGGCGTCATCACCGCCGCCGGGGCCGGACTGGCGTGGACCGGCGCCCGGCTCACCGGCAGGGGCCGCCGGGCCAGTACGGTGGCGCTCGCGGCCCTGGTCGGCACCCAGCTGGCGCAGACCCTGACCACGGGCGGCCTGGACCCGCACGTCCTGATCGCGGGACTGGGCTCCGCCGCGGTGCTCGCCGCCATCATCCAGACCCCGGGCGTCAGCCACTTCTTCGACTGCACCCCGCTCGGGCCGGTGGCCTGGGGCCTGACCCTGGGGTCGATCGCGGTGGCCACCCTGTTCGGCCCCGTCCTGGCGCCGCTGCTGCACCTGGAGCAGGCCCCCCTCGTGACGGAGGCGGCGGAGGGCGTGGACGCCGCCGACGGGGCGGAGGTCCCCGCCGCATCGCGGTGAGCCCCGAACCTCTTGCGCCGCCCGGCCTGAGCGATAGTGTTGATTGTCCCGGTTTGGGATGGCGGGGGCGGGGCGGTGCAGAGGAGGGCGTGATGCGGAGCCGAGAGCGGTATGAGCTGGTCTTCGTGGATACGACCGCCCCGGACCCGGGGGCCGAGGACGTGGTGGTGGTGCACCGTACGGACACCAGTGGTGCGGGCGGGCACCCCGTGTACGTGGACGACACCGGCATCGTGCGGGCCGAGATCAGCGACCGTGCCGAGGTGCGGATGATCGCCAGCGGCGGGCATCAGGTGCACGCCGCCGCGGTCAGTGCCCGACCGATGCCCTGAGGCATCCGTCCTGTGCCCCGAGCCGTCTGTCGTTTCCGCAGGTCGGCGCCGTTGTCAGTGGTGCCCGCTAGTTTGGCGGCCATGGGAGTCCGAAGAGCGATGAAGCGATGAGGTGCGGCGATGAGTGATGTGGCGGCGGTGGACGGCGCGACCGGTGTGGAGCTCCAGCTGGAGCCGTACCGCACGCAGCTGACCGGTTACTGCTATCGGATGCTGGGCTCGGCCTTCGAGGCCGAGGACGCCGTTCAGGAGACGATGGTGCGCGCCTGGCGGGGGCTGGACCGCTTCGAGGGCCGGTCCGCGCTGCGGTCATGGCTCTACCGCATCGCCACCAATGTGTGCCTGGACATGCTCAACGGGAGCAAGCGGCGGGCCCGCCCCATGGACCTGACCTCCGCGGCCACCCCGTTCCCGGCGGCGCTCGCCGAGCAGCCGGAGGCCACCTGGATCGGGCCGGTCCCGGACGGCCAGGTGCTGCCCGACGGGGGAGACCCCGCCGAGGTGGCCGCCCAGCGGGACGCGGTGCGGCTCGCGTTCATCGCCGCGCTCCAGCATCTCGCGCCCCGCCAGCGGGCGGTGCTGATCCTGCGCGAGGTGCTGGCGTGGAAGGCGAGCGAGGTCGCCGAGCTGCTGGGCACCACCGTCGCGTCCGTCAACAGCGCCTTGCAGCGCGCCCGGGCCACCCTCGCCGCGAGCGAGATCAGCGACACCGACCCGGTCAAGCCGCTTGACGAGGAGCAGCGCGCGCTGCTGGCCCGCTATGTGGACGCCTTCGAGCGCTATGACCTGGACTCCCTCACCGCCCTGCTGCACGAGGACGCCACGCTCTCCATGCCGCCGTACGAGCTGTGGCTGCGCGGCCACGAGGACATCCGCCAGTGGCTGCTGGGCCATGGCATCGGCTGCCGCGGCTCACGTCTGGTCCCCACGGTGGCCAACGGCATGCCCGCCTTCGGCCAGTACCGTCCGGGCGGCGCCGACGGCCGCCATGAGCCCTGGGCGCTCCAGGTCCTGGAGATATCAGGGGGCCGGATCACCGGGCTCAACTCCTTCCTCGACACCGAGCGCCTCTTCCCGCTGTTCGGCCTCCCCGCCTCGCTCGGGCCCGAGGACGCCGCCTAACGCGGCGGGGGCGGACAGGGCCTCGTCCAGCCCCGTCCAGGCGAGCAGCCGCCGCAGCTCGCCGCGGGCGTTGCGGAGCTGGATCCGGCACCCCAGCCGGCCGGCGGTCAGCCGCAGCCGGGCCAGGGCCTCGACCACGGCCAGGTCCGGCCGGCCCACCCCGCCCACATCCACGGTGACCGGCCCTGGACCGGCCCGGCGCGCCAGCGCGCTCAGCCGTTCGCACAGCCGCTCCACCTCGGCGCGGGTGACCGGCTGGTCCAGGACCAGCACGGCCGGGGACAGCGTGGGCGGGTTCTCGGGCTCGGGACCGGCCAACGTCCACCTCCTGTCGTGGCGTTCACCGATGAAGACCGCCCGGCCGGGGAAAAGTCATCGGCTCCACCCTCCGGCCGCGCCCGGGGGAAGCCGCCGCTCGGCTGCACGACGACTGGGGTGCACGGCCGCCGACGGCCGTGCACCCCAGTGCGGTCGCCGCCGATGGCGGCGGGGTCAGTTGCTCTGGACGAACTGCTTCGCCAGCCCGTCGCCGACCGACACGGCCTTGTCGTGGTTCTCGATGGGGGAGACGGAGGAGTTCTTGAAGAGGATGTACGTCACCCCCGATTCGGTGCCGCCGGTCTCCGGGTCGGGGTCGATGCCGAGCGCGCCGGCCGTGGCGTAGGACGCCTCACCGATGATCGCCGTCGGCCCGGTGTCGCCCACCACCGCGTACTCGACCTTGTTGTTGTAGATGACCGCGACCACACCGCCGCCCTTGATACCGGCCTGGCGGTAGTCCCAGGTGGAGCTGGGGCTCGGCACCACGACATACGGCAGCTTGTCGGCGATCAGGGGCTTGCCGTCCGACTGGTGGAAGGCGGTGTCGTCCTGGAACCACGGGTCGGTGTCCCCGTTGCACCGGGAGGTCACCTGGCCGTCGCAGTCGATGTCCATGTCGGCTTTCCAGAAGACCGCCCCATTGGCGCCGCAGACCGGGATGGTCGCCGAAGTCTCCTCGTCGGTGCGGTACTTGCCACTGGATATCTGTGAACAGCCCTGCACCTTGGCGAGCAGCTGCGCCGCGGTGACCGTGCCCTCCTTGGCGGACGCGGGGGCCGGTGCGGGGCCCCGGGTGTTGGCGTGGGCGCCGGCGGTGACGGACCCGGCCAGCAGACCGGTCGCGGCGAGCACGAAAGCTAAACGCTTGCGCATAGGACACCCCTTTGTTAGGAACCTTTCCTAACCTCGTCGGGGGCATCCTGGACGAGTTGATAAGCTCATGTCAATACGCCCGGCCCGCGGAATCCCGATGCTCATTACCGCGTGAATCGACTGCGTTGGGAACAACTTCCGGCAAGCGCTCTCAGCGCGTGGCCCGGACCAGCTTCAGCAGCCGGGTCACCTCGCGCGCCACCGCGTCACGCGCGGCCGCGACATACCGTCGGGGGTCGACCACATCGGGATCGGCGGTGAGATGGTCGCGGATCGCCCGGGTGTAGGCCACGTTCAGATGGGTGGCGATGTTCACCTTCGTCAGACCCGCCCCCACCGCCCGGGTCAGATCGGCCTCGGGCACACCGGAGGAGCCGTGCAGCACCAGCGGTACGGGCACGGCCGTGCGCAACGCCGCCACCAGCGACAGATCCACCACCGCGGCCTTGACGACCATGGCGTGCGAGGTGCCCACCGCGACCGCGAGGGCGTCCACACCCGTGGCCGCCACATAGGCGGCGGCCTCGGCCGGGTCGGTCCTGGCCCCCGGTGCGTGGACGCCGTCCTTGCCGCCCACCTCGCCCAACTCGGCCTCCACCCACACCCCGTGGGCATGGCAGTCGGCCGTCACCCCGGCCGTCGCCGCCACATTGCCGTCGTAGTCCAGGGCCGAGGCGTCGAACATCACCGAGCCGAAGCCGAGATCCACCGCCTCCCGCACCAGCTCCGGCCCGGTGGCGTGGTCCAGATGCACGGCCACCGGCACCCGCGCCGCGCGGGCCACCTCCACGGTCGCCCGCCCGATGGCGGCCAGGGCGCCGTGATACCGCACCGCGTTCTCGCTGATCTGGAGGATCACCGGCGCGCCCGCCGCCTCCGCCCCGGCCACGATCGCCTGGGCGTGCTCGATCTGGATGACATTGAACGCACCCGCGCCGAGCCCGGCCCGCGCGGCCGTCCCGACGATCTCCCCGGTGGCCACCAGTGGCATCAACCGGCTCCTTCCACCCGTTCCCGTGCTCCGGCCGTATCCGTCATGCGCCCGTCCCCGTTCCGCCGAGGATCACCGAGCGGGTGAGATGGCGCGGCTCGTCGGGGTCCAGCCCGCGCTCCGCCGCGATCGCCACCGCGAGCCGCTGCACCACCACCAGCTCCGCGAGCGGATCCCGGCCGTAGCCGGCGACCCGGCCACCGGTGCGGGTGATCTCCTCCTCCGCCACGTCCGACACCCCCTCGCCCAGCCACCACACCGCGCTGCGCGGGCCGGTCACGCTGATCGGGCCATGCCGGTACTCCTTGGCCGGATACGCCTCGGTCCACGCCCCCGCCGCCTCGCGCATCTTGAGCGCGGCCTCCTGGGCGACCCCGTAGGTCCAGCCCCGTCCGAGGAAGGTGAACTGCCCGGCCGCCACGAGTTCCCCGGGCAGCGGCTCGGCCAGCGCCGCCCGGCCATCCGCCTCCAGATGCTCCAGTGGCGCGCCCAAGTGGGCGCGGAGCAGGGCGAGTTCGCTGGTGGCCCAGCGGGTCTGCACCACCGAACGCTCATCGGCGAAGTCGAGCACGACCGCGGCGTCCGCCGCGTCCACGACCGGGGAGTCGGGGACCGCCGTGACGACGGTGGTGGGCACCCGGCCGCGCGCCGCGCCCAGCAGCTCCAGCACCTCGGTCGTGGTGCCGGACCTGGACAGCGCGAGCACCCGGTCGTAGGCGCGGCCGGCCGGCATCTCCGACGCCGCGAACGCGTCCGTCTCGCCGTGGCCCGCCGCCTCGCGCAGCGCCGCGTACGACTGGGCGATGAACCAGGAGGTGCCGCAGCCGACGACGGCGACCCGCTCACCCGCCCCGGGCAGCGCCGCCGCTACGGGCCCCTCCGGATCCCGGGCCAGGGCGATGGCACGCCGCCAGCAGTCGGGCTGGCTCGCTATCTCGGCCTCGGTGTGGCTCATGGGACTCCCCTCGTCGGATGACCCCGACAGCTCGAATGCTCGGAGTTGTTTCGTACGAGCCGATAATGCGCAGAATCACGCACGGAAGTCCAGAGCCGATGTGTGCGCGGGGTAGGGTGATCGACGTGAAACGGCCCGAGCGCTGGAACGCCCTGCTGGATCTGCTGACCAGGGACGGCAGGATCGATGTCGAGGAGGCGGCCGCCGAGCTGGCGGTGTCCGCCGCGACCATCCGGCGCGACCTGGATGAACTCGCTCAGCAGCAGATGCTCACCCGTACCCGGGGCGGCGCGGTCGCGCACAACCTCTCGTACGACCTTCCGCTGCGCTACAAGACGGCCCGGCGCGCCTCGGAGAAGCAGCGGATCGCGGCCGCCGCGGCCCGGATGGCCGAACCGGGCTCGATCGTGGGCCTCAACGGCGGAACGACCACCACCGAGGTCGCCCGCGCGATCTCCACGCGCGGGGATCTGTCCACCACGGGCGGCGGCCCGGCCGTCACGATCGTCACCAACGCCCTGAACATCGCCAGTGAGCTGGCGGTGCGCCCCCAGGTGAAGATCGTGCTCACCGGCGGGGTGGCCCGGCCGCAGTCCTTCGAGCTGATGGGGCCGCTGGCCACCGGGGTGCTGGCCCAGGTGTCGCTGGATCTGGCGATCCTCGGCGTGGACGCGGTGGACGCGGTCCAGGGCGCGACCGCCCACCATGAGGGGGAGGCCAGCATCAACCATCTGATGGCGGGCCGGGCCGCCCGGGTGGTGGTCGTGGCCGACAGCTCCAAGCTGGGCCGCCGGGCGTTCGCCCGGATCTGCGCGCTGGACGAGATCGATGTGCTGATCACGGACACCGGCGCCGATGGGGAGCTGGTCGCTCCGTACACCGAGGCCGGTGTCCGCGTGATCAGGGCCTGAGGTCTGGCGCGCTCACGCCTTGGCGGCGGCCAGCAGGGCGGCCACCCGCTCGACGGCGAAGGCGTAGCCCTGGACACCGCATCCGGCGATCACCCCGTTGGCCAGCGCGGAGACATAGGAGTGGTGCCGGAACGTCTCCCGCTGGTGGATGTTGGAGATATGCACCTCCATGATCGGCAGACCGTCGCAGATCGCCAGGGCGTCGCGCAGGGCGACGGAGGTGTGCGAGTAGCCCGCGGGGTTGATGATGATCGCCGCGTGGCGCTCCCGGGCCTCATGGATCCAGTCGATCAGCTGCCCCTCGTGATTGCTCTGCCGGCAGTCGGTCGTCAGACCGTGCGGCGCGGCCGTCTCGGCGACCAGCTTCTCGATGTCGGCCAGGGTGTCGGTGCCGTAGATCTCGGGTTGCCGGCGGCCCAGGAGGTTCAGGTTCGGTCCATTGAGCACCATGATCGTGGAACGGTCGCGCACGGGGGTGGTCGCCATGGCGTGGTGGTCCTTCCTGGGCGTTCGGCTCTTCGAGGGGGCGGTTCACCGGGGGCACCGACTCCCGCGAGGCATCGTAGATCAGGGATATGACACCACGGTGGACGGCACGGTGGAGGTGCCCGAGGTGGGAGATCCGGTGTCATTGATGACGCGCTCGTACTGGCCCTGGCCGCCGAGCGAGACGACCAGCAGATTGTGGAACTTCACCCCCGAGTTGTTCGGGGCGGCGAAGCCGTGGTGCTGCACGATGCTCGGGTCGACGTTGTAGTAGCAGTAGCTGCCGAGCCCCCATCCCTCGTGCGTGGTCACCGAGTCCGCCACCTTGTAGGCCGCGTAGCCCTTGATGGAGCCGTTCTGGATGGCCGCCTGGTTCGGGGCGTCGTACGCCTTCTCGTTCTGGAAGAAGATGGTGCGGCCGCGCTGCCCGTACCACTCCACGTCGTACTTGTTGAAGTGCTCCACGAAGAGACCCGTGGCGAGCACATCGTCGCCGTTGACCCGGACCCCGTAGTCGGAGCGGTTGGTCTCCCAGCCGACTCCGTCACCGTGGTCGGCCCGCCAGACCCAGGTGTGGTCCACGATGGTGTGACGGCTGTTGATGACCATGCAGGTGGTGGCCTTGCCGGGGCCCGCGCCACCGATGCGGATGAACACGTCCTGGACGGTGGTGGGGTTGGCCGAGTGGTCGGCGGAGGCGCCCTGCGGACCGACCTCCAGCAGGGTGGCGGAGTTGACCGGCCCGGCGTCGATGAGGAAACCGGCCAGCCGCACCCCGTCCACATCGGCCACCTTCATCGCGGTGACGCCGTTGTCGGGGATGAGGGTGGCGTAGCCGAGCCCGAAGACGACGGTGTTCGCCCGGTTCACCTGGATCGTCCGGTCGAGGTGGTAGATGCCCGGGGTGAACAGCAGATGGAGCCCCTGGGTGAGCGCCTCGTTGAGGGTGGCCGCGGTGACACCGGGCTTGGCCACGTAGAACTGCGACAGCGGCAGCGAGGTGCCTCTGGGGGTGCCGTTGCCCCAGGTGACGCCGCGGGCATTGGTCCGCTTCTCGGGCAGGAAGACCCGGTACTCGTTCCCGTTGAGGTACAGGAAGGGCTTCTCCCGGGAGATGGGGGTGTTGTTCAGCGTGGTGTACGGCGGGTTGGGGAAGCTCTGGCCTGGCGCGCCCTCCACACCCGAGAACACCATGTTCCACACGCCGTTGAGCCAGCTGCCGATCGCGCTGTCGCGGGTGTACCACTGCTGCTGGGAGTACGGCCCGACCTCGCCGTCGATACGGCTGTCCGCGATGTAACCGCCGCTCGCCCAGCCGTAGCCGTTGGGGGCGAGGTTCAGCCCGCCGCGCACATGCATCCGCCGGAAGGGCGCCGCCTGCGCCACCGCCCAGCGGTTGGTGCCGTTGACCGGTACGACCGCGAGGTTCTCCGCCGAACGCCAGAAGTTCTGGGTGGCATTGCCGTTGAACCACCCGGCGTCCACCGTGATGTCGCCGTTGATGGTGGTGTCATCGGGGGACAGCCCCAGCCCGGCGATGGAGGTGTAGAAGCCGATCTGGGCGTTGAGCCCGCTATAGCTGCCGGGCTTGAACAGCAGGGCGTAGCGCCCGGTGCCGAACTGCGCCGACTCCTGCTTCTTGAACACCTCGTCCAGCTTGGCCTGGATACCGGCCGTGGACGGGTCGAAGACAATGACATTCGGGCCGAGGTCGCCGCCGCCCGGCAGGGCCCGCGGGCTCTTGCTCCGGCCCGCGGGCGCGGCGGAGGCGGGAGTGGACAGCCCGGCGAGGGCGGGGGCCGATGCGACGGCCGCCGCGGCGCCGAGTACCGCCCTGCGGCCGACCGCGGAGCGGCCGGAGGAGGAGGGCGTGGGGGAAGGTGTCATGGGGGCGTCTCTCCTGGTTCAGTAAATGAACGGGATGGGGGGTGAGGGAGCGCTCTCTTGCCGTCGCATGCTTCAGCCATGTGAATGACTCGTCAAGAGTTGTGACCGCAGTCCTTACATCTTGTTGCCTTTTGAGCGCCAATTGACCTGGTAAATCCGGTGGTTCGGGCGCACTTGGGGGAGATTCGCGGGGCCGTGCGTCCAAGGTCGTTGTGTTCAAGAGGTTAGGGGAGTCGGCGTCTGATCCTTTCCGTTCGGTGCCTTGACACCTTCACGTCCCCGCCCGGACACTCCCATCTTGGAGAGCGCTCTCCAATTGTTGTCACGGGCCTTTGACGGTCCGTCATGCGGGCGGCCCGGCCCGCACCCACGGCGCCGCGAATCCTCGCCGTGCACGGCCGCCTGGCCACCTTCACCCTCTCCATGTGGCAGGAGTCCCCATGGCACGGAGATCGAAGATCGTTTCAACCACTCTGATCACAGGCGCGCTGCTGCTGACCTCGCTCGGGCTCGGTGGTATCGCGATGAGCGCCGAAACGCCCCCGGCGAAGTCCGCGGGCGCCGGTGTCACGGCGGCCCACGCCGGGCACACCATGGCGGCGTCGTCCGCCTCCTCGGCCGAGGACCCGGACGGCGACGGCTACATCCCCGCGAATCCGCCGGTCACCGGCGTCACACCGTCCACCAAGGAGCCGCCCCACCGCTACTTCCACGAGTTCCAGGCCAACTGCTCGGTGAGCCACACCAAGGCGGACGACCCCATCGTGTATCCGCAGCAGCCGGGCGCGTCCCATGACCACACCTTCATGGGCAACACCACCACCGACGCGGCCAGCACCACGGCCTCCCTCGAGGCCGGCCGCACCACCTGCAAGGCGCCGGGGGACAAGTCGGGCTACTGGATGCCCACGCTGTCAAGCGGCGACAAGCCGGTGCTGCCCATCGGCCCGCAGACCATCTACTACAAGGCGGGCGTGACCGACTACACCAGTGTGCGGCCGTTCCCGAGGGGTCTGCGCTTCGTGGTGGGCGACCCGATGCAGAGCGCCGAGGAGTTCCGCCACCACCCCGGCTTCGTCGAGGGCTGGGAGTGCGGCGACAGCTTCTTCAACATCGAGTTCCCCAAGGACTGCCCGAGTCGGCCCGAGGTCCAGCTCAACATCCGTTTCCAGGCGCCCAGTTGCTGGGACGGCAAGTACCTGGACACCCCCGACCACCGCAGCCATATGGCGTACCCCGTGGTCAACCCCGGCACCAACAACAACGTGTGCCCGGCCGACCACCCGGTCGCGCTGCCGATGATCGAGTTCAAGATGGCCTTCCCGGTCAACGGTGACCTCTCCAAGGCGAGGCTGGCCAGCGGCCCCAGCTGGTCGTTCCACTACGACTTCTTCAACGCCTGGGACGCGCCCACGCTCAAGGCGCTCGTCGATCACTGCGTCGTCGGGGCGCTCCAGTGCGACGCCCGCGGCTACGACCAGACCCACCCCGAGGCCGGAGCGGCCCTCGACGAGAACTACGAACTGCCGTGACACGTACGGCCCGGCCGCCGCGCACACCGTGGCGGCCGGGCCGTACGCACCCCACCCCCCCCGACACACCGAAAGACACCACCATGACCCGGACCCGTACCGCTCCACGCCGTATCGCGGCGCCCCTCACCGCCGGGCTGCTGGCCGCCGGTGCCCTCGCGCTGCCCGGCCAGCAGGCACACGCCGCCGGAAGCGTCGTCAAGGTGACCGGCGCCCAGGGCGACTGGCGGCTGACCGTGGATGGCCAGCCGTATCAGATCAAGGGCCTGACCTGGGGCCCCGCCATCGCGGACGCCGGACGCTATATGCCCGATCTGAAGTCGATGGGCGTCAACACCATCCGCACCTGGGGCACCGACGCCACCAGCAAACCCCTCTTCGACTCCGCCGCCGCCAACGGCGTCAAGGTGATCGCCGGTTTCTGGCTCCAGCCCGGTGGCGGTCCGGGCAGCGGCGGCTGTGTGAACTACCGGACGGACACCGCCTACAAGGACCAGATGCTCGCCGAGTTCCCCAAGTGGGTCGCCACGTACAAGGACCACCCGGGCGTGCTGATGTGGAACGTCGGCAACGAGTCGGTGCTCGGCCTCCAGAACTGCTACAGCGGCGATGAGCTGGAGCGGCAGCGCGACGCCTACACCACGTTCGTCAACGACATCGCCAAGAAGATCCACGGTGTCGACCCCGACCACCCGGTCACCTCCACCGACGCATGGACCGGCGCCTGGCCGTACTACCGGAAGAACGCCCCGGACCTCGACCTCTACGCCGTCAACTCCTACAACGCCGTCTGCGATATCAAGGCCACCTGGGAGCAGGGCGGTTACACCAAGCCGTACATCGTCACCGAAACCGGCCCGGCGGGGGAGTGGGAAGTCCCCGACGACGCCAACGGGGTGCCGCAGGAGCCCACCGACCAGGCCAAGGCCGAGGGCTACACAAAGGCGTGGAACTGCGTCACCGGCCACAAGGGCGTGGCGCTCGGCGCCACGATGTTCCACTACGGCATCGAGGACGACTTCGGCGGCGTCTGGTTCAATCTGCTGCCCGCGGGCCAGAAGCGGCTGTCGTACTACGCGGTGAAGAAGGCGTACGGCGCGGACACCTCACGCGACAACACCCCGCCGGTCATCTCCTCGCTGGCCGTGGACGGCGACCCCGCCAAGGTGGAGGCGGGCCGTGATCTGAACCTCACGGTCAAAGCCACCGACCCCGACGGCGACGCCATCTCCTACCAGGTGCTGGGCAGCACGATGTACCTCGACAAGGACAAGGGCCTCATCCCGCTGCCCACCACCGACCTCGGCGGCGGCCGGCTGAAGGTCACCGCGCCGGACCGCCCCGGCGTGTGGAAGGTCTACGTCAAGGCCACCGACGGCAAGGGCAACGTGGGCATCGAGACCCGCTCGGTACGGGTCGTTCCGCCCGCCGTGAACGGCACCAATGTGGCCCTCGGCAAGACGGCCACCGCATCCTCGTACCAGACGGGCAGCGGCGACTGCCCCTGCACCCCCGCCAACGCCGTGGACGGCAAGGCGGACACCCGCTGGGCCGCCGACTGGAGCGATCCGCAGTGGCTCCAGGTGGACCTCGGCGCGTCCACCCCCTTCACCCATGTCCAGCTGGTCTGGGAGGCCGCCTACGCCAAGGCGTACACCATCCAGACCTCCGACGACGGCCAGAACTGGCGCACCGTCCGCGAGGTGACCGACGGCAACGGCGGTGTCGACGACTTCGACGTCTCCGGCACCGGACGCTACGTCCGTGTCCACGGCACCGCGCGCGGCACCGGCTACGGCTACTCGCTCTACGAGTTCGGCGTCTACCGCTGATCCATGGCCGGCCGGAGCACGCCCATGCGCACCCCGGTGGGGTCGGGAGAGCGCTCTATGCCCTCGGCGCGCGCTGCCACTAGGGTGCGGGCATGAACCGACAGGCCCCGACCTTGGAGGATGTCGCCCGGGAGGCCGGTGTCTCCCGGGCGACCGTGTCCCGGGTCGTCAACGGCGTCCGCAATGTGGATCCGGCCATCCAGGACCTGGTCCGCCTGGCGATCGAGAGGACCGGATACGCGCCCAACCGGGCGGCCAGATCGCTGGTGACCCGCCGCACGGGCACCGTGGCGCTCGTCGTCTCCGGGGCCGGGGACACCTCGGAGCAGGAGCAGAACGCCTTCGCCGCGCGGGTGTTCGCCGATCCGTTCTTCGGCCGGGTGGTCGGTGGTGTGGTGGGTTTCCTGCGGCCGCGCGCGACGCACCCGGTGCTGATGTTCGCCGAGTCCCCCGAGGCCAGAGGGGAAGTACTGAGGTATCTGCGGCAGGGAAACGCGGACGGGGCGCTCGTGGTGTCCACCCACCCCGACGATCCGCTGCCCGCCCTGCTGGCCGATGCCGGACTGCCCGCCGTGCTGTTCGCCCGGCCCGTACGGCCGGTCGCGCTCAGCCATGTGGACCTGGCCCACTGGGACGGTGGCCGCCTCGCGGCCGAGCGCCTGCTGGCCCGGGGGTGCCGGAAGGTGGCCACCGTGTCGGGGCCGTGGGCGGTGGCGGCGAGCCAGGAGCGGCTCGCCGGGTTCCGCGACACCATGGCCCGCGGTGGCCATCCGTATGTGCCGGTGGCCGAGGGTGGCTTCACCCTGGACAGCGGGGTGGCGGCGATGACCGGACTGCTCGCCGAACACCCCGATCTGGAGGGCGTGTTCGCCGCCAACGACCTGATGGCCCAGGGGGTCTGCCAGGTGCTGAGGGAGCGCGGCCGAAGGGTGCCCGGCGATGTCGCCGTCGTCGGCTTCGACGACTCCAGCGTGGCCGCCACCTGCCGCCCGCCGCTCACCACGGTCCGCCAGCCGGTGGAGGACATGGCGGCGGCCATGGCCCGGCTGCTCGACGAGCACATCCGGGGCCTGCGCGACGAGCCGGCCTCGGTCCTCTTCGAACCGGAGCTGGTGGTACGGGAGTCGGCGTAGCCCCCGTGCCGACGTGTGCGTAGCCGCTGTGCCAGCCGTGTGCATGGCTCCCGCGCGGACCGTGTACGCAGCGCCCGCGCGGGCCGTGTACGTAGCTCCTGCGCTCACCGTATGCGCTGCCCCTACGCCAGCCGTGTGCCCAGGGTGGTGCGCCATGCGGGGGACGGCTCCGGTGAGGGGCTGGGCGGCAGATGGCGCCCGCCGCGTGCGAAGAAGGCGGCCAGCGGCAGAATCGCGGCGCCCACCGTCACCGCGTCCGGCCCCAGCGCGCCCAGGTCGATGCCGACGCGTCCGGAGGGGTACGGCAGCGCGTAGGACAGCGCGTGGTGGCGCACCGAGTCCAGGAAGCGCGCGCCGAGCTGGAGACCGGCCCAGCCGCCGACGAGGATGCGCTCGGGCTGGAAGAGGTTGATCAGGTCGGACAGCCCCGCGCCCAGGTACTCCGCGGTCTCGGCCAGGACGGCGGCCGCCACCGGGTCCGGGGCGGCCCCGTCCGGGGGGTAGGCGGCGGCCAGCATCGCCGTCAGGGCGGTCTCCTCGTCGGTGTCGGACGGCGGCTGCCCGCCCGCCTCCTGCCAGCGCTCCAGCAGTGCTTCGGCGCCCGCGTACGCCTCCAGACAGCCCAGCGCCCCGCAGCGGCACCGGCGGCCCCGCACCCGCACCGTGAGATGGCCCCATTCCACCGCCCGGCCGCGCTCCACCTCCTCGGAGACGACGCAGGCGCCGACGCCCGAACCGAAGAGCACGACCACCGCGTTGCGCGCACCGCGCCCGGCGCCGAACCACATCTCGGCCTGCCCCAGCGTCTTGGCGCCGTTCTCGATGAAGTACGGAATCTCCTCGGGGAGATCGCCCGGTCCGCGCAGCATCCGCTCCAGCGGAACCGCCTCCCAGCCGATCGGCTGGCAGTGCACCACCGCACCGTCCTCCTCGGAGTGTTCGACGATGCCGGGCACGCCGATGCCGACGCCGAGTATCCGCTCGGGGGTGAGTCCGGCCGTGTCCAGGACCTCGGCGATACCGTCGCGGATATGGCCCGCGATCAGCCGGCTGTCGTAGCGGTCCCGGTGCCCGTCCCCGCGTGTGGGCAGTGGCCGGTCGGCGCTGGCCCGCTCCGCGAGTGAGAGATCGAACAGCTCGACGCGGACCCGCGTCTCGCCGACATCGACCCCGATCATATGGCCGCTGTGCGGGGTGATCCGCAGCAGGGTGCGCGGGCGGCCACCGTCGGAGTCGACGCTTCCGGCCTCCTCCACCAGACCCTCGGCGAGGAGCTCGGCGACCACGTTGCTGATGGAACCTGAACTCAACCCGGTCGCGGGGGCGAGCGAGAAGCGGCTCATCGGCCCGTCGAAATACAACCGGCGCAGCACGGCGGCCCGGTTCTCCCGCCGCAGGTCACGCACCGTACGGCCGTTCTGCTCTGCCACCTGGCCTCCTCAACTCGCCGCTTCGCGCCGCGCGATACCTCCGCCGGATCTCTTGACGCGACCTTCTCTTGAGGTTTAACTCACGTCCTAAATTAAGCCGTGAGCGGTTTCGGGAGTTGAACGCGGTTGGCGCGCCCGTGGCCCTTCTTGGCATTCACCACTCCCGGAAGGGACACCAGGAGCCATGCGCAGCATCCGAGTCGCGGCCATAGGCGCCGTCACCTTGTCACTCGCCCTCGCCGTCTCGGCCTGCGGAGGCGGTTCCTCGACGGCTGGCGGCGGCGGATCCAACGACTCGCCCAAGACGCTCACCTACTGGGCCTCCAACCAGGGCGCCAGCATCACGGTGGACAAGAAGGTCCTGAAGCCCGAACTCGACAAGTTCGAGAAACAGACCGGGATCAGAGTGAAGCTCGAGGTCATTCCCTGGTCGGAGCTGCTGAACCGGATCCTCACCGCCACCACCTCCGGTCAGGGCCCCGACGTCCTGAACATCGGCAACACCTGGAGCGCCTCCCTTCAGGCGTCCGGCGCGCTGCTGCCGTGGGACGACAAGAACTTCGACTCCATCGGCGGCAAGGACCGCTTCGTGGACTCCGCCCTCGGCTCGACCGGTGTGAAGGGTGAGGACCCGGCCGCGGTGCCGCTGTACTCGATGGCGTACGCGCTCTACTACAACAAGAAGATGTTCGCCGACGCGGGCATCTCCAAGCCGCCCGCCACCTGGGACGAACTGGTCGCCGACGGCAAGAAGATCTCCAAGGGCGGCAAGTGGGGCCTCGGCGCCGAGGGCGCCAACCTCTCGGAGAACATCCACCAGGTCTTCGTCTTCGCCAAGCAGCACGGCGCGGACTTCTTCACCGCGGACGGCAAGCCCGACTTCACCTCCGAGGGCGCGGTCACCGCGATCAAGGACTACGTCGACCTGATGGCCAAGGACAAGATCATCGCCCCGGGGAACGCCGAGTACGCGCAGAACCAGTCCCTGAGCGACTTCGCCAAGGGCAAGACGGCGATGATCCTGTGGCAGACCGCCTCCGCCACCCTCACCTCACTGGGCATGAAGGACGACGAGTGGGGCGTGGCCCCGGCGCCCGTCCGCTCCGGCACCCCCGGCACCGGCACCTCCGTCAACTCCATGGTCGCCGGCATCAACCTGGCCGTCTTCAAGAACACCGACAACCACGACGGTGCCCTGAAGTTCGTGAAGTTCATGACCAGCGACGCCGAGCAGAAGACCCTCAACAAGGCGTACGGCTCCATCCCGCCGGTCAAGGCCGCCCAGTCCGACTCCGCGTTCAACACCCAGGCGACGGCCGCCCTGCGGGACACCCTCGCCAAGAGCGCCGAGGCGCTGCCGCAGGTGGCCGACGAGTCGCAGTTCGAGACGTCCGTCGGCACGGCCGTCAAGGAGCTGTTCGCGGACGCCGCCGCCGGACGCCCGGTGACCACCGAATCGGTGAAGGCCAAGCTGGAGAAGGCCCAGCAGCAGATGCCGGCGAAGTGAGTGCGGACACCCCATGACCACCACGACCGCTACCGCCAAGACAGACGGGCGGACGGAGTCGGCGGGGAGCACCCCCGGGGCGGCGCGAGGCCCGCGCCGCCCCGGGCGGATCCGTCGCATCGGACTGCCGTACCTGCTGCTTCTGCCCGCCCTGGTCCTCGAGCTCCTGGTCCATCTGGTGCCGATGGTGATGGGCATCCTGATGAGCTTCAAGGCGCTCACCCGGTTCTCCATCCGGGACTGGGGCGCCGCCCCCTGGTCCGGATTCGACAACTACAAGATCTCGGTGGACTTCAACGCGCCTGCCGGTGAGGCGCTGCTCCACTCGTTCTGGGTCACCTGCGGTTTCACCGTGCTGTCGGTCGGACTGTGCTGGCTGCTCGGCACCGCCACCGCCATCTTCCTCCAGGACACCTTCCGCGGACGGGGCCTGCTGCGCGCCCTGTTCCTGGTCCCCTACGCGCTGCCGGTCTACGCCGCCGTCATCACCTGGGCGTTCATGTTCCAGCACGACAACGGGCTGGTGAACCACGTCCTCCACGACCAGCTGGGCCTCACCGACAAGCCCTCGTTCTGGCTGATCGGCGACAACAGCTTCATCGCGCTGCTGACCGTGTCGGTGTGGAAGGGCTGGCCGTTCGCGTTCCTCGTCGTCATGGCCGGTCTCCAGAACATCCCCAAGGAGCTCTACGAGGCGGCCGCCCTCGACGGCGCCGGGATGTGGCAGCAGATCCGCCGCATCACCCTGCCCTCGCTGGCCCCGGTCAACCAGGTGCTGGTGCTGGTGCTGTTCCTGTGGACGTTCAACGACTTCAACACCCCGTATGTGCTGTTCGGCAAGGCGGCGCCGGAGGCCGCGGACCTCATCTCGATCCACGTCTACCAGACGACGTTCGCCACCTGGAACTTCGGCACCGGGTCCGCGATGTCCGTCCTGTTGCTGCTCTTCCTGCTCGTGGTGACGGGCGGATACCTGCTGCTGACCTCCCGACGAAGGAAGACGGCCGATGTCTAGCACCTCCCAGGGGGCGCCCCGTTCGCCGATGGCCGCGCCCCGGTCCTTCCTCTGGGCCCGCCGGATCTTCCTCACCCTGCTCACGGGCTTCGTGCTGCTGCCGGTGTACGTGATGGTGTCCAGCTCCCTGAAGCCGCTCCAGGACGTGTCGGGCACGTTCCGCTGGCTGCCGAGCGGGCTGACCATCCGCCCCTACATCGACATCTGGTCGACCGTCCCGCTCGCCGACTACTTCGTGAACTCGGTCATCGTGGCGGGCGCGGCCACCGTGTGTTCGGTGGTGATCGCCGTCTTCGCCGCGTACGCGGTCAGCCGGTACCGCTTCCGGGGCAAGCGGGTGTTCACCGTCACCGTCCTGTCCACCCAGATGTTCCCCGGGATCCTCTTCCTGCTGCCGCTGTTCCTCATCTACGTGAACATCGGCAACGCCACCGGTATCGCCCTCTTCGGCTCCCGGGGCGGCCTCATCCTCACCTATCTCACCTTCTCGCTGCCGTTCTCGATCTGGATGCTCATCGGGTACTTCGACTCGGTGCCGCGCGATCTGGACGAGGCGGCGATGGTGGACGGCTGCGGACCGCTCGGCGCGCTGTTCCGGGTCGTCGTCCCGGCCGCGATCCCCGGCATCGTCGCCGTCGCCGTCTACGCGTTCATGACCGCCTGGGGCGAGGTGCTCTTCGCGTCCGTGATGACCAACGACACCACCCGCACCCTCGCCGTCGGCCTCCAGGGCTACGCCACCCAGACCGAGGTGTACTGGAACCAGGTCATGGCCGCCTCGCTCGTCGTCAGTGTCCCCGTGGTCGCGGGCTTCCTGCTCCTCCAGCGCTACCTCGTCGCCGGACTCACCGCCGGAGCCGTGAAGTGACCGGCCTCCCCACCTCTGAAAGGACGTACGTGTCCGAACCCCTGGACCTCACAGCCCTCCCGCACGACTTCCTGTGGGGCACGGCCACCTCCGCCTACCAGGTCGAGGGAGCCGTCGCCGAGGACGGACGGTCGCCCTCGATCTGGGACACCTTCTCGCACACCCCCGGCAAGATCGCGGGCGATGACCACGGCGATGTGGCCTGCGACCACTACCACCGCTGGCGCGAGGACATCGGGCTGATGAAACGGCTGGGCACCAACGCCTACCGGCTGTCCATCGCCTGGCCACGGGTGGTCCCCGGCGGCGACGGGCCGGTCAACGCCAAGGGCCTGGCCTTCTACGACCAGCTGATCGACGGCCTGCTGGAGGCGGGCATCACCCCGTCCGTCACCCTGTACCACTGGGACCTGCCCCAGGTGCTCCAGGACCGGGGCGGCTGGCCCGAGCGCGACACCGCGGAGCACTTCGCCGCGTACGCCTCGGTGGTGGCCGAACGCCTCGGCGACCGGGTGCACCACTGGACCACCCTCAACGAGCCGCTGTGCTCCGCCTGGATCGGCCACCTCCAAGGCGTGATGGCGCCCGGGTTCACGGATCTCACCGCGGCGGTCCGCGCCTCGTACCACCTGCTGCTCGGCCACGGCCTGGCCGCCCAGGCGATCCGGGCCGCGGCGCCGCGCGCCGAGGTCGGCATCGTCAACAACCTCAGCACCGTCGAGGCCGCCAGCGACCGGCCGGAGGACCAGGCGGCCGCGCGGCGCGAGGACGGCCACACCAACCGCTGGTGGCTGGACCCGGTCCACGGCCGCGGCTTCCCCGCGGACATGCGCGAGGTGTACGGGGTCGAACTGCCCGAGCGCCCCGGCGACCTGGAGACCATCGCCGCGCCCCTGGACTGGCTGGGCCTGAACTACTACTTCCCGGCCACCGTCACCGACGACCCCACCGGCCCGGCCCCGCACGCCCGTGCCATCCGCCGCCCGGACGTCCCCCGCACGGGCATGGACTGGGAGATCGACGCCACCGGTATCGAAACCCTCCTGCTGCGCCTGACCGGCGAATACGGCGCCCGCAAGCTGTACGTCACCGAGAACGGCTCCGCCTACCCCGATGTCGTACGCCCGGACGGGACCGTGGACGACCCCGAGCGCCAGGACTACCTCGTCCAGCACCTCGCGGCGTGCGCCTCGGCGGCAGCCAAGGGCGCCCCGCTGGCCGGCTACTTCGCCTGGTCGCTGCTCGACAACTTCGAGTGGGCCTACGGCTACGACAAGCGCTTCGGCCTCGTCCACGTCGACTACGACACCCAAGTCCGCACCATCAAGGGGACCGGCCACCGCTACGCGGAGATCATCCGCGAACACCGGGGCCGGGCCCGCCGCGCCGCCTAGGAGGTGCCCGAGGGGGCCTTCCGCCTGCGCCGGACTTGCCCCCTCCCCGCCCCTTCCCGTAACCGGGGCTCTGCCCCGGGCCCCGCAGCTGGGGCATCGGACCCAGGCCCCGTAACCGGGGCTCCGCCCCAAACCCCGTGCCCCGGGCCCCGCAGCTGGGGCATCCGCCCCAGGCCCCGGAGCGGGGCTCCGCCCCTTCCCGAGGCGTCGATTGCGGTTCCGCCGCGTTGGGGGCTCCGCCCCGGACCTCGGGGTCCAGGGGCGGAGCCCTGGTAACGGGAAGGGGCGGGGAGGGGAAAACCCCACCCGCGCCACACAGCTACAACGCAAAGCACATCGGCACGACGGAAACACCTCGGCACGACGGCACGACGGCACATCGGCACGACGGCACATCGGCACCGCACACGCACCCCCACCACCTCATCGAGGAGAGCCGCATGCCATCCCGTACCTCCCGCACGCTGCTGAGCGCCCTCGCCACCCTGGCCACGGTGGCACTGCTGTCCACGGGCCCGGCCCTCGCCACTCCCACGTCGCACTCCACCGCGGCCGCCGCCCAGGCGACATGGGACACCGACCGGGCGGCGGCCGCGTACGCCGCGAACCCCGGCGCCGTCACCGCGTCCGGCAGCGAGAACGACGGCACCGGACCGGGCCTGGCCTTCGACGGCAACGGGTCCACCCGCTGGGCCAGCCCGTTCACCAATGACGCATGGATCCGTGTCGACCTCGGCGCCACCATCCGGATCGACCGGGTCGTCCTGGACTGGGAGGCCGCCTACGGCAAGAGATATGTCCTGGAGGTGTCGAAGAACGGCACCGACTGGACCCCCTTCTTCACCGAGGACGCCGGTACCGGAGGATCCCTCACCGCCCACACCTATCCGCAGGACGTCACCGGCCGCTACGTACGGATGCGTGGCATCGAGCGCGGTACGCCCTACGGCTATTCGCTGTACTCGTTCAAGGTCTACGGCAGCGAGCCCGCCCCGGCGTCCACCAGCCGGACCAATCTCGCCCTGAACCACCCCGCCTACTCCAACTACTACCAGCACGCGAGCAATTCACCGGCCTTCGTCACCGACGGCGGCTGGCCCGCCAATCTCAAGGACGACCAGACCCGCTGGTCCAGCGACTGGAACGCCGACCGCTGGGTCTCGGTGGACCTCGGCGCGACCTCCACCATCGACACCGTCGACCTCCACTGGGAGGCCGCCTACGCGGTCGACTACCAGCTCCAGGTGTCCGACGACAACCGCAACTGGCGCACGGTCTACCAGCCCTCCGCCGCCGACGTGGCCGCCCGCCGCGCGGACGTCAAGTCCCCCGCCGACGCGGTGGGCCGCCATGACACCGTGAAGCTGTCGCAGCCCGCCGGCGGCCGCTATGTGCGGATGCTCGGCAAGGAGCGCCGCTCCTTCTACAACCCGGCCCCGGCCACCGCCCAATTCGGTTACTCCCTCTATGAGTTCCAGGTCTGGGGCACGGGTGGGAGCGCCTCCGCCGCGTACCCCGCGCTCCCCGGTGAACAGTCCGGGGCGTACCGCACCACGTTCTTCGACGACTTCACCGGTGCCTCGCTCGACCGCTCCAAGTGGCGTGTGGTGCGGACCGGCCAGGAGATGGGATCGGTCAACGGCGAGTCGCAGGCGTATGTCGACTCGCCCGACAACATCCGCACCGAGAACGGCAACCTCGTCCTCAGGGCGAAGTACTGCAAGGGCTGCACCCAGGCGGGCGGCGGCACCTACGACTTCACCTCCGGACGCATCGACACCAACACCAAGATGGACTTCACCTACGGGCGGGTCAGCGCCCGGATGAAGCTGCCGGTCGGCGACGGGTTCTGGCCCGCGTTCTGGCTGCTGGGCAGCGATGTGGACAATCCGTCGGTGTCCTGGCCCTCCTCCGGCGAGACCGACATCATGGAGAACATCGGCTACGGCGACCGGACCAGCACCGCCCTGCACGGCCCCGGCTATTCGGCGGACGGCAACATCGGCGCCCGCCAGATCTACGAGGGCGGCGGCCGCGCCGACCAGTGGCACACCTACGCGGTGGAGTGGACACCCACCGGGATGCGCTTCCTCGTCGACGACCGGGTGGTCCAGGAGACGAGCCGCAACAAGCTCGAATCCACCCGTGGCCAGTGGGTGTTCAGCCACAACCAGTACGTCATCCTCAACCTCGCCCTGGGCGGGGCGTACCCCGCCGGATGGAACAAGGTCACCACCCCCTACTGGGGTCTGCCGCAGTCCAGCGTCGACCGCATCGCGGCCGGGGGAGTGCAGGCGGAGGTGGACTGGGTGCGCGTCGAACAGAAGTAGTCAGCGCTGCATCATGGGCCGTTGACGGGCGGCCGCCACGGCCGCCCGGCAACGGCCGCGGCAGAAGGAGGAGCGTCGATGCGGGTGGCGTTGCACTCGGTTCTCAAGGAGGGCCAGGAGTCCGGTTATGAGCAGGCGCACGCCACGGTCCCGGAGGACCTGCCGGCCGCGCTGCGACGAGCCGGGATCACCGACTGGCGGATCTGGCGCAGTGGGGGCCATCTCTTCCACCTCGTGGACTGCGAGGACTTCGCCGCCGCGATGGCGGCGCTGGACGAGGACCCGGCCAACCAGCGCTGGCAGGAGTTCATCGGCGCGTATGTCGACCACTTCGAGGACACCGGCGGTTCCCCCGCCGAGTCGGAGCGGATGGCGCTCGGCGAGGTGTGGCAGCTGAGCGCACAGGCCAAGGCGCCGAGCGCGGGTAGGCACTCCCGGTAGCCGGGCCGGTCGGCCGAACCGGCGGAGCCTACCCGTCCGCACCGTTCGGCGCAGCCATTCATCAGACCTTGAGTACGGGTGAGAGCGGGGCGACGCGTCCTCGTACGACGTGGTGGCCCCGCGCGGAGGCGGGGGCGGAACGCACAAGCGCTCCGTACCCGCCTGCCGCGCATCCCCGACTGGAGGTCAGTGAGTTGAGCCACCGACGTGTGAACAAGCGGACCCTCGCCATTTCCGGAGCCGCCATCGCCGCGCTCGGGGCAGCGGCCATTCTGCTGCCCAACGCGAACGCGAACCCGGATGAGACGTCGGGCGCGAAGACCTTCTCGTCCCCGGCCGCCGTGAAGCTCGCGCGGAGCCTCGCCTCTGACCTCGGTGACAACGGCGCGGGCTGGTACTACGACGGCGCGAACCGCCAGCTGGTCATGAATGTGATGGACCAGGACTCCGCCGAGTCCGTCCGTGCCCAGGGCGCCGTGGCGAAGGTCGTCCAGAACAGCATGGCCGAGCTGAAGGCCGCCACCGAGACGCTGAGCAGCGATGCGTCGGTGCCCGGCACCGCCTGGTCGATCGACCCGGTCACCAACAAGGTCCAGGTGACCGCCGACCGGACGGTGACCGGCGCCAAGTGGGCCACGCTGACCAAGGCCACCGGCCAGATGGAGGGCACGGTCAGCGTCAGGCGCAGCCAGGGCGAGTTCAAGAAGTTCGACGGCGGGGAAGCGGCCCAGCCCGGCGACAACGGCGGCACGGGCGCCGGGGACGCGGGGGATGGCGCGGGCGCGGCGGGTGGCGCGGGCGACGCCGGTACCGGCGCGGTGGGCGGTGCTGGGGACGCGGGCACGGGCGGTGCCGGGGATGCTGCGGGTGGTGCGGGTGACGCGGGTGCGGGCGGTGCCGGGGATGCCTCGGGTGGTGCGGGTGACGCCGGTGGCGGCGGGGACGCCGCGGCCGGTGGGCTCGACGGCGGCGATGCCATCTTCGGCGGTGGCGCCCGCTGTTCGCTGGGCTTCAACGTCAGCGTCGACGGCGCCCCGGGCTTCCTGACCGCCGGCCACTGTGGCAACGAATCCCAGACCTGGAGCTCGGACCAGGCCGGTGCCCAGCAGGTGGGCACGGTGCAGGACTCCCAGTTCCCCGAGAGCGACTTCGCGCTGGTGATGTACGACGACGCCACCACCCAGGCGTCCAGCACGGTCGACCTCCAGAACGGCAGCACCCAGGAGATCGGGCGCGCCGTCGAGGCGAGCGTGGGCCTGAAGGTGCAGCGCTCCGGTTCCACGACCGGGGTCACCGACGGCACGGTCACCGGTCTCAATGCCACGGTGAACTACGGCAACGGCGACATCGTCAACGGCCTCATCCAGACCGATGTGTGCGCCGAGCCCGGCGACAGCGGCGGTGCGATGTTCGCCGAGGACGCGGCGGTCGGGCTGACCTCCGGTGGCAGCGGCGACTGCACCCAGGGCGGCGAGACGTTCTTCCAGCCGGTGACCGCCGCACTGGAGGCCACCGGCGCGGTCATCGGCGTGGGCGACGGCGGAGCCGGTGGCGGCGACGCGGCGGGCGGTGCCGGTGATGCGGCCGGTGGCGGCGACGCGGCGGGCGGTGCCGGTGACGCCGCCGGTGCGGGCAACGCGGGAGCGGGCGACGCGGGCGCCGGTGACACAGGCGCCGCCGCCGGAGCCGGTGACACCGGCAGCGACACGGGCCAGAGTCTCAACTGATCCGGCCCACCCCATGAACGAGGCCCCGGGCGCCCTCCTGCCCCAGTGCCCGGGGCCTCCCCTTCCCGGTCAGGACGGATCGGTCCCGGACACCGCGAGCCCCGCCGCCTCCGCCGCGGCGCCCAGCACCTCGCGCAGCATGGCCGGGGTGAGCCGTCCGGTGAAGGTGTTCTGCTGGCTCACGTGGTAGCAGCCGAAGAGCGTGAGCGGCGCCCCGCCGTCGGTCGCCCGCAGCGTGGTCCGCGCGCCGTGCGCGAACACCGGCCGTGGCCTGGGCACGGCCCATCCGGCCGCCTCCAGCACGGGCAGCACGGCTTGCCAGCCGAACGCGCCGAGCACGACGACGGCCCGCAGCGTCGGCCGCAGCAGCCGCAGCTCCCGGGCCAGCCAGGGGCGGCAGGTGTCCCGCTCCCCGGGGGTGGGGCGGTTGGCGGGCGGGGCACAGCGCACCGGTGAGGTGAGCCTGACCCCGCGCAGCTCCAGACCGTCGCCGCGGTGGGTGGCGGTGGGCCGGTTGGCCAGCCCCAGGTCGTACAGCGCGGCGTACAGGAAGTCGCCGGCGCGGTCGCCGGTGAACATCCGGCCCGTACGGTTTCCGCCGTGGGCGGCCGGTGCCAGACCCACGATCGCCACCGCGGCGTCCGCCGGTCCGAAGCCGGGCACCGGACGCCCCCAGTAGTCCCAGTCGGCGTAGGCCCGGCGCTTGGTGCGGGCGGCCTCCTCCCGCCACTCGACCAGGCGGGGGCAGGCACGGCAGTCGATGACCCGTGCGTCCAGCTCGGCGACGGTTTCGGCGCCGGGGGCCTGACGGGCGGGGTAGGAGTGCGCGGGTTCGGAGGTGGTCATGTAGAAGGCCGCTGCCCCGTGCCCTTGCGCAGGAAACGCCGCAGCCGGGTCAGGGGCCAGGTGTTGATGACATCGTCCGGGGTGAGCCAGCCCCGCTGGGCCATGCCCACCCCATACCGCATGTTGTCCAGATCGCGGGTCGAGTGGGCGTCGCTGTCCAGGGCGAACACCACTCCGTAGGACTTCGCCCGCAGGATGTTGTCGTCCGACAGATCGAGCCGGTCCGGATGGGCGTTGATCTCCAGCGCGGTGCCGGTGCGGGCGCAGGCGGCGAACACCTCGTCCAAGTCGGCGTCGATACCGGGCCGTTTGCCGATCAGCCGGGTCGTCGGATGGCCGATGACATGGACGTACGGATTCTCGCAGGCCCTCACCAGCCGCCGGGTCATGGCCTTCCGGCCCAGCCCGAACTGGGTGTGCACCGAGGCCACGCACACATCGAAGTCCTCGAGGAAGTCGGCCGGCCAGTCCACGTCCCCGTCGACGTCGATGTTCAGCTCCACACCGTGCAGCAGCCGGGTGTCCCGGTGTCCGCGCCCACGGTCGAGTGCGCGCACCCGCTCCCGCTGGACCAGCATCTTCTCCTCGGTCATCTGCTGCATATAGAGCTTGGGCGCGTGATCGGTGATGGCGTAGTACGCGTAGCCGCGCCGCTCCGCCTTGGCGATCATGTCCTCCAGCGATTCCAGCCCGTCGGTGAGGTTGGTGTGGGTGTGCAGATCGCCCCGCAGATCGGACTCCCTGACCAGCCGGGGGAGTTGGCCTTCGAGGGCGGCCTTGATCTCGCCCCGGTCCTCGCGCAGCGTCGGCGGGATCCACTCCATGCCGAGCCGGGCGTAGACGTCCTCCTCGCTGCGCGAGGCGATCGTCTTGCCGCTCTTGGTCTCGAAGAGGCCGTACTCGGAGAGTTTGAGGCCATGGCGCACCGCGATCGCGCGGATGCGGATGTTGTGCGCCTTCGAGCCGGTGAAGTAGAGCAGTCCCGCGCCCCAGGAGTCCAGCGGCAGGACCCGCAGATCCACCTGGAGCCCCTTGACGGTGCGGATCGATGTTTTCTTCTGGCCGTGCGCGATCACCTCGGAGGTGAGCGGTAGCCGGGTGAACGCCTCCATGAACGGGCCGGATTCCTCCGCCGCCACCAGGATGTCCACATCGCCCACGGTCTCCCGCATCCGGCGCAGCGACCCGGCGTACGCACACCGCCGGCAGCCGGGCACCTTGGAGAGGGCGGAGACGATGTCATCGGCCACGTCCATGGCCTCGTCGAGCGGGATGCGGTGGCCCGCGGCACGCATCAGCGCGATGCCGTGGAGGATGTTCTCCTCGGACTTCGGCCCGAAGCCCTTGAGATCGCGCAGCTGGTGGTCCTCGATCGCGTCGGCCAGCTGGTCGATCGAGGAGATCTCCAGCTCCTCGTAGAGGATCATGGCTTTCTTCGGTCCGAGCGCCGGGATGGCGGTCAGCTCCCGCACTCCGGCCGGGATCGCGGCGCGCGCCTCCTCGACGGCGGGCATGGTGCCGGTGCGCAGATACTCGACCACCTTGTCGGCGATCGACCGGCCCACATTCGGGATCTCCCGCAGTCCCTTGGCGTCGAACTGCGAGATGTCGGCCGCATGGCCGCCGATCGCCCGGGCGGCCTTCTCGTACGCACGCGCCCGGTACGCGTCCCCGCCCGTGATCAGGAGGAGATCGGCGTACTCACGCAGGAGGGCTTCGACCTCCTCGTTCGAGCGAGCCATGACAGCGATTCTAGTCGGCTCTGGCGATCCCGGTGAGGTGGAGGGATCCTGGGGTCAGGAGCGAAACGGCGATCCGCGGCAGTCGGGCCGACCGGTTCCTGGCGTGTGTTTCCCCGGGTTTGGGGGAGGTTATGGACGTTGGATTCCTGAAGCCGTTGTTCGACCGCCCCGGTCCATGGGCGGGCGTCTACATGGACACCTCTCGCAGTACGGAGGACGCGCCCACGCGGCGCAGGCTGCGGGAGCGGTTCGTGGCGGATCAGCTGACCAGCCAGGGCGCCGACCGCGCCACCTGCGACGCGGTGGTCGAGCGGCTGGCCGGTGAGGAGGAGGCCAGGGCGTCCGCGGGGCGGGCGCTGTTCGCGGCGGGTGGCGAGGTGGTGCTCGACCTGCCGCTGGCCACGGCCCCGATCGATGTGGTGACGTCCTGGTCGATGCTGCCGCGGGTGGCGCCGCTGGCCACGTTCCGCGGTGAGTGGCCGGCCTGTCTGGTGGCCTTCGTCGACCAGGCGGGGGCCGATCTGGAGCTGCGGGACGACACCGGAACCCGCCCTGCGGGCCGCGCCGCGGGCCGCAGGGCGCACGGCCGGGGCCATCGGTCGGTGCCCGCGGACCGCTATGAGTGGCACTACCGCAACCGGGTCGGGAACACCTGGGAGCAGACCGCCGATCGGGTGGCCGACGAGCTGGTGCGGCAGTGGGCGGAGAGCGACGCCGAGCTGCTGATCCTGGCCGGTGATCCGCGCGGGCGCCGGGCCGTGCGCGACCGGCTGCCCGAGCCGCTGCGGGCCAAGACGGAGGAGATGCGCCACGGCAGCAGGGCCGCCGGCTGCTCCGAACTGCTGAACGTGGAGATCGACCACGCTCGGGCGGAGTGCGCCCGCGCCCATCTGGAGTCGGTCCTCGATCTCTTCCGCGCCGGGCGGGGCCGCCCCGGCGGGCCGGGCCCGAGCGGACACGACGGCGCCGGGCCGCCGAGCAGCGGGGCGGCGGAGGGGGTGCCGGCGGTCGTGGAGGCCATGCGCAGCCATCAGGCGGCCACGCTGCTGCTGGGGCACACCGGGGGCGATATGCGCCACGAGGTGTGGATCGGCCCCGACGCCGATCAGGTCGCCGTACAGCGCTCCCAGGCGCGCGCCATGGGTGTCAGAGCACCCGAGCCCGCCCGTGCGGACGACGCGCTGATGCGGTCCGCCGCGGTGGCCGACACCGAGGTGCTGCTGGTGCCCGAGGGGGTTCCGGGACCGGCCGGGGGCCTGGGCGCGGTACTGCGCTGGCACGCCTGACGAGGCGCGGAGGGAAGAGGCGCGGAGCGGTGGCGCTCCGCGCCTCATCGCGCTGTTGCGCCGGACGGGCCATTTCTCCGGGGGCTGGTTGGCATGGCTCGTTCAGCTCTCTACCGTCCCTGGTTTGTTAGGAAACCTGCTTGACCAATGCTCTGCCTGCCCTCAGGGAGACATCCGTGGTCCTGCGTCCGGTACCACCCCGGCGGCGGGCGCGTGCCCGCGTTCGACGCGCCCTGACCGCCTCGCTCGCCGTCGGCGGCCTGCTCCTCACCGTCTCCCTCACCACGGGCGCGGCGCCCCCGCGCACCGGGATGGCGGCGGGCGCCCCGGCCCCGGTGACCCGGGTGGGCGCGGCCCCCGGCACCGCGACCCCGCTGGCGGGTTTCGCCACGCAGTCCTCGGCCAAGGTGACGGACACCCCCGCGGACATCTCCACCCCCGGCTACCCGGCGTCCGGCTGGCACTCCGTGGGGCCCCGGTCGACGGTGCTCGCCGGGCTGCTCGCGGCCGGGACGTACCCGGATCCGTTCCACTCGACCAACCTGGAGAAGATCCCCGCCGCCGACTTCGCCGTCCCCTGGTGGTACCGCGGCGACTTCACCGTGGCCGACCCCTCGCGCCGTACCTATCTGGGCGTCAGCGGTGTGGTGTCCGCCGCCGATGTGTATGTCAACGGCGTTCGGGTGGCCACCAAGGAGCAGATCGCCGGGGCGTACACCCGGCATGAGCTGGATGTCACCGACCTGGTCGGGGCGGGCACCAATACGGTGGCGTTCCGTGTCCAGCCCAACGATCCGCGCAAGAACCTCACGATGGGCTGGATCGACTGGCTCCAGCCCCCGCCCGACGAGAACATGGGCATCGTCCGCGATGTGCTGGTCCGCCGTGGCGGCCCGGTGGCCCTGCGCGACGCGCATGTGACCACCCGGCTGGACACCGGATCGCTCGCCTCCGCCGAGCTCACCGTCAAGGCCCGGGTCCGCAACGACTCCGCCTCCCCGGTCACCGCCACGGTCTCCGGCACGGCCGGTCCCGCGGCCATCAGCCGTACGGTCTCGCTCGCCGCGCACGAGAGCAGGGCGCTCACCTTCACCCCCGCCGACTTCCCCGGACTGCGGCTGGAGCGGCCCGAGGTGTGGTGGCCCGCCGGGATGGGCGACCAGCCGCTGTACGACTTCGACCTCACCGCCACCGTCTCGGGCACCCCCTCCGACACCGCCCACCACAGCTTCGGCATCCGCGACGTCAAGGCGCCGCTGAACGCCGACGGCGCCCGGCGGTACCTCATCAACGGACGCCCGCTGCTGATCAAGGCGGGCGGCTGGTCCCCCGATGTGTTTCTGCGCTGGGACGCCCGCTCGGTGGAGGACCGGCTGAAGTACACCCTCGACCTGGGGCTGAACACCGTCCGCCTGGAAGGCCATATCGAACCGGACGAGTTCTTCGACCTCACCGACCGCTACGGCATTCTGACCCTCCCCGGCTGGGAGTGCTGCGACAAGTGGGAGGGCCAGGTCAACGGCGAGGAGACGGGGGAGAAGTGGACCGCCGCCGACTACCCGGTGGCCAAGGACTCGATGGCCGCCGAGGCCGCCCGGCTGCGCGACCACCCCAGCGTGATCTCCTTCCTCATCGGCAGCGACTTCGCCCCCGACGCCACCATCGAGAAGAACTACCTCGACGCGCTCGAGGCCGCCGACTGGCCGAACCCGGTGATCCCCGCCGCCTCCGCCAAGTCCTCGCCGAAGCTGGGCACGTCCGGTATGAAGATGACCGGCCCCTACGACTGGGTTCCGCCGGACTACTGGTACGCCAAGCGGGAGGGCGGTGCCACCGGTTTCAACTCCGAGACCGGCGCCGGACCCGACATCCCCACCCTGGACACGCTCCGGCGCATGATCTCCCCCGGCGAACTGGAAACCCTGTGGCGCGACCCGTCGGCCAAGCAGTACCACCGGTCCCCGTCCGACACCTTCGGCGACCTCCAGCTCTTCGGCAACGCGCTGATCGGCCGCTACGGACCGCCCAGCGGGCTGACGGACTATGTGCGCAAGGCGCGGCTCGCCCGCTACGAGGCGGTGCGCGCCCAGTTCGAGGCGTACGCGCGCAACTTCTCCGACGCCTCCCGGCCCGCCACCGGTGTGGTCCACTGGATGCTGAACAGCGGCTGGACCTCGCTCCACTGGCAGCTCTTCGACCGCTATCTGGACCAGGGCGGGGCCTACTACGGCGCCAAGAAGGCCAATGAGCCGCTGCACATCCAGTACTCGTACGACACCCGCTCGGTGGTCGTGGTCAACGGCCGGCACACCCCCGCCACCGGTCTCACCGCCCGCGTGGGCCTCTACACCCCCGACGGCACCCGGAAGTTCGAGAGGAGCGCCACCGGTCTACGGGTGCCGGGCGACGGCGGCAAGGCCACCGCGCTCACCGTCCCGGCGGACGTCGGCGGAGTGTCCGGCGCCTATCTGGTCAAGCTCCAGCTCACCGACCGCACCGGCAAGGAGGTCAGCCGCAATGTGTACTGGCTCTCCACCGAGAAGGACGTGCTCGACTGGGACAGCACCGAGTGGTACTACACCCCCACCACCTCCTACGCGGATCTGACCGGACTCGACGACATGGCCAAGGCGCCCGTGTCCGCCACTGCCAGCACGAGCCGCGGGCCGGACTCCACCGCCACCACGACCGTCACCCTGCGCAACACCGGGAGCGGGCGCACTCCGGCGCTGCTCGTGGACGCCCATCTGGTGAACGGCTCGGACCGGCCCGTACTGCCCGTTCACTGGTCGGACAACGAGGTGAGCCTGTGGCCGGGCGAGTCGATGACGCTCACGGCCACCTATCGCACCGCGGACCTGGGCGGTTCGACCCCCTCGGTGCGGATCTCGGGCTGGAACACCGCCACCCGCACCGTGCCCGCGGCCGCCAAATCGCGCTGATCGGCCCCGTTCTGAAATCGTGTCGAAAGGAATTTTTTCGGCGAGTCCGATCCATGGAGCAAGTTCACACTTTTGTATGCTTTCTCCAGCGCGTCGTTCCCCCGCGTCGGACAGTCACCGTCCGTACGCTCACGAAAGGGGCTCCATATGCACACCATGGAGGTTCGCCCACCGGTACCCAGCCGTTCCAGCAGCAGATGGCGTCGATACGGCCGACTCGCCGCCGCCAACTTCGTCCGGGGTGCCTCGTATGCGTGTGGCACCGCGGCCATCGGCCTGATGGCGTGGTGGGTGCAGACCCGCTGACACACCCCGCCACCCCGTCCCGAGCCGGAGCCCCTGACCGTCCGCGATCCGCCGCGACGGCCGTGAGTGGCCGTCGCGACGGCCCGGCTATGCCTGAGGATGCGGCTGCGAGCGGAAGGGGAAGTGCAGCCCCCGGTGCTCCGCGCGGGGCGCGCCGCCGCCGAGGTGCATGCGCAACTGGATGCCGTGCATGATCTCGATGATGCCCAGGGCGATCAGCCAGATACCGGCCACCACGGTGAGTGCGGTGATCGAGCCGAAGGGCGCCACGATCAGGATGATCCCGGCCACGATGGTGAGCAGACCGAGGAACACCTGCCAGCCCCGCGCGGGGATGCCCTCACCGGAGATCGCCGTGGCGGTCTGCATCACGCCCCGGATCAGCCAGGCGAAGCCGATCCACAGCGCGAGCAGCAGGATCGACTGGGCCGGGCCCCGGAAGCAGAGCAGTCCGAGCAGCACGCTCAGCGCCCCGGTGATGAAACTCAGCACCCGCAGATGTCTCGGTATATGCGCGCCGAAGGCGCCGGCCAGCTGGAAGATCCCGCTGATCAGCAGATAGGCGCCGAACAGGGCGCCGACCACCGTCAGGGAGGCCGCCGGCCATGCCAGCACCATGATGCCCAGCGCGATCGCCACCAGACCGGCGGTCACCAGGACCTGCCAGGCGGCGTTGGACATGACGTTCTGCAACGCGGCGTACGGGCTGCCCTCGCCGAAGGGCCGCTCTCCCGGCCGGCCGGAGGGTTCCTCCCTCGGCTGCTCGGAGCCGTGTGGACTGTCGGAGGAGTAGGTCATGGTCGTCCACCTCCTGAGGGAACAAGATGGCCGTGGCCCATGGCTCCATGGTCCCTCCGTGCCCGCTCCGGCGCCTCGCGGGAGGTGGGCGCGCATGGCAAGGTGGGGTTGAGGCCCTGTCCTGGTGCGCGTCGTAGGGAGGCCGCATGGACGACCGGGAGTTCTTCCGGACAGTGGCGGACCGCACCCAGCTCTCACGGCAGGAAGCGGCCGATGTCACCCGCGCCACGCTCGAGACCGTCGCGGCCCGCCTGAGCGCGGGCGAGGCCCGGGAGCTCGCCCAGGAGCTGCCCGAACACCTCCGGGAAGCCCTTCGGCGCGGGGAGGGGGACATGGAGATCTTCGACCCCGATGAGTCGATCCGCAGGGTGCGGGAGCGCACCGGGCTGACCGAGACGGAGGCCGACCGGGGGGTCCGGGCGGTCCTCGCCACGCTCCGGGAGGCCGTCTCGGCCGAGGAGTACGACCACGCCATGTCCCAGCTGGGCGGCGAGTTCGCGAGGATGGCGGAGTCCGTGCGCTGACGCGCCCACGGGCGGCGGGCTCATACGGCCCGCCAACCGCTCCACCGGCCGACGGTGATCTCCACGACCGGCCCGCGCGGCGGCCGGTCCGCGTACTGGGCCGGGTAGGTGTCCACGAGCAGCCGGACATAACCCGCGGACACCTCCGACTCCTCCGCCGGTGGCAGGACGCGGGCCGTGCCGTCGGCCCGCGCCCACCACAGGTGGTCCCAGTTCTCGTCGTAGTCGTCCACCAGAAGGCATACGGCGGGGTGGGCGCGGATGTTGTCCAGGCGTTTCAGCCGTGTCGTCCGCTTCGGCTTGTGGTCGACGGCCGTCACCACGGTGTCGCCGGTCAGCGCGAAGACCACCGGCACCAGATGCGGGTGGTCCCCGGCGCCGACGGTGGCCAGCCGGGCCAGCCTGGCCCGTGCGAACCGCTCCCGCGCCCGCTCGCTCGTCAGCCGTGGCATCGCGGGCCCCGGTGGCTCACCGGAACCGGGCGGCGATCCCGGCCATCGAGTCCAGCCGCGCGATCGTCTCCGCCTCCGGCATCGTCGGCAGATAGAACAGCACCCGCTCCACACCGATGCGCTGATACCCCTCGACCGCCTCGGCGTCCTCGGGCATCGCGTACAGCGTCACCGGCACCTCGCGGCCGGCCACCTCGCGCAGCCGCTCCATCTGCGGGCGCAGCTCCTCGGGGGATCCGCTGTTGGCCAGCCAGGCGTCGCCGAGCTCGGCGATCCGGCGGAACGCGGCCTCGCCGCCGCCACCCACATAGATCGGTGGATGCGGCCGCTGGACCGGCTTGGGCCACAGGAAGACCGGGTCGAAGTTCACGAACTCCCCGTGGAATTCGGGCTTCTCCTTCGTCCACAGCTCACGGATGGCCCGCAGCCGCTCGTTCATCAGCCGGCCCCGGGTGGACGGATCCGTCCCGTGGTTCTCCATCTCCTCACGGTTCCAGCCCGCGCCCACCCCGAACACGGCGCGTCCGCCGGAGATCACGTCGAGGGAGGCCACCTCGTTGGCGGTGTGGATCGGGTCCCGCTGCACCAGCAGGGCGATGCCCGTCCCCAGCAGCAGCCGCTCGGTGACCGAGGCGATCGCGGCCAGCGTCACATACGGGTCGAGGGTGTGGTAGTAGACCTCCGGAAGGTCTCCGCCACCCGGATAGGGGGTGCGGCGGTCCACCGGGATATGGCTGTGTTCCGCGATGAAGAGCGAGTCGAAACCGCGCTCCTCGAGGGCCCGCCCGAGGGGCGCGGGCCGGATGCCCTGGTCGGTGACGAATGTGGATACGCCGATCTTCACTACGGCTCCCTGGGAAGGTGCGTCGATGAGCTACGGGAACCACATGGGTACCCGGCCGGGCCGGAACCACAACGGTGCGCACGAGTGACACGGCCCGGGTGGGGCCCGCGGACACTCCGCACGCCGCGCCCCGGCCCCCGGTCAGCCGCCGGTGGCGAAACCCGGGAAGAGGGTCATCCCGCCGTCCACGTAGACGGTGGTGCCCACCACGTAGTCGCACAGGTCGGAGACGAGGACCACGGCGGCGTTGGCGATGTCCGGCGGGTCGCCGATCCGGCCGTACGGGATGAGCTCCAGGAGGGAGTCCCGCGCCTCGGCGGTCTGCCAGGCACTGCGGTTGATCGGGGTCTTGATGGCGCCCGGCGCGATCGCGTTCACCCGGATCTTCCGGGGCGCGAACTCCTGGGCCAGGGTCTGCGTCAGCATCGCCACGCCGCCCTTGGCCGCCGCGTAGTTCACATGGCCGGCCCAGGGGATGATCTGGTGGACCGAGCTCATGCAGATGATTTTCCCGGCCGACCGCGACACCTCCGGAACCACACCGCGCCGCAGGAACTCCTTGATCGCCTCCCGGGCGCACAGGAACTGGCCGGTGAGGTTGACGGAGATGACCTTCTGCCACTGCTCGAGCGTCATCTCCACCGTGGGGGCGTCCCGCTGGAGCCCCGCGTTGGCGACGAGGATGTCGATCGTGCCCAGGCGGTCGGCCATCGTGGACATCATCTCGACGACCTGGTCCTCCTGGGACACATCCGCCTGATGGGCGTAGGCGCGCACACCGTGGCTCTGGATCTGGGCGACGACCGCCTCGGCGGCCGGCCGGTCGCTGGCGTAGTTGACCACCACATCCGCGCCGGAGCGCCCCAGAGCGATCGCGGTGGCCTTGCCGATCCCCGAGTTCGCCCCGGTCACCAGCGCCTTCTGCCCCTTGAGGAGCTCGGGGACGTACACCTGAGGAGGACGATCGGGATGGGTGTTCACTGGCTTTTCGTCTCCTTCGTCTGGGCGTCCGTCACCCGCCGCCCCGACCCTCGCAGTCCGCGTGGGGAGCCGTCGCTCCCCACGACGCCACGGTCACCCACTAAGGCGATGCGGATCGTTCCAGCGGCGCAACGCGGTCCCCGGCTCAGCCGGCCTCGGCCATCGCCTGGGCGCGCAGTGTCGAGCAGGTGCGGTTGATGAGCCGCGAGACATGCATCTGGGAGATGCCCAGCTGCTCGGCGATCCGGCTCTGGGTCATATCGCAGAAGAAGCGCATGTAGAGGATCTGCCGCTCGCGGTCGGGGAGCCTGCTGAGACCGGGCCGCACGGCCTCGCGGTCCACCACCCGGTCGTACGCGGACTCCTGGGCGCCGAGCGTGTCGGCCAGGGAGTAGCCGTCGTCGGAGCCGGGCAGCTGGGCGTCCAGGGAGAGCGGGGTGAAGCTGCCCATGGCCTCCATACCGGCGCGCACCTCCTTCTCGGTCAGCCCGGTGCGCTCGGCTATCTCCTCGGCCCGCGGCGGCCGGTCGTCCGCGGAATGGGACAGCTCGCGGTGGGCGGCGCGCACCCGGTTGCGCAGGTCCTGGACCCGGCGGGGGACATGCAGCACCCACAGATGGTCCCGGAAGTGGCGCTTGAGCTCGCCGACGATCGTGGGCACCGCGAACCCGGCGAAGGCGGTGCCGTGTTCCGGGTCGTACCGCTTGACGGCCTTCACCAGGCCGAGCGCGGCCACCTGCTGGAGGTCCTCCAGGGATTCGCCGCGGTTGCGGTACTGCCGGGCCAGCCGCTCGGCCATCGGCATCCACGCCTCGACGACCCGGCGGCGCAGCGCCTCCTTCTCCGGTCCTTCGGGCAGCCGGGCCATCTCCGCGAACTCGGCGCCGGTGTCGGGCGCGTCGTCATGCGGGTGCTTCGTGGGGCCGGTTCGGGGCCGTGCCATGTCCTGCGTCGCGGTCGTCACGGAACACACCTCCTGCGATGGGCTGACAGGTCTCTGGGACCGGGCCGCGTCGCGGGAGGCTCACGGGGACGTGTGGACCGGCGCGCCCCGCGGTCCGGAGCGATACAGACTGCTCCCGCGGTGCGTGCCTACGGTCCGAAGCACGAATATCCGCCTGCCCTGGGCCCCGAGGGGCAAACCAACGTTCTTGCGGACCGGCCCGGCGCGTGGCACACCGGTGCGAGTGCCCGGTCCAACCGGCCGCCGCGGGGCCGGTCTCAGCCCAGCAGCGCGGCGACCGTCATCAGCACCGGCGGCGCGAGCAGCGTGGACAGCAGGATCGACTCACGGGCCAGGATGGTGGCGGTCTCGTACCGCGAGGCGTAGGTGAACAGGTTCTGGGCCGCGGGTAGCGCGGAGGTGACGACGGCGGCGAAGAGCGCCGGGCCGCTCAGCCGGAACAGCCCCGCCGCGATGGCCCAGGCCACCACCGGCTGGGCGAAGGACTTCAGCGCCACCGACAGCAGCACCGGCCCGCGTTCCTCGCCGCGCCCGGGGAGTTGACTGCCCGGCAGCGAGATCCCGAAGGCCAGCAGCACGGCGGGGACGGCCATGCCGCCCAGCAGCGACAGCGGTTCGGTGATGGGCCCGGGGATCCGCCAGCCCGCGGCGGACACGGCGACACCGGACAGCGAACCGATCACGACGGGGTTCCGGAACGGGCTGGTCAGCCTGCGGAGCAGCGAGGGGCGCATCTCGGGCCGGGAGAGGTCGATGACCGTCAGGGCGATCGGGGTCATCACGAGTTGCTGGAACAGCAGCACCGGGGCGATCAGGCTCGCGTCCCCCAGGACGTACATCGCGATGGGGATGCCGAGGTTGCCCGCGTTCACATAGCTCGCGCACAGCGCGCCGATCGTCGTCCGGCCGACGCTCCACCGCCGTACGGCCCCGACGGCCACGAACGCGCCCGCGACCACGAAGGTGCTCAAGGCCGTCACCAGCAGCGGTGTGGAGACGATGACGGAGAGGTCGGCCTTGGAGAGCGTGGTGAACAGCAGCGCCGGGGAGGCCACATTGAACGAGAGCTTGGTGAGCACATCCCGGCCGTGGTCGCCCAGGGAGCGGCGGTGCCCGATGACATAGCCGGTGAGGATGATGGCCGCGATGACACCGAAGCCGGTGATCACACCGCCCACTGGGCCTCCACCCCACCGTGGCCGGAGCGGCCCGCGGGGTGTGCCGCGGGGTCTCGTCCGCTCGTCGTGGTGGTCGAGGGCCAGGGCGCGGCGGTCATCAAGGGCGTCTTCCGGGTGCGTAGCGGTCAGCATGCACCCTACAAGTAATTCGGCCGCTGCGCTGGTGAAGCCGGTCATGAGCGGGCGGGCCGGGCTGGGGCGCGGGCTCGGGCTCGGGCTCAGACGATGGTGAGGGTGCGTCCCCGCTTCGCCAGCGAGCTGTTGCCCGCGAAGACCTGGATCTCGCCCTTCTGTATGAGGAACCTGCCGTGCGGGTCCTGGGTCCAGAAGCCCAGCTCCTCGGCGCTCAGCCGGAAGCGCACGGTGGTGGACTTTCCGGCGCCGAGGCCGACCCGGCGGAAGCCGCTCAGCCTGCGCACCGGCTGCACGATGCTCGCCACCGGATCGCGGATGTACAGCTGCACCACCTCATCGCCCTTGCGGCGCCCGGTGTTGCGCACCGCCACCGCGACCTCGACGGTGTCGCCCTTGCGCAGCGCCTCGGCCCGGACGCGGCTGACGCTCAGCCGGGGCTCGCCGATGTCGAAGGTGGTGTAGCTCAGGCCGTGGCCGAAGGGGAACTGCGGCCCGTTGGCCAGGTCCAGGTACTTGGAGGTGTAGTGGTTGGCCCGGTCGTAGGGGCGTCCGGTGTTCTCGTGGTTGTAGTAGACGGGGATCTGCCCGACCGTGCGCGGGAAGGTCACGGGCAGCTTGCCACCGGGGTTCACGGTGCCGAAGAGCACATCCGCGATGGCGTTGCCGCCCTCGATCCCCGGATGCCACGCCTGGAGTACGGCGGGTGTGCGGTCCAGCCAGCCCGCCATCGTCAGCGGCCGTCCGCTGAGCAGCACCACCACGAATGGCGCGCCGGTGTCCGCGATCGCGGTGATCAGCCGCTCCTGTTGGCCGGGCAGACTGAGGTCGCTGCGCACGGACGCCTCCCCGCTGAGCGTCGCCGCCTCCCCGACCACCACCACGGTCACATCGGTGGCCCTGGCCGCCGAGGCCGCCCGTGCGATGCCCCGGGTGTTCCGGCCCGCGGCGTCCACGCCTTGGACATGGCTGATCCGGGCCTTCGGCGCCGCGTCCTTGACCGCGTCGAGCACGGTGACCGGGCGGAACGCCTCCGCCCATGTCCCGGCCCAGGAGCCGCGCAGATCGGTGGAGTCGGCGAACGGCCCGACGACGGCGATGGAACCCGACCTGTCCAGGGGCAGCGTGGACTTCTCGTTCTTGAGCAGCACCATGGTGCGCCCGGCCGCCTCGCGCGCCGCCGCCCGGGACGCCTTGGTGGGCCCGGCGATCACCGTGTCCTCGTCCGCGTAGGGGTGCTCGAAGAGCCCGAGCCGGAACTTCAGGCGCAGGATGCGGGCCACCGCGTCGTCCAGCCGGGCGGTGGTGATCCGCCCGCTCCGCAGCAGTCGCTTGCCGTACTCGTTGATGGTGGTGCTGGCCATCTCCATGTCGATCCCGGCGTTGAAGGCCAGCTCGGCCGCGTCGGAGCGGTCGGCGGCATAGCCGTGGACGATCATTTCCTGGACGCCGTTGTAGTCGCTGACGACGAAGCCGTCGAAGTCCCACTCCTCCGTGAGGATCTCGGTCAGCGCATGGCGGTAGCCATGGGCGGGGACCCCGCTGACGGTGTTGAAGCTCGCCATGACGGTGGCCACCCCGGCGTCCACGGCCGCCAGGAACGGGGGCAGGTAGGTGTTGCGCAGCCGGGCCTCGGAGACATCCACCGTGTTGTAGTCGCGGCCGCCCTCGACGCCCCCGTACGCGATCATGTGCTTGGCGCAGGCCGCGAGATGGTGCCGGGAGCGCAGGTCGTCGCCCTGGTAGCCGCGGGTCTTGGCGGCCGCGAGCGCCGACGCCAGATACGGGTCCTCGCCATCGCCCTCGGCGATCCGCCCCCAGCGCGGTTCATGGGTGACGTCCATCATCGGGGAGAACGTCCAGTGCACACCGTTGGAGCGGGCCTCCCGCGCCGAAACCTGTGCGTCCCACTCGGCCACCGCCGGATCGAAGGCGGCCGCCTGGCCGAGGGGAATGGGGAAGGTGGTCCACATGCCATGGATGACATCGAGCCCGAAGATCAGCGGAATGCCCAGCCGGGACTCCTCGACGGCCATCCGCTGGAGGGTGTTGGTGGTGCGGGCCCCGTAGATGTTGAGCACGGAGCCGAGCCTGCCCCTGCGGGCCGCCTTCTCCGCGGCGGCGGTCTGCCCGCCGCCGGGCCCGGTGTCCCCGGTCCAGGCGAGCTGCTGAAGCTGGCCGAGCTTCTCGTCGATGGTCATCCGCGCCATCAGGGCCTGGATCCTGGTCTCGTGCGGACCGGGTTCCCTGCCCGGCCGGGCCGCTTCGGCGCCGGGCGCGGGCGGGGCCTGGGCACGGGCGGTCGCCGCCTTGCCCGCGACGGCCGCCCCTCCGGCCGCGGCGAGCACCGTACGTCTGCGCACATCGTTCATGGTCTTCGTCCTGGTCTTCGGCGAACCGTTCTCCCCGAGCCCGACTTCCTCAAGACCATGCTGGTCACGACCCCGTGCCGAATGCGGGCCGCCACCTTCGCCGTGGGTCCTCTGCTAACGTACGCCAGGATCGGCGGCCCGGCCCCCGGTGAGCCCGCCGGGCCCCTCACACGACGTGGGCGTGCTCTACACCCTGCGCGAACACCTCCTCGGCGCGGGGAACCGGCTCCACTCCGCGCGCGCGGCGGCCGACCACGAGTGAACCGCCCCCGCCGCCCCCGCCGCCCTCGCGTCCTCGTCGTCAGCCCCGGGGCTCGTCCATGCCCGCCATCAGGGCCTGGTGGCTCATGCGCACATGGTCCCGCATCACCCGCTCCGCGCCGTCGCCGTCCTTGGCCTGGATCAGACTGAGAACGCGGTGGTGCTCATCGTCGGACTCGACCAGCCGGCCGGGCCGCGACAGCGAGGTGCGCACCAGCCGGGCGTAGGCCAGCTGGTTCATCAGGGTGCGGTAGTGCGCCTCCAGCTTGCTGTTGTCCGCGCCCACCACGATCAGATCGTGGAACTCATGGACCAGCGCCGCGTATTGCTCGGCGTCACCGTCCCGGACGGCCGCATCGGCCGCCTTCATGGTGGCCTCCAGCCGCTCCACCTCCGGTACGTTCCCGCGGAAGGCGAGCAGCCGGGCGGCGGCGCCCTCCAGCAGCTCCTTCATCTGGAACAGCTCGGTCAGCTCACGCCGGGACGGTACGGCGACGAACGTTCCGACCCGTGGCCGCACCTCGACCAGCCCCTCGATCTGGAGCTGTTTGAGGGCCTCGCGGATGGGTGTCCGGCTGACGCCGAAGGTCTCGGACAGCGCCATCTCCGAGAGGCTGGAGCGGGGCGGCAGTTCACCACTGATGATCATCTGCCGCAGCTCTTCGGCGACCCTCGCCTGCATGCTGGTCTGCTGAAGCCGCTTTCCGGTGGGTCGTTGCATGGCACGTGACCCTAGAGGCGGCCATCGCCCCTCGTCAACTGAGGAAACGCGGGTGTGTTGTGCCATACAAGGACCCTTTCGGTGGCCATGGGCCATCAGCCGGAACCGCCTCAGGACCTCAGGATGAAGGGATCCCCGGCGGGCTCCTCGCTGGTGTTGACCCAGACGCTCTTCAGCCGGGTGTACTCCCGGATCACCTCCGTGCCGTGCTCCGTCCCCATCCCGCTGGTCTTGAACCCGGCCCGGGGCGACATCGGCGACATCGAACGGTAGGTGTTGGCCCACACCGTCCCCGCCTCCAGCCGGGCGGCCATCCGGTGCACCCGGTTCACATCCCGTGTCCACACGCCCGCCGCCAGGCCGTACGCGGAGTCATTGGCGATCGCCAGGGCCTCCTCCTCGGAGCCGAAGGGCATCACGGTCGCGACCGGCCCGAAGATCTCCTCCTGGCAGATCCGCATCCCGTTGTCGGTGCCGGTGAAGACGGTGGGGGAGTAGAAGTACCCGTCGAGACCGGTCTGCGGCCGCCCGCCGCCGCACACCACCTTGCCGCCCTCGGCCCGGCCCAGCTCGACGTACGACTCGACCTTCTCCAGCTGCTCGGCGATGGCGAGCGGGCCGAGCTCGGTGGTCTCCTCCAGCGGATCGCCGACGCGGATCGTGGCCGCCCGTGCCGTGACCCGCTCCAGGACCTCGTCGTACACCTCCTGGTGCACCAGCACCCGGCTGCCCGCCACACAGGTCTGGCCGGCGGCCGCGAAGATGCCCGCGATCACCCCCATGGCGGCCGACCCCAGGTCGGCGTCCGGGAAGATGATGTTGGGGGACTTGCCGCCCAGCTCCAGGGTGCAGCCGATCAGCCGGTCGGCACAGGTACGGGCGATCCGGCGGCCGGTCGCGCTGGAACCGGTGAAGGTCACCTTGGACATGCCCGGGTGTTCGGTCAGCGGCGCGCCCGCCTCCGGACCGTAGCCGGTGACCACATTGACCACCCCCGGCGGGAAGCCCGCCTCCTCGAAGAGCGGCGCGAGCGCCAGCAGCGAGGCCGAGGTGTGCTCCGAGGGCTTGACCACCACCGTGTTCCCGGCGGCCAGGGCCGGGGCCAGCTTGGTGGTGGTGAGCAGCAGCGGGGAGTTCCAGGGGGTGATGGCGCCGACCACGCCCACCGGTTCGCGCAGGGTGTAGTTGAGCAGCTCGCGGCTCGCCCCGGGGATCACCTCGCCCTGGATCTTGTCGGCGAGTCCCGCGTAGTAATGGAAGTACTCGGGCAGCCCGGCGAGTTGGGCCCGCATCTCGCGCAGCAGCTTGCCGTTGTCGAGGGATTCGGTACGGGCCAGCCGCTCCGCGTGTGCACCGATCAGATCGCCCAGATTCCGCAGCAGCCGGCCGCGCCGGGTCTGGCTCAGATCGCGCCAGCGCGGATCCTCGAAGGCGGCGCGGGCCGCGCCCACCGCACGGTCCACATCGGCGGCGGTGCCGCGCGCCGCCTCGTACCAGGGCTCGGCGGTGGCCGGGTTGACGCTTGCGAAGTAGCCGCCGTCGGCGGGGGCGGTCCACTCGCCCGCGATGTAGTGGTCATGGCGCGGCAGAGGGTTCATGAGCGGTGGGACTCATGTCCGGGGTGGGATCCGGGGCGGGTTCGGGAGCGGGTTCCCGTGTGGGTTCCGGGGCGGGTTCCCGTGTGGGTTCCGGGGTGGGTTCCGGTGTGGGCGAGGATCAGGTCGGCGAGCTCCTGGGGGCACTCCAGCGGCAGCAGATGGCGGGCGCCGGGCACGATCACCGCCCGGCCGCCGGGGATCCGCTCGGCCAGCCGGTGCGACATGGCCGGGGTCGAGCCGGGGTCCCGTTCGCCGGTGACCGCCATGGTGGGGGCGGCGATCCGGGGCAGCCACGGCCACAGCCCGGCGTCGGCG
Organism: Streptomyces malaysiensis subsp. samsunensis; assembly: GCF_024519315.1. GTDB lineage: Bacteria > Actinomycetota > Actinomycetes > Streptomycetales > Streptomycetaceae > Streptomyces > Streptomyces malaysiensis. Next base: position 82,077 of record NZ_JANIIC010000002.1, on the reverse strand, counting down.
GTCGCGAAGACCTGGTAACACGCCAGGTAGGAGGCCCGGTCGTTGGCCAGCAGCGTGTCGAGTACCTGCCGCGCCAGACCGGGCTCCTGGGCCCGCCAGGCGGGTGAGAACCAGCGGTCGACCGCCGCCCAGGCGGACGCCCCGAAGTCCTGGACGGCCAGCTCCTGGCGGAGTTCCACCGCCGCCCGCTCCTCATCCGACCGGTCCGCGACCGAGCTGACCAGGGTGAGCGAGGCGGTGAGGTCCGGCCGGTCCAGCCCCAGCCGCTGGGCCACCAGGGCGCCGAGCGAGAAGCCCACGACATGCGTGGGGCCGCTCAGCAGCGCCGCGACATCCGCGGCCAGCTCGGCGAGGGACACCCCGGCCGCCGCGGCCGGGGAGGCGCCGTGGCCGCGCAGATCGACCAGCGTCACCCGGTGCCGGGCGGCCAGCGCGGGCAGACACCGGTCCCACAGGTGGCGGTCGAGGCCGACGCCGTGCAGCAGCACCAGCTCCGGGCCGTCGCCGTGTGCCTCGTGGCTCAGCGCCACCGGCACCGGGGCGCCGGCCCGCGCCGCCCGGCCGGGGTCCTCCGGCCGCGCTGAAGCCCCGGGAGGGTCCGCGGGCGCGTCGGCGGCGCCCGCCTCCGGTGGGGGCTCCGACGGCTCCGTTCCGGCCGTGGCCGCGGCGCCGGGGCGGAGCCCGGCCCGGGAGGCCGCGACGCGCGCCCGCATACCCGCCTCGAACCCGCCCATGTCACTCACCATGCGCTCACCGCTCCGTCGACAGCGGCGCCAGCCGGGCCTGGGGGCGGCCCTGGGCGGCCGCCGCGAGCCCGATAACGATCTCGTCGGCGCGCGGCCCGTCCGCCACCCGCACCTCGACGCTCTGGTGGTGCGAGCGGATGGTGGCGTCGGTGATGTGCTTGAGCGGAATGTCGAAGACGGTCCCCGCGGCGGCCCGCTTCTCCACGGCCGGCAGCAGGGTGGTCGCGTTCGCCGCCCGGCGGAAGTGGTCGCCGAACTTCAGGGTGTGGATCAGCGCGGAGCCATGCTCGATCTCCCCGTCGAGCCCCACGATCGCGGCCTTCCCGTACGCCTCCACCGGTGCGCCCAGCGCCTCGACCACACGTGGCGCCAGCAGCTCGCCCAGCTTCGGCGCCGCCTCGTCGATCCCGGGCAGCAGATCCGTCACAAAGCCCTGACCTGCCCAGGGGTTCTCGATCACGGCGAGCACCACCGCCGTACGGGCCGGCGGGTCCACCGGGCGGCCGCCCTCGCTGTGGATGTCCTCGGTGAAGGTGATGATCTTGCGGATGTTCACCTGGTCTCCTTACGATCCGATAGAGTGTGTGCCGTGCGTTGCGAGAACCAAGCGCGCATGACGTGCTGAGCGAGAGCCAAGCCAGCGCAACCTCATGCTTTCGGGCGACCGGGCAGGTTCCGTCCCGGCTGGTGCTGAGGGTGTAAGACCTTTCAGGTCGCTGACCTGCGGGGCTTCCTGAGCCAGGAATCCCCTTGCATCAGATGGGGGAGGGTTCAAGTCACGGTCTCCAGGTCACCCAGATCCGCGAGGCGGATGAGGGGGTCGGTGGCGCGGTCCCCGATCCGGGCGTTCGGCCGGGGGCCGGACGCCCCGGCCGCGATGACGACGATCTCGTCCGGGCGGGGCGCGTCGGGGATACGGATCTGGCAGGTCTGGTAGTGCGAGCGGGTCGCGGCCGCGGTCTTGTGCCACAGCGGCACGGTCAGCGGTTCACCGGCCGGCAGCCGGTCGTCGCTGAAGACGATGATCGAGGTGCCCTCGGCCAGCTCGCGGAAGACATTGCCGAAGAAGGGGGTGTGGATCAGCGCGCCGCCGTGCTCGATCTCCCCGTCGAGCCCCACGATCGCGGCCTTGCCGAAGGACTCGATCCGGTCGACCCCGCCGAGCGCCTCGCTGATCCGGTCGGTGAGCAGCCGGGCCAGCCCCGGTGCGATCCGCTCGACCTCCGGCCCCAGGTCGGCGACGAAGCCGCCGCCGGCCCAGGGGTTGGCGATCACCGCGGCCGCCGCCACCCGGCGCACCGGCACCGCGACCGGGCGGCCGAGCTCCAGCAGCAGCTCATCGGTGACGGTGACGACCTTGCGCAGCCGCGCCTCAGCCATGGCCGCCACCGGTGGTGAACCGCGGCATGACCTTCTCGGCGAACAGCTCCAGGCTGCGCATCGCGTTGCGGTGCGGCAGACCGGGGTGGGTGGTCCACAGCAGCAGATGCTCCAGGCCCACCTCGTCGCGCAGCTCGGCGATCTTCTCCGAGACGTACTCGGGGGTGCCGACCAGCAGATTGCGCCGCTGGAGGAAGTCGAAGGACAGCTCATGGGCGTCGGTGAGCTCCTCGCCCGCCTCCATGAGGTTGGCCAGCCCCCGCCAGTGCATGATCCACCGGTAGGTGGTCATCAGCGCCTCTTCGAACTCGGCGCGCGCCTGCTCCATGGTGTCGGCGACATACACATCGCGCACCAGGCCGATGCCCTCGCCCAGCGCGTACTCGCGCCCCGACGCCCGGCTCGCGGTGTCCCGGTAGAGCTCGAACCGCTCCTTGAGCGCGGAGACCGGCGGCAGCCAGAACATCCCCTGGACGCCGTCCGCCGCGGCGGCCTGGATCGAGCGGGGGCTGTCGATGACCTGCCACAGCGGAGGGTGCGGCCGTTGCAGCGGAAACGGCGTGACCTGCATCTTCGTGATGACGCCGGCCTCGGTGTACTCCGGGGTGGCGGGGGAGAGCGGGTGGTTCCACTTCACTCCGGGGGCGGGGAACTCGTAGAAGCGGCCCCGGTGCGAGAAGAACTCGCCGCTCCACGCCTTGCGCAGCACCTCCACGGTCTCGTCGTACAGGGCGCGGTTCTGCTCCTGGTCGCGGGGATCGGCCAGGGCGTTGAGGTTGAGCGCCTCGCGGCCGTACAGCCCGCGTCCCAGACCGACCTCGACCCGGCCCCCCGAGAGCTGGTCGAGCATCGCGATGTCCTCGGCGAGCCGCAGCGGATGCCAGAAGGTGGCGATGGAGGCCGCCTGGCCGATCCGGATCCGTGTCGTACGGGCGGCGATGTCCGCCCCCATCAGCACCGGGTTCGGGGTGATCTCTATCGCCTCGTGCCCGAAGTGGTGCTCGGTGTACCAGGTCGACCAGAAGCCCGCCCGGTCCGCGGTGACCGCGAATTCCCGGGCCTCGGCCATGACTTCGGCGTACTCGCCGAGACGGCCCGGGGCACCGAGGTTGTGAAATATCGAGAAGCGCATGCAGCGTCCGTCCTGTTCTTCCGGCTCACGCTGTGCCATGGCAGGGAGGCTAGGAGTCCATTTCGGGGCCGTCAAGGGCCACCGATGGGAAAACTAGCTTGACCAGTGTCTTTAGCCTGTACCTGGAACTTTCTCGGCTCATCTGTCCCAAGGTGTTGACAGCTGTCGATGGCCTTTCTACGGTCCTCTGCCATACAAGAGCCGAATGAGGGAAGACGTCATGACGCATACTCTTGACCGCACCGCCCGCATCCGCTCCACCTGGCAGGCGGTCTGGGACCGGGGCCAGGTCGACGCGCTCGACCAACTGCTCGGCCCCGCCTATGTACGCCGCCGCGGGCCCGCCGCGGCGCCCCAGGACCGTGAGCAGTTCAAGGAGTCCATCCGCGCCGTCCGCCGGGCCTTTCCCGATCTCCGCACCGAGATCGAGGAGGTCGTCGAGGAGGGCGAAACGCTGGCGATCCGCTGGCGCAGCACCGGCAGTCACACCGGCGACTTCCTCGGGGTCCCGGCCACCGGCAGGCCCGTCGAGGTCTCCGGCGCCACCTTCACCCGCTTCGACCACGGTGTGGTCAGCGAGGAGTGGGTGACCTGGGACCCCCGCCAGCTGCTGGAGGCGCTCGGGATCGTCACCACCACTCAACGGGCGGCCGTCGACGCCGATCTGGTCCGTGGGGTGCACCGTAAGTTCATCACCGGTGTCACCGTCGTGACCTGCGACGACGACGGTACGCCACGGGGGCTCGCGGTCAACGCGTTCGCCAGCATCTCACTGGACCCGCCGATGGTGCTGGTGTGTGTGCAGCGCACCTCCACGACCCATCCCGCGCTGCACCGGGCCACCCATCTGGGGATCAACATCCTCGCCGCCGACCAGCTCGATGTGGCGAAGACCTTCGCCTCCAAGGCGGACGACAAGTTCGCCGGGCTGTCCTGGACCCGCGGCGAGTTCGGCGCCCCGCTGATCGACCGGTCCTGCGCCCAGCTGGAGGTGGAGATCGGTGAGCGGCTGGAGGCCGGCAGCCACACCGTCTTCACCGGCCGGGTGGTGGCCGCCCGCCATGAGGAGCTGGCTCCGCTGGTCTACAGCGGCGGCGGCTTCTTCGACATCTCCCACACCGCGCCGCTGCCGTGGTGAGACACCGCCGTTCGGATCCCTTCGCCCACCGGCCCCCCGCCACCCCCTGACGTCCACTCCTCCCGTTCCAGGAGCACGCCCATGACCCACGACGACACGGCGCCGGTGTACGGCAGCGCGGTCACCAAGGTGGAGCCCTTCGGGGTCGACCACATCCCCGACAACGAGCGGCACGGCAAGCCCAGTTCACAGTTCTTCGTCTGGTTCGCCGCCGGTCTCAACTTCCCCATCATCCTGCTCGGGTTCAGCGCGGTCGGGCTCGGCCTCAGCTTCGGCGCCGCCGTCGCCGCGATCGTGGTCGGCGCGGGTCTGGGCTCGCTGCTGATGGCCGTGATGTCCCGGATGGGCGTACGGCTGGGGGTGCCCCAGCAGATCCAGGCCCGTGGCCCGCTGGGTTTTTTCGGCAACTTCCTGCCGGTGGCGTACATCAATGTCTTCGCCGGGGTCGGCTGGGCCGCCGTCACCGTGATCCTCGGCGGCAAGGCCATCGCCGAGCTGACCCATCTGCCCTTCTGGCTCTGTGGACTGGCGCTCACCCTGGTCGAGCTGGTGGTGTCCATCTACGGCTACAACATGATCAATTTCCTTCAGCGGGTGCTGACCTATGTGCTCACTCCGCTGTTCGTCATGATCACAGTGGTGGCCCTGGTGCGGGGTGCGGGCACCTTCGGCGCCGATCCGAAGGCACCGGACTACGTCGGCTCCACCGGCGGCTGGATCACCTTCGGCGGCTGGTTCCTCTCCTTCCTCGTCGCCTGGGCGCCGTTCGCCTCGGACTACTCGCGCTATCTGCCCGACTCGCCACGCGTGGTGAGCCGCACCGCCTGGTACACCGGGCTCGGCAACTTCGTCACCATCTGCTGGCTCGGCATCCTCGGCGTGCTCCTCGGCTCCAGCGCCACCAGCTCCGACTCCATCACCGCCCTGCACCAGCTGACCGGGCCGTTCGCCGTCCCCGCCCTGATCGCCATCGGACTCTCGGCGCTCGCGCAGAACTTCCTCAATGTCTACGGCGGCGCGATCTCCGTCCAGACGCTGAAGGTGCCGGTCACCCGGACCCAGGCGGTCACCCTCATTTGCGCGCTGGCCTACGGGATCAGCCTGTGGGGACACTCCGGGACCGAGGACAAGTTCTCGGTGTTCCTCAACCTCACCGCGTACTTCATCGCGCCGTTCGCCACCGTGCTGCTGCTCGACTACCACCTGGGCGGCCGCTCCGACCCCAGCCGGATCGCCGAGCTGTACGACCGCGGACGGGTGCTCTCCTGGGGCTTTGTCGCCTGGGGCGGCGGAGTGGTGGCCTCGGTGCCGTTCTGGCAGTCCGACCTCTACACCGGGCCGTTCGCCTCGGCGTATCCACACGCGGGCGATCTGAGCATGTTCGTCGCGGCGGCCGCCGCCGCGGTGCTCTATCTGCTCACCTACCGGCTGCGGCCGCTGTGGGTGCGCGACGTCCCCGCCACCCCCGGGCCGCGGCCGGAGAAGGCGGCGGCGGTGACGGGATCCTGACGCCGCGTCGGTGAACGCCCCGGGGCGGGCGGTGCCGCGAACGGCGGTGCCGCCCGCCCCGGGGCGTGCCCGGCCCCGGCACCGGGACGCGATCGGCCACGAGCACGCCCTTCCCGGACCGCCGCGCTACCGCCTCCGGCGGGAGGGCGCGGGACGCTCGGCGGGGGCGGGGTCGATACAGCGCGACTGGGCGTGTTCGTACACCATCGTGCTCTGCACATCCGCCACCTCACGCCGCTCGGTCAGGCGGTCGATGACGAACGCGTACAGCCCGTTGGTGTCCGGCACCGCCACATGGATCAGGAAGTCATGGGCGCCGGAGGTGACGAACAGGCCGATGGTCTCCGGCAGCTGGGCGGCCCATTCGCGGAAGCCCTCGATGACCGGCCGGGACGGCGGGCGGATCCGCACCGAGATCAGCGCCTGGACGGGGCGGCCGACCGCCTCCAGGTCGACGGCGGCGTGATAGCCGCTGATGATGCCGCGCTCGCGCAGCGCCCGGACCCGCTCCAGGGAAGTGGACGGCGAGACCCCCGTGCGCAGGGCCAGCTCGCGGTTGGTCTGGCGTGCATCGTTCTGTAGCTCCCGCAGAAGAGCACGATCCAGTGCATCAAGTTCCACGAAAGCGCTCCCTTGCCTGAGGAAATTCGGCAGGCGATGCCGAAGCTCGGATGGATGGGTACCGTCCACCACATTAGCCATCGACAAGGAGTAGCGCTCGTGTCCGTTCCCCAGCTGCCCGACGAGGACGTACGCACCGATCAGTCCACCCGGCAGGCCAAGCTGAAGTGGGTGATCGTCGTGGCCGAAGAACTGCCCGCGGGCCGGGCGGTGAACGCCGCCGCCTGCATGGCCGCCGCCGTCGGCCGGGCGATGCCCGAGCTGCTGGGGCCGGACGGCACGGACGGCTCCGGCGCCGGCCACCCGGGGCTGCCCTGGGCCGGCTGCTCCATTCTGGCCGCCGGCCCGGAGGCGCTGCGCGAGCTGCGCGCCAAGGCCGCCGAGAAGGACGATCTCTTCCTCGTCGACATGCCAGGGCAGGCCCAGACCTCCCGGGTCTACGACGAGTATCTCGACGCCCTGGCCGCCACCAAGACCGAGGATCTGGACTATCTCGCGGTCAGCCTCGTCGGCCCGCGGAACAAGGTGAGCAGGCTCATCGGGAAGCTCCCCCTGCTCCGCTGAGCCCGCCAACCCCGTGACTTTCGCGCCGCCCCTGTCCGGACGTGGCGGACTGCCTGGTGTGGCACACCCGGTGGGGTCCACCGGTCTCCCCGGCCTCCCGGGCCTCCCCGGCCTCCCCGGCCTCCCCGGCCTCCCCGGCCTCCCCGGCCTCCCCGGCCTCCCCGGCCTCCCCGGCCTCCCCGGCCTCCCCGGCCTCCCCGGCCTCCCCGGCCTCGGTGCGGCCACCGGCCTCCGTAGACCCCATAGACCCCATAGACCCCGTAGACCCCGTGGACTCCGTCGGCTCTACGACTCCATCGGCTCCGTGGACTCCCCTGGTTCTTTGGAACCGGCCCGTGGTCCCTCGGCTGGGACCCCCGGGCCCGGCGCATGCGCGAGGTTCATGCCGCCGCGGCCGGATCGCCCAGTGCGTAGGGGGAGAGGATGTCGGCGACGGCCCGGTTGCGCGGGGTGGCGACGCCCAGCTCGGCGCCGAGGTCGGCCACCGCCCCGCTGAGCCAGCCGACCTCCAGACGGTTGCCGCGGAGCAGGTCGTTGTGCATGGAGGACGACATCGTGGCGGGCAGCGTGTCACAGAAGGCGAGCCGGTCGTCGGCGAAACCGGGGTCCAGGGCCACCCCCTTGGCCCGTCCCACGTCGACCACCTCGTGCATCACATCACGCAGCAGGGACCGTGACCCCGCGGTCTCGCGGACCACCCCGATCGGCTGCCGCACCGCCGACGTCGTCGCGGAAAGGCCCACCAGGAAGACGAACTTCTCCCAGATGGTGCGCTCGATGTCGCCGCTGATCTCCGCGTCGATACCGGCCGCGAGACAGCGGTCGAGGAAGAGGCGGGAGCGCGGGGACTCCTTGCGGTCGTACTCCCCGAAGACCAGCCGCTGGAGCGTGCCGTTGTGCACCACCACCCCGGGCTCCTCGATGAACGCCGAGATATAGCTGACCCCGCCGAGGATGGATCCGTCCGGCAGATGGCGTCCCAGCACTGTGTCCTTCCGCACCCCGTTCTGGAACGACACGACGGCGGCGCCGCCTTCGGCGAGGGGCGCCAGCTGCCGGGCGACGTCCTCGGTGTCCCACAGCTTCACCGCCACCACGATCAGGTCGGGGGCCGGCAGATCGGAGATGGACGGCACCACCGCGTCGGAGGGCACCCGCATATCGCCCAGCGGGCTGCGCACCGTCAGTCCGTGCTCCCGGATGGCCGCGAGATGGCGGCCCCGTGCCACAAAGGTGACCTCGTCCCCCGCGGTGGCGAGCCGCGCGCCGAAGTATCCGCCGACGCCACCCGCGCCGATGATCCCGATCCGCATGATGTCCCCTCACCCTCAGCCTCTTAGTAACCCTTCAGAGGGTTACCATATTCGCATGAATTCCTCGACGGAGCCGGTCCCGCGGCCGCGGGTGACCGCTCGGCTGCGAGCACTGCGCTTCGACGCCGGCAGCCTCGCCCTGAACCTCGTCGCGACCCTCGGGCGGCGGAGCAGCACCCCGGTCGAGCGCCTCGGCACCCTCGACCGGCTGCGGGAGTGGTGCGACGGCGTGGGGCTGCGGCTCCACGACGAGGCCGTCACCGATGAGCTCCTCACCGAGCTGTGGACGCTGCGCGAGGCGGCGTACGACGTGGTGGCGGCGGTTGTCGAGAGCCGGCCCCCGTCCACCGCGTCCGTGGTGCTGCTCAACGACCGGGCGTCCCCCGCCCCGCCGCGGTCGCTGCTGCGGGCCACCGGCACCGGGGTCACGGTCGACGGCGGCGACCGCCCCCTGTCCGGGCGGGAGCTCCAGTCGGCCGTGGTCCGCGACCTCATCGCGGTGCTCGGCGACCCGGAGCGGCGCGGGGCGCTGCGGCGTTGCGACGCCTCGCTGTGCACCATGGTCTACCTCGACCACACCCCGGGCAGAAGGCGCCGATGGTGCTCCATGCGGCTGTGCGGCAACAACGCCAAGGCCGCGAAGCACCGCCTGCGGCAGGCATCCGCCGCCTCGGCCGGCTCCTGACGTCCCCGGCGCTCCCAGGGCCGCTGTTTCCGGTGTGCCGCCGGGGGCACCCGAGGTGGCCGGAGGAGTGCCGATGGCCGATGAGACCGAGAGCGACACCGACACCGACTCCGCGCCGAAGCGCCGGCGCCCCGGCCGGGCCGGTGGCCCCGCCGGAGTGGTGGCCGCCGTCGCGCTGACCGTGGTCACCGGCTCGATGGACGCGATCAGCTTTCTGGCGCTGGGCGGCGTCTTCACCAGCGTCATGACCGCGAATCTCTCCCTGCTCGGCATGTCGACCGCGTCCCTGGACCCGGCGCTGGCCCGGGACACCATGATCGCCATCGCCGGATACATCGTGGGTGCGCTGCTGAGCGGGCGGATCGTCCGCGGCCCCCGGCCGGCCCTGCGGGCCCGGTGCGCGCTCGCGGTGGAACTGCTCGTGCTCGGCGGGCTCTGGGCGGTATGGGCGGCCGCTGGCGGCCACCCCACCGGCGGCCGCCAGCTGGGGCTGCTGGCGGTGGCCGCCATCGCCATGGGAGGGCAGAGCGGACTGGTGCGGGCGGTCGGGCCGGCCGGCTTCTCCACCACCTATCTGACCGGCATCCTGACCGCGCTGATGGTCGACGTGGCACGCGGTGGAGGGGTGCGTCGGCTCAGCATCGCGCTGCTGGTGTCCCTGGTGGTGGGCGCCGCGGCCGGTGGGCTCCTGGTGGCCCATGCCGCGCGGGCCGCGCCCGCCCTGCCGACGGGGCTGGTCGCCCTCGTGCTGCTGGCGTCCCTGACCTCGCTGGCCCGGGATGCCCATGGCCATCTCTGGCCCCATGCCTGAGCGGAGGCCCCATACCTGAGCGGATCGGCGGAAGTCGGCTGCGGTTCGGTGGCGCCCCGAATCGGCGCGGGGCCGTGTCGATATGCGGCTCCGCCGCGCGGGCGCGACCGGCCACGATGGCGCCGCGGGTGATCGACGGCAGGTCGGGGCACTTCCGGCGGAGCGCGCAGGAGAACGCCCCAAGTCCTGCGGTCCCCGTGCGGGTTGACCGGTGATTCACTCTTCCGGCGGGGTGTCATCCGATGTCAGACTCGGTCCGTGACCGACTTTGACATGCTTGTGATCGGGTCCGGGCCGGGTGGCCAGAAAGCTGCTATCGCGGCCGCCAAGCTCGGTCGCCGGGTAGCCGTCGTCGACCGCAGGGAGATGGTGGGCGGGGTCTCCCTGCACACCGGGACCGTTCCGTCGAAGACCCTGCGCGAGGCGGTGCTCTATCTCACCGGGCTGACCCAGCGGGATCTCTACGGTCAGAGCTACCGGCTCAAGGAGGAGATCACCGTCGCCGACCTCACGGCCCGCACCCAGCATGTGGTCGGCCGTGAGGTGGACGTCGTCCGCAGCCAGCTGTCGCGCAACCGGGTCGCGCTGTATCCGGGCACCGGGCGGTTCGTGGACGACCACACGGTGGCCGTCACGGACCCCACCGGCCAGGAGCAGCTGCTGACCGCGCGGCATATCGTGATCGCCACCGGCACCCGGCCGGCCCGCCCGGCGAGCGTGGAGTTCGACGAGCGGACGATCATGGACTCCGACTCCATCCTCAACATGGAGCGGGTGCCGCGCTCCATGGTCATCGTGGGCGCCGGGGTGATCGGCATCGAGTACGCCTCGATGTTCGCCGCCCTGGGCAGCAAGGTCACCGTGGTCGAGAGCCGCGAGGGGATGCTGGACTTCTGTGACGTCGAGATCGTCGAGGCGCTGAAGTACCGGCTGCGCGACCTGGCCGTCACCTTCCGCTTCGGCGAGACCGTGGCCGCGGTCGAGCGCCATCCGCGGGGCGCCCTGACCATCCTGGAGAGCGGTAAGAAGATCCCCGCCGACGCGGTGATGTACTCCGCGGGGCGCCAGGGGCTCACCGACGCGCTGGACCTCGACAAGGCGGGGCTCACCGCCGACCGGCGGGGCCGGATCGCGGTGGACGAGCACTACCGCACCGCCGTACCGCATATCTACGCGGTCGGCGATGTCATCGGCTTCCCGGCGCTGGCCGCGACCTCCATGGAACAGGGGCGGAACGCGGCGTACCACGCCTGCGAGGAGCCGGTGAACCCGATCCACGACCTCCAGCCCATCGGGATCTACAGCATCCCGGAGATCAGCTTCATCGGCCGGACCGAGGACCAGCTCACGGACGAGAAGGTGCCCTTCGAGGTCGGCGTCTCGCGCTATCGCGAGCTGGCCCGGGGCCAGATCGTCGGCGATGCGCACGGCATGCTGAAACTGCTGGTCTCCCCGGAGGACCGGCGGCTGCTCGGGGTGCACTGCTTCGGCACCGGCGCCACCGAGCTGATCCATATCGGCCAGGCCGTGATGGGCTGTGGCGGCACCGTGGACTATCTGGTGGACGCGGTGTTCAACTATCCGACCTTCGCCGAGTCCTACAAGGTCGCCGCGCTCGACGCCACCAACAAGATGCGCGAGGTCGACCACCTGCGGGAGTGACCCCCGGCCCAGCGGCCCAGCGGCCCCTTTCCGTGCCCCTTCCCGAATAGCACCTTTTGGGATACTGGGAGACAGATCGGGAGGAGGGCTGAGATGACTCGCGCAGTCGGTATTGACCTGGGTACGACAAACTCGGTCGTATCCGTCCTGGAGGGCGGTGAGCCGACCGTCATCACCAACACCGAGGGCACCCGGACCACCCCCTCGGTAGTGGCCTTCGCCAAGAACGGCGAGGTACTGGTGGGGGAGGTCGCCAAGCGCCAGGCGGTGACGAACGTGGAGCGCACCGCGCGATCGGTCAAGCGCCACATGGGCGAGGACCGGTGGCGGTTCCCGGCCACCGGCGACGTCGACGGCAAGCGCTACACCGCGCAGGAGATCTCCGCGCGGGTGCTTCAGAAGCTCAAGCGCGACGGGGAGGCGTATCTCGGCGAGGATGTCGCGGACGCCGTGATCACCGTCCCCGCGTACTTCAACGACTCCCAGCGCACCGCCACCAAGGAGGCGGGCGAGATCGCCGGGCTGAAGGTGCTGCGGATCATCAACGAGCCGACGGCCGCCGCCCTGGCGTACGGGCTGGACAAGGAGAACGACCAGACCATCCTGGTCTTCGACCTCGGCGGCGGCACCTTCGACGTCTCGCTGCTGGAGATCGGCGAGGGGGTGGTGGAGGTCAAGGCCACCAACGGTGACACCCACCTCGGCGGCGACGACTGGGACCAGCGGATCGTGGACCATCTGGTCTCCCGCTTCAAGGGTGGCTACGGCGTCGATCTGGCCAAGGACAAGATGGCGGTCCAGCGGCTGCGCGAGGCGGCCGAGAAGGCCAAGATCGAGCTCTCCGCGGCCAGCGAGACCACCATCAACCTGCCCTACATCACCGCGTCCGACCAGGGCCCGCTGCATCTGGACGAGAAGCTCACCCGCTCGCAGTTCCAGCAGCTGACCGAGGACCTCCTGGAGCGCTGCAAGGCCCCCTTCCATCAGGCGATCAAGGACGCCGGGACCAAGACCTCCGATATCGACCATGTGATCCTGGTCGGTGGCTCCACCCGGATGCCCGCCGTGACCGGCCTGGTCAAGGAGCTGACCGGCAAGGAGCCGCACAAGGGCGTCAACCCCGACGAGGTCGTGGCGATCGGCGCCTCGCTCCAGGCCGGTGTCCTCAAGGGCGAGGTCAAGGACGTCCTGCTGCTGGACGTCACCCCGCTGTCCCTCGGTATCGAGACCAAGGGCGGCATCATGACCCGGCTGATCGAGCGGAACACCACGATCCCGACCAAGCGCTCGGAGGTCTTCACCACGGCCGAGGACAACCAGCCGTCGGTGCAGATCCAGGTCTTCCAGGGCGAGCGCGAGATGGCCTCGTACAACAAGAAGCTGGGGATGTTCGAGCTGACCGGGCTGCCGCCGGCGCCGCGCGGGGTGCCGCAGATCGAGGTCGCCTTCGACATCGACGCCAACGGCATCATGCATGTGTCCGCGAAGGACCTCGGCACCGGCAAGGAGCAGCGGATGACCGTCACCGGCGGCTCCGCGCTGCCGAAGAACGACATCGACCGCATGATGCGCGAGGCCGAGCAGTACGCGGAGGAGGACCACAAGCGCCGCGAGGCCGCCGAGACCCGCAACCAGGCCGAGGCGCTCGTCTACCAGACCGAGAAGCTGCTGCGGGACCAGGCGGACAAGGTGTCGCAGGACGTCCGGCAGGAGGCCGAGGCGGCGGTCGCGGAGCTGAAGCGGACGCTGGAGGGCGAGGACACCAACGCGATCCGCGAGGCCACCGAGCGGACCGCCACCGTCGGGCAGAAGATCGGCACCGCCATCTACGCCCAGGCCCAGCAGTCCGCCGCCTCCGGCGGCGGGCCCGGCGGCTCCGCGGCCGGGTCCTCCGGCGACGGCGGGGACCAGGCCCACGCGTCCGACGAGGAGGTCGTGGACGCGGAGATCGTGGACGACGACAAGGGCGGGGAGGAGAAGCCCGGGGGAGGCGCCGGCTGACCGTCACCGCTTCCTGGCCGGCCCGCCCGTCACGGCCCCTGGGACGGGCGGGCCGTCACTGCTTCGCGGGCGGCTCACCGCGCGGCTGTGAGACCTCCACCAGCTCCGAGCGCCCCTTGGCGTTGAGGTGCAGGATCGGAATGACCTTGTCGCGTGGATTGCCGTTGTCCTGGAACGAGAGGAACCCGCTGGCTCCCGGCACCCGCTGACCGCTGTTCATCTGGTGGAACATCCGCGCCACCGATTCCCCGGTCACGTCGCCCAGCGCCGCCATCCGGATGCCCTGGGCGGCGGTGAGCACCGCGTCGTGCGCCATGATGGCCTGGCCGTCCTGGTGCTGGTCGTCGGGGAACCACTTGGCCAGCGACCCGCCCGGCTGGAAGTGGCGGGCCGACAGCCGGGAGACGGAGTCGCGGTCCTTCTGCCACATATCGGGGTGCGCCAGACCCGTGTAGAGCACCCGCACCCCGGTCTCGGCGGCGTGGGCCAGGTCATCGGCGGTGAGGTTGGTGGTGTCGTCGCCGGTGATCACCATGAACTCCCGGTCCTGGCACGGACGGTTGGCGATCGCGTCCAGGAACCGGGTGAGGTGCTTGCCGCGGCCCGCGAAGAAGACCGCTTCCGGCTTCTGGTCGCACAACTGCCCCGACATGTATTGCAGTTCGTTCTGCCAGGTCTTGCGCACCGAGGAGTCGTAGGTCATCCGGTCCGCCACCAGCTCATGGCCCTTCGCGTCCTGGAAGACATCGGTGAAGGCGTCCCCCAGGGTCTTGGCGTAGTAGTTCTTTCGCGCGTCGTCCTGGACCACCACCGCCGTACGGACCTTCTGCTTCTTCAGATACGCGGAGGCGGCGTACGCCTCGTCCACATTGGTCGGGGAGACCCGGACGAACCGTCCCTCGGGATCCTCGATCCTGGTGGTCGTCATGGTGCTGGCGACCAGGGCGAGACCGTTGCGCGACAGCCGCTTCAGCGCCGTGAGGTTCGACTCGTCGCTGGGGCCGAGTCCGGTGACCGCGACCAGCTTGTCATGGGAGGTCTTCCGGTCGATCAGCTCGTCGACCGTGTGCTCCCAGTGGGCCGCGACGCTGCCCATATTGGCGATCAACAGCTTGATCTTGGGGGATGAGGAGCGATCGCCGCGGTTGTGCCGGTACTGCGCCAGATACGCGCCCTCGAGCTCATGCCGGACCGACTCCTCGGAGTTGCTGTCGTCGTCGGTCAGCGTGAAGGAGGTCATATAGGCGACGCTGACGTACTTTTCACCGTGCTCCTCCAGCAGGTCGTTCTCTTCCTTGATCTTGTCTTCCACGGACTTCAGATGGTCCGCGAAGATGAACGAACCGTCGGTGACACCGACGCACTCGTGGTCGTCCCCCATCTTGACGACGCCGTCGCCGCAGCGCGCCCGCCGCTCCTGGATCCAGTCGACGGTGAGCGGGACCGCCACCGCGAGCACCGCGACGACGATCACGCCGATCACCACCCGGCGCACGATGTGCAGCGGCCATTCCAGTCTCGGCACAGGTCTCACCCCTCGCTCGTGCGCGTCAGCGGATGGCGCCAGTGGCGGTACCGCTCCGCCTCGTTGAACAGGGCCACGATGTCGGTCCTCCGCAGTCGTGAGAGCTGGTTGAAGCCGTCGGCGATCATGTCGTTCAACCGCATCGCGGGGTCGGTGAGCGGATCGCTCCACACCCAGCGCACCGTGATCAGCTCCCGGATCACCGAGGCGGTGGTGACCGCTTCCGGGAGCTCGTCCGGGGCGAGGCCGGCGAGCAGCTCCAGCGGTCCGCCGGCCGGCCCAAGGCGGTTGGGGGCGGCCGTGATGGTGTTGAACTCGCTGATCCACTGCGCCGCGGGCACCGCCGGGAAGCGCGCCACCAGATACCCGGTGACCTCGTCGATCCGCTCCGTCGCCAGCCGGTGGTACATCTCCTGGACCGTGCGCCCCTCGGACTTGAAGTGCTCGGCCAGCAGCTCGTGCACCGCGTCCCAGTCGTCCGGACGCGCGGCCAGCCGCCACAGCAACAGCCGCCGCGGCCAGGGGTGGAGGGCCGGGGTCACGGTGCCCGGGCTGTGCAGCAGCCAGCGGCCGCGGACCTCGCCGAACAGCGAGTCGCCCGTGCCCAGCAGCCGGGTGCCGACGGACAGATCGCGCGCCGCGGCACACTCCTCGAGCGCCGCACGCTGCGCGGGGTGGAAACCGTGCAGCAGATGGTCCAGGGCGGCTTCCGCCAGCGTCCGGGGGTCCTCGCCGTCCCGCGGCGTACGGTCCGGCAGGGTGCGCAGCCAGCGGTCCTGCTCGGCGCCGTCCTCGACGGGCACGGCGGAGTGCCGGAACAGCTCCAGGACCTGGCTGACCGCCCGGGGGAGCCCCGCGGTCAGCCGGTGGATGAAGGGCGCGAGCCGGGTGAACGGCGCGAGGTCGGGGTGGTGGCGCAGCTCCAGCTCGATCCGGATGCGCACCTCGTCCAGATTGAGGTCGCGCAGCCGCAGCGGATACCACCAGGTGTCATCGCTGTCCCGGCCCGGCCGGTACTCCCTCCAGTCCGTGAGGGAGGCCCGGTCCGGGCCGCGCAGCTGCCAGGGCCACTGATCGCCGGTGGCCGGGCCCCAGCGGGGCAGCCACCGGTTGGAACTCGCCACGACGGTGAGCGGATCGCAGTCGGCGCCCGCCACCACGGCGTCGTCATGGCGGGCCCGGATCAGCAGATCGAGGAAGCCGCGGCCGTACTCGGTATGGGAGTTGTCGAGCATCAGCAGATAGGAGCGGGGCATGAACGAGTGGCGCACATTGGAGCGCATGTCCTCCAGCAGGGCCGAGATCAGCACCCGGTCCAGCCGCTCCTGATCGTCCTCGTCCCCCTCGTGGCGCCACAGGTTGAGCTCGACCAGCGCCTCCCACGGATCGCGGCTCTGGAGCAGCGGATGGCCGCCGTACCAGGCGGCGCTGCCGGTGAACTTGCGGCCCGGCAGCCGTCTTCGGCCGCGCCGCAGCGCGTCCCGCAGCAGTGCGAGCGCCGCCGTGGAGGCGCCGTCGGGGGCGCCCACGGCGCCTCCGGCCACCTCGAAGAAGGCGGCGAGATAGTCCCCGTAGCGCGCCTCCGCCTGCTCCTGGAACGCGTCCAGCTCCCGGCGGATGTTGCGCCGCCCCTCCGCGAGGCTCGTCATCCGCAGCTGGTGGTCCGAGGCGAGCAGACCGAGCGTCAGCCGCGGGAAGTGCGAGCGGCGGTAGCGCGGCAGCTTGCGCTCCAGCTGGCGGGCGAGCAGCGCCAGCGCGTACCGCGCAGGCAGGGACTGCTCACCGCCGAGATTGACGTAGGCGAACGGCGTCTCGGGGCCGAACTTCTCCATCAGCGCGCCATGCGCGTCGCTCGCCCCGCTGCCGCGCGGCCCCAGCAGCATGATCACCGGCCGCTCGTCCGCGGGCTCCAGCCTGAGACACTCCCCGACCAGGCTGATGATCCCGCTGCGGCCTCTCAAGCCCACGCCCATTGCGGATTCCGTCACGTGCCCCCGTCCCCCCGTCGACCCCCCGTCAGGAACCGGGGGGTTGTTCACCCACGTTCACCCCTTCGATAGCAGGCCGTTCCCAACGTACCTCGGGTACGGCCGAAGCCGACATCCCCTTTCCCGGCCATGACGGCCCTTCCCGGCCCGCAATCTGATCCTCTTCCTGACCTTCACGACCGTCATCGGCACCCTGGTGGAGGTGCCGCCCGGTCAGCGGCGGAAGATCTCCAGCCGGGTGGGCGCCGCCCGCCCCGGCGCGGGCAGGCGGAGCCCGCGGACCCCCGGGGTGATCGACCCCAGCACGCTGGCATGGCGGGCGCCGGTGCAGCTCGGCGCCGTACCGGCCAGCCCATGGGCGGTCAGAAAGGCGAGTACGGCGAAGGCGTACGCCTCCTTCGCGGCCGCCGGAAGGCCGAGTTCATCGGAGGTCCGCAGCGCGACACCGCCCAGCGCCCGGCGCAACGCCCTCATCAGGGTGGGGTTGCGGGTGCCGCCGCCCGAGGCGATCACCTCGGTGGCGTGCACCGACCGCACCGCGTCGGTCACGGTACGGGCCGTCAGCTCGGTGACGGTGGCGACCACGTCGTCGTCCCGAACCGGACCCACGACGGCCAGGGCGGCCCGCAGATAGGACCCGTGGAACAGCTCCTTGCCGGTCGTCTTGGGCGCGGGCAGCGCATAGTACGGCTCGGCCAGAAGCCGCTCCAGCAGCGGCTCATGGACGGTGCCGCGCGCCGCCATGGCGCCGTCCGCGTCATGGTCCAGCCGCCCGCCCGTCAGATCGCCGACCGCCGCGTCGATGAGCGCGTTCGCCGGGCCGGTGTCGAAGGCCAGCGGATCGCCCGCGCTCGACACCACCGTGATGTTGGCGATACCGCCCAGGTTCAGGGCGGCGCACACCCCCGGCCGCCCGCCGAGCCACAGGGCGTCCACCAGGCTGACCAGGGGAGCGCCCTGGCCGCCCGCGGCCACATCGCGGGTCCGCAGATCGGAGACGACCGGGCAGCCGGTGGCCTCGGCGATCCAGGCGGGCTGGCCGAGCTGGAGCGTGCCGTGCACCTTTCCGCCCTCGGCCCAGTGGTACACCGTCTGGCCAGGAGAGCCGATGAGGTCCGCGCGGCCCTCGCACAGCTCCCGGTCGGCGCGGGCCGCGAGCGAGGCGAACGCCTGGCCGATACCGGTGTCGAGCGCGCACACCTCCTTCATGGTGGTGGCCGCCGGGGGCAGCGCGGCGCTCAGCGCCGACCGCAGCGCCTCCGGATACGCCTCGCTGACCAGCCCCAGCGGGGCCAGCACCACGGTGTCGCCGTCGAGCACCAGATCGGCCGCCGCGGCGTCCACCGCGTCATGGGACGTGCCCGACATCAGGCCGATCACCCGCATGGCGTCTCCTCCTCCCGTCCGGCATCCTTCCCCGGCCGCGCCGCGCCGGGCAGTGCGCCACGGTGGTACTCGCCGCGCAGGGTGAACAGCGCGACCACGCTGATGGCGCAGGTCACCATCACGTAGTAGGCCGGGATGTCGACCTCGCCGGTGTGCTCGATCACCTTGGTGATGATGAGCCCCGCGCAGCCGGAGAACACCGCGTTGGACAGCGCGTACGCAAGCCCGAGACCCGTGTACCGGACCCGGGTCGGGAACATCTCGGCGAGCATGGCCGGACCGGGCCCCGCCATCAGGCCCACCACCACGCCCGCGACGAAGACCGCCGCCCCTTGGACCCATGCCGAACTGTCCGGGTCCTGCAACACATTGAGCAGCGGGAAGGCCAGCACCACCACCAGCGCGGCCCCGGTCAGCATCACCGGGCGCCGCCCGATCCGGTCGCTGAGCAGGCCCGCCGGGAGGATGGACAGCGCGAAGCCCGCGTTGGCCACCACGGTGGCGACCAGCGCCTGCTGGAAGGTGGCGTTCAAGGTGGCCTGGAGATACGACGGCATGACGACCAGGAAGGTGTAACCGGCCGCCGCCCAGCCCATGATGCGTGCGGCCCCCATGACGATCGCCCCGGCCATCTCACGGGGATCCGCCACCCGCTCCGGTGGGGTGGTGGCCTCCCCGTCCGCCGCCGCGCGGAAGAACGGGGTCTCCTCCAGCCTCAGCCGCAGCCACAGCGCGACCAGCCCGATCGGCAGGGTCAGCAGGAACGGCAGCCGCCACCCCCAGTCGGCCAGCGACTCCTCGCTCATCACGGTGGCCAGCACCGCCGCCGCACCGGCCCCGGCCAGCAGCCCCAGCGCCACGGTGAACGACTGCCACGCCCCGTACAGCCCGCGCCGCCCCGGCGGCGCGAACTCCGTCATGATCGACACCGCACCGCCGAACTCCCCGCCCGCGGACAGCCCCTGGAGGATCCGCAACAGGGTGAGCAGCCAGGGGGCGGCCACGCCCAGCGTGTCGTACGTGGGCAGCGCTCCGATGAGCGTCGTGGCGCCGGTCATCAGCAGCAGCACCAGGATCAGCGTGGGCCGGCGGCCGATCCGGTCGCCGACCCGGCCGAAGACGGCGGCGCCGATGGGGCGGAAGAAGAACGCGATCCCGAAGGAGGCGTAGGTCTTGACCAGGCCCTCGAGCTCGCTGCCGCCCTGAGGGGTGAAGAAGTTCGCGGCGATGATCGTCGCGAAGAAGCCGTAGACACCGAACTCGTACCACTCGATGAAGTTGCCGACCGAACCGGCCACCAGCGCACGGCGCGGGCCCCGCCCGGCGGCACGTTCACCGGGATCCGCTGAGGACGTCATCACATCGGGGCCCTTTCAGCCGTGACCGCCAAGGGGATGTGATGTCCGTACCCGTCGGGGACGGCGGCTACCGGCGCGAGCGCGGCTCAAGTGGCGTACGAGGCCCCGGCGGGACGCGCCGAAGCCGTCCTTCAGGCGCAGTCGAGCATGCCTGCACGCGCGTGCCTACACGAACATGCCTGTCACGAGGGGCGTCCCCGCGTATCAGCCGCGTATCAGCCGCGCAGCATCGCGTTGCACTCCCGCTGGAGCGCGATGTCCTGCCACATCGGGTGCTGCGGCGCCGCGTTGGAGCACACCACCGCGCCCCACGCGCCCACCCGCACCGACTCCTCGATGGCGCGGCGGCAGAACGCGGCCCCCACCGGGCCCTCCTCGAAGGTGCCGTGCAGCGGGGTGTAGCCGATCCAGCCCTCGCCGAAGACCAGCGGAACCCCGTGGTCGACCGCCCAGTCAGCGGCCGCCTCGATCCAGGTGACCAGCCGCTGGTCCATCGCCAGCCGGTGCACGGCATAGCGGTCGTACAGCCAGGCGTCCCAGCGCTCGGGGTCGCACCAGTCGTGGACGTAGACCTCCCGGGGGCCGACCGTGGTGGCCTCCAGCCGCCACTGATCGCCGGGCGGAGGTGCCCAGTCCGCCAGATCGGGGGCGCCGGGGCGCAGCAGCTCCCGGCGGACCGACTCCTGGGGGAAGGGACGGGCCCGGTCGCGTATGGCGAAGGTGGCCAGAAGCTCGTCCAGCACCCCGTAGACGTACGGGTGGAAGACCGCCACATCCACCTCGCGGGGGACCCCGCGCAGCGAACCGACCGGAACCTTGGCGTAGTTGACCGTGACGGGCCGGTTGGGGTGGCGCTCCTTGAAGCGGGCGATGCCCCGCTCCAGCCGCGGCCGCAGGGCGACGACCTTGTCGTGACCCTCCAGCCCTTCGGCGAGCCGGCTGCCCTGCACCTCGTTGTGCAGCTCGGTGAAGGCGATCCGGTCGTCCAGACCGTGGATCACCAGGAAGTCGATCAGATCCGCCAGCGCGTCCGCGAGCGCCTCGGCGCGCCGCTCGGGATCGACGGCCATCAGCGCGTCGAACCAGGCGCGGTCCTCGCCGAACGACGGGCTCTGCTGGTACTCCCAGCTGGAGAGGATGACGAAGCAGTCATGGCGCAGGGCCGCCTCGAACAGCTCGCGCAGCCAGGCCCGTCCGTCGATCTCGCCCCCGCCGCCCACGTCGTACCAGCGCATCCGCTGCCCGTACGCGCCGCCCAGCGCCGACGGCCGCAGCTTGGTCGTGTCGAGCCGGGAGCCGAAGAGCAGGAACGGCATGGCGCAGACGCGCACCGTGTTGTAGCCGCGCGCCACGGCCTCCTCGAAGGCGCGGTCGAGATCGGCGAAGGGCTCACCCGGGCCGGTGCGGGTGTACCAGCTGAAGTCCCACAGCGAGATGGTCAGGTTGTCCGGCAGATGCGGCGACAGCGTCACAGGGGGCTCCCCGCGGTCGGCGGCTCGGCATGAGAGATCGGTTCATCGTCGGGGGGTGCCCATGGGCTGTCAAGATGTATTCATAAATAATGGCCAGTGCTGGGGTCAGGCGATCCAGCCGTAGCCGGGCCGCGGTCTGCGGGAGGCCGGGGGCGCGCCCGCGCTCTCCAGGTCCCGCTCGGCGGCCCGCACAAGCTGTTGCCCCAGATCGCTGAGCGCCCGCCCGGCCGCGAGCTCGTCGCCGATCACGGGCACGTCATCGTCGTCCGGGTTGCACCTGGCCAGTCCCCGGCCGGTGAGCGCCGTGGACCCGGTGTCCAGCTCCACGCGCGCCGTGGTCCTCCCCTCGTCCTCGGAGAGACGGAGGTGGACCTTCCACTCCACTGTGTGCGACATGGTCTGCTCCTCAAGCTATCGGCGGCCGCTTCGGGCGGCTGCCGGTGACGGTCGCCTCTGACGGCCGCTTCTGACGGCCGCGGACCCCGCGGCGGCGGCCGGAGCCCCGCTCAGCGGCGGTTCCTGCCGGACCACGCGGGTTCCACCACCTTCCACTCTGCCTCCCATCGTGCGTACCGCCCGCGGTCCAGCGCCCGCCGGACCCGGGCCCGGCCGGTGAGCGCGACCGCGGCCACCGCGGCGGCGGTGAGACAGCCGGTGAACCAGCCCATGGTCCGCGCGGTCGACGGGGAGGAGGGCGGCTGCGCCAGGGCGCCCTCGTGGTTCACCCAGACCCGCACCTCGTCCCCCGAATCGCCGCCGTCAGCCAGTGTGGCGGTGCCCGTATGGCGCTCACCGTCATCGGCGACCCAGCGCACCCTCGCCTGCCGCGGCTCCCGCACATCGCTGTGGCCCGGCCCGGGTGCGGCCTCGGCGAGCCGGGCGGTGATCTGGTGCCGCGCGGAGGTCTCGGCGGCCACGACGCGCATCTGGGAGGCGTGCGCCGCGTACCCCGCGCTGATCGCGGCGGCCGGCAGCCCGACCGCGAGGATCAGCACGAACAGCACGGTGCACCAGGTCTGGATCCGGTCCGTCCGGCGGCGCAGTGGGTTGGGCCCGCCGGCCGGACGCCTGCGCAGGGGCGGACGCGGTCCGAAGACGCGTCGCGGTCCGTGGGTGTTCATGGTCTGGGCCTCCAGCGAGTGCTGAGTGCTGATACCGGCGCGCCGTCGCGCCGGTATCGGGGTCAGATGCGCGGGGGAAATCAGGGGATCGGTGAGGTCAGGGGATCGGATCGCAAGCGCCGTCGAGCCAGGTCTGCCAGGCGGCGGCGCGCAGCGCCGGGCCCGCCCGCAGCGGGCGGCCCAGCCACGCGGCCACCGGACGGATCCCGTGCACCGCGTTGACCAGCCACACCTCACGGCCGTCCAGCTCCCGCACGGCACGGCGGCGGTGCTCGGTGCGGACGCCCAGCTCGGCGGCCCGGTCCTGGATCAGGGCCGAGGTCACGCCCGTCAGCAGCGGAAGCTCCCGCGGCGGCAGGCACTGAACGTCGTCCTCCCACCACAGAACGCTCGCCCCCGTCCCCTCCAGCACCGTCCCGGAAGGGGTGGTGAGCAACAGCTCCTGTGCGCCGCGGGCGGCGGCCCGCTCGCGCAGATGTGCCAGCAGACAGAGGTCGGGGCCCTCGCGGCGGGGATGCGACCGCGGGTCGAACTCCTCGGTCAGGCATACGGTCACCTTGACCGTGCGCGGCGGAGCGGGCCGTATCCGCAGGAACAGCCGGGCCGGTTCCGGACCGGCCAGCTCGACCCGGGGGAACCAGCGCTCGGTACGGGGCAGGGCGGCGATCGCGTCGCGCCAGAAGCTCTCGATCCGGGCGGGGGAGTCGCCGCTCGCCTCGACGCACGCGGCGACGAACCGGCGGCGGTGGTGGTCAAGCCCGCGCACCCGCCCGTCGTCGATCAGCCAGGAGTCGGCGGCCAGCAGCGCGCTGTCCGGCACCGCCCGGGAGGGCATCAGCCCGCCGTCCTCGCGCCACATCAGCGTCCACTGCTTCTGGTCCGACGCGTCGGCGTGACCGACGTTCTGTGCAGCGATCATGTCCGCTTCCACGTCTCCGTCCCGGTGTTTCCGAAGGTTCCGCCGTCCGATGCCGTGCTCCCCCGGTGTTCCCCGCCGGTGGGCCTCCGTCGTTTCGCCCTGACCGTCCGACCGGGTTCCTAAGCAGATCGGCGGAAGTCGGCTGCGGTTCGGTGGCGCCCCGAAGGGGCGCGGGGAACTGCGCGACCAGCCACGACGGCGCCGCGGACGATCGACGGCAGGTCAGGGTACTTCCAGCGGAGCGCTTAGCCGCGCCCGCTGGAATGCCGGTCAAACGGCCGCGCGCCGGACCGCCCCGGCGGTCTCGCCGCTGTCGCGGACCGCGCTGTGGCGGGCGGAGGCGTACCCGGTCACCGCCGCGGGTACCCGCGAGGGCTCGGAGCATGCCGCCGACACCGCCTCGGCCGCCGCGACGGCGTCCGCGATCCCGCTGTTCATCCCCCGGGCCCCGAAGGTGCGGCGGGTGGCGCCGCGGCGGCGGCCATGAGCAGATCGTCGAGCTCTCCGGCGGGCGCGGGCTCCACGGCCTCGTAGGCACGCATGGTGGCGGCTGTCTTCAGCAGCATCTCCTCGTACTCATCGGCCGGATCGGAGTCGAGCACGATGGCGCCGCCCGCGCCGATGTGCATCCGGCCGCCGGTGAACACGGCCGTGCGGATGACGATGTTGAGGTCCGCCGCGCCGTTGCAGCTGAGGTAGCCGAGCGCCCCGGAATAGACACCGCGGGCCTCGGTCTCCAGCGAGTCGATGATCTCCAGCGTGCGCGGCTTGGGGGCGCCGGTCATGGAGCCGCCCGGGAAGCAGGCCCGGACGCAGTCGACGGGGGTCGACTCCGGGCGCAGCCGGCCGCGCACGGTGGACACCAGCTGGTGGACGGTGGCGTAGGTCTCGGTGTTCATCAGGTGCGGCACATACACGCTGCCCGGTGCGCACACCCGCCCCAGGTCGTTGCGGAGCAGGTCCACGATCATCAGGTTCTCGGCGCGGGCCTTGGGGCTGGAGGCGAGGGCCGCGAGCGCCCGCGCATCCGTCTCCGGGTCCCGGCCGCGCGCGGCGGTGCCCTTGATCGGCTTGGCCTCGGCGGCGCCGTCGGGGGTGATGCGCAGAAAGCGCTCGGGGGAGGCGCAGGCCACATCGGTGCCGTCGAACCGCAGATAGGCGGCGTACGGTGCGGGGTTGAACCGCCGCAGGGCCCGGTAGAAGGCGTAGCTGTCGCCGGGGGCGGGCAGCCAGGCGGAGTTGGTCAGGCAGATCTCATAGCTGACCCCGGCGCGCAGCTCCCGCAGACACGCCTCGATCGAGGCCAGGTACCGCTCCCGGTCCCGCGTCAGCCAGGGCTCCACGGCGGCCGTGGTGGCGAGCGCGGGCGGCGGCGGGGTGGGCCCGGTGACCGTCGGCACCCCGCTGAGCACGGTCACCGTGGTGTCCAGCCAGTCCTTCGCCGACCGGTGGCCGTCGGGGGTGTCCTCGGCGAGGCAGCAGATGTAGGTGACGCCCTCCTGGTGGTCGACCGCGACGAAGCGATCGGCGAAGAGCCAGCAGGCGTCCGGGGTGGTGGCCCGGTGGCGGTTGGGGGAGCCGCAGTCGGCCTTGAGTTCGTAGCCGAAGTAGCCCACATAGCCGCCGGTGAAGTCGAAGGGGAGGCCGGGGGCGTTCACCCGGCGGCGGGTCAGCTCCCGTTCGAGGTAGTCGAAGACGCCGCCCTCGACACGGAGGGCCGGTCGTCCCGGCCGCTCGACCTCGCAGACGCCGGTGTCGGTGTCGTAGCGGACGAACTCGGCGAGCGGGCCCGTGCCGTCCCCGAGGAAGGAGAAGCGCGCCTCGCCGGACTCGGTGCGCGAGCTGTCGAGCCAGAACGCGTGTGGCGCCTTCGCGTACAGCCGGGTGAAGGCCGCCTCGGTGTCGGTGGCGTCGGCCAGCCATCGGGCGTGCAGCCGGTAGACGGGGCCGTCCGGGGGCGTCGGCGCCGGGACGCCGTCCTCGGGGGAGAGCCGCGCCGGTGCGGCTCGGGGGTCCGCTTCCGGGGCGCGAGGGGAAACCACCTCCGCGGTCGGCCGGGGCGCCGTACGGCGGGCGCGGCACGGCTCCTCGGCGGGCGGGGCCACGGTGGCGGCGGGCGGGGCCACGGTGGAGGTCACCGACTCGCCGTTGGCGTGCTCGATGGTCAGATCGCGGAAGTTGCCGAGCATGCGGTGGCCGTATCCGGTCAGCACCGACTCCGGATGGAACTGGACGCCCCACAGCGGACGGGCCCGGTGCCGCAGCCCCATCAGCACCCCGTCCTCGGACCAGGCGATGCCCTGGAGCCCCAGCGGCAGCGGCTCGGCCACGCACAGCGAGTGATAGCGCACGGCCGTGAAGTCCTGCGGAAGACCACGGAACAGCCCGCGCCCGCCGTGTTTGATCCGGGACAGATGCCCGTGCCTGGCCTCGGGCGCGGCCACCACCCGCGCCTGGGCGCCGAGCGCGATCCCCTGGTGCCCCAGGCACACCCCCAGCACCGGAATATGCGATCGCTCGATCAGCCGGGCGGTGGCGCCGAAGTCCCGTGGATCGGCCGGATGCCCGGGGCCGGGGGAGAGCACGATGTTGTCGAACGCGGAGAGATCGATGTCCGCGCATTCCGGCGCGTCATGGAGAAGCACCTCCGGTTCCTCGCCGTTGACCTCGGTCAGCAGATGAAAGAGGTTGTACGTATACGAGTCGTGATGATCGACGAGGAGTGTCCTCAGCGATTCCATCCGGATTTGCCTCCTTGCGATGAGAAAACCCGACCGGATATCACCCGCCCGGGTCGTCGGGGCGCGACGTCGCGCCCACCTATCGGCGAGCGCGCGGGCCGTCGGTTGCCTCGAACCGGATCCCATCACCCCGCCTCCGACGGCAAGATGACAGGAAGTGTTCCACACCGTGCGATCCGGAACCGTGGAATGCTCATCAACGTACATAAAAACCCGGAAAGGCGGCCGTGACCTGGGCGTTATCTATGGTTGGAAGTTCTGGCGGGCCGCGAGGAGGGTGCCGAAAAAGAATCTCGGAGCGGGATTGAACATGATGAAGCGCCGGGCCGTATAAAACGTAATGGCCCGGCGCTCCTCGTCGCTTTCGGTCAGCCGAGCACCTTCTCGAGCGCCGCCAGCGCCCCCTCCAGCTCCTCACGGGTGATGGTCAGCGGCGGTGCCAGCCGGATCGTCGAACCATGAGTGTCCTTGACCAGGATCCCCTCGGCCATCAGCCGCTCGCTCACCTCGCGGCCGGTGCCGAGCGCGGGGTCCACATCGACGCCCGCCCACAGCCCTCGGCAGCGGTAGCCCAGGACGCCCTTGCCGGTCAGCGCGGCCAGCCCGTCCCTCAGCACCTCGCCCAGCTCCGCCGCCCGGCGCTGGAATTCGCCGGTGCGCAGCAGGTCCACCACGGCCGAGCCGACCGCGGCGGCCAGCGGATTGCCGCCGAAGGTGGAGCCGTGCTCACCGGGGCGCAGCACCCCGAGCACCGCCCGGTCGGCCACCACCGCGGACACCGGCACGATGCCGCCGCCCAGCGCCTTGCCGAGCAGCAGCACATCCGGCATCACCGACTCGTGCTCGACGGCCAGGGTGGTGCCGGTGCGGCCCAGACCGGACTGGATCTCATCGGCGATGAACAGCGTCCCGGTGCGCCGGGTCAGCTCGCGCACCCCTCGCAGATAGCCGTCATCGGGGATGATGACGCCCGCCTCGCCCTGGATGGGCTCGATGAGGACCGCCGCCGTGGTCTCGTCGACGGCGGCCTCCAGGGCCGCGAGGTCGTTGTACGGCACGATGCGGAAGCCCGGGGCGAAGGGGCCGAAGCCATCGCGGGCGACGGGGTCGCTGGAGAAGCCGACGATCGTCGTCGTACGGCCGTGGAAGTTGTCCGCCGCCACCACGATGGTGGCCTGGTCGGCGGCGACGCCCTTCACCTCGTACGCCCACTTGCGGGCGACCTTGATGCCGCTCTCCACGGCCTCCGCGCCGGTGTTCATCGGCAGCACCATGGACAGCCCGGTGAGCTCCGCCAGCCCCTCGGCGAACCCGGCCAGCCGGTCGTTGTGGAAGGCCCGTGAGGTCAGCGTGAGCTGGTCGAGCTGGCGGTGGGCGGCCTCGATCAGCGCGGGGTGGCGGTGGCCGAAGTTCAGGGCCGAGTAGCCGGCCAGCATGTCCAGATAGCGGCGTCCCTCGACGTCCCACACCCAGGTGCCCTCGGCGCGGGCGACGACCACGGGCAGCGGGTGGTAGTTGTGCGCGAGCGAGGACTCCTCGGCGTGGATGAGTTCCCGCGACGAGCGGGCGCCGTCGGCCGCGGCGGTCCCGGAGGCGATGGGGGTGGTGGCGGTCATCAGCGGATCTCCTGTGTGCAGCACTTGATGCCCCCGCCGGCCTTGTGCAGTTCCGACAGGTCGACGGGGACGGGGACGTAACCGCGGTCGGTGAGCTGGCCGATCAGCCCGGTGGCCCGGGGGGCGACGAAGACGTGGCGGCCGTCGGAGACCGAGTTGAGCCCGAAGGCCATGGCGTCGTCGCGGGTGGCGATCAGCGCGTCGGGGAAGAGCCGCCCGAGCACCTCACGGCTGCCGGGGGAGAACGCCTCCGGGTAGTAGGCGATGTTCTGGTCGTCGAGGACGAACAGCGCGGTGTCCAGGTGGTAGAAGTACGGGTCCACCAGCAGCAGGCTGACGGTGGGCACTCCGAAGAACTCCTGCACCTCCTGGTGGGCCGCCCGGGTGGTGCGGAAGCCGGTGCCCGCCAGGACGAAGGGCCCGGCCGGCACCAGGTCGCCCTCGCCCTCGCACACCGACTCCGGCGGATGGACGTCGAAACCGGCCGCCTTGAACCACCGCTCGTAGGCGAGCTGCTCCGGCCGGCGCTGGGGTGCGTGGAACCGTGAGCCGAAGACCCGGCCCTCCAGGACGAGGGCCGAGTTCGCCGCGAACACCATGTCCGGCAGGCCCGGCACCGGCTCGATGTATTCGACCCGGTGGCCGTGGTCGCGGTAGGCGCGGATCAGCGTCTCCCATTGCGCCTGGGCGAGGTCGGTGTCGACCTCGGTGTCCTCACGCATCCAGGGATTGATGGCGTACCGCACATCGAAATATCTGGGGGCACAGGTCAGGAAGCGCCGGGGGCGCGGCACACGCGTCAGGGGCACGGAGATTATTCCTCTCGCTTCCGCGGGCGACCGGGGGGATGAATCAACGGTAGAAAGCGGAGGAGAGGGGAGACAAGCAAGGAAAACTGCGCATGAGCGCATCGATGGTGCGTGGTCGGGCCGGTTGGCGCCGATTCATTGCGCAGCGGTCGCGGGAGGGGCCGCACCGGCCTCCGCACTGCCCGTGAGCAGGTGGGACAGCACCATGTAGCTGATCGTCTGGCGGACGAAGGGCTCGGCCCGGATGCGCTCCAGCACCTCCTCGAAATGCTCCACATCGGTCGCCATGACATGCAGCAGGGCGTCCGCGCCGCCGGTCACCGTCATGGCCGCGATGATCTCCGGATAGTTGCGCACGACCTCCGCGAGACGCCGGGGTGGTGCGGCGCTGTCGCAGTACACCTCCACATACGCCTCGGTCCGCCAGCCGAGGGCGGCCGGGCGCACGGTGGTGGTGAAGCCGGTGATCACATCGGTCTCCCGCATCCGGTCGACGCGGCGCTTGACCGCGGAAGCGGAGAGTCCGATCGCCGCGCCGATCTCCGTGAAGCTGGTCCTGGCGTTGGCCACCAGCGCCGCAACGATTTTGCGGTCCAGCTCGTCGAACGGTACGGACTGCTGTGTCATGTTTTGTCATCCTTTGCTGCTTTCGCGCCCTACGCGAAGGGCTCTTTCGCGCGCTCAATCCGTCCCGCGCTCCTTGAGTGCCTGAGGCGCCTTTTTCTGTACGCTCTTTCAGAAAGGTTCCACAAGAGGGGGCGTGAACCGGGGTACGAGCCCCCTTTTCACCGGGGTCGCGCGGTATGGGCTCCGGGGGTACGACAGCGGTGCGCCGAACCGGCCGAATCCACCACGGTGATACGACACCACCTACCGGCCCATGTCCTTCCAGGCGTAGCGTCAGCTAATCCACCCGTCCTTTCCGAACGATGAGCGGCTCCCTCGACGGAGACGGCTCACCATCCAACGGGGAAAGGCTTCGAGTACCTCCAACGCCGCGCCGCATACGCCGAATTCGCCGGTGAACCGAATCCGGCCCACCGGTGCCCCCGCGCATTCGGGCGACTCGCCGTACCGGCGGCTCAGGTACTCCGGTGTGAGTGAAAGGGACCACCGTCATGATTCTCTCCAGCCCCGCCAGGGCGCGATGAAAGCGCCCCGGCCGGCCCCGGGCGGCGCCGGAAACCCGCGCGACGCCGTGGTCACCGGCCTCGGTTTCTGTCTGCCGGGCGGCGCCGAACCCGTCTTCACCGCGGCCCAGGTGTGGGACATCGCCTCCCGGGGCCGCTCCGTCCTCGACCGGCACGACAGCCACTACGGCTCGGTCCACCTGAGTGCCGGGCAGTTCGAGGAGCGACTCCCCGACCTCCCCGAATTCTTCTCCCGCCACTACACCAACGCCCACCGCTACGGCCTGGTCTCCCTGGTTGAGGCGTGTGCCGACGCCGAGCTCGACCTGGCCGCCGGCGATCTGTGCGAGGCGGCCGTGCTCGTCGGCCGCGGCAGCGTGGACGCCAATGTGGACAGCTATCTCACCCTGCTCGGCATCGACCCCGACTCCGCCACCACCCTCGACGCCCTGGAGCTGTTCGTCGCCGCCGAACAGGCCGTATCCCCCTCCGACGTGGCCGTCGTCCAGGGCGCGCTGACCCGCACCGTCGGCCCCTGCTTCACCGTCTCCTGCGGCTGCGCCTCCGCCGCCGTACAGATCGGCAACGCCCGCCGCCTCATCGCGGCCGGCGAGACCGACCTCGCGGTGGTGACCGGCGTCGATGTCTTCAACGTCGGTGTGATCCAGAAGGGGGAGCGGCTGCTGCGCGGCGCCCAGCGCGCCTACGACGCGATGGACGCCGCCGGAATGCCCGATCTGCTGCCGTCCTTCGACTCCCTGATGCGCCCCTACGACCGGCGTGCCGACTGCGTCAACCACGGCGAGGGCTCCGCCACCGTGATCATGGAGAGCAGGGAGCATGCCGCGCGCCGCGGCGCCCACCTCTACGGCCAGGTGCTCGCCACCGCCATGACCCGCGACGGGCTGGCCAACCCGCTCGCCGCCGACCACACCGGTGCCCAGCTCACCAGGGCCGTCCGGCTCTGCCTGGGCGACCGATGGCGGATCGGGCAGGTGCCGTACATCAACGGCGCGAGCGACGGCGGCGCCGCCGTCACCGCCATGGAGGCCAACACCGTCCGGGAGCTCTACGGCCCCGACGCCACCGTGCTGATGTCCTCCCAGGAGGGCTGCTTCGGCCACCACGGCTCACCCGCCGGCTGCCTCGGCCTCGCCCTGACCCTGATGATGATGGAGTTCGGCGAGGTGTGCCCCACCGCCAACTGCGAACAGCCCGCGGACGGCCTCCCCTTCGACCCCGTCCCCGGCACCCGCCCCCGTCCCCTCCACTTCGACCACGCGCTCAGCTTCAACTACCAGATCGGTGGCGTGAAGCACGCGATGCTGCTGGGCGGCCCGGACACCATCTGAGTCCGTGACCCCCGCGGCGATCTCCACCCACGGCCCCTCACGGCCCCCACCCCGGGCCGGGCACCACCCACGGAGACCCCGATGCGTCAGCACACCCCCGCCCCCGGCCGTCCCCCCGGCCGTATCGCCGTCGTCGGCATGGGCTGCCGGCTTCCCGGCGACACCGACTCACCCGCCGCCCTGTGGCGGCTGCTGGCCGACGGACGCGACGCCGTCGGCGAACCGCCCCCTGAGCGCGCCGCGCTCTGGGCGGCCGACCCCGGCACGACCCCTGGTACGACCCCTGGTACACCCCCCGGCACGACCCTCGGTTCAGCCCCTGGTCCGGTCCAGGGAACGACCGCCCGGCCCGGGGCCGCGCCGCCCGTCCGCGGCGGATATCTGCGCGATGTGTCCGGTTTCGACGCCGACTTCTTCGGCGTCTCCGGACGCGAGGCAGACATCCTCGGCCCCCAGCACCGGCTGCTGCTCGAAGTGGCCTGGGAGGCCCTGGAGCACGCCGGAATGCCACCCGACCGGCTCGGCTCCACCGCCACCGGCGTCTTCGCCGGGCTCGGCTACAACGACTACATGAACCGGCTCGACCGGCACCCCCGCGAGCTGGAGGGCTCCGCCCTGGCCAACGGGCACTGCGTCGCCACCGGCCGGATCTCCTACCTCCTCGGCCTCCACGGCCCCTCCGTGGCCCTGGACACCGCGTGCTCGTCCTCCCTGGTCGCCGTCCACCTGGCCGTCCAGGCGCTGCGCGCGGGCGAATGCGATCTGGCCCTGGCCGGCGGGGTCACCCTGATGTTCGAGCCGCGCATCACCCGCTCGTTCGACCGGATGGGCATGCTCTCGCACACCGGCCACTGCCACGCCTTCGACGCCGCCGCCGACGGCTTCGTCCGCGGCGAGGGCTGCGGCATCGTCGTCCTCAAACGCCTCACCGACGCCGTGCGCGACGGGGACCGGGTCCTGGCCGTGCTGCGCGGCTCGGCCGCCGACCAGGACGGCCACTCCGGCGGGCTCGCCGCGCCCTCGGCCACCGCCCAGCGCGCCCTGTACGAGGAGGCGCTCGGCCGCGCCGGGGTCGACCCCGCCGACGTCGGGATGGTCGAGGCCCACGGCACCGGCACGCCCGTCGGCGACCCGGTCGAATTCGCCGGCCTCGCCCAGGTCTACGGAACCGGCCGGGACCGCTGCGCCCTCGCCTCGGTCAAGACCAACCTGGGCCACCTGGAGCCCGCCGCCGGTGTCACCGGGCTGATCAAGGCCGTGCTGTGCCTGGGCCGTGGCCTCATCCCGCCCAATCTGCACTTCACCGGCTGGAACCCGGCCATCGATGCCGAGGGGACCCGTTTCTTCATCCCCCGCCAGCTCACCCCGTGGCCGGTGCGGACCGGTCCCCGGCTGGCCGCCGTGTCCTCCTTCGGCTTCTCCGGGACCAACGCCCATGTGGTGCTGGAACAGCCCCCCGCCGCACCCGCCCCCACCCGCCGTCCCGCACCGCGGCCCCGGCCCGCCAACCGCGCCGTACCGCGGGTGTTCCTCGTCCCCGCGGGGTCCCCGGCCGCGCTGCCCGGCGCCGCGCGGCGGATGGCGGACTGGCTGGAGGGCGACGGCGCGGACACCCCGCTGCGCGATATCGCGCACACCCTGGCGCTGCGCCGCGGCGCAGGCCGCGGGCGGCTCGGTGTCACCACCGCGTCGCGCGCCGAACTCATCGGCGCCCTGCGGGCGTTCGCCGCCGGTCGGGCCCACCCCGCCGTGGTCACCGGCGCGGTGGGCGCCGCGGTCTCGCGCAGGCCGATATGGGTGTTCTCCGGGCAGGGCTCCCAGTGGCCCGGTATGGGACGGCGGCTGCTGGAGACCGAACCGGCCTTCGCCGAGGCGCTCGCCGAGGCCGATGCGCTCATCGCCGCCGAGTCCGGATTCTCGGTGCTCGACATCGTCCGCTCCGGCGCCCCGGTGACCGGCTGCGACCGGGTGCAGCCCGTGCTGTTCGCGCTCCAGACCGCGCTCGCCGCCACCTGGCGCGCCCACGGCGTGGAGCCCGCCGGGGTCATCGGCCACTCCATGGGCGAGGTGGCCGCCGCCGTGGTGGCCGGAGCGCTCTCCCTCGCCGACGGGGCCACGGTGATCTGCCGCCGCTCCGCACTGCTCACCCGCGTCGCCGGGCACGGCGCCATGGCCACGGTGGGCCTCGGCGCCGACGAGGTGCGGGCTGAACTCGACACCGGCGGGGTCACGGAGGCTGTCACCGTGGCCGTCATGGCCGCGCCCGGCTCCACCGTGGTGGCCGGGGACACCGCCCACGTCGAACGGCTCGTGGCCGGCTGGCAGGCCCGCTCCGTCCCCGCCGCGCTGATCGCCGTGGACGTCGCCTCGCACTCGCCCCAGGTGGACCCGCTGCTGGCCGATCTGCGCACCGCACTCGCCGACCTCACCCCCCGCCGCCCGGACGTGCCCTTCTACACCACCGTCCTCGACGATCCGCACACCCCGCCCGCCTTCGACGCCGACTACTGGTGCGCCAATCTGCGCTGCCCGGTCCGGTTCTCGGCGGCGGTGGCCGCCGCGGCGGCCGACCGCCACCTGGTGTACGTCGAGATCTCCCCCCACCCGGTCATCACCCAACCCGTCCTGCGCGGACTCGCCGGTCTGGTGGAGGACCCCGTCGTCCTGCCCACCCTCGTCCGCGACGAGGACGAGCCCGCCACCTTCCGGACCCATCTGGCCGCGCTGCACTGCGCTGGCGTCCCCGTCGACTGGTCGGTGCTGTACGCGGGCGCCGCACTCGCCGACGTACCGCCCATCACCTTCGACCGCACCCGCCACTGGGCCGACGCCCCGCTCCCCGCGCACCCCGACGCCACCTCGGCCGCCGGGCTGCCCGGCGCGCACCTCGAAGTGCCCGGCGAACCCGTCCGCCACTCCTGGCGCGCCCGCACCGGCACCGCGGCCCTGCCCTGGCTCGGCGACCACCGGGTGCACGGCGCACCCGTGCTGCCCGGCGCGGCCTCCTACGCCCTCGCGCTCACCGCCGCCTGCGAGGTGTTCGGCACCGGGCCCGAGGAGGTCGAGGTCACCGATCTGCGCTTCCGCGAACTGCTGCGGCTCGCCGACCGCACCGACCTGTCCACCACGGTGACCCTCGCCGCCGCCGACCGCGCCGAATGCGAGATCTACGGGCGCGACGAGGACGGCGCCTGGGTGTGGCAGGCCACCGCGGTGCTCCGCAGACTCGCCGTACCACCGCGCACCCGCGCCGCCTCCGTGCGCACCCTCGCCCTGCGCCATCCGCTGCCCGTCGATGCCGACGCCCTCTACGCCAATCTGCGGGCCCGGGGCGTGGAGCACGGAGCGGCCTTCCAGGGCATAACCGATGTGTCCGCCTCCCGCCACGGCAACAGCTTCTGGGCCCGGGTGCGGATCCCCGAGGCCGCCCGCGAACCAGGGCACGGTCTGCGCGTCCACCCCGTCCTCGTGGACCTGTGCGCCCAACTCTTCGTCGCCGGGCTGCTCGACGGGGACGACCAGCGGCTGCTGCTGCCCGCGCGGATGCAGAGCGTACGCGTCCTCGGCGACCCCGGGACCGCCGTGTACTGCCACGCCCGCCTCGCAGAGACCACCCCCGGAGCCACCGTCGGGCACGTCCGCCTGCTCGACGCGGCCGGGCGGCCGGTCCTGGCCGTCGACGGGCTGCGGATCGTGCACCGGGCCGCCGACCGGGCACCCGAGGCCGACCGGTGGTTCCTCGAACTCGGCTGGCGGCGCACCACCCGGCCCCCGGCCACCAGGCCCCCGGGACGGTGGCTGGTCGTCGGAGAGGCGGACGGCACCGCCCGCGCGGTGGCCGCAGCGCTGCGCGCCGCCGGTGCCACGGCCCGGGTGTGGGAGGCGCCCCTGACCGACCAGGGGCTCGACACGTTCCGCGACGCCCTCACCCTCCGGCTCACCCGCCCCGGGGAGCGACCGCACGCCGTGGTGTTCGTATGCGGCCCGCGCCCCGCCGACGGCGGCGCGGAAGACGGGCTGCGCCGCACCCGTCGGCTGCTCGCCGCCGCCCAGGCGCTCACCGCCCGCTTCCCCGAACCGCCCCGCCTCTACGCGGCCACCCGGGGCGCCCGCACCGTGACCCCCGGCGATCTGGCCGACCCCGGACAGAGCGCGCTCCGCGGACTCCTGCGGGTGCTCGCCCTGGAACACCCCGAGTTGCGGGCCACCTCGGTGGACACCGATCCGGCCGCCCCGGACCGGCTCGCGGAAACCCTCGCCGCCGAACTCCTCGCCGACGGCCCCGAGGACGAGATCGCGCTGCGCGACGGAGCCCGCTACACCGCCGAACTGGACTACGCGCCCCTCACCGACACCGAGCGCACCAGCGCCGCCGCCCGCACCGCGCGCTGCGGCACCGACGGCTTCCGGCTGCGCGCGGGCCGCCTCGGCGACCTCGGCAGCCTGGAGCTCACCACCACCCCCCGCCGCCCGCCAGGACCGGGCGAGGTGGAACTGCGGGTGCTCGCCGCGGGCCTGAACTTCCGGGACGTCCTCACCGCCATGGGCCTGCTCCCCGGCGACGAGGACATCCGCTACCGGCTCGGCTTCGAATGCGCGGGCGTGGTGAGCGCGGTGGGACCAGGCGTCGACCAACTCCGCGCCGGTGACCGGGTGGTGGCGGCCGATGTGCACGGCGGCGCCTTCGGATCGTTCACCGTCGTCCCCGCCGACCACACGGCGCCCCTGCCCGAGGGGCTCGACCCGCA
The DNA here is from genome assembly GCF_024519315.1 of Streptomyces malaysiensis subsp. samsunensis. Taxonomy (GTDB): domain Bacteria; phylum Actinomycetota; class Actinomycetes; order Streptomycetales; family Streptomycetaceae; genus Streptomyces; species Streptomyces malaysiensis. The sequence goes on along the minus strand of NZ_JANIIC010000002.1, from coordinate 46,350 downwards.
CACCGCCGCCGGGCTGCCGATCGCGTTCCTCACCGCCTGGTACGCGCTGCGCCACGTCGGGCAGGTGACCGCGGGGGAGCGGGTGCTGATCCACTCGGCCACCGGCGGCACCGGACTCGCGGCCATCGCGGTCGCCCGGCTGCTGGGCGCCGAGGTGCTGGCCACGGCGGGCAGCGAGGAGAAACGGCGCTTCCTGCGCGGTATGGGCGTCTCCCGGGTGATGGACTCCCGGTCGCTGGACTTCCGCGACGAGGTCAAGGAGGCCACCGGGGGCGAGGGCGTCGACGTGGTGCTCAACTCCCTCTCCGGAGCGGCCGTCCGGGCCGGTCTCGAGTGTCTGCGCCCCTTCGGCCGCTTCGTCGAGCTCGGCGTCCGCGACATCCTCTCCGACGCCCCGCTCGGGCTCTCCCCGCTGCGGCACAACATCACCTTCGCCACCGTGGACCTGAAGGAGGTGCAGCTGGCCCGCCCACGGGTCTACGCGGCGCTGCTGCGCGAGGTGCTCGGCGCCATCGGTGAGGGCCGTCTCAAGCCGCTGCGGTGCACCAGCTATCCGCTCGCGGAGGTCACCGACGCGTTCCGGCGGATGGCCGGTGCCCGCCACATCGGCAAACTGGTGCTGACCATCCCGCAGGAGGGCCAGGTCGACGCGGTGCTGCCCGACGGACCGCTGACGGTACGCGACGGCGGGACGTACATCGTCACCGGCGGCCTGAGCGGTCTCGGGCTCGCCACCGCCCGCTGGCTGGCCCGCCTGGGCGCGGGCCACCTGGTGCTCAACGGACGGACCGCACCGTCAGGCGCCGCCGCCCGGGCACTCGCCGAACTCTCCGCCGCCGGGACCAGGATCACGGTCGTCCGCGGCGATATCGCCCGCCCGGACACCGCTGCCCGGCTCGTGGCCGCCGCCACCGCGCGCGACGGGGCGTCCCCGCACGGTGTCGTCCACTGTGCGATGGTCCTCGACGACGCGGCCGTGGCCAACATCCGCGAGGACCAGCTGCACCGCGTATGGGCGCCGAAGGCCACCGGGGCGTGGCGGCTGCACCGGGCCACCGAGGGACACCGGCTCGACTGGTTCGCGGTGTACTCCTCCATGGCCTCCCTGCTCGGCAACGCCGGACAGGGCGCCTACGCGGCCGCCAACGCCTGGCTGGACGGCTTCGCCGCCTGGCGCTCGGCGCGCGGCCTGCCCACCCTCGCGGTCAACTGGGGGCCGTGGGGCGAGACCGGAGTGGCCACCGGCTTCGCCGACCGCGGCTATCGGACGATCCCCGCCGACCAGGGGCTCCACGCCCTCGGCGACCTGCTGGCCCACCGGCGGGTGCAGACCGGTGTGATCCCCGGCGAACCGGCCACCTGGATCCCCGCCACCGACCGCCGGTCCTCCCTCTTCGCCCCGCTGCTCGCCGGTGACGACACCCCGGCGGCCGCCCGGGAGCGCACCGACGACATCCGCGACCGGCTGGCGGCGCTTCCCGCCGGTCCGGCCCGCCGCACCGCGCTGGAGTCCTATCTGACCGACCACATCCGTGCCGTGCTGCGGCTCAGCGGCACCACGCTCGATTCGCAGACCCCCCTGAAGGCGCTGAACTTCGACTCGCTGCTCGCCATGGAACTGCGGGTGCGCCTGGAGACGGGGCTGAGCATCAAGCTCGCGGGCAACTTCGTCTGGCGGCATCCGACCGTGGCGGCCCTGGCCGCCGGGCTCGCCCAGCAGCTGGGGCTCGATCCGGCCGACCGGCCGGAGGAGCGGCTGGGCGCCCCGGGCTGACGGGGCCGGGCCACCGGCGGTGCCACGGGACCGGCGGTGCCACCGGCGGGCGGCTACGGACCGGTGTCTGCGCCACCCGGGACCGTGCCAACCGGGCCTGTGTCACCCGGGACCGGGCGATCCGCGGCCGTGCCACCCGGGACCGGATGACGCGGGGCCGGGCGGTCCGTGGCGGGGCGGGCCCAGGCGCTCACGGCCAGCTTGCCGGTGGTGCCCAGGTCGACAAGGTCGGGCACGGTCTGCGCGTCCTTTTCGCCGCCGTTCGGTGCGATCCGCACATAGCGCCCGTCGGCGGCGGGGCGGGTGATGTCCGTGACCAGATTCCGCCACAGCAGCCGCGCCACCGCCCGTTCACCGGGCTTCAGCGGCACGGGTCCGCCGACCGTCCCGAAGTCGTCGACGGTGGCGATGTCCGACGCCCGGTGGCTGATCGTGACCTCCAGCGGTTCCAGGTCCTCGTCGAGGACCTGGACGGAGGGGTGGCCGGTCACCGTGTAGGTGCGCTTGCCGCAGTTCACCAGCTCGATCTCCTGCTCCCGCAGCCCCATCGCCGCGTTGGCCTCCGCGGCCCGCAGCAGCACCCCCGAGTCGGGGCAGACCGGGGGAGCGGTGGGCGCGGCGGTGCTCGGGGCGGTGGCGAGGCCCGACGGGCGGGGCGTGGCCTCGTCCGGCACCGCGGCGACTCCCGACGAGGTCTGCGTACCGCATGCGGAGAGCAGAGCGGCCGCCGCGAGCGAGCCGAGCAGCCGTCTTCGGCGATGGCGAGCGGCGCTCCGGGAAACGGGCGCCTGGGGTGTCGCGATCGTCTGCGTGTTCATGCGGCTCATCCTGCCGCAACCCCGGGCGGGATGAGCCGCGTTGGACCGGCCGCCCGGCTACAGCGTCACGACGTCGGCCGTGGCCACGGGTTTTCCGTCGGCGAACGACCGGTTGGCCGCGAGCCCGGTGACCAGCGCGAGCGCCCCGTCCTCCTCGGTGGCCGATCGGCGCGAGGCGTCCGAGGCGTCCGAGGTATCCGAGGCATCAGAGGTGTCCGGGGTTTCGCGGGTGTCCGGGACATCCGCCCCGTCCACGGCGGTCTTTCCGGCGGCCGCCGGATCCACCGGCCCGTACAGCACATCGAGCATCCGCTCGTCCCCGCCGCCGTGCCCCGCGTGGCCGAACTCCGGCAGCGCCACCTCCCGTGGGGGCTCCCACAGCGGCCGCAGCACCAGCCGCGGACCGCCCGCGTTGGCGAGCGCCTGATCGCCGTGGACGGCACCGCGGCCGGAGGAGGTGCCCAGCACCGGCGGCTGCCACCTGCTCTCCTCGACCTCCAGCTCCAGCCGCCCCCGGGTGCCGTTGAACATCACCCGGTAGCCCTCCCAGGGGGAGTAGGCGGTCAGGTGGTACGTCATGGTGGCGCCGGTGTCATAGCGGACCAGCAGCGCCATGTCGTCCTCGATGGTGATGCCGTCGCCGAACACATTGCGGTCGCGGTGGTAGCCGTCCACGCCCTCGGCGTCCAGATACAGCGAGCGCAGCGCGTCGTTCCCGGCGAGCTCCAGCGCGAACGGGTCGTCCCGCGCGGCGGTGGCGCCGTGTGCCCGCTCGTACTCGCGCCGGTAACCGCTGCGCTCACCCGCCGTACGGCCGTAGAAGCCGAGCCCGCCGTAGCCGAACACCTCTTCGGGGCGCGCCCCCAGCCACCAGTTGACCAGATCGAAGTGGTGGCTGGACTTGTGCACCATCAGCCCGCCGCTGTGCTGCTTCTCGCGGTGCCAGCGGCGGAAGTAGTCGGCCCCGTGGCGGGTGTCCAGCAGCCATTCGAAGTGCACCGACAGCACCTCGCCGATGGCGCCGCCGGACAGCTGCCGGTGGACCTCCTCGTGCACCGGGTTGAAGCGGTAGTTGAAGGCGACCGTCAGATGGTTGCCGGTCTCCCCGACCGTCTCCAGGATGCGACGGCACTTGGCCGCGTCCGTGGTCATCGGCTTCTCGGTGACCACTCGGCAGCCGGCCCGCAGCGCGGGCACGATATACCCGTCGTGCAGTGCGTCCACGCAGGTCACCACCACTTCCTGGATATCGTCCGCGCGCAGCCGCCGCTCGAATTCCGCCGGGCTCCAGGTGGCCGCCTCCGGTTCGCCCGCCTCCTTCAGCAGCCGCTGGTGGTGGGCGATGCGCACCGGGTTCGGATCGCACAGCGCCGCGACCCTCAGATGCGGGCGGCGGGCCAGCGCCTCGGTGAACATCTGGGCCCGGGAGCCGGTGCCCACCACCACGGCCCGGGACGGGGTGCTGCCGACGGTCATGCGTCCTCCTGCGGGAGCGAAACGATTCAATCCGAAGTCGATCAACGCGTGCGCAGAATAGGACGATCGGCGCCCCGCCACCATGGCGCCCCGCCACCACGGTGAGTGGAGCGCGGCACGGGGGAGGCGGATGTGTGCGGGGGTGCGCCGGCGGTCCCTGTGCAACGATGAAATAAGTGGACATGCGCTCCGGAGACCCGGCGCGGCGGACGTGTCCGATCGACGCCGGCGCCCCTCACAGGTCCCGGGAGGACGACGGGCCATGACCGATATCCAGGAGTCGCTGCGCGAGATGATGGAGTGCGAGGGTGCGCTCGCGGCCTCGCTCGTCGACTATCTGAGCCGGATCACCCTGGGTGTGGCCCAGACCGCGCAGGGGCCGGATCTGGAGAAGGTGGCCTACGGGGACACGGATTTCATGCGGGCCAAACTGTCCACCCTGGAGATGCTCGGTTACGACCCGGAGCGCATCGAGGACATCGTCGTCACGCTGGACACCGAATATCACGTGATCCGTCCGCTCAGTCAGCGCACCCGCCAGGGTGTCTTTCTCTATCTGGTGGCCGACCGGACCCGGGTGGACCTGGACGCCGCGCGGGCGACGATGCGCGGTGTGGCCCACCGGCTCGACGTCTAGCTAGGGCCTGTCTGGGGTTGTGATCTGGGCTCGCGGGGCGTGGCACGCACGCTCGCCGCGTTGCCGGAAGGCCCTAGTAGCTCCGCTACGAGGGCCTTCCGGCGCCTTGCGATCGCACGCACCACGCCCCGCTCCCTGATCCAGATCACAACCCCAGACAGGCCCTAGAAGCGGTGCATCCGGGTTTAGGGACGAGGAATCCGGCGAGGAGTCCCATAGCCGACTCTGTGTGTGCGTGGAGCCGCACACCGTCGCGGTCCGTATCGAGGACCGGGACGGCCCGAGATCCTGCGCCATCGGGCTTTACGGGCGAAGGGGAATAAATGGTAGGAAGGGTGCGTGGTCGGAGTTTTCAGTCGATCAAGACTCGCCCCGTACACCTCCTCCCGGAAGCATCTCCGCTCCCTGCTCAGCGTGCGCAGCCTGAGCGTGCGCAGCATCGCCGGGCAGGTTTTCGCTGTCCAGGTACTGCTCGTCTGTCTGCTCATCGTCGCGGCCACGACGGCGCTGGTCCTCCAGGCCCGTAACGACAGCGAGCAGGAGGCCCTCAACCGCGCCACCGCCGTCGCCCAGACCTTCGCCACCTCCCCGGGGATCGTGGCCGCGATGCGCACGGACGATCCGACCGCCCTGCTACAGCCCCGCGCCGAGGACACCCGTCACCGGGCGCATCTGGACTTCGTCGTCGTGGCGAACACCAAGGGCATCCGCTACACCCACCCCAAGCCCCAGTACATCGGCAAGGAGCTCGTCGCCGACTGGCGGCCCGTGGTGAAGGGCAAGATCGTCACCGAGTCCGTGCAGGGGCCACTCGGCCGGGAGGTCCAGGCCACCGTCCCGATCCCCAGCGGCGACGGCAAGGTGGCCGGTGTGGTGTGCGCCGGAATGACCGCCGCCGATGTGAGCAGCCGGGTCGAGCGCCAGCTGCCGCTGGTCTTCGGCTCCGCCGCCGGTGCGCTCGCACTGGCCACCGGTGGGACGGCGCTGGTCGGCGGGCGGCTGCGGCGGCAGACCCGAGGGCTCGGCCCCGCCCAGATGACCCGCATGTACGAGCACCACGACGCCGTCCTGCACTCGGTGCGGGAAGGCGTGCTCATCGTCGACTCCCACGGCCGCCTCGTCCTCGCCAACGACGAGGCCGGACGGCTGCTGGAGCTGCCCCCGAACGCCGAGGGCCGCCCCGTCACCGAGCTCGGCCTCGAGCCGCGCACCGCCGAGCTGCTCGCCTCGGGCCGGTTCGCCACCGACGAGGTGCATCTGGCCGGGGACCGGATGCTCGCCATCAACCAGCGCCCCACGCGCTGGGACGGCGGGATGTCCGGAAGCGTCGCCACCCTCCGCGACTCCACCGAACTGCGCGCGCTGTCCGGCAAGGCCGAGGTGGCGGAGCGGCGGCTGAGGCTGCTCTACGAGTCCGGTGCGAAGATCGGCACCACCCTCGACGTCGAGCGGACCGCCGAGGAGCTGACCCGCTTCGCCATCCCGTGGTTCGCCGACTTCGCCACCGTCGACCTCGTGGACCCCGTGCTGCGCGGCGACGACCCCGTGGACAGCGCCATGCGCCGCACCGCCACCTCCGGTGTGCGGGCCGACCATCCGCTGTGGCGGGTCGGCAAGGTGATCACCTACACCGGCACCGTGCCCCAGGCGCTGGGCTTCGGCGGGGGCCGGCCGGTGCTCGAGGCGGATCTGCGGACCTATGCGGGATGGCAGGAGCAGGATCCCGAACAGGCCACGAGGATCATCAGGTATGGCATCCACTCGATGATCACCATCCCGCTGCGGGCACGGGACGTCACCCTGGGCATCGCCACCTTCTGGCGCTCCGAGGAGGCCGAACCGTTCGACGAGGACGATGTGGCGCTCATCGAGGAGCTGGTCGCCCGCGCCGCGGTCGCCATCGACAACGCCCGCCGCTACACCCGCGAACACGCCATGGCGGCCACCCTCCAGCGCAGTCTGCTGCCCCAGGGCCTGCCGGAACAGGACGCCCTGGACGTGGCCCACCGCTATCTGCCCGCCCAGGCCGGAGTCGGCGGCGACTGGTTCGACGTCATACCCCTGCCCGGCGCCCGGGTCGCCCTCGTCGTCGGCGATGTCGTCGGCCACGGACTGCACGCCGCCGCCACCATGGGCCGGCTGCGCACCGCCGTGCACAACTTCTCCGCGCTCGATCTGCCGCCCGATGAACTCCTGGCCCATCTGGACGAGTTGGTCAGCCGGTTCGAACAGGACCAGGCCGCCGCGGGCACCGACGCCCCCGGCATCAGCGGCGCCAGCTGTCTGTACGCCATCTACGACCCGGTCTCCGGCCGCTGCACGATGGCGGGCGCCGGGCACCCGGGCCCGGCGGTGGTCCTCCCCGACTCCACCGTGACCTTCCCCGATATGCCCCTCGGCCCGCCGCTGGGCCTCGGCGGCGAACCCATCGAGACCGCCGAGGTGGAGCTGCCCGAGGGCAGTCGGCTGGCCCTGTTCACCGACGGGCTGATCCGCGATCGCGGGCGGGACTGCGACGAGGGGCTCGGCGTTCTGCGTGGCATCCTCGCCGGACTGTCCGGTGACTCTCCGGAGGAGACCTGCCAGGCCGTCTTCGAGACCATGGCCTCCGCCCACCCCGGCGATGACATCGCCCTCCTCGTGGCCCGCACCCATCTCCTGGACCCCGGGCACGTCGCCGAATGGGAGCTGCCCTCCGACCCCGCCGCGGTCGCCCGCATCCGCAACGAGGCCGCCGAGCAACTCAGCGCCTGGGGGCTGGAGGAGGCCGGTTTCACCACCGAACTCATCCTCAGCGAGCTGATGACCAACGCCATCCGCTACGGATCCGCCCCCAGCCGCGTCCGGTTGCTGCGCGCCCGCACCCTCATCTGCGAGGTGGCCGACGGCTCCAGCACCTCTCCCCATCTGCGCCGCGCCGCCACCACCGACGAGGGTGGCCGAGGGCTGTTCCTCGTCGCCCAGTACGCCCTGCGCTGGGGGACCCGCTACACCCCCAATGGCAAGATCATCTGGGCCGAACAGCCGCTGACCGCCTCGATGCCCTCGCAGGGCGGGCCCACGGACGAGGAACTCCTCGACCAGTGGGCCGACATCCCCGGCTGAACCCGCGACCCCGGCCGGGCCCGATTGGCGCGGAGGCGGGGTCAGACGACACCCTCATGGCGTAAAGCGCCGCTCACCAGGGGCCATTGGGCCCGGCGGCGCGATGGGCCATGGAGGAATGCGGCATGCGCAAGAGGCTGCGGGAGCGGCTGCGGTACTGGTTCGACGGGACGATGGACCGTGGCACCCCGGCGCTGATCGGCTGGCTGGGGCTGGCCTCACTGGCCTTGATCACCTTGGTCTCCGGGGTGGTGGTCGCCTTCGCCCACAAGGACACCGAGGACAACGGCGGCTGGCCGGGCATCGTCTGGATGAGCCTGCTGCGCACCCTGGATCCGGGCACGATGGGCGGGGACACCGGGCGGCCGCTGTTCCTGATCCTGATGCTCACGGTGACCATCGGTGGAATCTTCATCGTCAGCGCGCTGATCGGCGTGATGACCACCGGTCTCGAGGCCCGGATCCAGCAGCTGCGCAAGGGCACCTCACGGCTGATCGAGCACGGCCACACCATAGTGCTGGGCTGGTCGGAGCAGGTCTTCACGGTGATAGCGGAGCTGGTGGAGGCCAATCAGAGCGAGCGGCGCTCCTGTGTGGTGATCCTCGCCGACCGGGACAAGGTCGATATGGAGGACGAGATCCGGCGCCGTATCCCGGACACCGGGAAGACCCGGGTGATCTGCCGCTCCGGCAATCCGCTCCAGCGCGGCGATCTGGAGCTGGTGAGCCCGGACAGCGCCAAGGCCATCATGGTGCTCTCGCCCATCGGGGACGACAGCGACATCGACGTCATCAAGTCGCTGTTGCTGCTCAACGGCCGCACCTGGACCGGGAGGCGGCCCAATGTGGTGGCCGCCGTGCAGAGTTCGGCGAACCTGGCGGCCGCCCGGCTGGCCGCGGGGGACTCCGCGCTGGTGATCGACGCCGATGACATCGCGGTCGGGCTGATCGTGCAGTCCCATCGCCAGTCCGGTCTGTCCACTGTTTTCAACGAACTGCTCAGCTTCATCGGCAATGAGATCTACCCCTGGCACGAGCCCGCTCTGGTCGGCGCCACCTACGGGGAGTCGCTCAACGCCTTCGAACTCGGTGTGCCCATCGGCCTGCACAGCGCGGACGGCGAGGTGCTGGTCAACCCCGCCATGGACACCGTGATCGGGCGCGAGGACCGGCTGCTGATGGTCGCGGAGGACGATCTGCTCATCAAGGCGGCGGCCGCTCGGCCCCGGATCGTGCGCCCGGCGATGGCCACGGCCGCGGACCGGCCGCCGCTGCCGGACCGTACGCTGCTGATCGGCTGGAACTCCCGTGCGGAGAAGATCATCGCCCAGCTCGACCTGCTGGTGAAACCCGGGTCGGTGGTGGACATCGCCGCCCCGCGGCCACCCCGGGAGGAGGCGAACCGGGAGCTGACGAACCTCACGGTCGGCTTCAAGTACTGCGAACCCACCCGCCGCCCGTCGCTGGAGGCGCTCGGACTGGACGGCTACCGCCATATCGTGGTGCTGACGGACGACGGGATCGACCCCGGACGGGCCGACGACCGCACTCTGGTCACCCTGCTCCACCTGCGCGACATCGAGATCCAGCTCGGCGATCCGTACTCGATCGTGACCGAGATGCACGACGACGCCAACCGCGAGGTCGCGCAGGTCACCAAGGCCGACGACTTCATCGTCTCCACCAAGGTGATCAGCCTGCTGCTGACCCAGCTCACCGAGAACCGCCATCTGTACGCGGTCTTCGCCGACCTCTTCGACCCCCAGGGCTCCGAGATCTACCTCAAACCGGCGCCCAGCTATCTGATACCGGGTGAGGAGGCGAACTTCGCCACCGTCATCGAGGTCGCCGCCCAGCGCGGTGAGACGGCCATCGGCTACCGGCTGGCCCGGCAGAGCGACGCGCCACCGCTCTACGGCGTTCATCTCAACCCGTCCAAGACCGCACCGCTGACCCTGGAGGAGGGCGACACGGTGGTGGTCCTGGCCGAGGACTGAACGAGGGCGCGAAGGACGGCCGGGCGTCAGCCGAGCGCGCGGTGGGCGCCGGGGGTGTGCCCGAAGGCCCGGCGGAAGACATCGATGAAGGCGCTGCTGGACGCCCAGCCGCATCGATGGGCCACGGCCGTGACCGGGACGCCCTCGGCCAGCAGCCGCAGGGCGTGGTGCAGCCGAAGCTGGGTGCGCCACTGCGGGAACGTCATCCCCAGCTCCGCCGCGCACAGCCGGGTCAGGGTGCGCTCGCCGACCCCGACCGCGGCGCCGAGCTGCCGCAGGGTCCGGTTGTCCGCCGGGTCGTCGTGGAGGATGGCGCACACCGCCATGAGACGCGGGTCCCTGGCGGCGGGCACATGCACCAGCTACTCGATCAGCTCGCGTAGCCGCGGGCCGACCTAGAGAAACGCGCCGTACGCGCGGTGTTCGTGACTCCGCTCCCCCGCCTGAAGGAGGGGGGCTTTCAACTCGAAGGTTGCGGTCCAGCCCGAACCGATCCCTTTCGGGACAAGAGGAAGGTATCAAAGGCCAGGAAAGCGATTCCCCCACCGGCTGAAGCCGGTGGTCCCCTCGCTAGGAGACTGATGGACGGTCCCGGCCGGAATCCACAGCGCCCGGTTGGCGGGCGCGATCCAGCTTCCCGCGTCGGTGGTGACCGCCAGCACGCCTCGCCCGGCGTAGACGATCTGGTGCTCGTCATGGCGATAACCGGATCCCACCGGCGGCCACCGGATCCCACCGGCGGCCGCCGGATTCCGCCGCGGCCGTCAGCGGACGGCCAGGGCGCCGTCCGCGTTCATGATGGTGCCGGTGGTCCATCCGGCCCGGGAGGAGGCGAGGAAGGCCGCCGCGGCCGCCACCTCGTGGGGTTCGCCGATCCGGCCCGGGGGACGGGCGTCCGGGGCGTGCCCGCCCCCGGCACCGGGCTCCTCGGCACCCATCGGGACGAGGCGGTCGCGTTCACACGCCGGGGCGCGCACGGCGCCGGGGGCGATGCCGTTGACCCGGACACCGGAGGGGCCCAGTTCCCCGGCGAGCGCCCGGGTCATCGCGTTGATGGCGCCGCGGGTGGCGGAGTAGGCCGCGGAGGGGCGGTCGGCGGACATCGCGTGGGCCCAGTAGCTGCTGATGTTGATGATGCTGCCGCGGCCCTCGACGAGCGCGGGCAGCAGCGCCTGGGCCAGCAGGAAGGGCACCCGGACATTGAGGTGCAGCATGGTGTCGAAGGAGTCGGCCGAGGTCTGGGCGAGCGGGCTGAAGTGTGCCGTGCCGGCGTTGTTGACCAGCGTGTCCACCCGTTCGGTGAGCGCGAGCACCTGATGCGCGGCGGCGGTCGCGGCGCCGGGGTCGGCCAGGTCGACACGGAGGGTGCGTACGGCGGTGCCATGTCCGGCCAGGGTGTGGCGGGCCCGCTCCAGCTTGTCCCAGTCGTGGCCGAGCAGCACCAAGCCTGCGCCCTCCACGGCGAAGGCGTCCGCGATGGCGTAGCCGAGGCCCTCGCCGCCGCCGGTGATCACCGCAGTGGTGCCGGCGAGATGGCTCATGGCGGCGGTTCCCTTCGACATGCCGGTCCTATCGCGGCGGCCTCCTAAACGGGCAGATCTTGTCCGATTGGATCTTCAGCGTATGTATCCGGACAGAATCTGTCCACTTGGCCCCGGCCATGACCCGGCGTACGACCGGCTCCGATCCCCTCTCCGTGCCGCACACTGAGATGTCATGGAGTTGCAGATCACCGCCACCTCGCCCGAGCATCCGGCGTCTCTGCTCGATCTGCCGTGGAACATCCCCCTGGAGGAGTGGCCGGAGGAGCATCTGGTCGCGCTGCCCCGGGGCATCTCCCGCCATGTGGTCCGCTTCGCCCAGGCGGGCGGCGAGATCGTCGCGGTGAAGGAGGTCGGCGAGTGGGCGGCCGTACGGGAGTACGGGCTGCTGCGCGATCTGGACCGGCTCGCCGTCCCCGCGGTGGACGCGCTCGCGGTGGTCACCGGGCGCACCGACGAACACGGCGAGCCGCTGGAACCGGCGCTGATCACCCGCCATCTGGTGGGGTCCCAGCCGTACCGTTCGATGTTCCAGACCACCATGCGGCCCAGCACCATCAGACGGCTGCTCGACGCGCTCGCCGTGCTGCTGGTGCGGTTGCATCTGGCCGGGTTCGCCTGGGGCGACTGCTCGCTGTCCAACACCCTCTTCCGGCGCGACGCGGGCGCGTACGCCGCCTATCTGGTGGATGCCGAGACCGGGCAGCTCCAGCCGAGGCTCACCAGCGGACAGCGGGAGTACGACGTCGAGGTGGCGCGGGTGAACATCGCGGGCGAGCTGATGGACCTGGAGGCGAGTGGCTCCCTGCACCCCTCGGTCGACCCGGTGCTCTTCGGCCAGGCCATTGTCGAGCGCTACTGCGAGCTGTGGCATGAGCTGACCCGTGAGTCGGTCTATCCGCTCGCCCGGCGCCACGCCATCGACCAGCGCGTCCGGCGTCTGAACGACCTCGGGTTCGACGTGGCGGAGATGCAGATCGAGCGCTCACCCGACGGCGACACCGTCACCTTCGTGCCCAAGGTCGTCGACGCGGGCCACCACCAGCGGCAGTTGCTGCGGCTGACCGGACTCGACGCGGAGGAGAACCAGGCCCGCAGCCTCCTGAACGACCTGGAGACCTGGATGGCCACCCAGGACGACTACGCGCCCGGCGATCCGCTCGGCGCGCGCCCGGAGGTGCTGGCCCACCGATGGGTCCGCGATGTCTTCCGGCCCGCCGTGCGGGCCGTTCCCAAGGAGCTGCGCGGTGCCACGGACACCGCGCAGATCTACTACGAACTGCTCGAACACCGCTGGCTGTTGTCCGAGCGGGCCCGCCGTGACGTGGGTCTGGACACCACCGTCGAGGACTACATACGCACCGTCCTGGGCCACCGCCCCCACGGCTGAACAGCCCCCTGGGCTCCCGGCCGGGCGCTCAGGACCCCGCGGTCAGCACCTTCCGGATCGACTCGATGACGCGCGGCGCCTGGTCGTTGAGGTAGAAGTGGCCGCCGGAGTACACCTGGAGGTCGAAGCCACCGGAGGTGTGCTCGCCCCAGGCGCGCGCCTCCTCGACACTCGCCTTGGGGTCGTCGTCCCCCACATGCGCGTGGATGGGCGTCGCCAACTGCGGGCCGGGGGTGTAGCGATAGGTCTCGGCCGCCTTGTAGTCGCTGCGGATCGAGGGCAGCACCATCCGCAGGATCTCGTCGTCGCCGAGGAGCTGGGTGTCGGTGCCGCTGAGCGCCTTCATCTCGGCGATCAGCCCGTCGTCGTCACGGAGGTGGACGGACTCGTCGCGGTGGCAGGAGGGGGCGCGCCGCCCCGAGGCGAACAGCGCCACCGGCACCACGCCCTTCTGCTCCAGGCGCAGGGCGACCTCGAAGGCCAGGGTGGCGCCCATGCTGTGGCCGAAAAGCGCCACCGGCTTGTCCGTCCAGGGCAGCAGCTCGGGCACCAGCGCGTCGGCCAGGTCGGGGATGTTGTCGACGCACTTCTCGTTGCGCCGGTCCTGGCGCCCCGGATACTGCACGGCGAGCACGTCGACCGTGGGCGAGAGCGCCTTGGAGACGGGGAAGTAGTAGGAGGCGGACCCGCCGGCGTGGGGCAGGCAGACGAGTCGCGTCGCGGCGGCCGGCGCGGGGTGGAACTGCCTGATCCACAGGCTTGTGCCGGTGGGGTTTGCGGTCACGTGATGTCCTTTCGTGCCGCTCGCTCTGCGGCGGCTGTCGGAGGGCTGTCGCGCGCGTGCCTCGGTTCGCGCGCAGACCAGTAGACCACCCTGCCTGTCCCATCCGACCTGCGGCCACCCCTATTTCGGACGGGAGTCCCCTAGTATTTCCCTCGTGTCGGTCATGGGCAGGGGACGGTGAGTACGCCCCGTTCGGCCGTCCGCAGCGCGAGGGCCGCCAGCGCCTCGGGGGCGCCTGCCTGACCGCGGATTCCCGGGAAGGCGTTGATGTCCACGATCTGCGGGGCGCCGCCGCCCGTGTCGATCAGGTCCACGCCGTAGACGTCGAGCGAGAACACCGCACCGACCCGGAGCACCATATCCAGCCAGCCGGGCGGCAGCGCGTCCAGGGCGAGCGGCAGGTTCGGTCCGCGGCCGCCCGCCGCCAGCTCCGACCGGCGCAGCGCGGCGAACACCCTGCCCGCGATCACCCACAGCTTGTGGTCCCAGCCGTCGTTCGGGATGAAGTCCTGCACCACCACGGGCTCATCGGCCCAGTCGGCCGTCAGGTCGCGAAGCCGCGCGGCATCGTCGGCACGGGCCACCAGGTCATGGCGCCGGCTGTGGCGGCTCTTGACGACGACGGGGCGGCGCGGCGGCTCCGCCGCCAGCGCGGCGAGCGAGGCCACGGTACGGGTGGCGGCGAACGGCAGCCCGGCGCGCAGCGCCCGTTCGGCCATCACCGTCCGGTCCTGGCACCGCGCGGTGGCCGCGGCCGAGTTCACCACCGGGGCGCCGCGCCGCTCCAGGGACCGGGCGAGCGCCAGCGCACACGGGGTCCGGGCCTTCAGCAGATACACATCGGCGAGCTCCCCGGAGGAGACGGGGTCCTGCCCCCCGGCCTGGTGGCCGCCCGGGTCGAGCGCCACCACCTCATGGTGTGGGGTCAGCACATCCGCGGTGTCGGCGAGGAGTTGGTGGCCGGGGTCGGCGGTGATCAGACCGATCCTCATCGGCCGCCGCTGACCGTCGCGGTCACCCGGCCCCTGGCCGGGACCGGCTCCGGGCCACGCACCGGCCCGTGGAGGGCGCCGACGAGCGCGGCCTTCGACCGGCCGCCGCCCCTGCGCGCCAACTCCAGTATCGCGCGCCCCACCCGGGCCGCCGCGTCCGGCACCTCCGTGAAGCTGGGGAAGTCGTTCACATCGACCACCACCGGCCCGTCCGGGCCCAGCAGCACATCCACCCCGTACAGATCGAGGCCGTAGACCGCGCCGACCTCGGCGGCGATGGCCGCCACCTCGGCGGACAGCGGCACCCGGCGTCCGCGTGCGTTCCCGTCGGGGCTCAGCGGTGACACCCGCTCGGTCGCGTACAACTCCCCGTCCACGCAGTAGACCTTGAGGTCGACGCCCGAATTCGGCACATAGGGCTGGGCGATGAGCATGTCCTCCGCGGCCAGTTCGGTACGCAGCTCCCTCAGCCGGTCCGGTGTCGGCACCAGCCGCACGGCCCGCCCCGAGCTGCCGTCCGCGGGCTTGACCACCAGCGGGAACTCGGCCTCCGGTATCTCCTCCAGCGCCTCGGGCCGGGCCGCCGCGTAGGTGGGCGGCATCGGCAGCCCGCCGCCGCGCCCGATGGCGGCCGCCAGCGCCTTGTCCCGTACGCCGCGGATGGAACGGGCGTCGTTCACGGTGGTCAGCCCGACCGCCGCCGCGGCCTCCAGCAGCGTCAGCCCGGGGCCTCCGGACACCGTCTTGAGGACCCACGCGTCATGGCTGCCCGCCCGCACCGTGTCGGACATCCGCATCAGGGATCGGCCCGGCCGGACCACGTCCACCTGGTGGCCCCAGGCGGAGAGTTGACGGATCACCTCACGCGGCATGCCGTCATGGCGATAGCGCTCCTCCACCAGAAAGCAGAGTCTCATCGGCACTTCTTCCTCGTCACCGGACAGTTTCCCGGGCCGCTGCCGAGAGTGTCCGGCGCGCCATGGCCCCCCAGGATGTCATCCGCCGTTCTTTTACGATCTCCTGGGCCAAGGCATGGCGCCCGGTGGCCTGTTTATCGGGCTAAGTTTCCTTTACTCTGCTGAACATGACGCTGACGCGCAGGGAACGTGAGATTCTCGCGCTGCTCCGGCGGGACCCGCTGGCCGGGGCCCAGGCCATCGCCGACGCCCTCGGGACCACCCGGGCCGCGGTCAATGTCCATCTCTCCAACCTGGGCAAGAAGGGCGCCATCCTGGGGCGCGGCTACATCCTGCGCCAGGAGCGCGCGGTGGTGGTCATCGGCGGGGCCAATGTGGACATCAAGGTGCGCAGCCTCGCCCCCGTCGCGTACCGCACCAGCAATCCGGGGCACTCCCACACCAGCCCCGGCGGGGTCGGCCGGAATGTCGCCGAGAACCTCGCCCGGCTCGGTACCCCCACCCATCTCATCGCTGCCGTGGGCCGGGACGCGGCGGGGGAGCGGCTGCTGAGCGAGACCCGGGCCGCCGGGGTGCGCATCGACCATGTGCACCGCGGCCCGCATCCCACCGGCACCTATACGGCGGTGCTGGACGCCGACGGGGATCTGGTCGTGGCCATCGCCGACATGGCCGCCACCGACGCGCTGAGCCCCGAGCATCTGCACACCGCGCGTGAACTCATCGGCCATGCCGGGCTGCTGGTGCTGGACGGGAACCTCGCCCCGGGCGTGCTCTCGTACGTCCTGGACATCGCCTCCGCCACCGGTGTCCAGACGCTGATCGACCCGGTGAGCGTCCCCAAGGCGGCGCTGCTCGCCCCGCTGTTCGCCGCCGGGCGCCCGGTCTTCGCCGTCACACCCAACGTGGCGGAGCTGGGCGCGCTCACCGGCCGGGCGCCCGACGGGGCCGCCGGCGCGGACGACCCGGAGCTGCTCCGGGCCGTGGGCGTCCTCCATGAGCGCGGAGTGCGGCATGTGTGGGTGCGGCTCGGCGCGCGCGGCTCCCTGCTGAGCACCCTCGACGAGGGCCGGGTGCTCCTCGACGCGCCACCGGCCGAGGTGCACGACGTCACCGGCGCCGGGGACGCGATGCTGGGCGCGTTCGCACACGCCCTGCTCGGCGGCGCCGACCCCGCCGACGCCGCCCGCTACGGCCACGCCGCCGCCGCGCTGACGGTGGCCACCCCCGCCACCGTACGACCCGACCTGACCCCGCGCCTGATCCAGGACGCGCTCAACGCCCCGCCGCGGAGGACCACATGACCACGCCCCACCCCCGGATGGCTCTCACCGAGGAGGTCGCGGAGGCGCTGCGCGACGGCCGTCCCGTGGTCGCGCTGGAGTCCACGATCATCAGCCACGGCATGCCGTATCCGCAGAACGTCGAGATGGCCACCGAGGTCGAGCGGATCATCCGCGCCGAGGGGGCGGTCCCCGCCACCGTCGCCGTCCTCCACGGCACACCGCGCGCCGGTCTGGACCGCGCCGATCTGGAACTGCTCGCCACCAGCCCCGACGTCGGCAAGGTCAGCGTGCGCGACCTCGCCCATGTCATCGCCCGCGGCGGCCATGGCGCGACCACCGTGGCATCCACCATGCGACTCGCCGCGCTCGCCGGGATCCGCGTCTTCGTCACCGGTGGCATCGGCGGAGTGCACCGGGGCGCGGAGCGGTCCTTCGACATCAGCGCGGATCTCACCGAGCTCGCCACCACCCCGGTCGCCGTCATCAGCGCCGGGGTCAAGAGCATCCTCGACATCGGGCTCACCCTGGAGAAGCTGGAGACCCTGGGCGTCCCGGTGCTCACCTACGGCACCGACGACTTCCCCGCCTTCTACTCCCGGGTCAGCGGCTTCCGCTCCCCGCTGCGCGTCGACTCGCCCGAGGAGATCGCCGCCACCATGCGCGCCCAGTGGGAGCTGGGCATGACGGCGGGGCTGAGCATCGCCAATCCGGTCCCCGAGGCCGAGGAGATCCCCGCCGAGCGGATGGACGGCGTCATCGAGCGGGCCCTGGCCGAGATGGCGGAGGCGGGAATCGGCGGCAAGGACGCGACCCCGTATCTGCTGGGCCGGATCGTGGAGTTGACCAAGGGGGAGAGCCTGCGGACCAATATCGCCCTGGTCAAGAACAACGCACGCCTCGGGGCGCGGATCGCGATCCACTATGCCGCCGGGGCGCGGAATGTCTCGTGACCGGGGCGGGGCCTACAGCGAGCGGACCTCGGAGAGCTCGACCCGGCCGCCGATCTCGATGGAGCCGTCCGGCAGGGGACCGGTGAGGATCTGCGACCCCACACCCTGGGCGATGTTCAGGGCGCGCCCCAGCTCGCCCGAGAGGACCAGGGCGGCGGCGCCGGTGGCCTCGTCCTCGACGATCCCGTCCCCCCGGCGGGGAAACGCCCGCGCCCGCACCCGGCCCGCGGCCTCGTCCTGCCACGCCCATGCGTACAGCCAGCCCTCGCCCTCCGGAGGCGAGGGCAGCGCGTCCACCTCCTCGGGGGAGGCGTACCGCTGAGTGCGCCGCCCGGCCGCCCACGCGGGGCGGCCGGTGATCCAGGTGAACTCGCCGTCCTGGCGCACCGGAACCTCACCGGCGGGCGGCAGCAGCTCGGGCAGGTCCAGCAGCCAGCCGGTGCCCACCAGCGGATGGCCCGCGAAGGGCAGCCGGACGCTCGGGGTGTAGATGTCGACGACGCCGCGCTCCGGATCGTCCACGAACACGGTCTCGCTGAACCCCAGCCGAGCGGCGACCCGTTGCCGCTGTGCCGCACCGGCCACCGCGCCCCCGTCCCGCACCACGCCGAGTTCATTGCCACCGCGGCCGTAGGGCCCGCAGAACACCTTGAGCACGTCCAGATCCGTCACCTGGGCATTCAAACACGGGCGCCGGTACGGCGATCGGCGCGGGAGGCGCGCTCCTGGGGATGGGCCTTGTCGGTGGGGTGTTCTACGGTCGGGCCATGACCACGTCCGACGATGTTCGCGCCATCGCCCTGTCGCTGCCGGAGACCACGGAGAAGATCGCCTGGTCGATGCCCACCTTCCGGGTCGCCGGGAAGATGTTCGCCACCTTGCCCGAGGACGAGACCTCGATGGCCGTCAGATGTCCCAAGGTGGAGCGGGAGGAGCTGGTGCTGGCGGAGCCGGAGAAGTTCTGGGTCGCCGCCCATGAGGCGAGTTCGGCCTGGGTGCGGGTGCGGCTGGCCGCGCTGGACGACGTCGATGAGTTGCGGGACATCCTGCTCGACTCCTGGCGGCAGGCCGCACCGGCCTCATTGCTCGAATGATCGCACCATGCGGCCGGTGACTCCTCGAAATGTGGTGATATGCGCGTTCGAGAAGATAACCGACACGGGTGAAAGTCCAGACTTTTCCCGGTAATCGGAGTGCCGTCTTCCGCAGTGCGGGGTTCCCTGGAAGGGGATCAGCGAGGGAGGCCGCATGATGTACGGCCGCAGAACGAACCGCCCCGCGATGTGCGGCGGCCCGTACGCGGCCGCCGTCCTTGTGCTGCTGGCGGTCACCCTGCTGCACGCCGTGCTGGCCCTGGGGATCGTCCGCGACTCGCCGTCCAACGGGCCGGACCAGTGCGCGGCCGGGGCTCCGAACCAGGCCCCGGCCCCCTCCGTGCCCGGTGACACCGGCGCTACCGCCTCGACCCGGGCCCTCGTCGGGTCAGCCTCCGGGGGCGCTCCGTCAGCCTCCGGGGACGCTCCCCTTCCCGTAGCCCCGATTCCTGTCGCCCCGGTTCCCGTTGCCCCGGTTCCGGTCGCCCCAGTTCCTGTAGCCCCGGTTTCCCTGGTGCCGGAGGTCGAGGAGGAGCGCTCCATCGCGTCGGCGTCCTCCGTGCTCTCCGCCCGGGACGGTGCCGGGCATCCGGCGCGGCACGCCGGGCGGGTGGTCCACGGCGCCTCGTCCGGCGCACATCGGTCCCTCTCGACGTCCCTCGGCCCCCTCGTGCTCGTCGCGGTCCGCCCCGCCCGCCCCGCGGCGGGCTTCGGCGCGTTCGGCGCCGGGGGCGATGTCCCGGCCGGCCGGCTCTCCTCGCGGTCCGTGGTCCTGCGCTGCTGATCGGGCTCGGGCCGTCCGCCATCCCGTTTCCGCGCTGTACGCGCGGGTCCCGGATGCGGTCCGCCCTGCCCGCCCAGCCGTCGGACGTCCGAGACCGCAGGAGTATCCGCATGCCCATCGATGTCTATGCCGCCATGCGCGCGATGCTGCGCGCGGAGGCCACCAGGCGCCCCGTCACCCCGCAGGCCAGGACCGCCGCCGATCCCTCGCCGCCCGCGGTGGATCCGGCCGCTCCCGCTCCGGTGGACGCCACCGTTCAGGGGGACGCGCCCGCCGAAGAGCCCGTAGCGGCCGCATCAGCACCATCCGCCGTACCGGCCCCGTCGCCCGCGCCGCGCCGCGTCCGCGGGTCCCGCCAGGCCCGGTATCTGTCGCGCTGCCGTGCCGTGCTGCGCGCCGTACGCCACGCCGTGTCGTCCTGCGTCCCCGGGCGCGCGTCACGCCAGGGCCGGTGACCGGCCGCGGAGGGAGAGGAGCCGGAAGCACGGGTGCCGGGAGGTCACACCGGTCCGTCGTTCCGTCCGCCCTCCGGTGAATCCCCGCTCGAGAGCAACCGCTCGCGCTGCGCCACGGCCCAGGCGTAGCCGGGATTCAGCGCCACCGCACGCTCCAGATCCGCCAGCGCCTCCGCGCGCCTGCCCAGGGCCTCGTTGGCCATGGCGCGGCTGCCCAGGGCCCAGGCGTAGCCGGGGTCGAGGGCCAGCGCCCGGTCGTACACCGCGATGGCCTCCTCGTAGTGGCCCGCGAAGCGGTGGACATCGCCGCGTTCGCCCAACGTGCCCGGCACACCCGGCTCCAGCGCCTCCGCCCGGTCCAGATCGTCCAGCGCACCCGCCGTGTCCCCCAGGGTGCTGCGAACCCGGGCCCGCCGGACCAGCGCCCAGGTGTAGTCCCCGTTGAGCTCGATGGCCCGGCCCAGGTCCGCCAGGGCCTCCTGGATCCGGCCGAGCGCCATCTTGGTCTGGCCGCGGCTGCCCAGCGCCACATGGTCGGCGGGATCGGCCTCGATCACCGGGTCCAGCCGGGCCAGCGCCTCCTCGTACCGGCCCGCCCGGCGGCAGGTCTCACCGCGCTCGCGCTGGACCCAGGTCGAGCCCGGCTCCAGCGCGTCCACACGGTTCAGCGCATCCATCGCCGCGGTGAACTCCCCGGTCGCCCGGTGGACCACGGCGCGTCCGAAGTGCGCCCGTACGTTTCCCGGGTCCAGCTCGATCGCCCAGTGGAAGTCCTCCAGCGCCCCCTCGAACTCCTCGACCGACCGGCGGTGCCAGCCCCGTACGACATGGGCCGCGACCCGCCCGGCGGCGTCCAGCCCGGCCCGTGCCAGCAGCAGCCCCATCGCCTCGATCCCGCGCCGCCGTTCGTCCGCCAGCGCCTCCACCAGGTGCCATCCCCAGGCGCGCACGGTCTCCGCGTCGGCGTCCTCGCCCGCCTCGGCCAGCGTGGTCGCCCAGCGCCGGGCCACCGCCGGTCCGGCGTCGCAGGCGGCGATCCCGTCCCGCAGCGCTCCGGGCAGCGTCGCCGACGGCCGTGCGCACAGCAGGTGGTACCACTCCTCCAGACGCGGTCCGCTCCAGGCGTCCAGCCGCCACCCGTCGCGCGGGTCGAGCCCTCCGGTGGCCGCCTCGCGCCACCCGGCGAAGGTCTCCGCCAGCCGGGTGTGCGCCGCGCTCCACCGCTGCGGTGAGGTGGTCCGCTGGAGCCGCAGCATCGGGGCGCGGACCACGTCGTGGTAGCGGGCCGCCCCGCCGCGGTCGCCGATGAACGGCAGCGACCGCAGCCAGCCGAACAGCCCGGCTCCGTCGTCGTCCACCGCCGCCCTGAAGACGTCCTCGTTCAGCCGCCGGGGCAGCGCGCCCGCGAGCGCGGCGGAGCGGCGCACCGGATCGCGCTCCCACTTCAGGAACCGGTCGACGGCGGTGGCGCTGGGGTCGTCCAGGTCGCCGTCGGTTCCGGGGTTCTCGGCGAGCGTGGACACCAGGACCGGCAGCCGGCCGGACAGCCGCAGCACCTCCCGCACCACCGGCTCATCGGTGATCCCCTTGGCGGACAGCAGCTGCCGGGCCTCCGCGTCCGTGAACGGCTCCAGCGGCAGCTCCGCGACCACATCGGCCAGGTCGCCCCAGCAGCCGGGGTCCAGCCGGGTCTGCCCCGCCAGCACCAGCACCGTGTTGGCCGGGAGGGTGCCGAGGCGTTCGCTGGTCAGCAGGGTGCGCAGCCAGGGGTCGAGCAGCGGGCCGAGGCGCTCGTAGGTGTCGAAGAGCAGCACCAGCCACGGCACCGCTGCGGCCGCCTCCGACAATTCCCGCACCAGCAGCGGGGTCAGCGTCTCCACCGGGTCCAGCACCAGCTGGACGTCCTTGTGGTCGCGGAACCGCGAGCCGAGCGCCGCCCGCAGCCGATCGGTGCCTTCCGCGAGCGGCACCGGGTCGACGGCGCCCGCCAGCGCCCCGACACCCGGCACCATGCCGAGACCGGCGAGACCCGCCCGTGCGGCGGCCATGCTGCCGGTGCTCGGCCCCTGTCGCTCGCCCTCAGCCGGTGCCGACTCCGCCTCGTGGCGGCGCTGCCGATAGGTGGCGAGCCGCCGGTCGAAGGCGCTCAACTCCAGTCCCTGGCGGGCGAATTGTTCGCTGATCGAGGCCATCGCCTCGGGGACGGAGCTCGCCGTCTCATCGACGCGGGCGGTGAGCGCGCCGTACTCCTGCCGGGCGGTCTGCTCCAGCCGGCGCATCAGCCAGGTCTTGCCCACGCCCGCGTGACCGTGCACATGGAAGACGAAACGATGCCGCCCGTCCTCCGGCGGCAGCCCGAAATTGTCCCGGAACGTGTCCAGTTCCCGGCGCCGCCCCACGAATCCGGCGTTCCTGCGCCCCTGGATCAGCTCCTGCATCGACGGCCGTGCCCGCCCCATCGGCCCCCTCCTCCGGTCCCGGCCCAGTCTGCCAGCGCGATCAGTGTGCGGACTCATCACGTTTGACGTGCACGTACCCAGCTACCGCGGCGGAACCACGCCCCCCGACGACCGGGACGCCGCCCGCGGCGCGGCGGGAGGGCGCTTGGCACCGGCGCGCCGTCCACGCTCGTGCTCGCGGTGGCGGCCGGGCGATTGACTACCGCCCCGGGCGCGTCGGAGACTGGCGTTCCGTCGTAGTGAACCGAAGTTCACTCCGCGAACATGCCCTTGGGGCGAGGGACCGCAAAGGACATCCGATATGACCCTCCACCGCGATCTGCTGATCGATGGCAAGGACACCCCGGCCGTCTCGGGGCGCACCGCCGAGGACCTCAACCCCTACACCGGGGAGGTGTTCGCCACCGTGGCGGCCGCCGGGGCCGAGGACGTGGCGCGTGCGGTGGCCGCCGCCGACGCCGCCTTCCCGGCGTGGGCGGAGCTGTCCCCGTTCGAGCGCCGTGCGATCTTCCTGACCGCGGCGGACCTGCTGGAGTCCCGCGCCGACCGGGCCGCCGAGATCATGGCCCAGGAGGCAGGGGGCACCGCGCCCTGGGCGCACTTCAACGTGGGCCTGGCCGCGGCCATCCTCCGCGAGGCCGCCGCCGCGATCACCGCCCCGCGCGGTGAGGTGCTCAGCGCACAGGAGGCGGGGGCGCTCGGCCTCGCCGTCCGCGAACCGGCCGGTGTCGTCGCCGCCTTCGCCCCCTGGAACGCACCGGTCATCCTCGGTGTCCGCTCCGTCGCGGCGCCGCTCGCGGCCGGCAATACGGTCGTGATGAAGCCCAGCGAGGACGCCCCGCTCGCCTGCGGGCTCTTCGTGGCCGATGTGCTGCGCGACGCCGGGCTGCCCGACGGGGTGCTCAACGTGGTCACCAACGCCCGTGAGGACGCCGCCGAGGTGGCCGAGTCGCTCATCGCCGATCCCCGCGTAAGGATCGTCAACTTCACCGGCTCCACCGGGGTCGGCAGGACCATCGGCTCACTCGCCGCTCAGCACCTCAAGCCGGCCGTACTGGAGCTGGGCGGCAAGAACGCCATCATCGTCCTGGACGACGCCGATGTGGACCACGCGGTGGACGCCGCCACCTTCGGCGTGTTCATGAACTCCGGCCAGATCTGCATGTCCGGCGACCGGATACTCGTCCATGAAAGCCTCGCCGAGGAGTTCACCGCGAAGTTCACCGCCAAGGTGGCCGCCCTGCCGTGCGGCGACCCCGCCGAACCGACCACCGTGGTCGGCCCGCTGGTCGGAGCCGCCTCGGCGCGCCGAGTGGCGGCCCTGGTGAAGGACGCGGTGGACAAGGGCGCCACGGTGCTGACCGGCGGTGGCGAACCGGACGGCGCGGTCCACCCGGCCACGGTGCTGAGCGGTGTCACCCCGGAGATGGAGATCCACCACGCCGAGGCGTTCGGACCGGTCTGCGTGGTCGACACCTTCGCCGACGACGATCGGGCCGTGGCCCTTGCCAATGCCACCGATCACGGCCTGACCTGCGGCATCATCACCGAGAACGGGACCCATGGGCTCAAGGTCGCCCGCCGTATCCGGACCGGCATCGTGCATATCAACGACCAGTCGGTGGCGGATGAGCCACAGGCCCCGTTCGGTGGCATCAAGCAATCGGGGTACGGGCGGTTCGGCGGCCGCTGGGGCATCGAGGCGTTCAGCGACACCCGGTGGATCACCCTCGCCACCCAGCACGCCCACTACCCCTTCTGACGGCGGCGCGTCACCAGCCTCCCCTGATCCTCAGCCGACCCCGGGGATCAGGGGCACGGCTCCGGGGCGGCGCGCCGCCAGCCGCAGCCCCCTGACCGTGGTACGCACGACCTGCTCCTTGAAGCGGGCGGCCGGGCCGCCGCGCAGCACCGTCTCGCGCGGGGAGTCGTCCGCCCGCACCAGCTGGACCAGCCCGTCCCGGCGGCCCAGGCTCACGCACTGGGCCACGAAGCGGAAGCGCAACGGCTTCGGCTCCTGCCCCCGCGTCTCGGCGATGATCGAGGAGGCGGCGTGCGAACCGGACGGGAGCGCGGTGGCACAGGCCATACGCAGGGCGCCGGCGGCCGGGCTGGTCATGGCGGCGGCGTCGCCCACCGCGTAGATCTCCGGATGGGACACCGAGCGCAGGGTGCCGTCGACGCGGACGCGGCCGCCGGGGTCGAGGGGGATTCCGGCGGCCTCGGCCAGGCCGGTGTTCGCGGTCATCGCGGTGGCCCACACCACCACGTCGGTGTCGATGTCGTCGGGGTCCGCCACCCGGCGGCCCTCCTCGATCCGGACACCGAGCCCGGTGAGCGTCGTACGGACATGGGCGCGGCCCTTCGCCGACAGCCCCGTGCCCACCTCGCCGCCCGTGATCAGCCGGACCTTCCAGGCGTGGTGGGACTCGGCGAGCTCGGCCGCGAGCTCGATGCCGGTGAGTCCCCCGCCGACCACCGTCAGCTCACCCGGGCCGTCTTGCAGCCGCTTGTGCAGTTCGGCCGCCGTCTCCGGGGTGTAGGCGCGCTCACCGGGGTCGGCGGTGCGGCTGCCGAGCGCGTACACCAGCCGGTCGTACGGAAGCTCGCGGCCGTCGTCGGTGCTGATCCGCCGGGCGGCCGGATCGATCCGGGTGGCGCGGGCGGCCACGTGGTCGATGCCGGTCCGCCGGGTCAGCGTGGCCAGCGGAAGGGTGATGTCGGGCCGTCCGGCGGCCCGCTCGTGCAGCCGGACGCGTTCGGTGAACGCGGGGCTCGGATCGACCAGGGTGACCCGGGTGTGCGGGGCCAGGCGCAGGGCGGCCATCAGCCCCGCATAGCCCGCGCCGAGTACCAGGACCTGCTGCTTCTCCATGTCGGCGGCTCCTCGTTGGTCGGTGTTCATGAGGAGGACGACACGGCGGCCCGAGTTGTGACGGTGATGCCGGTCACAGGTTCGGCAGGTCGAGGTGGCGGAGCTTGTCGGGGTTGGCGATCACGTCGATCTCGGTGATCAGACCCTGGTGCACGGAGAACGCGAAGACCACGGCCTGCCCGCCCGCGGTGTCGACCAGGACCAGGCCCGGGGCGCCGTTGACCTCGCGCCGGCGCACCACCATCGTGGCCGGGTCGAACCCCCGGGCGAGACGCTGCGCGAAGCGGGCCACCTTCTCATTGCCCAGCACCGGGACCCGGGCCGCCGTGACCTTGCCGCCGCCGTCCGAGCGCC
Source organism: Streptomyces malaysiensis subsp. samsunensis (assembly GCF_024519315.1). Lineage (GTDB taxonomy): Bacteria > Actinomycetota > Actinomycetes > Streptomycetales > Streptomycetaceae > Streptomyces > Streptomyces malaysiensis. The sequence goes on along the minus strand of NZ_JANIIC010000002.1, from coordinate 20,662 downwards.
AGACGACCTCCGGATCCAGGATCTGGAGCAGCCCGTCCATATCGCCGCCCATGACCGCCCGGAGAAACGCCTCCACCGCCCGCTGATGCTCCCCGCGGTCCACCGAGCGCCGCGGCGCCTCCGCCCGGACCCGCTTGCGCGCCCGGGAGGCCAGCTGCCGTACGGACTCCGGGGTGCGGCCCACGACCTCGGCGATCTCGGGGAACGGCACCGAGAAGACATCGTGCAGGATGAAGGCGGTCCGCTCCGCCGGGGTCAGCCGCTCCAGCACGGTGAGCAGCGCCAGCCCCACCGACTCGTCCAGCGTCACCCGGTCCTCGGGGCCGCCGGCCGCCACCACCGGCTCGGGCAGCCAGGGGCCGACATACGCCTCGCGCCGCACCCGCGCCGAACCCAGCAGGTCGTAGCAGATACGGCTGATGACGGTGGTCAGATACGCGCGGGGGTCGATGACCTCGTCCGCGGGCAGCGCCTGCCAGCGCAGCCAGGTCTCCTGCACCGCGTCATCGGCATCGGCGACCGAGCCGGTGATGCGGTAGGCGACGGCCCACAGCCGGTCGCGCTGCTGTTCGAAGTCGGTCAGCTCTGCCATGTCCTGATCCTCTCGTCGGCTCGTCGGCCTGAGAGGGAGGACGAGACAGCGGCCGAGAGTGTGACAGCCGCCTTGCGGGGGGTGACTGGGCCCATCCGGGCGGGGCGGGGCTGGCGCGGGGGCCATGGCAGGCGTAAGCAGTATATGTGCATATGCGGCAAGGTCCCTCGGATCTGCGCCGGCCAAGGTGGCGGACCCGCGTCTTGGTCGTGATCCCCCTGCTGGTCATCGGGCTGATCACGCTCGGCGATGTGCTGGCCCCGGCCAGCATCCGGCTCAGCCCGCTGCTGATCGCGGCTCCGGCCATGACCGCCTCGTTCGCCGGTCCGCTGCTCACCGCGTGCGTAGGGCTCCTGGCCGTCCTCGCGCAGATCGCCGCGAACGCCTCGGAGGGCTTCCTCGGGCGGCCCGGCCGGCTGACCGAGGTGATAACGCTGGTCCTTGTCTCGGCGCTGATCGTGCTGTTCCGCGCGGTTCTCGACCGGCATATGCGGGAGCTGAACCGGGTGCGGGCGGTGGCCGATGTGGCGCAGCGGGTCCTGCTGCGCCCGCTTCCCGTCAGAGTCGGTCCGCTGCTGATCGCCTCGGTCTATCTCGCGGCCGAACCGGGGGCGGAGATAGGCGGCGATCTGTACGCCGCGGCACGGACCTCCAACGCCACCCGTCTGATCATCGGCGATGTCCGGGGCAGCGGGCTGACCGCCGTCGCGGACGCCTCCCTGGTGCTCGGCGCCTTCCGCGCGATGGCCCACTGGCCCGTACCACTGACCGATCTGGCCTCCTATCTGGACACCGCCCTGTCCGCCGAGCGGAGCGAACCCCTCGACAAGGCGCCCGGGGCGGGGGAGTCGTTCGTCACCGCCGCCGTACTGGAGATCCCCGACGACCTGCCCGTGGTGCGCGTCGTCAACTGCGGACATCCGCCGCCGATCGTGCTGCGCGACTCCGGTGTCAAGACGCTGGAGGGTTATGCGCCCGCACTGCCGCTCGGCCTCGGCCATCTGGCGGCCGGCCACTACCACACCGAGGACTTCGCCTTCGGCGAGGGCGATCAGCTGCTGCTCTACACCGACGGGGTCGTCGAGGCGCGGGACAGCGAGGGCACCTTCTTCCCGCTCGCCGAGCGGCTGCCCAGATGGAACGGCGGCGGCCCCCAGTACCTCGTCGACCGGCTGCACCGCGATCTGCTCCGCCACACCGGCGGCCACCCGGGCGATGACGCCGCCATGGTCGTCCTCGAACGCCACCACGTGGAGTGCTGAGGGAAACCGCCCAGGAACGGACATCGATGCAGATCGCCCTTAAACTGAACATATGGGCAGCGGGAACGAGGGCCCGAATCAGGGCCCCGAGGACTTCGGGCCGGATCCCCTCGGCGACTTTCTCGCACGCTTCCTCGGGACCGGGCCGGCCGGGCAGCGGCCCGATTCGCGTCATGTGGACTTCGGCCGGCTGATGAGCGAGAACGCACGCCATCTCGTCTCGGCCGCCGCCTCCTACGCCGCCGAACACGGCAGCACCGACCTCGACACCGAACATCTGCTGCGGGCCGCGCTCGCCTCCGAGCCCACCCGGACCATGGTCTCGCGGGCCGGGGCCGACCCCGACCGGATCGCCGCCGAGATCGACCGGGAGGCGGGGGGCGGGCCGCCCCGCAGCTCGGTCGCCGTCACCCCGGCCGTCAAACGGGCGTTGCTCGACGCCCATGAGATAGCCCGCTCACGCGGCGCCTCGTACATCGGCCCCGAACATGTGCTGATCGCGCTCGCCGCCAACCGGGAGTCCACGGCCGGGCAGATCCTCAACGCCGCCCGCTTCGAACCCAAGGCCCCGGGACCGCCGCCGACCGGCGGCCTCACACCGAGCGCCCCCACGGCCGACCAGAGGCCCGCCCCGGACCAGCGCAAGACCCCGAACCTCGACCGGTTCGGCCGCGATCTGACCGAACTGGCCCGCGAGGGGCGGATCGACCCGGTGATCGGCCGCGACGAGGAGATCGAGCAGAGCATCGAGGTGCTCGCCCGGCGCGGCAAGAACAACCCCGTCCTCATCGGCGAGGCGGGAGTCGGCAAGACGGCCGTCGTCGAAGGGCTCGCCCAGCGGATCGCCGACGCCGATGTGCCGGACATCCTGCTCGGCCGCCGGGTCGTCCAGCTCGACATCGCGAGCGTCGTGGCCGGCACCCGCTTCCGCGGTGACTTCGAGCAGCGGGTCACCAGCATCGTCGACGAGATCCGCACCAACACCGATGAGTTGATCATCTTCATCGACGAGCTGCACACGGTCGTCGGCGCAGGCGGCGGTGGCTCCGAGAGCGGCCAGATGGACGCCAGCAACCTCCTCAAGCCCGCGCTGGCCCGCGGCGAACTCCATGTGATGGGCGCGACCACCCTCCGGGAGTACCGCCAGTACATCGAGAAGGACGCCGCGCTCGCCCGCCGCTTCCAGCCCATCATGGTCCCCGAGCCCACCCCCGCGGACGCCGTCGCCATCCTGCACGGCCTCCGCGACCGGTACGAGGCCCACCATCAGGTCCGCTACACCGACGAGGCGCTGCTCGCCGCCGTCGAGCTCTCCGACCGCTATCTGACCGACCGCTTCCTGCCCGACAAGGCCATCGACCTGATGGACCAGGCCGGGGCCCGGGTCCGGCTGCGCTCCAGCGCCCGGGGCACCGATCTGCGCGCCCTGGAGCGGGAGGTCGAGCAGCTCACCCGGGACAAGGACCAGGCCGTCGCGTCCGAGAGCTACGAACGCGCCACCTCCCTGCGGGACCGGATCGCCGAACTGAACGGCCGGATCACACAGGCGTCCGGCACCCAGTACCACGGCGGGCGCGTCGCCGAGGTCACCGTCGAGGACATCGCCGAGATCGTCTCCAGGCAGACCGGAATCCCCGTCTCCAGCCTCACCCAGGAGGAGCGCGAACGCCTGCTGGGCCTGGAGGAACACCTCCAGCGGCGGGTCGTCGGGCAGGAGGAGGCGGTGTCCGCCGTCTCCGACGCCGTCCTGCGCGCCCGCGCCGGACTCGCCGACCCCAACCGTCCGAGCGGCAGCTTCCTCTTCCTCGGCCCCACCGGCGTCGGCAAGACCGAACTCGCCCGCGCACTGGCCGAGGCGCTCTTCGGCAGCGAGGACCGCATGGTCCGGCTCGATATGAGCGAGTACCAGGAGAAGCACACCGTCAGCCGGCTGGTCGGCGCGCCCCCCGGATACGTCGGGCACGAGGAGGCCGGTCAGCTCACCGAGGCGGTGCGCCGCCAGCCCTACTCGCTGGTGCTCATGGACGAGGTGGAGAAGGCACACCCCGATGTCTTCAACATCCTGCTCCAGGTGCTCGACGACGGCAGGCTGACGGACGCCCAGGGCCGCACCATCGACTTCAAGAACACCGTCATCGTGATGACCAGCAACCTCGGCTCGGAGGCCATCACCGGACGCGGCGGCCCCCTGGGCTTCGGCGGCGGCGACGAGGAGGCCGACGAGGCGGCCCGCCGGGAGCGGGTGCTGCGCCCGCTGCGCGAGCACTTCCGGCCGGAGTTCCTCAACCGCATCGACGAGATCGTCATCTTCCGCCGGCTCGCCGACGAGCAGCTGCGGCAGATCGCCGATGTGCTGCTGGAGGAGACCAGGCGCCGGCTGCGTGCCCAGGACGTCGGCGTGGAGTTCGCCCCGGCCGCCGTCGAATGGCTGGCGCGGCACGGACACCAGCCGGAGTACGGGGCCCGGCCGCTGCGCCGCACCATCCAGCGCGAGGTGGACAATCCGCTCTCCCGGATGCTGCTCGGCGGTACGTTGCCCGCGCACAGCCATGTCCGGGTCGATGTGGCGGACGACAAACTGGCCTTCCACACCGAGGAGGCCGAGCGGCCGGAGCGGCCCGGCCCCCCGCCCGGCCCGCCGGAGCAGACGGACCGGTAGACCCGTGAGGTGTCCGCTCGGTCAACGGCCCATCGTCAGGCCGTCCTTCTTGGCGCCCCGGCTGAGCACCGCGCCCTGGATGGTGCTCAGCGCGCTGGTGTAAGCCGGGTTGCCGGGGCTCTTCTCCAGGGCCCGGGGAAGGTTCACCAGGGCGATCGGATCGTTGTCCACGGCATGCGGGATGTACTCCGCCTTCTTCACCCCCCACGCCCTGCCCGGGGCGGTGGGCGGGGTGAAGGTGAAGCGCGCGGCCGAGCCCATCTGGCCGCGCTTGTCGGGCATGACCCCCGCGATCTGGTCCCCCATGCCGTACACCACCCAGGTGCCGTTGACCTTCTCGTACGCCTGGGGGATATGGGCGTGGGTGCCGATGATCAGGTCGATGTCGCGGCGCCCCCCGTCCTTGGCGGCGGTGAGCTTCTTGGCGAGCGAGAGCTGGAGCTTGTCCGGTGCCTGCTGCCATTCGGTGCCCCAGTGCACACTGACGACGACCACATCGGCCCCGGCACGCCGCGCGGCCCGCGCGTCCTTGATGATCCGCGCCGGATTGATCAGGTTGACCAGCCACGGTTTGCCCTTGGGCACCGGGATGCCGTTGGTGCCGTACGCGTAGGCGAGATGGGCGACCTTGGCGCCACCGGCCTCCAACAGCGTGGGACGGGCGCTCTCCGCGGCGGAGCGGGCCGATCCGGCGTGCTTGAGCCCGGCCTTGTCCATGGCGTCGAGGGTGCGGACCACCCCCTCGGAACCGGCGTCGAGGGTGTGGTTGGAGGCGGTGGAGCAGGAGTCGTAGCCGAGGCTTTTCACATCCGAGGCGAGCTGTGGCGGTGTCTTGAAGGTCGGGTAGCCGGTGAACGGCCCGTGGGCGGCCCCGTAGACGGTCTCCATATGGCAGATGGCCAGGTCGGCCTGGGCGACGAGGGGCGCGGCCGCCCGGATCATACGCCGGAAGTCATAGCCGTCACTGCCCGAGTCGGCCTTCGCCTGCCGGATGACCGAGGCGTGCACCAGCAGATCGCCGGTGGCCACCAGGGTGAACTTCTTCATGGACCCGCTCCGGGCCGCCGCCGAGGTCTTCGAGGGCTTCTCCTCGGCCTTCGGGGCGGCCGGTGTCCCGCTGCCGCACGCGGTGGCGGCGCCGAGCAGGGCGATGGCGAGAAGCGCCGTCAGATGGCGTGGGTGATGGGACACGGTGCACTCCGCACTGTCCGGGCCATGCCGGACCCTTTTGTTCTGATTGTCGGATTGTCATATTTATATGCACGACATCAGGAGGGCTTGCGGAGTGGTGTGGAGCTTCACCGGATCGGCCTACCGGTTGCACTCGATGGGCCCGGTCGCCCACTGTTCGGCGCCCATGGATGAGACAATGCGCGACCGTCGTGCGACGCCGTGGCCGGGGGCGGTTCCCGGGTCGGCTTCCGGCGCGTAACTCCCTTGTGAACATGGGTCGTCAGCGGTGCGCCCGGGGGGTGGAGCTGACACCATGGGTTGTGCCGCTCGCGACATACGGCGGGCCCTCGGGGGAGGACGCTCCATGCAGATCGGCCGGCCCAGCGCCACCGCCCGCGGCGCGGCCGCGTTCCGCGCCGCCCACCAGGAACTCGAGGGCGGCCGGGTGTTCCGCGATCCCCTGGCGCTCCGCATCCTCGCCGCCGACGCGGACGATCCCGTCCTGGAGGCGGCCTTCCACCCGGGGCGCGAGGATGTGCGGCTGTCCGTGGCCGCCCGTGCGCGGTTCGCCGAGGACGCCGTGGCGGCCGCCGTGGTGCGCGGGGTACGGCAGGCGGTGGCGCTGGGGGCGGGGCTGGACACCTTCGGCTGCCGCAATCCGTACGAGGCGGACGGTCTGCGGGTGTTCGAGGTGGACCACCCCGCGACCCAGAAGTGGAAACGCGACCGGCTGGCCGCCGCGGAGATCCCCATACCGCCGTCGCTGACCTTCGCACCGGTCGACTTCGAGCGGCAGGGCCTGGCCGACGGGCTGACGGCGGCGGGCTTCGACCCGGCCCGCCTGGCGTTCTTCATCTGGCTCGGGGTGGTGCCGTATCTGACGCACACCGCCGTACTGGACACGCTCGGCTTCATCGCGGGACTGCCGGACGGCTCCGGAGTCGTCTTCGACTACGGTGAGCCGCCGGATGTGCTGCCACCGGAGCAACGCGCCGTGCACGAGGCCCGCGCGGAGTGGGCCGCCAAGGCCGGTGAGCCTTTCCTCAGCTTCTTCACTCCGGAGGAACTCGCCGGTGAACTGCGTCGGCTGGGCTTCTCGGAGACGGAGGACATCCGCTACCGCGACCTCGCGGCCCGGTACGAGAGCGGCCACCGCATGGGCGATGAGCACCCGGACCTGGGTGCCCATGTGATCCACACCTGGAGCCAGGGGTGAGTGCCTGGAGCCGGGGCTGACCGCCTGGATTCGGCGCTGAGCCCGGACCGCCGGTGGCGGCCCGGGCTCCGTCCATGCGCTGGTGGGGCAACTCGCCTATTGGCGAAGGGAGTTGCGGAGTCCATCGGCGGCGGTCAGCGGTACGGTGACCCGGCTGCCGCCCAGGTCCACCGTCACCTTCGCCCCGGTCGGCTCCTCGAAGTAGAGGAAGTCGGCGTCGGTGCCGCCGAGGACCAGCCCCAGCCGATGGCCCGGCTTGATCTCGTAGTCGCCCGGCAGGGTCTGCCAGGTGATCTGGTAGGCACGGCCGGGGGTCAGCGGCTCCGGGGTGGTGGTCGAGTGGCGGTTCTGGGCGTCCATCCAGCCGCGGGCGATCACCTCGGAGGGCTTGCGCGCCGTCACATTGGCGGTCTGCTGGTAGCAGGCGTCGTCCTGGGCGGTTCCCTCTCCGTGGCAGGACTCCTCGTCCAGCCCGCGCAGCCCGTCGTGGATCCTGTTCTGGGGCTCGTTGCGGTTCCAGTCGATCCGCTCGTCCTCGCCGTAGTCCACGAGCAGCGCGGTGAGGTTCGACGTCGGTTTGTCGAGCGTGACCCGCAGGTCGGCGGTGGGCGTCCCGGAGAGCCGAACCCCGGTGCGCAGTGGCGGGGTGAGGAACGCCAGCCGTCCAGGACGGCTCGCCGACGGGTCGGCGGTGAGATCCGCCTCGCTCAGCTTGGTGTCGGTGAAGGTCCCGGTGCCGCTCGTGGGGCTCAGCGCCAGCGAGCCGTCGGGCCCGGGGTGCAGGGGCACCGAAGAGGTGCCCGAGGGCCAGTCCGCCCGGGTCGTCCAGGTGGTCGGGCCGGTCTGCACATCGACCCGGGGCTCGTCCATGATTCCGTTCCGGACGCCGTAGAGCCAGTGGTCGAACCAGCGGTGCACGGTGTCGACCCACTGCGCGCGCCGGCCGGGCCAGTCGAACGGATCGGTGTGCCCATAGCGGCCCAGCCACAGCTTGCGTGGCACTCCGCGTTCGGCCAGCGGGGCCCACCAATTGGCGAACTGGTTGATCCGGACGTTGTAGTCGTTGATGTCATGCGCCGCGAGGACGCTCGCGCGTACTTTGCCCACCTCGGGCGCCGGCCGTGCGATGTAATCGCGCTCGCTCCAGTGGGCGTTGTAGTTGCCGGTGGCGTCGTCCTCACCGGCCTGAAGCCGGTCGCGCACCGCCTGGCACTTCTGGGGCGGATCGGAGTCCAGCGCGGTCGTCAGATAGGAGGCGAAGCCGTTCCAGTGCTTGGCGCCGTTGGTGCGGGCGAATTCGTACCACGAGCTGATTCCGGAGATCGGGACGATGGTCTCCAGCCCCTCCACCCCGGTGCCCGCCACGGCGTTGGCCAGTGTGCCCTCGTACGAGTGGCCGATCATGCCCACCTTGCCGGTGGACCAGGTGGCCTTCACCTCGCTGCCGTCGGCCGCGTACGCCGTGGCGCGGCCGCCCAGCCAGTCGATGGCCGCCTTGGCGGCCGCCACATCGGAGGCGCCGCCGACCGTCATACAGCCGTCGGATCTGCCGGTACCGGTCACATCGACATCGACCACGGCGTAGCCGCGCGGTACGAAGTAATTGTCGTAGAAGAGAGGGAACTTGACCGGGGCGCCCTGGGCGTCATAGACCTTGCGCTCCGCTTCGAACCCGCGGCCCACGGTGTCGTTGTAGGGGCTGGACGACATGATGACCGGCACCTTGAGCCCCTGCCGGGTCTCGTTGGGCCGGATGATGTCCACCGCGGCCCGGTCCTTGTGGCCGTCGCCGTCGCTGTCGAAGCGCGTCTGCACCATGAGGTGCTCACGCACGGCGTCCTGGTACGAGAACACCGGCTGGGTACGGCCGTCCACCACCTTGGTGCCGGCCGGGCCGCCGGGCCCGGCGGATGTCCGGGCCGACGCGGGCCCGGCGGGCAGGGTGGCAAGGGCTGTCGACATCGTGAGCGCGGCGACCACCACCCCGCTCCATCGTGAAGTGCGCATACGGACCTCCTGGCCACGGCCCCCGGCCCGGGATCAGCGGCCGGTGGTGACCGGCCGGCGACCCCGGGGTTCCGGAGCCATGGAGGCTACTCGGCGATTTTCGTACGCATGGTCCAGCGAAAGATCGCTGTGGTGATGTCAGTGGAGTCGTTGACGAGTTCGAAGTGCTCGTATCCATTGCGATGCTGGATTTTGAGCTTCTTGCTGATGAGGGTCGACCGCCCGGTCCGGAATGCCCGGGGCAGATCCTCCGGTCCGCCCTCGAGGACGACCTCGATCGGGCTGCCCTCGGACACATAACTGACGTGATCGCTCATTGTTCACCCCCTTACGCGGTCTTCCTCAGGCGGGCACATGCAGCTCCAGCCGGTCATCCGAGGTGAGGATGGCCCGCTGCATGTCCTGGAGGGCCCGGCACGGTTCGAGCCCGAGTTCCTCGTTGAGCGTCTTTCGCGCCGCTTGGTACACATGCAGGGCGTCCGCCCGGCGGCCACAGCGGTAGAGCGCCAGCATCAACTGACGGTGCAGTGCCTCCCGTAAAGGATGCTCGGTGGTCAGCTGGTACAGATCGCTCACCAGCTCGCGATGGCGGCCGAGCATGAGCCGGGAATCCGTCAGCATCTCGATGCATTCCAGCCGGGCCTCCTTCAGCCAGGTCTGAAAGCCTTCGAGGATCGGTCCATGGCATACATCGTCCAGCGATGGATCGCGCCAGAGGTCGAGCGCGCTTTCGAAGGAGGCCGTGGCCTGCTGGTAGCGCCGCTCCCTGAGATGATCCCGGCCCTCGCACACCAGCCGCTCGAAACAGTGGAAGTCGAGGCGATCGGGGCCCAGCCGCAGAACATATCCCGGGGGGCGGGTGAGAACGGGGCTTTCGCTCTGACCGGGCCGGCGCAGGAACTTACGGATCTGGGAGACATACACATGAAGCCCGGCGATCGCCCGCCGCGGCGGATCCTCCCCCCAGATCTCCGTGATGAGCTGGTCGATCGGGACCACTTGATCGGCGCGGACGAGGAGAACGGTCAACAGGACCTCGATCTTCCGCGCCCTGATGGTTAATTTCCGCTCCCCCTCCACTACACGGAGAGGTCCCATGATCTCATATCGCACGATGTGCCCCATCCGAGTCGCCGACGAGTGCGGTAATGGGACAGTCGGCGCCTTTGCCGGAATTGCCCGCGGGGTTATCCGTGTGTTCTCTCGATTTCGAGGGCGGGGTCCATCTGCTTCCGGAGGCGAACGAATGTGCGGGTCGGGCTCTTGCGGTCCATGCCGATCGCCGGCCCCGGCCGTCCGGGCGGTGCGCGGGAATTGCCGCGTCCCCGGCGTTCGGCGATCCCGAAGGGGATGGGAAGTGGGCGCTTGCCGAGCCGCTTGCGTGTGAAAAGTGGTCCGGCCGAGCCTCACTGCACGGGGACGGGCGGTGCCGCCGGATCCACTGCCGCACGCTGTTCGCGACTGCCATTACTCACCCCTCTTTTATCGCGGACCTGCCGAGGAATCAGAGGACGGACGAGATCGACGCCTTCGGCAGGTGCCCCACATCGTAAGCGAGTCCTATGACTACCCACCTCACCTAGAATCCAGATATACGCGCCCTCGAGGCGGCGTCCTCGACGGTGCGGAGCGGGTATTCGCAATACAGTCCGGAAGATCGGGGTCCGGATATCCCGCACCTGAGGTGTTGCAGTCCGCGAATGAGAATACGCGGATCACATAGGCCGGGACAAGCACGTCTTGCGAGATCTTGGGTCCCCTTGTCACCGCTTTGATGAGGAGCGGAAAATTCCGGCTGCGCGGGACCCATGAAGGTTTCTCGAATAACCGTCAGGTTTGCCGTCGGAGCCGGATTCAGGACTTGTGCGCCACCACGATCGCGCAGCCGGCGCTGGGCACGGTGGGCAGTGCCGACTTGGCGGCGTCCAGTACCTCCTGCACGCTGACCCCGTGGCGCGCCTCGAACTCCCGGCGGCAGCGCAGGATGCCGTCGATCATCCGGTTGGCGGTGTCCTTGGTGTTCTCGGTGACATCGGTCAACTCGTCGAGCACCAGCCCCGCGTCATCGACCAGCCGCGGCCAGTCCTCCAGCCGGGTCAGCGAGGTGACCACACCGGGATCGTCGTCCGGCCGGTAACTGCCGTCGCTCGGCGGAGTGACATCCGTGAGCACCAGCCGCCCTCCGGGCCTCAGCACACGGGCCATCTCCCGCAGAGCGGTCGGGCGGTCCATGTGATTGATCGATTCGAATGCGAGTACGGCGTCGAAAGCCGCACTCTCGAAAGGCATGGCCATGGCGTCGGCGTATTGGAATGCCACCCGGTCGGACAGCCCGGCCAACCGGGCGGATCCGGCAGCCTGTTTGACCTGGAGCTCACTGATCGTGATGCCCAGGACATCGGCGCCGGTGGAGGTCGCCACCCGCATCGCCGGTTTCCCGATACCACATCCGACATCCAGCACCCGGTCCCCGGGCCCCACCCGCAGCCGCTCGATCAGCAGATCCGTGAAGCGGTCGGTGGCCTCCTGGACCGAACTGGTATCCGACGGGCCGTCCCAGTAGCCGAAGTGGAAGTTGTCGTCCCACGCCATCTGGAGAAGCGGTCCCAGCGAGCTGTAGTAGTCCGACACCGTGTCGCCTGGCGGCACGGCCGATGGAGATGTCATGACACTCCTCCTGTGTGCTCCGAGATCGGGTCGGCCAACGGCACATAAAGGCTCACCCGTCCAGCGATGGTCAGGGGTTCCGGTAACGCGTCTCTAAAGTCACCGGCCGTGGCCCATTTGGTCTTGCTTTAGAGCCGCGCACCACGATGGGCCACGTGCTCGCACCGATCATCAATCCGGAGCGGGAGTGCCGCCCATGACCAAGAACACGCAGAGGTTCTCCGAGCGCCGTATGGGGTGCGATGGATAGCGCCGCGCCCACCCGGACACCCCAGCACGCGGAGCCCATCGCCGTGGTGGGCATGGCCTGCCGCCTGCCGCACGCACCCAGCCCGTCGGCCTTCTGGCGGCTGCTGCGGCAGGGCGGGAACGCCATCACCACCCTGCCGGACGACCGCCGCCGGACCGGCACCGCCACCACCGACGTCCCCGACCGGCCGGCCCCGACCTGGTACGGCGGTTTCCTGGACCGCGTCGACACCTTCGACGCCGCCTTCTTCGGCATCGCGCCCCGCGAGGCCACGGCCATGGACCCCCAGCAACGGCTGATGCTCGAACTCGCCTGGGAGGCGTTCGAGGACGCGGGAATCCGCCCCGGAACACTGAAGGACAGCCCCACCGGTGTGTTCGTCGGCGCCATCTGGGACGAGTACGCCACCCTCCTGCGCCGGGACACCGCCACGGCCAACCGGCACGCCATGACCGGCGTCCACCGCAGCATCATCGCCAACCGGGTGTCCTACGGCTACGGTCTGCGCGGCCCGAGCCTCACCGTCGACACCGCACAGTCCTCCTCACTGGTGGCCGTGCACACCGCCTGCGAGGCCCTGCGCCGCCGGGAGTGCACCCTGGCGCTGGCCGCTGGCGTCAACCTCATCCTCACCGAGGACAGCATGGCGGCCGCCGCCGCCCAGTTCGGCGGGCTCTCGCCGGACGGCCGCTGCCACACCTTCGACGCTCGCGCCAACGGCTTCGTCCGAGGTGAGGGCGGTGCGACGGTACTGCTCAAACCCCTGGCCGCGGCCGTACGCGACGGCGACGCGGTGTACTGCGTCATCCACGCCGGGGCCGTCAACAACGACGGCGCCACCGACGGGCTGACCGCCCCCAGCGCGGCGGCCCAGGAGGACGTGGTGCGCACCGCACACCGCCGGGCCGGAGTCGCACCCGACGAGGTCCAGTACATCGAGCTGCACGGCACCGGAACCCCCGTCGGCGACCCCGTCGAAGCGGCGGCCCTCGGCGCCGCGCTCGGCACCGTCCGGACGGACGGCACACCGCTGCCCGTCGGCTCCGCCAAGACCAACGTGGGCCACCTCGAAGGCGCCGCCGGCATCGTCGGACTGCTCAAGACCGCCCTCGCCATCCAGCACCGCCGGCTCCCGGCCAGCCTCCACTTCACCACCCCGAACCCGCGGATCCCGCTGACCGAGCTCGGACTGCGGGTCCAGGACCGGCTCACCGACTGGCCCCACCCGGACCGGCCACTGCTCGCCGGGGTCAGCTCCTTCGGCATGGGCGGCACCAACTGCCACCTGGTCCTCGGCGAAGCACCCGCGCCGGAGTCCGCGCCCCTGCCAGTGTCCCCCTCGCCTCCCGTGGTGGCCTGGCCGATCTCCGCGAAGACCCCCAAGGCGCTGCGCGCCCAGGCCGGGCGGCTGCGCGACCACCTCGCGGACCACCCCGACCTCGCCCCGGCCGACATCGCACACTCCCTGGCCACCACCCGGACCGCCTTCGGCCACCGCGCAGTGATCCTCGGCGAGGGCTTGGACGAGCTGCTGAGCGGGCTGAACGCGCTGGCCGAGGGCACGGAGACCGCAGGAGTGGTGCGGGGCAGGACCATGGACGGCGGCCTCGCCTTCCTCTTCAGCGGCCAGGGCAGCCAGCGGGCGGCCATGGGCCGTGAGCTGTACGCGGCCCATCCGGTCTTCGCCACGGCGCTGGACGAGGTGTGCGACTGCCTGGACCAACGGCTGACGGAGCCGCTGCGCGAGGTGCTGACCGCCCAAGCCCCCTCGCCGCGGGCGGCGTTGCTCGACCACACCTCGTACACCCAGCCCGCGCTGTTCGCCATCGAGGTGGCCCTGTACCGGCTGGCCGAATCCTGGGGAATCACCCCCGGCCATCTGATGGGCCACTCGGTCGGCGAGATCGCCGCCGCCCATGTGGCCGGTGTGCTCACCCTGCCGGACGCCTGCGCCCTGGTGGCCGCCCGCGGCCGTTTGATGCAGGCGGTCACGGCGAAGGGCGCCATGGCCGCGCTGCACGCCGACGCCGACGAGGCAGCCGGACTTCTCGCCGGATGGGCGGACCGGCTGGACATCGCCGCCGTCAACGGCCCCTCCTCCGTGGTGATTTCGGGTGACCACGACGCCGTCCACGAGGCCGCCGCCGTCTGGCGCGAACGCGGCCGCAAGGCCCGGCTGCTGAAGGTCAGCCACGCCTTCCACTCACCGCACATGGACGGCATGCTCGACGAACTGCGCGCCGTCGCCGCCGGGCTGACCTTCTCCGCACCGGCCATCCCCCTCGTCTCCAATGTGACGGGACGGCTCGCCACCGCCTCGGAGCTCGCCTCACCGGACTACTGGGCCCGGCACGCCCGCCACGCGGTGCGCTTCATGGACGGTGTGCACACCCTCCTGGACGCCGGGGTCACCACCTTCCTCGAACTCGGACCGGACGCCCCGCTCACCGCCATGACCCGCGAATGCCTCACCGCACGGCCGGAACCGGCACCGGCTCCCGGGCGGCCGCGCCCGGCCGCCGTGGCGGCGCTGCGCCGCGACCGTCCCGAGGTACGCACCTTCGCCGCCGCCATGGCCCAGGCGTATGTCCACGGCGCCGATGTGGCCTGGGACCGAGCCTGCGGCGGGCAACCCCGGCGGCGCGTCGCCCTGCCGACGTATGCCTTCCAGCGCGACCGCCACTGGCCCGGCACCACACCCGAATCCACCGCGCGGTCCACACACACCTCCGGGACGGACGACGCCCCGGACCCGGCGCCGCCCACGGAAGAGACGGCCGGGCCCGGCGGCGCGGGGCCGGACCGCGATCCGCTGGACACCGTGCGGACCCATGTGGCCCTCGTCCTCGGGCACTCCGACCCCGGCGCCATCGATCCCGGCCTCACCTTCAAGGAGCTGGGCTTCGACTCGCTCGCGGCGACCGAACTGAGCGAACGGCTCGGCGCGGCCACCGGGCTGCCCCTGACCGCCACGCTCACCTTCGACCACCCCACGCCCCTGGCCGTCGCCGACCATCTGCGCGCCCAGATCGCCCCCGCCCCCGGCGCGTCCGCCACCCCACCCGCGGCAACGGCCCCCGCACCGCGCGATGCCGACGAGCCGATCGCCGTGGTGGCCATGGGCTGCCGCTACCCGGGCGGGGTCGACTCGCCCGAGGCCCTGTGGCGGCTGGTGGCCGAGGGCGCGGACGCGATCGGGGAGTTCCCCCGCGACCGCGGCTGGGACCTGGCCGCACTGTTCGACCCCGACCCGGAACGCCCCGGCACCAGCCACGCCCACGAGGGCGGCTTCCTCCACGACGCACCCGAATTCGACGCGGAGTTCTTCGGGATCAGCCCCCGGGAGGCGCTGGCCACCGATCCCCAGCAACGGCTGCTGCTGGAAACCGCGTGGGAGACCTTCGAACGGGCGGGCATCCGCTCCACCGCCCTCCGGTCCAGCCCGACCGGGGTGTTCGTCGGCGTGACGTCCCAGGACTACGGCCCCCGACTGCACGAGGCGCCCAAGGGACTCGACGGCCATCTGCTGACCGGTGGCACCCCGAGCGTGGCGTCCGGCCGGGTGGCGTTCACCTTCGGCCTGGAAGGGCCCGCGGTGTCGGTGGACACGGCGTGTTCGTCCTCGCTCGTGGCCGTCCATCTGGCGGTACGGGCACTGCGGCAGGGGGAGTGCGCCCTGGCGCTGGCCGGAGGGGTGACGGTGATGGCCGCGCCCGGCATGTTCACCGGCTTCTCCCGCCAGCGTGGCCTGGCCCCCGACGGGCGGTGCAAGCCGTTCGCGGCGGCCGCCGACGGCACCGGCTGGGGCGAGGGCGTCGGCCTGCTGCTCCTGGAGCGGCTGTCCGACGCCCGGCGCAATGGCCATCGGGTGCTGGCGGTGATCCGTGGCTCGGCCGTCAACCAGGACGGCGCCTCCAATGGGCTGACCGCGCCCAACGGCCCCTCCCAGCAGCGGGTGATCCGCCAGGCCCTCGCCGACGCCCGGCTGTCGCCGTCCGAGGTCGACGCCGTCGAGGCCCATGGCACCGGAACCACCCTCGGCGACCCGATCGAGGCCCAGGCCCTGCTCGCCACCTACGGCCGGCAGCGGCCCGGGGACCGGCCCCTGTGGCTGGGCTCGCTGAAGTCCAACATCGGCCACACCCAGGCCGCGGCCGGAGTGGCGGGCGTCATCAAGATGGTGATGGCCATGCGCCACGGACTGCTGCCGGCCACCTTGCACATCGACGCGCCCAGCCCGCACGTCAACTGGGACGGCGGCGCGGTACGGCTGCTGACCGAGCGGGTGGAGTGGCGGCGTGACGAACACCCCCGGCGCGCGGGAGTGTCCTCCTTCGGCATCAGCGGCACCAACGCCCATCTGATCCTGGAACAGGCCCCCGAGCCGGGCCCCGCCCCCGGTGGCGCGCGGACGGATGAGGACCACCGGCCGGTGCCCTGGGTGCTGTCCGCCCGGAGCGCCGAGGCCCTCCGGGGCCAGGCCCGGGAGCTGGCCGCTCGTACGGCAGCCGACCACACGCCATCGCCTCTGGACGTGGGCTGGTCACTGATCACCACCAGGACGGCCTTCGAGCACCGCGCGGTGGTGGTCGGCGGGGATCCGGAGGAACTCACCGCCGCCCTCCAGTCACTTGCGGCCGACGCATCCCACCCGGGCGTGGTGGGCCCGGACGTCACCCGCTCCGGTGCGGCGGCCGACCCGGGCCCGGTGCTGGTGTTCCCCGGCCAGGGCTCGCAGTGGGCCGGAATGGGTGCCGGACTGCTGGACGCCTCACCGGTGTTCGCCGCCCGGGTGGCGGAGTGCGAACGAGCACTCGCACCCCATGTCGACTGGTCGCTCACCGATGTCCTGCGGGGCGCCGAAGGCGCCGCCGAGCTGAGCCGGGTGGATGTGGTACAGCCGGTGCTCTGGGCGGCGATGGTGTCCCTGGCCGCCGTATGGGCCGAGTACGGTGTGCGCCCCGCCGCCGTGGTGGGCCACAGTCAGGGCGAGATCGCCGCGGCCGTGGTGGCGGGAGCGCTGTCCCTGGAGGACGGCGCGAAGGTCGTCGCGCTCCGCAGCAAGGCATTGCGGCGGCTGGCCGGAGGCGGGGCCATGGCCTCGCTGGCACTGGGCCGCGAGCGGGCGGAGCAACTGCTGTCCGGGCTCGGCGAGCGGGCCGCCGCGGTGGTGGTGGCGGTGGTGAACGGCCCCGAGTCCACCGTCGTCTCCGGGCCGCCGGAGCAGGTGGCCGCGGCCGTGGCCGCCTGCCGGGAGGCGGGGGAGCGGGCGCGCCTGATCGAGGTGGACTATGCCTCACACAGCCCCCAGGTCGATGAGATCGCGGACGAACTCACCGAGCTGCTCGGGGGAGTTGAGCCGGTCGAGGTGTCCGGGTCCGGGGTGGCGTTCTATTCGACGGTGACCGGTGGCCGGGCCGATGTCTCCGTTCTGGACACGGGCTACTGGGTGCGGAATCTGCGGGAGCGGGTGCGGTTCGCCGATGCCGTCGAGGGGCTGCTGTCCGATGGACACCGGGTGTTCATCGAGGCCAGCACCCACCCCGCCCTCACCATGGCGATGCGGGAGAGCTTCGAGCACGCGGACAGTGGCGCCGCCGCGGTGCCCACTCTGCGGCGGGACCACGGCGACCTGGCCCAGCTGACCAAGTCGGTCGCGCGGGCGTTCCTCGCCGGGGCAGAGGTGGACTGGTCGGCCGCCTTCCCGGCCGACCCCACGCCTCGTACGGTCGATCTGCCCACGTATGCCTTCCAGCGGCGGCGCTACTGGCTGGACGCCCCCGGCGGGCCCGGCGGGGACCCCCGCGCCCTCGGCCTGGCCGCCGCGGACCATCCGCTGCTGGGCGCCGCGGTGCGGCTCGCCGACGGCAGTGGCCATGTGCTGACGGGACGTCTGTCCCCACAGACGCACGGATGGCTCGCCGACCATGTGGTGGCGGGCGTGGCCCTGGTCCCCGCAGCCGCCCTGATGGAGTGGGCGCTGCGGGCGGCCGACGAGTCCGGCTGCGGTGCGGTGGAGGAACTCGCCCTGCGGTTGCCGCTGGTGATGCCCACGACGGGCGGCCGGTGTGTCCAGGTGATGGTCGGCCCGCCCGCCGACGACGGGCGCCGCGACCTCGCGATCTACTCCCTGCCCGAAGAGGCGCTTCGCACGGGCGGGGACACCGACTGGATGTGCCATGCCGTGGGCGTACTCGGCCCCGCCGTACCGGAAAGCGGAGCGACGGAGCTGCCCGGGACATGGCCGCCACCCGAAGCAGAGCTCATGGACACCGACGGGTTCTACGAACGGATCGCCGCATCCGGATACGCCTATGGGGCGGCCTTTCAGGGGCTGCGCGCGGTATGGCGGGACGGCGCGGATCTGGTGGCCGATGTGGAGCTGCCCAAGGCCGCGGGAGACCCCGGTGGATTCGGCATCCACCCCGCCCTGCTGGACGCGGCGCTGCATCCGACGCTGCTGACCGGCCACCTCGATTCCGGGCCGGAGCACACCGGGGAGCGGATGTGGCTGCCGTTCACCGTGAGCGGCGTGTCCCTGTGGGCGGCCGAGGCCACCGCCGTACGGGTCAGACTCACCCCGGGTTCACGGGCCGCCGAGGGCGAGCGTGAACTGCGGGTCGTCGTCGCGGACGCCGTGGGAGCCCCGGTGCTCACGATCGACGCGCTGGTGCTGCGCCCCGCCGAGGCCGATCAGCTGCGCTCCCTGAACACCGGCCGGGTGGCCACCGACGGCGGTGGCAGCGGTGGTGTACGGCGGCGGGCCGCTGCCGCCACCGGAGTGTCGTCCGTCGACTGGGCCGCACGGCTGGCACGGCTGTCGGCCGTCGATCGGTATCGCACGCTCCTCGGCCTGGTGCGCGACCACGCCGCCACCGTGCTGGGGCACACCGACGCCGAGGCGGTGCACGCCGACGCCAACTTCAAGGAGCTGGGTTTTGAATCCCTGACCGCTGTTGAACTGCGCGATCGCCTCGCGGCGGCCACGGGACTGCGGCTGCCCGCGGCCCTGATCTTCAGATATCCGACCCCGGAAGGCATCGCCCACCACCTTGTGCGGCGGCTGTCGCCCGACGGCACCGCCGCCACCTCCACCGCGACCGTCCCTCCGAACACGAGCACGCGGTTGCCACGGCAGCCGACGGATGAAATGAGCGCGGCACAAAGACTGGAGTCCGCCTCCGCGGATCAGGTCCTTGAGTTTATTGACAACGAGCTTGGTGTGTCCTGAATGTGCCGGGCGCGACGATCGCTGAAGGCCGGGTGACCCCCATGGCGAACGAAGAGAAGCTGGTCGAGTATCTCAAGCGCGTTTCCGCCGATCTGCACGATACGCGGCTGCGCTTGCGCGAGATGGAGGAGCGTTCCCAGGAGCCGGTGGCCGTGGTCGGCATGGCCTGCCGCTTCCCCGGCGGGGTCACCTCGCCCGAGGAGCTGTGGGAGCTGCTCGTCTCCGGTGTCGACGCGATCGGGGACTTTCCGACGGACCGTGGCTGGGACCTGGAGAACCTCTACCACCCCGACCCGGAGCACTACGGCACCAGCTGTGTCCGCCAGGGCGGATTCGTCGAGGCGGACCGCTTCGACGCGGCGTTCTTCGGCATCAGCCCCAGGGAAGCGCTCGCCATGGACCCGCAGCAGCGGCTGGTGCTGGAGATGGCCTGGGAGTCCCTGGAGCGGGCCGGTATCGATCCGGTGTCGCTGAAGGGGACACGTACCGGTGTCTACGCCGGTGTGTCCAGCCAGGACTATCTCTCCCGGGCCCCGCGCATCCCCGAGGGATTCGAGGGCTACGCCACCACGGGCGGACTCACCAGTGTGATCTCGGGCCGGGTGGCCTACACCTTCGGCCTGGAGGGGCCGGCGGTGACGGTCGACACCGCATGCTCGGCCTCGCTGGTGGCCATGCACCTGGCGGTGCAGGCCCTGCGGCAGGGGGAATGCGCCCTGGCCCTGGCGGGCGGAGTCACCTCGCTCGCCACCCCCATCATGTTCACCGAATTCTCCCGGCAGCGCGCACTGGCCCCGGACGGCCGATGCAAATCCTTCGCCGCCGACGCGGACGGCACCGGCTTCTCCGAAGGCGTCGGCCTGGTGGTGCTGGAACGGCTGTCGGAGGCACGGCGCAACGGGCATCGGGTGCTCGCGGTGATCCGTGGCTCGGCGATCAACCAGGACGGTGCGAGCAACGGCCTCACCGCGCCCAACGATGTGGCCCAGGAACGCGTCATCGGCCAGGCGCTGGCCAACGCCCAGCTGACGCCGAGCGATGTGGACGCCGTCGAGGCACACGGCACCGGCACCAAACTCGGCGACCCGATCGAGGCCGAGGCCCTGATCGCCACGTACGGCCAGCACCGCCCCGCCGACCGGCCACTGCTGCTGGGTTCGCTGAAGTCCAACATCGGCCATACGCATGCGGCGGCCGGTGTGGCGGGCGTGATCAAGATGGTGATGGCGCTCCGGCACCCTCAACTGCCCGCGAACCTCCACCTCGACGAGCCCACCCCACATGTGGACTGGGACGGCAGCGGCCTGCGGCTGCTGACCGAGCCGGTGGAGTGGCCCCGCCTGGAGCGACCACGCCGAGCGGCGGTGTCCTCGTTCGGCATCTCCGGTACGAACGCTCATCTGATCCTGGAGCAGGCGCCTGAGGGGGATGTGGGGTCGGTGTCCTCTGAGGTGGGTGGGGTGGTGCCGTGGGTGGTGTCGGGGCGTAGTGCGGAGGCGTTGCGGGGGCAGGCGGCGGGGTTGGTTGAGCGGGTGGGTGGGGATTCGGGGTTGTCGGTGGTGGATGTGGGGTGGTCGTTGGTCAGTACGCGGTCGGTGTTTGAGT
>NZ_JANIIC010000199.1 GCF_024519315.1 Streptomyces malaysiensis subsp. samsunensis | reverse complement strand
CGGAAGGCCAAGCGGCTGACGGTGAGTCACGCGTTCCATTCGCCGCGGATGGACGGGATGCTGGAGGCGTTCCGTGAGGTGGCCGAGGGGCTGACGTACGAGGCCCCGCGGATCCCGATCGTGTCCAATCTCACCGGTGCCGTGGTGTCGGCGGAGGAGGTCACGAGTCCGGACTTCTGGGTGCGCCATGTGCGGGAAGCCGTCCGCTTCCTCGATGGGGTGCGGGCTCTGGAGGCCAAGGGTGTCGCTACGTTTGTCGAGTTGGGTCCGGATGGTGTGCTCACCGCGGCGGCGCAGGAGTGTGTGACCGGTGAGGGGGCTGCCTTCGTTTCCGTGCTGCGCAAGGAGCGTGGCGAGGCGGAGTCGCTGACGACGGCCGTGGCGCGGGCGCATGTGCGTGGTGTGGCGGTGGACTGGGCCGCGTTCTTCGCGGGCACCGGAGCCGACCGGATCGACCTGCCGACGTACGCGTTCCAGGGCCGCCGGTACTGGCTGGAGGCCCCTCCGGAGGCGGAGGCGGCGGCACCGGAGGCGTCGGTTGTCAATGTGGTCGAAGGGCGCTTCTGGGAGGCGGTGGAGCGCGGGGACTGGGAGGCGCTCGCCGGTGAGCTCCAGGTCGAGGGTGATCAGCCGCTGAGCGCCGTGCTGCCCGCTCTGTCGTCGTGGCGTCGTGAGCAGCGGGAGCTGTCCACGGCCGACGGCCGTCTGTACGACGTCGTCTGGAGGCCCCAGTCCCGGTTGCCGGGCGGTCCCTCGGGGGTGGCCGCGTTGGCGGGCAGCTGGCTGCTGGCCGTTCCGGCAGCTCATGGGGACGACGCCTGGGTCGCCGCGGTGGCCGATGATCTGACGCGCCGCGGGGTGCGGGTGGTGCGGGCCGAACTGGACGTGGCGGATACCGATGCGGAGCTGCTCGCCGGGCGGCTCGCGTCGGCGGTGGTCGATGGTCCGGTGGCCGGAGTCCTGTCGTTGCTCGGGCTGGATGAGCGTCCGCATCCGGGGCATCCGGCGGTACCCGTCGGCCTCGCGTTGACCGGTGCGCTGGTCGAGGCGCTGGAACAGCGGGACGGCTATGCCTCGGCGCGGGTGTGGTGTGCGACCCGGGGTGCGGTCTCGATCGGTGGTGCGGACCGGTTGGACAGCGTGACGCAGGCGCAGCTCTGGGGCTTCGGCCGGGCCGTGGGCCTGGGTTGGCCGGAGCGGTGGGGCGGTCTGGTCGATCTGCCGGAGTCGCCGGACCGGCGTGCGCTGGACCGGCTCGCGGGTGTGCTCACCGGGATGAGCGGTGAGGATCAGGTGGCGATCCGTGCCGCCGGGGTTTTCGTACGGCGGGTGGTGCGGGCTCCACGGGACGCGGCCGGCGTCGAGCCGTGGACGCCGCGCGGCACGGTGCTGGTGACCGGTGGTACGGGTGCGCTGGGGCGGCAGATGGCCCGCTGGCTGGCCGCTCATGGAGCCGAGCGGCTGGTGTTGCTCAGCCGTCGTGGCCGTGAGGCCCCGGGTGCGGCCGAGATCGTGGCCGAGTTGTCCGGGACCGGTACCGCCGTGACCGTCGAGGCGTGCGACGTGGCCGACCGCGAGGCCCTTGAGGCGCTGGTGGCGGGGCTTGCGGCGGAGGGTGCACCGGTGCGGGCCGTGGTGCACACGGCCGGGGTCTCCCAGGAGCCCGGCACCGACGGGGACCTGTCGGAATTCGCCCGTGTCGTGGAGGCGAAGACGGCCGGGGCGACGCACCTCGACTCCCTCTTCGACGAGTCGTCCGACCCCCTGGACGCCTTCATTCTCTTCTCCTCCATCGCCGGTATC
>NZ_JANIIC010000198.1 GCF_024519315.1 Streptomyces malaysiensis subsp. samsunensis | reverse complement strand
GGGATTCCGAGGGCACGGTGTTGTTGACCGGTGCTACGGGCACGTTGGGTGGTTTGCTGGCGCGGCATTTGGTGGCTGAGTGTGGGGTGCGGCATCTGGTGTTGGTCTCTCGGCGGGGTCGGGAGGCGGCTGGTGCGGTGGAGTTGGAGGCCGAGCTGGCGGGGCTGGGTGCGTCGGTGGCCGTGGTGGCCTGCGATGTCGCCGACCGGGAAGCGCTGGCGGAGGTGTTGGCGGGTATTCCGGCGGATCGTCCGTTGCGTGGTGTGGTCCATGCGGCCGGTGTGCTGGACGACGGTGTCATCGAGACCCTGACTCCCGAGCGTCTCGACACGGTGCTCCGCCCCAAGGTCGACGCCGCCTTCCACCTCCATGAGCTGACCCGGGACCTGGATCTGGCCGCTTTCGTGGTGTTCTCCTCCGCGGCGGGCACGTTCGGCGGCGCCGGGCAGGGCAACTACGCTGCGGCCAACGCCTATGTCGACGCCCTGGTGACCCACCGGCATGCGCTCGGCCTGCCCGCCGTCTCGCTGGCCTGGGGATTCTGGGCCGAGCGCAGTGGTATGACGGGCCACCTGGACGACGAGGACGTACGGCGCATGCGGCGCGGCGGTATCGCCCCGCTGACGTCCGAAGAGGGCCTTGCGCTGTTCGACGTGTCCGGGACGATGACACAGCCGGTGCTGCTGCCCATGCGTCTGGACCTCCCGGCGCTCCGCGCCCAGGCGGCATCCGGTACTCCCGCACCGGCCCTGCTCCGCGATCTGGTGTCGGTTTCCACCCGTCGTACCGTGGTCCCGTCGGGCGATGGCGCGGGCGAGTCGGAACTGTGGCGGCGGCTCGCGCCCCTGTCGGCGGACGAACAGGACGAGGTTCTGCTGAACCTGGTGTGCACCCATGTCGCCGAGGTGCTCGGCCACGCGGGGGCGGAGTCCATCGAGGTGGGGCGTGCGTTCAAGGAACTCGGATTCGACTCGCTGACGGCCGTCGAGCTGCGGAACCGGCTGAACACCGCCACGGGGCTACGGCTGCCCGCCACCCTTGTCTTCGACTACCCCACATCCGTGGTGATCGCCCGCCATCTGCGCACCGAGCTGGCCGAGGCGTATCAGGGCGCCAGCACGTCGGTCTCCCCGTCCGGCGGCGCCGGTACGGGCACGCTCGCCACGCATGACGAGCCCATCGCGATCGTGGCGATGAGCTGCCGTTTTCCGGGTGGGGCGGGTACCCCGGAGCAGCTGTGGCAGCTGCTGGAACGTGGCACGGACGCCATCTCCGACTTCCCGGAAGACCGTGGCTGGGATGTGGAGGGGCTGTACGACCCGGACCCGGAGGCCGTGGGGAAGAGCTATGCCCGCGAAGGTGGCTTCCTCTACGACGCGGGTGACTTCGACCCGGCGTTCTTCGGTATTTCGCCGCGTGAGGCGTTGGCGATGGATCCGCAGCAGCGGTTGCTGCTGGAGACGTCGTGGGAAGCGCTGGAGCGGGCGGGCATCGACCCGGCGACCCTGCGCGGCAGCCAGACCGGAGTCTTCGCCGGTGTCATGCACCACGACTACGGACTGTTGCAGGGGCCGGGTGGCGGCCCCGGCGCCCCCAGCGCGGGCAGCATCGTCTCGGGGCGTATCTCCTACACCTTCGGCTTCGAGGGCCCGGCGGTGACGGTGGACACCGCGTGTTCCTCGTCGCTGGTCGCGCTGCATCTGGCGACGCAAGCGCTGCGGCGGGGCGAGTGCTCGCTCGCGCTCGCGGGCGGTGTGACGGTGATGTCCACACCGGGTCTGTTCGTGGAGTTCAGCTACCAGCGTGGGCTGTCGGCGGACGGGCGGTGCAGGGCCTTCGCGGAAGCGGCGGACGGCACCGGGTTCTCCGAGGGAGCTGGGG
>NZ_JANIIC010000197.1 GCF_024519315.1 Streptomyces malaysiensis subsp. samsunensis | reverse complement strand
TGTGGTGCGCCCAGCATGGGCGATTGATTGGGGGTGGAAGTCCCCTGGGGGAAGAGGTGGTGCTGACCCCGAGCCGGAGGCAAGGGCGTCATCGTGAGGTGGGGTCTGGAGGAAGCCCGAGGCGAGACCTGGGTACCGAGGAACACGAACCGTGTATGAGGCGTGCTGGTCGGGTGAGCTTGCCACGTAAGGCGATGCCCGTCTCCACCAAGAAGACCTGTGCGTAAACGCGGCGGGGATCCAGGGACATTGATCGTTCTTACCTGGGGAGATCTGTCCGGGTGTCGGTTGTGCTGAAGATGTCGCCGCGCCGACGGGCTGTGCCGAGAGGTGTGGGCTGACCGGGCAGAAGTCAGCAGAGGCCGTAGTACCAGCCGGGGTGGTCGCGTGGGCGGCGGGCTGGGAAGGGCCGAACATCGAGTGGAGCAACTGACGTATGGCTGCTCGTGCCGGCCACGATGACCGCAGGAATACCGCTTTGGCGGTGCCGACCGGGGAGGGACCGGTGCATTCCGGGAGTGCTCCGGAGGAGCGCAGTGGCCGGTCGGCGCGTCACACGGAAGACGCTCACCGCGACGGGGAACTGTCCTTGTGGGAGTTGATGCTCTCGAAGGAGAACCTGCTCGCGGCGCTCAATCGTGTCGAGGTGAACCGGGGTGCTCCCGGGGTGGACGGGATGACCACGGCGGAGCTGCGTCCGTGGCTGCTGGTCCATTGGCTCGCCGTGCGGGCCGAACTCGATGCGGGCACTTACCGGCCGGTGCCGGTCCGTCAGGTGATCATCCCGAAGCCTGGGGGCGGCGAGCGGATTTTGGGGGTGCCGCGGGTGCTGGACCGCTTGATCCAGCAGGCCATCGCGCAAGTGCTCGTGCCCATTTTCGACCCGGGGTTTTCGGGGTCGTCCTTTGGGTTCCGTCCCGGCCGGTCCGCCCACCAGGCGGTCCGTGTCGCGCGGCGGGCGATCGAGGACGGCAGCCGTTGGGTCGTGGACCTTGATCTGGACCGGTTCTTCGACCGGGTCCAGCATGACGTCCTGATGGCACGGGTGGCGCGCAGGGTTGGTGACCGCGGGGTCTTGAAGCTGATCCGCGGGTATCTGGATGCCGGGATCATGGTGGACGGTGTGAAGATGCCGAGCGCGGAAGGGACCCCCCAGGGCTCCCCGCTCTCGCCCGTCTTGTCGAACATCATGCTCGACGACCTGGACCGGGAGCTGTTCAAGCGCGGTCACCGGTTCGTGCGTTACGCCGACGACGTGCGCGTCTTTGTGCGGAGCAGACGAGCCGCCCACAGGGTGCTCGGCTCGGTCACGGCCGTGGTCGAGCAGCGGCTGAAACTGAAGGTCAACCGGGACAAGTCGAAGGTGGTCCCAGCTTCTGTCATGACGATGCTGGGGTTCGGTTTCTACTTCGTCCGGGGCGGGAAAGTCAGAGTCCGGGCCGACCCGAAGGCGCTTGTGCGTCTGAAGGTGCGGATCAGGGAGCTGACCTCGCGCCGGTGGAGCATCGCGATGGATGAACGCATCGCAAGGGTCAACCGCTTCACCACTGGCTGGATGGGCTGCTTCCAGCTCGCGGACACACCCAAGGTGTTCCAGGCGCTGGACAAGTGGCTGCACCGCAGGATGCGGCAGATCCGCTGGAAGGAATGGAAGCGCTACGCGGCCAAGCGCCGGAACCTGCGCGCGCTCGGGATCCCTGAGCAGCCCGCCCGTGAATGGGCGGCCAGCAACAAGGGTTACTGGCGGATCGCGGGCTCGGTCGTCCTCCAACGGGCACTGCCCAACGCCTACTGGGACGACCTAGGCCTGCGCATGCTCAAGCCGACCTGGCAACGGTTGAGATCAGCTCGGTGAACCGCCGGATGCGGGCCCGCATGTCCGGTGGTGTGAGAGGAGGGCCGGGCGACCCGGCCCTCCTACTCGATT
>NZ_JANIIC010000196.1 GCF_024519315.1 Streptomyces malaysiensis subsp. samsunensis | reverse complement strand
GCAGAGGTCATCAACTCCACCGGCAAGGCGCTGCGGTACCAGTACGACGACGAACACCGCGTCACATCATGGACGGACCGCAACGGCACTACCTATGCCTACGTCTACGACCACCGAGGCCGTGTGCTGCGCGGCATCGGCCCGGACGGCATCCTCTCCGGCCGCCTCCACTACGACGGGCAGGCCCGGACCACGCGCTACACCGACTCGCAGGGCAACACCACCACCTACGTTTGCAACGATGCCTACAAGGTCATCGCCCAGACCGACCCGCTCGGCAACACCACCCGCACCGAATGGGACGAATCCAGCGGCCGCCCGATCGCCGTGACCGACCCCCTTGACCACACCACCCGCTACCGCTACGACGACCAGGACCGGCTGATCGCCGTCGAGCGCCCCGATGGCACCGTCACCGAAGCCGTCTACGGCGACCACCACCTGCCTCTGGAGACCCGGGAGTCGGGTGGAGCAATCTGGCGCTACACCTACAACGACAGGGGCGCACCCGCCTCCACCACCGACCCCACTGGCGCCACCACCCACTACGCCCACAATGCCTCCGGCCACCTCACCTCCATCACAGATGCCCTGGGTCACACCACCAAGGTCACCCCGAATGCAACGGGCCTTCCGGTCGCAGTCACCGATCCCCTCGGCCACACCACTCACATCCGCCGGGGACCACACGGCCGGATCACCGCCGTCACCGATCCTCTGGGCCACACCACCCGCCATGGCTGGACCATCGAGGGCAAACCTGCCTGGCGCGAGGGCCCGGACGGCTCCCGCGAAGTGTGGCAATGGGACACCGAAGGCAACCTCGCCCGCCACACGGACCAGGCCGGTCACACCACCAGCTACACCCACACCCACTTCGACCTGCCGGCCATCCGCACCGACCCCGACGGCGCCGCCTACGCCTTCACCTACGACACTGAATTGCGCCTCACCGCCGTCACCAACCCCCAAGGCCGACAGTGGCAGTACGAGTACGACGCAGCAGGCCGCCTGGTCGCCGAAACCGACTTCAACAGCGCCCAACGCACCTACGAACGTGACGCGGCGGGCCGCCTGGTCGCCCATATAAACCCGCTCGGCGAAACACTCCGCTACACACTCGACACTGCCGGGCGCATCCTCTCCCAGCTCGACGAGACCACTGGCGAGCAGACGACCTACCGCTACGACACGAACGGTGCTCTGCTCCACGCGGCCAACGCCAATACTGAACTGACCCGTGAACACGACCGGGTAGGCCGCGTCATCTCCGAGACCATCGACGGTCGCACCACCACTTATGCGTACGACGCCAACGGCCGCCGCACCCAGCGCACAACCCCAACGGGCCTGACCTCAACTTGGACGTACGACGCCAACGGCCGCCCCACCGGCCTGAACAGCAACACCGGCACGTTGGACTTCACCTATGACGCAGCCGGACGCGAACTCGAACGCCGCCTGGGCAATCACACGAGTCTCACGCAAACCTGGGACCAGGCCAATCGCCTCACCACCCAGAACGTCACGACCCGCCACCAGACCGAAGCGGACCACATCCTCCAGCACCGCTCCTACACTCACGGCACAGACGGCTACCTCGCCGAAATCCGCGAGCTCACCTCGGGTACCCGCCGCTTCGAGCATGACCCGGTCGGGCGCGTCACCAGCATCCACGGCCACGGCTGGACCGAAAGCTACACATACGACCTGGCAGGCAACCTCAGCCACGCCACCGCTCCCGCCCACAACGCCCCGGGCGACCGCTCCTTCACCGGCACGATCATCCATCGTGCCGGCCGCACCACCTACGAACACGACACGGCCGGCCGCCTAACCCGCCGCACCCGCAGGCTCCTCAACGGGCAGACCCGAACCTGGACCTACACCTGAAACACCCAGGACCGCCTCGGCCTTGCCACAACCCCCGATGGCAAGCGATGGCG
>NZ_JANIIC010000195.1 GCF_024519315.1 Streptomyces malaysiensis subsp. samsunensis | reverse complement strand
CCACATCACCGCACCCGTCCGCTACACCGACACCCTCCACCACCTCCACCACCACGGCATCACCACCTACCTCGAAATCGGCCCCGACACCACCCTCACCGCCCTCGCCCGCACCACCCTCCCCACCACCACCCACCTCATCCCCACCACCCGCCGCAACCACAACGAGGTCGTGACCGTGCTCACCGCCGCCGGGCACGCCCACACCAGCGGTGTGGAGCTCGACTGGTCCGCAGTGGTGCCCCGGGGCCGGCGCGTGGAGCTGCCGACCTACGCGTTCCAGCGCGAACGGTTCTGGCTGCACGACGCCGCGGGAGGGGGCGCCGAGGTGGAGGGAGCCGGACTGGGGACGACGGACCACCCGCTGCTGGGCGCGGTGACCACAGTGGCCGACACCGGCGAACTCGTCCTCTCCGGCCGACTCTCCACCAGCACCCACCCCTGGCTCGCCGACCACGCGGTAAACGGCACCGTGATCGTCCCCGGCACCGCACTGATAGACCTCGCCCTCTACGCCGCCGAGCACACCGACCACACCACCGTGGACGAACTGGTCATCCACACCCCCCTCGCACTCACCCGTCCCACCCCGATCCAGATCACCGTAGGCGCCGAGACCGACACCGGCCACCGCCCCATCTCCCTCCACAGCCGCGACACCACCGGCACCTGGACCCGCCACACCACCGGCACCCTCAAACGCGAAACCCAACCCACAACGGATCTCGGCACCTGGCCACCCATCGACGCCCGCCAAATCGACCTCACCACCGCCTACCAGCAACTCGCCGACACCGGACTCCACTACGGCCCCGCCTTCCAGGGACTCCACACCCTCTACCAACGCGACAACACCCTCTTCGCCGAGATCGAACTGCCCACCGCCGCAGGCACCGCCACTGGACATGCCCTGCACCCGGCGCTGCTCGACGCGGCACTACACCCCGCCGCCCTCAACACCCCGGACTCCAGCACCCCACACCTGCCCTTCTCCTGGACCGGCGTCACCCTCCACGCCACCGGCGCCACCCACCTCCGAGTCCGGCTCGACACCGACGACACCGGCGCCACCCGCCTCCTGGCAACCGACACCACCGGCCAACCCGTCATCACCATCGACTCCCTCACCACCCGACCACTCCACCCCGACCAACTCCACGCCACCCAAACCGAAACAAACCACCTCTACACACTCGACTGGTCCCCGCACACCCCCACAACCCCCGCCACCCCAGTGGACTTCGAGCGATACACAGTCCCCACAGTCGGCGACAACGTCCTGGCCGACACCCACCACATCACCACCGAGACCCTGACCCGAATACAGCAGCACCTGGCCGCGGACACCACCGCCCCCCTGGTCGTCGAGGCCACCTACGACGACCTCGCGGGCGCAGCCGTCTGGGGACTTATCCGCACCGCCCAAACCGAACACCCCGACCGCATCGTGCTGGTCGACACCGACGACCACCCCGCCTCCCAAGAGGTCCTGCCCATCCTGGTCGCCTCCGGCGAACCCCAGGCCCGCATCCGCGACGGCGCCATCACCGTCCCCCGACTGACGACCACGGCCGTCGCCGACGCGCTGACACCTCCGGCCGACGCCGACGCCTGGCACCTGGACACCAGCGAACGCGGCACACTGGAGAACCTCACACTGACCGGATCCGACACCGCCACCCGGAGCCTGCTGCCGGGAGAGGTACGGGTCGGGGTGCGGGCCGCCGGTCTGAACTTCCGCGACGTACTCATCGCCCTGGGCATGTACCCCGGCGAGGCCACCATGGGCAGCGAAGCGGCCGGCATCGTCCTCGACATCGGCCCCGACATCACCGACCTCAACCCCGGCGACCGAGTAACCGGACTCTTCCCCGACGCACTGGCCAACGTCGTAGTGGCCGACCGACGCACGATCACCCCCATACCAGCAGGCTGGTCATACGCCGACGCCGCG
>NZ_JANIIC010000194.1 GCF_024519315.1 Streptomyces malaysiensis subsp. samsunensis | reverse complement strand
TAAGACCCTCGCAGACCTGTCGCGCCGTCAAGCTCCATACACAGTCATACGCTGCAGTCGTCAAGTGGCAACCCCGTGCGTCCCCGCAGGCGTGGACTCACAGGGAGTGCGGGACGTGTGTGCGAGGATTCGCGGCGGGTGTTCATTCAGTGACGACCCGAGTGGGCCGGGGAGGGAAGAGTTGTCGTTACGTGGTCTGATCCGTGACGAAATGGCCGCGTCGAGGCCTCGTTCGGAGCAGCTGGCGGCGCTGCGTTCGGCGCGGCTGTATTTTCAGCGGCCGGATGAGCCGGGCTTCCTGGTCCCGGAGACGGAACACGGGCCGGTGGTGCCGGTTTTCACCTCCGTGGAACGGCTCGCGTTGTTCGCCGGGCCGTGCGGGTGGGCGTCGACGACCGTGGCGGATGTGGCGGAGCTGCTGCCCGAGGGTGTGCGCGCGTTGGTGGACCCACTGGGCCCACGGGCATTCGTGCTGGATACCGCGGCACTTCAGCCCACCGACGGGCAGGGAGAGCACGATGACGGAACATAACGGGGAAGCATCGAGTTCCGGTGGCCCGAAACCGGGTGATGGCTACAGGATCGAGATCGCGTCGGTGCGTAAGGTGCTGCAGCCGCTGGAGGAGTCCGTCGTCGCCGCCCGCAAGATCAAGGGCGACTGGAAGACTCTGGCCGAGGCCATCCAGAACTCGGCCGACTTCGACATCTATGACTCGGCCGAGAAGATGCTCTCGTCCTGGGGTTTCGGCATGGGGCGGGTGGCCGAGCACACCAGCACCGTGGTCGAGACACTCCGGCAGGTCATCGCCGCCTACATCCTGGCCGATCTGCTGCGCATCAAGGATTTCACGCCGACCGCGGACAACATGGCCAAGCTGCCGTTCGGCGAAGCGGGCCTGAAGGCGTGGCAGGCGGGGTCCCGGCCGAAATTCGATCCGCCGCCCGAGATCTATCAAGAACCGTGGCTCGACGACAGCGGTTCCGGCGGCACCCAGGACGTGCCCACCAACCCGCGCAAGCGCTACGACGGCGGATGGGAAGTCGACGGCGGGTCGAAGGGAACGATCGCATGACCCAGCGCGATGCCACAGAGGGCGGCGCGACCGAGCGGATACCGCCGAACGCGAAGCCATCAGAGGTTATCTACGGCAGCCCGTCGGATATCGAGGACCTGGCAGTCAAGCTGCGCGCGTACGCCGGTGCGTTCAAGGACGGGCAGGACAAGCTCGACGTCCTTTCCCTGATGGACTGGACCGGGGCCGGCGCCGAGGGTTTCCAGGACGCGACCCGGAAGCTCCCCAGGGAACTGGAATCCGCCCAGACCTACTTCAAAGCGGCCGCGAACGCCCTGGACGACTACGCCGAAAAGCTGCGCTCGGTCCACAACCGCGTCAAGCCGATCATCGAGGACGCGGACGACGCCCGGGCCGCCTCCAAGCGCTACTGGAACAAGGTCACGGACTACAACGCCGCCATCGACCGGAAGGACGATCCGCTGCCGGAACGTCCACCGGAGGACGACCCGGGCCTGGCAGCACTGGAAGGCTGCTACAGCCGGCTGGACACGCTGGAGAGCGAGCTCCAACTCGTCATCGACGCGGCCAAACGCAAACTCGACAAAGCCGCCAAGGAGGCCCCGGACAAACCCCCGGCCCCCAAAGGCTGGGACAAGTTCAAACAGACCCTCGGGGACTACGCCGGCGGTACCGCCGACACCTTGGGCAGCTGGTACGACGATTTCGACGACCTCGTCCACGACGGGCCCGATGGTGCCGGCCTGCGGCTGGCAAGCACCGTAGACGGCGTCGCCTACGCCGCCGAACACCCCAAAGAATTCGCCAAGGCCGTCACCAACTGGGACGAATGGCAGCGCAACCCCGCCCGCGCCGCCGGCCAACTCACCCCCGACCTCCTCCTCGCCCTGGCCACCGGCGGCACCGGCGCCGCACGCCGCGGCGCCAACGCAGCCAAGAACGCCACACAACGCCTTCTCAACCGCGAACG
>NZ_JANIIC010000193.1 GCF_024519315.1 Streptomyces malaysiensis subsp. samsunensis | reverse complement strand
GACGCCGGCGAGCACGAGGTGTGCATCGTCGCCCTGTTGCCAGCCCTCCAGGGCTGATGAAGGCCTGGGGTGTCAGCGGCCGGTCCGGAATCCCGACGTACGGCCAGTTGAGATGTCGCTCTCGGTTTCGGATTGACTGGTTCCTGATGTGGCCGGTCATGTACAGGTGGACGCGATGGGATGCCGGCCAGGTCGGTACCGGGCACAGGCGATCAACTGTCTGCGCAGGCGTCTTGGCCGATGAGTTGTGCCACGCGCTCCATACAGCGCATCCGGGCAGGAGAGAAGTCGTAGGGCATCTTGGTGATCGCCTCCGAGGCGCCCATCTGCGTGTCCTCCTCCTCTGCCAGGTCGGCGTCGTAGGTCTCGAAGAGCTCGTCATCGGCCGCGTCCAGCCCGGCTGCCGTGATGGCCTGCATGAGGGCCATGTGGTGGGTGTATCGCTGTACGGCGATCTCCTCGACGCGCGGGTCATCGGGGTCGACGCCGTCGTCGAGGGCGGCCTCGGCCTCGTCGAGACGGTCCTCCTCGGCCCGTAGGTCGGGATGGGTGGCCAGCAGGATGTACACACCGGCCTGTATCGCGGAGCCGAGCGGACCGAAGATCCGTTCCGTGACCAGCAGGGCCTCCATGTCGGAGGCGCGCAATGCGCCAGGGGGCAGGTGGCTGAGCCGATCCGTCACCAGCTCGGAGAGCAGGCCCTGCGGGCTGCCCACAGCCCGCAGGCGCCCGACGGCCGCGCGCCGACGTTTGATGTCTGCCTCCTGGGCAGCCAGGGATTCCTCCAGTCGGCCCAGGGTCTCCTCGATGTCCCCGGATTCGTCGAAGGCAGCTCGCATGTCGTCCAGACTGATGCCGACCTCCGCCATTCTGCGGATCCACAACAGGCGGATCATGTCGTCGTAGCCGTAGCGGCGGCGGCCGTCTCCACCGCGCTCGGGTTCCGGCAGCAGACCGATCTGGTGGTAGTGGCGGATAGCGCGTGGGGTGGTCCCGGCGAAGGCGGCAGCAGCGCCGATCTTGACCTGGCGGGGCGGTGTGACGGAGGGGTACATCGCAGACGGAGCCTTTCGTGCTGTGGTGCCTCGACGACACCACATGCCGCTACGGCAGGTGCAACAACACACCACCCGGGTTCCACCGACCGCGAGGCCCTGGCCACCGCCGGAACCGATCACTGTGACGAGGCATCCCGCATCCCACTGGCAGACCTGCACCCTCATCCGCCAGCCGTTGTGTGCCACGAATTAACACGCAGAGTGACATCAGCGGCCAGATAACTCCCCAACAAGCGGCCGCCGCTGGGGAATTCCAACTGGCCGCCGACGCCGGTCCTCCCGGGCCGCGATCTGCTGTTGCCAGCCCTCCAGGGCTGATGAGGACGGCCCCGACCACACGGTTACGCCGAACCACAACATCACGTTGCCAACCCTCCAAGGCTGATGAGGACGGCCTGCCGGAGATCCCCTTCGGTCAGCCGGACGCGTTGCGAGCCCTCCAAGGCTGATGAGGACCGGGGGCTGCATCAACCGGCCTGAGCACTGGTGGGAGTTGCCAGCCCTCCAGAGCTGACGAGGACGGCCGGGTACCGCGGCCCCCACGCCTGTGGGTGCCGGGGTTTATGTCACCCGGGCTGACCTGCTGCTTCGGATCTGCCCAGATCTCAGGAGCGGCCAGCCGTTTTGAGGCAGCGTGCTGGTCGTGGTGATACGGCTGATCTACCTGCTCGCCTGCCAGACTTTCCGATGGCTTGCCCTGCTCGCCCGCTCGGATGCCTCGAAGGGCGCAGAGATTTTGATGCTCCGGCATCAACTCGCCATCGCACGCCGTGCCCAGTCACGGCCGCGCTTCTCATGGAGCGACAGGGCCGTCATGGCGGCACTGCTCCGGATCGTCAGCAGGCAGCGCCGCACCCAGGTGGCGTTGCTGGTTTCTCCTCGGTCGGTCCTTCGCTGGCACGCGCGGCTCATCGCCTGGAAATGGACCTACCCATCCCGCCGTCCGGGCCGACCACCC
>NZ_JANIIC010000192.1 GCF_024519315.1 Streptomyces malaysiensis subsp. samsunensis | reverse complement strand
GGCCGACGGTGTCCGCCGGAGCGAAGACATGGTCGTCATGGGATGTTCACCTGCTCAGGGGCGGGACGGCTCGGAGGGCGCCAGGGATAGAACGGGAGGCTGCGGTCGGAGGGTTCTTCCTCGATCCAGCGGATCAGCGGGTCGCGATTGCCGGCGGCTTCGAGGCTGTAGCCGGTGGCGGCCCGCTCGCGGACTTCCCGGATGAAACGCCGCAGGTCCCGGTCCTTGCCCGTGAACGGCAGGAAACGCAGATGCGGCGAGGCGAAGAGACCGGCGAGGGCGACGATGTCCGGGTAGGTGGAGGCGACGAGCTCGATGTCGTCCTTGAAGGCGTGCCATTTCGGGCCACTGAGCGCGGTCATGCGGTCGCGCCATCGCCGGTCGAACCGGTCGCTGTCCCACCAGCGGAAAGAGATGTCGGTGGCTTCGGCCATCGCGTAGGTGACAGTCGGCTGGCCGTGGCGGCGGACGAGGTTGTAGTGGTGGCGCTGTGCACGGATCACCTCCGGGACGGTGCGCAGTTCGAGCTGGTGCCCGTATCGGCCGATCCAGCGGCCGTGTCTCAGACAGATGTTGGTGCTGACCGGGACGTGGTGTGAGGCGTGGGTGGTGATGCCCAGGCCGGCCAGGCAGCGGGTGCAGACGGGCTGGGTCGTCCATCCTTTGTCGGGGAGTGGCTTGAAGGGTTGCGCGGTGAAGCGTGCGGCCAGTTCCGCGGTCCGCAGGTCGGGCAGGGATTGCAGGAGCCGGTCGACGGGGTGCCCGGACAGGCAGTGGATCACGTGCAGGGTGGTGAGCTTGCCCGGGTGGATGCGGTCGGGGTCCTGGATGTGCGCGGACAGCTCCTGATGGGAGATGCGGTTCGCGGCGGCGAGGCGTCCCAGGTAGGAGCCGGAGGTCTCGCGGTGCAGCGGCTTGATCGTGCGGGGGAGCTGCCGCAGCCTCGGGCCGGGAAGGACCGGTGTACTCACGCGGCATCCCCGATCCCGTCGTCCTTGCCGTCGGATGGGGCCGGGTTGTCGGACTGGGTGCTGTGGTCGACCGGAACGGAGTCGAGCAGGCGCCGTGAGATCCGCTCGCTGCCGTCGATGATCGCGCTGATGGCGGCCGCCCGGATCAGGTGGGACAGACTGCTGATGCTGCCGCCAGTGCGCTGGTGGAGATACTTCGCCTGCCCGGAGAGGGTCCCGCTGGGGTGGCGGTGGAGCCGAAGAGCATGCTCCATCGTGGCGATCATCGACTGCCACTCGGCGGTCTCGGGGAAGTTCCCGGTCGCGCGCATCACGCAGCGGGCAGCGATCTGGCGGCCCCTCACCCCACTGAACAGGCCCTCCCGTTCGACGTTGATGCCTGCATAGACGAACGTGGCGGGGATGTGCTCGGTGAAGTACTTCAGGTGGTCGGACATGTCCTTGCCGGTGGACGTGGCCATGTTGATGTTGTGGATCTCGTCCACGCAAACCAGGTCGCAACGGGCGTCGGTCAGGAGCTGGCAGACGGTGTCGGCGATGTCCATCTCGTTGTGCCGCGACTTCAGCGGCAGGCCCAGGAAGTGCGCGAAACGGGTGGCGAGCTTGCGCGGGGAACCGTTGGGCGGGGCGGAGACGTAGACGACCGGGATACGGTCGTGGTCGGGGAACCGCTGGCGTACTCGCAGCTCGTGGATGCGGCCGAGCTGCTTGATCGCGGTGGACTTGCCCGTCGCCCAGGGCCCGGACACGATCAGACCGCGGCGGGCGCTGATCTCCCGCCGGTTCACCAGGGTCAACATCCGTCCCTGGTGGGTGACCTCGCGGATCGTGGGCGTCTCCACGACAATCAGTTCGGAGTGGTAGTTCACCCGGGCCTCGTCGTACTCGTGCCGGGCCGACGGCTCCAGGGCCTGCCACCCGTCCTCGGACAGCAGGTCGAAGGTGAGCGGGTCGGCGTTCACGAACCGGCGCCAGCCCTCCAGCGTCGTGGTCGGCAGACGCCGTTCGTCCGCCATCCCGAACTCCGGGAAGTTCACCACCACTTCTTC
>NZ_JANIIC010000191.1 GCF_024519315.1 Streptomyces malaysiensis subsp. samsunensis | reverse complement strand
TCTCTACGACCCGCTCGGGCGCCGCACCACCAAACAACGCCTCCACGACGACGGCACGATCGCCGATCTGATCCACTTCACCTGGGACGGCACCCGCCTCGCCGAGCAAACCACCTCCGGTGGCACGGCGACGACGTGGGACTACGCCCCGGGCACCCACCGCCCCGTATCCCAATCCACACACCGAACGCTCAACCCCCGCCCCGGGACCTTCGCCCTCTCCCTCGCCGGCACCTCCCAGTCCGCGGACGACGCTCGATTCCACGCGATCGTCACGGATCTGGCCGGCACGCCAACCGAACTCGTCACCCCTGACGGCGCCCTCGTATGGCAAGCCCGCACTACCAACTGGGGCACTCCCTTCACCGCCCCACCAGAGGAGGTGGACTGCCCCCTCCGGTTCCCCGGCCAATACGCCGACCCGGAAACCGGTCTGAATTACAACTTTTTCCGGTACTACGACCCGGAGACGGCCCGCTATCTCACCCCCGACCCGCTTGGCCTCGCACCGGCCGACA
Source organism: Streptomyces malaysiensis subsp. samsunensis (assembly GCF_024519315.1). Taxonomy (GTDB): domain Bacteria; phylum Actinomycetota; class Actinomycetes; order Streptomycetales; family Streptomycetaceae; genus Streptomyces; species Streptomyces malaysiensis. Next base: position 1,527 of record NZ_JANIIC010000191.1, on the reverse strand, counting down.
ATCCCCACATCTACGTTGTCAACCCCCTCACCTGGGCCGACCCACTCGCCCTGGAAGGCTGCGGGCCGGGCATCGACGACGACACATACGATGAGATAGAAGCACAATACGGAGCGCGTGTCGCGGAAGGTGTGGACCACGATTTTCAGCGCATGAATGATGGTTCCGCCAACGCGGCAGATCACTCCATATCAGGTATTGGTTCGAACCCGAAGGAGCTGGCTCGATATCTGTCATCCTTCGAGGGTAAGACCACCCACGTCGACACCAGAACTGGGTCGAGCGTTGCCTATGACAGAGGGCGCGGCGTCCTGATCGTCGAGACAGCGTACCGAATTCACGCATACCACTATTCATCAGATTCTTTCGACTCGGAGAGATACAGGCCAAAATGAGAGCAAGGATTCGAATCCAGTCATATGACCCAGGAAGCGTGTCGTTGAAGCTTACGCCTGCGCAGGCAGCCCTGTTCCGAGAGTGCATTGCACTCACCATGGAGACCCACGACGGAGACGGCATGGCAGAACTCTGCACGGGCAGCCCGAGGAGGGAACTGGAAAACATCACGAAAGAGGTAGCACATGTGCCAGAAAACGAATCTGGCACATGCACCTTCACGCTCAGACAGCTCCACTCGATTTACGCCAGCATTACACATGCCGTCGTCGCACTCCCCTCAGAAGAGGGATTTCACATTCGAACTGGATTTTACCGCGAAAACGCCATCGAGTTGGCGAATTCCATGAGGTCCACTGTTCACGATTGCATGCGTTCGACCTCGTAAAGGCGCGGTGGCCTTATCCTTGCCGAAAACCTTATCCGCCCAGGTGGGAGGCGATGGCTCGCCTCCGTGAAGCTTTCAGGTCCGACGCTGACGCCAGGATGCTTGCGCTGAAGCTGATCAGCGCGGAAACGTGACCCTCATGCTGCTGCGACTGGCCTACCTCGGCATGAGTAATGCGCTCGCGCTGCTACTCCTGTGGCACTGCTGACAAGATGGCGCCGATCGCTCGAAGGCACTGGACGACAATTCTCAGAGGTGGGGGTGCGTCATGCGAGAAGGTGATGCCCACAATGTGGTCGCCGGCAAGGCCATGGCGGGGACCGTGGTGCAAGCGCGGTCAATCGGCAGGCTGTATGTGCAGCAGGGCGGCCCGGAGGCCGAGAGTCAGCCCGTAACGGACAATGCCTGGGTGCGGGCCGCCGTCGGGTCAGCAGTGTGGGAGCATGTGCGAACGTCGAGTGACGTCGCCTTCTTCCGGCGTCAGGTGGGGCTGATCGTTGAGGCGCTCGCCGGGCTCAGCGACGAGGCAGAGCGGACGCTGGGCGCTGATCCGTGGCGAGACCCGGAGGTCGCGGTGCGTTTCGTGGAACGCATCGAGTGGCTGTTGGGTGACGTGGACGACCAAGCGCCGCTAGACCTCTATCCCGCTGAGGCCGCGTTGCTGGTGCTCATTCCATTTTTCTATCGCACACACGCTCTGCGCATGGCGGCCCAGTACTCGGCGGTCGATCTGGCTCAGCTTT
>NZ_JANIIC010000190.1 GCF_024519315.1 Streptomyces malaysiensis subsp. samsunensis | reverse complement strand
TTGACGCGGCGCTCGGCGGTGGGGCCGTCCCGGGGCGTGGTCCGGTGATCGGTGGCGCCGTGGGCCGGGGCCCGGCCAACGGGTGGAGCCGGAGCGCGGCGTCCAGGGTCCGGGCGGCAGCCTCGGCCGGGACCGCCGTGCCCAGCCCGGCGGCCGTCGTCCAGGGCACCACGGCCGCCGTTGCTCACGAGCTCGCGCTGGGCAAGGGCGTACGGGCAGGGCGCGGCACTCCGGCGAGGTGGCTCGGCGCGGCGGTCGTGGCGGGCACCGGGCATGGCGGTCCGCCGGGCGGACCCGGCGCACGGCGCGGTGGTGCCGCGAGGCGGCTCGTTACGGCGGCCACCGGTGGCGGTCCCCCGGGCGGACCGCGTGCCGCAGCAGGGTTGCCCCTGACCATCGCCTCGCGCGCAGCGGCGGCCGAGCGTACGCGTCCGGTCAGTCGCATCGCGGCCGTCGCCGGGGCCGGCCTCGCGGGTGGCCGTGCCGGGGCCGCGCCGCCCCGGAGCACCGGGACCTCCGCCTTGCCCGGCGCGGCTGCCGGCCGCTTCGCGGCCCTCGCCGGGGTCGCCCTCGCGGGCGGGTACCTGGCCACGGTCGCCCGGCCGTTGGCGCATGCCGCGCTCAACCCCTCCCCGTACTTCCTCCAGCGCGCCGTCGGCAGCGGCATCCGCGCGATGATCCCGCTTCAGGCCGTGCTCGCCTCCCGCGCCGGGGCGCACCGTACGGCGGCGGGGCTGCTCGCGCTCATGCCCGTGGCCCGCCGGCTGTCGAGAAAGGTCAGCGCGACATGAGCCGCCCCAACCCGGAGTCCCTGCGCTTCGCCTACGGCACCAACGGTCTGACCGACCTCCGCCTGGGCGACGCCCTCGCCCTGCTCGCCGACCTCGGCTACGACGGCGTCTCGCTGACCCTCGACCATATGCATCTCGACCCGCTCGCCCCTGACCTCACCGCCCGTACCCGCCGCATCGCCCGCGACCTCGAACGGCTCGGCCTCGGGGTCGCGATCGAGACCGGTGCGCGGTACGTGCTCGACGCCCGGCGCAAGCACCACCCCACCCTGCTCGACCCGGACCCCGAGGCGCGTGGCGCCCGGATCGATCTGCTGCTGCGGGCCGTACGGGTGGCGGCCGAAATCGGGGCACCGGCCGTGCACTGCTTCAGCGGGGTGCTGCCGCCCGGCGAGTCCGAGGAGACGGCGTGGCGGCGGCTGACCGACGCCATCGAACCGGTGGTCGTCGCCGCCGAGGCGGCGGGCGTGGCCCTCGCGATCGAGCCCGAGCCGGGGCATCTCCTCGCCGACCTCGCCGGATTCCACCGGCTGCGGACGGCACTGGGCGATCCGGCCGCCCTCGGCCTCACCCTCGACATCGGCCACTGCCAGTGCCTGGAGCCCGCCCCGCCCGTCGAGTGCGTGCGCGCGGCTGCGCCATGGACGCGGCATGTGCAGATCGAGGACATGCGGCGCGGGGTGCATGAGCATCTGCCGTTCGGCGAGGGGGAGATCGACTTCCCGCCGGTCCTGGAGGCGCTGCGCGCCACGGGGTACCGGGGGCTCGTCGGCGTCGAGCTGCCCCGCCACTCCCACGCCGGTCCCGAACTGGCCCGCACCTCGCTGCGGTTCCTCCGGGAGGCGGAACGTGCCGCGATCGAGGGAGGCGTCCGATGCTGACCGTGACCGAACTCCGCGCCGCCGTGGAGCGGCGGCTGGACGAGACGGGATGCGCCTGGCTGGACAGGGCCCTGACGGACGCGGCGAAAACGGGACCGCGGCAGGCCGACTCCGTCCCCGCCCAGGGTGATTCCTCCGCCGCCGGAGGGGTTTCCGGCTCGGCCCAGGGTGATTCCTCCGCCGCCGGAGGGGTTTCTGGCTCGGCCCAGGGTGATTCCGTCCCCGCCGGAGGGGTTTCCGGCTCGGCCCAGGGTGATTCCGTCCCCGCCGGAGGGGTTTCCGGCTCGGCCCAGGGTGCTTCTGCCCCCGCCCAGGATGATTCCACCCCCGCCCAAGCCGCTTCCGGTCCCGCCCCCGGCCGCCCCCGCCCCCCCCCCCCGCGGCCGGGCCCCCCCCCCCCCGG
>NZ_JANIIC010000019.1 GCF_024519315.1 Streptomyces malaysiensis subsp. samsunensis | reverse complement strand
CGCCGACATCTCCGGCCGCTTGCAGACCATCCTCTCCGGCGGCATCCACGCCTCCCACACCCCGCGCGACCGCCGCAAGCTGCTGCCGATCAGCCCGGCCGAGCGGCAGGACGCCACCTCGGTGGCGCTGCCCGGCCACGCCCAGGACACCGCGCCCGAGGACCTGCCCCAAGGGGTGGCCCCGGCCTCCGGGCCACGGGCCCCGCTGCGCCGCAGACTGGACAGCAGCCCGGTCGCCTCGGTGAAGCTGGCCTCCGGCTGCGACCGGCGGTGCTCGTTCTGCGCCATCCCGTCCTTCCGCGGCTCCTTCATCTCCCGCCGCCCCTCCGATGTGCTGGGCGAGACCCGCTGGCTGGCCGAGCAGGGGGTGAAGGAGGTCATGCTGGTCTCGGAGAACAACACCTCGTACGGCAAGGACCTCGGGGACATCCGGCTGCTGGAGACGCTGCTGCCGGAGCTGGCCGCGGTGGACGGCATCGAGCGGATCCGGGTCAGCTATCTCCAGCCCGCCGAGATGCGCCCCGGGCTGATCGACGTGCTCACCTCGACCGAGAAGGTCGCGCCGTACTTCGACCTGTCCTTCCAGCACTCGGCGCCCGGGGTGCTGCGCGCCATGCGCCGCTTCGGCGACACCGACCGGTTCCTGGAGCTGCTCGAGACGATCAGAGGCAAGGCGCCGCAGGCCGGCGCCCGGTCGAACTTCATCGTCGGCTTCCCCGGTGAGACCGAGGAGGACCTGGCCGAGCTCGAGCGCTTCCTCAGCGAGGCGCGGCTGGACGCGATCGGCGTCTTCGGGTACTCGGACGAGGACGGCACCGAAGCCGCCGGTTACGAGAACAAGGTCGACCCCGAAGTGGTCGCGGAGCGTCTGGAGCGCGTCTCGCGGCTCGCGGAGGAGCTGACCGCCCAGCGGGCCGAGGAGCGGCTCGGCGAGGTCGTCGAGGTGCTGGTGGAGGAGATCGACGAGACCGGGGCGGTGCTCGGCCGCGGCGCCCACCAGGCGCCGGAGACCGATGGCCAGACGCTGCTCGGCACCGACGGGGAGCCGGAGGTGGGCCGTATGGTCGAAGCGAAGGTGATCGCGACGGAGGGAGTGGACCTCGTCGCGGAGCCGCTTGTGCCGCTGGAACGACAGGGCGGCGGCGCGTCCACCGGGGAGGCGGACAGATGACGGGTGTCCCGGCCTCCGCCGCGGGAGGCCACCGCCGCCCGGCGGCCGCCGCGGTCGGGCCCGCCAGTTTGTGGAACATCGCCAATATCCTCACCATGGTGCGGCTGCTCCTGGTGCCCGCGTTTGTGTTGTTGATGCTGCACAATGGCGGGTACGACCCGGTGTGGCGCTCCTTCGCCTGGGCGGCGTTCGCCATCGCGATGATCACCGATCTTTTCGACGGTCATCTGGCCCGCCGTTACAACCTGGTCACCGACTTCGGGAAGATCGCCGATCCGATCGCGGACAAGGCGATTATGGGTGCGGCGCTGATCTGTCTGTCGGCCCTGTCCGACCTCCCCTGGTGGGTGACGGGCGTGATCCTCTTCCGTGAGATCGGGATCACACTGATGCGGTTCTGGGTGATCCGGATCGGGGTCATTCCGGCCAGCCGGGGCGGAAAGCTGAAGACGCTCGCGCAGGGCACCGCCGTCGGGATGTACATCCTGGTGCTGACCGGGCCACTGGCCTCGCTGCGGTTCTGGATGATGGCCGTGGCCGTGATCCTTACGGTGGTCACCGGCCTGGACTACATCCGGCAGGCGATCGTGCTGCGCAGGGCGGGCCGGACGACGGAGGAGACCACGAAGTGAGCGACGGTGGAACGGCGGCCGAGGTGCTGGCGCTGCTGGAGCGGCGCGGACAGACCCTGGCCGTCGCCGAATCGCTCACCGGAGGTCTGGTGGCCGCCGAGCTGACCTCGGTGGACGGCGCCTCCCGCTCCTTCCGCGGCTCGGTGACGGCGTACGCCACCGAGCTCAAGCGCGAGCTGCTGGGTGTGGACGGTGCCCTGCTGGCCGAGCGCGGCGCGGTCGACGCCGAGGTGGCCCGGCAGATGGCCCGGGGGGTACGGCGTGCGCTGGGCGCGGACTGGGGCGTGGCCACCACCGGTGTGGCCGGTCCCACACCGCAGGACGGTCAGCCCGTGGGCACCGTTCATGTGGCCGTCGCGGGGCCCTCGGACGCGATGGCCGCGGCGGCGCTGCGGCTCGAAGGAGACCGTGCCGGAATCCGCGGACAGACCGTCCAGGCCGCAGTCAAGCTGCTGTTCAGCGAATTGATCGCGACCGCAGGGGCAAAGGATACGGAACAACACGGCGGGATTTGATGTTTGCAGCCCTGAGTGAACACGACATCGCTCCCCGCACGGGTACAGCCGGAGGCGGTACGGTGGGGCGTGAAGGATCCGGATCCGAGGTCCGAGGAGGGAGCCAGCGATGATTCTGCTCCGTCGCCTGCTGGGTGACGTGCTGCGCCGGCAGCGCCAGCGCCAGGGCCGTACTCTGCGCGAGGTTTCCTCCTCCGCCCGGGTGTCGCTCGGCTATCTGTCAGAGGTCGAGCGCGGCCAGAAGGAAGCCTCGTCCGAGCTGCTGTCGGCGATCTGCGACGCCCTGGAGGTACGGATGTCGCAGGTCATGCGCGAGGTCAGCGACGAGCTCTCGCTCGCCGAGCTGGCCGAGTCGGCCGCGTCCACCACCGAGAAGGTGCCGGCGCCCATGCGGCCCGTGCTCAACCCCGTTTCCGTGACGTCCGTGACGGGCGTCCCGGAGGAGCGGGTCACCATCAAGCCGCCCAAGGAAGCCGTGGACGTCGTGGCGGCCTGAGAGCCTGCGAAGCCCAGGCCGTGCCTGGGATCCCCACGACATCCCCAGAGCTCTTCGAGGCCCCGGCCGGTAGCGATACCGGGTCGGGGCCTCGATGTTTGTCGGGCCGGAGTTTCTCCGGCCCGAGTTTGTCCGGCCGGATTCGGGTCACCCCGCATGAGGAGAGGCAATCAAGGGGGGCCGAACGGTCGAACAGGAGGAAAGCGAATGTCTGTGGTGAAGAGCCCACTGCCGGAGGAGCACCTCAAGGTCGTCGCCGACGCGCTGCAAGGCGCACTCGTCGACCTGGTCGACCTCCACCTGGTGGGCAAGCAGATCCACTGGACGGTCGTGGGCCCGCGATTCCGCACGATCCATCTGCAACTCGACGAGGTCGTGGCGTCGACCAGGGAGTATGCCGACACGGTGGCGGAGCGGGCCTCGGCGCTCGGGGTGCCGCCGGACGGACGGGCTCAGACGGTCGCCGCGACCAGCGGTGTCCATACGGTCAAGGACGGCTGGACCGAAGACACGCAGGCCATCCGGACGCTCGTGGACGCCCTGGGAGCGGTGATCGGGCGGATGCGCGAACGTATCCGCGCGACCGACGAACCGGACCCGGTGACCCAGGACATTCTCATCGAGCTCACCCGGGACCTGGAGAAGCACCACTGGATGTTCCAGGCGGAGAACGGCGGCAAGCGCGGCTGAGGGCTGAGGGGGCTGAGGGCTGAGAGGGCTGGGGACTGAGGCGGATTCGGGCCCGGGGCGGGCTCGGCCCCGGCGGGCCCGAGGCGGGCTTGAAGGCTCCGGGTGGGCCCGAGGACCGACCCTCGGGGCGCTGACGGGCACTGACGCTTGAGGCGTCGGTTCCGGGCCCGGGGGGAGGCTGCTCTTCGACCGGGGTTCCGGCTCGGCGACCCGCTCTGGGTGCGCCATATGGCCCGGCTGGGCAAACTGGGGGGAACGCGAGTGTCCGACACGCGCCGACGTGCCTCCTGTGCGCCCTCCCGCCGTGTGCGAACAGGCGTCTGGCGTCGCCCGAAGGAGGCAGTCATGGCAGCCGTCGGAGGGGCCGACACCCGGGGCCTCAGGCCGGTCCGGTGGGTGCTCGCGCTCGCTCTGGGCGGTGTCTGGTGGTGGTCGGTGCTGCGGCTGGCGATACAGCCGGGAGAGGCCGGGCCGGTGGAGGGGGCGTTCGCGGTCGGCGGCTGGGGACTGAGCCTGCTGCCGGTGCACTGCGGGCCCTCGCCGAGAAGGGGAGGGCGTCGTCCCCGTCAGGGAGGCCCTCCGCGTCAGGACGGGCCGGGCCCGGGCCCCTGTGGCCCCGCCTGGCAGCTCGGGCACCAGAAGGTCGAGCGCTCCTGACCCGCGCGCCCCTGGTCGGCGGCGCGCACCGGTATACCGCAGCGCAGGCAGGGCCGCCCCGGCCGCCCGTACACCCACAGCCGGCGGTCGCGGCGCGGCTCGGCCGTGGTGACCCGGGCACGCCGGTTCCTGTTGGCCTCCAGGAGCTTCTTCGCGTGGGCCACCAGGCGTTCGGGGGAGGGCACCTCGCCGATCGGCAGCCAGGGCGACACCCGCAGTACGAAGCACAGCTCGGACTTGTAGACATTGCCGATCCCGGCGAGGTTCCGCTGGTCCAGCAGCGCTTCGCCCAGGGGCCTGGCCGGATCGGCGAGCAGCCGGCGCAGCGCCTCGTCCGGATCCCAGTCGGGGCCGAGGAGATCGGGGCCGAGATGGCCGACGATCCGGTCCTCGTCGCCGGTGCGCAGCAGTTCCAGGACGGGGAGGCGGTAGCCGACGGCGGTGTGGGCGGCGGTGGCGAGGATGGCCCGGATCTGGTGGTGCGGGCCGCCACGCCAGCGCTCATCGGGCCCGTACACCTGCCAGGAGCCGTCCATCCGCAGATGGGAGTGGAGGGTCAGGCCGCCCTCGACTCGGGTCAGCAGATGTTTGCCGCGCGGGACGACCTCCAGGACCTGCCGGCCGGTGAGGTCGGCGGTCGCCAGACGGGGGACGCGCAGGTCGCTGCGGATGAGCGGGGCGCCCGCGAGGGCCTGGTGAAGGCGCTGTGCGGTCTGCCAGACGGTGTCTCCTTCGGGCATGGGATCCATGATGCGGGTGGGCGTGGGCATACGGGAACGCCGCGGACCCTCGGGGGCAAGGGCGCCATGCGGAGCGCTTGTCGATCAGGGGCGCTGCGTGATCAGCGTCGGTGTGTGATCGGGGGCGCGGGCGGAACCCGCGTGGGGGTTCAGGGGCGCGGGAATCCGTGTTGGGTTCAGGGGCGCAGGCGCAATCCGCGTGGGGTCGGGTGGAAGCCCGCCGATTCCAGGAGCCTGCCGATCGGGGACGAGAGCGCCTGGGCGCCGTTGACGCGCTCGACGGTGACGGAGCCGAGCGCACCCGCGCGGGCGGACTCGGCCAGCGCCTCCACCGCCGTCCACAGCCGGGTGTCGTCCTCGGGGGAGACGGCCTCGGCCTCGCCCGAGGGCCAGGCGAGCAGGGTCTTGCCGCCCCGCTCCATGTAGAGCGTCAGCTCTCCGTCGACGAGCACCACCATCGCGCCTGCCTTACGGCCCGGCCGGTGGCTCGCGTCCGCGGGCGGATCGGGCCAGGGGAGGGCGGCGCCGTAGGCGTTGGCGGGGTCGGCCGAGGCGAGCACGAACGCGCGCCGGGACTGCCCCCGCTGTCCGTCGAAGGCGGGGGCCGCCGCGCGGTCGCGGGCCGTGCTGACCGCGCGCAGCCGGTCCACCGCGCCGTCCATCGCGAACTGCGCGGCGCCGAGCCCCTCGACCACATAGCCGCGGCGGACCTGGCCGGTCTCCTCGAACGCGGACAGTACCCGGTAGGCGGCGGAGAAGCCGCCCTCGACCCCCTCGGCGGCGACCGCCCCGCGGGTGACCACGCCGTGCCGGTCGAGCAGGGTGCGCGCCAGGGCGTGGGCACGGTGGGTGGGCTCGGACTCGCGCTCCGGCAGCAGGGACCAGCGCCCGGCGACGGTGGGCGGGCCGTTGCGCGAGGCGGTGGGCCGTCCGGTGCGGCCCGTAAGGCCGCCATAGCGGCCCCGGGGGACGGTGCGCTTGGCGCGATGCGCGGTGGCGCCCGCCGTACGGCCCGAGCCGAGCAGGGAGCGCAGCGGGACGAGGGTGTCACCGGTGGCCAGGCCCGCCCAGACCAGGTCCCACAGGGCCTCGGCGAGCTGGGGGTCCTGGAACTCGTGCCCGGCGGCGCGGGCCTGTCCGGCGATCTGGCGGAAGAACAGCCCGTACCCCCCGGCCAATGCGTCGAGGACGGCCTGGTGGAGGGGGCTCGCCTCGAGGGGGTGCGGGGTGTGCAGCAGCAGCGGAGCGGTGTCGGCCAGGTGCAGAGTGACCCACCCGTCCTTCCCCGGCAGCGCTCCCGCACCGGCCCAGACGACCTCCCCGGAGGCGGTGAGCTCGTCGAGCATCGTGGGGGTGTAGTCGCTCACCCGGGACGGCAGGACCAGCTTCTCCAGGGCGGAGGCGGGGACGGGCGCGCCTTGGAGCTGCTCGATCGCGCGCACCAGACCGTCGATACCGCGCAGGCTGTGGGTGCCCAGATGCTGCCACTGCGGGAGGAAGGCGGCGAGTGCCGAGGGCGGTACGGGCTCCACCTCATGGCGGAGCGCGGCCAGGGAGCGGCGTCGCAGCCGGCGCAGCACGGCGGCGTCGCACCACTCCTGGCCCATCCCCGAGGGGTGGAACTCGCCCTGGACGACGCGGCCGCTCGCGGCGAGCCGGTGCAGGGCGCCCTCCGTGACGGCCGCGCCGAGGCCGAAGCGGGCGGCGGCCCGCGCCGAGGTGAACGGGCCGTGGGTGCGGGCATAGCGGGACAGCAGATCGCCGAGCGGGTCCTTGACCGGTTCGGTGAACGCCTCGGGGACGCCGACCGGCAGCGCCGTGCCGAGCGCGTCCCGCAGCCGCCCCGCGTCCTCCACCGCGGCCCAGTGGTCCTCGCCCGCGATCCGGACCCGGATGGTGCGTCGGCTGCCGGCCAGATCCTCGGCCCATCCGGGCTCGGCGCCGCGCTCGGCCAGCTCGGCTTCGGTGAGCGGGCCGAGCAGCCGCAGGACGTCGGCGACGCCCTCGGCGTCCTTGACCCGGCGGTCCTCGGTGAGCCACTGGAGCTCGTGCTCCAGCTCGGCCAGGACGTCGGCGTCGAGCAGCTCGCGCAGCTCGGCCTGGCCCAGGAGCTCGGCCAGCAGCCGCGAGTCGAGGGAGAGGGCGGCGGCGCGGCGCTCGGCGAGCGGGGAGTCGCCCTCGTAGAGGAACTGCGCCACATAGCCGAAGAGCAGCGAGCGGGCGAAGGGGGACGGCTCGGGGGTGGTGACCTCCACCAGCCGGACCCGGCGGGCCTCGATGTCGCCCATCAGCTCGGTGAGGCCGGGGACGTCGAAGACGTCCTGGAGACACTCGCGGACGGCCTCGAGGACGATCGGGAAGGAACCGAAATCGCTGGCCACCTGGAGGAGTTGCGCGGCGCGCTGGCGCTGCTGCCACAGCGGGGTGCGCTTGCCGGGGTCGCGGCGGGGCAGCAGCAGGGCGCGGGCGGCGCATTCGCGGAACCGGGAGGCGAACAGCGCCGAGCCGCCGACCTGGTCGGTGACGATCTGGTCGATCTCACCCTTGTCGAAGGCGACATCGGCCGCGCCCACCGGGGACTGCTCGGTGTCGTACTCCGCGCCCTGGCGCATCGGGTCCGTGTCGAGGAGGTCGAGGCCCATCAGATCGGCGTCCGGCAGCCGCAGCACGATGCCGTCGTCGGCGTGCATGACCTGGGCGTCGATGCCGTACCGCTCGGAGAGACGGGCGCCCAGGGCGAGCGCCCAGGGGGCGTGGACCTGCGCGCCGAAGGGGGAGTGGACCACCACGCGCCAGTCGCCCAGCTCGTCGCGGAACCGCTCCACCACGATCGTGCGGTCGTCCGGCACATGCCCGCAGGCACGGCGCTGCTCGTCCAGGTATCCGATGACGTTCTCGGCGGCCCAGGCGTCCAGACCGGCGGCCAGCAGCCGCAGCCGGGCGTCCTCGGGCGCCAGCGCGCCGACCTCGCGCAGGAACGCGCCCAGGGCGCGGCCCAGCTCCAGGGGGCGGCCGAGCTGGTCGCCCTTCCAGAAGGGCAGCCGGCCGGGGACGCCGGGGGCGGGGGAGACCAGGACCCGGTCGCGGGTGATGTCCTCGATCCGCCAAGAGGTGGTGCCCAGGGTGAACACATCGCCCACCCGCGACTCGTACACCATCTCCTCGTCGAGCTCGCCCACCCTCCCGCCGCCCTTCTTGGGGTCGGCGCCGGCCAGGAAGACGCCGAAGAGCCCGCGGTCGGGGATGGTGCCACCGGAGGTCACCGCGAGCCGCTGCGCCCCCGGGCGGCCCGTGACCGTATGGGCGACGCGGTCCCACACCAGGCGCGGCCGCAGCTCCGCGAAGGCGTCGGAGGGGTAGCGGCCCGCGAGCATGTCGAGGACCGAGGTGTACGCCGACTCCGGGAGCGAGGCGAACGGCGCGGCCCGGCGGATCAGGGCCAGGAGCTCGTCCACGTCCCAGGTGTCCATGGCGGTCATGGCGATCAGCTGCTGGGCGAGCACGTCCAGCGGGTTGGCGGGCACCCGCAGCGATTCGATGGCGCCCTCGCGCATCCGCTCGGTGACCACCGCGGCCTGCACCAGATCGCCGCGGTACTTGGGGAAGACGACGCCGGTGGAGACCGCGCCCACCTGGTGGCCGGCCCGGCCCACCCGCTGAAGACCGGAGGCCACCGAGGGCGGTGACTCGACCTGGACGACCAAGTCGACCGCGCCCATGTCGATGCCGAGCTCGAGGCTGGAGGTGGCGACGACGGCGGGCAGCCGGCCGGCCTTGAGGTCCTCCTCGACCAGCGCGCGCTGCTCCTTGGACACCGAGCCGTGGTGCGCGCGGGCCAGCAGCGGGGGCGCGCCCCGGGCCGCACCGGCCTCGGCCATCAGCTCGGCGGGGGAGTGGTCCTCGGGCAGGGCCTCACCGGTGGCCCGCTCGTAGGCGATCTCGTTCAACCGGTTGCACAGCCGCTCGGCCAGCCGGCGGGAGTTGGCGAAGACGATGGTGGAGCGATGGGCCTGGACGAGATCGGTGATCCGCTCCTCCACATGGGGCCAGATCGACGGCCGCTCGCCCGTCTCGCCCTCCTGGACCGGGGAGCCGCCCAGCTCGCCCAGATCCTCCACGGGCACGACCACCGACAGGTCGAACTCCTTGCCCGACGGCGGCTGGACGATCTCCACCTTGCGCCGCGGCGACAGGAACCGCGCCACCTCCTCCACCGGCCGCACGGTCGCGGACAGGCCGATGCGCCGGGCGGGGCGCCCGAGCAGCTCGTCGAGGCGCTCCAGGGACAGCGCGAGATGGGCGCCCCGCTTCGTCCCGGCGACGGCGTGGACCTCGTCGAGGATCACGGTCTCCACCCCGCGCAGCGCCTCCCGGGTGGCGGAGGTGAGCATCAGGAACAGCGACTCGGGGGTGGTGATGAGGATGTCCGGCGGGCGGGTGGCCAGGGAGCGGCGCTCGGCGGCCGGGGTGTCGCCCGAGCGGGTGCCCACCCGGAGCTCCGGCTCGGGCAGGCCCAGCCGCACCGCCTCCTGGCGGATACCGGTCAGCGGGCTGCGGAGATTGCGCTCGACGTCCACCGCCAGGGCCTTCAGTGGGGAGACGTACAGCACCCGGCAGCGCTTCTTCGCCTCGGCGGGCGGCGGCTCACCGGCCAGCTTGTCCAGGGCCGCCAGGAAGGCGGCCAGAGTCTTGCCCGAGCCGGTGGGGGCGACGACCAGGACGTCCGACCCCGCACCGATCGCCCGCCACGCCCCCTCCTGCGCGGGCGTGGGCGCGGTGAAAGCCCCCGTGAACCACCCGCGGGTGGCCGGGGAGAAACCGTCGAGCGCCGAGCCTGCCATGCCCTCCATCGTGCACCGCACCACTGACAACGGGCGGAGTCGCAGGTCAGAGGGGGCCCGAGCGGGGGCGCACAATGGTGCCATGGTCACCCGGGAGAGCGCGCGGCACTGGCGGTACCCCCAGCTTCCGGGCGTCGATCTGCTGCGCGCCCGCTACATCCACAAGACCTTCGTCTGGCACACCCACGAGTCCTTCGTGATCGCCGCGATCACCGAGGGCGTCGAGGAGTTCCACCACCGCGGCGTGATCGAGCGCGCCGGGCCCGGCGGGCTCGCGCTCATCAACCCGGATGTGCCGCACACCGGACGGGCGGGGGCGCCCGAGGGGTGGGCGTACAGCGTGCTGTACCCGGCCGCGGACCTGGTCGCAGGGATCGCCGCCGAGACGACCACGCTCCGCGGCACGGCCGGATTCCGGGTCCCCAGCGTGGACGACCCCCAGAGCGCGCGGCTGGTCACCGTGGTGCACCGGGCCGCCGAGGAGGGGAACGCGCTCGCCGCCGACAGCCTGCTGCGCATCGCCGTCGCCCGGCTGCTGCGCGAGCATGGCGGCCCGCTCCCCGAGCGCACGGCGCGCACCGCGGGTGCGCGGACGGCGGCGCGCGCCCGCGCGATCCTCCAGGAGCGCATGGCGGATCCGCCATCCCTGGAACGGCTGGCGGCCGAGTTGGGCACCGGCCCTTTCGCCCTTCTGCGTGCCTTCCGTGCCGTCTATGGGATGCCGCCGCACACCTGGCTCACCGACGCCCGGGTCCGCCGGGCCCGGCGGCTGCTGGACGCCGGGACCACGCCCGCCGAGGTGGCCATGGCCGTCGGCTTCACCGACCAGTCCCACCTCAACCGTCACTTCACCCGCATCGTGGGGGTGCCTCCGGGCGCTTACCGACGGGAGCGCGCAAGAACGTACAAGACTGGATCCGAAGCGCTCTTCTAACGTGCACGATGTGCCAGAACAGATAGACATCCGAACCGAGTCCGCCGCACCCCCGGCGGACTCGGCCGTTGTCCGTGACGCCCTGGGCGTCGGTGTCGCGGTGGGGCTCTCCGGCTTCGCCTTCGGGGTGACCTCGGCGGGCGCCGGGCTCGGCGTGCTCCAGACCTGCGCGCTCAGCCTGCTCGTCTTCACCGGGGCCTCGCAGTTCGCCCTCGTGGGCGCGCTGGCGGCGGGCGGCAATCCGTTCACCGCCGCCGCCGGGGCGTTCTTCCTCGGGGTGCGCAACACCTTCTACGGGCTGCGGCTGTCCGGGCTCCTCGGGCTGCCGCGCGCGGTGCGCCCCCTGGCGGCCCACTGGGTCATCGACGAGACCTCGGCCGTCGCCCTCGCCCAGCCCGACCGGCGCACCGCGCGCCTCGGCTTCACCGTCACCGGGCTGACGCTGTACGTCCTGTGGAACCTCACCACGCTGATCGGCGCCCTGGGCGCCTCCGCGCTCGGCGACACCGACGCCTGGGGCCTGGACGCCGCCGGGCCCGCCGTCTTCCTCGCCCTGCTGGCTCCCATGCTCAGCGGCACCGTCGAACGGGCCGTGGCCGGTCTCGGCGTCCTGCTGCTGCTCCTCTGCCAGCCGCTGCTGCCCGCCGGGGTCCCGGTCCTGGTGGCGGCGCTCGCCGCCCCCGCCGTTCTTACGGTGCGCGGATACATGTCGCGCGGCACGGAGCCGGGTGAGCGCCGATGACCACCTGGATCGCCATCGGCGTCACCGCGGTGGGCTGCTACCTCGTCAAGCTGCTGGGCCTCTCGGTGCCCGCCGGAGTCCTGGAGCGCCCGCTCGTCAGGCGCCTGGCCGCGCTGCTGCCCGTGGCCCTGCTGGCCGCCCTCACCGCCCAGCAGACCTTCAGCGAAGGACGGCATCTCCTCCTGGACGCACGGGCGGCCGGGCTGGGGGCGGCGGCGCTCGCACTGGTGCTCCGCGCCCCCTTCCTGGTGGTGGTCGCCGTGGCCGTCGTCGTCACGGCCGGCGTCCGGGCCCTGTGACCGCCACGGACGCCCCCGCTCAGATCCGCCGTCCGTGAGCCCGCAGCGTCAGCAGCGCCTCGATGGTCGCCACCGATCGCCCCTCCAGCGTGGCCCCGGGCGTCCACGCCCGCCGGTGCGGCGGCCAGCCGCCGTCCTCCTGCTGTGCCGCCTCGAGGACGTCCAGGGACCGCTCCACCTCGGCGTCGGTGAACCACCGGCGTGCCGGGGAGCCGGGCGTACGGACGATGTCGAGCACCTGGAGGGACTCGCCGGGGCCCGGGTCCTGCTCCGGCGGCTGGGGGCGGCTCCCGGCGCGCTCGGGGGCCCCCGGCGGCACGACCAGCTTCTCCTCCCGCACCCGGCGGCCGAGCCGTTCGGCCGCAGCCTCGGCGCGCGCCCGGTCCGGTGCCCCGTCGAGGAAGGCGACGGCCGCCGCGATCTCGTACGGACGCGCCGCCGCGCCGGCCTCGCCCAGGGCGGCGACCGCCGCCCAGCAGAAGTCCGTGGCCCGGAAGAGCCACGCATGCCATACATCGTTGCGGTGCAGCAGCCCGACCACCGGCCCGGTGGTCAGCAGATCACCGCGCGGATCGTCCACCGATGGGATCCAGGGGGCCGCCGGATAGCCGCGCGGCGAGGGGTGGCAGATGGGCAGCGCGCCGTCCGGGGTGGACACGGACGTCAGATAGCGGCACAGGCGCTCCACCCGCTGCCCGCCGCAACGCCCGATCTCGTCGAGCACCCGTAAGGCGTGCACGGCGTGCAACGGCTGGCTCACCGGGCCGCGCAGATCCGGCTCCAGCGCATGGCCGTAGCCCCCATCGGGCCCCAGGTAGGCGGCCAGCGCGGTCTCGACCGCCTCGGCGCCGCCGCCCAGGAAGTGATACGCGAATCTGCGCTGCTCCAGCACGCGGGCGGTCAGCCAGACGAACCGCTCGGCGCGGGAGAGCGTGGAGGACTCGGCGGGCTGGGCCGGCTCGGCGGACCCGGGCGTGGGGAGGGAGGGCGACGACGGTGAGGAGGGGAGGCTTGCGGATCGATCCATGGACAGACCGTAGGCCGGAAGACACGGTCCGTAGGGGGCTCACGCCGGGGTGCACCCCCGGGAGCGCGATACTGGTCACATGCGGTTGACGGACTTCTGGCAGCGAATGGCGGATCACTTCGGCGAGACATACGCCGACTCCTTCGCGCGCGATCATGTGATGTCGCAACTCGGCGGCCGGACGGTGCACGAGGCGCTGAGCGCCGGTTGGGAGGCCAAGGACGTCTGGCGCGGCGTCTGCGCCGCGATGGAGATCCCCGAGAGCAAGCGCTGAGCGGCCCTCCGGCCTCCCCGGCAACACCGGCTTCCCGGGGTGGCCGGATTTCTTCGGCCGGTGTAGGCCACACTTGCTCCGTGGCCCCGACCGAAGAGACCCTCTCCTCCGACGCCGACGACACCCCGAGCGCCCCTCGGGCCTCCTCGGATCCCCCGCAACCCCCCGCCCGCATGCCGCGCTGGCTGCCGCGTGCCATGGTGCTCGCGCTCGCCCTGGTGGCCTGTTATCGCCTGGCGACCTGGGCCTTCGACCAGCTGACCGGGCTCCTGCTGAACATCCTGATCGCGTTCTTCCTGGCACTCGCGATCGAACCGGCCGTGGACCGGATGGCCGCCCGCGGGATGCGCCGGGGACTGGCCACGGGGCTGGTCTTTCTCGCCATCCTCATCGGCGCCGCGGGCTTCTTCACTCTGCTCGGCTCGATGCTCGCCGATCAGATCATGACCATGGTTCAGGACTTCCCGAAGTACCTCGACGACGTGGTCAGCTGGATCAACGACACGTTCCACACGCATCTGTCGCGTCTGGAGATCCAGGACAGCCTGCTGCACTCCGACTGGCTCCAGAGCTACGTCAAGAACAGCGCCGACAATGTGCTGGACGTCTCCACGCAGGTGCTCGGCGGGTTGTTCAAGACGCTGACGGTGACTCTGTTCGCGTTCTACTTCGCCGCCGACGGACCCCGGCTGCGCCGCGCCCTGTGCTCGGTCCTGCCGCCGACCCGGCAGGTCGAGGTGTTGCGCGCCTGGGAGATCGCGGTCGCCAAGACCGGCGGCTACATCTACTCCCGCGGGCTGATGGCGCTGATCTCCGGTGTCGCCCACTACATCCTGCTGGAGGCCCTGGGCGTGCCCTACGCCCCGGCGCTCGCCGTGTGGGTGGGGCTGATCTCGCAGTTCATCCCGACCATCGGCACCTACCTGGCCGGGGCCCTGCCGATGCTGATCGCGTTCACCATAGAGCCCTGGTACGCGCTCTGGGTCCTGATCTTCGTCGTGATCTACCAGCAGTTCGAGAACTATCTGCTCCAGCCGAGGATCACCGCCAGGACGGTGGACATCCACCCGGCCGTCTCCTTCGGATCGGTGATAGCGGGCACCGCGCTGCTGGGCGCGGTGGGTGCGCTGATCGCGATTCCGGCGACCGCGACGCTGCAAGCGTTCCTCGGCGCGTACATCAAGCGCTACGACGTGACCGACGATCCCCGGGTGCACGGGCGCACGCGCCGGCGCGGGGCCTCGGCCCTCGCGCGGATGCGCGCCGCGTTGGCGCGGCGTGGTTGACACAAAAATCGAACATCCATTCTTATGGAGGACCGGCAGGTTATCCACAGGCCGGGGACGTCAGGGCCGCTTGTCAGTGGCAGGCGCTAGCGTCTTGGACGTGAAGCGATCGACTCAAGCAAACCGGGTGGGACCCATGGCAGGAACCGACCGCGAGAAGGCCCTCGACGCCGCGCTCGCACAGATTGAACGGCAATTCGGCAAGGGCGCCGTGATGCGCATGGGCGACCGGCCGAACGACCCGATTGAGGTCATCCCCACCGGGTCGACCGCTCTCGACGTCGCCCTCGGCGTGGGCGGTCTGCCGCGTGGCCGGGTGGTCGAGGTCTACGGCCCCGAGTCCTCCGGTAAGACGACCCTGACCCTGCACGCGGTGGCCAACGCCCAGCGGGCGGGTGGCACGGTCG
The DNA here is from genome assembly GCF_024519315.1 of Streptomyces malaysiensis subsp. samsunensis. Lineage (GTDB taxonomy): Bacteria > Actinomycetota > Actinomycetes > Streptomycetales > Streptomycetaceae > Streptomyces > Streptomyces malaysiensis. The sequence continues at coordinate 122,756 of NZ_JANIIC010000019.1, read as the reverse complement.
CCTTCGTGGACGCGGAGCACGCCCTCGACCCGGACTACGCGCAGAAGCTCGGAGTGGACACCGACTCGCTGATCCTGTCCCAGCCGGACAACGGCGAGCAGGCGCTCGAGATCGTGGACATGCTGGTCCGCTCCGGCGCTCTCGACCTCATCGTCATCGACTCCGTCGCCGCCCTGGTGCCGCGCGCGGAGATCGAGGGCGAGATGGGCGACTCCCATGTCGGCCTCCAGGCCCGGCTGATGAGCCAGGCGCTCCGCAAGATCACCAGCGCGCTGAACCAGTCCAAGACCACCGCGATCTTCATCAACCAGTTGCGCGAGAAGATCGGCGTGATGTTCGGCTCCCCGGAGACCACGACCGGTGGCCGGGCGCTGAAGTTCTACGCGTCGGTGCGCATCGACATCCGTCGCATCGAGACCCTCAAGGACGGCACCGACGCGGTCGGTAACCGTACCCGCTGCAAGGTCGTCAAGAACAAGGTCGCACCGCCCTTCAAGCAGGCCGAGTTCGACATCCTCTACGGCCAGGGCATCAGCCGCGAGGGCGGTCTGATCGACATGGGCGTCGAGCACGGCTTCGTCCGCAAGTCCGGTGCCTGGTACACCTACGAGGGCGACCAGCTCGGCCAGGGCAAGGAGAACGCTCGCAACTTCCTGAAGGACAACCCCGATCTCGCCAATGAGATCGAGAAGAAGATCAAGGAAAAGCTCGGCATCGGGGTGAAGCCCCAGGACCCGGCTGCCGCCGGGCCCACCGCGGACGCGACGGGTGCCGCGGGCGTGACCGCCGCGGCACCGGTGAAGGCCGTGGCCGCCCCGGCTGCCAAGTCCGGGGCGAAGGCGGCCAAGACGGCCGCGGCCAAGAGCTGATCCATGACGCGGCGGACCGAATGGCCGGACGGCCCAGGCCGTCCGGAGCGCCCGGACCGTCCGGACAGCGGCGCCCCCTCCTCGTCGAGGGCCGAGCAGGGGTCGCCGCTCGGCCCGGAGGAGCAGGCGCGGGCAATCTGCCTGCGCCTGCTCACCGGGACCCCGCGCACCCGTAAGCAGCTCGCGGACGCGCTGCGCACCCGGGGCATCCCCGATGACGCGGCGCGGGAGGTGCTGTCCCGGTTCGAGGACGTCGGTCTGATCGACGACGCGGCGTTTGCCGGGGCATGGGTGGAGTCCCGGCACCACAGCCGGGGGCTCGCCCGGAGTGCGCTCGCCCGTGAGCTGCGTACCAAGGGCGTGGACTCTGCTCTGATCGACGATGCCGTGGGGCAGCTCGACGCCGATCAGGAGGAGCGGACCGCGCAGGAGTTGGTCGAGCGCAAGCTGAGGGCCACCCGGGGCCTGGACCGGGAGAAGCGGATCCGCCGCCTCGCCGGGATGCTGGCCCGTAGGGGCTACTCCGAGGGGCTGGCGCTGCGGGTGGTGCGGCGCGCGCTGGAGGAGGAGGGAGAGGATCCGGAGCTGTTGGAGCACCATCTCCCCGACCTCTGAGCCCCCGGCCGGCCCCTGAGCCATGGCCCTCTGTCCGGGCCTCAGCTCCCGACCTTTGGGCCCGGCTGCCCCGTCCGGGGCTGTGACGGCTCGGCGGTCAACCCGGTGAAGTCGGTTGCTCAGAAAGAGCGGTGACCGGCCGCGCGACACCCGAGGTGTGTGACACCTGAGACATACGACCCCTGGGCCGTGCGACATCCCGGACCCGGGGTGCTCAGCAGATCGGCGGAAGTCGGCTCTCAGCTCTCAGTTCGAGAGGCGCCCTGAAGGGGCGCGGGCTGTGTCGATATGCGGCTCCGCCGCGTGGGCGCGACCGGCTACGACGGCGCCGCGGACGATCGACGGCATCTCGGCCACCTCCAACGGAGCGCTCAGCGCACCGGGAGGCCCGCCGCACGCCATGCCTGGAAGCCGCCGATCAGATCGGTCGCCCGCTCCAGTCCCAGCCGGCGCAGCGAGACGGCGGCGAAGCTGGACGCGTAGCCCTCGTTGCACACCACCACGACCCGCAGACCGTGATGGGTGGCCTCGGGCAGCCGGTGGTCGCACTGCGGGTCGAGCCGCCACTCCAGCTCGTTCCGCTCGACGATCAGCGCCCCCGGGATGGTGCCGTCGCGCTCCCGCAGCGCCGCGTACCGTATGTCCACCAGCAGCGCGCCCTCGACCTGCGCCGCCGCGGCGTCGAGGGGCTCCAACCGGTCGAGTTCCTCGCGGGCCTCGGCCAGCAGCTCGTCCACGCTCCGTTTGGTCGTGCCCATCGCGATTACCCCCACTCCTCGGGCCGCTCGACCTGCTCCAGCCGCAGCGTCCGACCGGTGCGGCTGTAACGCCGCATCAGCGGCAGCGGCGGATAGTAGGCGTGCACCGACACCGCATGCTCGGTGTCGGACGGGTTGATCACCTCATGCACATGATGCGATCCGAAGGCCCGGCCCTGCCCGGCGGGCAGCCGCCGCTCGCGGTCCACGCCGTCGGCCAGCTCCAGGGTCTTCCAGCCCTCGGTGGGGAGACGCGCGGCGAGCGACTGCTCATCGAGCTCACCCGCCGCCGTGACGAAGGCGCCATGGGAGCCGCCGTGGTCGTGCCAGCCGGTGCCGGTGCCGGGAGGCCAGCCGATCAGCCAGGCTTCGCTGCCGCCGGGCCCGTCGAGACGCAGCCAGGTGCGGCCCTCCGGATCGAGCGGAAGCGAGGCCACGAGCTCGGCGTCGGCGGCGGTCCGGCGGGCGAAGTCGAGCAGTTCCGCGGCGCTCGGCGGAGCGCCGGCGCCGGATGCGGGGTCCGTGATGAGGTCCGTCGAAGGGCCCACGGGACCGGGGGTGGAAGTGCGTACGTCGGGCACAGAGAACCGTCCTGAGAGATCGCGAAAGGGGCGCGGCCGTACCGCGCGGAAAAGAACTGGATCAACAGGACGGACTACACACACATCCCGCGTAGCGGACCAGGTCCAGATGGACCCTCCGCCAGAAGCGAGGCAAGCATGTGTCGGTCACGGTGCGAAGTGAATCATGAGGCGGAAAGGAAGGTCAACCTCACCGGCTCGCGCCCGGACCACGCACGCCAGGGGGCGGGCCGCGCACGCCAGGGGGCGGGCCGCGCTCCCGGAGACGGGCCGCACGTCCGGACGCGCCCGCGCGTGCCCCGTCGCCCCGCTCTCCCCCCACTTCTCCGCTACTGCCGCTACTGCCGCGCGCTCGCCTCCGCCGGTACGCCTCTGGCCGTGTTCCCGCCCCGGGCCGCGTCCGCGCACGCGTACAGCGCGCCCGGCCGCACCCCGGACAGCGCCGCGGCGAGATGGCCGTCCGGCCGCACCAGCAGCACGGTGTGCGCCGGGGCTCCCGGATACGCCTCGGCGACCAGCAGCTCGGTGCGCAAGGGCAGCGCCGCGACGGCCGCCGCGAGCCGCGGCATCAGCCCGGCCCGCATCCAGTGGCGGCGGTCCCACACCCCGGTGCCGGGGGCGATCAACACCACCAGCAGCTCCCGGCCGAGCCGCTCCCGTAGCCGTACGACCGAGCCGTCCGGCGCGGTCACCGGCACATCGGCGACCGGCGCCCCGGGCGCCGTGCCCACCGTGACCGAGCCGTCCGGCGGCGTGACGGGGGCCAGTGGCGACCGGTCGTAGACCGGCGGCGCGCCGAGCGGGCCCTGCCCGAGGTGACCGTCGGTGAGCAGCGCGTCGTGCCCGCGCGCCCCGCCGGGCCGCACGGTGCGCCGTACCGCGCTCCAGCCGCCGGCCGCCCGCACCAGCGGCAGCGCCTGGTCCGCGGCGCGAAGGCGGGCGCTCACGGCTCCGCGCCGCTCCGCCTGATAGCTGTCCAGCAGGGCCTCCGAGGCCCCGTGGTGCCAGGCGAGGGAGAGCTTCCAGGCGAGGTTGTCGACGTCCCGCAGCCCTTCCTCGAGCCCCTGGGTGCCGAGCGCGCCGAGCAGATGGGCAGCGTCCCCGGCCAGGAAGGCGCGGCCGACGCGCCAGCGCAGCGCGAGCCGGTGGTGCACGGTGTGCACGCCGGTGTCCAGCAGCTCATAGGGGGGCTCGGAATCCCCGCACCACCCCGTGAGGGTGTCGCGCACCCGCACCATCAGGGCATCGGGGGTGACGAGATCGCGGCCGGGCGGCAGCAGCCAGTCGACCCGCCACAGGCCGCGCGGCAGCGGCCTGGCGGTCACCTCCGCGTCGATGCTGCGCCAGGGCGGGGAGCGGTGCAGCACGGCCTCGCCGGGCCAGGGGAGTTCGGCGCGCAGCGCCGCGACGGCGTGCCGCTCCACGGCCGTACGGCCCGGGAAGCGCACGCCCAGGAGCTTGCGGACGGTCGAGCGCGGCCCGTCGCAGCCCACCAGATAGCTGCCCCGCCACCAGGTGGCCTGGGAGCCCCGGGTGCGCACCCCGACCCCGTGGTCGTCCTGCTCCAGGTCGTCGATCCGGGTTCCGGAGATGATGCGGACGAGGTCCTCGTCGCCGATGGCGGCCAGCGAGCCCCGCAGCGCCCGGGAGAGCTCGTGCTGGGGCAGATGCAGCGGTGAGGGCGTCGGCGCCGCTGCCGAGGCGTCCTCGGGCCCGTCGCCGTCGGGGGAGCCGATGGCCTCCGTAAGGCCGCCGTCCCAGCCGACGGCGCCGCGCTCGCCGCCGAAGAGGCTGCCGGGGATGAGCGGCACCTGCCGCACCAGCTGCCGCCGCCGCATCGTGCGCCAGCCGGTCCACGGTCGCGTACGGGCGGTGACCCGGCAGCCCAGCCGCTCCAGGAGACCGGCGGTGTCCGGGCGCAGCACGACCGTTTGGGCGAGACGGCTCTCCTCACCGCCCGTGGACTCGTCCAGCAGGATGACGGGCACTTCGAGGTGCGCGAGGGCGAGGGCCAGGGTGAGGCCGACCGGGCCTGCCCCGGCGACGATCACCGGGTCCACGGTGCGGTTCCTGTGGCCCTGCGGGTCGTACGTGACGTACGGAAATTGGCAGTTGAACCCGGGTGAGCGATCACAGAAAGCATGCAACCGACTGCCGGTGCCCGCGTCAAGCGACGAAGGGCGGTGGCGCGTGCGCCACCGCCCTGGTAAGGGTCTCGCTTGCCCGCCCGGTCCCCCGGACGGCCCCTCAGTTCGTCTTTCCGGCGGACGCGTCCGCCGGGGCCGCCGACTGGTCGACGACGTCGAGCGCGTCGCCGGCCGCGAGCGGCTGTTCGGCGCCCGCGACCCGGATGCCGGTCTTGGCGCGCCGGCCGCGCCGCTCGATCCACGAAGCGAGGGCGGAGAGGGCCAGACACATCGCGATGTAGATGGCGCCGCCGACGATGATCACCGGAACGTAGGGGTTGTCGTCGTTGACGACGGTGTTGCCGGCCAGCTGCTGAAGCTGGAACAGCAGCTCCTGGTAGGTGATGACATAACCGAGGGAGGTGTCCTTCAGCGTCACCACCAGCTGGCTGATGATGGTCGGCAGCATCGCCCTTACGGCCTGCGGCACCAGGACGGTCATCATGACCTGGGTCTTGCGCATGCCCAGGGCGTAGGCGGCCTCACGCTGGCCCCTGGGCACCGAGTTGATGCCCGCCCGCAACACCTCGGCCTGGACCGAGCCGTTGTAGACGGTCAGTCCGATGACCAGGGCCCAGAAGCCGGTGTTGTCACCGCTGAGGCCCAGGTCCGAGCGGTAGGTCAGGAAGAGCACCCACAGCACGTAGATGGTGATCAGCAGCGGGACGGCCCGGAACAGCTCGATGAAGCCGGTCGCGAACCAGCGGACGGCCTTGTGGTCCGAGAGCCGGCCGACGGCGAGCAGGACGCCGAGGACCAGCGAGAGGACCGCCGCGACCGCGAACACCTTCAGGGTGGTGAGCACACCGTCGCGGATGCTGGTCCGCACCCCGGCGTAGTTGAAGATGTCCCACATCTCGGGTGCGAACTGGCCCTTGGCGTTCAGCCGCAGCACGGCGAAGACGAGCAGCGCGAGGACGGCCAGCCCGCCGACGACGGTGAAGACGCGGTTCCGGACGCGGGCCTTGGGGCCGGGCGCGTCGTACAGGACGCTCGAGCTCATCGGGCGACCTCCAGGCGATTCTCCAGCAGCCGGAAGAGACCGCTGATGGCGAAGGTGATGACCAGGTAGCACAGCGCGATCCACAGGAAGATCCAGCCGATCGCGAAGCCCTTGTCACTCAGCAGCTTCGAGACATTGAACAGTTCGGTGTTGCTGAACGCCCCGGCGATGGCCGAGTTCTTGGTGAGCGCGATGAAGATGCTGCTCATGGGGGGAATCACGGACCGGGTGGCCTGGGGGAGGACTATCAGCCGGAGGGTCTGGAAGAAGGTCATCCCCAGGCTGCGGGCCGCCTCCGCCTGGCCGAGCGGCACGGTGTTGATACCGGACCGCACGGCCTCGCAGACGAAGGACGACGTGTAGCAGCCCAGCGCCCCCATGGCGAGGACGAAGGGGCTCGTCCCCGGGAAGAAGATCTGCGGGACCACGAAGAACGCGATCAGGAACAGCAGGGTCAGCGGGGTGTTGCGCAGCAGGGTGACCCAGGCCGTCCCGAATGCCCGCAGCGGCGGTATGGGCGACACCCGGAAGCCGGCTATGACGACCCCCAGCACGAGGGCCAGCGCCGCGCTGGCCGCCGTGATGGAGAGGGTTCCCAGGAACCCCTCCCGGAACTGGGGCAAATGATCGAGGAGTACGTTCATCGATTCTCCGCGGTTGCGGTCAGGTCAGCGGCGTGCGGAGCGCACCGGCTTCGAGGTGAACAGGCGAACGGGCGGACGGGCGGCCCTGCTCAGTAGCGGGGCAGGGGGGTCTTCGGCGCGACGTAGGAGGAGCCGGACTTGCCGAGCGTGCCTTCGTACGCCTTCTTGTAGTCGCCGTTCTTGATGTGCTTCTCGAGCGAGTCGGTGATCGCGTCGCGGAGCGCCTTGTCGTTCTTGTTCATGCCGATGCCGTACGGCTCCTCGGTGAACGGCTTGCCGACCACGTGGAGCTTGCTGGAGCGCTGGGCGGCGTAGCCCTTGAGGATCGCGTCGTCGGTGGTGACCGCGTCGACCTGGCCGTCGAGCAGCTGCTTGACGCAGAGCGAGTACTTGCTCAGCTCGGTGGTCTTGGCGCCGTACTTCGGCTTCTTGATCTCCTGGAGCGGGGTGGAGCCGACGATCGAGCAGACCTTCTTGCCCTTGATGCTGTCCGGGCCGGTGATCTTGCCCTTGTCCTCCATACGGACCAGCAGGTCAGCACCGGCCTGGTAGTACGGGCCCGCGAAGCCGACCTGCTTCTTGCGCTCGTCGTTGATGGTGTAGGTGCCGACGTAGTAGTCGACCTGGCCCTTGGAGATGGAGGTCTCGCGGACGTTGGAGTCCACCGTCTTGAAGGTGATCTTGTCCGCGGAGAAGCCGAGGTCGGCGGCGACCATCTTGGCGATCTCGATGTCGAAGCCGGAGCGCTTGCCCTCGGTGTCCTGGAACCCGAGGAAGGGCTGGTCGGCCTTGGCGCCGATGACGATCTTGCCGCGCTGCTGCGCCGCCTTCAGGGTCGGCGAGTCGATCTTCACGTCCTTCGCGACCGTGTAGTCGCCGGTGAAGACGTCTCCGCCCTTCGGCTTGTCCCCGGCGTTGCCCTTCTCGCCGCCACAGGCTGTCGCCGTCGCGGCCAGCGCGAGAACCACCGTGGCCGCCGCGGCCGTCTTACGAATCCTCATGGTGCCCATCCCTCTGTGTTCAGTACGTGCTTCAGATACGCAGTGGCGAACGTGCCGGCGGTCGGCCCGAGCCGGCTCGGCTCAGTGGTGCAGGATCTTCGACAGGAAGTCCTTGGCCCGGTCGCTGCGGGGGTTGTTGAAGAACTGCTCCGGCTCGGCCTCTTCGACGATCCGGCCGTCGGCCATGAAGACCACCCGGTTCGCGGCGGAGCGGGCGAAGCCCATCTCATGGGTGACGACGACCATCGTCATGCCGTCCCGGGCGAGCTGCTGCATGACCTCCAGCACCTCGTTGATCATCTCCGGGTCCAGCGCCGAGGTCGGCTCGTCGAAGAGCATCACCTTCGGGTCCATGGCCAGGGCGCGGGCGATCGCCACACGCTGCTGCTGGCCGCCGGACAGCTGGGCGGGGTACTTGTCCGCCTGGGCTCCGACGCCCACCCGGTCGAGCAGCGTGCGGGCCTTCTCCTCGGCGGTCTTCTTGTCCGTCTTACGGACCTTGAGCTGGCCCAGCATCACGTTCTCGAGCACCGTCTTGTGCGCGAAGAGGTTGAAGGACTGGAAGACCATGCCGACATCGGCGCGCAGCCTGGCGAGCTCCCTGCCCTCCTGGGGCAGCGGCTTGCCGTCGATCGTGATGGACCCGGAGTCGATCGTCTCCAGCCGGTTGACCGTGCGGCACAGCGTCGACTTCCCGGACCCGGACGGCCCGATGACGACGACCACTTCGCCGCGGCTGATGGTCAGGTCGATGTCCTGGAGCACATGCAGCGCGCCGAAGTGCTTGTTGACTCCTGACAACGCAACCAACGCGTTCGCCACCGGTGCGGCGTCCTTGGTCACCGATACTTCGCTCATCGGCGTCTCGCTCCGTCCTCCTCGGTTGGGAGGACACTAATAAGCGCCCACGACCAGCGTCATTACATCTGAGCTGAAATTGAGGATAACGATATGGCCGCGACGTGACACTCTGCGTGAACGGGACGATGCTCGCCGTACCGGCTGCATAACGGAAACCAGTGTGTGACCGAATGCGTCTTGACGGCTGCCCGTCGATCGGGGTGGATGCCCTGTGGCCATGTTCATGGCCGCATTCGAAGCCATGGTGACGGGGACGCGTACGGGGCGCGTCCCCCTTGAGACGGGAAGGTGGCGGAGGGGCCGGTGAGACTGCTGCTCGTCGAGGACGACAACCACGTCGCCGCGGCCCTGTCCGCCATGCTCTCCCGGCACGGATTCGAGGTCACCCACGCCCGCAGCGGCGAGGAGGCGCTGCAAGCGCTGCTGCCCGACTCCGGCGCCCCCTTCGGCGTGGTGCTCCTCGACCTCGGCCTGCCCGACCAGGACGGATTCGAGGTGTGCGGCAAGATCCGCAAGCGCACCGCCACGCCCGTGATCATGGTGACGGCGCGGGCGGATGTGCGCTCGCGCATACATGGGCTCAACCTCGGCGCCGACGACTATGTGGTCAAGCCGTACGACACCATGGAGCTGCTCGCCCGCATCCACGCCGTCAGCCGCCGCACCGCCGCGCACGACCCGGGCCATGGCGCCGAGGAGGGCCCGGACGGCCCCCATCCGCCGCTGCGGCTCGGCCCGGTGACCATCGAACTGCCCACCCGCCAGGTCTCCGTCAACGGCACGACCGTCTCGCTCACCCGTAAGGAGTTCGATCTGCTCGCCCTGCTCGCCCAGCGCCCCGGTGTGGTCTTCCGCCGGGAGCAGATCATCAGCGAGGTCTGGCGCACCAGTTGGGAGGGTACGGGGCGCACCCTGGAGGTCCATATCGCCTCCCTGCGCTCCAAGCTGCGGATGCCCGCCCTGATCGAGACGGTGCGCGGGGTGGGCTACCGCCTCGTCGCACCGGCCCGCTGAGCGACCGGGGCTCCCTCGGTGCGCACCCGGCTGCTCCCGCTTCTCATCGTCCTCATGGCGGGCGTGCTGCTCGCGCTCGGCTTCCCGCTCGCCGGGAGCCTGGCCGCCCGCGAACAGCAGCGAGTGGTCGTCGACCGGATCGACGACACCGCGCGCTTCGCCGCGCTCGCCCAGTTCGTCAGCGCCGGGCCGACGGGGTCGGCAGGCCCGGAGGGGGGCGAGCGGCTGGACACCCTGCGCGCCGAGCTCAAGCGCTACCACGAGCTGTACGGCATCCGGGCCGGGGTCTTCTACCGGGAGCGGGACGCACCGCCCATGGCCGAGGCACCAGGCGGCTGGCGGCTGCCGGACACGGGCGAGAGCTCCCAGGCGTTCGACGAGGCCCTCGCCGGGCGCCGCAGCCACGATCCGCCCCAGGTGTGGCCCTGGCAGCGGGGCAGGCTCACCGTGGCCTCTCCCGTCGTCCGCGACGGGGACGTGGTGGCCGTCGTCGTCACCGACTCGCCCACCGGCCAGATGCGGTCGCGCATCCTGCACGGCTGGCTCGTCATCGGCGCGGGCGAAGCCGCCGCGATGCTGCTGGCCGTGGGGGCCGCCGTCCGGCTCACCGGATGGGTGCTGCGGCCGGTGCGCGTCCTGGACGGCGCGACCCATGACATCGCCACCGGGCAGATGCAGTCACGCGTCGCGGCCGCCTCCGGGCCCCCGGAGCTGCGGCGGCTGGCCCGCTCGTTCAACGAGATGGCCGACAACGTCGAACAAGTCCTCGAGCAGCAGCGGGCGTTCGTCGCCGACGCCTCCCACCAGCTGCGCAATCCGCTCTCCGCGCTGCTGCTGCGCATCGAGCTGCTGGCGCTGGAACTGCCGGACGGCCATGAGGAGATCGCCTCGGTGCGCGCGGAGGGCAAGCGCCTGGCCAGCGTCCTGGACGATCTGCTCGACCTCGCCCTGGCCGAGCACTCCGCCGCGGATCTGCGGCTCACCGATATCGCGGAGCTGGCGACCGACCGGGTGGACGCCTGGCTGCTGGTGGCCGAACGGGAGGAGGTCGGGCTCGCCTACACCGGCCCGGCGGCCATCACCGGCTGGGCCGACCCGGTGGCCCTCTCCAGCGCGCTGGACGCCGTGGTCGACAACGCCCTGAAGTTCACGCCGGAGGGCGCGCATGTGGAGGTCTCGGCGCGGACGGAGGGCGACAGCGTCGCGATCGTCGTCTCCGACGGCGGGCCGGGCCTCACCGAGGAGGAACTCGCCCGCATCGGCGACCGCTTCTGGCGCAGCAGCCGCCACCAGAACATCTCGGGTTCGGGTCTGGGCCTGTCCATCACCCGCGCCCTGCTCGCGGCGGGCGGCGGCACGATCCACTACGCCCCCAACGAGCCCCGCGGCCTGTGTGTGACCATCACCGTCCCGAGGACCGGGCCCGGTGAGAAGGTGAAGACCGTAAGGGCGTGAAGGCCGTAAGGGCGTGAGGAGCGCCGTAAGGGTGCGATGGGGGTGCCGTAAGGGTGCGATCGCGCGCCGTAAAGGCGCGGGCGGTCGCGGTAAGGGCGTGAGCGGGCCGCTCAGTCCCGCGGCTTGTGCCAGACGACGCTGTAGCGCCACAGGAGGTGACGGCGGTACCGCGAGCCCGGCAGCAGTCCGGCGGCCAGCGCCCGCATCTCCGGATAGGTCACCGGCGGCGGCCACACGATGGGGGACGGGTGCTCCCAGTATCCCCTCACGGCGCGATGGGCCTTACCGACGGCCACGGCGGCAAGGACGCGCGGCAGGTCCTTGGGCAGGGTGTCGCGGGCGACGCCGACGACGGCCAGGACGCCGCCGGGCCGCAACAGTTCGCGCATGCGCGTCAGGCCGGTCGTGGCGTCCATGTGGTGCAGGGCGGCCACCGAGGCGATGACGTCGAACGAGGCGGGTTCGAACGGGTGGCTGAGGAAATCGCCGAGGACGTAGTCGATATCGTCCTGGTACGCGCGCCCCTGATCGAGGCTGGGCGCGTCGAGGTCGATGGCGGTGACATGCGGCACGGTCCGCCGGAGCGCGCGGGCGAGCATGCCCTCGCCGCAGCCGACGTCGAGGGCGCGCCGGGCGCCGTCGGGGACCGCGCGGAGGATGCGGGGGTGGTAGTGGATGTTGTGGTTCCACCGCCTGCGGTTCTTCGCTGTCATGTGAAGATCCTGCCGGACGTGGGTCCCTGCCGGACGCGGGTTCCGCCGGTCGGCTGGATCGAGACGGCGGCGTTGCCGGGCTACGGCTTGACCGAGCGGTAGTAGCGCGCCGCGCCCTGGTGGAGGGCGAGCGGATCGGTGAAGACGGCGGTGCGCAGGTCCACCTTCTGGGCGGCGTGCACCGTCGCCCCGATGCGGTCCCGGTTCTCTATCACCGTGCGGGTGACGCCCTCCGCCAGATCGGGGTCCACCCGGTCCGTGGTGACCAGGAGGTTCGGTACGGCGATCGTCTTGACCGGCTCCGGCCTGCGTATCTCCTCGTACGCGTCGGCGGGCACGGTGGCCGCCCGGTAGTAGCGCGTCACCCCGCCCTGCCGGTGCAGCGGGCCGGTGAGGTCGCCGAGCTGGACGAGCCGGATCGGGTAGGCGCGGGCCAGGGTGCGCACCGCGGAGGTCGGCAGCCCACCCGACCAGAAGAAGGCGTCCAGCTTGCCCTGGCGCAGCAGCCTCGGCATGGTGTCGATGCCGACCCGCTTCGCCCGGATGTCCCGCTCGAAATCGAGCCCGGCGGCCTTGATCAGCGCCCGGGTGATCAGCTGCACGCCCGAGCCGTCGTCGCCCACCCCCACCCTCAGATGCTTCAGATCGCGGGCCGATCGCACGGACGAGCCCCTGGGCACGACCAGCTGCATGTAGTCGTCGTAGAGCCGGGCGCAGGCCCGCAGCTGATCCGCTCCCTCGCCCTGGTAGGCGGCGACGGCGTCGGTGGCGGCGATGGCGAAGGTGGCCCTGCCCCGGGCCAGCCGTTCGACGTTCTCCGGGGACCCCCTGGACTGTTCCAGCCGCACATCGACATCGGGGAGATCCCGGGCGAGGTCCTGCTCGAGCATCCGGCCGTAGGTGTCGTAGACCCCGGTGGAGACCCCTGTCGCGAACGTCACCCGGCCGCTGGGCGCGGGGCCGCCGCCCGTCGCCAGCAGCCACCACAGCAGCAGCCCGAGGGCGACGAGGCCCGCGGCGGCGGACTGGAGGGCACGGCGCCGGTCCAGGCGCGGAAGGGTGACGGCCATGGCGAGGATCCTGCCAGCCCCGCTTCCGGGAGGGGAGGGGCGAGGCCCACGGGAGGCGAGGAGAGCCCGGGATCCCGTCCGGTGGGCGCCGCTCGATCAGGTGCCGGAGCGCAGGGCCCTCGACAGGCCCAGGGCCGCGGTCCGGACCGCCGGCGCCAGCTGTGCCGGCCGGAAGCGGCCGCGCGGCACGGCCACCGACAGCGCCGCCACCGCCGTCGGTCCGTCGAAGACGGGGGCCGCGATGCAGCTGACCCCCGGAGCCGCCTCTTCCTCCTCGTAGGCCAGCCCCGCGACCTGAGCCTGTTCGACGGCCGTGCGCAGCCGGTCCGGATCGGTGATCGAGTGGGCGGTGAGACGGGGCAGAGGCGCGGCCAGGACCTCCTCGACCAGCTCGGAGCCCGAGAACGCCAGGAGCGCCTTGCCGACGCCGGTGCAGGTCAGGGGCAGTCGGCCGCCGATGCGGGAGGGCAGCCGCAGGGCGTCGTGGCCGTGGATGCGCTCGACGTAGACCACCTCGTGGCCCTCGCGCATCCCGAGGTGCACGGTTTCGTGCGTGGCCTCGAAGAGGTCCTGGAGGAACGGCAGCGCGGCCTCCCGCAGATCGCGCCGGCGCGGCACGAGCGAGCCCAGTTCGAACAGGGCACCGCCGAGCCGGTAGGTCTCGGCGTCACGTTCGAGCAGGCCGAGCCGGACCAGATCGGCGCAGAGCCGGAACACGGTGGTCTTGGCCAGCCCCGTACGCGCCGACAGTTCTGTGAGACGGAACGCGCCGCCGTCGGGCCGGAAGCAGCCAAGGATGGCCACCGCCTTGTCGAGCATGTTGCCCTGGGAGCTGTTCCGTGTCATGGAACCCATTGTGCCCATGGCCGCCCGGCCCACCGTCGGGCAGGGAGGCTTTCCGTGAGCGCCTACCCTTGTCGGGTGACCATCAGCAGCGACCGGAGCCCGGCAGTGGACGTTCAAGCACCCAAGAGCTACGAGATCCGCACCTACGGGTGCCAGATGAATGTCCATGACTCCGAGCGGCTCTCGGGCCTCCTGGAAGAGGCGGGCTACGTCCGCGCGCCCGAGGGCACCGATGAGGGCGAGGCCGACATCGTCGTCTTCAACACCTGCGCGGTGCGGGAGAACGCCGACAACCGGCTGTACGGCAACCTCGGCCGGCTCGCACCGATCAAGGCGCGGCGGCCGGGTATGCAGATCGCCGTCGGCGGCTGTCTGGCCCAGAAGGACCGCGACACCATCGTCAACAAGGCCCCGTGGGTCGATGTGGTCTTCGGCACCCACAACATCGGCAGCCTGCCGGTGCTGCTGGAGCGCGCCCGCGTCCAGGAGGAAGCCCAGGTCGAGATCGCCGAGTCCCTGGAAGCCTTCCCCTCCACCCTTCCGACGCGGCGCGAGTCCGCGTACGCCGCGTGGGTCTCCATCTCCGTGGGCTGCAACAACACATGCACCTTCTGCATCGTCCCGGCGCTGCGCGGCAAGGAGAAGGACCGCCGACCCGGCGACATCCTCGCCGAGGTGGAGGCCCTGGTCGCCGAGGGTGTCACCGAGATCACCCTGCTCGGCCAGAACGTGAACGCCTACGGCTCCGACATCGGCGACCGCGAGGCGTTCAGCAAGCTGCTGCGCGCCTGCGGGAAGGTCGAGGGCCTGGAGCGGGTCCGGTTCACCTCACCGCATCCGCGCGACTTCACCGACGACGTCATCTCCGCCATGGCCGAGACGGAGAACGTGATGCCGCAGCTGCACATGCCGCTTCAGTCCGGCTCGGACACCGTGCTCAAGGCGATGCGCCGCTCGTACCGGCAGGAGCGCTACCTGGGCATCATCGAGAAGGTGCGCGCCGCGATGCCGGACGCCGCCATCTCGACCGACATCATCGTCGGCTTCCCCGGGGAGACGGAGGAGGACTTCGAGCAGACGCTGCACGTGGTGCGCGAGGCGCGCTTCACGCAGGCGTTCACCTTCCAGTACTCCAAGCGGCCCGGGACACCCGCCGCCGAGATGGACGGCCAGGTGCCCAAGAAGGTCGTCCAGGAGCGCTACGAGCGGCTGGTCGCCCTCCAGGAGGAGATCTCCTGGGAGGAGAACAAGAAGCAGGTCGGCCGGACGCTGGAGGTGCTGGTCGCCGAGGGCGAGGGCCGTAAGGACGACGCCACGCGGCGGCTGTCCGGCCGGGCCCCCGACAACCGCCTGGTGCACTTCGCCCGGCCCGAGGAGCCGGTGCGCCCCGGTGATGTCGTCACCGTCGGCATCACCTACGCCGCCCCGCACCATCTGCTGGCCGAGGGCCCGGCCCGGGGCGTGCGGCGCACCCGTGCCGGAGACGCCTGGGAGCGGCGGAACGCGCCCGGGGAGAAGCAGCCCGCGGGCGTGCTGCTGGGCCTGCCGACGGTAGGTGCCCCGCCGCCGCTGCCGGCTACGCCCGCCGCGGGCTGCGGCTGCGACTGAACGCGCGGCTAGGCTCACGATCATGCTGATCGCCGCCGCCGTCTGCTCGTGTCCGCCGCTGCTGGTGCCCGAGGTCGCCGCGGGAGCCGCTCCCGAGCTGGACGGGCTGCGCGCGGCGTGTTCCGAGGCCGTCCGCGCCCTCGCGGCGGCGCGTCCGGACTGCCTGATCGTGGTGGGGCCCGCCGATCGCGCCGGGCGCGGGAAACATGCGCAGGGCGCGGCAGGATCGTTCCGCGGCTTCGGGGTGGAGCTGGATGTGCGGCTTGCGGCGCCGACGGCGGAGGGGACGTCCGGCGGCGGCGATGCCGCGGGGCGGGGACCCTCGCCCGAGCTGCCGCCGTCGCCGCCCACCCTGCCGACCTCGCTTGCGGTCGGCGCCTGGCTGCTGGAGCACGCGGGGTGGGACCCGGCGGTGCCCGTCGAGGGGCTGGGTGTGGGGGAACCTCTCGCGGCCGAGCGGTGTATTGAAGTCGGAAGGGAGCTCGCCGGGCGGGCGGAGCGGGTCGCGCTGCTGGTGATGGGCGACGGCACCGCATGCCGCACGCTGAAGGCGCCGGGCTATCTCGACGAGCGGGCGGCCCCGTTCGACGCCGAGATGGCGCGGGCGCTGGCGGCCGCCGACACCGGGGCGCTGGCCGCGCTCGACGAGGAGTTGGCGTACGAGCTCAAGGCGGCAGGACGCGCGCCGATGCAGGTGCTCGCGGGGGCGGGCGAGGGGGCGCGCCTGAAGGGGGAGTTGCGGTATGACGAAGCGCCGTACGGCGTGGGGTATTTCGTGGCGAGCTGGTTGTCGTAGGCCGCTCGCGGCCGTGGAGCGTGCGCTCCACGGCCGCGTACCGGCGGGGTCGGCCGGTCCGGGACCGGCACCACCCGCCCCCGACGTGTCCGCCCCCGTCCGATGTGCCTTCTTGCGTGCCTTCTTGGCCTGGCCGGCCTTATGCGTCGCCCTTGCGCTTGGGCTTGGGCTCGTCCATGTGCGAGAGGCGGTTGAGGGCGTCCTTCGCCTTGCCCGTGCCAGTCTCGATCTTGGCGCTGTACTTGCCCTTGGTCCTGGTGTCGACCGACTTGGCCGCCTTCTCCAGGCCCCGTCCGATCCTGGCCTCGTGCTGCTGCGCGAAGCCGCCGGCCTTGCCCTTCATCTGACCGGCCTTGGCCTTGAGATTGTCCATCAGGCCCATGTGCCACCTACCCTCGTCGGTTGCCTATGTGCGGGCGCTCTCACCGGTCTCGCTGTCGGCCGCCTCGGCCGCGGACTGCTGCCTGGGGATTCCGGCGCCTTCACCCGCCGGACTCTCCTTCCCGCTCCGCGCGGCCTCATCCCCGTCAGCGGTCCCGGACTCGGTCTCCGCCGTTGCGGCGTCGGCCGCGGCCTGGGCGTCCTGTACGGACGGAGTCTCCTCCGGTGCCCTCTCGGACGATCGGATCGTCCTCTTCGACACACGGTGAGACCTGGAAGAACGTCGAAACCTGGAAAACACGCCCATATCTACTCCATACCTTACTCGTGCGGGCGAAATCCCGTGCCGTTCGGGGTGCCCCCTTGCGCCGCGCGTGGGCACCGAGTCCCCGAACCGGCCCTGGGAACCTCGCAACAGGCAACGAACCCGGCGGTGCCCCGTCACGTCGCTCATTCGAGGAGAGCCCCTGGCATTTGCGAGACTGGCCCGGTGAATATTGCAGGCCACCCGCTGCGAGTCATCGCCGTCGTCGGCCCCACCGCGGCCGGAAAGTCCGACCTGGGCGTCGCGCTCGCCAGACATCTCGGCGGCGAGGTCGTCAACGCCGACTCCATGCAGCTCTACCGGGGCATGGACATCGGCACCGCCAAGCTGACGGAGGACGAGCGGCAGGGGGTGCCGCACCGGCTGCTGGACATCTGGGACGTCACCCAGACCGCGAGCGTCGCCGAGTATCAGCGGCTGGCCCGCGCCGAGATGGACCGTCTGCTCGACGAGGGCCGCACCCCCGTCCTGGTCGGCGGCTCCGGTCTCTACATCCGCGGGGCCATCGACGCACTCGAGTTCCCGGGCACCGACCCCGCCGTCCGGGCCCGGCTCGAGGCCGAGCTGGAGGAGCGGGGTTCCGGGGTCCTGCACGCCCGGCTCGCCGCCGCCGACCCCGAGGCGGCGCGCGCGATCCTGCCCAGCAACGGCCGCAGGGTGGTCCGGGCGCTGGAGGTCATCGAGATCACAGGCCGCCGTTTCACGGCCAATCTGCCGGGGCATGAGGCGGTCTACGACACGCTCCAGATCGGCGTCGACGTCGAGCGGCCCGAGCTGGACGAGCGGATCGCCCTTCGGGTCGACCGGATGTGGGACGCCGGGCTGGTCGAGGAGGTCCGCCGGCTGGAGGCCGCCGGGCTGCGCTCCGGCCGTACCGCCTCCCGCGCGCTCGGCTATCAGCAAGTGCTCGCCGCGCTCGCGGGGGAGTGCGCCGAGGAGGACGCGAAGGTCGAAACGGTGCGCGCCACCAAGCGGTTCGCACGCCGTCAGGACTCCTGGTTCCGCCGCGATCCCAGGGTCCACTGGCTCAGCGGAGCCGCCGACCGCAGGGGGGAACTCCTGGCGAGCGCGCTCGCGTTGGTTGAACGGGCGGTCACAGCCTGATCACGTGATGGCATCGGGACGCTCCGCTCGTCATTGGGGCCCCGGCGGGCATGCCATCATCAAGCTCCGATCGTGCCGTGGTGTCTGGAGTTGGGAGGGCGTGTGGCGATGGAGGCCGGCCCTCGCGACGCATCGCAGCAATCGCCGCACGGAGACGCGCGGTCGCTGACCCCGGACGGCCCCGACGATGAGGCCGGAGCCTTCCATGAACCCGGCGCGGTCCTCGAGGACGGCTCCGAGGACCCGGACGGCGCGGGATCGGTCTCCGGGGAGTCCTTCCGGGAGCTGCGCCCGCCGCGCCGGCTGCGGATCTGGCAGATCGCGCCGATCGTCGCCCTGGCCATCCTCGGCTCGCTGATGTTCGCCTTCCCGCTCGCCTTCGAGTTCGGCGACGGAGGGGCGGTCGTGGCCATGCTCGGCCTGCTGCTGAGCGGCTGTGCGGCGGGCTGGGGCCTGATGGCCGCCCGCCGGGTGGGCTACACCTGGCCGGGCCTTCCCCCCAGAGGCTCCGGGCGCCGCCCGGACTGGCGCTTCGTAGTGCTCTATGTGCTGATCGTCGCGCTGCTGGTCGCCCTCACCTTCTGGCGCGTGGCCCGCCTCCGCTAGGGCCCCTCCGGCGGCTCCTCCCGGGCCCCGGCGCCGGGCACGGCACCTCGCCGGTGCGGGCTCGTCACGGGCTCAGGGCCGCCTGGGCGGCGCCCGCCGGGCACCGGGGGACGGCGCTCGCGGTGCCCCGTAGGATCGAGGGATGAGCACCGCACCACGGCTGTCCTTCGTCAAGGGGCACGGCACCGAGAACGACTTCGTCATCGTCCCCGACCTGGACGGCGGCCTGGAGCTGTCCGCGGCCGCCGTCGCCCGGATCTGTGACCGCCGCGCCGGTATCGGCGGTGACGGGCTGATCCGCGTCGTACGGTCCTCGGCGCATCCCGAGGCGCGGGGCATGGCCGACCAGGCCAAGTGGTTCATGGACTACCGCAACAGCGACGGCAGCGTCGCCGAGATGTGCGGCAACGGAGTCCGTGTCTTCGCCCGCTACCTCCAGCGGGCCGGGCTCGTCGAGGCGGGCGATCTCGCGGTCGCCACCCGGGCCGGGGTGCGCCGGGTCCACATCGCCAAGGACGCCGGTGACGCCGCGCGGCCGGGTGAGGCCACGGCTGGGTCCGACGGCCCGATCACCGTGGTGATGGGCGAGGCCGCACTGCCCGAGCCCGGCCCCGAAGGGGAGATCACGGTCACGGTCGGTGAGCGCTGCTGGCCCGCGCGCAACGTGAACATGGGCAATCCGCACGCGGTCGCCTTCGTCGACGACCTCGCCCAGGCCGGTGATCTCTTCACGGCCCCCGCCGTGCGCCCAGCCTCCGCGTACCCACAGGGCACCAATGTCGAGTTCGTCGTCGACCGCGGCCCGCGCCATGTCGCGATGCGCGTGCACGAGCGCGGCTCCGGCGAGACCCGCTCCTGCGGCACCGGCGCCTGCGCCGTGATGGTGGCCGCGGCGCGCCGTGACGGGGCCGATCCGGCGGTCACCGGCCACCCCGTCACCTACACCGTGGACGTTCCGGGAGGGCGGCTTGTCATCAGCGAACGGCCGGACGGTACGGTGGAGATGACCGGCCCTGCCGTGATCGTGGCCGAGGGGGAGCTGGACCCCTCTTGGCTGGGCACGGACCTCGGCTGACACTTCCCTCGAATGGGTGATCCGTTTCACTCTGGGCGAGAGCCGGTCGGCCGTGCGTGATGGGCTCGATAGCATCAAGCACCGGCCCGGGGGAGTGCCCACGCCGGTTGACGCTCGACGCCGCCGGAGGTGCCCATGAGCGCAGAGGCCACCGACCAGGCCCCGTTCGGTCGCAGGCGCGGCCTCCCCCGCATCGACCTGCGCAATCTCCGCAGGTTCAGCCGGGCGGCCCTGCTCGGTCCGGCCTCGCGCGGCCGGCTGCCGGACGCGATCGAGCATGTGGCCAAGGTCCATCGCGTGCACCACCCCGGAGCCGAGCTGGATGTGCTCCGCAAGGCGTATGTACTGGCCGAGTCCTCCCATCGCGGCCAGATGCGCAAGAGCGGTGAGCCGTACATCACCCATCCGCTGGCCGTCACGCTGATCCTCGCCGAACTGGGCGCCGAGACCACGACCCTGACGGCCTCGCTGCTCCACGACACCGTCGAGGACACCGATGTGACTCTCGATCAGGTGGGGGAGCAGTTCGGCGAGGAGGTCCGCTATCTCGTCGACGGCGTCACCAAGTTGGAGAAGGTCGACTACGGCGCGGCGGCCGAGCCCGAGACCTTCCGCAAGATGCTCGTCGCCACTGGCAACGATGTCCGGGTGATGTCGATCAAACTCGCCGACCGGCTGCACAACATGCGCACCCTCGGCGTGATGCGCCCCGAGAAACAGGCCCGCATCGCCAAGGTCACCCGTGATGTGCTGATCCCGCTCGCCGAGCGGCTCGGGGTGCAGGCGCTCAAGACCGAGCTGGAGGACCTGGTCTTCGCCATCCTCCACCCCGAGGAGTACGCGCGGACCCGCGAGCTCCTCCAGGCCCACGCCGGGCGCCCCGACCCGCTGGCCCGCGCCGCCGGGGACGTACGGGGCGTGCTCCACGAGGCGGGCATCACCGCCGAAGTCCTGGTCCGGCCGCGGCACTTCGTCTCCGTCCACCGGGCCGGGATCAAGCGCGGCGAGCTGACCGGCACCGACCTCGGCCGACTGCTCGTCCTGGTCTCCGACGACGCCGACTGTTACGCGGTCCTCGGCGAACTGCACACCTGCTTCACTCCGGTGATCTCGGAGTTCAAGGACTTCATCGCGGTCCCCAAGTTCAACCTCTACCAGTCGCTGCACACGGCCGTGGCCGGGCGCGACGGCGAGGTCACCGAAGTCCTCATCCGCACCCACCAGATGCACCGGGTCGCGGAGGCCGGAGTGATCGCCCTCGGCAATCCGTACGCCCCGACGGAGGGCGCCGACGCCCCCGAGGGCGAGCGGGCGGACCCCACCCGCCCCGGCTGGCTGTCCCGGCTGCTCGACTGGCAGAGCGCCACCCCCGACCCCGACATCTTCTGGACCTCGCTCCGCGACGACCTCGCCCAGGACCGGGAGATCACGGTCTTCCGCTCCGACGGCGGGACGCTCGGCCTGCCCGCGGGCGCGAGCTGTGTGGACGCCGCGTACTCCCTGTACGGCGACGACGCGCACTCCTGTATCGGCGCCCGGGTCAACGGCCGGATCGCGACGCTGAGCACGGTGCTGCGCGACGGCGACACCCTCCAGCTGCTGATGGCGAGCGACAGCAGGGACGCCGCCTCCCACGGCCCCTCGCCGGAGTGGCTCGACCACGCCCGCACCCCGGCCGCCCGTATCGCCATCAACCGCTGGCTGGCCGCCCATCCGGCGCCGCAGCACGAGTCCCGGGAGGCGGCCCGGGAGACGGAGGCGGAGTCCGCCGCCGAGCTCACCGGGCAGGGCGCGCAGGGCTCCCAGGCCCCGCAGGGCGAGGCCGCCGTCCCCGCGGCCGGTGCGGGCCGCCCCGAGGCGGGCATCGCCGTCGACCTGCCCGGAGCGACCGTAAGGCTCGCCCGTTGCTGCACCCCCGTGCCGCCGGACGCGGTCACCGGCTTCGCGGTCCGCGGCGGGGCCGTCACCGTGCACCGTGTGCGGTGCCCCGGGGTGGCACGGATGACCGCGGCCGGGCGTACGGCCGTCGGGGTGCGCTGGGCGGACCAGGACGACGGGGACGGGGGCGGCGACTATCGCGTGACCCTCTTCGCGGAGGCGTTCAGCAGACCGCATCTGCTGGCCGATCTCACCGAGGCCATCGCCGCGGAGGGTGCGGAGGTGGTGGCGGCCGCCGTCGAACCGCCCCGTGAGCAGCGGGTCCGGCACACCTACACGCTCCAGCTGCCCGACGCGGGCAAGCTGCCGATCCTGATGCGGGCCATGCGCAACGTCCCCGGGGTCTACGACGTGACGCGCGAGGGCCGCAGCGTGGCCGCGGCGCACTCCTGAGCGCCGTCGGGCCGCCTCTGAACTCCTTCGGGTGGATCAAGGCCGGGAGCGACTGCGCGGGTGCCGGGGCGCTGGTAGCCGTAGGGCATGACGCTTTCTTCGGGGCGCCGCCCCTGGCCACCGCGCACCGGGCGCCGCAGGACCGCGCTGGTGGCCGCCGCCATGGCCGCGGTCTTCCTCGCGGTCGGCCCCTCCTCGGCCGCGGGGCCGGTATCCCCCGCGCATCCCACGCCCCTGGGCATCGGTGACCCCCTCTTCCCGCAGCTCGGCAACCCCGGGTACGACGTCACGGCGTATGACCTCGCGTTCGACTACCGCCGTCAGGACCGGCCGCTCGACGCCGTGACCACCATCGACGCCCGCGCCACCGCCCCCCTGCGCACCGTGAACCTCGACTTCGCCCAGGGCGTCGTGCGCTCCGTAAGAGTCGACGGAGCGCGGGCCCGGTTCGCGACGGCCGGAGAGGACCTGGTGATCACCCCGTCCGCCCCGATCCACAAGGGCGCCGCGTTCCGGGTCACCGTCCGCCACACCAGCGATCCCCAGGGCGGTACGAACGGCGGCTGGGTCCGCACTGGCGACGGCCTGGCCATGGCCAACCAGGCCAACGCCGCCCACCGCGTCTTCCCGTGCAATGACCACCCCGCCGACAAGGCCCGCTTCACCTTCCGGATCACCGCCCCGAAGAGCCTTACGGTCGTCGCGGGCGGTCTGCCCGGACCGCGCGTCCGCAAGGGATCGCGGACCACCTGGACGTACCGTCTCGTCCACCCCATGGCCACCGAGCTGACGCAGATCTCCATCGGCCGCTCCGCCGTACCGCGCCGCACCGGGCCCCATGGGCTGCCGGTGCGCGATGTCGTCCCCGTGGCGGACCGCGCACGGCTGGAGAAGTGGCTCGCGCGCACTCCAGGACAGCTGGCCTGGATGGAGCGGAAGGCCGGGCGCTACCCCTTCGAGAACTACGGTGTGCTGATCGCCCACGCCACCACCGGCTTCGAGCTGGAGACACAGACGCTCTCGCTCTTCGAGCGCGACCTGTTCACCAGCGGTCAGCTGCCTCGCTGGTACATCGAGTCGATCATGGTGCATGAGCTGGCGCACCAGTGGTTCGGCGACAGCGTCAGCCCGCGCCGCTGGTCCGATCTGTGGCTCAACGAGGGCCACGCCACCTGGTACGAGGCGCTGTACGCCGATGAGCGCGGTAAGGCGAGCCTGACGGGGCGGATGCGCAAGGCGTACGGGCAGTCCGACGCCTGGCGGGCCGAGGCGGGGCCACCCGCGGCCCCCAAGCCGGCCGACCCCGGCCAGCCGATCGGCATCTTCCGCCCGGTGGTCTACGACGGCAGCGCGCTGGTGCTGTACGCGCTGCGGCAGCGGATCGGCCCGGCCGCCTTCGACCGGCTGGAACGGCGCTGGGTGCTCCGCCACCGCGACGGTGTGGCCTCGACCGCCGACTTCATCCGGCTGGCCTCCGAGGTGGCGGGGCGCGACCTGAGCGGATTCCTCCATCCGTGGCTGTACGGCAGCAGGACGCCGCCGATGCCGGGACACCCCGACTGGAGGTCGACGGCGAAGGAGAGCACCAAGGGCGCCGCGCTGCCCGGCGCGCGGGCGGGCCGGCACGCGGTGCGTTACGCCGTGCCATGGGCCGTGAAACCCGGGTGACGGTCCGGCCGCCGCGTGCGACCATCAAGGGGTCGGCGTCGCGGCCGGCCCGGCGGGGAATCCCGGGGGCCCGCCGAGCGTTGTCGACAGTGACGGTATTCCACGACGTAAGGATTCCTTTGACCCACTCCTCTTCCCTTCCGCAGGACCGGCAGCGAGCCGCCGAGAGCCTTCGGGCCGACGCCCTGATGGAAGAGGACGTCGCCTGGAGCCACGAGATCGACGAGGAGCGTGACGGCGACCAGTACGACCGCTCCGAGCGTGCCGCGCTGCGGCGCGTGGTGGGCCTGTCCACCGAGCTCGAGGACGTCACCGAGGTCGAGTACCGCCAGCTGCGCCTGGAGCGCGTGGTGCTGGTCGGCGTATGGACCTCCGGCACGGTCCGGGACGCGGAGAACTCCCTGGCGGAGCTCGCCGCGCTCGCCGAGACCGCCGGGGCCCTGGTGCTCGACGGTGTGATCCAGCGGCGCGGCAAGCCGGACCCGGCCACCTACATCGGCTCCGGCAAGGCCGAGGAACTGCGTGACATCGTGGTCGAATCCGGTGCCGACACCGTGGTCTGCGACGGTGAGCTGAGCCCCGGACAGCTGATCCACCTCGAGGACGTCGTCAAGGTCAAGGTGGTCGACCGCACCGCCCTGATCCTCGACATCTTCGCCCAGCACGCCAAGTCCCGAGAGGGCAAGGCGCAGGTCTCGCTCGCCCAGATGCAGTACATGCTGCCGCGGCTGCGAGGCTGGGGTCAGTCGCTGTCTCGCCAGATGGGTGGTGGTGGCTCCGGATCCTCGGGCGGCGGTATGGCCACGCGTGGTCCCGGTGAGACCAAGATCGAGACGGATCGGCGCCGCATCCGCGAGAAGATGGCGAAGATGCGCCGCGAGATCGCCGAGATGAAGACCGGCCGCGACATCAAGCGGCAGGAGCGCCGGCGTCACAAGGTCCCCTCGGTGGCCATCGCCGGTTACACCAACGCGGGCAAGTCCTCGCTGCTCAACCGGCTCACCGGTGCGGGTGTCCTGGTGGAGAACGCGCTGTTCGCCACCCTCGACCCGACCGTGCGCCGGGCCGAGACGCCCAGCGGGCGGCTCTACACACTGGCGGACACCGTCGGGTTCGTCCGGCAT
Organism: Streptomyces malaysiensis subsp. samsunensis; assembly: GCF_024519315.1. Taxonomy (GTDB): domain Bacteria; phylum Actinomycetota; class Actinomycetes; order Streptomycetales; family Streptomycetaceae; genus Streptomyces; species Streptomyces malaysiensis. The sequence goes on along the minus strand of NZ_JANIIC010000019.1, from coordinate 98,122 downwards.
CTGCCGCACCACCTGGTGGAGGCGTTCCGCTCCACGATGGAGGAGGTCGGCGACGCCGATCTGATCGTCCATGTGGTGGACGGATCGCATCCGGTGCCGGAGGAGCAGCTGGCCGCCGTGCGCGAGGTGATCCGCGATGTGGGCGCGGTCGATGTGCCCGAGATCGTTGTGATCAACAAGGCGGATCTGGCCGATCCGCTGGTCGTGCAGCGGCTGCTGCGGATGGAGCGGCGCGCCTTGGCGGTGTCGGCCCGCAGCGGGCAGGGCATCGACGAGCTGCTCGCGGTGATCGACGAGGAGCTGCCCCGGCCCCAGGTCGAGATCGAGGTGCTGCTGCCGTACACCCACGGCAAGCTCGTCGCGCGCACCCACACCGAGGGTGAGGTGCTCTCCGAGGAGCACACCCCCGAGGGCACGCTGCTCAAGGCGCGGGTGCACGAGGAGCTCGCGGCGGAGCTGCGGCGCTTCGTACCGGCCGCGGCCGCCGGGCAGCGCTAGCCCCGAGGTCGGCGGCGCCGGTCCCGAGAGTCGGCAGCGCCAGGCTCGACAGCCATTCACCACGAGGGCCCGCCATTTCCGGGGGCGGGCCCTCGCCATGCGGTGCGTTAAGGTCGGCGGCTCAGCCGATCACTGGCTTGCGAACTTCTTGCTGACCGCGGTGTAGACGCCCTTCGCCTCCGGGCCGAGGTGCGGTCCCGCCAGCCAGGTCGCGTTGGACGGACCGATTGAGGTGTTGGACACCAGCGACGGCTTGCCGTCCGCGCCCTTGGCGACCCAGCCACCGCCGGAGGAACCCGCGGTCATGGTGCAGCCGATGCGGTACATCGTGGGCTGCTCGGCGTCCAGGGAGAGGCGGCCCGGCTGATCCGCGCACTGGTTCATCTTCTGGCCGTCGAACGGCGGGGCGGCCGGGTAGCCGGTGGCCGTGATCTCGTCGATGGACTTCACCGCCGGGGCGTTGAAGTCGACCGGCAGCGCGCCGCCCACCGTCTCCTCGAGCGACTTGCCGCCGCTGACCTCCGGCTTCACATGCATCACCGCGAAGTCGTACGGAGCGCCCTTACCGCCCACGGCCGCGCCGCTGTCGATCCACTGCGAGGAGGTCTGCGCCCAGTCGGCCCACCAGACACCCTTGGGAGCCAGCTCCTCCTTGGTGGCGTTCTCCAACTCCGCCTGCGACTTGCCCGCGTCGTTGTAGGAGGGCACGAACATCAGGTTCTTGTACCAGCCGCCGCCCTTGCCCGCGTGGACGCAGTGGCCCGCCGTCCACACCAGGTTGGACTTGCCGGGGTGCGCCGGGTCCTCGACCACCGTTGCGGAGCAGACCATCGAGCCCTCGGGGCCGTCGAAGAACACCTTGCCCGCGTAAGGCACATTGGCGCTGTACGGGCTGGCGACCTCCTTGGCCTGGACGGGCTGCGGATCGGGGTCGGTCACACCCTGGTCGTCCGCGATGTCGCTGTCGTCCACCGGCTTGTCGGGCTCCTGCGCGTCGCGCATCCGGTCCGGCTTCCACAGACCCTTGATGATCGGGTTGATGAAGTCACCGGCCTCGCGCAGCCAGTCGTCCTTGTCCCACTTGTTCCAGGCACCGTTCTTCCACTGGTCCAGATCGATGCCGAGATTCTTCAACTTGTCGTTGAGATTGTCGGGCAGCTTGATGTCGTCCACGCCCTGCTGCTCCGACGACGCGGTCGGCTTGGCGTCGGTGTTGTCGTCCGAGGAGTCGCACGCGGTCGCGGTGAGCGCCAGAACCGAGGCTATGGCGGCCACGGCCAGTGCGGGTCGGCGTGAGGATGGCATGGGTGGAACTCCCCCTGAGGTTCTGAGCTGCTCTACGGCCTGTGTGGAATTGTCATGCACCGCCCCGGCAATGGGGTGGAATCCCACTATGCCGGTGCCGCCTACGACGGCTGCGAGCGGGTCCTTGGTTCCCGGCCACAAGGATCTTCGCCGAGCCCGTGATCCGGAGCCCTACGCGTCGTTGGTACGTACGGGGGACAGCCGGAGGGCGTTCAGCAGCAGGAGGACCGAGACTCGTGGCCGTGACCCAGCTCCCGCCGATGGCCCTGGCCGCCGTCCCCGGCGACGGCGGCGCCACACAGGGCATTCTGCGGCGCCAGGCGCTGCGTGAGTCGGCCGCCCGCACCTACGCCCGGGCGTTGCCCATCGTGCCGGTGCGCGCCCGGGGCATGACGGTCGAGGGGGCCGACGGCCGCCGCTATCTCGACTGCCTTTCCGGGGCCGGGGCGTTGGCCCTGGGGCACAACCACCCGGTGGTGCTGGACGCGATCCGGGCCGTTCTGGACTCGGAGGCACCGCTTCAGGTCCTGGATCTGGCCACACCGGTCAAGGACGCCTTCACGGACGAGCTGTTCGCCACCCTGCCGCCCGGACTCGCCTCCCGCGCCCGGGTGCAGTTCTGCGGACCGGCGGGCACGGACGCGGTCGAGGCCGCGCTCAAACTGGTCCGCACCGCCACCGGGCGCGACGGTCTGCTCGCCTTCTCCGGGGCCTATCACGGGATGACGGCCGGTGCGCTGGCCGCCTCCGGCGGCGCCCCGGCGGATGGTGTGATGGCGGCCGGTGTGACCCGGCTGCCCTTTCCGTACGACTACCGCTGCCCGTTCGGGGTCGGCGGGGAGCGCGGTGCCGAACTCGCGGCGCACTGGGCCGAGAAGCTGCTCGACGACCCGAAGGGCGGTGCGCCCCACCCGGCCGGGATGATCCTCGAACCCGTACAGGGCGAGGGCGGGGTGATCCCGGCACCGGACGGCTGGCTGCGCCGGATGCGCGAGATCACCGCGGCCCGCTCCATCCCGCTCATCGCGGACGAGGTGCAGACCGGCGTCGGGCGCACCGGGGCCTTCTGGGCGGTCGACCACAGCGGGGTGGAGCCCGATGTGATGGTGCTGTCGAAGGCCATCGGAGGGGGCCTGCCGCTGGCCGTCGTGGTCTACCGGGAAGACCTCGACGTCTGGCCGCCCGGAGCCCACGCGGGCACCTTCCGCGGCAACCAACTGGCGATGGCCGCGGGCGCGGCGACCCTCGCCCATGTCCGGCAGAACAACCTCGCCGAGCGCGCGGCAACCGTCGGCGGCCGGATGCTGGAGCGGCTGCGCGGATTCGCCGCCGGACGGCCTCAGATCGGCGACGTGCGCGGCCGGGGCCTCATGATCGGCGTTGAACTGGTCGCCCCGGAGGCTGGGTTCGCGGCAGGAGCTGGAGTTGCGCCAACGGGGGCTGGACCCGTCGCGAACCCCGACCACGAGGAAGCCCCGGGCGGCACAACCCCATACGAGGCATCCCCGTACGAGGCATCTCCGGGTGGGGGAGCCCCGTACGAGGCATCCCCGGGTGAGGCAGCCCCATACGCCGATGCCATGCGTACGGCGGCACCGCCCGCCGCTCCCGCGCTCGCGGCGGCCGTTCAGCAGGAGTGCCTGCGGCGCGGGCTCATCGTCGAACTCGGCGGACGCCACGGTGCGGTGATCCGCCTTCTCCCTCCGCTCACCATCACCGATGAGCAGACAGAGGCCGTCCTGGACCGGCTCACCGACGCCCTGGACGCGTCGATCCGCACCGCCGGAACCCACTCCCGTGAACTCCCGCCCACCGCTGCCCCGTTCGGCCCGCCGTCCACCGGAGACCACCGGTGACGCGCCCAGCACCGTACGACCGCACCCCCATCGCACCACCGAAGGAGGCAGGCGCCGGGCCCAGGACGTGAACGCCATGATGCCCGCGCCGCACTCACCATGCCGCATACCCCCGGGGGAACCCCCTTGTCTCCCCGCCCGCAGCCCGTGCCCGCCCAGACCAACCCCGGCGACTCCGCGCGCCCCGGCCCCCCGCCGCCTCTCCCGCACTCGCCCCACACGGCGCCTCCTCCGGCTGAGGAGGCGAGACCGCCCGCCCCGGCCGCCCCGCCCACGGCGGTGTCGGCGGTCAGGGCACCGTCCACCGCCATGACGGCCGCCGGAGAGCAGACAGCGCCCCCGGCACCGCCATCACCGCTCGCGCCAGTGCCATCTGCCCCCACGGCGCCGCTGTCCCCCGCGGCCGTGCCACCGTCCGAGGTGGCGGTGCCACCGGCCCCGGCCCCGGCGCCACAGCCCCCGGCGACGTCGTCCGCCAAGACATCGCCCGCCATTGCGCGGCCCGCCACGGCGCCGCTCCTCAGCGCGGCGGGAGCGGGAGCGGGCGCTGGCGCACCCCAGCCATCCGCCAGAGAGAAACCGCCCACCCCGGAGCCGTCGGCTGAGGAGCCGTCCGCACCACAACTGGCCGCGACGGCCGTACCCCGGCAGAACCGCGACGGCCAGGAGGTGCCCGGCGGCCGCGCCCCTGAGGTCGGCGTGGATCCGCTCGACGACCCCGACCCGCTGACCGCGGCCGACGCCGCGGCCGTCGAGAACCTGCTGCGCTGCTGGGTACGTGAGCGCGGTCTCGCGCGCCCCGACAGGGACACCCTGCGCATCCCCCTCGCCGCCAGCGGAACCGTACTCCTCGTCCCGGTGCGCTATTGGTCGCCCACCGGCTGGCACCGCTTCGGTCCGCCGCTGCTGGAGCACGGCCCCCATGACGCGCCCGCTGTCGGCGCGGTCACCCTCGCGGCCCTGCTCACCCGCGAGGCGGCGTACACCGCGCGGCAGGACGATCCCGACGCGGACGCCACCGAACTTGTCGGCCGTGTCGCGGACTCCGTGCGACGCACCGCCCTCTTCCTCACCCACCGCCGGGCCATGCCCGCCGATCCCGGTGCGGGCACCCCGTTTCTCAATGCCGAACAATCCCTCCTCTTCGGTCACCCCCTGCATCCCACGCCGAAGAGCCGCGAGGGCCTCTCCGACGCCGAATCCACCGTCTGCTCACCGGAATCGCGTGGCTCCTTCCCCCTTCACTGGATCGCGGCGGACCGGTCCGTACTGGCCTGCGAGTCGGCCTGGACGGAGCGCGGCCGGACCGTGCCCGCCGAGCGGCTCGCCCTCTCCCTGGCGGGCAGCGGCCTCCAACTGCCCACCGGTACCGTGCCCCTGCCGCTGCATCCCTGGCAGGCTCGCGAGATCCGGCACCGTCCGGAGGTCGCCGCGCTCTTCGACGCGGGTCTGCTGCACGACCTCGGGCCGTGCGGCGGTGACTGGTATCCCACCTCGTCGGTCCGTACCGTCTACCGGCCCGGCGCTCCCGCCATGCTGAAACTCTCCCTTGGTCTGCGAATCACCAACTCCCGTCGTGAGAACCTCCGTAAGGAACTCCGCCGCGGTGTCGAGGTGCACCGGCTGCTCCGCAGCGGACTGGCCGAGCAGTGGCGGACGGCATTCCCCGGCTTCCCGGGCTTCGACATCGTCCGAGACCCGGCCTGGCTCGCCGTGGACGGATCGGATGGCGAGCCCCTGACCGGCATCGACGTTGTCGTCCGGCACAACCCGTTCGGCCCCGGCGACGACGCCGTCTGCGTCGCCGGACTCCTCGCGGTGCGCCCCTGGCGCGGACAGCCGGTGATGCGCTCCCGGCTCGCCCACATCGTCGCCCGGCTGGCCGCTCGCACCGGCCGTTCCACCGCGGCCGTCGGCGCGGAGTGGTTCCTGCGCTATCTGCACACGGTCGTACGCCCCGTGCTCTGGCTGGACGGGGAAGCCGGGATCGCGCTCGAGGCACACCAGCAGAACACGCTGGTGCTGCTGGACCCGGACGGCTGGCCGGTCGGCGGCCGCTACCGGGACAACCAGGGCTACTACTTCCGTACGTCCCGGCACGCCGAACTCCAGCGTCGGCTGCCCGGTATCGGCGGCCGCAGCGACACCTTCGTCCCCGATGAGGTCATCGACGAGCGGTTCGCCTACTACCTGGGTGTCAACAACGTCCTCGGAATGATCGGCGCCTTCGGGTCCCAGCGACTCGTCGAGGAGCGCGTCCTGCTGGCCGCGTTCCGCCGCTTTCTCACCGAGGTCGCGTCCGGCCCCGGGCGTACCCGCTCACCGCTTCCCGCCCAGCTCCTGGAGGCGCCCACCCTGCGCTGCAAGGCCAATCTGCTCACCCGGCTGCGCGGCCTGGACGAACTGGTGGGACCGGTGGACACCCAGTCCGTCTATGTGACCATCGACAACCCCCTCGCCATGTCTGTCTCTCCTTCCGGCACCCCTGCTGTCCCTCCTATGGCTTGACTCCGCGACCCGCGATCAGGCCCCTCACCCCCCACGTCCCCCTGACGTGCCGAGACCCCCGAGAGGAGAGCGTCGCCGTGCCGCACACCGACTCCAGTGCGAGCTCCAGCACCGACGACACCATCGATCTGCGGCTGCGCCAGAAAGAGGACGTCGCGCCACACATCGACGTGGGCTTCACCGGACCGGAGGCCGACGACCGGCCGGATCTGCTCGACCACATCGTCGAATGGGGGCCCACCAGCACCCCGTTGGGCACCTTCCAGCTTGTCCCGGTGCGCATCGGGCGCGATCTGCGGCTCATCGCCCAATGGATGAACGACCCGTCCGTCGCCGCCTTCTGGGAGCTCGACGGCCCCGAGGAGACCACCGCGAGCCACCTCGGGGACCAGCTCGACGGCGATGGCCGCAGTGTGCCCTGCCTGGGTGTCCTGGACGGCGTCCCGATGAGCTACTGGGAGGTGTACCGCGCCGATCTGGACCCGCTTGCGCGGTACTACCCCGCCCGGCCGCACGACACGGGTATCCACCTGCTGATCGGCCGGGTCAGCGATCGCGGCCGTGGTCTGGGGACGACCCTGCTCCGGGCGGCCGCCGACCTCGTCCTCGAACATCGTCCGTCCTGCTCCCGGGTCGTGGCCGAACCGGATCTCCGCAACACCCCCTCCGTCGCCGCCTTCCTCGGCGCCGGCTTCCGCTTCTCCGCGGAAGTCGAACTCCCCGCCAAACGCGCCGCGCTGATGCTGCGCGACCGTGCCCTGCGACACGTCCTGTGAGCCTCCACAACCATCCGTGCCCCCGTGATCTGTCGGCTTCTGTGAAAGTTCTCTGCGAGCTCTGTGCGAGATTCCACTGTTGATACACCGCTCGCCCGGTCCCGGTTCCCACGAGTGGGGATCCGCCCTCCCACCAAGCGGGGATCCGCCCGTCCCACGAAGGCGGGACGTGTCCCAGCTCCACCCCGGCCGAAACCGTCCGTCACCGACCACACCGACGGGAGTGATGTCGGTGCCGCCCCGTAGGCTGGCTGCCCTATGACTGAATCGTCCTCGCCTCCACTCGCCGATCTGCTGCACGCCGCCGTAACCGCCGTCGGCGGTACCGAGCGCCCTGGTCAGACCGCCATGGCCGAAGCCGTGGCGGAGGCGATTGACGACAGCTCCCATCTGCTGGTTCAGGCCGGTACCGGCACCGGGAAGTCCCTCGGCTATCTGGTGCCCGCCCTCGCCCACGGTGAGCGTGTCGTCGTCGCCACGGCGACCCTCGCCCTCCAGCGGCAGCTCGTCGAGCGCGATCTGCCCCGCACCGTGGAGGCGCTGCACCCGATCCTGCGCCGCCGCCCCGAGTTCGCCATGCTCAAGGGCCGCTCCAACTATCTGTGCCTGCACCGGCTCCACGAGGGCGTTCCGCAGGAGGACGCCGATGAGGCCGGCCTCTTCGACCCGTTCGAGGCCGCCGCGCCCACCAGCAAGCTCGGCAAGGACCTGCTGCGGTTGCGCGACTGGTCGGACGAGACCGAGACCGGCGACCGGGACGATCTGACCCCCGGTGTCTCGGACCGCGCCTGGGCCCAGGTGTCGGTCACCTCCCGGGAGTGCCTCGGCGCGTCCAAATGCGCCTATGGCGCGGAGTGCTTCGCCGAGGCGTCCCGTGAGCGGGCCAAACTCGCCGATGTCGTCGTCACCAACCACGCGCTGCTCGCCATCGACGCCATCGAGGGCGCCCCCGTGTTGCCCAGCCATGAGGTGCTGATCGTCGACGAGGCCCATGAGCTGGTCTCCCGGGTCACCGGTGTCGCCAGTGGCGAGCTCACCCCGGGCCAGGTCAACCGCGCCGTGCGGCGTGCCGCGAAGCTGGTCAAGGAACAGGCGGCGGACGCCCTCCAGACCGCCTCGGAGGGCTTCGAGCGGCTGATGGAGCTGGCGCTGCCCGGCCGCCTTGAGAAGATCCCCGAGGACCTCGGCTATGTGCTGATGGCGTTGCGCGACGCGGCCCGCACGGTGATCTCGGCGCTGGGCGCCACGCGGGACGCCTCGGTCAAGGACGAGGACGCGGTCCGCAAGCAGGCGCTGGGCGCCGTGGAGACCATCCACCAGGTGGCCGAGCGGATCGTCGAGGGCTCGGAGTATGACGTGGTCTGGTACGAGCGGCACGATCGCTTCGGGGCCTCGCTGCGTGTCGCCCCGCTCTCCGTTTCGGGGCTGCTGCGCGAGAAGCTGTTCGAAGACCGGTCCGTCGTCCTCACCTCCGCCACGCTCAAGCTGGGCGGGGACTTCAACGGGGTGGCGGCCTCACTCGGTCTCGCCCCCGAGAGCCCGCAGGATCCGGAGGGCGGCGAGGACACCGCGCCGCGCTGGCAGGGCCTCGACGTCGGCTCGCCCTTCGACTATTCGAAGCAGGGGATCCTCTACGTCGCCAAGCATCTCGCCCAGCCCGGCCGCGACGGCAGCCGCGCCGATATGCTCGATGAGCTCACCGAGCTGGTCGAGGCCGCGGGTGGTCGCACGCTCGGGCTGTTCTCGTCCATGCGCGCCGCCCAGGCGGCCGCGGAGGAGCTGCGTGGGCGTATCGACATGCCCATCCTCCTCCAGGGCGAGGAGACGCTGGGCGAGCTGATCCGCGCCTTCGCCGCCGACGCCAAGACCTGCCTGTTCGGCACGTTGTCCCTCTGGCAGGGCGTCGATGTGCCGGGGCCCAGCTGCCAGCTGGTGGTGATGGACCGGGTGCCCTTCCCCCGCCCCGACGACCCTCTGATGAGTGCCCGCCAGAAGGCGGTGGAGGAGGCCGGGGGCAATGGCTTCATGGCCGTCGCCGCGACCCATGCCGCGCTGCTGATGGCCCAGGGCGCGGGCCGGCTCGTGCGCGCTTCGGGTGACCGCGGCATTGTCGCCGTCCTGGATCCCCGGGTCGAGCGGGCCCGCTACGGCTCGTTCCTCCGCAAGTCCATGCCGGACTTCTGGTACACGACCGACCGCAACCAGGTGCGCCGCTCGCTGGCCGCCATCGACACGGCGGCCAAGGCCCAGGAGGCGTAGCGGGGCGCCGCCCTACGGTCGGCGCATTCGACCACGGCCCGACGGCCGCCATAAACAGCAGGGCCCCGGAACCGGCGCAGTGGTCCCGGGGCCCGGTCGTGGGGCACGCTGAAAGCGCACCTCGATCCGGCGCGCTCAGACGCGCCGCAACACCGCGACCACCTTGCCCAGAATGGTGGCCTCGTCGCCGGGGATCGGCTGGTAGGCGGCGTTGTGCGGGAGCAGCCACACATGGCCGTCCTCCCGCTTGAAGCGCTTCACCGTGGCCTCACCGTCGAGCATCGCGGCGACGATGTCGCCGTTCTCGGCGACGGGCTGACGGCGCACCGTCACCCAGTCCCCGTCGCAGATGGCGGCCTCGATCATGGAGTCGCCGACCACCTTCAGCACGAAGAGCTCACCGTCGCCGACCAGCTGCCGGGGGAGCGGGAAAACATCCTCGACCGACTCCTCGGCGAGGATCGGCCCACCGGCCGCGATCCGGCCGACCAACGGCACATAGGAGGCGGCGGGCTTGCCGGTGGTGTCCGTGGGCTGGGCGCTGGGCTGGTCGGAGCCGCGGACCTCGTAGGCCCGGGGCCGATGGGGGTCGCGTCGCAGAAAGCCCTTCCGCTCCAGAGCCATCAGCTGATGGGCGACGGACGAGGTGCTGGAGAGGCCCACCGCCTGGCCGATCTCCCGCATGGACGGCGGGTAACCACGCCGCTGCACAGAGTCGCGAATGACCTCGATGACGCGCCGCTGCCGGTCGGTCAGCCCTGAGCTGTCCGCCCGGATGCCTGGAGGTCGCCCTGGTAGCGATCGCGTGGGCTTCTGCCCCTCCGGGTTCGTGGCGTCTTCGTTCATCGGGTGGGTCTGGTTCATCGCGTGTGTCTGTTCGAGTCGGCTCTGGGAGCGCTCCTGGGCGGTAATAGTGGCGCTCTCTGCGGTGGTGGTCACGACGGCCCCTCTCGAGATGTTCTCCCTAGTTGGACAACGGTAGTTGCTTTCGAAAGGTTGCGCCAAACACACGTTCGAGTGAAATTTCGCAGATGGGCTGACGTGATCGCAGGCTTAGGTGTATGGGCCGTTTGGTCCGGCCGTTGTGGGGCGCCCTCAGTCTTGCATCCCGACCCCCATGAATCCGGGACGCGCGGGGTTCGCGTAGTCTCGTGCCTGCTCCCGAGTCGTGACACGCCATCCGGGTCGGTTGAGTGCCAGACACCAGATCTAGTGGTTTGATGGATGTAAGCCACCCACAGGTTGTGGTCCCTGGTGGATTTCCTGCCAAGGTTTTCGCTTATGCTTGTGGCCGTCCCGGCGGGCCTCGCGGCCCGGTGGGGGCTAGTCAGGCATGTTCAGGCATGTTCAGTCATGCGCCGTTTTTGAGGGTGAGGGAGGGATCGGAGCCATGCACTGCCCCTTCTGCCGGCACCCCGACAGCCGTGTCGTCGACAGCCGCACCACGGATGACGGCTGCTCGATCCGCAGGCGCCGCCAGTGCCCCGACTGCTCGCGCCGCTTCACGACCGTGGAGACCGCGTCACTGATGGTGATCAAGCGGAGCGGGGTCACCGAGCCCTTCAGCCGCGACAAGGTCATTTCGGGGGTGCGCAAAGCGTGCCAGGGTCGTCCGGTCACCGAGGACGCCCTTGCCAAGCTCGGTCAGCAGGTGGAAGAGGCGGTCCGGGCCACCGGCAGCGCCGAGCTGTCCACCCATGACGTCGGGCTCGCCATACTCGGTCCGCTCCAGAAGCTCGACCTCGTCGCCTACCTCCGCTTCGCCTCCGTCTACCGCGCCTTCGACTCCCTCGAGGACTTCGAGGCCGCCGTCGCGGAGCTGCGTGACCAGCAACGGCCTCCCGCGCACGACCGCGGGTCCGGCGCCGAAGGGGCCGCGGAGGCCCCCGCGCCGGCCATCGCCGCCGACTGACCGGCGGCCCATACACCCGCCCGGGGCGCTTGGCGCATCCGGGTGAAAGACAGACACCGTGCCTGGGGAAGAAATGGGCACATCAGGGCGTTTTCGCCCGTACAGGGAGGCGGAATGACAGAGACGACGAGCGGCCCGGCACGAGGCTCCCGCTCCAAGGGAAGCAAAGCGAACAAGGGTCTGCGCATCGAGCGCATTCACACCACCCCCGGCGTGCATCCGTACGACGAGGTGGTCTGGGAGCGCCGTGACGTCGTCATGACCAACTGGCGCGACGGTTCGGTCAACTTCGAGCAGCGCGGCGTGGAGTTCCCCGACTTCTGGTCGGTGAACGCGGTCAACATCGTCACGAGCAAGTACTTCCGCGGCGCGGTGGGTTCCCCGGAGCGGGAGGCGAGCCTGAAGCAGCTCATCGACCGCGTGGTGCGCACCTACCGCAAGGCCGGTGAGGACAATGGCTACTTCGCCTCGCCCGCGGACGCCGAGATCTTCGACCACGAGCTCACCTACGCGCTGCTGCACCAGGTCTTCAGCTTCAACTCGCCTGTCTGGTTCAACGTCGGCACCCAGCAGCCGCAGCAGGTCAGCGCCTGCTTCATCCTCTCCGTGGACGACTCCATGGAGTCGATCCTGGACTGGTACAAGGAAGAGGGGATGATCTTCAAGGGCGGCTCCGGCGCCGGCCTGAACCTCTCCCGCATCCGCTCCTCCAAGGAACTCCTCTCCTCGGGCGGCAACGCCTCAGGACCCGTCTCCTTCATGCGCGGCGCCGACGCCTCCGCCGGAACGATCAAGTCGGGCGGCGCCACCCGCCGGGCCGCCAAGATGGTCGTGCTCGACGTCGATCACCCGGACGTCGAGGCGTTCATCGAGACCAAGGTCAAGGAGGAGGAGAAGATCCGCGCCCTGCGCGACGCGGGCTTCGACATGGACCTGGGCGGCGACGACATCACGTCCGTCCAGTACCAGAACGCCAACAACTCCGTCCGCGTGAACGACACGTTCATGAAGGCCGTGGAGTCCGGCGCGTCATTCGGGCTGCGCAGCCGGATGACCGGTGAGCCCATCGAGGAGGTCGACGCCAAGTCGCTCTTCCGCAAGATGGCCGAGGCGGCCTGGGCCTGCGCCGACCCGGGGATCCAGTACGACGACACCATCAACCACTGGCACACCTCACCGGAGTCGGGCCGGATCACCGCGTCCAACCCGTGCAGCGAGTACATGCACCTGGACAACTCCTCGTGCAACCTCGCCTCGCTCAACCTGATGAAGTTCCTCCAGGACGACGACGCGGGCAACCAGCGCTTCGACGCCGAGCGCTTCGCCAAGGTCGTCGAGCTGGTCATCACCGCGATGGACATCTCCATCTGCTTCGCGGACTTCCCGACCGAGAAGATCGGCGAGACCACCCGCGCCTTCCGCCAGCTGGGCATCGGCTACGCCAACCTGGGCGCCCTGCTGATGGCCACCGGCCATGCCTACGACAGCGACGGCGGCCGGGCCCTGGCCGGAGCGATCACCTCCCTGATGACCGGCACCTCGTACAAGCGCTCCGCGGAGCTCGCCGCCGTGGTCGGCCCGTACGACGGCTACGCCCGTAACGCGGACGCCCACAAGCGCGTCATGAAGCAGCACTCGGACGCCAATGCCGTGGCCAAGCGCATGGACGACCTGGACACCCCGGTCTGGGCCGCGGCCACCGAGGCATGGCAGGACGTCCTGCGCCTCGGCGAGAAGAACGGCTTCCGCAACGCCCAGGCGTCGGTGCTCGCGCCGACCGGCACCATCGGCCTGATGATGGACTGCGACACCACGGGCGTCGAGCCGGACCTGGCCCTGGTCAAGTTCAAGAAGCTGGTCGGCGGCGGCTCCATGCAGATCGTGAACAACACGGTCCCCAAGGCGCTCAAGCGGCTCGGCTACCAGGAGGAGCAGGTCGAGGCGATCGTCGCCCACATCGCCGACAACGGCAATGTGATCGACGCGCCGGGGCTGAAGCCCGAGCACTACGAGGTCTTCGACTGCGCGATGGGCGAGCGCTCCATCTCGCCGATGGGCCATGTGCGGATGATGGCCGCCGCCCAGCCGTTCCTCTCCGGCGCGATCTCCAAGACGGTCAACATGCCGGAGTCGGCTACCGTCGAGGAGATCGAGGAGATCTACTTCGAGGGCTGGAAGCTCGGCATCAAGGCGCTGGCGATCTACCGCGACAACTGCAAGGTCGGTCAGCCGCTCTCCGCCAAGAAGAAGGAGGAGAAGGAGCAGGCCGAGCCCGAGGTCGAGAAGGTCGTCGAGTACCGCCCGGTCCGCAGGCGCCTCCCCAAGGGCCGTCCCGGCATCACCACCTCCTTCACGGTGGGCGGCGCCGAGGGCTATATGACCGCCAATTCCTACCCGGACGACGGTCTCGGTGAGGTCTTCCTGAAGATGTCCAAGCAGGGCTCGACCCTGGCGGGCATGATGGACGCCTTCTCGATCGCCGTGTCGGTCGGTCTTCAGTACGGCGTGCCGCTGGAGACCTACGTCTCGAAGTTCACCAACATGCGCTTCGAGCCGGCCGGTATGACGGACGACCCGGATGTGCGGATGGCGCAGTCGATCGTCGACTACATCTTCCGCCGGCTGGCGCTGGACTTCCTGCCCTTCGAGACCCGCTCGGCGCTCGGCATCCACTCCGCCGAGGAGCGCCAGCGCCACCTGGAGACGGGGTCCTACGAGGCCGCCGACGACGAGGTGGACGTCGAGGGCCTGGCCCAGTCGGCGCCGCGCCATGTGGTGGAGGCCCCCAAGGGCAGCACGTCCAAGCCGCGGACCACGAACGGGTCGGCGAGGGAGGCCCACAGCTCGACCGAACTGGTCGAGATCCAGATGGGGTTGAACGCGGACGCTCCGCTCTGCTTCTCCTGCGGCACCAAGATGCGCCGTGCGGGCAGCTGCTACCTGTGCGAGGGCTGCGGTTCGACGAGCGGCTGTAGCTGATCGCGTCCTTACGGATGACATCCGGGGCGGGGCGCGGGCCTTCGGGCTCGCGCCCCGCCGCCGTCAGTCTCCATCTGTCTCCATCCACGTTCGTCTTCGGGCGCCGTATGGTGCGATGCCCAAACGGGGGCGGACTCTCCGGTATGTGATGAGGGCCACCGCACCGCCGTAGGATGGCGCGGTGCTGGTCAAGTGGATTCGTTGCACCGTGGTGGACCGCCCGGGTTTCGAGCGGGGGCAGCGGAAGTGGGCGGGGTTGCCCGGCGAACCGGGATTCCGGGGGCAGGGCGGTGGCTGGAGCCGGGGGCGGCCGGATGTGGCGCATGTCTTCTCGTTCTGGGAGAGCCGGGCGTTCTACGACTCCTTCATGGCGCGCTCACACGACCGGCTGGCGGCCGCGCAGTCGGGCACGTACAGGGATATGCAAGTCCGGCTGTTCGAGCACCGCTTCGATGTGAAGGTCGGCTTCGAGCCACGCTTCTCCGACGCGGATGTGGTGCGTGTCGCGCACTGCCGTGTGCGCCCCGACCGGGTGGAACACTTCACGCTGGTGCAGGAGAAGGTGTGGAATCCGGCCATGGCCGGGTCACCCGGAATGTTGCGCGGGGTGTTCGGCGAGGCACCGGGGAACGAGTTCATGGTCCTGTCGCTGTGGGACTCGGCGGCCGAGCACGGAAAGTACCGCGTGGAGCGGGTCGAGCGGCTCGGCCTGCGCGCGCAGACGGAAGCGGATGTGGCGGCGATCACCGGTGACGTCGTTCGGATCGAGTCCGCCTGGACGGTGTGAGGGCGGGACGCGGAACCCTGCCGCTCCCAGGGCGGTCTGGTCAGCGGCGGTCGGGGAGATACGCCCCGGCCCGGACCGCGGTGGCGACGGCGGTCGCCGTCTGGTCGGCGAGCGGCGTGTCGATGGGCTCACGGGTGATGAGTGCCCGGAAGAACAAGGGCGCGGAGACGGCGCGTACGACCGACGCGGCGTCGGTGCCGGATGGGGCCTCGCCCCGGTCGACGGCCCGCCGCACCACGGATTCACACCGGTCGAAGCGCCCGGTGTAGAAGGTGTGCAGCGCCTCGGCCGCGCGTTCGGACTGGAACGCGGCCGCGATGAAGGCGGTCGGCGCGGCGGCGGCCGACGCGCTGCCGAAGGTCTCGGTCACCTCGCGGGCGAGAGCACGTAGATCACCCTCAAGGCTTCCGGTGTCGGGCGGCGTCCAGGCGTCCTCGCCCGCGAGGTCGAGCGCGTCCGCCACGAGCCCCTCGACACTGCCCCAGCGCCGGTAGACGGTCGTCTTGTGGACGCCGGAGTGCTCGGCGACGTACTCCACGGTCAGACCGGGATAGCCGTGCTCGGCGAGGCCGGTGAGCACGGCGTCGCGCACCGCCGAGCGGGTGCGCGCGGTGCGCCCTCCGGGGCGGACGGTGCCCGGCGTCGGGGTGGCGCTTTCTGTGGACAAGTGCAACTCCAGTTGTGTTAGTTGGTTTGCCGTGTCATGGTGAGGGTAATGCAACTTCAGTTGTGTTTGTAGCGTGCGGTTCGGATAGCCGCATGTGGTCGCGTGCTTGGAGGTACGCCCTGTGCCCACACAGATCTCGCTGCGAGGCGTCACGCTGTCCCGGGGTGGCCGGCTGCTGCTCGACGACGTGTCCCTCGCGGTGCGGCCCGGGGAGCGTGTCGGCGTCGTGGGGGAGAACGGAGCAGGTAAGTCCACCCTGCTGCGGCTGCTGGCCGGGAGTGAATTGCCCGACGACGGCCCCGTGGTGACGGTGGCCGACGGCGGCATAGGGCACCTCGGCCAGACGCCCGAGCTGCCCCCGGACCACACGGTGCGCGACGCGGTGGACGCCGCCCTCGCCGAGGTGCGCGCCATGGAGCGCGGGCTGCGCGAGCTGGAGGCGGATCTCGGCGGCGGTGCCCCCGAGGCGCTCGCCGCGTACGGCGATCTGCTCACCGCGTTCGAGGCCCGCGGTGGCTATGAGGCGGATGCCCGGGTGGAGAAGGCCCTGCACGGTCTGGGGCTCGGCGGCATCGGGTACGAGCGCCGGCTCGGCAGTCTGTCGGGCGGTGAGCAGGCCCGGCTCGGGCTCGCCTGCCTGATCGCCGCCGCCCCCGAAGTGATGCTGCTGGACGAGCCGACCAATCACCTCGACGGCGCCGCGCTCAGCTGGCTGGAGGAGGCCCTGCGGGGGCATCCGGGTACCGTCCTCGCGGTCTCCCACGACCGGGTCTTCCTGGAGCGGGTGGCGACCGCGATCATCGAGGTGGACGCGGACCGGCGCGCCCTGGTGCGCTACGGCGGGGGGTACGGCGGATTCGTCGCCGAGCGGATCGCCGCGCGCCGCCGCTGGGAGCAGGCATACGAGGAGTGGTGCGCGGAGACGGCCGCGCTGGCCGAGGCCGCCACCACCGTCGCACGCCGGGTCGCCCCGGGCCGTGGCATGAAGGACGGCAACAAAATGGCCTACGACCGGGATCGGGGACGCGTGCAGTCCTCGGTGTCCAGCAGGGTGCGGAACGCCCGGGAGAGGCTGCGCAGGCTCCAGGAGGACCCGGTGCCGCGCCCGCCGGAGCCGCTGAGGTTCTCGGCGCTGCCCGCCGGGGGCACGGCGGACGGTGTGCTCGTCGATCTCCACGATGTTCGCGTGGGGGAGCGGCTGGCGGTGGACCGGCTCACCGTGGTGGCCGGAGAGAGGCTGCTCGTCCACGGGGCGAACGGCGCGGGCAAATCCACCCTGCTGCGGGTCATGGCCGGGGTGGAGAAACCGGAGGCGGGGCGGGTGGTCCGCCGGGGAAGGGTCGGCTATCTCGCCCAGGAGATACCGGTGGCCCGGCCCCGGGAGCGGTTGCTACCGGCCTTCGGCCGTGGACTGCCGGGGACGCCGGAGGAGCAGGCCACCCTGCTGCTGTCCTACGGGCTGTTCCGCTCGGACGATCTCCATGTCCCGGTGGGATCGCTCTCCGCGGGCCAGCGCCGCCGGCTGGCGCTCGCCCGGCTGCTGGCCCGCCCCGCCGATCTGCTGCTGCTCGACGAGCCGACCAACCATCTCGCCCTCGGCCTGGTAGAGGAGCTGGAGGAGGCACTGGCCCAGTGGACCGGGGCGCTGGTGGTGGTCTCGCACGACCGGCTGCTGCGCAGCCGGTTCACCGGGCGGCGGTGCGAGATACGCGGAGGCCGGCCCATGGCCGAGGAGGGGGGTGAGGCACTGGCCACGGCCTCGATCTAGGGTGGCGCCATGGCTCGACCCCGGCGCATCGTCCTCCTACGGCACGGAGAATCGGAGGGGAATGTCGATGACTCGGTGTACGAAAGAGTGCCCGACCATGCTCTGAAGCTGACCGAGAACGGACTCCGGCAGGCGAAGGAGGCGGGCGAGCGGCTGCGCGCCACCTTCGGCGACGAACAGGTCTCGATCTATGTGTCGCCGTACCGCCGCACCCACCAGACCCTGAAGCTGCTCGATCTGGACCCCTCCCGCACCCGGGTCAGGGAGGAGCCCCGGCTGCGGGAGCAGGACTGGGGGAACTGGCAGGACCGCGAGGACGTGCGGAAACAGATGGCGTACCGCGACGCCTACGGGCACTTCTTCTACCGGTTCGCGCAGGGTGAGTCGGGCGCGGATGTCTACGACCGGGTGGACGCCTTCCTGGAGAGCCTGTGGCGCAGCTTCCAGGACCCGGCACATCCGCCGAACGTCCTGCTGGTGACCCATGGGCTGACCATGCGGCTGTTCTGTATGCGGTGGCTGCACTGGAACGTCGCCGAATTCGAGTCGCTGTCGAACCCCGGCAACGGTGAGACACGGTCCCTGCTGCTCGGCCCGGACGGGCGCTACCGCCTGGACCGGCCGTTCGAGCGCTGGTGCACCCCCGAGCCCTACGGCCGCACCGGTTAGAGTGCGCAACGATGACCGCTGACCGTTTCCACCGGGCTCTCCGGAGTCTGCGCGGGCTGGCCGTGGGCGATGCCCTCGGCTCCCAGTTCTTCGTACCCGCCAACTATCCGTTCCTCAAGCGCCGCGAGCTGCCACCCGCCCCCTGGCAGTGGACCGACGACACCGAGATGGCCTGCTCGATCCTGGCCGTCCTGGTGACCCACGGCCGGATCGACCAGGACGATCTCGCCCGGTCCTTCGCCGACCACCATGATTTCGACCGGGGCTACGGCCCCGCCGTGAACCGGATGCTCCGCCTCGTCAGGGAGGGTGGCAACTGGCGTGACCTGGCCGCCGCTCTGTTCCGGGGGCAGGGGTCGTGGGGAAACGGCGCCGCCATGCGGATCGCCCCGCTGGGCGCCTGGTACGCGGGCGATGTGGAGCAGGCGACACATCAGGCGGAGATCTCGGCGTACACCACGCATCAACACCGCGAGGCGGTGGCGGGTGCCATGGCGGTGGCCGCGGCGGCGGCGCTGGTGGCCGATCCGGCGGGCCACGGCGGGCCGGAGGAGTTGCTGGACCGGGTGGTCGAGGTGGTGCCGCGCAGCGCCGTCCATGCGGGGCTGCGCCGGGCCCGCGACATGCTCGACTACGCGGACGCGGGGACCGTCGCCGCGGTGCTCGGCTGCGGCCGCCGTACCAGCGCCCATGACACCGTGCCGTTCGCCCTGTGGGCGGCCGCCCGCCACCTGGGCTCCTTCGAGGAGGCGATCTGGAAGACGGCCTCGGCCGGAGGGGATGTGGACACCACCTGCGCCATCGCCGGAGGAGTGGTCGCGGCCGAGGCAACCGGCACGCCGCCCGGCGACTGGCAGGACCGCACCGAGGCGCTGCCCGGGTGGGTCCCGGCGCGGGGCGACTGACCCGTCCCATGGGCGGGATGAGGTATGTCGCCCGGTTTGCCCCACCTGTCGAACCGGCCCTCCGCCGCGCCGCGTTGAGCGGAAGCGGCGACCGGGTTCACCAGGGAGGCAACCGCCGGGGGCGGCTGGCGACCGCTGCCGGGATCCGGGTTCCGAATGCGGGTAAGAGCGGCGTAAGGTTGTCCTCGCCATGGCCTATGAACCGCCCACCCACAGTGTCGAGCGCTCGCTTCGAGCCACGACGGGAGCCAAGATCGTCGTCGGTATCGACGAGGTCGGGCGCGGGGCATGGGCCGGTCCGGTGACGGTCTGCGCGGCGGTCACCGGACTGCGCCGTCCGCCCACCGGACTCACCGACTCCAAGCTGCTGAGCCCCAAGAAGCGCACGGCCCTGGCCCGGGAGTTGGACTCGTGGGTCACCGCACACGCCCTGGGTCACTCCTCTCCCGAGGAGATCGACGCCCTGGGGATGACGGCCGCCCTCCGGCTCGCCGCCACCCGTGCGCTGGACACGTTGCCGGTCCGGCCGGACGCGGTGATCCTGGACGGGAAGTACGACTACCTCGGTGCTCCCTGGACGGTTCGTACGGTCATCAAGGGCGATCAGTCCTGTGTGTCCGTCGCCGCCGCCTCGGTGATCGCCAAGGTGCGCCGGGATGCGATGATGGCCGAACTGGGAGCCGACCACACGGACTTCTGTTTCGAGGACAATGCCGGATATCCGTCCCCCACACACCGCGCCGCCCTGCGGGACCTGGGGCCCACGCCCCACCACCGGCTGTCCTGGGCCTATATGGACGGGCTGCCCCGCTGGCGGCACCTGAAGCGGATCCGCAACACCCCCGAACCGGTCGGGCTGGAGGACGAAGGCCAACTCGGCTTCGACTTCTGAGCCAGACCAAGCGGTCAAAACCGCCACCCGCCGATGCGACTCGCACCGACGTTTGATAGACATCAGCCCATGCCTCTCATCCCCGAGGAGCCTCAGATTCACGAGAGTGTCCCGGGTCCCCGCGCGACACCGGCCGCAGGCCGCACCGCGCCGACCCCTCGTCCTGTCCCTGGTCCCGGCCCCCGGCCCGCGCCGCGTCGGCCTGGAAGCCCCGGTCCCAACCGTGGCT
Organism: Streptomyces malaysiensis subsp. samsunensis; assembly: GCF_024519315.1. Classification (GTDB taxonomy): domain Bacteria; phylum Actinomycetota; class Actinomycetes; order Streptomycetales; family Streptomycetaceae; genus Streptomyces; species Streptomyces malaysiensis. The sequence goes on along the minus strand of NZ_JANIIC010000019.1, from coordinate 78,112 downwards.
CCGCCGGAACCTCGTCGGCCCAGTCGCAGCGCACCACGAGCGATGCGACGAAGCCCCTGCCGACCGCCCCGGCGGCCTCGGCTGCCAAAACAACCGCCGCCAAGGCCACTCCCCAGATCCAGCTGATCCCCGCCACGGTGGAGGGTGCGCTGGACGCGGCGGACGAGGCGGTCGACCTGCTGCTGGATTCCGGCCGGGCCCCGGCCGACATCCTGGTGCTGACCACCGGGGAGCAGCATCCATGGGCGGCGCATGAGCTGTCCTTCGGCGAGGCGTCCTACTGGGCGCAGCACGACGCGGGAGACGATGTCTTCTACGCCGACGCGGGTGCCGATCGAGCCAAGGGCCGCCCTGTCGTGATCGTCGCCGTCAACGGTGGTGCGAACGATGCCGTGGCCCACGCGCTGCCCGAGGCGATGGGCCGTGCCGGGACGCTGCTGATCGTCTGCGGCGACCCGAAGCGGATCAACACCCTTATCGGTCCGGGCGCCTGAGGCCGCACGTCCCCGAACGCCCGGTGTCCGGCAGTCTCTGCCCCCGCGGCGGAGCTGTCCGGCGTCCGGACGGACCAGGGGCCGTGCGTGCTCCGCGGCTGGTCAGACGGCGGCGGAGTGGCTCAGCGCCTTGCGCGCTCCGAGGCGGGGCCGCGGCAGCGCCTTCGCGTCGCCGTCGCCCTCGACCGCCACCCCCACCTCGGTGGGCAGCGAAGCGGAGTTCGGCCGACGGCCGCCCCGCCCCTCGCCGAGGACCCGCCATCCGTCGTGGGTCAGCGTGATGTACGCGCCACAGCGCAGACCGTGCAGGGTGCAGGCGTCGCGCAGCCCCCACATCCAGGCGCCGTCCTCCTCCGTCCACCGGCCCTCGCCCTCGCGGCAGTAGAGCAGCACGGCGGTGCGGATCGGTGTGCGGCGGCGCAGGTCGTGCGGGATCACCCGGCGCAACTGCGCCAGCAGCGCGTTCCGGAAGTCCCAGCCGTCGACGGCGGCGGCGCGGCGGATGAACGAGGCGCTCGCCGTGAGCCGCTCGTCCGGATCGAGGACCGCGACGACGGCGGTCGAGGGCGTGGGCAGATGGCGACTGTGCAGTCCGGTGACCACCTCGCGCGGGTTGCGCAGCAACGGGATTCCCGCTGCCGCCCACTCGGCGGGCTGGAGCATCCGGCCGACCCGGGAAGCGGAACCGGCGGACGGTGGTGGAGCGAAGCCGAAGGTCACGGTCATCCCTTCGTCTGCGCCCACGGTCCGTGCGAAGGGTCGGGCACGGGCGCGGGCCACGACACAGCCCGTCGGTACCACGGACGGACCGGGGGCGGGGAGCTGCTGACAATTCTCGCGGTCGCGCCCGCCCGCGGCAATGCGCAGTTGACGCCACTGACCGTTTTTCCTGGATGTGCGTTCTATATTCCTGACCGGTTCGCGCCCCGCCGCGGCCCGGCCGCCCCTACCCCTGCACGGCCAGGACCAGCGGAAACACTCCGGCCGCTCCGGCCCGGCGGAGCAGCCGGGAGGCGACGGCCAAGGTCCAGCCGGTATCCGCCATATCGTCCACCAGCAGCACCGGCCCACCCGCCTCGGCGAGGGCCGCCGCCAGCGGGGGCGGCACGGTCAGCGCGCCATGCAGCGCCCGCAGCCGCTGGGCGCTGTTGGTGCGCGGCACCCGGGTGTCGATCTCGCCGTCGTGGTACGCCACGCTCCCGAGCAGGGGCAACCGGCCGACGGCGGCGATCCGTTCGCCCAGTGTCCGGATCAACTGCGGACGGGTGCGCGAGGCGATCGTGACCACGCCCACCGGGCGGTCCGGGGCGTCCGGCGCGCCCGAGGCCCAGCCGCCGGGGCCCTTGGCCCAGTCGGCGAGCACCGTCACCACCGCACCGGCCACATCGTCGGGCACCGGGGCGTCCGGGCTCTGCGGGGCCAGCAGCGGCCGCAGCCGGTTTCCCCAGCCGATGTCGGACAGACGGCCCAGGGCCCGGCCCGGAGCGGCCTGCTCACCCGCCGCGATGCGGCCCTTGAGATCGACGCCCACCGCGGGCAGCCCGGTCGGCCACATACGGCGCGGCTCCACCTCGACACCGGGCCGCCCCAGCTCACCGCGCGCCGCGTCCAGCGAGGCGGCGGACACCTCGGCGGTGAACCGAGCCCCCGCGCAGTTGTCACAACGGCCGCACGGCGCCGCCTTCTCGTCGTCCAGCTGCCGCCGGAGGAACTCCATCCGGCAGTCGGCCGTCGTGGCGTACTCCCGCATGGCCTGCTGCTCGGCCTCCCGCTGGCGTGCCACCCACGCATACCGCTCCGCGTCGTACGCCCAGGGCTGACCGGTGGCCGTCCAGCCGCCGCGCACACGCCGCACCGCGCCGTCCACGTCGAGCACCTTGAGCATGATCTCCAGACGTGACCGCCGCAGCTCGACCTGGGGCTCGAGCGCGGGCAGCGACACCGGCCGGTCCGACGCCGCCAGCACATCGAGGGTGCGGCGCACCTGCTCCTCGGGCGGGAAGGCGAGCGAGGCGAAATACCGCCAGATCGCCTCGTCCTCACGGCCGGGCAGAAGCAGCACCTCGGCGTGCTCCACACCGCGCCCGGCGCGTCCGACCTGCTGGTAGTAGGCGATGGGGGAGGACGGTGAACCGAGATGCACCACGAAGCCGAGATCCGGCTTGTCGAAGCCCATGCCCAGCGCGGAGGTGGCGACCAGCGCCTTGACCCGGTTGGCCAGCAGATCCTCCTCGGCCTGCTGACGATCCGCGTTCTCCGTCTTGCCGGTGTAGGAGGCCACGGTGTGGCCGCGCTGCCGCAGAAACGCGGTCACCTCCTCGGCCGCGGCGACGGTGAGGGTGTAGATGATCCCTGAGCCCGGCAGCTCATCGAGGTGGTCGGCGAGCCAGCCGAGCCGATGCGCGGCGTCCGGCAGCGGCAGCACGCCCAGCCGCAGGCTCTCCCGGTCCAGCGGGCCGCGCAGCACCAGCGCTCGCCCCGTGCCCTCGCCGGTGCCCAACTGCTCGGCCACATCGGCCGTGACCCGTGCGTTCGCGGTCGCGGTCGTGGCGAGCACGGGCACGCCCTGGGGCAGATCGGCGAGCATGGTGCGCAGCCTGCGGTAGTCGGGCCGGAAGTCATGGCCCCAGTCGGAGATGCAGTGTGCCTCGTCGACGACCAGCAGACCGGTGGCGGCGGCTAGCCGGGGCAGCACCTCGTCGCGGAAGTCGGGGTTGTTCAGCCGCTCGGGGCTCACCAGCAGCACATCCACCTCGCCCGCGGCGACCTCCGCCTGGATGGTGTCCCACTCCTCGGTGTTGGCGGAATTGATGGTGCGGGCGTGGATACCGGCGCGCGCGGCGGCCTCGACCTGGTTGCGCATCAGCGCGAGCAGGGGGGAGACGATCACGGTCGGACCGCTGCCGCGCTCGCGCAGCAGCGCGGTGGCGACGAAATACACCGCCGACTTGCCCCAGCCCGTGCGCTGCACGACCAGTGCCCGGCGGCGCTCGGCGACCAGCGCCTCGATCGCCCGCCATTGATCCTCCCGGAGCCGGGCGGAGCCGGTGGTGTCCCCGACGAGGCGGGCCAGGACGCGGTCGGCCGAGGTACGCAGATTTTCGTCGCTCATGCCCCCATGCAACCCGATCCCGCCGACATCGCGCCAACGCCCCCGGCAGCCTGTGGATAAGGTTATCCACAGGGGTGGCGGGGCCGCCGGGGCTGAGGGACCGTCGGGCCATGACTCGACACAACGAAGCGGCCGGGCTGCCCGGCGAAGAGCAGGTCACCCTCCGCAGTCCGGCCGAGCTCGCCGATGCCCTGCCCTATGTCCTGGGTTTTCAGCCGGACGACAGCATCGTGATGATCGCGCTGCACGGCTCGCGCGGCCGGTTCGGCGGCAGGCTGAGGCTCGGCATTCCCCGGGTCCCGGAGGAGTGGCCCGAGGTCTGCGACCAGCTCGCCGAATGCCTGATCAGCGGCTGTGAGCGGCGTGGCGGACGGCCGGAGGGGGTCGTTCTGTTCCTGTGCCAGGAGCCGGCCGAGGGCGAGTCCGGGCAGGAGGCGATGGAGCGGCTGCGGCCCCTCGCCCAGCGGCTGCGCATCGCGTGCGGCGGGTTGGATGTGCCGGTGTTCGAGGCGCTCTGCATCTCCGGCGGCCGGTTCTGGTCGTATGTCTGCCCCGACCGGCGCTGCTGTCCGCCGGAAGGCGTTCCGCTCGCCCTGCCCGGCACCTCGGTCATGGCCGCTGCGGCGACGTTCGCGGGGGTCCAGGTGCGCGGCTCGCTGCGCGAGATGGAGGCCAGGCTCGCCCCGCTCGGCGCGCCTCGGGCCGATGGGCAGGAGCGGGCGCTGGACGCGGCCGGGGTCGAGCTCGTGCCCCGGATCCTGGATGGTGGTGGCTCCGCGACGGTCCGTGCGCAGACCCTCGGTCTGCTGGGCCGGATGCTGGACGAATTCCAGGCCGAGACACCGGTCGCCGATGCCTGTACGGCCGATCTCAGCGATGACGGTCTGCTCGACGACCGGGAGGCTGCCGCAGTGATCATCGGGCTCCAGGACCGGCGCACCCGGGACCGGGTGGCCGGGTGGATGGAGGAAGTGGACGCCGACGCGGCGCTGCGGCTGTGGCGCGCGCTGGCCCGCCGCTGTGTCGGCTCGTACGGGGAGCATGCGGCGGCGCCGCTCACCCTGGCGGGGTGGGTCGCCTGGTCGGCGGGTGATGAGCTCATGGCACGGGTGGCGTTCGGCCGTGCCCTGCGGGTCGATCCCGACTATCTCTTCGCCAGGCTGCTGCACCAGGCGTGCAATGAGGGGGTCCATCCGAAGCTGTTGCGTCAATGCCTGCGTCGGGAGAGCTCCGACGGCGTCGACGGTTCCGAGCGCGTCGACGGCTCTGACGGGACCGTTCGCGCCGACCGGGCTGACCGTGCCGACCGGGCCGTGCACGCCGCGGTGCACGCGGAACTGGAGCGGCTCGGCGATTTGGCGGCCGCCGAGCCGCAGGAGGCCGCTGGAGCCCCCGCCGAAACGGTCGAGACGGCTGGACCGGTCGAGTCGGCTGATCTCACCGAGGTGTCCGCCCCCGCGGGAGTGGAGGAGCCGGGGGAAGCGGAGGAACAGGCGGAAGCGGAAGCGGAGGCGCCGGGGGAGGCGGAGGACCGGAGGGAGCGGCAGTCGGCGCGGGAGCGGCCGGGCGGAACGGCGGGCTCGGGTGGCAAGGGAGGACCGGCCGGGGCGGGCACCCCGGGAGGCACGCGCCGTCCGGAAGGACGGCCGCGCGCCCGGCGCCGGACCGGTGGACGGGGGGCGCGCAGCCGCCGCTGACCCGGACCGGGCCAGGGAGCCCGAGCGCGGCGGCCAGGGGCGGACGGCGGACGATGGACGGCAGGGCAGGCAGGGTGGGCCGAGGCGCGACGACCTGGGGTGCGGGGCGGCTCGGCGGCATTCGGAAGGGGGTTCGGGAAGCGTGTGGGCAAGCGGTTGAGAGAGCGGTTTCACGAACATCGGGGATCATGCTCAAGGGCCTGATTATCGTCAGGCAGACGACTATGATCGCGTCATGCCCTACGACCCATCGGCCTTTCCGGCATTCGCGGTCACCGTTGATCTGGTCGTGCTCACCGTGCGGCGGCATTCGCTGTGTGCGCTGGCCGTCCGCCGCGGGGAGCCGCCCTTCAAGGGGCGGTGGGCGCTGCCCGGCGGTTTCGTGCGGTCCGATGAGGATCTCGCCGCCGCCGCTGCCAGGGAGCTGGCCGAGGAGACCGGGCTGCTCGCCCATGACCCCACGCTTCCGGTCCCGCCGAACGCCGCCCATCTCGAGCAGCTCGCCACGTACGGCGATCCCAATCGGGACCCCCGAATGCGAGTGGTCAGCGTGGCGCACCTCGCGCTGGCGCCCGATCTGCCCGCGCCCCGGCCCGGAGGTGACGCGCACAGCGTGCGCTGGGCCCCGGTCGAATCGCTGCTCGAGCAGGACGGGACCTTCGGCCGGGACAGCGATCTGGCCGCCCCGCTCGCCTTCGATCACGCCCGCATCCTCGCGGACGGGGTCGAGCGTGCCCGCTCCAAGATCGAGTACTCCTCGCTGGCCACCGCCTTCTGCCCGCAGGAGTTCACGGTCGGCGAGCTGCGCCGGGTGTACGAGGCGGTGTGGGGCGTGGCCCTGGACCCGCGCAACTTCCATCGCAAGGTCACCGGCACCCCGGGCTTCCTGGTGCCCACGGGTGGTACGACGACCCGTCAGGGCGGCCGTCCCGCCCAGCTGTTCCGGGCCGGAGGGGCGACGCTGCTCAACCCGCCCATGCTCCGTCCCGAGGTGTGACGGCCATGACACGACGAATTCCCGGAAGGTGCATGTAGCGAAGAAATAGGACATAGCGGGTTAATGTTCTCCGGTACGCCGCCAGTCCCCACGTGCCGTCGAGCGGTTCCATGCCCCGCGGGAGAAGCCATGATCCAGGCCACCGGACTGACCAGCACCCCCCGCCGCAACCACCCTCCCGTCGTGGACGACCTCACCTTCGAGGCCCCGGCGGGTAGGGTCACCGCACTGCTCGGCGCCCCCGGCGCGGGCAAGACCACCGCGCTGCGGCTTCTGCTACAGCTTGACCGGGGCCATGGCTCCGCCTTCTTCCGGGGCCGCCCCCTGCATCGCATCCGGCGCCCGGCTCATGAGATCGGCGTTCTCCTCGAGGACGTCCCCGGTCACCCCGGCCGCACCGTGCGGGGGCATCTGAGGATGCTCGGTGCCGCGGCCGGGGTGGCCGCCGCACGCGCCGATGTGGTGCTCGACGTGGTCGGTCTCACCGATCTGGCGGACGAGCGTCTCGGCGATCTGTCGACCGGGGCCGAGCGTCGCCTCGGGCTCGCCACCGCTCTGCTCGGGGACCCGCACACGCTGGTCCTCGATGAGCCCGCACGGGGCCTGTCGGCCCGCGAGACCGCCTGGCTCCATGGGCTGCTGCGCCAATTCGCCGCCCACGGTGGCGCCGTCCTCGTCGCCACCGAGGACGCCGAGGGCGTCATCCGCCTCGCGGACCAGGTGCTCACCCTGGAATCGGGCCGGCTGGTGGCCGATCAGTCGGTGGACGAGTTCGCCCGCACCCGGCTGCGCCCCCGTGTCGTGGTCCACTCGCCGCTCGTCGGCCGGCTCGCCGCCGTCCTGGAGGAGGAGGTCGAAGCCGCACGGCAGTTGGCCGAGGCCAGGGCGGAGGAGGAAGCCCGGGCGGCGGCCGAGCTCGCGGCCAAGGCGGGGGCCGCCGAGCCCGACGCTGTCCAGTCCGACGTCGCCGACGGGGGCGACGTCGTCAAGGGCGAGGGCGCCGGGCCCAAGACCAGGAAGCGGACAATCTGGCGCAAGGTCAGGAAGGCCCGGCCCGTCGCCCCGGGCGCCGCTGCCCGGGCCGAAGCGAAGAAGGCCACCGCGGAAGCCGTGGCTGACGACCAGGCGAGCCGGCCCGACAAGACGAGCAAGGTCGGCCAGGCGAGCAAGGTCGGCAAGCCCGACAAGGCCGTCCCTGTCCCTGCCCCCGTCCCCGCGCCTGCCCAGTCCCCCGCCCCCGACTCCGAAGCGGCCGGCGCGCGCACCGGGGCCGCTGCTGGTACCGCCACCGGTACCACTACCGCCACCGGTTCCGGAACCGAGGTCGAGGAAGAGCCGGTCGCCGCCGTCGCCGACCCGTTCTCCGTGGTGCGGGACGACGAGACCCACATCTCCGTCTACGGTCTGTCCCCCGCAACCGTCGGGGAGACCGCCTACCGCCACAACATCGTGGTCCACCGGCTGGTCGAGGAGACCGCCGATCTGGGCCCGGGGACCGTCGCGGGCGCCCGTGCCCGCGACCCCGAGGCGCCTCCGCTGCGTCTGCTGCCCAAGCTCCGCTTCCCCGGCCCCGCCTGGCCGATGCGCTATGAGTTGCGCCGTGCCATCGGTGTACGGACCGGTTGGCTGATCGGCGTCGCCTCCATCGTCGCCTCCCTCCTCGCCTCGGTGCTGCTCGCCCGTGCGGGCGCCACCGGGGAGCTGCACCGGCTCACCGGCTGGCCCGCCGACCTCCCGCTGCCTCCCGTCGCCATCGCGGCCGGCCTTCTGGGAGCCCTCGCCTTCGGGGACGAGTTCCGCTACCCGGCACTGGCCGCGACCCGGGACGCGGTGCCCCGCCGAATCGGGCTGCTGGCCGCCAAGTTCGCCATCTGCGCGGCCGGTGCGGTCCTGCTGTCGCTCGGCGTCATCGTGCTCGACAGTGCGGCGCTCCTGCTGCTCGTCGGCGGTAACGCGGTACCGCTGCCGGGCGACTGGCCCGAGCTGGTGGTCGGCGTCTTCGGCCTGACCATCGGCTCGTCATGGGCCGGGCTGCTCGCCGCCGGGGTCTTCCGGTCCACCGCGCTCGGGCTGGCCACCCTGCTCGCCGTGCCGATCCTCGCGGTGCCCATCGTCCAGCGTGCGGCGCAGGATCCGTCGCTGCGTTCGCTGGTCATGCTGCCGCACCGGCTGCGCGCCGCGACGCTGGAGCGGCCGCCCTCCATGATCGACCGAGGGCTTGCGGTCGCGCTGCGGCTCGCGTCCCAACCCGTCGGACAGGCCCTGATGTTGTCGGTCGCCGTCCTGCTGTGTGCCTACGCCCTCACTGGTCTGCGTGGCAGGAGTACCCGCCAATAGCACCCGCCAAAGCACCCACCCACCAGCCCCGCGCCGGGCGGCCGGGCCCGACCCATCGGCCGCCCGGTCCGCGCCGGTCGCTCAGCCCGCCGACCGACCGGCCCGTCCGGAGCCCGTGGATCAAGCCCGAAGCGGATTCGCACACTCATCGCGCGATCTGCTCGCAACTCCCCGAAGGATGCTTCTTTCTGTCCGATTGAGCGTCAATTATGAGGTAATGGGCGATCACCCTTTCGTGTGCTTTTCACCAAAGACCTCAAGGGCTTCCGAGGCGTCGCCGACAAAGGATGCGTGAGTACCCTTGCGCACACCACGATGACCGCGGCTCGCCCCGCCGACTCCGGCCTGGCCGGTTCGGGCGAGCTTGACCGCTACTCCTACGCCGACACCCCCGGCGCCGACCGCGGCAGCGCCCCCGCCTCCTGGGACGGTGCCGAGGCGGAGATCGGCCGGGTGGGCCGGCGCGCGGCCGGCAACCGGGGCCGCGGGCTGCACGGCCAACTCGTTCAGCAGCTGGGCCAGATGATCGTCTCCGGTGACCTGGGTGCGGACCGTCCGCTCGTCCCCGAGGAGATCGGCCAGCGCTTCGAGGTCTCCCGCACGGTCGTCCGGGAGTCGCTGCGCGTCCTCGAGGCCAAGGGCCTGGTCAGCGCCCGCCCCAATGTGGGCACCCGGGTCCGTCCGGTCAGCGACTGGAATCTGCTCGACCCGGACATCATCGAGTGGCGTGCCTTCGGCCCGCAGCGCGACGACCAGCGACGTGAGCTGTGCGAGCTGCGCTGGACCATCGAGCCGCTGGCCGCCCGTCTCGCCGCCGGTCATGGCCGCGAGGAGCTGCAGCAGCGGCTCGCCGACATGGTCGAGATCATGAACCATGCGCTGGCGCAGGGTGACAGCCTCACCTTCTCCCGCGCCGACGCCGAGTTCCACGCGCTGCTGCTCCAGGTCGGCGGCAATCGGATGCTGGAGCACCTGGCGGGCATCGTCGCCGCCGCGCTCCATGTCTCCGGGGCCCCGATCTCCGGCTGTGACCGCCTCACCGAGGCGGGCGTCGCCCACCACCGCCGGATCGTCGAGGCGATCGGCGAGGGCGACGCCACGGCGGCCGAGGCGGCGATGCGCCAGCTGCTGACCGTCCACCCGGATCTCGATCATGCCGAGGTCGGGGTGCCCGCGCCGCGCGAGCACTGATCCGCGGCGCGTCCGGACCCCGGATCGCCGGGTGTCCGGAGCGTGCGGCGTACGACGTACGGCAAGGCGGTGTCAGTCGGCGGTGAGCACCGGCCCGATGGATGCCGTACGGCGTACGAGAGGGCGCCGCCGGATCCCGCGCCGCGGGTTCGGCGGCGCGGCGCGATCGATCGATCAGCGCCGTGCGACTCCCGTCGGTGCGCGACCGGGAGTTTTCTGTCCCGTTGGATGGGCATTAAGACCGTTATGGGGTGTGACTCGGGCCACGAGTATTGGGCGTAACGCTCTTTGAGACAGCGCGATGATTAAAGAGGTGGCAGCCGCGGAGGGAATACGGATGTCGCTCGTAAACGCTGTACTCCTCCGCACTCCGCCCGCGCCGTCGGTTCATCCCTGCCGGCGGTCGTCGGCTCCGGTCCCCACCGGACTGAGCCGGAAGCCGTTTCCAACGTTCCGAGAGGTTGTTCGTGTCGGCCAGCACATCCCGTACGCTCCCGTCGGAGATCGCCGAGTCGGAGTCTGTCATGGCGCTCATCGAGCGGGGAAAGGCTGAGGGGCAGATCGCCGGCGACGATGTGCGCCGGGCCTTCGAGGCTGACCAGATTCCGCCAACCCAGTGGAAGAACGTACTGCGCAGCCTCAACCAGATCCTCGACGAGGAGGGTGTGACGCTGATGGTCAGTGCCGCAGAGGCGCCCAAACGCACCCGTAAGAGCGTCGCAGCGAAGAGCCCGGCGAAGCGCACCGCCACCAAGACCGTCGCGGCCAAGACGGTCACTGCCAAGAAGGTCCCCGCCGCCCCGGCCGCCCCCGCGGCGGACACCGGCGCCGCCCCGGTCGGTGAGACCACCGCGGTCCCCGCGAAGAAGGCCGCAGCCAAGAAGGCCACGGCCAAGAAGGCGGCTGCCAAGAAGACCACCACCGCCGCCGCCAAGAAGACGGTCGCGAAGAAGACCACCGCCACCAAGAAGGACGTCACCGACGAGCTTCTCGAGGGCGAGGACGTCATCGAGGAGACGCCGGGCAAGCCCGGTCCCGAAGGCGCCGAGGGCGAGCCGGAGAACGCGGGCTTCGTGCTCTCCGACGAGGACGAGGACGACGCCCCCGCGCAGCAGGTCGCCGCGGCTGGTGCCACGGCCGACCCGGTCAAGGACTACCTCAAGCAGATCGGCAAGGTCCCGCTGCTCAACGCCGAGCAGGAGGTCGAGCTCGCCAAGCGCATCGAGGCCGGTCTGTTCGCCGAGGACAAGCTCGCCAACTCCGACAAGCTGGCCCCCAAGCTCAAGCGTGAGCTGGAGATCATCGCCGAGGACGGCCGCCGTGCCAAGAACCACCTCCTGGAGGCCAACCTCCGTCTGGTGGTCTCGCTGGCCAAGCGCTACACGGGCCGCGGCATGCTCTTCCTGGACCTCATCCAGGAGGGCAACCTCGGTCTGATCCGCGCGGTCGAGAAGTTCGACTACACCAAGGGCTACAAGTTCTCCACGTACGCCACCTGGTGGATCCGTCAGGCGATCACCCGAGCCATGGCCGACCAGGCCCGCACCATCCGTATTCCGGTGCACATGGTCGAGGTCATCAACAAGCTGGCGCGCGTCCAGCGCCAGATGCTCCAGGACCTGGGCCGTGAGCCCACCCCGGAGGAGCTGGCCAAGGAGCTCGACATGACCCCCGAGAAGGTCATCGAGGTCCAGAAGTACGGCCGTGAGCCGATCTCGCTGCACACCCCCCTGGGCGAGGACGGCGACAGCGAGTTCGGTGACCTCATCGAGGACTCCGAGGCGGTCGTCCCGGCCGACGCGGTCAGCTTCACCCTGCTCCAGGAGCAGCTGCACTCCGTGCTCGACACGCTCAGCGAGCGTGAGGCGGGCGTGGTCTCGATGCGCTTCGGCCTCACCGACGGCCAGCCGAAGACCCTCGACGAGATCGGCAAGGTCTACGGCGTGACGCGTGAGCGCATCCGCCAGATCGAATCCAAGACGATGTCGAAGCTGCGCCACCCGTCCCGCTCCCAGGTCCTCCGCGACTACCTGGACTGATACGGACCACCGCCTCGTAACGGAGGCGGTGCCGCGCGAAGGCCGGGCCCCCTCGGGGAGCCCGGCCTTCGCGCTGTCGCGGCGAAATGTTCCCCGCTTGGCCCACTCGGGATGCACTTCGGGGCGGAGGGGGTAACGCTGAGTGTGCGACTCGTTCCGTATGGTCAGGAGGCTATATGCCTAAGTCGCCCCGCGCGCTCCTCGTCGCCCTGGCGGTACCGCTGGCCGCCGCGCTCGCCATCGTGCTCATCGCGCCTGGTCCGGCGACGGCCGACCGTGTGGTGATCGGCGGGCATCCGGCCCGTACGGTCGAGGCGCCCTGGGCGGTGGCCGTGGCCAGCCGTGCGCTCTTCGGCGACAAGAGGTCCGGCCAGTTCTGCGGCGGGGCGGTGGTGACCCCCACGACGGTCGTCACGGCGGCCCACTGCCTGAGCCGTGGGGTGCTCGGCAAGGACTGGCGGGAGGTGCGGGACCTCCGGGTGATCATCGGTCGCAACGATCTGCGGAAGACCGACGGGGTGGAGTACCCGCCGGCGCGGGTGTGGGTCAATCCGGCGTACGAGGGCGACAACAGGGGCGGGGACATCGCCGTGCTCACCCTGGGGGTCGCGGTGCCGGCGGCTTACACGATCCCCATGGCGCGCACCGGCGACCTGGCGTACAAGGCGGGTGAACGGGCCGCGGTCTACGGCTGGGGCGATACGGAAGGCGATGGCAGCTACGCCTCGGCGCTGCGCACCGCGACGGTGAAGGTGCTGGCCGACACCGTCTGCAAGAGGGCCTACCCGGGGAACGCGGAGGGGGACTACGACCCGCGGTCCATGGTCTGCGCGGGGCTGCCGGACGGCGGACGGGACGCCTGTCAGGGCGACAGCGGAGGGCCGCTGGTGGCCCGGGGGCGGCTGGTGGGCCTGGTGTCCTGGGGCAGCGGCTGCGCGGTGGCCGGGCGGCCCGGCGTCTACACGAGGATCTCGGCCGTGGCCGATCTGGTGGCCGCCCATGGCTGACGCGGAGGCCGGGGTGGCGGTGGAGCCCGGAAGGACCGGGGTGAAGCCTGGGACGAGCCCCGGAGGGCCCGTGGGGTCATGCGGAAAAGCCCGCGATACGAGCGTGGGCGGCCGCCCCGCTCAGGGGGCAGACCGCCCGGAACCCGGCCCTGGGCCGGCGTCGCTCGTCGTCGTGGGTGTGAGGCGTCAGCGTTCGTCGTTGGACGCGGACGCCGGAGCGGCGGTGAGCCGCTCGGTCTCGTCCTGTATTTCCGCGGCGATCTTCTTGAGTTCCGGCTCGAACTTGCGCCCGTGGTGGGCGCAGAAGAGCAGTTCACCACCGCTGATCAGCACGACGCGCAGGTACGCCTGGGCGCCGCAGCGGTCGCAGCGGTCAGCGGCCGTCAACGGGCTCGCGGGGGTCAGAACAGTAGTCACGTCGCCTCTTCTCTAGCTCGACGAGCTGTCGTACCAGGGTCAACATCCAACCAGCCTGAAATCGTTCCCGCTCGTGGCTTTTTCTCAAAAATTGCTTCTGAGTAGGCCGGATGGTGACGTTTGGCGGCGAATGAGCCGTATTGCCTAGCTTTGATGTTTCGCGTCGATTGTCTGGTTTGCCCTCCCGGCCGGGTTGCCGGTTGTGAATGAGGACGTGCCCGGAGCCTAAATGGTTCATGCCTGAAAGGGAACGTGATCTGTGCGTCACCGCCATGAGGTATCGAACGTACGAGCGAAACGGTGGCTGGTGCGACTAGCATGGACGTTTCAACGGGTGGCGGCACAAAGGCTCTATCAAGCCTCGGTACGCTCTGACGGGCGAACATGCCACCATCGTGCCCACAGCTGGGCCAAGAGAAATTCAGCGAGGAGCGAACCGCGTGACCGCCGACACGTCCGTGCCGTCCACTGCGCTGCTGACCGGGGCAGACCGGGGCGGCTCCAACTACACCGCGCGGCACCTTCTCGTCCTCGAGGGGCTCGAGGCAGTGCGCAAGCGCCCCGGCATGTACATCGGCTCGACCGACAGCCGTGGCCTCATGCACTGCCTCTGGGAGATCATCGACAACTCGGTGGACGAGGCCCTGGGCGGCTTCTGCGACCACATCGAGGTGATCCTCCACGACGACGCCTCCGTGGAGGTGCGGGACAACGGCCGGGGTATCCCGGTGGACGTCGAGCCCAAGACGGGGCTGTCCGGCGTCGAGGTCGTGATGACCAAGCTGCACGCCGGCGGGAAGTTCGGCGGCGGCTCGTACGCGGCCTCGGGCGGTCTGCACGGCGTCGGCGCCTCCGTGGTGAACGCGCTGTCCGCCCGTCTCGACGTGGAGGTGGACCGCGACGGCAAGACCCACGCGATCAGCTTCCGCCGCGGCGTCCCGGGGATCTTCACCGAATCCGGGCCGGACGCCCCGTTCGACCCGTCCAGCGGCCTCCTCAAGGGCAAGAGGGTCCCCAAGACCCGCAACGGCACCCGCGTCCGCTACTGGGCGGACCGCCAGATCTTCCTCAAGGACGCCAAGCTCTCCCTGGAGACGCTGCACGCCCGTGCCCGGCAGACCGCCTTCCTGGTCCCGGGGCTGACCCTGGTCGTCCGGGACGAGCGGGGCCTGGAGGGGCAGGAGGGGCCGGTCGAGGAGACCTTCCACTACGACGGGGGGATCAGCGAGTTCTGCGAGTACCTCGCGCAGGACAAGGCCGTCTGCGATGTGCTGCGGCTGTCCGGGCAGGGCACCTTCAAGGAGACCGTGCCGGTCCTGGACGAGCGCGGCCATATGACGCCCACCGAGGTCACCCGTGAGCTGGGCGTCGACATCGCGCTGCGCTGGGGCACCGGCTACGACACGACCATCAAGTCCTTCGTCAACATCATCGCCACCCCCAAGGGCGGCACCCATGTCTCCGGCTTCGAGCGCTCGATCGCCAAGACCGTGAACGAGGCGCTGCGCGCCGCCAAGCTGCTGCGCGTCGCCGAGGACGACGTCGTCAAGGACGACGCCATGGAGGGCCTGACGGCGGTGGTGACCGTCCGGCTGGCGGAGCCGCAGTTCGAGGGCCAGACCAAGGAGGTGCTGGGCACCTCGGCGGCCTCCCGCATCGTGGCCAATGTGGTCGCCAAGGAGCTCAAGGCGTTCCTGACCTCCTCCAAGCGGGATGCCAAACAGCAGGCCCGCGCCGTCCTGGAGAAGGTCGTGGCCGCGGCCCGTACGCGTATCGCGGCGCGCCAGCACAAGGAGGCACAGCGCCGTAAGACCGCGCTGGAGTCCTCCTCGCTGCCCGCGAAGCTGGCCGACTGCCGCAGTGACGACGTGGGCCGCAGCGAGCTGTTCATCGTCGAGGGGGACTCGGCGCTGGGTACGGCCAAGCTGGCCCGGAACTCCGAGTTCCAGGCGCTGCTGCCGATCCGCGGCAAGATCCTCAACGTACAGAAGTCGTCCATCGCCGACATGCTCAAGAACGCCGAGTGCGGCGCGATCATCCAGGTGATAGGGGCCGGATCGGGCCGGACCTTCGACATCGACCAGGCGCGCTACGGCAAGGTGATCTTCCTCGCCGACGCCGATGTCGACGGTGCCCACATCCGCTGTCTGCTGCTGACCCTCTTCCAGCGCTATATGCGGCCGATGGTCGAGCAGGGGCGGGTCTTCTCGGCGGTGCCGCCGCTGCACCGGGTGGAGCTGGTGAACCCCAAGCGGGGGCAGAGCAAGTACCTCTACACCTACTCCGACCAGGAGCTCCAGGAGACGCTGCTGGACCTCCAGCGCCGGGAGGTCCGCTACAAGGACGGCATCCAGCGCTACAAGGGTCTCGGTGAGATGGACGCCGACCAGCTCGCGGAGACCACGATGGACCCGCGCCACCGCACCCTGCGGCGTATCAACATCAGCGACCTGGAGGCCGCCGAGCGCGCCTTCGACCTGCTCATGGGCAATGAGGTCGCGCCCCGTAAGGAGTTCATCACCAATTCGGCGGCGACCCTGGACCGGTCGCGTATCGACGTCTGACGTCCGGCATGCGGCTCGCCGGCAGGGCCGGTTCGGCGGGGTCTCCCACCCGGGAGGCCCCGCCGTCGTTTACCGCCCGGCCCGCTTCCGGGGTGCCCCTTCTGGGGCGCCGTTTCCGGGCTGTTCATCACCTGAGTCACCTGATGGGGTGAACGTCCGGTATTGAAGGGTCCTGGATCTTTCTGATCTGCCCATCCTTGGTCACGGGGCGAATGCGGTAGTGAACAAGGAGTGTTCGGGGTGGACATGCACAACGCGCGCGCTACGGGAGCGGCGCGCCTGGAGGACCCGTGGTACGACGCGCTCGCGTCCGGCTGGGGCGAGGCGGACGACACGGACAGCGGACCTCGTCGCGCGCGTCCGCCCGCCGCCCGCGAGGTCTACACGGAGGTGCACGGCAGCGCCGCCTTCCAGGAGGTGCGCCGGCGCTACCGCCGGTTCGCGTTCCCGGCGGCCGCCGCGTTCCTCATCTGGTACCTCGCGTATGTCGTCGCGGCGACCACCGCGCCGGATCTGATGGCCCGCCCGGTGGTGGGCGCGCTCAATGTGGCGATGGTCGCGGGGCTCGCGCAGTTCGCCACCACCTTCCTGCTGGCCTGGGCATACGCCCGGCACGCACGGCTGCGCAGGGACCGGGTCGCGCTCGAACTCCGCTGGGTGACACAGGAGATGATGCGGGGGCGCGGGCGGTGACCGGCAATCACCAGAGCCTGGCACTGCTGCTCTTCGGCGTCTTCGTGGCGGTCACCCTGGGGATCACCACCTGGGCGGGGCGTCGGCGGCACGGCTCGCCGGAGGAGTTCTACGCGGGCGGGCGGCTGTTCTCCCCGATGGAGAACGGCTTCGCCATCGCGGGGGACTATCTGTCGGCCGCGTCCTTCCTCGGGATCTCCGGTCTCATCGCGCTGTTCGGCTATGACGGGGTGCTCTACTGCGTGGGCTTCTTCGTGGCCTGGCTGGTGGTCCTGCTGCTGGTCGCCGAACTCGTCCGCAACTGCGGCCGGTTCACCCTGGCCGATGTGCTGGCCGCCCGGATGCGGGAGCGCCGGGTCCGGATCGCCGTGGGTGTCTCCTCGGTCACGGTCTGTGTGCTCTATCTGGTGGCCCAGATGGTCGGCGCGGGCAGTCTGATCGCCCTGCTGATCGGGGAGACGGGCGGCCGCGCCCGCGCCTGGACGGTGATCGGCGTGGGCACCCTGATGGTGGTCTTCGTGGCGCTGGGCGGGATGCGCGCCACGACCTGGATCCAGATCGTGAAGGCCGTGCTGCTGATGGGCGGGGCGATCGCGCTGACCGCCCTGGTGCTCGTACGCTTCCGCGGCGATCTCGACGCCCTGCTCGGCACCGCGGCGCGGAACAGCGGCCACGGCGCGGACTTCCTCGCCCCCGGGCTCACGTACGGCGGCGACTGGACCGCCCGGCTGGACTTCGTGAGCCTCGGCCTCGCCCTGGTGCTGGGCACCGCCGGGCTGCCGCACATCGTCTCGCGCTTCTACACGGTGCCCACCGCCCGCGCCGCCCGCCGCTCGGTGATCTGGGCCATCGGTCTGATCGGCGGCTTCTATCTGATGACGATCGTGCTCGGCTTCGGCGCGGCCGCCGTGCTGGGCTCCGATGCCGTGCGGACCTCCGGTGCGGCCGGGAACACGGCCGTTCCGCTGCTCGCGCTCGACCTCGGCGGCGGCGCCGGATCGACCGGGGGCACGGTGCTGTTCGCGGTCGTCGCCGCCATCGCCTTCGCCACCATCCTCGCCGTTGTCGCGGGCATCACCCTCGCCTCCTCGGCCTCCGTCGCCCATGACCTCTATGGCTCGCTGCGCCGGCGGGCGCACCGCACGCCGCGCGGTGAGGTGGTGGTCGCGCGGATCGCCGCGGTGGGGATCGGGGCGGCCGCGATCGGACTCGGACTGCTCGCCGAGGACCTCAATGTGGCGTTCCTGGTGGGGCTGGCGTTCGCAGCCGCCGCGTCGGCGAACCTTCCGGTGTTGCTGTACTCGCTGTTCTGGCGGCGGTTCACCTCGCGCGGCGCGGTGTGGTCGGTCTACGGCGGGCTGCTTCCGGCGGTGGTGCTGGTGGTGCTCTCCCCGGTGGTCTCCGGCGGCCCGGACGCGATCTTCCCCGGGGTGGACTTCCACCTGTTCCCGCTGCGGAACCCGGGCCTGGTCTCGGTGCCCCTCGGGTTCCTCGCGGGCTGGCTCGGAACGGTCACCTCACCCGCGCCCGCGGACGTCCCCGGCCATGCCGCCAAGCACGCCGAGACGGAGGTGCGCGCCCTCACCGGAGCGGGCGCGGCCTAATGGCCTCATGGGCGGGCACGGCCTCATGAGCGCGAGGGCAGGGCTCAGACCCACACATAGCGGTGTTCGGGGCGGCCGGTCTCGCCGTATTTGAGGCTGAGCCGCACCCGGCCCGTGCTCTCCAGCAGCTTCAGATAGCGCTGGGCGGTCTGTCGGCTGAGCGAGGAGCGCTCGGCCACCTCCTGCGCCGACAACGGGCCCTCGGCGCCCCGCAGCACCTCCCGTACGAGATCTGCGGTGAGCGCCGAATGGCCTTTGGGCAGCTCGGCGGGGCCGGCCGAGGCCCCGCCCAGGGCTCCGAAGATCCGGTCCACCTGGTCCTGACCGGCCTCGCCGTCGCCCTCCAGCGCACGGCGCAGCGCCGCGTACCCCTCCAACTTGGCGCGCAGCCCCGCGAAGGTGAAGGGCTTGACGAGGTACTGGAGCGCCCCATGGCGCATCGCCGCCTGGACGGTCGCGATATCGCGGGCCGCGGTCACCATGATGATGTCGTTGTGGTGGCCGAGCTGACGCAGCCGCCGCACCAGCGACAGTCCCGTCTCATCCGGCAGATAGTGGTCGAGCAGCACCAGGTCGACGGGGGTGTTCTTCAGGAAGGCCAGCGCCTCGGTCGCGCTGTGCGCCTGCCCGGCGACGCGGAAGCCGGCCACCTTGCCGACGTACGCGGCGTTGACCCGGGCCACCCGGACGTCGTCGTCCACGACCAGCACCTCCAGGTGCCCGCCCGGTCCGGTTCCAAGGGTCATCGTGGCTCTCCTGTCGCGGTCAGCGGCGCCCCGGCCGGCTGTTCGGCCAGCGCCTCGGGGAGGACGACGGTGAACTCCGCGCCTCCGCCCTCGCGGTCGGACACCCGGACGCTGCCGCCCTGGCGTTCGGCGAGGCGGCGGACCAGCGCGAGCCCTATGCCGCGCTTCCCGTGCGCGGGCGGCTCCTTGGTCGACCAGCCCTCGGTGAAGACGACATCGCGCCGGTCGGCGGGGATCCCGGGGCCGGTGTCGGAGACCCGCAGCAGCACCGTACGGTCGTCCGCGCACAGGGTCACCTCGACCCGTGGCTCCCGTGAGCCGACCGCCGCGTCCAGGGCGTTGTCGATGAGATTGCCGACGATCGTCACCAGGCCGGGCGGATCCACCAGCCGGTTGGGCAGCAGACTGTCCTCGGCGACAAACAGCGCCACCCCGCGTTCGGTGGCGACCGTGGCCTTGCCGACCAGCAGGGAGGCCAGCAGCGGATCGTGCACCCGCTCGGTGACCTGCTCGGCGGTGGCCCGGTGCACTCCGATCGTCTCGGTGATGAACTCCATCGCCTCGTCGTGGAGTTCGAGTTCGAGCAGGCCCAGGAGGGTGTGCATCCGGTTGGCGTGCTCATGGTCCTGTGCCCGCAGGGCGTCGATCAGCCCCCGGGTGCCGTCCAGTTCACGGCCCAGTCGCTCCAGTTCGGTGCGGTCGCGCAGGGTGACCACGGCGCCGCCGTCGTCCGTCGGCATCCGGTTGGCGACCAGCACCCGGCCGCCGCTGACGGTCAGCAGATCGGCGCCGGTGGCCCGCCCGGACAGCACATCGGTCGTACGGCCCGGGGGCAGCACCGCCTCCAGGGGCTGCCCGGTGCCCTCGGGGCGCAGCTCCAGCAGCCGCTGCGCCTCATCGTTGACCAGCCGGATACGGCCGTGGGCGTCGAGGGCGACGACGCCTTCCCGGATGCCGTGGAGCATCGCCTCGCGCTCGGCGAGCAGTGCGGAGATATCGGAGAAGGCCAGGTCATGGGTGCGTCGCTGAAGCCGGCGGGCGACCACATACGCCGCCAGGGCGCCGACGGCGAGCGCGCCGCCCGCGTAGGCGAGCATCTCCGGGACCGAGGCGACGAGCCGGGCGCGCACGCTCTCGTAGGCGATGCCCACCGAGACGGCGCCGACGATACGGCCGTCCCCGGCGCGCAGCGGCACCTTGCCGCGGGCCGACCGGCCGAGCGTGCCATCGTCGATCTCCATGACCTCCCGGCCCTGGATGGCGTCGGTGGGGTCGGTGGAGACATGCTTCCCGATCTCGCCCGGGGAGGTGTGCGACCAGCGCACCCCGTGCCGATCCATGATCACGACATATTCGGCGCCGGTCGCGCGGCGGATGCGCTCCGCCTCGGTCTGCACCGGCCCGCCGGGTGCCGGCCGGGTGTGCTGGAGCGCCTCGGCCAGCCGGGGCTCGGCGGCCGTGGTCTGGGCGATGGCGAGGGCACGGCGCATGGCCTGGTCGTCGAGGTGGTCGCTGAGCGGAGCGAGGAAGAGGCCGGTCGCGAGCACGGTGACACCCGTGGCGATGGCCAGCTGCATCAGCAGGACCTGGGAGAAGACGCGTCGGGGCCAGCCGATGCGCCACCGTGTGGCCGCGGCTGACCGCCCCGGCGGTATCGCGGCGCTCATGGCAACGAAGCGTAACCAAGGGCGGGCTGGGGGAACCGCGCCAGGACCCGGGAGAGGGGCCGGGGAGCGGCGGTCCCGGGGCGCTACGGGGCCGGGGGCGTGGGCCTTACGGAGCGCGGCCCGGGCCCTACGGCGTGGTTCCCATGGTGCCGGGCCCGGGTCTTACGGCGTGGTTTCTACAGAGCCGGGCGCGGGTCTTACGGCGGGGTCTTCGGCGTGGTTCCTACGATGCCGGGCCCGGGACTTACAGCGTGGTTCCCATGGGGCCGGGCCCGGGTGTTCAGAGGCGGCCCGCGGCCATCGCGCGTACGCCGCGTGCGGGCCGTCGGCCGGTGTGGATCCCGACGACCTCCATCCGGGCCGGGGAGCCCAGCGGGGAACCGCAGCTCTCCGGCCGCGGCGGCGCCCCGGCGACCTGCGCGACGCTCACCCGCCAGGCCCGGCCGTCGCGGTGCGCGACGGTCACGGACCAGACCGGGGCCTCGCCCTCGGTCCGTGCGACGGTCAGCGCGTCGGCACCGTCCTCGCCGGTCAGCTCGCGGACGGCCAGTTCCGCCGCCTGGCCGGGGCGCTCCCAGGCGGAGCGGCCGCGGCAGCCGTCGATGACGACCCGGCCCTGGCGCAGCGCCTCGATGACGTCCTTGACGCTCTGCGCGGTGGCGCGGCCGTAGGTGTAGCCGTGCGGCAGTACGACGAGGGTGGGGGCGAAGCGATGGCCGCCGATATGCGTGATCTCCCAGGTGCCGTGGACCCCGGAGGCGGCCAGTTCACCGGCCAGCGGGCGGCCGAGCAGGGCGCAGCAGCGGTCGCGCTTGCCGTTGGTGCACACCAGCACCAGCGGGTCGCCGGTGTACTCCTCCCAGGCGGCGGGGGTGTGGGGCCGCAGGGTGAGCCCGCCGGGGTCGCCCGCGCCCAGCGCGGCGAAGTCCAGGCCGAGCAGCCCCGCCGGGTCGTCCAGGGCGGTGGTGCGGATCCAGGAGCGGCCGGGCAGGGTATGGGCCACGAACACCCGGTGCCGGGCGCCGGTGTGCAGATCGGCGTGGCGGCCGGGGCGGCGGATCAGCGCGACCCGTACGCCGGTGCCTTCGGCGGCGCGCTCCAGCGCGCGTCCGACGGCCCTGTCGAGCCGACTGGAGGTGAGGGCCTCGGTGCCCCAGGGGCCGGGCTGTTCCACCAGCAGCCAGGTGGAAGCGGTGGCCGCCGTCCCGGCGAGCGGCTCGGACAGGTCGCGGGAGGCGGTCGCGCACGTGCTCACGAAGGTAAGCCTAACCTCTCTTGATCGATTGCGCGCGCCGAAGTCGCGAGTGGACGCCGGAGCCATGGTGGAGCCGCGAGCGGGAGCTGCCGCACGGCGCCTCATCGGCCCCGTGCGGCGGGGGGCGGCAGTCCGGATCCCGCCGCGTATCCGCCGTTCCTTGGGGGTGGGAGCGGGCGGGAGAATGGCGCTCCGGGGGCGGAGGGGGGGGGATATGGGCGGCTTATGGGCGCGATGGCGAAGGCGCCGGGGGAGACGCGGGACGCGTGCGCTGGATCCCGGGCTGACGGCGATGGTGCGGGCGGCCTACGACGAGGGGCGGCCGATTCCCGAATCGCTCGCCCGTAAGGCTGCCGAGGCCGGTGATCCGCGGGGGATGACCGTCTACGGCATCGGGCTGGGCCGGCGGGGCGCTTACGCGGAGGCGGTCCACTGGCTCGGCAAGGCCGCCGCGACCGGTGACCTCTCGGCCCTGGTGGTGCTCGGCACCGTCCACCTGGACCACGGCGAGCTCGGCGAGGCGGAGCGGCACTTCCGGCGGGCGGCGGACCGTGGCCATGACGGTGCGCGCCTGGCCCTGCGGCAGATGCGCGCCCGGCGCAACGGCAGCGGCCACTGAATCGTTCGCCGTGGCTTCCGCCGTCCGGGGCAGGCCAGGGTCCGCCTTCACCGGGGGTGCCTGGTGCGGTCGCTCGTGTGGCGGATCGCGCTCGTCCTGGGCCCTCGGCCCGGGGGCTCGCGTACTGACCCCTCGGCCGACCCCGACAACGAGGCGAGGCCCGGCTCCGGAATCGGGGCGGCCCTCGCGAACACCGACCCGAGGGGCGTCAACGGCGCGGGTGCCCAGGGCCCCGTGAAGGGCGAGGGGCGCGGCACCCTCACGGTGCCGCGCCCCTACGCGCTCGTTTCGCTCGTACGGGCCGTGCCGGCCTCCGGACTACACCGGCCCGGCCACCACCGTCACCGGTTTGGCGAGCGGCTCGCCCGAGCCGTCCCGGCGCGGGTCGATCTCCGGCAGCGCCGCCGGGGCTCCATTGGCCCCCGCCGCGCGGGCCGGGGTCGCACCCGCCCAGGCCATGACCAGGCAGTCCTCGCCCTTCAGGAACCGCTGGCAGCGCACCCCGCCCGTGGCCCGGCCCTTGCGCGGGTACTGGTCGAAGGGGGTGAGCTTGGCCGACTGCTGGACCGAGTCATCGAGCGTGCCGCTCGCGCCCGCGACCGTGAAGACCACCGCGTCGGCTGCCGGGTCCACGGCCGTGAACGAGATCACCTTGGCGCCGGAGCCGAGCTTGATACCGGCCATACCGCCCGCGGCGCGGCCCTGCGGCCGCACCTGGCTCGCCGCATACCGCAGCAGCTGGGCGTCGTCGGTGATGAAGACCAGGTCCTCCTCGCCGGTGCTCAGCTCCACCGCGCCCACGACCCGGTCGCCCTCCTTGAGGCCGATCACTTCCAACTCGTCCTTGTTGGCCGGGTAGTCGGGGACCACGCGCTTGACGACGCCCTGCTCCGTGCCGATGGCGAGCCCCGGTGAGGACTCGTCCAGGGTGGTGAGGCAGATCAGCTCCTCGCCGTCCTCCAGCGAGAGGAACTCGGCGATGGGAGCTCCGCCCGCCAGATTGGGGGGCGCGGCCGACTCCGGGAGCATCGGGAGGTCGATCACCGACAGCCGCAGCAGCCGCCCGGTCGAGGTCACCGCCCCCACGGAGCCACGGGCCGTCGCCGGGACCGCCGAGACGATCACATCGTGCTTGGCGCGCTTGGCCTTCCCCTCGACCGGGAGCGGCTCGCCGTCGGCGGTGCGGGCCAGCAGCCCGGTGGAGGACAGCAGCACCCGGCAGGGGTCGTCCGCGACCTCCAGCGGCACCGCGGTCACCGGCGCGTTGGACGACTCCAGCAGCACCGTGCGGCGCGGGGTGCCGAACTTCTTGGCCACCGCGGCCAGTTCGCCGGAGACCAGCTTGCGCAGCTCGGCGTCGGAGTCGAGGATCCGGGTGAGCTCCTCGATCTCGGCTTTGAGCCGGTCGCGCTCCGACTCCAGCTCCAGCCGGTCGAACTTGGTGAGCCGGCGCAGCGGGGTGTCCAGGATGTACTGCGTCTGGATGTCGGAGAGGCCGAAGCGCTCGATCAGCGACCGCTTGGCCTCCGCCGCGTTCTCGCTCTGCCGGATGAGGCGGATGACCTCGTCGATGTCGAGGAGGGCCACCAGCAGACCCTCGACCAGGTGCAGCCGGTTGCGCCGCTTGGTGCGCCGGAACTCGCTGCGCCGCCGGACCACGTTGAAGCGGTGGTCGAGATAGACCTCCAGCAGCTCCTTCAGCCCCAGCGTGAGCGGCTGGCCGTCCACCAGCGCCACGTTGTTGATGCCGAAGGACTCCTCCATCGGCGTGAGCTTGTAGAGCTGCTCCAGGACGGCCTCGGGGTTGAAACCGTTCTTGACCTCGATCACCAGCCGCAGCCCGTGCTCACGGTCGGTGAGGTCCTTGACGTCCGCGATGCCCTGGAGCTTCTTGGCGCCGACCAGGTCCTTGATCTTGGAGATGACCTTCTCGGGCCCCACGGCGAAGGGCAGCTCGGTGACGACCAGGCCCTTACGGCGGGCCGTCACGTCCTCCACGGCCACCGTGGCGCGGATCTTGAAGGTGCCGCGCCCCGTCTCGTAAGCGTCCCGGACGCCGCTCAGGCCCACGACCCGGCCGCCGGTCGGCAGATCGGGCCCCGGTACGTACCGCATCAGCGTGTCGAGGTCGGCGGCCGGATGCCGGATCAGATGGCGGGCGGCGGCGATGACCTCGCCCAGGTTGTGCGGCGGCATATTGGTCGCCATGCCGACCGCGATTCCGGACGTGCCGTTGACCAGCAGGTTCGGATAGGCGGCGGGGAGGGTGACGGGCTCCTGCTCACTGCCGTCGTAGTTCGGTGAGAAGTCGACCGTTTCCTCGTCGATCGACTCCGTCATCAGCGAGGTGGCCGACGCCATCCGGCACTCGGTGTACCGCATCGCGGCCGGCGGGTCGTCGTTGCCCAGCGAGCCGAAGTTGCCATGGCCGTCGACCATCGGCAGGCGCATGGAGAAGGGCTGCGCCATGCGCACCAGCGCGTCGTAGATCGACGCGTCGCCGTGCGGGTGGAGCTTTCCCATCACCTCGCCGACGACGCGGGCGCACTTCACGAAGCCGCGCTCGGGGCGCAGCCCCATCTCGTTCATCTGGTAGAGGATGCGGCGGTGCACGGGCTTCAGCCCGTCTCGGGCGTCGGGCAGCGCGCGCGAGTAGATGACCGAGTAGGCGTACTCGAGGTAGGAGCCCTGCATCTCGTCGACGACGTCGATGTCGAGGATGCGCTCCTCGAAGTCGTCCGGCGGCGGGGTCTTGGTGCGGCGGCGGGCCATCGCGCTTGCGGCTCCTTCAACTGCCGTTGCGGGATCTGACGCGGACCATTGTGGCCCCGTCCACCGACAAGTGTGGAACGGCCCGGGGTGGCCGGGGCCTGGACGGGGCCCCGAACCGCGCCCCGCGGCCCCGCCCGAAGGCCCCTCGCGGGGGACCGGGCCAGGTGCCCGAGGGGCCGCGGAAACGGTTCGGGGAAGCTCGCGTGGACGGGAACGGACCGGAACTTCGCCAGATGTCCGTCCCCTTGCATACAGTGACAGAAGCGCTGCGCAAGCGGCTGGCACGCGCTCCATCACGCGATCGAAGGGACGTACATGCCCATGGGTCACACGGCCACGCAGCAGGCCGGCTCCGGCGGCCTGAAAGCGACCGAGCACCGCCTGGCCAATGGCCTGCGCGTGGTGCTCTCCGAGGACCATCTGACCCCGGTCGCCGCGGTCTGTCTGTGGTACGACGTCGGCTCACGCCATGAGGTCAAGGGGCGCACCGGCCTGGCCCACCTCTTCGAGCACCTGATGTTCCAGGGCTCGTCGCAGGTCACCGGGAACGGCCACTTCGAGCTGGTGCAGGGGGCCGGCGGCTCGCTCAACGGCACGACCAGCTTCGAGCGCACCAACTACTTCGAGACCATGCCCGCCCACCAGGTCGAGCTCGCCCTGTGGCTGGAGGCCGACCGCATGGGGTCCCTCCTGACCGCGCTGGACGAGGAGAGCCTGGAGAACCAGCGCGACGTCGTCAAGAACGAGCGCCGCCAGCGGTACGACAACGTCCCGTACGGCACCGCCTTCGAGAAGCTCGTCGCCATGGCCTATCCCGAGGGCCACCCGTACCACCACACCCCGATCGGCTCCATGGCCGACCTGGACGCGGCCTCCCTGGAGGACGCGCGGGAGTTCTTCCGCACCTACTACGCCCCCAACAACGCCGTCCTGTCGATCGTCGGCGACATCGACCCCGAACAGACGCTCGCCTGGGTCGAGAAGTACTTCGGCTCCATCCCCTCCCACGACGGCAAGCGGCCGCCCCGCGACGGCACGCTCCCCGAGGTGATCGGCGGCCAGCTGCGCGAGGTCGTGGAGGAGGAGGTCCCGGCCCGCGCCCTGATGGCGGCCTACCGGTTGCCGCACGACGGCACCCGCGAGTCCGACGCCGCCGACCTGGCGCTGACCGTCCTCGGTGGCGGGGAGTCCTCCCGGCTCCACAACCGCCTGGTGCGCCGCGACCGCACCGCGGTGGCCGCCGGATTCGGCCTGCTGCGGCTTTCGGGCGCCCCCTCGCTGGGCTGGCTGGACGTGAAGACCTCCGGCGGTGTCGAGGTGCCCGCCATCGAGGCCGCCGTCGACGAGGAGCTGACCCGCTTCGCCGAGGAGGGGCCCACCCCGCAGGAGATGGAGCGCGCTCAGGCGCAGATCGAGCGCGAGTGGCTGGACCGGCTGGCCACGGTCGGCGGCCGGGCCGACGAGCTCTGCCGGTACGCCGTGCTCTTCGGCGATCCGCAGCTGGCGCTGACCGCAGTGGAGCGGGTGCTGGACATCACCCCCGAGGAGGTGCGGGCCGTGGCCGCGGCGCGGCTGCGTCCCGACAACCGCGCCGTGCTGGTCTACGAGCCCGTCCAGGGCGCCGAGGACGCAGCCGGCACCGCCGACGAAGCCGCCGAGACCGACGCAGAAGGGGAGGCGGCCCAGTGAGCGACGCCGTCACCGCGACCATGACGTTCCACCCGCAGCCCAAGGGCGGCGCCCCCAGGCCGTGGGCGTTCCCGGCCCCCGAGCGCGGTGAGCTGCCCAACGGCCTCACCGTGCTGCGCTGCCACCGCCCCGGCCAGCAGGTCGTCGCCGTCGAGATCAATCTGGAGGCGCCGCTGGACGCCGAGCCGGCCGGGCTCGAAGGCGTCGCCACGATCATGGCGCGCGCCCTGTCGGAGGGCACCGACAAGCACGACGCCGAGGAGTTCGCCGCCGAGCTCGAGCGCTGCGGCGCCACGCTGGACGCGCACGCCGACCACCCCGGTGTCCGCGTCTCCCTGGAGGTTCCGGTCTCCCGGCTGCCCAAGGCGCTCGGTCTGCTGGCCGACGCCCTGCGCGCCCCCGCCTTCCCGGACGGCGAGGTCGAGCGGCTGGTGCGCAACCGGCTGGACGAGATCCCCCATGAGCTGGCCAATCCGGCCCGCCGCGCCTCGATGGCCTTCGCCGCGGACCTCTTCCCGGCCGAGTCGCGCATGTCCCGGCCGCGTCAGGGCACCCAGGAGACCATCGAGGGCATCGACGCCGCGGCCGTGCGGGCCTTCTACGAGGCGCATGTCCGCCCCTCCACCGCCACCGCCGTCATCGTGGGCGACCTCGCCGGTGTCGACGTCGACCAGGCGCTCGCCGACACCCTCGGCGCCTGGACGGGCGGGACGGCCGCGCCGCGCACGGCTCCGCCCATCGTCGCGGACGACACCGGCCGTGTGGTGATCGTCGACCGGCCGGGCGCGGTGCAGACCCAGCTGCTCATCGGGCGCATCGGCGCCGACCGCCACGACCGGGTCTGGCCCGCGCAGGTGCTCGGCACGTACTGCCTGGGCGGCACCCTCACCTCCCGCCTCGACCGGGTGCTGCGCGAGGAGAAGGGCTACACCTACGGGGTGCGCGCCTTCGGCCAGGTGCTGCGCTCCGCGCCCGCGGGCGGATCCGGGGGCGCCGCGATGCTGGCGATCAGCGGTTCGGTGGCCACCGAGGTCACCGGCCCCGCGCTGGAGGACCTCTGGAAGGTGCTGCGCACGCTGAAGGAGGAGGGGCTCACCGACGAGGAGCGCGATGTCGCGGTGCAGAACCTGGTGGGCGTCGCCCCGCTGAAGTACGAGACGGCGGCGTCCGTCGCGGGCACCCTGGCCGACCAGGTCGAGCAGCATCTTCCGGACGATTTCCAGGCGCAGTTGTACGCCCGGCTCGCGGAGACCGGCACGGTGGAGGCGACCGCCGCGGTGGTGAGCGCCTTCCCGGCGGACCGGCTGGTCACGGTGTTGGTCGGGGATGCCTCGGCGATCGCGGAGCCGGTCCGGGCGCTGGGCATCGGCGAGGTGCGCGTCATCTCCGGCTGAGCCGCCCGGAGTTGGCCGGATCCGGTCGATGAGCCGCCCATCCGGCGGGCTCGCTGACGATCCGGCAGGGCGGTCCGGCGGGGCGGTCCGGCAACGAGCGAACAGGGGAAGGACCCCGGCACCGAGAGGTGCCGGGGTCCTTCCTTCATGTCCGGTTTATGGGGTTGGCTGCTTGTTTGGTTTGTGGGGAGAGCAACAAAAATCGGGAACCGTTTGGTGATCGAAAGCGGGCCCGTCTAGCGTCGGTCCGGCTGTTCGCCAGTGACCCGCCGCACCCGCGGCACGGACAGTCATCGCCGAGTCCCCGTACGGCGCAAGCCAGGGGAGCCGGGGACCCAACACGTCCCCAGGGGTGAATCGGGCGCCTTCCCCGGCCGGGGGAGGAGTCCGTAGGAGACCTTCCTGCTCCGAACCCGTCAGCTAACCCGGTAGGCGAGAAGGAAGGAAAGGAGTGCGCCACAATATGGCGTCCACCCGCGCTGCCACCGGGAAGCACCGCCGCACCAGCAAGGTCAACATCCGCACCGGCGCGAATGTCGTGGGTATCACCACGGTCGCCTCGGGCGTCGTCGCCGGGATAACCGGGCAGGCGTTCGCGGCCGACGGGGGCACCGCTCCCCAGCAGGCCGGTCTGACCCAGGCGATCGCCATCGGCGACGGGATCGCGGACCACATCGAGGCCCAGGCGCAGTCCCAGGAGACCGCCGCCGAGCAGGCCGCCGCCAAGGCCAAGGCGGAGGCGATCGCCCGCCAGGAGGCCGCCAGGAAGGCGGAGGCCGCGGCGAAGAAGGCCAAGGCCGAGCGTGAGGCCAAGGAGCGCGCGGCGCGCGAGGCCGAGCGCCGGCGGCTCAACACCTTCGTGTCGCCGATCACCGGCTCCTACGTCTCCACCGGCTATCACGCGTCCAGCGGTCTGTGGTCCTCCGGCAGCCACACCGGTATCGACTTCCACGCCTCCACCGGCACCTCGGTGCACTCCGTGGGCATCGGCGAGGTCGTCGAGGCGGGCTGGGGCGGCTCCTACGGCAACAATGTCGTCATCAAGATGAACGACGGCACCTACACCCAGTACGGCCACCTGTCGTCCATCAGCGTCTCGGTCGGCCAGCAGGTCACCCCCGGCCAGCAGATCGGGCTGTCGGGCGCCACCGGCAACGTCACCGGTCCGCATCTGCACTTCGAGGCCCGCACCGGCGAGGACTACGGCTCGGACATCGACCCGCTGTCGTATCTGCGTTCGCACGGCGTCAACGTCTGACCCGGTCGACATCCGGCCCCGGTCGACATCCGGCCCGCAAGACCGCGAAGACCGTGAAGACCGCGCGGACACCCCCGCGGTGCCGCGAGACTCCGAGAAGGCCCCGTCCACCGGACGGTGCCTTCGGCGTGCGGCCGCCCGCTGACCAAAAAATATCCATGAAATGGGCCCCGCCATCGGAAATTGCGTCCGATTGGAATAGAGTCGTTCAACGCGCGTTCAATGGGCGCGTTTCGCGGGTGTTAAGGCGGAGGTTCGACAATGTGGGACCGGAAGTGAGCGGGGATACGACCGAGGTCCAGGGCGGCCGCCGGATTTCGGCACATGCGGTGTGCACCGCGATTCGCGACGACATCGTCTCCGGCACATATCCGCCCGGCGGCCGGCTCACCGAGGAACTCCTCGCCCGGCGCTACGGCGTCTCGCGGGTCCCGGTCCGCGAGGCGCTGCGCACCCTGGAGTCCGAGGGTTTCGTGACCACCCGGCGGCACGCGGGGGCCTGCGTCGCCCAGCCCTCCGAGCGCGAGGCGGCCGATCTGCTGGACATCCGCGCGCTGCTGGAGCCGCTGGGCGCCGCACGGGCCGCACAGCGCCGCACCGAGGCCCATCTGAAGGTGTTGCGCGGGCTGGTCCGGCTCGGCCGGGAGCGGGCCCAGTGCGGCCGGCTCGGCGAACTGCGGCCGCTGGGCGACTGGTTCCACGAGACGCTCGCCCAGGCGTCCGGCAGCCCGAGCCTGGCCGCGATGCTGGTCCAGCTGCGCCGCAAGACCGCATGGGTGTACGCGGCGGCTTCCGCGCCGCACCCCGCGCCGCCCGGGTCCGCCCCGCGCCCCGACCCCGCCGCGCGGGCCGTGGAGTCCTGGGCGGAGCACGGCGCGCTGGTGGACGCGGTGGCGCGCGGCGACGCCGACCGGGCGCGGGCCCTGGCCGCCGCGCACACCGAGCGCGCGCTGTCGGAATACCGGCTGCGCCGCCCGGTCCCGGTGAGGGTTTCGAAACATTCCGAAAACACGGCGAGCGGCCGGAATTAACAGAGATCCCGTATACAAGTCGTGGGAATTCTCGGCGCGGTTTCACGGCGCTCGGTTCTCCGTCTCCGAGAGCGGAAACCGGAAAACAGCGGGGCCGCGGTGACCATTACGGCCACCGCGGCCCCGCTGTGCCGATTCCCTGACTCGCGGATTCACTCGGGAATCACAAGAGAAACCCCCGGGAATCGGACGGGAATCAGACGGTCTCGGGGAGCTCCTCGAGACCCTCGGCCACCAGCTTCGCCAGCCGGTCGAGCGCGACCTCGGCGTCGTCCGCGTCGGAAGCGAGGACGACCTCCTCGCCGCCCTGGGCCCCCAGGCCGAGCACGGCCAGCATGGAGGCGGCGTTGACCGGGGTGCCGTCGCCCTTGGCGATCGTGATGGGGACGCCGGCGGCGGTGGCCGCCCGGACGAAGATCGACGCAGGGCGGGCGTGCAGGCCCTCGGCCCAGCCGATGGTGACGCGGCGCTCAGCCATGGTGTTGCCCTTCAGGTGTGACGGTGCTGTTGTCTAGACCAAAATCATACGGTGTCCGGATCCACCCGGACGATGTCCGAGTGGGTCCGAGCATGCCCGGACCGGCCCGATACGGACCTTCCCCCGACACTCGGCCCCGACGCAAGGGTGTCCACCATCCGGACCGGGCGGGGCCCGTACCCTGGCCCCATGCGGAGCCCGTCGGACCATCACGCCTACCCGACCCACTGGGAAGCCGATGTGGTGCTCCGGGACGGCGGCACGGCCCAGATCCGTCCCATCACCACCGATGACGCCCAGCGGCTGGTCAGCTTCTACGAGCGGGTCTCGGACGAGTCGAAGTACTACCGCTTCTTCGCGCCCTACCCCCGCCTCTCCGACCGCGACGTCCACCGCTTCACCCACCACGACTACGTCGATCGGGTGGGCCTGGCGGCCACCGTCGGGGACGAGTTCATCGCCACCGTGCGCTACGACCGCATCGACGCCCGTGGGATGCCCGCCGCGGCCCCCGCCGACGAGGCCGAGGTCGCCTTCCTCGTCCAGGACGCCCACCAGGGCCGCGGGGTGGCCTCCGCGCTCCTGGAACACATCGCCGCCGTCGCGCGCGAGCGGGGCATCCGCCGGTTCGCAGCCGAGGTGCTGCCCGCCAACACCAAGATGATCAAGGTGTTCACGGACGCGGGCTACACCCAGAAGCGCAGCTTCGAGGACGGGGTCGTCCGGCTCGAGTTCGACCTCGAACCCACCGACCGCTCCCTGGCCGTCATGCGCGGGCGCGAGCAGCGGGCCGAGGCCCGCTCAGTCCAGCGGCTGCTCGCGCCCGGCTCCGTCGCCGTCATCGGCACCAGCCGCACGCCCGGCGGCGTCGGCCGCACCGTGCTGCGCAACCTCCTGGACGGCGGCTTCACCGGCCGCGTCCACGCCGTCAACCACGCCTTCCCCGACGACATGGAGCGCCTGGAGCCCGAGGGCGTCCCGGCTCATCGCTCGCTGCGCGCCATAGAGGAGCCGGTGGACCTGGCCGTCGTCGCCGTCCCCGCCGAGCGGGTGCCCGCCGTGGTGGCCGAATGCGGCGACCACGGCGTCCAGGGCCTCGTCGTGCTCTCCGCCGGGTACGCCGAGAGCGGGCGCGAGGGCCGCGACCGACAGCGCGACCTCGTCCGCCAGGCCCGCTCCCACGGCATGCGCGTCATCGGCCCCAACGCCTTCGGCGTCATCAACACCGCCGAGGGCGTCCGGCTGAACGCCTCCCTGTCCCCGCAGCTGCCCAACCCCGGCCGGCTGGGTCTGTTCACCCAGTCCGGGGCGATCGGCATCGCGCTGCTGTCCGGGCTGCACCGGCGCGGCGCCGGGCTGGCGAGCCTCGCCGGGATCGCGGGGATATCGACCTTCGTGTCCGCCGGGAACCGCGCCGACGTCTCCGGCAACGACCTGCTCCAGTACTGGTACGACGATCCGCGGACCGACGTCGTCCTGATGTACCTGGAGTCGATCGGCAACCCCCGCAAGTTCACCCGGCTGGCCCGGCGCACCGCCGCCGTCAAACCCGTGGTCGTCGTCAAGGGCGCCCGCCACACCGGCAGCGCCCCCACCGGCCATGCCGTGCCCACCACCCGGATCCCGGACGCCACCGTCTCCGATCTGCTGCGGCAGGCGGGCGTCATCCGGGTCGACACCGTCACCGAACTCGCCGACGCCGGGGTGCTGCTCGCCTCCCAGCCGCTGCCCGCCGGTCCGCGCGTCGCGATCCTCGGCAACTCCGAGTCGCTCGGCCTGATCACCTACGACGCCTGCCTCACCGAGGGGCTCCGCCCGCTGCCGCCCCACGACCTGACCACGACCGCCACCCCGGAGGACTTCCGGCGCGCCCTTGCCGAGGCCCTTACCGACGACGCCTGCGACGCCGTCGTCGTCACCGCCATCCCCTGGGTCGGCGACGGCAGCGCGAGGGCCCTCGCCACGGCCGTGAGGGAGGCGGCCCAGACGTCCGGGCCCGGCCCGGCCAAGCCGGTGGCGGTGGTCCACCTGGAGATCCAGGAGCTCGCGGAGGCCCTGGCGGGCACCGGCGGCGAGCCCGCCCCTGGCACCCGCCGGATCCCCGCCTACCCCGCCGCCGAGCGGGCCGTGCGCGCGCTCGCCGAGGCCGTGCGGTACGCGCGCTGGCGTCAGGAGGCCGCCGAGCCCGGACGGGTCCCGGAGTACGACGACATCGACGAGGCGGGCGCGGCCGCCGACATCCAGGTGCTGCTCGCCCCGGCCGAGGGCACGAGCGCCGGGACCGGTGAAGGCGCGAGCGGCGGGGCCGGTGAAGGCGCCGGCGGTGAGACCGGTGACGGCGCCGGTGACGGTACGAGCGTCGGCGCGGAGAGCGGCGCCAGCGGCGTCACGAGCGGCGGTCCCGGCGACGACGTGAGCCCCGGCGTCGAGCTGTCCGCCGCCGACACCCAGCGCCTCCTGGCCCGTTACGGCGTCAGCGTGCTGCCCGCGCTCCCCGCGCCCGACCCCGACACCGCCGTGCGCGCCGCCGAGCGGCTCGGCTTCCCGGTCGCGCTCAAGCCCACCGCCCCCCACCTGCGCCACCGCGCCGACCTGGGCGGAGTGCGGCTGGAGCTGGGCGGCGAGCCGGAACTGCGCCGGGCCTACGCCGAGTTGACCGACTACCTGGGCCGGCCCGAGGAGCTGGGGCTGGTCGTGCAGCGGATGGCGCCGCGCGGTGTGGACACCGTCGTACGGGCCGCCATCGACCCCGCCGCCGGGGCCGTGCTCTCCTTCGGGCTCGCCGGCGCCCCCTCCGAACTGCTCGGCGACACCGCCCACGGCCTCGTCCCCGTCACCGGCCGGGACGCCGCCGAGCTGATCAGATCGATCCGGACCGCGCCGCTGCTGTTCGGCTGGCGCGGTTCCAAACCGGTGGACACCGCGGCCCTGGAGGAGTTGCTGCTGAGGGTGTCCCGTCTGGTGGACGACCATCCCGAGATGGTCGCCGTCGATCTCGAACCCGTCGTCGTCGCCCAGCACGGCCTCTCCGTGCTCGGTGCCTCGGCGCGGCTCGCCCCGCCGCCCCCGCGCACCGACCTCGGCCCGCGCCATATGCCCGCCTACTGAGTCTTCCGGGCCTTGGCGGGCACAGGCGCCGGTGTCGGCGCGGCCCCGTAGGATGGTGCCCATGGCGAAGACCGGTACGACGACCCAGGGTCTGCGCGCGGCGATCGAGCGCAGCGGCTATTACCCGACACTCGTGGCCGAGGCGGTGGAGGCCGCCGTGGGCGGGGAGCCCATCGTGTCGTACCTGGTCCACCAGGAGACCACCTTCGATGCCAACGAGGTCCGCCGCCATGTCACGGTCCTCGTCCTCACCGGCAATCGCTTCATCGTCAGCCACACCGACGAGCAGGCCGCGGACGGCACCTCCCCGTCGCCGTACGCCACCACCTCCACCGAGTCCGTGAAGCTCCAGCGGATCTCGTCGGTCGTGCTCAGCCGGGTCGTCGCCAACCCCGAGTCGTACACCCCGGGCACGCTGCCCCGCGAGGTGGTGCTGACCATCGGCTGGGGCGCCGTCAGCCGCCTCGACCTGGAGCCCGCCGCCTGCGGCGACCCCAACTGCGAGGCCGACCACGGCTACACCGGCTCCTCCACCGCCGACGACCTCAGCCTGCGGGTCAGCGAGGCGGGGGACGGCCCCGACACCGTCCGCCAGACCCTCGCCTTCGCCCAGGCGCTCTCCGAGGCCACCGCGGCCACCCCGGACACCGGCCGCTGATGTCCGGCTCCGCCACCGGCCCGCTGCCCTCCGCCGCCTCCCTCTGGGCCGAGCCCACCCCGCTCGACCCCCGCTCCGCCCCCCTGCCGAAGTACGGCACCGGCTCGCTCGCCGATCTGCTGCCCGCCGTCGCCGCGGGCCAGGAGGTCCCGGGGGTCTCCTCCGATCTGGCGCTCGCGCCCGCCGACCGGGTCTGCGTCTTCCTGGTCGACGGCCTCGGCTGGGAGCTGCTGCGCGCCCACCCCGAGCAGGCGCCCTTCCTGACCTCGCTGCTGCCCAGTTCGCTGAACGGTTCCGGGAAGCCGCTCACCGCGGGTTTCCCGTCCACCACCGCGACCTCGCTCGCCTCGGTGGGCACCGGGCTGCCTCCCGGCGCCCACGGCCTGGCCGGCTATACGGTGCTGGACCCGGCCACCGGCCAGTTGATGAACCAGCTGCGCTGGCAGCCCTGGACGGATCCGCACCTCTGGCAGCCGTATCCGACCGTCTTCCAGCTCGCGGACGCCGCGGGCGTGCACACCTGCCAGGTCTCCGCGCCGACCTTCGCCGAGACCCCTCTCACCAAGATCGCGCTGAGCGGCGGCACCTTCCACGGGCGGCTCACCGGTGAGGAGCGGATGGACCTCGCGGCCGAGCAGCTCGGCGCCGCGGGCCGCTCGCTGGTCTACACGTACTACAGCGAGGTGGACGGCAAGGGGCACCGCTTCGGCGTGGACTCGCGCGAGTGGCGTGATCAGCTCCGCTATGTCGACGGGCTCGTCCAGCGGCTCGCCGAGCGGCTTCCGCCCCGCTCGGCGCTGTATGTCACCGCCGACCACGGCATGATCGACATCCCCTTCGACCCGGACTCGCGCATCGACTTCGACGAGGACTGGGAGCTGCGCGCGGGCGTCGCGCTGCTGGGCGGCGAGGGCCGCGCCCGCCATGTGTACGCCGTCCCCGGCGCCGCGGGCGATGTGCTCGCCGTCTGGCGTGAGGTGCTGGGCGAGCGGATGTGGGTGGCCTCCCGTGACGAGGCCATCGAGGCGGGCTGGTTCGGCGGCCCCGGCGGTGCCGATGGCGGCGGTAAGGGCGTCGACGACCGGGTGCGTCGGCGGATCGGCGACATCGTGGCGGCCGCCCGCGACGACGTCGCGATCGTCGCCTCGCACACCGAGCCCAAGGAGTCCGCCATGGTCGGGCTGCACGGTTCGATGACCCCCCTGGAGCAGCTGGTTCCGCTCCTCGAAGTACGCTCCTGAGCGCCCCTTTTCACCCGCCCTACGAAAGGCTCCGCCTCCCCATGCCCGAGCTGGTGTTCTTCTCCGGAACGATGGACTGCGGGAAGAGCACCCTCGCTCTCCAGATCCAGCACAACCGCTCGGCGCGCGGGCTCCAGGGGATGATCTACACCCGGGACGACCGGGAGGGTGAGGGCAAGCTCTCCTCGCGCCTCGGTCTGGCCACCAAGGCGATCGAGGTCGCCGACGACCTCGACTTCTACACCCATGTGGTCCACGCGCTGACCGCCGGGGGCCGGGTCGACTACATCATCGCGGACGAGGCGCAGTTCCTGACCCCGCCGCAGATCGACCAACTCGCCCGGGTGGTCGACGACCTGGAGGTGGACGTCTTCGCCTTCGGCATCACCACCGACTTCCGCAGCAAGCTCTTCCCCGGCTCCCAGCGCCTGGTGGAGCTCGCCGACCGGGTGGAGGTGCTCCAGGTGGAGGCGCTGTGCTGGTGCGGCGCGCGGGCCACGCACAACGCCCGTACCATCGGCGGCCAGATGGTCGTCGAGGGCGCCCAGGTCGTCGTGGGCGACGTCAACCGGCCGGAGAGCGAGGTCGGTTACGAGGTGCTGTGCCGGCGTCACCACCGGCGCCGGATGACAGCCGCCCGTGCGCGCGCCGCCGCCCTGTCGCCGGATGTGCTGCCCGTCGACTGAGGGGGCGTCCGGTGGATCGGCCCCCAGCCCTCCGGCCGGCGCTCCGGCTCACCCCTCGGTGCGCCGCACGACGGTGAAGGCGGCCCCCTGCGGGTCCCGCACCGTGGCCCGATGACCGGTCGCACCCCGCGTCGGGGGCCGCACCACCTGACCGCCCAGCGCGGTCACCCGGCGCACCGTCTCGTCCACATCGTCCACCGCGAAGTGCGTCATCCAGTACGGGCCGCGGCCGCGGGGCAGGGCGTCGCCCACGCTCTGGATCGCGCAGACCGGGCGGCCGTCCAGGCGCAGGGTGCGGCAGCCCGGCTCCTCCGGCGCCGCCGTCTCCGCCTGGTAGCCGAAGACCATCCGGTAGAACTTCAGGACCCCGGTGCCGTCACGGGTCAGCAGCTCGTGCCAGCCCGGGGTGCCCGGCGCCCCGGGCTCCGCCGCCGCGTAGGCGCACTCCTGCCACACCCCGAAGACGGCGCCCTCGGGGTCGGCGGCGATCAGCATCCGGCCGGCCTCGTCGGTGTCCAGCGGGCCCACGGCCACGGTGCCGCCGCACGCGCGGATCATCTCGGCGGTCTCATCGGCGTCGTCGGAGGCCAGATAGGTCATCCAGGCCACGGGCAAGTGGCGTTCGGGAGGCAGCTCGCTCAACCCGGCGACCGGCCGGCCGCCCTGGACCGCGCGGACATACGCGCCCAGCTGCTGTGGGCCGGGGGCGAACTCCCAGCCGAACAGGGAGTGGTAGAAGTCCTGTGTCGCGGCAAGGCTGTGCACCATCAGGCTCGTCCAGCAGGGCGTGCCCGGTGTGCGCCGAGTCGCTGCCTCGGTCATACGTCATTCTCTCCTCGGACCATCGTGGTGGACATACGGCCCCGGGCCGGTCGGCGGCGCGGGGCGGTCGTGCGGAGGTGCTGATGCGGGGGGCCCGACAGATGTTTGCACCACCTGTCGCACATAGCGCCCTGGCGGAGCCGCAATTCGCCGTGCCTCACAGCAGAATGCCCGAATTATTGCCGCACATCCGTTTCGGCTTCATTGCGCTCTGGTGTCACCCAGACGTACACCGGGTGACCGGGTGGTCCAATCGTCGCAGAGAACCTACGCAAGGATGATCCCCATGAACGCCATCATCACCGCATCCGATCTCATGAGCGAGCTGGCGGAAGATCGCCCTCCGCTGCTGCTCGATGTGCGCTGGCAGCTCGGCGGGCCTCCCGGCCGCCCCGCATACGAGGCGGGGCATCTGCCTGGTGCCGTCTACGTCGATCTCGACACCGAGCTCGCGGGCCCGCCCGGAAAGTCCGGCCGCCACCCCCTGCCCGATCTTTCCGCGTTCGCGACCGCGATGCGTCGAGCCGGGGTACGTCAGGACCGGCGCGTGGTGGTGTACGACGGCGGACAGGGGTGGGCCGCGGCGCGCGCGTGGTGGCTGCTGCGCTGGGCGGGTCATTCATCCGTCCGGGTGCTCGACGGAGGGCTGCCCGCCTGGACGGCGGTCGGCGGCCCCCTGACCACCGATGTGCCGGACGCGCCCGAGGGCGACTTCGTCCCGCGGCCCGGGGAGCTGCCGCTGCTGGAGGCGGATGACGCGGCGGCGCTCGCGCGGCGCGGGGTGCTGCTGGACGCGCGCGCGGCCGAGCGCTACCGGGGGGAGGTCGAGCCCATCGACCCCGTCGGCGGCCATATCCCGGGTGCGGTCTCCGCCCCCACGGCCGAGAACGTCACCGCGGACGGCCACTTCCTGCCCGCCGATCAGCTGGCCGAGCGGTTCGCGGCCCTGGGTGCCACCGGGGACGCCGAGGTCGGGGTGTACTGCGGCTCCGGGGTCTCGGCCGCCCACCAGGTGCTGGCGCTGGCGGTCGCGGGCGTTCCGGCGGCCCTGTACGTCGGCTCCTGGAGCGAATGGTCCTCGGACGTGGACCGTCCGGTGGCCACGGGCTCCGAGCGGGGCTGAACACACCGACGGGCCCCGTCACCGGCGGACGGTGGCGGGGCCCGGTTCGGGCGCCGCGGGCCGTGGCGCGGCCCGGCGGCTCCTTCCGTCGCTACTCCTGCTTCTTGCGCCGGGTGCCGAAGACGATCTCGTCCCAACTCGGCACCGCGGCCCGGCGGCCCGGGCGGACGCCGTCCGCCTCCGCCTGACGGTCCGTCGTACCGGTCAGCCGGTCGCGGTGGCCCGCCACCGAGCGCGGCATCAGCACATCCGCGTACGCCGAACCCGCGCTCGCCGCGGAGGCGGGCGGCTCGACGGCCTCCTCCTCGGCGGGCTCGTCCGGCGCGGGGGCCGACGCGACCGGCGATTCGGGCACGACCATGTCGCCCCGGAAGTTGGGCACGGCCTCCAGCAGGCTGGTGAGCGAGTCCCGCTCACCTAGGCCGTCGTCCAGCGAGGCGGACGCGGGCGCCGGGGAGTCGTCGTCGATGCGCTCGGACGACGTACGGTCCCGGTCCCGGTCGCGCGGCAGCCGGGCGATCCGCGGCACGAACGGGAAGCTGGGCTCGGGCGTGTCGTCGGCCTCGCCGATCAGCGCCCGCGCCTCGTCGTCCACCGCCTGGACCAGCCGCCGGGGCGGGTCGTAGGTCCAGCTCGCCGAGTGCGGCTCACCGGCGACCCGGTAGACCAGCAGCACCTCCCAGGTGCCGTCGTCGCGCCGCCAGGAGTCCCACTGCGTGGTGTCCTTCTCCGCGCCGCGCAGCAGCAGCCGCTCCGCGACGGCCTCGCCGAGCTGCGGTCCGGTGTTCTCGCCGGGGCGGCGCACGGGAGTCTTACGGGCGCGCTCGGCCATGAAGGCGCGCTCCGCGAGCACCGGGCCCTCGAAGCGCCGCACACGGTCGACGGGGATGCCCGCCATCTGCGCGACCTCTTCGGCGGTGGCGCCGGCACGTATACGGGCCTGGATGTCACGGGGCCGCAGATGGCTCTCGACCTCGATCTCGATCTGGCCGAGCCGAGCGCGGTCGTTGCGCACCGCGGCGCGCAGTCGCTCGTCGATGGGAAGTGTGTACTCCGTGCTGTCCGCAGCCTTGAGCACCAGCCGTGTGCCGTCGTTGCTGACGGCCACGACACGCAGTTCGGGCATGGGGACCTCCCGGGTGGTGCCTGCCGACGTCACGGTTGCGTCGCTGCTCTCCCGCTAGACGAGTGTGGCCTGCCCGGGGTGCAGCGTGCCACAACTTTGCCGAGTTGCCCGGGCCGGTTGTTTGCCGCCCTCTGACCCCTCCCGTTGGGTCCGGGCGGCCGGACGGGAAAAGCGGGGCCAAGGCTCGTCACAGTACTCCATTCGGGCCGCTCAGGTGGAGCGGCACGCCAGCCGAGTTCATGGCCGGAGGGGCGATCGAAGCCTGAATCCTTCGAAGTGAGGCCCAATTTGGGTGGCAAGTTTCACAGAAACGACAGAATCGGAACGATCTGCTTCGTTTATTGGTCACTTCTCCCTGAGGGCTGGAACGAATGTCCACAGCGAGGCGGGAGATGCACGGCAAGGCCGACGGCGACGGACAACACAAGAGCGGGCGGATGGACCTGAGCGTGGCCCATGTGGCCGGCAGCGCGCTGGCGGCCGTCGCCGCCGCGGTGCTCGCGTCCAGACTGGGCGTCTACGGGACGATCCTGGGCGCCGGCGTGGTGAGCGTGGTGGCCACCGCGGGCGGCACCGTCTTCCAGCACTTCTTCCGGCGTACCGGAGAGCAGATCAAGGAGGTGCGGGACCAGACGCGGCCGACGGGGCGGCGGTGGTTCGCCGGGCCCGCCGAGCCGGTCACGCCCCCACGGACGGCGGCGGCCCCCGGCGAGTACGGCGAGCCGACCACGCACGGCACCCGGCGGCGCGTCCGGCGGCGCCCCGTCCTCGCGGCGCTGGCCGTCTTCGTCGCCGCCATGAGCGTCATCACGGGGATCGAGATGTTCTCCGGGGGCCCGGTGTCCAACGTCTGGGGGGAGGACCGGACCGGAACCACCGTCAGCGACAGCGTGGGCGGCTCCTCGGGGTCGAAGTCCACCCCCGGCCCCTCGCGCCGGGGCCCGGACGCCCCGTCCCGGAGCCCCGGCTCCTCCGGGGGCGGCGGCGATGAGCCGCCCTCCCCGCGCACCTCCCGCGGGGGCGGCGCGGCCGACGCCTCGACCGCGCCGACGCCCGGTCCGTCCGGATCATCCGGCTCCGGCAAGGGCTCCGGCTCGGAGGGTGGTACGGACGCCCCGACCGCGCCCGGTGCCTCCGCGCCCGCCACCCCCGGCCCCTCCCGGACCCCGTCCGGCGGTGCCACGGAGGGCGGAACGGATGGTTCCGGCGACGCGACGCCCACGCCCGGCGCCACCGACGCGCCGTGACACCTCAGCCGGCGGGCGGGCCGTGACGCGGCGGTCGGCCGGCCGGCCGTGGCGCGTCAGTCGCCGAGCACCCGCCGCAGATAGTCGTTGGTGAACAGCCGGTCCGGGTCCAGCCGGTCGCGTACCGCCGTGAACTCCCCGAACCGCGGATAGACCCCGGACAGATAGGCGGCGTCCCGGCTGTGCAGCTTGCCCCAGTGCGGACGGCCACCGTGGGCGATCATGATCTGCTCGGCCGCCGTGAAGTACGCCCGGTGCGGGGTGCCCCGGTACAGATGGACGGCGATGTACGCGGTCTCGCGTCCGGAGGCGGTGGACAGCGCGATGTCGTCGGCGGGCGCGGTGCGCACCTCCACCGGGAAGCTGACCCGCAGTCCGGACCGCTCGACGGTCGCCTTGAGCTCACGCAGCGCGGTGACCGCGGCCTCGCGCGGCACGGCGTACTCCATCTCCAGGAACCGCACTCGGCGCGGAGAGGTGAAGACTTTGTAAGGGATGTCCGTGTAGGTCCGGGCGGACAGGGCACGGCTGGAGATTTTGGCGATTCCGGGAATGGTCGCGGGGACGGCCCGGCCCACCGAACAGGCCACCTGGAAGATGCCGTTGGACAGCAGCTCGTCGTCCACCCAGCCGCTGACCCGGCCCACCGGAGCGGCGGGACCGGTGCTGCGGTTGTTCCGCTTGGTGTTGCAGTTGCCGGTGTGCGGGAACCAGTAGAACTCGAAGTGCTCGTTCTCGGCCACGAGCTGTTCGAAATCGGCCATCACACGGTCGAAGGGCATCGGCTCCTCGCGTGCCGTGAGCAGAAACTCCGGTTCCACCCCGAAGGTGATCTCGCTGACCACGCCCAGCGCACCGATCCCGATCCGGGCCGCCGCGAAGATCTCCGGGTTCTCCTCCGCCGAGCAGCGCAGCACCGAACCGTCCGCCGTCACCAGCTCCAGACCCTTGATCTGGGCGGCGATCGAGGCGCTGTCCCGGCCGGTGCCGTGGGTGCCGGTGGCGGTCGCCCCGGCCACGGTCTGCTCCATGATGTCGCCCATGTTGACCAGCGACAGCCCATGAGCCGCCAGCGTCTCGTTGAGCTGCCGCAGCGGTGTGCCGGCCGCGACGGTCACGGTGCCCGCCTCGCGGTCCAGCTCGCGCACGCCCGCCATCCGGTCGGGGCGTATCAGCAGCCCGTCGGTGGCGGCCGTGGTGGTGAAGGAGTGGCCGGTGCCCACCGCCTTCACCTTCAGCCCCTCCTCCGCCGCCCGGCGCACCACCTCGGCCAGTTCCCCGGTGGACGACGGGGCCACGATCCGCGCCGGGCGGGCCGTCACATTCCCCGCCCAGTTATGCCACCCGCTGCTCCGTACGGTCTTCACGGTCCTGACGGCCATCCGCATCCGACCCCTCCCGCTGTGGCGCCGGCCGGAGCCGGCGGTACCCGAGGAACGCCACCGCCGCCGCGAGCGCCCCGGCCACGGCCGGCACCACGTACCCCGCGCGGGCGCCGGCCGCGTCCACCACCCATCCGGCGGCCGACGAGCCGAGCGCCACTCCGACCGCGAGCCCGGTGCTCACCCAGGTCATCCCCTCGGTCAGATGCGCGCGTGGTACGTGCCGTTCGACGAGGGCCATGGTGGTGACCATCGTGGGTGCGATGGCCAGGCCCGCGACAAAGAGCGCCACGGCCAGGAACGGCAGGTTCCCGACCAGTTGGAGCGGGATCATACTCACGGCGATCGCACAAATACCCCACAGCCAACGACGGGACACCGGTCCGCTCAGGCGCAGCACCCCGAAGACCGCGCCCGCGAGACACGAGCCCAGCGCGTACACCGCCAGGACCAGGCTCGCCGCGCCCTTGTGGCCCTGGTCCTCGGCGAAGGCCACCGTCACCACGTCGATCGCCCCGAAGATCGCGCCGGTCGCCATGAAGGTGGCCACCAGCACCTGGAGCCCGCGCGAGCGCAGCGCCGAACCACCGGTGTGCTGCCCGCGCGGATGCGGTACGGGCTCGGTGGCCCGCTGCGCGGTCAGCGAGAAGACCCCGGCCGCCAGGAAGCAGGCGGCCAGCAGCGGGCCCGCCTCCGGGAACCAGGAGGTGGACAGGCCGATCGAGATGACCGGACCGACGATGAAGCAGACCTCGTCGACGATGGACTCCCAGGCGTACGCGGCGTGCAGCTCGCGCCGGGAGTTCTCGTAGATCGCCGCCCAGCGGGCCCGCACCATGGAGCCCACGCTGGGCACACAGCCGGACACGGCGGCGAAGACGAACAGCGTCCAGTCCGGCCAGCCCCGGTGCGCGCTCAGCAGCAGCCCGCAGATGGCGGTGAGCGCCACCAGGGTCGCCGGGCGCAGCACCCGGCGCTGGCCGTGCCGGTCGACCAGCCGGGAGATCTGCGGTCCCATGACGGCGGCGGAGAGCGCCAGCGTGGCCGACAGGGCGCCCGCGAGCCCGTACCGGCCGGTGAGTTCGGAGACCATGGTGACCAGGCCGATGCCCGCCATGGACAGTGGCATCCGCCCGAGGAAGCCGGCCGCTGAGAACCGCTTGGCGCCGGGGGCGGCGAAGATCGCGCGGTAGGGGCTGGTTCTGGGCAAGGCAGGCTCCGCCGTGAGCAGGGTGGGTAAGGATCGTACGAGCTGAAACAGATTACGGGCACGCCCCCGGTTCGCGCAGGGCCGTTTCCCGCCGGTCCGGGGCTGGTGGCAGGATCGGGAGCATGCCGGATCAGTCAGTACAGCCATCCCCCGACCCCTATGACGCGCTGCTGTTGCTCTCCTTCGGCGGGCCTGAGGGCCCCGAGGACGTCGTGCCGTTCCTGGAGAACGTCACGCACGGGCGGGGCATCCCCCGCGAGCGGCTGAAGGAAGTCGGCCGGCACTACTTCCTCTTCGGCGGGGTCAGCCCGATCAACGCGCAGAACCGCGAGCTGCTGCACGCGCTGCGCAAGGACTTCTCCGAGCACGGCCTGGAGCTGCCGGTCTACTGGGGCAATCGCAACTGGGCGCCGTATCTGACCGACACCCTGCGCGAGCTGGTCACCGACGGCCACCGCCGGGTCCTGGTGCTGGCCACCAGCGCCTACGCCTCGTACTCCGGCTGCCGCCAGTACCGCGAGAACCTCGCGGACGCCCTGGCCGCCCTGGGGGGCGAGGGCCTGCCGCTGCCGCGCGTCGACAAGCTGCGGCACTACTTCAACCACCCCGGCTTCGTGCGGCCCATGCTGGACGCCACGCTGGCCGCCCTGGCGGAGCTGCCCGAGGAGCGGCGTGCCGGGGCCCACCTCGCCTTCACCACCCACTCCATCCCGATCACCGCCGCCGACACCTCGGGCCCGGTGGCGGCGCACACCGAGGACGGGGAGGGCGGCGCGTATGTCGCCGAGCACCTCGACGTCGCCCGGCTGATCGCGGACGCGGTGCGCGAGGAGACCGGCGTGGAGCGGCCCTGGCGGCTGGTCTACCAGTCGCGCAGCGGCGCGCCGCACATCCCCTGGCTGGAGCCGGACATCTGCGACCACCTCGAGGAGCTGCACGGCGAGGGCGTGCCCGCCGTCGTCATGGTCCCGATCGGCTTCGTCTCGGACCATATGGAGGTCAAGTACGACCTCGACACCGAGGCCACGGCCAAGGCCGCCGAGCTCGGCCTGCCGGTCTCCCGGGCCTCGACCGTCGGCGCCGATCCGCGGTTCGCGGCCTGTGTGCGCGATCTGGTGCTGGAGCGCGCGGCCACCGAGCGCTTCGCCGAGGGCCGGGCGGCGGCCGCCCCGGAGCGCTGCGCCCTGGGCACCCTCGGCCCGAGCCATGACGTGTGTCCGGTGGGCTGCTGCCCGGCCCGGTCGCCGCGCCCCGCCGCCGCGGGGTCCGACTGACCCGTTCG
This sequence comes from Streptomyces malaysiensis subsp. samsunensis, assembly GCF_024519315.1. Taxonomy (GTDB): domain Bacteria; phylum Actinomycetota; class Actinomycetes; order Streptomycetales; family Streptomycetaceae; genus Streptomyces; species Streptomyces malaysiensis. Next base: position 33,166 of record NZ_JANIIC010000019.1, on the reverse strand, counting down.
CCCTCCGCGCCCAGGCCCGCCACCGCCGCCCGCCCATCCGGGCAATCCGCTAAGGAGCACGATGACCGACCCGCTCATGACCGAACTCCTCGAGACGGCGCTGGAGGCCGCCCGCGGCGCGGGTGAGCTGCTGCGTGACGGCCGCCCGGCCGACCTCGGGGTGGCGGCCACCAAGACCAGCCCGATCGACGTCGTCACCGAGATGGACATCGCCGCCGAGAAGCTGATCACCGACCTTCTGGCGCGCCGCCGCCCGCAGGACGGAGTGCTGGGGGAGGAGGGCGCCGACAGCGCGGGCAGCAGCGGGGTGCGCTGGGTGATCGACCCGCTCGACGGCACCGTGAACTATCTCTACGGCCTGCCGTCGTGGGCGGTCAGCATCGCCGCTGAGAAGGACGGCGAGACGGTCGTGGGGGTGGTGATCGCCCCGGTGCGCGGTGAGACCTTCCACGCGGTCCTGGGCCAGGGCGCCCGGCTGAACGGGGAGCCGGTGCACTGCCGCCCCGCGGCCCCGCTCGAGGAGTCGCTGATCGGCACCGGCTTCGGGTACGTGCGCGAGCGCCGTATCGGGCAGGCCAGGGTCCTGAACGAACTGCTGCCGCGGGTGCGGGACATCCGGCGCGGCGGCTCGGCCGCCATCGATCTGTGCGATGTGGCCTGCGGCCGGCTGAACGGCTACTACGAGCGCGGGCTCAACCCCTGGGACTTCGGGGCCGGTGCGCTCATAGCGCGCGAGGCGGGCGCGCTCACCGGGGGGCGGCCGGGCGTCCCGGCCTCCACGGAGCTGACCATCGCCGCCGCCCCCGGCCTCTTCGAGCCGCTGCGGGGGCTTCTGGACGACCTGGGCGCCTGGCACGACTGATCCCGCCCCGCCGCCGTCCACCCACGGCGCCCACACACGAAAGCGCCCCGGTGCCACGAGGACACCGGGGCGCTTCGGCGTGGTTACCGGAGGTTTTCTGGATCACCATCCGGCGGTGAATGGGAATCGGCTACGCGGAATCCGGATCTGGATCGGGTCCGGAATCCACAAGGGATCAGGCAAACGAGGCGCTTACTTCGACGCCGTGCTCGGCGGCGAGGCGACGGAGGTCTTCCAGCTCCGACTGCTCCACGTCCACAAGGAAATCGTCGCCCGTCTCACGGGCGCGAATGAGATCGGACTTGGTGTTCTCTATGCGCTGCAGAATGCCTGCGGTGAACGCGTCCATGTTGCGCCCCCTCGTCGTGGGTCGGTGGCACGGGGGTGTGCCGACGGCGGGGCGATCACGTGCGGCCCTTGCCGACGGCAATGACAGCCAGAGATGCCGGGGACAAGGCGTGATCGCGGGTGTGCAGTCGTCCTCCCCGCCCCGTCCTCGGCGGAAACCTCCGGTCCCGAAAGAATCTGAATTCGGTGTTCCGGCCGCCGCGGCCCCGCCGCCGCGCCCATGATCCGGTCCCCGGGATCCCGCGGTGATCCCTCTTACCGCCGGTTTATGAGACTTCGAGGCAGGATGGAGGCGCCGAACGCTCATCGAGTTTGGCGAGATCGAGCCCACTGCGGCAACAAGCCCACTGCGGCAATGAAGGAAGGACTAACGACGTGCGTGTACTCGTCGTCGAGGACGAGCAGCTGCTCGCCGATGCGGTGGCCACCGGACTGCGCCGGGAGGCCATGGCCGTCGACGTCGTGTATGACGGAGCCGCCGCCCTGGAGCGGATCGCGGTCAACGACTACGACGTCGTCGTCCTCGACCGGGACCTGCCCCTGGTGCACGGCGATGACGTCTGTCGCAAGATCGTCGAACTCGGCATCCCCACCCGGGTCCTGATGCTCACCGCCTCCGGCGACGTCAGCGACCGCGTGGAGGGCCTGGAGATCGGCGCGGACGACTATCTGCCCAAACCCTTCGCCTTCAGCGAACTGATCGCGCGCGTCCGCGCGCTCGGCCGCCGGACGACCGTCGCCCTGCCGCCCGTCCTGGAGCGCGCCGGGATCAAGCTGGACCCCAACCGCCGTGAGGTGTTCCGGGACGGCAAGGAGATCCAGCTGGCGCCGAAGGAGTTCGCGGTGCTGGAGGTGCTGATGCGCAGCGAGGGCGCCGTGGTCTCCGCGGAGCAGCTGCTGGAGAAGGCGTGGGACGAGAACACCGACCCGTTCACCAACGTGGTCCGGGTGACCGTGATGACCCTGCGCCGCAAGCTGGGCGAGCCCGCGGTGATCGTCACCGTCCCCGGCTCGGGTTACCGGATCTGATCCGGCATGGCGACGACCCCGACCCCGAGCCCGCCGCCGCCGACGGTGCCGCCCAAGCCCAGCTGGGACCCGCACGCCGGCTCGCGCCCCAACCCCTTGCTGCGCCCCACGATCCGGATACGGCTGACCCTGCTGTACGGCGGGATGTTCCTGATCGCCGGAGTGGTGCTGCTGACGATCATCTACCTGCTGGCCGCCCAGGCCCTGCACGTCGGCAACGAGCTGCCGTTCAAGCTGGTCGGCGGCAGCGTCCAGCCGACCAACAACACCTGCCCCGAGATCATCGGCCAGAGCAGCCCCGACCAGTTCAACGCGGTCCTGAACACCTGCATGAAGGAGCAGCGCCAGCTGGCCCTGGACGGGCTGCTGCGCCGCTCCCTGATAGCCCTGCTGGGCCTGTCCGTGATCGCCTTCGCCTTCGGCTACGCGATGGCCGGGCGGGTGCTCTCGCCGCTCGGCCGGATCACCCGGACCGCGCGCCAGGTGGCGGGCTCGGACCTGTCCCGCCGGATCGAGCTGGACGGCCCGGACGACGAGCTCAAGGAGCTCGCCGACACCTTCGACGAGATGCTGGAGCGCCTGGACCGGGCGTTCACCGCCCAGCAGCGGTTCGTCGCCAACGCCTCGCATGAGCTGCGCACCCCGCTGGCGATCAACCGCACCCTGCTGGAGGTGCAGCTCTCGGACCCGCAGGCGTCCCCGGAGCTGGTGCAGTTGGGCAAGACCCTGCTGGCCACCAACGAGCGCAGCGAGCAGCTGGTGGAGGGCCTGCTGTTGCTCGCCCGCAGCGACAACGAGATCGTCGACCGCAAGCCGGTGGACCTCGCCGAGGTGGCCTCCCAGGCGATGGAGCAGGTGCGGGCCGAGGCGGAGGACAAGGGCGTGGAGCTGCGCGGGCAGCGCGCTCCCGCGGTGGTCCAGGGCAACGGGGTGCTGCTGGAGCGGATCGCGCTGAACCTGGTCCAGAACGCGGTGCGCTACAACGTCGCCGAGGACGGCTGGGTGGAGGTCACCACCGAGAGCCGGCAGGGCCAGGCCGTGCTGGTGGTCGCGAACACCGGCCCGGTGGTCCCGGCCTACGAGATGGACAACATCTTCGAGCCCTTCCGCAGGCTCCGTACCGAGCGCACCGGCAGCGACAAGGGGGTCGGCCTCGGGCTGTCGATCGCGCGCTCGGTGGCGCGGGCCCACGGCGGCAGGATCGCGGCGGAGCCGCGTGAGGGTGGTGGCCTGGTGATGCGGGTGGTACTCCCGGTCTGACGTCGGAAGGGCCCGGGCCGGGGACCCGCCGCGATGTGTTCGCTTTCGGCGGAATTTTCGTGATCCGCCCACCAGAGGTACAGTGTGTGATCGATCACATGGGCGATTTTCCGGCCATATACTCTGTGTGATCGTCACGGTTGACGGAAAGCCGGGAAAATCCGGGTTTTCGGGGGCCGTGATCACGGGAAGTACACGTCATGGCGCATGCGAGTGCGACATTCGGACCGTGTACGGTCCCGATGGCCATCCAACCCGATCACCTCTTCAGGGGTGCGGTTGGGTGTCGATTGAGTAACAGACCTTGATGTGAGGCAAAATCTCCGCCTCGGGTCGGGCACAAGTCCGGCCTCTCACGCGTTACGTGCGCTGGAGACACCACAGACACCCAGAGGGGGAGAGCGACATGGCAACGGATTACGACACCCCACGCAAGACCGACGATGACGTCAACGAGGACAGCATCGAGGAACTGAAGGCCCGGCGTAACGACAAGTCCGCGTCCACCGTCGACGTGGATGAGTTCGAGCAGGCGGAGGGCCTGGAGCTGCCCGGTGCGGACCTCTCCAACGAGGAGTTGTCCGTCCGCGTGCTGCCCCGTCAGGCCGACGAGTTCACCTGCATGAGCTGCTTCCTCGTGCACCACCGCAGTCAGCTGGCCGCCGAGACCAAGAACGGCCAGCCGATCTGCCGCGACTGCGCGGCCTGAGCCGCGGGGTCGGCGTGGAGGCGGAGCACGACGACATGGACGAGACCGAGCGGGGCCGGGTGGCCTCGCTCGCGACCGCTGTCGGCCGTGGCATGAGACGGGGTGGTGAGCGCGCGAGAGCGGGGGTCTACGCGGTCGCCGACCGGATCATCGCCAACGCTCCGCGCATTCCTGTCCGCGATCTCGCGACGCTGCGCAAGCAGTTCCCGGGACTGGGCCCCGAAGAGCTCGCGGACAAGCTGGTGGCCGGTGCCGCGGGCGGCGCCGCCACAGTGGGTGCGGGCGTCGGCGCAGCGGCGATGCTGCCGGCCCCGCCCGCCATGCCCACCGAGCTGGCCGCCGAGATCGTCGGCGTGGCCTCCATAGAGATCAAGCTGATCGCCGAGCTGTACGAGGTCTACGGGGTGCGTGCGCCCGGCACCGCGCGTCAGCGCGCCATGGCCTATCTCGGTGCCTGGTCCGAGGAGCGCGGTATCGACGTCGCCCAGCCGGCGACCGTCAACGCGGCGCTCGGTGTCCACATGAAGCGCGAGCTGCGGCAGCAGGTCCTCAAGCGCAGCTTCCGGAACACGCCGGTGCTGGCGCCCTTCCTGATCGGAGCGGCCGTGGGAGCCACGATGAACCGCCGCGACACCAAGAAGCTCGCGCGCAAGGTCCGCAAGGATCTCCGGGCCAGACAGGTCCCGTGGGACCTCCCGCTGCCCCTGACCAAATGAGCCCCTCGCGGCACCTCACCCGAAGGCCGCTCGCGCGCGCCTGTCAGGCGGTGCGCATGGCCGTGAGCGCGGCGGCGAGCGCCTCCGGATTCCGTGTGGACACATACACATACGGTGTTGGATCCTCCGGATCGGTGACATCCACCCGCAGCGCGGTCGGAATGTAGCTGCGCAGCAGCATGAACGCCCGCGGATCGGCCTTGTAGGAGCGCCAGGCGACCGCCTCGTCCGCGTCCAGGACCTCCGGGGTTCCCAGCGCCGACACCGGGATCCTCGCCTCGCCGGCCACCAGCGAGTCCGCCACCACGCGCACCCGGGCCGATCCGTACGAACTCACCCCGACACAGGCCAGCGCCGCCCCGCCGATCAGCCCGCCGAGCATCGGCAGGGTGCCGAACGGCAGCATGATCAACCCCACCGCGACCCCGGTCAGGACGGCGATGAACCACCAGGAACGGGGCGCGCTGAGGCGTTCGTCGTAAGGCTGCATGCGTATCAGCTTGGCATGGCCGCCGAACCGGGTTGTTCTCGCGGGTAAGGTCAGCCGTTGTGAGTGGACGAATGACAGGGCTGACGCCGCCGGAGGGCGCCACGGAACCCGTGCGCCACCCCGACGCGCCCGCGCCCGGGGAGCCCCTCGGCGCGCACTACGACCAGTGCTTCGGCTGCGGTGACCAGTCGCGGGGTCTGGGGCTGAGCGCACGGGCGGGCGAGGGCGTGAGCGTCACCGCCGACTTCACGGTGGGCGCCGGCCACCAGGGCGCGCCGGGCCTGGCCCACGGCGGGGTGCTGGCCGCGGCGCTGGACGAGACGCTCGGCTCGCTCAACTGGCTCCAGCGGGTGATCGCGGTGACCGGGCGGCTGGAGACGGACTTCGTACGGCCCGTGCCGGTCGGCACCGAACTGCATCTGGAGGCACGGGTGACCGCCGTGCACGGCCGCAAGATCTACTGCTCGGCCGCGGGCCGGATCGGCTCTCCGGACGGCCCCCTCGCGCTGCGGGCGCAGGCCCTCTTCATAGAGGTGCGGGTCGACCACTTCATCGAGAACGGCCGGGCGGAGGAGATCGACGCGGCGCTCGCCGATCCGGATCAGGTGAAGCTCGCGCGCGCTTTCGAGGTGAACCCATGAGTCCGGTCCCCGTCGACGTGCTGATCCGCAGGGTGGACCCCGAGGTGCCGATCCCCGGCTACGCCCACCCCGGCGACGCGGGGGCCGACCTGGTCACCACCGAGGCGGCCGAGTTGGCCCCGGGGGAGCGCGCGGTTCTGCCCACCGGAGTGTCTATCGCGCTCCCGGAGGGGTATGCCGCCTTCGTGCATCCACGGTCCGGACTCGCCGCGCGCTGCGGCGTCGCCATGGTGAACGCCCCGGGGACCATCGATGCCGGGTACCGTGGAGAGATCAAGGTGATCGTGGTCAATCTGGACCCGCGCGAGAGCGTGCGGTTCGAGCGCTTCGACCGGATCGCCCAATTGGTCGTCCAGCAGGTCGAGAAGGTGCGCTTCCAGGAGGTGGCGGAGCTTCCCGGGTCGGCGCGGGCCGAAGGGGGCTTCGGGTCCACCGGCGGTCATGCCGCTGTGGACGGCACAACGGGCAGGGCAACGGGCGGGAACAGATACGCTTCGGTCGGTTCCGACCGGGAAGGACGATGACGTGTTCGGACGTCGCCGCAAGCGCAGCAAGGAGGACGTCGAGTCGCTCGACGTGACCTCCGACGAGTTGGCCGAGGACGCGAAGGACGCGGACGGTGCTGAGGACACCGCCGCACCCGCGGACACCGGCCGGGTGAGCCTGCCGCCGGCGCCGCGCCCAGAGGGCCCCTGGGACGTGTCCGAGGTGCGCGAGCCCGGCGAGGGCCGGGTGGACCTCGGAGGTCTGTTCGTGCCCGGTGTCGAGGGCATGGAGCTGCGGGTGGAGGTCGCGGGGGACGCGATCGTCGCCGCGACCGTGGTGCTGCGGGACAGCGCCGTGCAGCTCCAGGGGTTCGCCGCGCCCAAGAAGGAAGGCATCTGGGGCGAGGTACGCGACGAGATCGCCACCGGCATCACCCAGCAGGGCGGGGTCGTCGACGAGGTCGAGGGCCCGCTCGGCTGGGAGCTGCGTGCCCAGGTGCCGGTGCAGCTCCCCGACGGCAAGAACGGGGTGCAGGTGGTCCGCTTCGTCGGTGTGGACGGACCCCGCTGGTTCCTGCGCGGTGTGATCTCCGGGCAGGGCGCGGTGCAGCCCGAGACCGGCAGTCTCCTGGAAGCGATCTTCCGGGACACGGTCGTGGTGCGCGGCGAGGGCCCGATGGCCCCGCGCGACCCGATCGTCCTCAAGCTGCCGAACGACGCGCAGATGGTGCCCGACGGGGTGCAGCAGGACGAGGCGCAGGGCTCGCGGTTCGCGGGCGGCGCCGACCGGCTCCAGCGCGGCCCGGAGATCTCCGAGGTGCGCTGAGCCGCGTCGCACTCGGCAGCGGAGCCAAGGCCCGAAGGGGCCCGGGGCAGGGCCCCCGGGCCCCTTCGGCGTTTTCCGGAGCCTTTCCGGGGCCCTTTTACGCGGCCTTCCGGAGCTCTCTTCCGGGGCTCGGGCGTTTTCTCCCGACGCGTTGAACACACCCGCCGCACCACCCGTACTCATGGTCGCGAGACCTTGTGGCGCTCCGAGGGGGAGAGGGTGCGTCGCGAGACACACCCTGTCCGACCTCAACGAGGTGAGTGATCAGATGTCGCGTGGCCTTCCGTTACTCCACCGCCGGAGAATCCTCCTCTCCGGCGCGATCGGCGGTATCACCTGTGCGGGCGTCGTGGTGGGAGCCGCCATGGCCGGTCAGGGCAGCGGCGGCACCGATGCGTCGACCAGGGCGGCCTCGGCCATCAGCTGCCCCGCCGTCGCGGGTTCCCTCCCGGAGATCCCGGCGGAGGCCCAGGCCGAGGTGGACCGCAACCTCGTCCTTCTGGACACCCAGATAGCGGAGGCCGACAAGCGGCTCGGCACCAGCCAGGGCGAAGGCGGGCCCGACTTCGTGCGGAACGCCATCCTCGGGCCCTTGGCGGACAAGCGGAAGTCCACCCTCGACCGCATCGCGATCTCCATCGGGCGGCATGCCGAGAAGCCCGCCGGGCTGGACTCGCTCGCCGAGTGCACGCTGTCGGACGGCGGGACGGGCGCGGGCTCCGGCACCGACACCGGCGCGGACGGCGGCGCGACCCCGACCGCCGCCGCGTCCGAGCCCGCCGGCGGGGGAGCCGAGGCGGGCTCCGGGGCCGGGCAGGGCGATGGGGGCGGCGCGGGCTCCGGCCGGACGATCAGCTGCCCTGATGTCGCCTCCGAGATCGGCGACGTCCCCGCCGCCGCCCAGGCCGAGGTGGACCGCAATGTCGCGCTGCTCCGGACGCAGCTCGACGAGGCCGACAAGCGCCTGGCGTCCTCCGTGGGCGAGGGCGGCCCCGACTTCGTACAGAACGCCATCCTGGGCCCGCTGAAGGACAAGCGGGCCTCGACGATCGACCGCATCGAACTCTCATTCTCCCGCCAGGGCTCGACCGCCCCCTCCGGTCTCGACGCCCTGGCGGGCTGCTCGCTCACGTCCGGCTGAGCCGACGGCGTAAGGCAGGCCCGGTGTGAGCGTCTACCGGTGGGCCGTACTCTTCTCTGCGGAGTACGGCCCACCGGCTTTTTCCCGCGATGTCGCCCGGGGGCGATGCGGATGGGCCCATCGAGCCCGATGGGGCCGCCCGGCGTCAGAGATGCGTCAAGAGGGCGCCGATGGCCGTAAGGGAGCCGTCAAGGGACGGCCGCCCCGGCCGGGGGCGGGGTTTCCTCGACAGGTATCGCCCTCCGGAAGCTCGCCAAGGGCTCAGGCGCCGTCCAACAGGGAAAGCCGTCCAACAGGGAAAATAGGGGCATGGGACGCGGAAAGTTGCGGATCTACCTCGGTGCGGCACCCGGCGTCGGCAAGACCTACGCGATGCTCTCCGAGGGGCACCGCCGGGTCGAGCGTGGCACGGACCTCGTGGTGGGCTTCGTGGAGCACCACGGCCGTCGGCGCACGCAGGTGATGATGCACGGGCTCGAGGAGGTGCCCCGCCGGGAGCTGGAGTACCGGGAGAGCGCCTTCAGCGAGATGGACGTGGACGCGGTGCTGGCGCGCCGCCCCGCCGTCGCGCTCATCGACGAGCTCGCCCACACCAACATCCCCGGCTGCCGGAACGAAAAGCGCTGGCAGGACGTCGAGGAGTTGCTGCGGGCGGGCATCGACGTGGTCTCCACCGTCAATATCCAGCACCTGGAGTCGCTGGGGGATGTGGTGGAGTCGATCACGGGGGTGCGCCAGCGGGAGACCATCCCGGACGAGGTGGTGCGCCGGGCCGACCAGATCGAGCTGGTCGACATGTCGCCCCAGGCGCTGCGCCGCCGTATGGCGCACGGCAACATCTACGCGCCGGACAAGGTAGACGCCGCGTTGTCGAACTACTTCCGGCCGGGGAACCTGACCGCGCTGCGTGAGCTGGCCCTGCTGTGGACCGCCGACCGGGTGGACGAATACCTCCAGCAGTACCGTGACGAGCACTCCATCCGCACCACCTGGCAGGCCCGTGAGCGCATCGTCGTCGGGCTGACCGGCGGTCCGGAGGGGCGGACGCTGATCCGCCGGGCCGCCCGGATGGCGGCCAAGGGCTCCGGCAGCGAGATCCTCGCCGTCTACATCGCCCGCAGCGATGGCCTTACCTCGGCCTCTCCCAAGGAGCTGGCGGTCCAGCGCACCCTCGTCGAGGACCTCGGGGGCACCTTCCACCACGTCATAGGGGAGGACGTCCCGGGGGCGCTGCTGGAGTTCGCCCGCGGGGTCAACGCGACCCAGATCGTGCTCGGCTCCAGCCGCCGCAAGACCTGGCAGTACGTCTTCGGACCCGGGGTGGGCGCCATCGTCGCCCGGGACTCCGGGCCCGACCTGGACGTCCACATCGTCACCCATGACGAGGTCGCCAAGGGCCGCGGACTGCCGGTCTCGCGCGGCGCCCGGCTCGGCCGCTCCCGGCTGATCGCGGGCTGGGCGGTCGGAGTGGCCGGACCGGTCCTGCTCACCCTGCTGCTCACCGCCACCGGCGCCACCCTCGCCTCCGAGATCGGGCCCGGCTTCGCCAACGAGGTGCTGCTCTTCCTGTTCCTCAATGTGCTGGCCGCCCTGCTGGGCGGCATGGCGCCCGCGCTGGCCTCGGCGGCCGTCGGATCGCTGCTGCTCAACTACTACTTCACCCCGCCCACCCACACCCTGACCATCGCCGACCCCGAGAACATCGTCGCCATAGCGATCTTCGTGGCGGTGGCCGTCTGTGTGGCCTCCGTGGTGGATCTCGCCGCCCGCCGCACCCATCAAGCCGCCCGGCTGCGCGCCGAGTCCGAGATACTGTCCTTCCTCGCGGGCAGCGTGCTGCGCGGCGAGACCAGCCTGGAGGCGCTGCTGGAGCGGGTGCGCGAGACGTTCGGCATGGACTCGGTGGCGCTGCTGGAGCGGGAGAGCGACGTCGCCCCCTGGACCTGCGCGGGCAGCGTAGGCGCCCTCGACGGGACCCCGCCGCCCGAACGGCCCGAGGACGCGGAGGTGGACATGCCGGTCGGCGACCATATGGCGCTCGCGCTCTCCGGCCGGGTCTTGCCCGCCGAGGACCGCCGGGTGCTCGCCGCCTTCGCCGCCCAGGCCGCCGTCGTCCTCGACCGGCAGCGGCTGACCCAGGAGGCCGGACAGGCCCGTGAGCTGGCCGAGGGCAACCGCATCCGCACCGCGCTGCTCGCCGCCGTCAGCCACGATCTGCGCACCCCGCTCGCGGCCATCAAGGCGGCCGTGAGCTCCCTGCGCTCCGATGACGTCGCCTGGTCGGCGGAGGACGAGGCCGAGCTGCTGGAGGGCATCGAGGACGGCGCCGACCGGCTGGACCACCTGGTGGGCAACCTCCTGGACATGTCCCGGCTCCAGACCGGCACCGTCACCCCGCTCATCCGGGAGATCGACCTGGACGAGGTGGTGCCGATGGCGCTCGTCGGCGTCCCGGAGGCCAAGGTCGCCCCCGACATCCCCGAGGAACTGCCGATGGTCGCGGTCGACCCCGGGCTGCTGGAGCGCGCCGTCGCCAACATCGTCGAGAACGCGGTGAAGTACAGCCCGCCGGACCGCCCCGTGCTGGTCGCCGCGAGCGCCCTCGGCGACCGGGTGGAGCTGCGCGTCGCCGACGGCGGCCCCGGCGTGCCGGACAGCGAGAAGGACCGCATCTTCGAGCCCTTCCAGCGGTACGGGGACGCCCCGCGCGGCGCCGGGGTCGGCCTCGGGCTCGCCGTCGCCCGCGGCTTCGCGGAGGCCATGGGCGGGCGGCTGACCGCCGAGGACACCCCCGGCGGAGGTATGACCATGGTGCTCACGCTGCGCGTCGCCGCCGGGCGCCCGCCGGTCGACCCCGGCCTCCCGGTCCAGGTCGGCTCCACGTCAGGCACGACAGAACGGAAAGGCAGGCCCGCCAGATGAACCGGGTGCTCGTGGTGGACGACGAGCCGCAGATCGTGCGCGCCCTCGTGATCAACCTGAAGGCGCGCAAATACGAGGTGGACGCCGCCGCGGACGGCGCCACCGCACTCCGGCTCGCCGCCGCCCGCCATCCCGATGTGATCGTGCTCGACCTGGGTCTGCCCGATATGGACGGGGTGGAAGTGATCAAGGGGCTCCGGGGCTGGACCCGGGTGCCGATCCTGGTGCTCTCCGCCCGTCAGACCTCCGACGAGAAGGTCGAGGCCCTCGACGCCGGGGCGGACGACTACGTCACCAAGCCGTTCGGCATGGACGAACTCCTCGCCCGGCTGCGCGCGGCCGTCCGCCGCGCCGAACCCGCCGGGCAGCCCGACGACTCGGTGGTGGTGGAGACCGAGACGTTCACCGTCGACCTGGCCGCCAAGAAGGCCCACCGCGACGGCCGCGATGTGCGGCTGACCCCCACCGAATGGCATCTGCTGGAGGTCCTGGTGCGCAACGCGGGCCGCCTGGTCAGCCAGAAGCAACTGCTCCAGGAGGTCTGGGGCCCCTCGTACGGCACCGAGAGCAACTACCTGCGGGTCTACATGGCCCAACTCCGCCGCAAGCTGGAGACCGACCCCTCGCATCCGCGCCACTTCATCACTGAGCCGGGGATGGGGTACCGCTTCGAGCGGTGAGGTGTGGGGTGGGTGTCCGGCCGGGGGTCCGGGGGTTGCCCCCGGGGGATGCTGTATCACCGAGCCGGGGATGGGGTATCGCTTCGAGCGGTGAGGCGTGGGGTACCGGTTCGAGCGGCGTGGGTTACCGCTTCGAGCGATGCGGGTTACCGGTTCGGGCGATGAGTCACGGGCGCGGCGTTTCGGCGGGGGCTCACCGGTACGCTGGCCGTATGAGTTCCGTACGCCAGCCCTCCGATGGGGCCGACAGGGGAGACAGATCCGAGAAACCGGCCGGCCGGTTCCGGCGGATGCTGGACCGGCTGTCGAGTTCCCAGGAGGAGCTGCACTCCGCAGAGCTCCAGCAGGACGCGGAGGCCGCGGGGTGTACCAAGATCGGCGACTGCGGTGACCGCCAGATCGTCAAGGTGACGGGCACGCTGCGCACGGTGACGCTAAGACCGCGGGCCGGTGTTCCCGCGCTGGAGGCGGAGCTCTTCGACGGCACCGCCGCGCTGGACGTGGTGTGGCTGGGCCGTCGCTCGATCATCGGGATAGAACCGGGGCGCAAGCTGATCGCCTCGGGCCGGATTTCCATGAGCCATGGGCGCCGGGTGCTGTTCAATCCGAAGTACGAACTCCGACCGCTCGGACAGGAGTAGCCGGTGACGCCAGACGAGAAGACGCCCCCGACCGGGCACCGACGCGCCGCCGCCGACAGCAGGGCGGCGGCGGACACCGCGCTCCTGGAGGCGTTCGGCGGGGTGCGGGGCATGGTGGACACCACCGTCCCCGGTCTGGTCTTTGTCCTGCTGTACACCATCGAGCGCGATATCCACCTCGCCGCGATCGCCGCGCTCGGTCTCACCGTGCTGCTCGGGCTCGCCCGGCTGGTGCGCAAGGAGACGCTGAAGCACGCCTTCAGCGGGGTCTTCGGGGTCGCGTTCGGCGCGATCTTCGCGATGATGTCCGGCGACGCGAAGAACTTCTATCTGCCGGGCATGCTCTACACCCTGGGCCTGGCGATCGCCTACATCCTCTCGGCGATCTTCCGCTTCCCGCTGATCGGCGTGTTGCTCGGGCCGATGCTGAAGGAGAACCTCTCCTGGCGCACCCGCAACCCCGGCCGGTTCCGCGCCTACACCCGGTCCACCTGGGCGTGGGGGCTGATCCTGCTGGCCAAGTCGGCGGTGCTGTTCCCGCTCTACTGGTGGGGGGACGCCACCCAGCTCGGCTGGGTCAAGGTCGCGCTCGGCATTCCGCCGTTCCTGCTCTGCGTCTATCTGACCTGGATCTTCCTCGCCAAGGCCCCGCCGCCGATCGACGTCATCGCGGAGATGGAGGCGGAGGAGAAGGCCGAGCGGGAGCGCGAGCGGTCCAAGGCGGAGGCTGACAAGATCGCCGATCCGCTGCTCTCGGAGTGGACCGGCCAGATCGTCTCCGAGACCCGTACCGAGTCGGCCGACCGGCAGCCGCCGCCCCGGCACTGAGGCGTTGCCGAGCGATGCCGAGACTCGGAGCCCGCCGCCCGGAAGTCCGGGCGGCGGGCTCGGTTCCCGGGCCCGGACCTCGTCAGCCCGTGGCGTTCTGACGCTGGACGGACAGCAGCTGTTCGAGCTGCTCCTCACGCGCCTGAGCCGCCACGAACAGCAGCTCGTCACCGGCCTCCAGCACATCGTCCTTGTTCGGGGTCAGCACGCGGGTGCCCCGGATGATGGTGACCAGCGTGGTGTCCTCCGGCCACTCCACATCGCCGACCCGGGTGCCCACCAGCGCCGCCTCCGGCGGCAGTGTCAGCTCCACGAGGTTGGCGTCGCCGTGGCTGAAGCGGAGCAGCCGCACCAGATCGCCGACGCTCACCGCCTCCTCGACCAGCGCCGACATCAGACGCGGGGTGGAGACGGCGACATCGACGCCCCATGCCTCGTTGAACAGCCACTCGTTCTTGGGGTTGTTGACCCGGGCGACCACCCGGGGCACCCCGTACTCGGTCTTGGCGAGCAGCGAGACGACCAGGTTGACCTTGTCGTCACCGGTGGCCGCGATGACCACGTTGCAGCGCTGGAGCGCCGCCTCGTCCAGGGAGGTGATCTCGCAGGCGTCGGCCAGCAGCCACTCGGCCTGCGGCACCCGCTCCACCGAGATGGCGGTCGGCGCCTTGTCGATGAGGAGCACCTCGTGCCCGTTCTCCAGGAGCTCGCTCGCGATGGAGCGCCCCACGGCGCCCGCACCGGCAATCGCAACCCTCACGGTGCCTCCTCGTTAGCTTCTCCGCCCGCACGGCGCAGAGGTGCGGGTTTCGCGGTCGTGTGCGGCCCGGTGGCCGTGCGTGCGGCGCTCATCGGCCGGCCTCCTCTGGACCCTTTTCAAAAGCCGCCTCGACCGTCCCGACCTCGTCGGTGCGCATCATCACATGCACCAGGTCGCCCTCCTGGAGCACGGTCCCGGAGGTCGGCAGCATCGCCTCGCCGAGCCGGGTGAGGAACGCGACCCGCACTCCGGTCTCCTCCTGGATCCTGCTGACCTTGTGGCCCACCCATGAGGGGGAGACGTGCACCTCGGCCAGCTGCACCCCTCCGCTGGGGTCCCGCCACAGCGGCTCCGCACCGGACGGCAGCAGCCGCCGCAGCATCTGGTCGGCGGTCCAGCGCACCGTGGCCACGGTGGGGATGCCGAGGCGCTGGTAGACCTCGGCGCGGCGGGGGTCGTAGATACGGGCCGCCACGTTCTCCACGCCGAACATCTCGCGGGCCACCCGGGCCGCGATGATGTTGGAGTTGTCGCCGCTGCTGACCGCGGCGAAGGCCCCGGCCTCCTCGATGCCCGCTTCGCGCAGCGTGTCCTGGTCGAAGCCGACACCGGTCACCCGGCGGCCGCCGAAGCCCGCGCCCAGGCGGCGGAAGGCGGTGGGGTCCTGGTCGACGACCGCGACCGTATGCCCCTGTTGCTCCAGGGTCTGGGCGAGGGCCGCGCCCACCCGGCCACAGCCCATGATCACGATATGCATGCGTCTTACCCCGCACTCCAGATGACCGTGCCGACCTGCGCAAACACCCTGCTCACATCTTCCTTCCAGGACTTACGGGGCGACAGCGGGGGCGGAACCCCGATGCCGGTGCGCGGCGACGACGGGAGTCGGCCACCGCGGCACCTGTCCCCACCGTATCCGTACCGGCGGCAAGCTCCCCCGTCCGCGCCCGGCGGTCCGGAAATGAACGTGGTGACGTACGACATAGCGGGAAAGTTCCCGCGGTGATCGGGGATGCGGCGAGGCGGTCGGAGGCGATCACGGACGCGCCGGGACAGAAGAGATAGCGATCATTTCCAGTTGCGGACGCGGAGTGAAAAGGCTGTCGGCGATCAGCCTCGACCACTACGGTGGGCTCGGGTTTCGGCGCTCCACCGGTGGTCGCGACCCTTCATCTTCGCCTGAAAACCTGGATCTTCACCAAATCCACATGCAAATGCTCAGTGATTGCCGCCAGTTGGAACTTGGTTACGGGCGTCGGACACCAGGTCACCACATGGCTAAGATGATCGCTGTATTCCGTTTCCGGTCGGGACATCAGGGCTCTGACTCGTTCCTTCCGCGCCGCGTTCACCTGCACGAGGTTCCTGATGACTGATCACATATCGGAGGCGGTGAGCTGGTGTCTGGCCGTCGCGCTCCTCGTCGTCCTGGTGCTTCTGATACGCCAGCGGCAGATCACCGCCGGAGTCCGCAGGCGCAACGCCACTCTGGAGGACAGCCTGCGGTCCCGTGACGAGGAGGTGCAGCATCTCGTCGATGTGCGCCTCCCCTCGATCGCGGACGCGCTGAGCCAGCCCGGACCGCTGCCAGGGCTGCGGGACGAGAAGCTGGCCGGGACGGCCTTCGCGCAGAGCCTGCACGCCGTCATGGAGCAGTTCACCCGGGCGGTGGACAGGGCGCAGGCACGGGCTGACGCCTCCGCCAAGGCGGCGCTCAAGGCGTCGATGCGCGCCGTCCAGGGGCTCGCCAACGAACAGCAGGTGTCCATCTCCGAGATGCAGGAGCGGCACGACAACCCCGATGTGCTGCGGGACCTGCTGGAGATCGACCACGCCAACGCCCAGTTCGGCCGGCGCGCCCAGGCCATCGCCGTGCTCTGCGGATCCTGGCCCGGCCGTCAGCGGCTGGCCTCCTCGCTGACCGATGTGGTCCGCGGCTCCAAGTCGCGGATCCGCGACTACCAGCGGGTGCAGGTGCACTCCCTGATCGACGTCGCCGTGGTGAGCCGGGCCGTGGAGCCCGTCGTGCTCGCGGTCGCCGAGCTGCTGGACAACGCCGCCCGGCACTCGCAGCCCAACACCTCCGTGGAGGTCAGCCTCCAGCCGGTGCACAACGGGGCCTGCATCGTGGTCGACGACGCCGGTGTGGGCATGGACGGCCTGGAGGTCCAGCGGGCCGCCGCCCTGCTCTCCGGTCAGCGCGCCGTGGACGTCTCCCGGCTCGGCGACCCGCCGCAGTTCGGCTTCGCCGTCGTGGGCCTGCTGGCCGCACGGTACGGCTTCAGCGTCTCGGTGGACACCCGGTCCCCGTACGGCGGTGTGCGGGCGGTGCTGTTCCTCCCGACCGAGCTGCTCACCCATGTCGACTCCGACGGCCGGCCGGGCACCGCCGCGCAGGACCCCGAGGACGCCGAGCCGCTGCACACCCTGCCCTCCCGCCGGATGCGCGCCCCCAGGAGGGCGGCGCAGCAGACGCAGGCCGCCCCGCAGCAGGCCCGGATCCCGCACCAGGCCCAGCCTCAGGTTCCGCACCAGGCGCACGCCCAGGTCCCGCACCAGGCGCGGCCTTCGGCCCCCGAACCCGCACCCGCCCCGACGCCCCAGCCGTCGTCCGCCGACGGCGAGGCCACACAGGTGTACGGCACCACGGTGGGCGGGCTGCCCAAGCGCCGCCGCCGGGAAGCGGCGGCCGCCCCGCCGTCCGCCGACTGGACCGCGGGGGCCGGGGCGGCCGGTGCCGCCGAGCCCGACACGGGCGCGTACCGCGCGCGTTCGGCGGAGGAAACCGCCTCGCGGATGGGCGCGTTCGCCCGTGGTACCCGCTCCGGCCGTTCCGCCACCCAGGACTCAGCCCCTCACCATGACGAAGGGAATCGCCAGGCATGAACGACCATCCCAACAACGAGCTCGGCTGGATGCTCGACGAGGTCGTCAAGATGCCGGAGGCCCGGCACGCGATCCTGCTCTCCGCGGACGGGATGCTACGGGCGCACTCCCAGGGCATCCCCCGCGACGAGGCCGAGCGCCAAGCCGCCGCGCTCTCCGGGCTTCAGTCGATCAGCCGCTCCACCTCCGAGTTCTGCGATCCGCACGAGACGCCCTGGCAGCAGACGCTCGTCGAGTTCGTCGGCGGGTACGTCTTCCTGACCGCCGCCGGGCCCGGTGCGTATCTGGCGGTCTCGGCCACCGAGGCGGTGGACATGGAGGCGGTCAGCTACCGGATGCAGAAGCTGGTCGACCGGCTCGGCAAGGAGCTCACCAGCCCGCCGAGGCAGGGCCTCCCGCGGCAGGGGATCGGCAGCCGCGCATGAGTCCGGGGCGGCGCGAACGAGGGTTGGTGCGGCCGTATGTGGTGACCGACGGCCGCGCCTACCCGACTCGCAACACCTTCGACCTGGTGACCCTGGTCATGGCCCATCCCGACCGGCCGCTGCCCGGGCTCAGCCCGGAGAAGCGGCGGGTCATGGAGCTGTGCCTGGGCGGAGCGCTTTCGGTGGCCGAGGTCGCCGGGTATCTGGAGCTGCCCGTCAGCGTCACCAAGGTCCTGCTGGGCGACCTCGTGGACAGCGGCCACATCAGCACCCGGGCCCCCATCCCGCCCGCCGAGCTCCCCGAGGTCCAGCTGCTCCAGGAGGTGCTCGATGGACTCCGCGCTCGCCTCTGACGCGGCCTATCTGCCCTCCACGGTACGGGTGGCGGCGAAGATCCTGGTCGTCGGGCACTTCGCCGTCGGCAAGACGACCTTCGTCGGCTCGCTGTCCGAAATCCGCCCGCTGCGCACCGAGGAGACGATGACGCAGGCCGGTGCGCTCATCGACGACCTGCGGGGCACCGAGGACAAGACGACCACCACCGTCGCCATGGACTTCGGCCGGCTCACCCTCAGCGATTCCCTGGTGCTCTATCTGTTCGGCACGCCGGGGCAGCGGCGCTTCACCCGGCTGTGGCACGACATGACGGTCGGCGCGCTGGGCGCGGTCGTGCTGGCCGACACCCGGCGGCTGGAGCAGTCCTTCCCGGTGATGGCCGTCCTGGAGGAGCACGGACTGCCGTACGCCGTCGCCGTCAACCACTTCGAGGGCGCTCCCCTCTTCGCGGAGCCGGAGGTCCGGGAGGCCCTCGATCTGCTTCCGGAGACGCCCCTGGTGACCTGCGACGCCCGGGACGAGATCTCCTCCACGCACGCACTGATCGCCCTCGTCGAATATCTACAGGATCGCCAGACCCGTAGCTCCCAGGAGATTGTGTGACCAACCATCCAGCCGCCGGACCCGTACCGCCACCGGGCTGTCCCGCGCACGCGGGCCCTGCCACGGCCGTGAGCGACGCCGGGCCCCGCGCGGCAGTACCGATGTACGGTCCCGAGTTCGCCGCCGACCCGCACGGCGCCTACACACGGATGCGCGCCACCTTCGGGGCGATCGCCCCGGTCGAGCTGTCGCCGGGGGTGTACGCCTCGCTGGTCACCAGCTATCAGCTCAGCCTGGAGATCCTGCGCGACACCGAGCGGTTCGCCAAGGACCCGCGCGGCTGGCGGGCGATGCGGGACGGGACGGTGGGGCTGGACAACCCGGTCGCCCCGATGATGATGTACCGGCCGAACGCGCTCTTCGCCGACGGGGAGGCACACGTCCGGCTGCGCGGGGCGATCACCGACAGCCTGGACCGGGTGGATCCGCACGCCCTGAGCGAGTACGTCGAGCGCAGCGCGGAGACGCTGATCGACGCCTTCGCCTCCCGGGGCGAGGCCGAGCTGATCACCGAGTACGCGTCGGTGATCCCGCTGCTGGTCTTCAACCAGCTGTTCGGGGCGCGTCCGGCGGACGGGCCGAAGCTGGTCGAGACGATGATGAAGCTCTTCGACAGCGGCGAGGAAGCGGCGGCGGCCAACGACGAACTGCTCCACTGGATCTCCGGGCTGCTGGCGGAAAAGCGCCGGCAGCCCGCCGCCGACGTCACCTCCTGGCTGATGGCGCACCCCTCGCAGCTCGCCGACGACGAGCTGATGCAGCAGATGATCCTGCTGATGGCGGCCGGTACCGACCCCGAGCAGAACCTGATCGCCAACGCGCTGCGCCTGCTGCTGTCGGACGACCGCTTCGCCGGTGAGCTGTCCGGTGGCAGCATGCCCGTCGAGGACGCCCTGGACGAGGTCCTGTGGAACGATCCGCCGATGGCCAACTACGGCACCCGGTTCCCCCGTTACGACTGCGACGTGGCGGGCGTACGGCTGCGCAAGGGCGACCCGGTGCTCATCAGCTACGCCGCGGCCAACCACGAGGCCGCCCTGGCCTCCGACCGCCGGTCCGGCAACCGGGCCCATCTGGCCTGGAGCGCGGGCGCCCATCGCTGCCCCGCCGAGCGGCCCGCCCGGGTGATCGCCTCGGTGGCCATCGAGCGGCTCCTGGACCGCCTCCCGGACATGGAACTGGCCGTCCCCGCGGAGCGGTTGACGTGGCGGACCGGGCCCTTCTCGCGCGCCCTGGCCGCTCTGCCGGTGCGCTTCCCCGCCCAAGCGACATCCAGGACCGGGCCGTCCGCAGCGTCGGTGTCCGAGTCGACCCGATTCGACGAGACCTCTGGAGGCAGCCAATGGAACCCCGTCCCATCGTTCTCGACCCCGCCGGCCGCGACATCCCCGGAGAGGCAGCCCGAGTCGCAGCAGGCGGCGAGGCGACGCTTGTTGAGCTTCCTGACGGCGTGGTGGCGTGGGCAATAAGCCGCCAGCGGACACTCAAACAGCTGCTGACCGACCCCCGGGTCTCCAAGGACCCCCGGCAGCACTGGCCGGCGTGGATCAACGGTGAGATCTCGCCCGAGTGGCCGCTGATCACCTGGGTCGCTGTCGAGAACATGTTCACCTCCTACGGCGGTGACCACCGGCGGCTGCGCACCCTGGTCTCCAAGGCGTTCACCGCCCGGCGCACCGCCGCCCTGCGGCCGCGCATCGAGGAGATCTGCGCCACCCTCCTGGACGGGCTGGCCACCGCCGCGCCGGGCGAGCCGGTCGACCTGCGCGAGGCGTACGCGTATCCGCTGCCGATCCAGGTGATCTCCGAGCTGTTCGGGCTCGACGACGATAATCTGCGCGAGCGGATGCGCCGGGTCGTGGACTCCATCTTCCACACCTCCGCCACCCCGGAGGAGGTCACCGCCACCTACACCGAGATGTACGCCGTACTCGCCGAGCTGGTGGCCACCAAGCGCGAGCGCCCCGGCGACGACCTGACCAGCGGGCTGATCGCGGTGCGGGACGAGGAGAGCGGCTCCGCGCTCAGCGAGAAGGAGCTGACCGACACCCTCGCGCTGTTCCTCTCGGCCGGTCACGAGACCACGGTCAACCTCCTGGACAACGCCATCCACGCGCTGCTCACCCGGCCCGAGCAGCTCGACCACGTCCGGGCCGGCCGGGCCACCTGGGACGATGTGATCGAGGAGACGCTGCGGCACTCCGCCCCGGTCGCCAACCTGCCGCTGCGCTACGCCGTGGAGGACATCGAGCTGGACGGCGGCGCGGTGCTGCGCAAGGGTGACGCGATCCTGGCCGCCTACGCGGCAGCCGGACGCGACCCCGAGGTGCACGGCGAGGACGCGGACCACTTCGATGTGACCCGCGGGCTCAAGAACCACCTGGCGTTCGGCCACGGCGTCCATCTGTGCGTCGGCGCTCCGCTGGGCCGGCTGGAGGCCGCGATCGCGCTCCCGGCGCTCTTCGACCGCTTCCCCGGGCTCAAGCTGGCGTCCGGGCGGGAGCCGCTGGAGCCGGTGGAGTCCTTCATCTCCAACGGTCACCGCACCTTGCCCGCACGGCTGTCCTGAGCGCTCAGGGGGCCGGTCCCCGCCCGCTCGAGATCCCGGGGACGGGCGGGTGGGCGGGGACCGGGCCTACCCCTTACGATCCTCTGCGTGTCCAAACTGACCGACCTCCCGAAACGGATCTTGATCGGGCGGGCCCTGCGCAGCGACAAGCTGGGGGAGACCCTCCTCCCGAAGCGCATCGCGCTCCCCGTCTTCGCCTCCGACCCCCTTTCCTCCGTCGCGTATGCGCCGGGGCAGGTGATGATCGTTCTGTCCGTGGCGGGTGCGTCGGCCTACCACTACAGCCCGTGGATCACGATCGCGATCATCGTGCTGATGTTCACGGTGGTCGCCTCGTACCGCCAGAATGTGCACGCGTACCCCAGCGGGGGCGGTGACTACGAGGTCGCCACCACCAACCTCGGCCCCAAGGCGGGTCTGACCGTCGCCAGCGCCCTGCTGGTCGACTACGTCCTCACGGTGGCCGTGTCGATCTCCTCCGGTGTGGAGAACCTCGGTTCGGCCGTCCCCTTCATCGTCGAGAACAAGACGCTGTGCGCGGTCGGGATCATCCTGCTGCTGACGCTGATGAACCTGCGGGGCGTACGGGAGTCGGGCAAGCTCTTCGCCGTCCCCACCTATGTCTTCGTCGGCGGCGTCTTCGCGATGATCCTCTGGGGCGCCTACCGGGGGCTGGTGCTGGGCGACGACATGAAGGCCCCCACCGCGGGCTACGAGGTGCACGCCGAGCAGACCGGGCTGGCCGGCTTCGCGCTGATCTTCCTGCTGCTGCGCGCCTTCTCCGACGGCTGCGCGGCGCTGACCGGTGTCGAGGCGATCAGCAACGGTGTGCCCGCCTTCCGCAAGCCCAAGAGCCGTAACGCGGCGACGACGCTGGCGTTGATGGGCGGCCTCGCGGTGACCATGTTCGTGGGCATCATCACCCTCGCCCTGGCCACCGACGTCAAGATGGCCGAGAACCCCGCGCACGACCTGCTGAAGAACGGGGCGCCGCTCGGCGCCGACTACACCCAGAACCCGGTGATCTCGCAGGTCGCGGCCGCGGTCTTCGGCGACGGCTCGTTCTTCTTCGTGGTGCTGGCCGGGGCCACCGCGCTGGTGCTGTTCCTGGCCGCCAACACCGCGTACAACGGCTTCCCGCTGCTCGGCTCGATCCTGGCCCAGGACCGCTATCTGCCCCGCCAGCTGCACACCCGCGGCGACCGGCTCGCCTTCTCCAACGGCATCGTGCTGCTCGCCTCGGCCGCCGCGGTCCTGGTCTACTTCTACGGGGCCGACTCCACCCGGCTGATCCAGCTCTACATCGTCGGGGTCTTCGTCTCCTTCACCCTCAGCCAGACCGGCATGGTCCGGCACTGGAACCGCCATCTGGCCACCGAGCGGAACCCGAACGCCCGCCGCCGTATGGTCCGCGCCCGCGCGATCAACACCTTCGGGGCCTTCTTCACCGGTCTGGTGCTGGTCGTGGTGCTGCTGACGAAGTTCACCCACGGCGCCTGGGTCGCCCTGCTCGGCATGGTCATCTTCTACGTCACCATGTCGGCCATCAGGCGCCACTACGACGGCGTCTCCGAGGAGCTCGCGGCCGCCACCGAACAGCTCGACGAGGAGGAGGTGCGCCCCTCCCGGGTGCACTCCATCGTCCTGGTCTCCAAGATCCACAAGCCGACGCTGCGGGCCCTGGCCTACGCCAAGCTGATGCGCTCCCACCGGCTGGAGGCGCTGAGCATCAATGTGGACCCCGCCGAGACCAAGGCGCTCCAGACGGTGTGGCACGAGCGCGGTATCGATGTGCCGCTCAAGATCCTGGACTCGCCCTACCGCGAGATCACCCGGCCGGTCATCGACTACGTCAAGAGCCTGCGCCGGGAGAGCCCGCGCGATGTGGTCTCCGTCTTCATCCCGGAGTACGTGGTCGGCCACTGGTACGAGCATCTGCTGCACAACCAGAGCGCGCTGCGGCTCAAGGGGCGGCTGCTGTTCACCCCGGGCGTCATGGTGACCTCCGTGCCGTGGCAGCTGGACTCCTCCGAACTGGCCCGGAAGCGGGCGCGCAAGCGGGCCGAATGGAACGCGCCGGGGTCGGTGCGGCGTGGCCCGGTGGTTCCGGCCAAGCGGGAGAAGGGCGAGAAGGGACCGAAGGGCGAGCAGCCGGGCGTCACCTCGCAGGTTCCTGGGCGGTAGGCCCGTGGGGCCTGGGCGTGACGGGGTGAGGGCCGGCGGGACGTAGACTGGTGGGCTGTTGTCCCACCGCGTCCTCTCACCCCTTCTGGAGCCTGTGCCCGCCATGCAAAGTGAACCCAAGGCATCGCTGGTCGGCGAGGAGTACGAGGTAGAGGTCGGCCCGGTGGCGCACGGCGGCCACTGCATCGCCCGGACCGCCGAGGGCCAGGTGCTGTTCGTCCGGCACGCGCTGCCCGGTGAGCGGGTCGTGGCCCGGGTGACCGAGGGCGAGGAGGGCGCGCGCTTTCTGCGCGCCGACGCGGTGCGGGTGCTGGACGCCGCCAAGGACCGGGTGGAGGCGCCGTGCCCGTTCGCGGGGCCCGGCAAGTGCGGCGGCTGCGACTGGCAGCACGCCGCCCCCGGCGCCCAGCGCAGGCTCAAGGCCGAGGTGATCACCGAACAGCTGGCCCGGCTGGCGGGGCTCACCCCCGAGGAGGCGGGCTGGGACGGCACGGTCGAGCCCGCGCCCGGCGACAAGGTGGCCCGCGGCGAGGTTCCGGCCTGGCGCACCCGGGTGCAGTACGCGGTGGACGAGCAGGGCCGCCCCGGACTGCGCCGTCACCGCTCGCACGAGGTCGAGCCCATCGACCACTGCCTGATCGCCGCCCCGGGCGTCACCGAACTCGGCGTCGAGAAGCGCGAATGGCCCCAGATCTCCACCGTGGAGGCCATCGCCGCCACCGGCTCCTCCGACCGGCAGGTGGTCCTCACCCCGCGCCCCGGCGGCCGGCTGCCGCTGGTGGAGCTGGACCGGCCGGTCTCCGTGCTGCGGGTCAGCGAGCCCCGCGGCCGTGAGCGGACCCGTCTGGTGCACCGCGTCCACGGCCGCCCGTTCGTCCGTGAGCGGGCGGCGGGCCGCACC
The DNA here is from genome assembly GCF_024519315.1 of Streptomyces malaysiensis subsp. samsunensis. Lineage (GTDB taxonomy): Bacteria > Actinomycetota > Actinomycetes > Streptomycetales > Streptomycetaceae > Streptomyces > Streptomyces malaysiensis. The sequence continues at coordinate 8,924 of NZ_JANIIC010000019.1, read as the reverse complement.
TGGCGGGTGGGCGAGGGCGGCTTCTGGCAGGTCCACCCGAAGGCGGCGGACGTGCTCGTCGAGGCCGTGATGCAGGGGCTGATGCCCCGCAGGGGCGAGATGGGCCTCGATCTGTACTGCGGTGTGGGCCTCTTCGCGGGCGCGATCGGCGAGCGGGTGGGGGAGCGGGGCGCGGTGCTGGGCATCGAGTCCAGCAAGCGCGCGGTCGAGGACGCCCGGCACAACCTCCAGGACCTGGAGCGGGTCCGTATCGAGCACGGCAAGGTCGAGCAGGTGCTGCCCCGCACCGGGATCACCGAGGCCGACCTGATCGTCCTGGACCCGCCCCGCGCGGGCGCGGGCAAGGAGACGGTGACCCGCCTGGCGGCCCTTGGCGCCCGCCGTATCGCCTACGTCGCCTGCGACCCGGCGGCGCTCGCCCGCGACCTGAAGTACTTCCGCGAGGCGGGCTACGCCCCGCGCCGCACCCGCGCCTTCGACCTCTTTCCGGTGACGCATCATGTGGAGTGCGTTGCCATCCTCGAACCGGTGGCCAAGCGCTCCTGACCTGCCGTCGTTTCCCGCCGAGTCTCCGACGCCATCCAGCGTTGGTGACGGCGCGTTCCTGAAGTGCCATGAAGCCGTCGTCGGCCGACGACGTACTCGCTTATGCGACTGGAATATGCCTGACGATGTTCAAAGGCATGGAAATCCCCAGGAAAAGAAGTGGTCACAGGCTTTGATGTGACCTCGGAAAATCTTGGACGGTCCGTGATGCGTACCTTGCTGCTGGACAACTATGACTCGTACACCTTCAACCTGTACCAGTTGATCGCCGACATCAACGGCCAGGAACCCGTCGTCATGGTCAACGACGATCCGATGTTGTCCAGCCTGCGGCTGGAGGACTTCGACAACATCGTCGTCTCACCCGGCCCCGGACGGCCGCAGAACGCCCGTGACGTCGGTCTCCTCGGCGATCTGCTGCGCCGCGCCACGCTGCCCGTGCTGGGCGTCTGCTTCGGCCATCAGATGATCGCGCACCTGGCCGGAGCGTCGGTGGTCGCCGCGCCCGAACCGAGACACGGGCACCTCGCCAAGGTCTCCCACGAGGGAGATCCGCTGTTCGCCGGAATTCCGAGTGAATTCGTCGCGGTTCGCTACCACTCGCTGTGCGTGCGGGAGCCGCTGCCCGAGGAACTCATCGCCACCGCCTGGGCGGACGACGGTGTGCTCATGGCGCTGCGTCACCGCGATCGGCCGCAGTGGGGCGTGCAGTTCCACCCCGAGTCGGTCGCCTCCCAGTACGGGCGTGAGATCCTTCAGAACTTCGCCCAACTGACCCGGCTGACCCGCCGTACGCAGCACGGACAACCGCCGTCCGTCACCGAGACCATCGCCGTCACCGCCCCGGCCGACGAAACGCCCGGCGCGGTCGAGGAACTGGGAATCATCAGCACGGTCGTGCCGACCGCCGCCGATTCCGAGGCCATTTTCCTCAAGCTCTTCGACAACACCCCGTACTGCTTCTGGCTGGACAGCAGCCGGGTGGAGGAGGGCCTGTCCCGGTTCTCGTTCCTCGGTGACACATCGGGCCCGCTCAGCGAGGTCCTGACCTACCGCACCGGCAGCGGGGCGGTGGAAGTGCGCGATGCGAAGGGTGTCGACACCGTCCCCGGCAGCGTGTTCGACGTCCTCGAACAGCGGTTGCGCGAACGGCGCATACCCGACTCGGACCTGCCGTTCGACCTGACCGGCGGCTACGTCGGCTACTTCGGTTACGAACTCAAGGCCGAATGCGGGGCCACGGCCCGCCACACCGCCGAAACGCCGGACGCCATGTGGATGTTCGCCGATCGCGTCATCGCGGTCGACCACCAGGAGGGACTGACCTACCTGGTGGCCGTCCACGACGAGAAGACCCGGCGCGACGCGCAGGAGTGGGTGGAACGGACGTCCGCGCTCCTGACAGGCATGAAACCGGCCGACGCCGAGCCGCCGCGCGAACCTGCCGCCGGCCCGCCCCCGAACGCCGAGGAGTACCTCGGCCGCGGCCGGAGCCAGTACCTGGCGGACATCACGGAGTGCCAACGGCAGCTGAACCGGGGCGAGAGCTACGAGATCTGCCTGACCAACCAGTTGCACATGCCGTTCCATGACGACGACACCTCCTTCTACCTGAGGCTGCGCCGGGCCAACCCGGCACCGTACGCCGCGCTCCTGCGCCTCGGTGACGTCACGGTCTTCAGCTCCTCGCCGGAGCGGTTCCTGCGCATCGAGAGAGACCGCACGGTCACCAGCAAGCCGATCAAGGGCACCGCCCCTCGCGACGCCGACCCGGTGCGCGACGCCGAGCTGGCCGCCACCCTCGCCACGAGCGCCAAGACGCAGGCCGAGAACCTGATGATCGTCGACCTGTTGCGCAACGACCTGGGCCGGGTGTGCGAGGTGGGCAGCATCGACGTCGACCCGTACCTGGCCGTCGAGAGCTACGAGACCGTGCACCAACTGGTCTCCACCGTCCGTGGACGGCTCGCCGACGGGGCCAGCGCGATGGACTGCGCCCGGCGGTCCTTCCCGGGCGGGTCGATGACCGGGGCGCCGAAGCTGCGCACCATGGAGATCATCGACCGCTTGGAGACGGAGGCCCGAGGTGTCTACTCCGGCGCCCTCGGCTACTTCGGCCTCTCCGGCGGCACGGACCTGAACATCGTGATCCGTACCGCGGTCCGCGTCGGTGACCGGTTGTCCATCGGAGCCGGCGGAGCCATCGTCCTCGACTCCGACCCGCATGAGGAGTACGAGGAGATGCTGCTCAAGGCGGCGGCGTCGCTCCGCGCCTGGCGCGCGCCGACGGTGTCGGACGTGGGCGGCTCCCCACGATGAACACAGCGATGGGGAGCCGGTCATCGACTCCTGGCTCCGATTCCTGTGGTGAACCCATGAAGGAGGTTTCCCGATGACCGCGGCACGTGAAGAGCCCAAGTACGAGCGTGACTTGCTGGTGCAGCTGACGCGCCGCTGGGGGAAGCGGGTGGCCGTCAAGAAGGACGAGCTCGACCTCGACGGTCACTTCGACGCGGCGCTGCCGGACTTCCCCGAACACCTTGTCCCGGTGCTGGCGCTGCCGGGTGCCGACCGGCTCGACCGGGACGCTCGTGAGCGCATCCTGTCCGCGGCGTGGATCTCCTACAACGCCAAGACCGCGGCCATCGAGGACGAGATCATCCTGCCGGCCTGCCGGTTGATGCTCCAGGAACGGATCCCCGTCCGCCGCGACGACGTCGCCGTCGACGCGCTGCACCAGACGATCATCGATGAGCACTACCACATCCTGATGTGCCACAACGCCGTCGGCGTCACCCGCAGGCGGCGCGGCCTGGAGGACGTGCGGTTCGCGCCGGGCGTCTGGTCGGTCGTCCGGGGACTGGAGGCGGTCCGCGTCGGGCTGTCCGGGTTCGACCGCGACATCGTCGACATCGCGTTCTCCCTGGCCGCCGAGACGACGATCAGCGGTTTCCTCTCCACGCTCGCCACCGCCCAGGAGATCCAGCCGATGAACCGGATCACCACCGATCTGCACCGGCGGGACGAGAGCGGACACGCGGTGGTGTTCCGCGAGTTGTGCGGCTCGCTCTACCGGAACCTGGACGGCGCACAGCGGGAAATGTTCCGCGAAGCGCTCGTCACCGGGCTGACCGCGTTCCGCTCCGCGGACCTGGACCCCTGGGTGACCGTGGCGGCCCAGGGCGGCTTCGAGATCGACACCGATCAGCTGAGCGAGTGGGCCGCGTCCCGTCCCGCGCCCGCGCGGGACACCGGACCGTTGCAGCTGCTCCTCGACGACCTGGGCATCAGCCACGACCTCGTCGAGATGGTCCGGCGCTGACCGCCCCCCGCACCGCCCAGCCATGAGAAGCGGACGGAGACCACGTTGACCCTCACCGGCGAAGCCGCCGCGGACTGGCGGACACTCGTCGCCCATCAGCGGCCGGAGTGGCCCAGCCCGGCTGAGCTCGGCGACGTGGCGGATCGCCTGGCGGCCTCGCCCCCGCTGGTCACGCCACAGGAGTGCGACACGCTCACCGCGCAACTCGCCCGGGCGGCGGAGGGCAAGGCGTTCCTGTTGCAGGGTGGCGACTGCGCCGAACGTTTCGACCGCCTCTCGGCGCAGGCGATTCACGGCAAACTGCGCCTCCTGGAGCGGATGGCCGTGATCCTGACGTACGCGTCGGCGGCGCCGGTGGTCAAGGTGGGCCGGATGGCCGGGCAGTACGCGAAGCCCCGATCCCGGCCGACCGAGACCGTCGACGGGCGCACACTGCCGGTCTACCGGGGCGACGCGGTGAACGGCATCGGCTTCAGCCAGGCCGAACGACGGCCGGACCCGGCCCGGCTGCTTCGGATGTACGACGCTTCGCGTCACACCCTGGACGTCATGCGCGCATTCGCCCGTGGCGGCACCGATCTACGCCAACTGCACCAGGAGAACGAGGACTTCGTCTCACGCTCGGCTGCCGGTGAACGCTACGGCGAACTCGCCGGTCGGATCGGCCGGGCGCTGTCCTCCGAGGACGCGTGCGGCGGCGATCCGTCGCGCACCACGGAGCTGTTCGCCAGCCACGAGGGACTGCTCCTCGACTACGAGGCCGCGCTGACCCCCCACAACCCGCGTTCCGGCCGGAGGTACGCGGGCAGCGGCCATATGCTGTGGATCGGCGACCGCACCAGACAGCTCGACGGTGCCCACGTCGCCTACTTCGCGACCATCGACAACCCGATCGCGGTGAAGCTGGGCCCCGCCACCACGCCCGAGCAGGCGCTGGCCCTGATCGACCGCCTCGACCCCGACCGGCGGCCGGGCCGGCTGACGTTCATCGTGCGCATGGGGGCACACCGCGTGCGGTACCTGCTGCCGGAGCTCGTGGAGAAGGTCGCGGCTTCCGGCGCGCCGGTGGTGTGGGTGTGCGATCCGATGCACGGCAACACCTTCGAGGCGCCCAGCGGGCACAAGACCAGGCGGTTCGACGACATCCTCGCCGAGGTCGCCGGCTTCTTCGAGGTGCACGAGGCGCTCGGCACCCACGCCGGCGGACTGCATGTGGAGCTGACCGGCGAGGACGTGACCGAGTGCGTCGGCGGCGGCGCCGATCTGGGTTTCGACGACCTGCACCGCAGGTACGAGTCGGCGTGCGACCCGCGCCTCAACGGAGGCCAGGCGCTTGACCTGGCCTTCCGGGTGGCCGAGATGTTCAACCCGGGAGCAACCGGCGTCATGGCGCCGGACGCGGCGGTGAGGGCCGCGGCCCCCCTCGCGCGGGCGGCGGCATCAGCCGGGCGGGGCGGTGGCCACTTCCGGGTGGGGTCGGAAGTGGCCCCGGGTGAGGGTCCACATCATCGCGCCGCCCGCCAGGACGGCGCACAGGTGCAGGGTGATCGCGAGGCTCAGCCGCTCCGGGAGGACGACGTCCGGGGGTGACGCGATCGCCACGTACAGCGTGAAGGGCAGCTTCCAGCCGCTCCACGCGAACAGCGAGCCGGAACCGAGCCAGCCGAGGACCGACGGCAGCCAGCGGGGGAGCCGGCCGGGACCTTCGCGGCCCGGTCGTGCCACGGCGAACGCGGCGACCAGCGCCCAGGTACCGCAGATCCCGCACAGCAGGCGCCAGGTGGCGCGGCCCTCGTCGGGGTGGGCGAGGCCGGCGGTGCCGCCCGCCGCCCAGTACAGCCACATCAGCCCCACGGCGGCGCCGAGCGCCACGGCCGCCCGGCCGAGCGGTGAGGGCCCGCCGCCCCGGCCGCTGAACGCCTCCGGCCAGCGCCTGCGCAGATAGGCGGGGAGGGCCAGGGTGAGGCCCAATCCCATGCCGATGAAGCCGAATTGGATCAGGGCCGCCTCCCAGCCGGGCATCCGCGGGTCGTTGCCGCCTCCGGAGCCGTCCGGCTCCGACAGCAGCGAGTCGGCCACCGCGTACGGCAGCATCGACACCAGGAATCCGGCGCCGACCCAGGCGCAGAACACCAGTGGCGCCCCGGGCAGCCGCATCCCCCACGGCCGGGCCAGGGCCAGCCCGAGGGTGATCCCGACGGCCGCCATGCCGACCGTCACGGTGTTGAGCACCACCCATTCGGCGAGTCCGAACCCGGCCCCGACCGGCGCCAGGCCGAGCAGCGAGCCGACCACCCACGACACCTTGATCACGGCATACGGGGCCATGGCGGCGGCGCCCCCGTACGCGGCCAGCCGCCCCATCCGGTCCCACCGGTCCATCGAGCTCTCCTTCTGTGCGGTGCGATCATCTTCGCGCTCGGTGCCGGGGGCCGCCTCCCTCTCCGGGACCATCCGGCTCCGCCGCGCGGGGGAGCCGGATTCGTTCCCGGGCAGGATGGGTGGGGAGCGGAAAGCGTGGCCGAATTCATTCCTATTGCGCGGCTATTTTCTTCATCGCTCAACAAAGAAGGACCCAATTCACGGCGCTTTTCAGTCGATAGCGCCGACCCAAAAGCCTGGTGCTGATGTGGCCATTGCGGACTACTGTGGCGTAAGGTGCTCGATTGGCCCCTGGGGCCGTGCCATCACCTGATCACCGTAGGCAGCAAGGTGCCTATGGGGGAGCGGCGTTGACCTCAAGAGGACAGCGGTGTGGCGAAGCGTGATCGCACGCATGCGCTTCGGCGTGAAAAGGAGGGGGAGCGGTTCCGTTTAGAGGGTCGGTGCGCAGCAACCTGACAGCGGCGGCGCATCGGTGCACGCCTCATGAAAAACGGTCGTTTACTTGGTCTTTGGCCGGTGAGCGCCTTGACTCGCTTACGGTTGACCAAATCTGTTGGCTCAATCTAGTGTCCAATACACTGCTACGCACGGTGTCATTCCGCTCGGGTGAATTCTCATGGCTCGGTGGATGGCGGCTGAGGCGAACCGGTGCATGCCAATCGACGGGGGATTCGGGATGGGTGTGGCAATTGATCCACGTGGTATTGATCCACGTGGTGCCGATGAGACGGTGGAACGCTCCGAGGACCACGCGTCTCATCTGGAACAGGCGCTCTTACAGGCGCGCAAGCTGATCGAGTCCACGGTGCTGCTGCATTCGCGCAGACTGACGACGCCCTCGCCGGTGGTGCGCACCGACGGCGCCCGGCTCGGCGACTCCCTCGCCCAGCTCATCGGCGGGGCCCGGTACTCGGTGGCCGTGACCCTCACCGGCGCGGGCGCCTTCGAGAACGCCGTGATCGGGGCCTTGGACCGCACCCCGAGCCGGGCCGTGGTCCGGATGCTGTGCAATGTGCCGGCCGCCGAGGGGGTGGCCGAGCGGCTGCGCCCGCTGACCCGGGTGCGCCCCGAAGTCCGCGTCTCGCAGAGCGAGTTGCGCGGCATCGTGGTGGTCGACGGCGCCTCGGCGCTGGTGCAGACCCACGACCAGGAGCCGGAGGGGCAGGTCGCCGTGGTCAACGACATCGGCGCCGTACGGGCCCTGGAGCTCCTCTTCGCCGGTGCCTGGTCCCGCGGCCGCAAGCTGGCGGACCACCTCGGGCTCGCGCCGAGGCTGCGCACCGAGTTCGCCCGGACCGTTCTGGAGGCCCTGCGCGCCGGTCACACCGATGAGACCGCGGCGCGGGCGATCAATGTGTCGCTGCGCACCTACCGCAGGCATGTCGCGGAGATCATGCGCGAGCTGGACGCCAGCTCCCGCTTCCAGGCCGGGGCGCGCGCGGTCGAGCTCGGCCTGCTCGCCGACTGAGGGCGACGACACAACGCTGTCGGGACCGGGCCGCCACGGGGGACCGCGGCGGCCCGCTGATCCATATCTTCAGGGGGATGGTTGGCATGTCCGGTTGGCGCGAGGACGAGCTCGAAAAGGCCCTGTTGGAAGCGAAGGCGCGCATCGAGTCGATGGTCGCGCTGCACCGGGACCGCAGCTCCCAGGAGCAGCTCATCACCGTGGTCGACAACGCCTACGACGTGGTGCTGGAGACGGCCGGTGGCCTCGTCAAGGAGGCCAGGACCAGCATCGACATCATCCACGCGCGGCGGCCGTCCAGGATGGACCGGTTCCAGCGGCGCAGCGACCAGGTCGAGCGGGGCCTGCTCTACGGCGCCCAGGAGGGCGTGACGATCCGGCTGCTGACCACGCCCACGCTGCTGGACGACGACTTCGTCCGCGAACAGCTGGGCCGGGAGCGGCCGGTGGCCATCCGGGTGGCCCATATGCCGCCGCTCCAGGCGCTTATCGTGGACGACAGCGTGGCGCTGGTCGTGGCCGAGTCGGCGGCCGGCCGGCGGACCTCGGTGATCCGGGTGGCGGAGCTGCTGCACTCGCTGCGCATGCTCTTCGAGTCCATCTGGAAGGACGCCTTCCGGGCCGGGGAGCGGTTTGTCTTCGGGGACCGCACCCGGGCCGCGTTCGCCCGGCGCATCCTCAGGTACCTCCAGGCCGGGGTCACCGATGAGGTCGCGGCCCGTGAGCTCACCGTCTCGGTGCGCACCTATCGGCGCTATGTCGCCGACATCATGTCCCAGCTCGGCGCGAACTCCCGCTTTCAGGCCGGAGTTCGCGCCGCTGAGCTGGGGCTTCTCCCGCCGACGCCGGGGGCGGAGCCGAATGGGCGCGGCTAGGGGGGTCCGGCGGATCTTGACGCCTGCGGCGGGCTGTTCCCCTCCCCGCCCCTTCCCGTAACCGGGGCTCCGCCCCGGGCCCCGGGTTCCGGGCGGGGGCTTTGCCCCGGACCTTGGGCGGGGGCTTTGCCCCGGACCTCGGGCGGGGGCTGTGTCCCGGGCCTTGGGCGGGGGCTTTGCCCCGGACCTCGGGCGGGGGCTGTGTCCCGGGCCTTGGGCGGGGGCTGTGTCCCGGGCCTTGGGCGGGGGCTGTGTCCCGGGCCTTGGGCGGGGGCTTTGCCCCGGACCTCGGGCGGGGGCTTTGCCCCGGACCTCGGGCGGGGGCTTT
>NZ_JANIIC010000189.1 GCF_024519315.1 Streptomyces malaysiensis subsp. samsunensis | reverse complement strand
GAGCACGTGCGCCACGAGGCGCTACACAACCGAGTGGAGGTGAAAGACCTTCGCCCTCGGGCCGTCGCAGCGGCCCGGGTGAAGCAGGGGGCAGCCCGCCCCGGGGAACGCCGGGAACGGGCGGAAAGCAGCCCCGACAACGCCGGGACGGACCGGCACCGTCAGACGGTCCGGGTCCGGCAAGCAAGGCCGGAAGGTGCAACGCGAGTGAACCAGTGGGTGACGCCCCGTAAGAGTCGAGCCGGCTCCAACCTGACGGATTCGGGCCGGTATGCAGTGCGTGGTCCCGCCCTTGGACGGGACCAACTCCGAAGCCGTTTGTGTTCGGCGGTCAGGAGGCCACGTTGAATGTCTGCGGCGTAGGCGTGGCGAAGCTGCCGGGGTATAGCTGGGCACCTAACCGGCTGATCGGTTGCGTAGTGAACGTGGGAACCGTCTGCGGTCGCCCCTTTGGCCGGGCATCCAGCCCGGCAGCGGGGCAGGTCCGTTGCCGACCGAGGGCCGTTGGACGGGGCGGAGGTCCCGTAGTAGTCCGCGCAGGAGAGATGCCTGTACATGGCGAAGGGGACCAGCAAATCAGCAGGGAGGATACTGGAATGCCAGGAGGTCGCCGGTGAATACCGACGCTCTGGAGTGGGCCTTGATGAAGGCCGAACGCCGGGTACTGAAGATCCAGACCAAACTGCACCAGTGGGCGGCCGAAGGTTCAGGCCGTCAGTTCGACGATGTGTTCAACCTCGTCTGCGATCCGGCTTTTCTGCTGGTCGCGTGGGCACGAGTCCGCAGAAACAAAGGGGCCCGGACCGCTGGAGTGGACGGGCAGACCGCGTACTACATCGAGCACCGTGGGGTTGAGGTCTTCCTCGATAGCCTCCGGGCGGACATGAAGTCCGGCGAGTTCCGTCCCTTGCCGGTGCGCGAACGGATGATTCCCAAGCCGGGAACCTCCAGGCACCGGCGTTTGGGGATCCCCACCGTGCGGGACCGCGTCGTGCAAGCCGCGCTCAAACTGGTACTGGAACCTATCTGGGAAACGGACTTCCTGCCGTGCTCCTATGGGTTCCGGCCGGGGCGGCGAGCCCACGATGCGGTGGCCGAGATCAGGATTTTTGCCTCGCCTCCTCATCGTTATGAATGGGCAGTCGAGGGCGACATCACCGCCTGTTTCGATGAAATCTCGCACTCCGCTCTGCTGGAGCGAGTGCGGGAACGTGTCACCGACAGGCGTGTGGTGCGACTGATCAAGGCGTTCTTGAAGGCCGGAATCCTCTCGGAGGACCGGCGACTCAAGGACACCGCCGCTGGGACCCCGCAGGGCGGGATCCTGTCTCCGCTGCTGTCGAACCTCGCGCTCAGTGTTCTCGATGAGCATTTCGCTCCACCTCGCCAAGCACCAGGCGTCCACGGCCGATGGAAGAGGTCGGTGCCTCACCGGCTCGTCCGTTACGCCGATGACTGGGTGCTGCTGGTGCGTGGCACCAGAGCAGATGCCGAGAGCAAGCGGGACCAGGCAGCAGCGGTTCTATCCTCTATGGGCCTTCGCCTTTCGGAGGAGAAGACGAAGATCGTCCACATCGACGAGGGCTTCGACTTTCTCGGATGGCGCATCCAGCGCCACAGGAAGCGAGGTACTGATCGCAGCTATGTCTACACCTACCCCAGCAAGAAGGCGCTGAAGTCCGCCATGGGGAAGGTCAAACTGCGCTGTGATCGGATTGACACCAATCAACCGCTCTCCGTCCTGCTTCTCAGCCTTGGTTCTTTACTGAGAGGCTGGACTGCCTATTTCCGGCCGGGAGTTTCACACCGGACCTTCCATTACCTCAGCCACTACACGTGGCAATGCGTGATGCGATGGCTCCGGCGGAAACATCTGAAGTCCAGCTGGGGATACCTCAAACGCCGCTACTACTGCAACGGCAAGTGGTGGCCTGCTGAGGGCGGAGTGGTGTTGTTCGACCCGGGAGCAGTTCCGACGACTCGGTACAGCTACCGGGGATCGAAGATCCCCACACCGTGGCCGAGTCCCTGAGAATCACCGTCCACTGGAATTTGTGGAGAGCCCGGTGCCCGGAGACGGGCACGCCGGGTTCGGGAGGCGGCTCGGGGAAACCCACCGGTGGCAACACCGGCAGGGCGCCCCGAGCCGACCTCACAC
>NZ_JANIIC010000188.1 GCF_024519315.1 Streptomyces malaysiensis subsp. samsunensis | reverse complement strand
CTAGTGCTGTGACCGCATAGGTTCACGGGTTGGTAGTTGGAGCGGTTGGATGGGCGGTGATGTCCGTTCCAATCGCTGGAGGTGTGGTGGCCGAGCCTGTGCGGGTGTGCAGACTGACCGACCAGGAAGGGCAGAAACTGCAGCAGATCGTGCGCCGGGGCAGCACCAGTTCGGTGCGCTATCGCCGGGCGATGATGCTGCTGGCGTCCGCCGGCGGGAACCGCGTTCCAGTGATCGCCCAGCTGGTCCAGGCCGATGAGGACACGGTGCGGGAGGTGATCCACCGGTTCAACGAGATCGGCCTGGCCTGCCTGGACCCTCGATGGGCGGGAGGTCGTCCCCGCCTGCTCAGCCCTGACGACGAGGACTTCGTCATCCAGACGGCCACCACCCGCCCCACCAAGCTCGGCCAGCCCTTCACCCGCTGGTCGATCCGCAAACTCGTCGCCTACCTGCGCCGCGTGCACGGACGCGTCATCCGCATCGGCCGCGAAGCCTTACGGTGCCTGCTCCGTCGCCGCGGCATCACTTTCCAGCGCACCAAGACCTGGAAGGAGTCCCCCGACCCCGACCGCGACGCCAAGCTCGACCGGATCGAGCACGTCCTGGAGCACTTCCCGGACCGGGTCTTCGCCTTCGACGAGTTCGGGCCGCTGGGGATCCGGCCCACCGCGGGCTCCTGCTGGGCGAAGCAGGGCAAGCCCGACCGCCTGCCGGCGACCTACCGCCGCACTCACGGCGTCACCTACTTCCACGGCTGCTACTCCGTGGGCGACGACCGGCTGTGGGGCGTCAATCGCCGCCGCAAGGGCACCGCCAATACCCTGGCCGCGCTGAAGTCGATCCGCGCCGCCCGGCCCGACCGAGCCCCGATCTATATCATTCTGGACAACCTCTCCGCCCACACCGGTGCTGACATCCGCCGCTGGGCGAAGAAGAACAAGGTCGAGCTGTGCTTCACCCCGACCTACGCGTCCTGGGCCAACCCGATCGAGGCCCACTTCGGACCGCTGCGGCAGTTCACCCTGGCCAACTCCCACCACCGCAGCCACCCCGCGCAGACCCGGGCACTGCACGCCTATCTGCGATGGCGCAACGCCAACGCCCGCCATCCCGACGTTCTGGCCGCTCAACGCCGAGAGCGGGCCCGCATCCGCAGCGAGAAGGGCATTCGCTGGGGCGGATGCCCGCTCGCTGGCGCGGCCTGACAGCACTTCGTGCACATCGCCTCCGACCCAACGTAGGATCCAGAGGTCACACTCGTGAGCATCCGTAAGACGCATCGCGCTCTGCTGAGCCGTCTGCTGCCCGATGACAAACCGGACGGCCTTGCAGTACGGCAGGGGCAATTCCACACCGTGGTCATTGGCTCAGACCGCGTCGTGTGCCTGCCTCGCACCCGGGCAGCGGCCGCCCGGTTGCCCCAGCGGGTGGCCGCACTACACGCACTCGCCGGCCTCGACCTCGGCTTCCGCACACCTGAGCCGCTGCTTCAGGGCGGCGTCCACGGGACCGACGAGGCGCCGTTCCTGGTACTCAGCCGCATTCCCGGAGAACCGCTGGAGACCGACGCCCTCAACGATGCCCAAGTGGTCGACACCGTGGCGGCGCAGTACGCCACGCTGCTGTCCGCTCTGGCCCGTGCCGGCACCGACGAGACGGTACGAGCAGTTCTCCCTCAGGCACCAGAAGGCCAGTGGCGGCGGTTCGCGGAGAACGTGCGCGCGGAGCTGTTCCCGCTCATGTCCGACAGCGGACGCCTACGGGCCGAGCGGGAGCTCACAGCACTCGACAACCTTCCCCACCTCACCCGAGCAGTGGTCCATGGCGACCTCGGTGCCGAAAACGTCCTGTGGGAGTGGCCTCACGGCCTGCCGCACCTCTCCGGAGTACTCGACTGGGACGACGTCACACTCAGCGACCCGGCTGAGGACCTCGCAGCCATCGGCGCCAGCTACGGCCCCGAGCTCCTAGAGCGGGTGCTCGCCCTGGGCAGCTGGTCAAACCACGGGCTCTTCACCCGCATCGCCGCGATCCGCGGCACTTTCGCCCTGCAGCAAGCCCTCTACGCAATCCGCGATGACGACGAGGAAGAACTCGCGGACGGCCTAACCGACTACCGCTGAGTCACACCGGCACATCCGCTTCATCGAGCACTTCACATCAACAGCAACCCGGTGAACCTATGCG
>NZ_JANIIC010000187.1 GCF_024519315.1 Streptomyces malaysiensis subsp. samsunensis | reverse complement strand
TAGACCTGGAGGCGGGGGTTGGCGACCAGCGCGCGTAGTTCGCGTTTGCCGAGGTAGGTCCCGGCGTAGCGGTCCTCCTCGGCACCGTTGTCGACGAAGGAGCCCGGCGACACCAGCGCCTTCTCCACCAGGACGTGGAAGGCGTCCGTGTCGGTCGCGGCCAGCAGCGCCGAATGGTCCGTCCAGGCGAGATGCGCGATCTGGTGGGCGACGCTCCAGCCGGGCGCCGGGGTGGCGAGCGCCCACTGCTCGGCGCTCAACTCGGCCACCAGCCGGTCGAGTTCCTCGCTCTCCTCGCGCAGGTCGTCGAACACGGGCGTCGGATCGGACACGGGACGCTCCCCTCGGGCATGGCAGCGCCGAAGAAAACAAGCAAGCATGCTTGCATAATTGTGGCCGTTCGGTGCACGACCCGGGGCGAGGGCTGCGCGGACCCTGTGTGCTCAATACACTCGGCGATCGCGCCCATCGCGGCGCACACTCGCATATCGGGGGACGAACGATGAGCAACTGGAACCTGGGCGGACAGCCGCCCCAGGGGCCGCAGCCCTACCAGCCGCAGCCACCTCAGCCCTATCCGCCCCAGCCCTACGTGCCGCCACAGCCCCAGCCGCCCTACCCGGGGCCGCCGGTGCCGCCGCCGGGCGGGCCGATCACCCGGCTGCGGCGGCGGATCGGCCCCATCCACACCGCGCGCAGGGTCTTCACCCCGTCACGGCCGGGCATCGTCTCGGATCCTGAGGTGGCGCGGATGCGGAAGATCAGGACCCTGGTCGGCGTGGGCGCGTTCCTGTGGATGTCCTACGCCTACAAGCTCGCCCCCAAGCTCAGCGATGCGGCGGACGAGCAGGTCGACAAGTCGTGGACCAGCGCCCTCGTGCTGGCGGCGACCCTCCCGGTCGTCGTCGGCGTCCTGTACGGCCTGGCCGCTCCGGCGGCGCGACGGGACCTGCTGCGCCGGGCGGGGCGGTGCTTCGGCGCGATCGTGGCCATGATGGCGGCGGCCTCCGTCTTCCCGATCATCGTGCTCTCAGGGTTCTTCGAGGGCCAGGAACCCCTCGTGGAGGGCCACTTCACCGTGACGAAGGGCCTCATCCTCGCGTTCACCCTCTTCGTCCTCTTCTGGGTGACGCCGTTCGTCGTCTGGGGCGTGGGACTCGCCGTCCAGCACGTGTTCCGCACCGCGGACATCCACGAGACGGTGCCGCCGCTGCTGATCATGGCGTTGGCGTGGGAGATGGCACTGATCGACATGTTCACCGGCGCCCACGAGGGCGTGCCGACGGTGATCCGGTACGTGTTCATCCTGGGCGCCCCGCTCTCCGTCACGGCGGTGGGCCTGTGGGAGCTGCACCGGCTGCGCGTGCACTACGGGCTGGGGATGCGGGGACTGCTGATGCGCTAGGAACGGCGCCTCGCAGGACGTACTAGTGATCTGGTTTTGAGGTCGTGGGTCGCCACGTGAGGCGTCCCCTCTTTCAGATTGCGGCGTTCTGCTGCGGCGGGTAGCGCGCTTGCGCTGTGCTGCGTGGATGGGCAATACCCGGCTGGAACCTGTCGTGTTGTCGGAGGCCGAGCGGCTGACGCTGGAGAGCTGGACCAAGCGCCGCTCGACCGCCCAGGGACTGGCCGTTCGCGCACGCATCGTGCTGGCGTGCGCGAACGGCTGGAACAACACCGTGGTCGCCGCGCGACTCGGTGTCGGCAGAGATACCGTGCGCCGCTGGCGCACACGGTTCCTTGCCCGGCGACTGGACGGACTCGCCGACGAGCCGCGGCCCGGGGTGCCGCGGACCATCACCGATGCCCAGGTGGAAGAGGTCGTGGTCCGCACCCTGGAGCAGACGCCACAGGGCGGGACGCACTGGTCGAAGCGGGAGCTGGCCAAGGTCGTGGGGATCTCGCCGGCGAGCGTGCTGCGGATCTGGCACGCCTTCGGCCTGCAGCCGTGGCGGACTGAGACCTTCAAGATCTCACCCGACCCGTTCCTGATCGACAAGATCCGCGATGTCGTCGGCCTTTACCTCGCCCCGCCGGCCAATGCCGTCGTCTTCGCGATGGACGAGAAACCACAGATCCAGGCTCTTGAGCGGACCGCACCGGTCCTGCCGATGATTCCGGGAGTGCCCGAGCGGCGGAGTTTCGACTACGTCCGGCACGGGACCGTCGACCTGTTCGCCGCACTGAACACCGCCAC
>NZ_JANIIC010000186.1 GCF_024519315.1 Streptomyces malaysiensis subsp. samsunensis | reverse complement strand
GCCGACCCGAAGCCGTGCTCGAGCCGCTCTACCCGGACCGGCTCAACGAAGACTTTCTGGCGCTGATGACCCCGGGACACGATTGTGCCTATCCGGCGGACCCGTGGAGCGCTCAGGCACTCGGTCTTCTCTTGAAGCCATGCGGCGCCCCTTGGACGCGTACCGCGCTCACCACGCTGGCCGAAACGGCAAAGCGATGGCCGCACGTCGCCCGTGAACACCTCATCCCTCTGTTACGCGAACATCCCGAGCTCTGTCTGGAAGCGGGGAGTGTCGGACTCGTCGCCCTCACTGAACTGGATGACCTCGACGGCAAGCTGGTGCTCGACATGTACACGCTTCTCGCGGAGCGCCGCCCCGTCGACCTCCAAGTCGGCTACGTCGCCCTACTCAGGTGGCTGTCGAACGTTGAGTACCGCCTGCCAACAGACCAACGGGCGCTCCTCAAGGCGGCGTTGTCCACAGCGCTCGGTGAAGCCGGACGTTATGCGGACGCCGTCGCCGCCGGCGAGACGGCCGTGACTCTCCTCCGACAGCTCCTAGCAGATGGTGCGGAGCACTGCCGAGCCCATCTCGCCACCGCTCTGTCCAATCTCTCCGAATACCTTTCCCTGAGCGGGTCGGGACAAGCTGCTCTGGATGCCGTGCGGGAGACGGTCTCCCATAACCGGATCCTCGCTCGCCAGGCTCCTGAGGAGTTCGAATCCCAGCTAGCCGTCGCATTGAGCAACGTCGGGAATTGTCTGGCCGTTCACATGGACAGGGCATCGGAAGCCCTGGCGCCCGCCGACGAAGCGGTCCGCGTCCTGAGGCACCTCGACGAGACCGCCCCAGACACCTATACAGGGGCTCTCGCCTCGGCGCTGGCAACCCTCAGCCGAGCAGCCGCCGCTTGGGGCAACAACGCACTGGCCCTGGAAGCCGCAGAGGAGTCCCTGATGCTCCGCAGACGCCTGGCCGACGCTCAGGGCGCCATTCACTACCCAGTTCTCTCCAATGCCCTGGATACCTTCGGAAAAGCCTTGTGGAGAATAGGCCGAACGGACGAGGCGCTCGATTCCTACCGCCAGGTCCGCGAGGTGCCCGGCGTGATCATGGAGTTCGGAGTGCTGCATGGCCGCCACCTGGCCACGCTGACCGCGCTGCGCGGCGTGTACGAGCCCTACAACTCCGTGCGGCGGATCATCGGTTTCGACACCTTCGCCGGCTTCCCCGACATCAGCCCGGTCGACCAGGTCAGCCCCAGCGCGGTCGTCGGGAGATTCGGCACGACCTACCCCGACCACCTGCGCGAAGTCCTGGCCGCACACGAACTCGGCGAACCCATGGGCCACGTGCAGCGCACGTTCGTCATCGAAGGCGACGCCCGCGAAACAGTACCGAAGTACCTAGAGGAAAACCCGCAGACAGTCATCGCGCTGGCCTACTTCGACATGGACCTGTACGCACCCACCCACGAAGTGCTGGATAGCATCCGCTCCTATCTCACCAAAGGTGGCATCGTCGCCTTCGACGAGTTCGCCCACCCCAAATGGCCCGGGGAAACCGCCGCGTTCCGCGAGATCTGCGGCCAGGACGTGATCCTGCACCACCTCCCTGGGCGCGAACCCCCCGTCACCTACCTGCGCTGGCACCAGTAACCCGCCCATGTCGACCACACGACTCCCCGTAGGAGGCGATGCACTCCTCATAGCCGGGCAGCAGCCCGGCATCGGCCGCCTCGGCCAACGTCGGGGCGGCCACGTCCTTGTCGGAGCGGATGACGGGCCCCGACAGCTCCCAGGGCAGCGCCAGCTCGGGGTCGAAGGCGTCGACATCGATCATCGTGCCGGGAACGTACTCCTGCGAGCACAGATAGGACATGCAGGTGTCGTCGGTGAGCGCCTGGAACGCGTGCCCGATCCCGTCCGGCAGGTAGACGGCCGTGCCCGCTTCCGCGTCCTGGCGGGTGACCGCGTACTTGCCGAACGTCGGTGACCCCACCCGCATGTCCACAGCGATGTCAAGCGCGACGCCGCGCACGCAGGTCACGAGCTTGGCCTGGCCGGGCGGCAGCGCCGTACCGTGAATCCCGCGCACTGTGTTCCGGCCGGAAACTGAGTAATCGACCTGCCGCACCACCAGCTCATACCCGGTGATTTCGCCGAGTGCCGAGTAACGGATCGTCTCATAGAAGGTTCCGCGGGAATCAGCGACGCGGTCAGGCTCTATTAGATATGCGTC
>NZ_JANIIC010000185.1 GCF_024519315.1 Streptomyces malaysiensis subsp. samsunensis | reverse complement strand
GGGCGATGTGAGTGCCGTGGGCCTCCAGGACACCGGCCATCCGCTGACCGGGGCCGTGGTGAGCGTGCCCGACACCGGCGGTGTGCTGCTCACGGGACAGCTGTCGGTGGCCACCCACCCGTGGCTGGCGGACCACGCCGTCTCGGGAACGGTGCTGCTGCCCGGCGCCGCGATGGCCGAACTCGCCATTCGCGCCGGAGACGAGACCGCCACCCCCACCCTGGAAGAGCTGGTCATCGGCCAGCCGATGACACTGCCCGACGACGGGGCGCTGCATGTCCAGGTACTGGTCGGCGGCGAGGAGGGTGGGCGCCGGGGCGTGCGGATCTACTCCCGCGCCGACTCGGCCCAGGAGTGGCTGGAGCACGCCTCGGGCATACTCGCCACTCAGCCGGACGGCGCGGCCGAGGACGGCCTGGCCGAGTGGCCGCCGCCCGGCGTCGAACCCGTCGTCCTGGACGACTTCTACGACAACCTCGCACAGGCCGGATATGAGTACGGCCCCGCGTTCCGCGGGCTGAAGGCGGTCTGGAAGCGCGACGGCGAGGTGTACGCGGAGGCCGCGCTGCCGGAGGAGCAGACGGAGACCGCCGGCCGGTTCGGCATCCACCCGGCACTGCTGGACGCCGCACTGCACGCGAGCAACTTCTGTGTTCCCCCGGCCCCGGGCCAGACGCTGCTCCCCTTCGTGTGGAACGACGTACGGCTGCTGGCGGCGGGAGCCACGGCCGTCCGTGTGCGCGCCCGCGCCACCGGCCCGGACTCGTTCACCATCAGTCTCTTCGACACCACCGGCTCGCCCGTCGCCTCGGTGGACTCCCTGGTGCTCCGGGTGATCAGCCCCGAGCAGCTCGCCGCCGCCTCCAGCGGCGCCGATCGGTCCGCCGATTCGCTGTTCACGCTGGACTGGACCGAGCACCCCGCTGCCCCGGGGAGCGAGGTCTCCTGGGCCACCCTCGGCGACGGCCACGCGGACGACCTGGACGCGCTCATCGCGGCGGAGGACCGGCCGGACCGGCCCGAGGCCGTGGTCGTCGACACCACGGCCTGGGCCACCGAGCACACCGGCCTGCCCGCGCGCGCCCGGGACCTGGCAGCCCGTGCGCTGGACCTGGTGCAGCGGTGGGTCGGCCAGCCCGAACTCGCCGACGTCCGGCTGGTGTTGCTCACTCGTGGTGCGGTGTCCGTACATGACACCGCCGAGGTCACCGATCCGGCCGCCGCCGCGATCTGGGGCCTGGTCCGCTCCGCCCAGTCCGAACACCCCGGCCGGATCGCCCTGGTGGACACCGACGATGTGTCGCGTGAGGCCCTGCCCGTGGCGGTGGCGTCCGGCGAACCGCAGTCGGCGCTGCGCCGTGGGCTGCTGTGGGTGCCGCGTCTGGTGCGCTCGCCGCAGGGTCTCGCCGTACCGGCGCATGAACACTGGTACCTCGACGTCTCGGAGAAGGGCAGCCTGGAGAACCTGGTGCTGCGGCCGGATCCGGAGGCCACCGCGCCCCTGGCCCCCGGTCAGGTCCGGATCGAGGTCCGCGCCGCCGGTCAGAACTTCCGGGACGTGCTCGTGGCGCTCGGCGGTGTAGCGGGGCAGGAGGGTCTGGGCGGCGAGGGTGCCGGTGTGGTGACCGAGGTCGGCCCAGGGGTCGAGGGCCTGGCCGTGGGCGACCGGGTGATGGGCCTGTTCCCCCGCTCGTTCGGCCCGCTGGCCACCGCGGACGCGCGAACCGTCGCGCCCATCCCCGGGGGCTGGTCGTACGCCACGGCCGCCGGGGTGCCGGTGGCCTATCTGACGGCGCTGTACGGGCTGCGGGACCTGGGCGACATCCAGCCGGGTGAGACGGTGCTGGTGCACGCCGCCGCCGGTGGTGTGGGCATGGCCGCCGTCCAGCTGGCACGGCACTTCGGCGCCACCGTGTACGCCACCGCGCATCCGTCCAAGCACCATGTGCTGACCGCGTTGGGGGTGCCGGAGGAGCATCTGGCATCCAGCCGCGACCTCGGTTTCGCCTCGACGTTTCCCTCGCTGGACGTAGTGCTGAACTCCCTCACCGGCGAGTATGTGGACGCCTCGCTGGGGCTGCTCGGCTCCGGTGGCCGGTTCGTGGAGATGGGCAAGAACGACATCCGCGACCCCGCCGCGGTCGCCGAAGCCCATCCCGGTGTGGGCTACCAGGCGTTCGACCTGGGAGGCGACGCGGGGCCTGACCGCATCCGGGAGTTGCTCGCGGAGCTGGTGGAGCTGTTCCGGCGGGGCGCGATCGAGCCGCTGCCGGTACGGCACTGGGACGTTTCGCAGGCGCCGGC
>NZ_JANIIC010000184.1 GCF_024519315.1 Streptomyces malaysiensis subsp. samsunensis | reverse complement strand
CTAGTGGCGACGTAGTGGAGGCGACCGGCTTACCCGAGGGGGAAACCCCGGAGGGACAACAGCATGCCGGGCCAGCCCTGTGAGCCGAAGATGGCGTAGGCGAGATGCAGGGTGCGCCAGGCCACCTATGGTCAAGAACTTACTTTCTGAACCCAAGTGCAGTCGGGGTCGCACCACCTCCCCAGGTTGCCATCTGACACCAGGGGCCCGTGATCGCGATACGAGTTTTACCAGTAGCGCGAAGCCACTTCACGGGGACAACCGCAAGCGGCGGGTGAAAGCACGGAATGGGGACCTAAGGGTGGACAAACGCCTTGTCAGTGCAACTCGGGGATCGCCTAAGGCCGGTAACGGCTAAGGTGACGGAGCCGTTGTAGTACCCGCCCCAATCGGGATACGGCCACCTAATCAGTGGCGAAGGGAAAGGGCGGCAGGTAATGGAACGTCAAGTGGAAAGGGGTTCGGCCGGATGGCCGGATTAGACCTCAAACGACTGGACGTAATCGCGCGTCTCAACGAGGACCCACTATGGGTCAATAAGGACCTCTACCGCCTCATGTACCGCGAGGACTTGTACCTTGCGGCCTATGCGAGGCTGAAGAGTAAGCCCGGGAACATGACGCCTGGTGTCGATGGATCAACTCTCGATGGTTTCTCCAGGGAGACCATCCGGAAGATTGCGGACGCCATGCGCAACGAGAGCTTCAGGTTCTCCCCCGCCAGAAGGGTGGAGATTCCCAAGGCCAATGGCAAGACCAGGCCGCTCGGGATCGCCTCCCCGACGGAAAAGGTAGTGCAGGAAGCGATCAGAATGGTCCTGGAGGCGATCTATGACTCGCCCGAGGGGCCGACGTTCCTGGAGTCCTCCCACGGGTTCCGGCCGGGACGCAGTTGCCACACGGCGCTGAAAGAGATCAAGAAGGTGTGGACGGGGACCCGATGGTTTGTCGAAGGGGACATCTCTTCCTTCTTCGACAACATCAATCACGAGGTCCTCATCCAACTGCTCCGCAGGCGTATCGATGACGAGCGTTTCCTGAACCTGATCAGAAAGGCGCTGAAAGCCGGGGTCCTCAACGGGCTGAGGCTGGAAGCCACCCGGATCGGGTCACCACAGGGAAGCGTGCTCTCTCCCACCCTGGCCAACGTGTACCTGCACGAACTGGACAGGAAGATGGACGAGATCATCACGCGGGAGACCAAGGGCAAAGGACCAACGCCCAACCCTGACTACATGCGGCTGGCGCAGCGCCTGTACGTGGGGAGGAAGACTGGGAAGATGCCCGCCGGCGAGGCGAGTGACCTCATCAAAAAAATGAGGTCACTTCCCTCGTACCTCCCAGATGATCCAGGCTTCATCAGGGTGAGATACGTCAGATATGCAGATGACTGGGTCGTCGGAGTCATCGGGCCCCGACGCTTGGCCGAAGAGATCAGGGCCGAAGTCGCTACGTTCCTCAAGGAGGAGCTCAAGCTCCACCTGAACATGGGGAAGACGCACATTCGGCATGCCAACTCTCAAGAAATCACCTTCTTGGGGGTCCAGATCTCCGGTACAGGCAATCGAAACAGCGAAGTAGTCAAGGCGTCGAACTGTAAGGGCAAACGCCATTACAAGAGACGCAGGACCAGAGGGAACATGACCCTCAAGGCTCCCATGGGCGAGATCGTTGCAAGGTTGCACCAGAAGGGTTTCTGTCAGAAGGATGGATACCCGGAAAGCAAGGTGAGTTGGACGGTGCTCGATGATGCAGACATCATCCGCCGCTACAACACCGTGCTGAACGGCATACTGAACTACTACTCATTCGCCAATAACTTCTGGGCGATGAGCAGGGTTCAGTACATTCTCCTGTATTCAGCGGCTAAGACACTGGCTCATAGGCACAAGATGAGTTCGGTGGGGCTGGTGTTCAAGAAGTATGGGAAGGACCTGACGGTCCAGCTTCGAGGGGACGACGGCAAGGTGCGGAGCGTCAAGTTCCAGCGGCGCACGTCTTTTGCCGCCAAACCCAACGACTTCAAAGTCTCGGTTCGGGACCCCGAAGATGCTTTGAGAACGGCCAGTTGGCAGGTGCGGACGAAGAGCAATCTGGGAAGGATCTGTGCGATTTGCGGAAACACGAACAAGGTGCAGATGCATCATGTTCGCCATATCCGCAAGATGGGAGAGAAGGTCGTCGGCTTCACGCAGCTGATGGCTAAACTCAACCGGAAACAGATCCCGACATGCGAGTCATGTCACCGTCGCATTCACAAAGGAGAGTACGACGGCCTCAAGTTGGGGGACCTGGCAATCCCCGCAGGCTGATGGAGTAGTCCCGCCATTACTGGAGAGCGGTATGCGGTGAAAGCCGCACGTACCGTTCGGAGGGGGGCCGTTGTCTTCCACCTCGGTGGGGATGGCGGCCTACCCTACGCTG
>NZ_JANIIC010000183.1 GCF_024519315.1 Streptomyces malaysiensis subsp. samsunensis | reverse complement strand
ATCGGTACTGGTGGGCCGTCGGCGAGGTGCCCGCAGAGCGGGTCCTTTTCCGACGACCCCCAGTCCAAACGACGCATGCGACTTTCACCGCACGTCGCTTTCCAGTGACTACCCCGTGATCAGCGAGAGCGGCCGTGGATGTCCTCGTGACATGGCTTGCAGGCCACGAGGGTCTTGCGGTGCCGTTTCGCCATGAGGTCAGCCCACTCGGGGCGATCTCTGCCCGGCTTGCCGAGGTCAGCGAGCTTGGCGACGTGATGGACTTCCATCGCGCCCGTTCGCCCGCATAGCTCGCATCGTCCAGCGAGGAGCCGATTGATCAGCTGCCTTCGCTTGACGACAACCGGGGGAGTTTGACGATCGGTCAGGGCCGCTTTCTCCTGCCGTCTCATCGGTGTGCCGCCGAACCTCGTGACCAGCGGTTTCCTCCCGTTGCGCTCGACGCGGGCTTCGAAGCACGTGCGTGGCCCGTGTGGAGTGACGACTTTGGCCTTGTACTTCCGGGCCATCTTCGCCACCGACGAGCGGTGCTTGGCTGCCAGTGTCATCAACATCGAGGTCTCCATCACCCACTGCAACCGGTAGAGCCGGAATACGTCTCCGGCCAGCAGGTAGTACTGGACGATGCCCCTGAGTTCGGCTCCGTAGGTGCTGACGATGATGTGATCGTCCTCGTTCACCAGCTCGGACCGGTACGCGGGTTTGCCGCGCTGCATGTAGGGGGCTGACTTGGCAGATACCACCGAACGAGGGACATGCAGTCCGATCGTCCCATTGACAGCGCGCCGTCCACGGGTGATCTTGCGGTCGTTGTATCGCACGGTGATTTCGTAGCCGAGGAACTTTGCAGCCTCTGTTCTGGCATGCGTGATGAGCGTTTTCTCTTGGGAGAGTTCGAGCTTCAGGGTCTGCTGAAGGAAGTCTCTGAGGCGCTCTTTGATTTCCTCGGCCTCTGCCTTGGGTCCGACGAACCCGAGCAAGGTGTCGTCGGCGTAGCGGACGTACCGCAATCGCCGATAGTTGGGGTCCTGAGGGTCCCCGGCAGGCATTCGGTGGAGCTGCTTTTGCAGTTGGTGCACCGCCTTCCGGTCGCCCCGCGCGCGGGCTCGGCGGATCCGTTCCCACGTGCGGGGGTAGTCCGGGTTTCTTGCCTTCACCTTGCCTCGGGTGTATTCCGGAATGAGGACTGTCTCAACGAATTCATCCAACCTGTGCAGGTAGATGTTGGAGAGGATCGGTGAGACGACACCGCCTTGCGGGCTCCCGCTCAGCGTGGCGTTCCAGATCCACTCCTCCAAGTATCCGGCTTTCAGCATGTTTCGCATGAGCCGCAGGAATCGGTTGTCGCGGATTCTCTCGCCCAGGATCCCGAGCATGACCGAGTGGTCAAGCCGGTCAAAACATTGGGCGATGTCCCCCTCGATGAACCAGACCGTTCCTTTCCAGGTGTTCGCCACGTCGCGAAGGGCTGTGTGACAGCCCCGGCGGGGGCGGAAGCCGTGGGATGCGTCGGAGAATGTCGGCTCGTAATACGCCTCCAGTAAGAGGCGCACCACTTCGCCGACGAGCTTGTCCGACCATGGCGGCAGACCGAGAGGGCGCAGCTTCGTGCTGCCCCGCCCTTTGGGGATGTAAACCCTTCTGGCCGGGCTCCATCGGTACCGCTCGTGGCGGAGGTCGTCGATGATGCGCTCGATCTTGGCCAGTGACATGCCGTCAACGGTTTCACCGGTGGCGCCGGGCGTCATGGCTCCCTTGTTGGAATACAGACGCCCGTAAGCCAGTAGATACAACTGCGGGTTGAACAGCTGTCGATACAGCTCATTGCACGGCAGGCCACGCCTGCCGCGTTCACGGAGGACACTCAGCACCGTTTCGGCGTTCTGCATTACGCATACCTCCCGATTTCTGCGTGCCCGATCACCTGGCCCCCTTCGCCCTGCGGATGGCCTTCCCATCCTCCTTGGCCGGTCGTGACGCCGACGACTACTACGGGGCCTCCGTCGCCATAGGGTTCGCACCCCTTAGGCGATCCCGTGTTCTTCCCTGTCATACGTGATAGAGCGACTTAGGCGCCCCACTCATCCCCTTGAATGCCTTAACTGGGCATCGCTCCGCGCTCTGAAGGTTGCGCCGAGTCATCGACTACCTCGACGCACAGCACGGCACCGGTTTCGGGCGTTTTTCCGATGGACTTGATTTTTAGTCTCCTGGGGATTGGGGTTCAGGCAGTTTAGCTTTCGCCATATCGCACGGGTCCCACGATGCGCCGTCCCGAACGCCTGAGCCCGGCCATCGTTTTCCTGGCATGCTGCGGTCCCCTTCACCTTTCGGTTCCAGGTGAGCCATTAGACCCAAGAACCTCCCTTCAAGTTCCTCCCGGCTAAACCGGGGATATGACAGGGCGCCTCACGGCGCACTCGATGCCATCCGCTA
>NZ_JANIIC010000182.1 GCF_024519315.1 Streptomyces malaysiensis subsp. samsunensis | reverse complement strand
CCTACGGAAACACCCTGTCTTCGGGTACATCACGCCCCGCGAGACACACCAGCGGCTCCGGAACGACCAAGCACTCGCAGCGTAGAAGAAGAGTGTCCAGGATCACGGGGAAACTTCACCCCGGCCCATTCCCCCTGCATACCTACAAGACTGGCCCCGACCCTGCCGGGCCGGGGCCAGAACCCCCAACACTTTCAGTGATCTTCTAGGCGGTTTGGGGACGTCCCAGGCGGGGCGTCCCAAAACCGCCGGACCGTCACTCTGAACCGCCCCGGGTCGGATGGAGACTCGATTTCATGAACGGATCGAGTCATGGCACGGCCTTCCCGTTACCCGCTTGAGCTCCGCCGTCGTGCGGTGCGCATGGTCGCCGAGGTGCGCGACGACTACCCGAACGAGACGGCCGCCCTGCAGGCGGTGGCGGAGAAGCTTGGCATCGGCTTCCGCGAGACGCTGCGGAACTGGGGGAAGCAGCAGGAGATCGACGCGGGTCAGCGACCGGGGACGACGACGGCGGAGTCTGTCCAGCTCAAGGTGCTGAAGAAGGAGGCGGCCACCGTGGAGGAGACCGTCTTCGTCCTGGACACTTTGGAGATGGCCATCTGGCAACGCGACCGCGACCAACAACCCACCCAGCCAGCCGAGTTGGTCCATCAATCGGACGCCGGGGCGCGGTACATATCGTTCAGGCTCGCCGAGCATCTGGACGCCGCGGGCATCGCCGCCTCCATCGGCTCG
Organism: Streptomyces malaysiensis subsp. samsunensis; assembly: GCF_024519315.1. Lineage (GTDB taxonomy): Bacteria > Actinomycetota > Actinomycetes > Streptomycetales > Streptomycetaceae > Streptomyces > Streptomyces malaysiensis. Next base: position 1,724 of record NZ_JANIIC010000182.1, on the reverse strand, counting down.
GTCGACGCCTACGACAGCGCCCTGATGGAATCGCGGACCGTCTCGACCAAGAGCACCGCACCGGCCTGCGAGACGACTCCGCGACCGCCGCCCTCGACGCGGACATGCGGGTAGGACCCGATACGCTTGTCGGGTAGCCGGAGTCCATTGCTGGACTCCGGCCCCCTCAGAACCATACGTGCACGTCATCCGCGCATACGGCTCAAGCAAGCCCCAAAGGCTCTTCGGTGTGCAGGGTTTCCTCGCGGCCGTCCACGTATAGGCGTTGACGGCATGAGGCGTGGGTGAGGCGGAGTTGAACCCCATCCGGCGTCTTCGTCCCCTGGTAAGCGATGTTTTGGGTCTTGATCGCTTTCCGTGTGGTGCGGAGCCACTGCTCCCACTCCCTTGGGGACTGCGGGGACCGGTCTGCGTGCAGGAGCAGTTGCCCGCACCGATGGCAGCGGCCCGCCTGCGTCTTCAGTAGAACGCATGGTGGCCCGGTCCAGCGGCAGCGGGGCGCCCTTGCGACGGCGGTCGGCCCAGTAGTCGGCCAGAGCAGGGTCATCCGGGGACGCCCCGCCCCTGACCAGCTGATGCCGGATGATTTTCGTCCAGGCGAACCGGACCAGGTAGGCGCCGCTGTCGCGGTCACCGAACACCCAATTGTCCTGACGTGCAGGATTGAAGCGGCCGAAGTACCGCCTCATGATCCAGCGCCTCGGCTTCTTCGGATGCCTGGGCAGCGCCCACCGGTAGGTGAGCTGCCATAGGTAGGCGTCCAGCGAGGCGAAGACCTCTTTGGACACCACCGTCCGGTAGTAGGCCGCCCATCCGCGAACGATCGGATTGAGCGTCCGCAGTACTGCCGCAGGCTCCGCGCCACGAAGGGCCCGGATTTCCTCCCGCAGTCTGCCCCGGATCCGCTTGACGGCCGCTTTGCTGGGCTTGATCAGTAGCTTGCCGCTGCGGTAGCGGCGCACGTTGAACCCGAGGAAGTCGAAGCCGGTTTCCGCGTGGACGACTTGCGTCTTGTCCTCGTTGAAGACCAGCCCCCGGGGCGCGAGCCACTCGGCAAGCCGTGCCTTGACCTGCTCAGCCGCAGCGCGGCTGTGGCACATCGCCACGAGGTCGTCAGCGTATCTGACCAGCACAGGAGCGTTCGGCATGATTTCTCCGGCCCGTCGGCCCGAAGGGTGATACCGCACGCCCGCAGCCATCTCCATCCCATGCAGAGCGATATTCAGCAGCACGGGGCTGATCACGCCGCCCTGGGGAGTCCCCTCCTCGGTCGGTGTGAATCTCCCGCGTTCCACGACCCCGGCCTTCAGCCATTGCCGGACCAGTCCCCGAGCGGGGAAAGTGCCGAGCCCGGCCAGAAGCTGGTCGTGATCGATGCGGTCGAATGCCGCCGCCAGGTCCGCGTCCAGGATCCACACGCGCTGCGGGTTCTTGCCGCTGAGCGTATTGAAGATGACCCCGATCGCATCATGGCAGCCCCTGCCCGGGCGAAAGCCGTACGACCTCGCCTCGAACCGGGCCTCCCACTCAGGTTCCAGCGCCGCCGAGACACGGGCTTGATGAGCCCGGTCGACGATGACGGGGATGCCGAGCGGGCGCCGCTTGCGTCCTCCCGCCTTTGGGATGAACACCCGCCGGACCGCGCGAGCCTGCCAGTTACTGCCGCGCTGCTGGATGAAGCGCACCAGTTCCGACTTACCCGAGGCGGTGAGTACGACCTGATC
>NZ_JANIIC010000181.1 GCF_024519315.1 Streptomyces malaysiensis subsp. samsunensis | reverse complement strand
ATCCACCGTCACCGCCGGGCCCTCAAGCCCGAAGGTGTACGCCACCCGCCCCGACACCACACTCGCCGCGTTACCCGTGCCCAGATGGCCCTCAAGCCCCTCCGGCGCCCGCTCAAGCAGCGACAGATAGTCCTGACCATTGGTCCCGGCGAACACACCCACCGGCTGACCACGCAACGCACCCGGATCAATACCCGCCCGCTCGAACGCCTCCCACGACGTCTCCAGCAGCAACCGCTGCTGCGGATCCATCGCCAACGCCTCACGCGGCGAAATCCCGAAGAACGAGGCATCAAAATCACCCGCGTCGTAGAGGAAACCACCCTCACGCGTATACGACGTCCCCTGACGCTCCGGATCCGGGTCGTACAACCCCGCCAGATCCCAGCCACGGTCGGACGGGAACTCCGCTATCGCGTCCCCACCCGCCGACAGCAGCTCCCACAACTCCTCCGGCGACCGCACCCCACCCGGGAACCGACAGCTCATCGCCACAATCGCGATCGGATCATCCGCCACCGCGACCACCGGAGCAGCCACACCACCGGCCACCGCCACATCCGCACCCAGCAGCTCCGTACGCAGATGGTCGGCGAGGGACGTGGCGTTCGGGTAGTCGTAGATGAGCGTGGCGGCCAGCCGCAGACCGGTCGCCGCGTTCATACGGTTACGCAGCTCGACGGCGGTCAGCGAGTCGAAGCCCAGCTCCTTGAACGCCCGCCCCGCCCCGACCGCGTCGGCCCCACCATGCCCCAGCACGGCCGCGACCTGCGCACGGACCAACTCCAGCAGCGCACGGTCCTGTTCGGCCCTCGGCAGACCGCTCAACCGCTCACCGAGCGGGGAACCGGAGTCGGCATCGGTCACCACCTGCCCAGCCACGGCACCGGTCACCACGCGCGGCCCGGCCTCCGGCAGATCCGCGATCAGTGGACTCGGCCGCACGGCAGTCAGGGTCCGGGCAAACCGGTCCCAGTCGACATCCGCGACCGTCACAGCCGTGTCATCGAGATCCAGAACCCGCTGCAACGCGGCAACGGCGGACTCAGGCGCCATCGGCGGCATACCCTCGCGGCGCATCCGCCGCTCCATGGCATCGTCGTCGGCCATACCGCCCTCGGCCCACGGACCCCACGCGATCGAGGTCCCCACCAGCCCCTCGGCACGCCGCCGCTCCGCCAGCGCGTCCAAGTAGGCATTGGCCGCAGCGTAATTGCCCTGACCAGGCGTACCCACCGAACCACTGACCGACGAGAAAAGCACAAACGCCGAAAGATCCAGACCTCGCGTCAGCTCGTCCAGATGGCGCGCGGCGTCGGCCTTCGCGCGGAGCACGGTGGCGAACCGCTCGGGCGTGAGCGAGTCCAGTACGCCATCGTCCAGGACACCGGCCGTGTGGATGACACCGGCCAGCGGAACCTCATCGGGTATGGCCGCGAGCAGCTCCGCGAGCGCCTCCCGGTCCGCCACATCGCAGGCGGCCACCGTCACCCGCGCACCCGACGCGGACAGCTCATCCCGCAACTCCACCGCACCCGGAGCCGCCAGCCCGCGACGGCTGGTCAGCACCACATGCCCGGCCCCGTTCGCCACCAGCCAACGCGCCACCCGCGCACCCAACGCACCCGTACCACCCGTCACCAGCACCGAACCAGCACCCGGACGCCACGAACCACCCGCCGACGCGGACACCGCAGCACGCACCAACCGACGCCCGAACACACCCGACACCCGCACCGCAACCTGGTCCTCACCACCAGACCCGGCCAACACACCCGCCAACCGCCCCAACGCACGCTCATCCACCGACTCCGGCAGATCAACCAGCCCACCCCACCGCTCCGGCAACTCCAACCCCGCCACCCGACCAAGACCCCACACCCACGCCTGACCCGGATCCACCACACCATCAAAACGCCCCACCGACACCGCACCCCGCGTCGCAACCCACAACGGCGCACCCACACCCACATCACCCAACGCCTGCACCAACACCGCCGTACGCAACAGACCACCTTCACCACCACCCACAGCCAGCAGCGAGAACACCCCCACCACCGGAACGTCACCCACCGCCGCACCAAGCTCCCCCGCCACCCCCGACCGCTCCACAGCCCCCGACTCCACCACCCGCACATCCACACCACACCCCGCCAGCATCCGCACCACACCCACGGCCCACTCACCCTCAGCCGCCCCAACAGGCACCACAACCACCCAACAACCACCCAAAGACCCAGCCGCACCACCCGCCACCGGCCTCCACGACACCCGATAACGCCAGCCATCCACCGCCGAACGCACCAACTCCTGCCGCCGCCACGACGACAACGCCGGCAACACCTCACCCAGCGAAACCGCCGGATCCACCGCCAACTCCGCCGCCAACGCGGCCACATCCCCGCGCTCCACCACATCCCAGAACCGACCATCAACAACCGAACCCGCAGCGGCCTCCACGGCCGGAGCCTCTTCCCACCAGTACCGGGTGCGCTGGAAGGCATACGTCGGCAGTTCAACCCGCCGGGCCCCGGTGCCCTCGAAGAACCCGGCCCAGCCCAGGGAGCGACCTCGCACATGCAGCAGAGCGAGGGCAGCGGTAACCGCCTCGGCCTCGGGA
>NZ_JANIIC010000180.1 GCF_024519315.1 Streptomyces malaysiensis subsp. samsunensis | reverse complement strand
TGTCGTCGATACCGGCTCAGCACCAAAGACGTGCCGATCGCCGCACTCGAACTGCGCCACCGCCAGCGCGCCAGAGCCGAGGACCGCATCCGCGCCGCCCGCGCCACTGGCCTGCGCAACCTCCCCTTCCATGACACCGCGCAGAACCGGATCTGGCTGGAGATCGTCCAGATCGCCCTGGACTTGCTGGCCTGGATGGCGATGCTTGCCCTGACCGGCAAGCCCCGGCTGTGGGAGCCCCGCCGACTGCGCCTGCGGCTGTTTTCCATCGCCGCTCAGCTCGTCACCACCGGCCGCCGCCGCTACCTCCGCCTTGCCCGCCACTGGCCGTGGGCCCATGTGATCATGCAAGCCCTGGCCCGGCTCGACACCCTCCCGAACCCCGGCTGACCGCCCTTTCCCGTTCCTGCGAACGGCATCATCTCCCCGGAGCCGTGGAACCCGGCGCCCACCTGACGCGACAGTCGGGCAGCCGGCCTGCCCACCATCAAACACACAACGCGAAACGGTCTGCCAACGCCGTCAGCAATCCGTCACGAAAGATCGAGGCCAGTGCGTTCTTTCCCGTGAGATCCATGTACGTGGCCTTCGTCGGGTCAGTGGTTGGCGGCGGCTGCGTTGCGGATCCAGCTGCGGAATTCGATCGCCAGGTGCTCGCAGTGGCCCTCGATCAAGGAGTCCGGGGCGGCCGACGGGTAGATCACGCGTACCACCACGTTCGCGCCGGTGTCGGTGTCGCGTGCCTGGTGCAGGCAGTAGGCGAAGGGGGTGCCGTCGTCCAGGCTGAGCAGGGCGTTCATCAGCGTCACCGGGTAGGAGGCGTCGAGGAAGGCGGCGACGGCGTCGGGCAGTTCGCGTGCCACCGAGACCTGGAACCGGCACAGGTGGCCGTCGATCGTCTCGACCATGCCGCCCGTGTAGGTGGGCGGTTCGACGTAGTGCTCGGGGTGGGCGTTGACGAGCAGGGACTTGTCCTGGAAGCGCCCGGTGCCGGCCTGCGCGGCGAACCAGTTGGCCATGGCGGTGCCGCTGAGGCCGCGGATGGTGAACTCGGTGCGCGACTCGCGGAAGGCGCCGTCCGAGGCCGCGACGAGCTCCTTGTAGTACCGGTCGCCGGCTTCGATCTGCTCGGCGAGGAGGTCCATCATCACCTGGCCGCCGGCCACGCTCTTGAGGTTCCTCAGGGCCCGGCGGGCGGCCTTCAGCTCCCACTGGTCGACTGTGGTCTCGTCGACGGTGCGGCCCATGGTGTGGACGTCGATCGTTACCGGGGTGGTCTGCTGTACGTCGTTGCGGGCGTTCACGTTGATCTTCCTCTCGTGAAGGGTGCGCGGGTGCCGTGCCGGCGCGTCGGCGACGTGCCGGGCGGACGGGGAAGTACCGCTTGCTGCGGCCCTCACATCGACAATAAGATGCACTCATGCATCTTACAAGTCCGGGGCCCAATCCCCGCCGCCGTCGGCGCGGCGCAGAACTGCGGGCCGCCCTCCTCGACGCCGCCTGGGAAGAACTCATGGAACGCGGATACGCGGGCCTCGCCTTCGCCGCGGTCGCAGACCGCGCTGGTACCAGCCGTCCGGTCGTCAACCGCCACTGGGCGACCAAGGACCTCCTCGTCCGCGATGCCATCGGCCGAGTCAGCGACAACTTCCCGCTCACCGACCCGGACACCGGGTCATTGCGCGAGGACACAGTCAGCCTGCTCGAACAGCTCAACGGGGCGTTCACCATGTTCGCCACGGCCATGACCGCACAGCTGGCCGCCTACTTCGAAGAAACGGGAACTACGCCCGCCGACCTGCGCGCATCCCTGATCGACGAGAGGTGGGCACTGATCGAGTCCGTCGCGCAGCGCGCTGTCGAACGCGGAGAGATCGACGGCACAAAACTCACCCCTCGCATCAGCCGGCTCCCCTACGACCTGCTCCGCCACCAGGTACTCATGGACATGAAACCGATGCCCTCCCAGGACATCCAGGAAATCGTCGACACCATCTACCTCCCCCTGATCACCTGACCCCGGCAGAGGCGTTCGCATGCCACCGCCCCCGGCACCGTCCTCCCCTCGGTCGCCCCGAGCAAGCGTGGTTCTTACGACCCCGCCGGGAACGGGCAGCTTTACCACATGGTAGTTGACGAAGAATCAGGAGATCCTCTCCAGGCTGTTCGTCGAGCCGTCACGGTGACGCCTGCGCGAACGACGACCTCCTCCTGCGCCACGCCCTCGTATGACAGCGCGGCGAGCAGTACCGGGCATCTGAGCGGCGGTCGACCTTAGCCATCCACCGGGCCCCGCACTCCGGACACTCCGCCTCGCCAGCGCCGCCCCGGACAGCCGCCAAACGCCTACGCAAGCGCTGTTCAGTCCGCCACTGCCTGGCACGACAAGCCGAAGAGCAGAAGACGGCCCCGGTCCAGGCTTCCGGCCGCAGCCGTTCCCCGCAACCCCGACAGATCCTCTCCCCGACCGGTTCGGCGACCTCAGACACCACGCCAGCGTAGGACCCGAAGCCAGGCACAGCCGGGGATCAGAAACACGCACTAAGAGCTTGTCTCACGTGGTGAGCTTGGCGAGCTTCTTGTAGCAGGTCAGGGCTGCCGCGAGTCCGAGGAAGGCGAGGAAG
>NZ_JANIIC010000018.1 GCF_024519315.1 Streptomyces malaysiensis subsp. samsunensis | reverse complement strand
GGGGGGGGGTGGGCAGGGCGCGGCCCGGCGGTGGCCCCGCGGCCGCGCCATGGGCCCGGGCGGGGGGGGGGGCGGCGGGTCCGGCGCCGCCCGCCGTGAGGAATCCGGCGAGCGAGGCGTCGCCCGCGCCGACGTTGCTGCGTACGGCGGAGACCGGTGCGGTGGCGAAGTAGGCGCCCGTCTCGTCGACCAGCAGTTGGCCGTCGGCACCCAGGCTGGCCAGCACGGCGCGGGCGCCGAGACCTCGCAGTTCCTCGGCCGCCTTGACCGCCTCGCCCACGGTGGCCAGCGGACGGCCCACGGCCTGGGCCAGTTCCTCGGCGTTGGGCTTCACCACATCGGGGCGCTCGCGCAGGCCGGCGGTCAGCGAGGGCCCGGAGGTGTCCAGGGCGATCCGGGCACCCGCCCGATGGGCCCGCGCCACCAACTCGGCGTACCACTCGGGTGCGAGGCCCCGGGGCAGGCTGCCGCAGCAGGCGATCCAGTCGGCGCTCTCGACCCTCGTCCGGACGGCCTCGAGCACCGCCTCGGCCTCGGCGTCGCTCAGCTCGGGCCCGCTGGCGTTGAGTTTGGTGAGGGTGCCGTCCGGTTCGGCCACGGAGATGTTGACCCGGGTCGAGCCCGCCACGGGCACACCCGCCGCCTCGATGCCGAGATCCTCCAGCAGCCGTGCGAGCAGCGCGCCCTCCGGTCCGCCGAGCGGCAGCACGGCCACCGTGCGATGCCCCGCGGCGGCCACGGCGCGCGAGACATTGACGCCCTTCCCGCCGGGGTCGACCCGGTCGGCCGTGGCCCGCAGCACGGCGCCGCGCTCCAGCGCGGGGATCTCGTACGTACGGTCCAGGCTGGGGTTGGGGGTGACGGTGAGAATCATGCGCGTGCCACTTCCGTGCCCTGACGCTCGATGGCCAGGGCGTTTTGCGGGCTGAGCCCGGTGTCCGTGATGAGCAGATCGACATCGTCGAGGCCGCCGAACCGGGCGAAGTGCTCCCGGCCGAGCTTGGCGGAGTCCGCGAGCAGCACCACCCGCCGGGCCGCCGCGATCATGGCGCTCTTGACGGCGCCCTCCGCGAGATCGGGGGTGGTGAGCCCGCCGTCCAGCGAGAAGCCATTGGTAGCGAGGAAGACCACATCGGCCTTGATCTCGCCGTAGCCGCGCAGCGCCCAGGCGTCCACGGCCGCCCGGGTGCGGTGGCGGACCCGGCCGCCGACGAGGTGCAGCGCGATACCGGGGTGGTCGGCGAGGCGGGCGGCGACCGGCAGTGCATGGGTGACGACGGTGAGCTTGGCCTCCAGCGGGAGGGCGGCGGCGAACCGGGCGGCCGTCGAACCCGCGTCGATGATCACGCTGCCGTCGGACGGCAGTTCGGCGATGGCGGCCCGCGCGATGCGGTCCTTCTCATCGGCGGCGGTGGATTCGCGCTCGGCGAGATCGGGCTCGAAGTCCAGACGGCCCGCCGGGATGGCGCCCCCGTGCACGCGGCGGACGAGCCCCGCCCGGTCGAGGGCGCGCAGATCACGCCGTACGGTCTCGGCGGTGACCTGGAACTCCTCGGCGAGAGACAGGACATCCACCCGCCCGCCCTCACGGGCGAGCCGGAGAATCTCCTGCTGACGCTCCGGTGCGTACATGTGGGTTTACGCCCCTTCCATGCCCGAACCTGTGATTTCGCCGCCAGATTACGTGGGCGATGCAGGAAAGTAAACAGACTCGGGCACGAAACAAACTCGACCGGGCATATACGGTTCGCGATGGCTCAGCGGCCTCCCCGGCCACGTCTCACCGCCGCCCCTGACCACTGCCTCTGACCACTCCCCCTGATCACCGCCCGCCGCCCGGCGACCGGCGCCCGGCGACCGGCGCCGCAGCGCACCGTCTGAATCCCGCCGGACTTCCACGACCCGCCCGGCCAGGATCGAGTCATGTCCCCCTCATCGGGAGGGACTACCGCACAGCGGAATTCTCACCACCTTTTGCCCATACAAGGCATTGAACGGCTTACGAGGAGAAGAACATGACGCTCGACGGCAAGGCGGCTCTGGTCACCGGCGGCAGCCGGGGCATCGGCGAGGCCGTGGCGATCCGGCTCGCCGAGGACGGCGCCGATATCGCCCTGACCTATCACAGCCAGGCCGACCGCGCGGCGGATGTCGTGGACCGGATCAAGGCGCTCGGCCGTCGCGCCTGGGCGGTACGGGCCGACAGCGCCGACGCGCCATCGGCGCGCGCCGCGGTGGAGGGGGCAGCCGCCGAGTTCGGACGGCTGGACATTCTGGTCAACAACGCGGGTGTCGGCGTCCTCGGCCCCATCGCCGAGCTGTCGCTGGACGATGTGGACCGGGTCCTCGCCGTGAATGTCCGGGCGCCGTTCCTGATGGCGCAGGCGGCCGCGGCGCATTTGACCGACGGCGGGCGGATCGTCAACATCGGCAGTTGCATGGCCGAGCGCGTCGCCTTCCCCGGCGGCACCCTCTACTCGACCAGCAAGACCGCGCTCACCGGCCTCACCAAGGCCCTGGCCCGTGAGCTCGGCCCGCGCGGGATCACGGCCAACCTGATCCACCCCGGCCCGGTGGACACCGATATGAACCCGGCCGACGGCGAGAGCGCCGCCCTCCAGAGCGGCTTCACCGCACTCGGCCGCTACGGTCGGCCCACCGAGATCGCGGCGACCGTGGCCCATCTCGCGGGCGACGACGGCCGCTACATCACCGGGGCGTCGATCGCCGTGGACGGCGGCTTCGCCGTCTGACCGACCGCCCAAACGGTCCGCGGCCGAGGTCACACCATCCACGCGCGAGGCCCCACGCGAGGCCATGAGGGACAGACGGGTCACACGAGCGGAGATAAGCGAGCCCCGGCGCCGGGGGGAGGCGCCGGGGCTCGGTCCATGGGTTGGAGAGGGTCTGGTGGCTGAGAGTTATTGGCTTGAGAACTCAAGCCGCTGCGTCGAAACCGGTCTGGCGGGCCATCTTCTTCAGCTCAAGCAATGCGTGCTTCTCGATCTGGCGGATTCGCTCACGGGTAAGGCCATGCTGCTTGCCGACCTCGGTGAGGGTGCGCTCCCGGCCGTCGTCGATGCCGTACCGCGCCTTGATGATGGAGGCGGTGCGGTCGTCGAGGCGGCCGATCAGGCCCTCCAGCTCCTCGCTGCGCAGCAGCGTCATCACCGACTGCTCGGGCGAGACCGCCGAGGTGTCCTCCAGCAGATCGCCGAACTGGGTCTCCCCTTCATCGTCGACCGACATGTTCAGACTGACCGGGTCACGGGCCCAGTCGAGCACATCCGAGACCCGCTCCATGGTGGAGCCGAGCTCCTCGGCGATCTCGGCGTGCTCCGGCTCGCGGCCGTGCTCGCGGTTGAACTCCCGCTGCACCCGGCGGATCCGGCCGAGCTCCTCGACCAGATGGACGGGCAGCCGGATCGTACGGGACTGATCCGCGATCGAGCGCGTGATGGCCTGACGGATCCACCACGTGGCATAGGTCGAGAACTTGAAGCCCTTGGTGTAGTCGAACTTCTCCACCGCGCGCACCAGGCCCGCGTTGCCCTCCTGAATCAGGTCGAGCAAGGGCAGCCCACTGCGCGGATAGCGGCGCGCCACAGCCACGACAAGGCGTAGATTGGAGCGGATGAAGATGTCCTTTGCGCGGGCACCTTCGGCGGCTATCGCCTCCAGCTCCTCGCGGCTCGCACCTGCGGCAGGGGTGTCCTCAACCTCCCCGCCCAGGATCTGCTGGGCGTACACCCCCGCTTCGATGGACTGAGACAGCTCGACCTCCTTCGCCGCGTCCAGCAACGGGGTGCGAGCGATCTCGTCGAGATACATGCCGACCAGGTCGCGATCGGCGATCTCCCCGCCTGAGGCGCGAACGCTGTTGGCCCCATCAGCGCCACCACCGGCGGCGGACTGATTACGGGCGACGGCACGGGTTGCCATGCGTGCTCCCTTACAGATGGATCGGGCGCGGACTATGGACGGACTCTCCGGTGTCGGGTGCCCCGTCCGAAGGAAACAACGACTGGAATCAGGACAGAATTCCCATCAGGCCATCATCTTTTTACGATCATGCAGTATCCTGTCCACCCACACCAGGGTCAGCGCACTGCCGAGAGGCCGGGAAGCGCAGGTCAGACCCCCTTTGCGGCCGCCTCCTACGGCTGTCCCGCCCTTCTCTCATCTGTCAAGACGAATCTCATGGCTGCGCGGTTGCCCGTTCGTTCGATCGCGCCGGGTTGCCCGGCCGCCCGCATGGGTGTGCGCTGGAAAGTGACAGGTCAGGGCGGGGACACGGCGACGAGGAGGTTCCGCCATGAATGCCCCCACGGCCCCGGTCAGCCACCACCGCCACCCACGGCTCCACCTCCCCCCGCACCCCTCCGCCTCCTGGGGCGTCCCCGTCGTGCTGGCGGTGCTCTACGGCGGCTGGGTGATGTTCGTGGCCCACAACCAGGGCTCCACCATCCCGGCGTCCGCCGTCTACGGCGTGGTGTCGGCCGTGGTGGTCGGGGTGCTCAGCTACGCCTTCGGCAGGATGACGCCGGGCCTGACGCCGGAGATCAGGGCCATTCTGTACGGGTCGCTCCTCGGCTGCGCGATGGGCTTTCTGCACTCCGTGAGCGGCGGCTCGGTGTACCGGTCCGCGGGGATCGGCCTCGGGATGGGGGTCGCGATGGCGGCCGTGTCGTTCTACGTCTTCCACATCCGGGAAGAGCGTCCTCCGGAACAGCCCTCGACGGAATAGCCCTCGGCTTAGGTCATTGGTCCCTACACGCTTCCGTCCCCGGTCCGTTTCGGGGCCGCCGCCCCCTCCCTAGCGTGAGGTCATGACGGACGACACGAGTGGAACCCTCGACGAAGCCCTCGAGCGCCTGCATGCCAGCGGCCCCGAGCGTCTGGGCTGGCTGAGCAATCACGCGCCCATGGCCGTGGAGGCGCTGGTGCGCCACGGCCAGGGGCGCACCGTGCACCGCTGGCTGGACCGCTATCGCCACAAGCTGGAGGAGATGCCGCGCCCGCACGCCCGGATCACCGAGGAGAACTGGCACGAGGCGCTCGGCGATCCGCGCCGTCTCGCCGACTGGCCCGTCTACTTCGAGCGGGAGCTCGCCGCCCGCCCCTGGCGGGACGTACTCGCCGTGTGGTGGCCGCGGCTGCTGCCGGGCATCGCTGGCGGCGCGACGCATCCGGTGATCCGGGTCGGTCACGCCGTACGGACCCTCCTGGACGATCCGGACCCGGGCGCCACGACCGCTCCCCGCACCGCCGAGCTGGCCCACGCCCTCGGCTACTGGGCCGCCCGCCACGCCCCGCTGCCGCCGCTCCGGCAGCGGCCGGGCCCCGCCTCCGGGTCGGCGGCCGACGCGCTGACCGCCGTGGAGCCGATCGCCGACCAGAGCGGTGGCATACGGGAACGGCTGGCCCGGCTCACCGCCTTCCCCACCTGGCCGCCCACCCCGACGCACGACCCAACGACCGCCCCCACCGACCACCCGGAGGAGGCGCACCGGCGGCTGGCCGAGCTCGTACGGGCCGCGACCCATCACTACGCCACCCATGGCCACGGCGAACCGATCATGCTGGTCCACGCCGCGACCGCGCCCAACGCCGTACTGCGTGTCCTGCCCGCGCTGCCGCGCGAGCTGTGGGCGCCGAGTCTGGACGCGGCATGGGCGGCGAGCGCCGCGGTCACGGCGGTGTACGCGCCGCGGGAGCCGCTTCCGGCCGACCGGCTGCCGTCCGTGGCCGGCGGCGTCACGCCCGAGGAGGTCTTCGCCCGCGCCGCCGCGCACGGCGATGAGCATGCCATCAAGCTGACCGACACCGCCCTCGACGTCGCCCAGGGCCCGGACGCGATGGCCCTGGCCGCCGCACTGCACGCCTGCGCGATGATCGACCCGGTCCTCTGATAGAGGCGAAGGCGACGGCGCGAGGACGAGACGCGAAGGCGAAGACGAAGCGCGAGGACGAGGCTCGGGGGCGGGGGCACGAGCCCGTCCGTACGGCCTGCGCCACCACGCGCCCCCGGCCGCGCCCCCTCACCCGAACTGCAACGACCGCTTCGCCAGCCCCATCCAGAACCCGTCGATCACGCTCCGCTGGCCGCCCAGCTCCGCCTCCGCCGCGCCCAGCGTGACGAACAGCGGCGCGAAGTGTTCGGTGCGCGGATGGGCGAGCCGTCCCGCAGGGGCCGTGTGCTCGAAGTCCAGCAGCGCGTCGATGTCCTGTGCGTCCAGGGCCCGCTGCCCCCAGTCGTCGAACTCGGTCGACCAACTGGGCGGCATCGGACCGGTATGCCGCATGGCGGCCAGGTTATGGGTGAAGAAGCCGCTGCCGACGATCAGCACGCCCTCGTCCCGCAGCGGCGCCAACTTTCGGCCGATCTCCATCAGCTTCCGCGGATCGAGGGTCGGCATCGAGACCTGAAGAACCGGGATGTCGGCCTCCGGATACATCTCGACCAGAGGGACATACGCCCCGTGGTCCAGCCCCCGGTCGGGAATGTCCTGGACCGGGGTCCCGGCCGTGCGCAGCGTCTTACGGATCCGCTCGGCGAGCTCGGGGGCGCCCGGCGCGTCATACCGCACCTGGTAGTAGTGCTGGGGAAAACCCCAGAAGTCATAGACCAGCGGCACTTGCTGAGTGGCCCCGATGGCCAGGGGCGCCTCTTCCCAATGGGCGGAGATCATGAGAATGGCATTGGGCCGGGGCAGCCCCTCGGCCCAGGCGGCGAGCTGTCCGGGCCAGACCGGATCGTCGGCGAGCGGCGGAGCACCATGGCTGAGGTAAAGGGCGGGCATGCGCCCGTCGAGCGCGGACATGATGACTCCTCGGCGGTCGACAGAGCTGGGTTCGACAAGGTGCTTGAAGTCTCAAGCATGCAGTCCTTACTGTACCGCACACTTATTTAATGTTCAAAGAGTGTTATCTAGAATGGACGCGTGGACGACGCCATGAAAACCCTCACGGATACCGACGAACCGCGTTGGCTCACCGACGACGAACAGCGCAGCTGGCAGGCGTATATCCAGGCGAGCATGCTCCTGGAGGACCACCTCGACCGCCAGCTCCAGCGCGACGCGCGCATGCCCCACGTCTACTACGGCCTGTTGGTGAAGCTCTCGTGGGCGCCTCGCCACCGGATGCGGATGACCGAACTGGCCGAGTCCGCCAAGATCACCCGCTCCCGGCTGTCCCATGCCATCGCGCGTATGGAGAAGGACGGCTGGGTACGGCGCGAGGACTGCCCCGACGACAAGCGGGGGCAGAACGCGGTCCTCACCGACAAGGGATTCGAGGTGCTGCGGGAGGCCGCCCCCGGCCATGTCTCCGCCGTGCGGCTGGCCGTCTTCGACCGGCTCTCCCCCGAGCAGGTCGAGCAGTTCGGCGACATCTGCCGGATCATCGCGGACGGCCTCCAACCGGAGGGCGCCGACCTCCCCTGGCTGCGCTGACACCCTGAGACCACGCCGAGACACCGACACCCCGAGACGGCACACGAAGGCCCCGCTCCCCCGGTGGATTCCAGGGAGCGGGGCCTTCGCCGCCGTACGGACAGACCGGCGGATACTTCAGCACCTCAGCGCTTCAGCACCTCAGCGCATCAGCGCATCGGCATCAGTGCGCCATCACCGGAATGGCGTCCTCCGCCGCCCCGTCCCCGGAGCCCGCGACCGCGCCGCCATTCTCCGGCTGGCCGGCGTTGACCAGCGTGATGGCGATCACCGCGGCCAGCACCAGGATGCCGACCGCCCACCAGATGGCGGAGGTGTAGCCGTGGACCATCGACTGGAGCTCCAGCGCCTTGCGGGAAGTGGCCCCGGCCGCATGCGACTTCGCGTACTCGGTGGTGGCGCTCGCCGCGATCGTGTTCAGGAGCGCGGTGCCGATGGCGCCGCCCACCTGCTGCGAGGTGTTGACCATCGCCGAGGCGACACCCGCGTCACGCGGCTCGACACCATGCGTGGCCAGGCTCATCGCCGGCATGAAGGCGGTGCCCATGCCGAGGCCGAGCAGCAGGAACCCGGGCAGGATCAGCGTCGGGTACGAGGTGTCCAGGTCGATCTGGGTCAGCAGCAGCATGCCGACCGAAGCGACCAGGAAGCCCGGCCCCATCAGCCGCCGCGCCGGGACCCGGGTCATCAGCCGGGCGCCGATCTGCGTCGAGCCGGTGATCATGCCCGCGACCATCGGCAGGAAGGCGAAGCCGGTCTTGACCGGGCTGTACCCCTTGACGATCTGCATGTAGTAGGTGAGGAAGAGGAACAGGCCGAACATGCCGATGATGGCGAGTGCCAGCGAGGCGTAGACACCACCGCGGTTGCGGTCGGCGACCACGCGCAGCGGCAGCAGCGGCGCCTTCACCCGCGACTCGACGATCACGAAGGCGAGCAGCAGCACGGCCGCGGCGATGAACAGACCGACGGTCAGGCCCGCGGTCCAGCCGTCGGACTCGGCGCGGGTGAAGCCGTAGACCAGTGCGACCAGACCCGTGGTGGCCAGGATCACACCGGGGATGTCCAGCCGGGACGAGTTACGGCTCTCCACCGGCTCGCGGATCACGGCGACCGCACCGACCACGGCGATGATGGCGAACGGGATGTTCACGAAGAAGGTCCAGCGCCAGTCCATGTACTCGGTGAGGACACCGCCGAGGATCAGACCGACGGCGCCGCCACCACCCGCGATGGCACCGAAGACACCGAACGCCTTGGCGCGCTCCTTGGGGTCGGTGAACATCACGGCGAGCAGCGAGAGCGCGGAGGGGGCGAGCAGCGCGCCGAACACACCCTGGAGCGCCCGCGCGCCCAGCAGCATGCCGGTGTTGAGCGCGGCACCGCCGATGGCCGAGGCGGCAGCGAAGCCGAGCAGGCCGACGATGAAGGTCTGCTTACGGCCCCACAGGTCGGCGATCCGGCCGCCGAACAGCAGCAGTCCGCCGAAGGCGAGGGCGTAGGCCGTGATGACCCACTGCCGGTTGCCGTCGGCGATGCCGAGATCGGCCTGGGCGCTGGGCAGCGCGATGTTCACGATGGTCGCGTCGAGCACGACCATCAGCTGGGCGAGGGCGATGAATATCAGCGCTTTCCAGCGCCGGGGATCCACGTATTGAGCCGTTTCAGGCATGGAGGGTCCTACCTAGCGGTGCGGAGAGTGATAAATGGGACGTGTGGGGCCGGTCAAGGTCAGACCGGCACAGGCCGTTGGATAAGAGGTAGCGAGATACGACGACGCATGTACGGAAGACTTGTGAACGCGCGTGGAATAAGCGGTGCTCCGGGATCGGCCGGATGCGATTTATGTCACGGTCACGGCCGGTGTTGCAGATCCTCCAAGGTCACGGACTTACCAGGTAGTTCGGAGCGCGCCGGGGCCCGCAAACCGTCCAGGAACAGTTGCAGATGCCGGTGCACAAAGGCGTCGAAGTCCACACAGAAGCTGCCTGGCAGCGGCCGGGTGAGCTGGTTGAGCGCGACCATCAGATCACCGACGCCGATGTCGGTGCGCAACTGGCCGTCGGCTTTCGCGGCCCCCATCAGGGCCTCGACGCCGTCGGACAGACGGTCACGGGTGGCAATGAGGTCAGGATGCTCCTTGTCGAGACCGTCGGAGAGCAGCAGGCACAGCGCACCGATGCGCTCATCCGCCGCGGCGTGTACGAAGCGCCGCAGCGCGGAGAAGGCGTCGGCCTCCTCGGCCAGGGCGGTTTCGGCCTGATCGGCGACGTGGGACATCACCGAGAGCGCCACATGGTGGATCAGCTCACGGCGGTCCGTGAAGTGCCGATAGATCGTGGCATTGCCTACCCCCGCCCGTCGAGCGATTTCATCGAGGGGGATGTGTGCCCCGCTCTCGACGATCACCTCACGGGCGGCTACGACAATACGCTCCCGATTGCGCAGGGCGTCCGCGCGCAGCCGAGGCTGTGCGGACTTCGCGGTCATCGTGTCGGCGGCCATCACAGCACTCCCTTCTGCGTACGGCATCCATGCGTACGGTTCTCCGGTGGCTCGGCCGGCGGCTCGGCTGTGACACCGCCCTCGGCCTTGACGTTCGAGTTCCAACTCTTCCGGGGAGTCAGTCCCCGTTTATGCGTTCACCGGGTTAAACGGGGAATGAGTCCCCGGAATTTCTGCGTCCGTAGGTGACCTGCCTCACACCTGCCCGGCACCCCCCGCCGCCCGAACGGAGCAGGTCATTCCCCCGGACGGCGGCACCTCACGAGCGCCCCGGCCCACGCCGTCACACCGTGGTCGGCAATGGAGCAGACGCATGGGACCACCCGCCCCCGCATACGAATACGCCGGCCCCGCAGAGGCAGCGCATTCGCCGCCGCCGCCGTGCTCACGGTGGCGGTGGTCTCACCGGGGGCGGCCGCGCGTCCCGAGCCCCCCGCACCCCCCGAGCTGGCCCCGGCGCCTTCGGCACGGCCGGCCTTCGGCTCGCTCGCACCCTGCGCCCTCGCCTCCGGCCCGGGGCTCCAGATGTCCGAGGGCCTGCCCACCAGCCGCGGCTACAGCCACAGCACCGGCACGGTACGCGCCCTCAACCTCATGATCGACTTCCCGGACGTCCGCGGCCAGGGCACCGCCCGCGAGCGCTTCGAGGAGTTCTTCCCCCAGACCACCCGGTGGTTCACGCAGAGCTCGTACGGACGGCTGGACTACCGCCCCGAGATGCCGATCACCCACTGGCTGCGGATGCCGCGCTCGTTCCGCGCCTATGGCATCAAGCGCGGCAGCCCCTTCGACCCGGGCTATCGCAAACTCGTCGCCGACATCGCCAAGGCCGCCGACCCCAAGGTCGACTTCCGCCGCTACGACCTGGTGAACGTCCTGGTCACCCCGAACGCCGGGCCGCCGGCCGCACGCGCCGTGCTGTCCGTCACCTACGCCGACAACCAGCAGGCCCCGACCGCCGACGGCGTTCCGCTGGCCAATGTCTCCTTCGTCTACAGCCGCCAGGACGACGGCTCCGGCTCGCTGCGCCGCACCGGCTTCCGCGTCCTGCCCCATGAGAACGGCCATGTCTTCGGGCTGCCCGACCTCTATACCCGGCTCGGCGGCGACAAGGCGGGCCACTGGGATGTGATGTCCGAGGACTGGGGCGCCGGCAATGACCTGCTGGCCTGGCACAAGTGGAAGCTGGGCTGGCTCGACCCGCGGCAGATCGCCTGCGCCGTCCGCTCCGGGATCGTCGCGCACACCCTGTCCCCGCTGAGCCGCCCGGAGGGGACCAAGCTGGTCTTCGTCCCCGTCTCGCCGTCCACCGGCTACGCGATCGAGGCGCGCGCGAACGGCGGCAACGACGAGGCCATATGCAAGCCCGGTGTCCTGATCTCCTGGGTGGACACCGGTGTCGACTCCGGCGGCGGCCCCATCACCATCGTGGACTCCACCCCCCATGGCCGCGGCTGCACCCGGGAGCGCAATGTCCACCCCGGACTCAGCGACGCGGCCTACGCGCCCGGCGAGAGCTTCAGCACGCAGGCGAACGGCACCCGGATACGCGTCCGCGTCACCGGCCGGGACGCGGACGGCGACTACGGCGTGGAGATCAGCCGTCGCGCCAGTGGTGGCGCCCGAGGCTGATCAGCAGCAGTTGTTTGCGCGCGGTGGCGGCGACCCGCCGCTCGTCCTCGGCACCAGCGGCGCCCTCGGCACCAGCGGGGCCCACGGCGCCAGCGGGGCCCACGGCGCCAGCGGGGCCCACGGCGCCTGCGGGGCCCACGGCATCCTCGACATCAGCGGCACCCGAAGCACCCGCGGCCCCGGGGTGCTCCGCCTGCGCCTCCAGGAACGCCGTCGCCGT
Organism: Streptomyces malaysiensis subsp. samsunensis; assembly: GCF_024519315.1. Lineage (GTDB taxonomy): Bacteria > Actinomycetota > Actinomycetes > Streptomycetales > Streptomycetaceae > Streptomyces > Streptomyces malaysiensis. Next base: position 128,798 of record NZ_JANIIC010000018.1, on the reverse strand, counting down.
CATCACCATGTGGTCCACATACAGCTCCGCGAGCATCCGGACGTCTTCCGGCGGCCAGTCCTCGGCCGAGAGCCGCGGGCAGAAGTCGGTGGCCACCTCATCGGCGAATCGGTCCAGCTCGGCGGCGATCGCCTCGCGTACGGCACGCACCCCGCCATGCCGCTCACGTGCGATGAAGCGGATATGCGCGGGGTAGCGGCGCACATGCTCGGCGACCGCGGCGACGGTGGCGTCGATCCGCTCCGCGTCACCGTCCTGACCGGCGAGTATCGCACCGATCATATGGTGCAGACTGCCCAGGGACTCCTCGACCAGCGCGACGCCGAGATCGCTCAGATCCCGGAAGTGCCGGTAGAAGGCGGCCGGCGCCACGCCCACCGCCCGCGTGACCTCACGCAGCCCCAGACTGCTCAGGCTCTGGTCCTCCAGCAGCCGCAACGCCGCGTCCAGCAGGGCGCGCCGGGTCTTCTCCTTCTGGGCCTGCCGGACCCCGCACCTGTGACTCATATCATTCAGTAAACAGCTGTTCGCTGAAGTTTTCCAGGCCCCGGCGGAGTACTCTGAAACTCAGTGAACAGTTGTACTTCCAACTGTTCACCGAACAACGCCGGGCGAACCACGCCCGACCGGACAACGTCCACCCGCACGCCAACCGCATCCGGATCGTCACTTCGAAAGAGGCTCAGATGCTCTTCATCGTCGCGGCACTCGCCCTGATGGGGGTTCTTCTGGGGGCGGCGGCGCACACCCCGCTCCCCCTGTTCCTCGCCGCCGCGGGCGCCATCGGCGCCTGGCTGCTCATCTTCTTCATCCGCGAACGCACCGGGCACAAGGGGAGCTGAGACCCATGGCACTCACCGCACCGTCCCGCACCGCACCCCTCCGGGCCCGTGGGGACGCCGACGGCATGGCCGTCGCCTCCTTCGTGCTCGGCCTGATCGGCCTGCTGCTCTTCAACGCGGTCTTCGGGCCCTGCGCGATCGTCCTGGGGACGCTCGCACTCACCCGGGAGACCCGCCGCAGGGGCCGGGCGCTGCTCGGCATCACGCTCGGCATCGCCGATGTGGTCCTGCTCATCGTGTTGCTGACGCTGAATCACTCCGTCTTCTGGCAGTTCGGCGGCTGATTCGCCGGCAGTCCACCGGGCCCCTTCCCGCGCGGCCCTTCCACTCAGCAGGCGGCTCTTCCACTCAGTGGAAGGGCCGTTGCCCATACGTGATGTGCGTCACCACGCTGGCACGCATGACCGCCTTCGCCAGAAACCAGTGGTACGTCGCCGCCTACGGACGCGAGATCGGCCGGGAGCTGCTGGGGCGCACCATCCTCGACGAGCCCATCGCCTTCTACCGCGCGGAGTCCGACGACACGGTCATCGCGCTCGCCGACCGCTGTGTGCACCGCCGCTATCCGCTCACCGCCGGCCGTCTCGACGGCGACACCGTCGTCTGCGGCTACCACGGCTTCACCTACGACACCGGCGGCGCCTGTGTGTTCGTACCGGGCCAGAAGCGCGTTCCGCGCACCGCCCGGGTCCGCTCCTACCCCGTCGTCGAGCAGGACTCGCTGGTGTGGGTGTGGATCGGGGACCCGGCGCTCGCCGATCCCGGCGCGGTGCCGCGCGCTCCCTGGCTGGCCGATCCTGGCTGGACGACGGTGGGCGGCATGGAGCCGATCGACTCCGACTACGGCCTGCTCGTGGACAATCTGCTGGACCTCTCCCACGAGACCTATCTGCACAGCGGCTACATCGGCACCCCCGAGGTCGCCGAGACCCCGATCACCACGGAGGTCGACGAGGGCGCGGGCGTCGTACGCGTCAGCCGCCATATGGACGACGCCGAGTGCCCGCCCTTCTACGCCCGCTCCACCGGGATCGAGGGCCGCATCACCCGCTGGCAGGACATCGAGTACCACGCGCCGTGTCTGTATCTGCTGCACAGCAGGATCGCCCCGGTGGGGGTGGTGCCGGAGCCGGACGGCTCCGACCCGGACGCCTTCCATGTGGAGATCACCTACGCCATCACCCCGTCCACCGACCGCCATGTGTACGACTTCTGGGCCGTCTCACGGGACTTCGCGCAGGACGACGAGGAGGTGTCCGCCTTCCTCCACGACCTCAACCGGACCGTGGTGCTCCAGGACGTGGGGGCGCTGAACCTGCTTCAGCAGGCCCTGGACACCGAGCGCGAGGGCTATCAGGAGCTCAGCATCAACATCGACACCGGCGGTCTGGCCGCGCGCCGCATCCTCGCCCGCCTCGCCGCCGAAGGAGAGCGGGCCGCGGCCGTGGTGGCCTCCCCATGAGCGGCGCGCCCACGGCCGAGGTGTACCGGATCGACTGGCTGCCCGGCACCGATGTGCTGCACGGGGTCTGCCACTGCGGGGCCGAGCGCACCGCCGAGGACCCGGTCGAGCTGTGGGAGTGGATGCTCGGCCATCCCAACGGGCACCGGCCCGGCGGGAATCGGCCCGGCACCGAACACGATCCCGCCGACCACCGCCCCGCCGACCACCGCCCTGCCGACCGCCGTCCCGTCGGCCACCGGAAGGAGACCGCTTCGTGAACCCCGGCGGCACTCGCTGTGCCCCGATCCGCCGACCGCGCCTCCTGGCGGATTCGCGGTGCTCCGCGAACCCGCCGGGCGCGGCGGCTCCGCCCGGGTGCCCGGTGCTGGACCTGTGAATCCGCCCTGAACCGCCCTTTGTGCCCCTCGATGTGAGGTTCGGAACGACCCCACCCACTGGACAACCAGGTTGGTTAGGCTAACCTAACTACGTCCTCGGGTTGCCGTCCCGACCACGTCCCCGTAATGCATCGAGAGAGAGCACCTTCATGCGCCAGGCCAGAGCACTCCCCCTCTCCCGCCGCGGTCTGCTCGCCGCGGGCGGCGCCGTCGGACTCGGAGCCCTGGTCACCGCCTGTGGCGACAACGGCGGTTCGGGCTCCGGTGGCGACGACGGCGGCGGCTCCTGGTCGTTCACCGATGACCGCAAGACGAAGATCCGCCTCGACAGCCGGCCCCAGCACATCGTCGCCTACATCGGCGCGGCGGCCGCGCTCTACGACTTCGGCATCGACAAGCAGATCACCGGTGTCTTCGGCCCGACCACACTGAAGAACGGCAAACCGGACGTCCAGGCGGGCGACTTCCCCGTCGGCCAGGCCATGTCCCTGGGCAACACCTGGGGGCAGTTCAACGTCGAGAAGTACGCCTCGCTCGCCCCCGATCTGCTGATCACCAACATGTACGACCCGGGCGCGCTCTTCTACGTCCCGGACGACAGCAAGAAGAAGATCCTCCAGCTGGCCCCCAGCGCCGCCATCACCACCGGCCGGATCTCCATGCTCGAGCCCATCAAGCGCTATGCCGCACTGGCCGAGGCGCTCGGCGCCGATCTGAAGGCCAAGAAGGTCACCGACGCCAAGGCGCGGTTCGAGAAGGCGGCCGAAACGCTGCGCAAAACGGTCAAGTCACACAAGATCAAGGTCATGGCCTGCTCCGCCAGCGCCGATCTCTTCTATGTCTCCAACCCGAAGATCAGTGCCGACCTGATCTACTTCAGCGAGCTCGGCGTCGACTTCGTCGTCCCGGAAAAGACCGACAAGGGCGGCTACTTCGAGAGCCTCAGCTGGGAGAACGCCGACAAGTACGACGCCGATGTGCTCTTCCTCGACAACCGCACCGCGACCCTCCAGCCCAGCGCCCTGACCGCCAAGCCGACCTGGTCCAAGCTGGCCGCGGTCAAGGCCGGTCAGATCACCCCCTGGAGCAGTGAGCCGCGCTTCTCGTACGCGGGCGCCGCCCCGCTCGTCGAGTCCCTCACCAAGGCCATCCAGGACGCGAAGAAGGTCGGCTGAACGGTCGGCCGACCGGTCGGCCCGGCCCTCCCCACGGCAAGCGAAGGGAAGACCCTCCTCCCATGACCACCGCAGCCACCCCCACCGCCGCCACCACCACCGCTCCGTTCCGCTTCTTCGACGCGCGGGTCGTACGGACCCGCGCGCTGGGACCGTCCATGGCACGGATCACCTTCGGCGGCAGCTGTCTGAAGGACTTCACCAGCGGAGGCCGCGACCAGCGCTTCAAACTGTTCCTGCCGCACCCCGGCCAGACCGCCCCGGTGGTGCCGGTCGAGGCCGGGGAGGGCTGGTTCGCCACCTGGCGGGCGATGGACCCGGCCGAACGCGGCATCATGCGCTCGTACACGGTGCGCGGGCAGCGCCGTGACCCCCATGAGATCGACGTGGACTTCGCGCTGCACCACGACGGCGGCCCGGCCGCCCGCTGGGCCGCGCGTGCCGAGGCCGGCGACCGCGTCACCCTGCTGGGCCCGGTCGTGGAGGACAACGGCGGAGTCGACTTCCGGCCGCCGTCCGGCACCGACTGGGTGCTGATCGCCGGCGACGAGACCGCGCTGCCCGCCATCGCGGGCATCCTCGAATGGCTGCCCGCCGACCTGCCCACCAAGGTGTGGCTCGAGGTCCAGCACGCCGAGGACATCCAGGAGCTGCGCACCGAGGCGAAAGCCGAGATCACCTGGCTGGTCCGGGACGGCGTGGCCCCCGGCACCCCGCGCTCCGCCCCGCTGCTGGACACCGTGGGCGCCGCCGAGCTGCCCCCCGGCACGCCGTACGCCTGGATCGCGGGCGAGGCCGGAACCGTCAAGGCGCTGCGCCGCCACCTGGTGCGCGAACGCGGCTTCGACCGCAAGGCCGTGATTTTCACCGGCTACTGGCGCCTGGGCGCCTGTGAGGAGCAACTCGTCGAGGAGGCCGTGTCGGGCACCGGCCCCGCGGCCGACGACTGACCCTCCCCGCCGCCACACCGCCTCCTCACGGCGGGGATCCTCATGGCCACGTCCCCACAACAGGGGTCCTCACGGCCGCCTCCTCATGGCCGGATCCCCATTGGCCACCCCTCCATCGGCCACCCCTCCATCGGCCGCATCCTCATGGCCGCATCCCACAACTGAAATCCCACAACCGCATCCCCAACCGAATCTCCAATCGAATCCCCATAACCGCATCCCCTCCAGGACCGCGAGGACCGACCGCCGGACGACCGGCGGCCGTCCGCCCGGCGCGCCCCCACGCGCCCGGCCGCCGCGTCCAGCGCCCCCGCATGTCCACCAGGCCGGTCAGGCCGCGGTCCGCCCTCCCCACCAGTCGCATGCCCGCGCCATCCGCACGCCCGCATGCTCATTCCCAGAAGGGACAGACCGTGAGTTTCCTCGCGCAGACCGCTGAGGACCCGTCGCCGGAGCCGATACCCGGGGCGGCGGATGGCAGGACCCACCTCTTCAACGGCCGTACCGCGGAACGCTATCGGCGCTCCGTCACCGACGGCGTCGGCCTGGTGGCCTCCACCGTCGCCCGCGCGGAGCGCCCCTTCACCGGTATCACCCCCGCCGAACTCGCCCCCGAGATCTCCGGAATCGACCTGGAGCGGCCGCTCGGCGACCCGGACGCCGCGCTCGAGGAGCTGGAGGGCGTCTATCTCAAGGACGCCGTCTACTTCCACCACCCGCGCTACCTCGCACACCTCAACTGCCCCGTGGTGATCCCCGCACTGCTGGGCGAGGCCGTCCTCTCCGCCGTCAACTCCTCCCTCGACACCTGGGACCAGAGCGCCGGCGGCACCCTGATCGAGCGCCGGCTGATCGACTGGACCGCCGAGCGCATCGGCCTCGGCCAGGCCGCGGACGGCATCTTCACCAGCGGTGGCACCCAGTCCAACCTCCAGGCGATGCTGCTGGCCCGCGACGAGGCGTGCACGCTGGTGGAGAAGGAGGCCACCGCGGCCGGCGGGACGATCGCCAAATCCGCGATCCTGCCGCGGCTGCGCATTCTCACCTCCCAGGTCAGCCACTTCTCCATCCAGAAGGCCGCCGCCATCCTGGGGCTCGGCTACGAGGCCGTCATCCCGGTCCCCTGCGACCAGGACCGCCGGATGCGGACCGTCGCCCTCGCCCATGAGCTGGACCGCTGCCGCCGCGAGGGCCTGATCGTCATGGCCGTCGTGGCCACCGCGGGCACCACCGACTTCGGCTCCATCGACCCGCTGCCCGAGATCGCCGAGCTGTGCGCCCGGCACGTCACCTGGCTGCATGTGGACGCCGCGTACGGCTGCGGACTGCTGGTCTCCCCGACCCGCCGCCACCTCCTCGACGGCATCGAGCGCGCCGACTCGGTCACCGTGGACTACCACAAGTCCTTCTTCCAGCCGGTCAGCTCCAGCGCCGTGCTGGTCCGCGACCGCGCCACGCTCAGCCACGCCACCTACCACGCCGACTACCTCAACCCCGAGCGCAGCGCCCGGAAGCTCATCCCCAACCAGGTCGACAAGTCCATCCAGACCACCCGCCGCTTCGACGCGCTCAAGCTGTGGCTGACGCTGCGGATCATGGGCGCGGACGCGGTCGGGGCGCTCTTCGACGAGGTGGTGGAACGGGCCGCCGAGGCATGGGCCCTGCTGGACACCGATCCGCGCTACGAGGTCGTCACCGAGCCCCAGCTGTCCACGCTGGTCTTCCGCTACGTACCGCCGTCCGACGGGCCGTGCGACCCGGACCTGGTGGACCGCGCCAATCTGCACGCCCGCGAGGCACTGGCCGCCTCCGGCGCGGCGGTCGTCGCCGGAACCGTCGTCGACGGCCGGCACCACCTCAAGTTCACCCTGCTCAACCCGGAGACCTCGCTGAGCGACATCGCGTTCGTCCTCGATCTCCTGGCCGAGCACGCCGGTCAGTACCTCGCCCTCCACATCGAGCCCGAGGTCAGCGGCCCCCGCCACTCGCGCGCCAGTTGAGTCCCTTCGTCCCGCCGGAGATCCACGTGCCCACCCCGCACACCTTTGACTTCATCGCGGTCGGGCTCGGCCCCTACAACCTGGGCCTTGCCTGCCTCACCGAGCCGATCGACGAACTCGACGGACTGTTCCTGGAGCGCAAGCCCGACTTCGACTGGCATCCGGGCATGCTGCTGGACGGCGTCACCCTCCAGACCCCGTTCCTGGCCGACCTGGTGACGCTGGCCGACCCCACCTCCCCGTACTCCTTCCTCGGCTACCTCAAGGAATCGGGGCGGTTGTACTCCTTCTACATCCGCGAGATCTTCTATCCGCTGCGCGCCGAGTACAGCGACTACTGCCGCTGGGCCGCCGCGAAGCTGTCGTCCATCCGCTTCGGCCACGAGGTGACGAGCGTCGAGTACGACGAGGCCGACGGGGTCTACACGGTGCGCGCGCTGCGTCCCGCCACCGGCGAGACCACCACCCACCGCGCCCGCCGTCTGGTGCTGGGCACCGGCACCCCGCCGTACCTCCCCGAGGTGTGCCACGGCCTGGGCGGCGATCTGCTGCACAACACGGACTACCTGGCGAACAAGCGGGCGCTGCAATCGAAGGAGTCCATCACCATCGTCGGCAGCGGCCAGAGCGCGGCCGAGATCTACCAGGATCTGCTCGCCGACATCGACACCCACGGCTACCGGCTGAACTGGGTGACCCGCTCCCCGCGCTTCTTCCCGCTGGAGTACACCAAGCTCACCCTGGAGATGACCTCGCCCGAGTACGTGGACTACTTCCACGCGCTCCCCGAGGACACCCGCTACCGGCTGGAGGGTGAGCAGAAGGGCCTGTTCAAGGGGATCGACGCCGAGCTCATCAACGGCATCTTCGACCTCCTGTACCAGAAGAGCGTGAGCGGCCCGGTGCCCACGCGGCTGCTGACCAACACCGCGCTCACCGACGCGGCGTACGACGAGCCGTCCGGCACCTACACCCTCGGGCTGCGCCATGAGGAGCAGAAGCGGGACTTCTCGCTCACCACCCATGGGCTCATCCTGGCCACCGGCTACCGCTACCAGGTGCCCGCCTTCCTGGACCCCGTACGCGACCGCATCCGCTGGGACCGCCACGGCCGCTTCGACGTGGCCCGCAACTACAGCGTCGACACCACCGGACGCGGCATCTTCCTCCAGAACGGCGCCACCCACGCCCACAGCCTGACCTCCCCGGACCTGGGCATGGGCCCGTACCGCAACTCGTGGATCATCCGTGAGCTGCTGGGCCGCGAGCACTATCCGGTGGAGAAGTCCATCGCCTTCCAGGAGTTCGGCGCGCCGGAAGGAGCCGTGTCATGACGCCTTCGCCGGTTTTCGAGCACACGGACGCGCGCCTGGGGACCTTCGCCCTGCGCGCCCTGGACCCGGCGGCCGACGCCGCGCTGCTGTACGGCTGGGTGACCCACCCCAAGGCGTCCTTCTGGATGATGCAGGGAGCGGACGAGGCGGAGGTCGCCGCCGAGTACCGCAGGATCCACGAACATACGCACCATGAGGCGTTCATCGGCCTGCACGAGGGACGCCCGGCGTTCCTCGCCGAGCGCTACGACCCGGCGGTGGTGGAACTCGCCGGTCTCTACCCGGCCCGGCCCGGCGACGTCGGCATGCACTTCCTCTGCGCGCCGACCGACACCCCGGTGCACGGCTTCACCCTGGCCGTGCTCACCACCGTCATGGAGTTCTGCTTCGCCGATCCGGCCGTACGGCGCGTGGTCGTCGAGCCCGATGTGTGCAATGCGGGAGTGCACGCGCTCAACGCGGCCGTCGGCTTCGAGATCGTCGAGCAGATCGCCAAACCCGAGAAGGACGCCTACCTCAGCATCTGCACCCGCGAGCGGTTCCAGGCCGCCCGCACCACCCTCGCCGCCCGCGCCGCCCGCGCCGCCCAAGGAGTGACCCGATGAGCCCCCGCGACGCCGTCGCCCACCTCACCCCCGAACTGTGGGACCGGGCGGGCCGCCTCCTCATCCGCAAGGCCCTCGCCGAGTTCACACATGAACGCCTGCTCGCCCCCGAGCCGGGCCCCGATGGCCGCTACGCCGTGACCAGCGACGACGAGGCGGTGACCTACCGGTTCGCCGCCCGGATGCTCTCCCTCGACCACTGGCTGGTCGAGGCCGACAGCATCACCCGCCACGACCGCACCGGCGCCGAACTCCCCCTCGACGCCCTCGACTTCTTCATCGAGCTGCGCGGACGGCTCGGCCTGAGCGCGGACGTCCTCCCCGTCTACCTCGAGGAGATCAGCTCCACCCTCTCCGGTACGGCCTTCAAACTGGCCGCCGAACCGGTGGGCGCCGCCCAGCTGGCCAAATCCGGCTTCCAGGAGATCGAAACGGGGATGACCGAGGGCCACCCCTGCTTCGTCGCCAACAACGGCCGCCTCGGCTTCGGCATCCACGAATACCTCTCGTACGCCCCCGAGACCGCGAGCCCCGTCCAGCTGATCTGGCTCGCCGCCCGCCGCGACCGCTCCACCTTCACCGCCTCCGCGGACATCGACTACGACACCCTGATCCACTCCGAACTGAGCGAGCCGACCCGGGCCCGCTTCGCGGGGACCCTCAACGACCTCGGTCTGGACCCCGCCGACTACCACCTGCTGCCGGTGCACCCCTGGCAGTGGTGGAACAAGCTGTCGATCAGCTTCGCCGCCGAGGTCGCCCGACAGCATCTGGTGTGCCTCGGCCCCGGCGACGACGAGTACCTCGCCCAGCAGTCGATCCGCACCTTCTTCAACACCACCGACCCGTCCAAGCACTATGTGAAAACCGCGCTGTCGGTCCTCAACATGGGCTTCATGCGGGGCCTGTCCGCCGCCTATATGGAGGCGACCCCGGCCATCAACGACTGGCTGGCCGCCCTGATCTCCGCCGACGAGATCTTCCGCGCCGCCCGCTTCTCGATCATCCGGGAGCGGGCCGCCATCGGCTACCACCACCGCCAGTACGAGGCCGCCACCGCGAAGGGCTCCCCGTACCGCAAAATGCTCGCCGCGCTGTGGCGCGAGAGCCCCGTACCGTCCCTGGAGCCCGGCCAGCGCCTGGCCACCATGGCGTCCCTCCTCCACACCGACCCCGACGGCGTCTCCTTCGTCAGCGCCCTCGTCGAGGAATCCGGCCTCACCCCCGCGACCTGGCTGCGCCGCTACCTGGACGCCTACCTCACCCCGGTGCTGCACAGCTTCTACGCCTACGACCTGGTCTTCATGCCGCACGGCGAGAACGTCATCCTGGTGATCGAGGACGGCGCCGTCCAGCGCGTGATCTTCAAGGACATCGCCGAGGAGATCGCCGTCATGGACCCCACGGCGGTCCTCCCGCCGACGGTGGAACGCATCCGCGTGGACGTCCCCGAGGACAAGAAGCTGCTCTCGATCTTCACCGACGTCTTCGACTGCTTCCTGCGCTTCCTCAACGGCATCCTGGTCAGCGAGGGCCTGTTGGAGGAGGACACCTTCTGGCGGACGGTCGCCGACTGCGTCCTGGACTACCAGCGGGCCGTTCCTCACCTCTCGGACAAATTCGCCCAGTACGACATGTTCGCCGAGGACTTCGCCCTCTCCTGCCTCAACCGCCTCCAGCTCCGCGACAACCGCGAGATGGTCGACCTCCAGGACCCCGCGGGCGCGCTCCAGCTCATCGGCACCCTCAAGAACCCGATCGCGGAGTTCGGAGCGGAAAACAAGGGATCGCGTCACTAAACTTCGCGATGTAACGTTACAGAGTGAAGGAGAGCAGCGCGGCAGACCCGGCCGCACCAAAACGGGCACGCGTACGCAACCGCCGAGGCGAGGGTGGCCGTCTGCGCGAGGACATCATCTCCGCGGCCGCGGAACTCCTCGACGAGACCGGCGACGAACGCGCCATCACCTTGCGGTCGGTCGCCCGCAAGGTCGGCATCGCCGCCCCGTCGATCTACCCGCACTTCCCCGACCAGCCGTCCATCATGCTGGCCGTCGTACAGCGGGAGTTCACCGAACTGGCAACCCATCTGCACTCCGAGGTGCGGGCGGCCGGCGACGACCCACGGGAAGGGCTGTACGCCCTCTGCCGGGCCTACCTCGCCTACGCCAAGAACCACCCGGAGCGCTACCGCACGATGTTCGGCGGCCTCTGGATGCCGACCCTGGGCGACAACTCCCTGACCGAGGAGGACCTCACCAGCCTCGGCTCGACGGCCATCCAGGTGCTCGTCGACGCTCTCGCGAAGTGCGCCGCCGCGGGCCAGTCCGCGGTCACCGACCCACCGCAGGACGCGATCACACTCTGGCTCGGCCTGCACGGCCTCGCGCACCAGCGCGCCGTAAGCCGCACGTTCCCCTGGCCGGAGGAGAGCATCACCGAGGCCATGATCACCAGACTGGCCTGCCTCAAGGAGACCTGACCACATCGCCGCCCCGAGGCAATGCGACAACGTCCCAGGGCCGGCCTCGAGGAACACCGAAGGCGCCCTTCGTCCCGGCACGGCAGCCACGGCCGCGCCGAAACGAAGGGCGCCTTTCGCTGCGTAACCTTACAGCCATAAGTTTATTGCCGTAACCCCTTGCTTCGCCTCGACTTACCTGCGTAGCCTTACACCCGTAAGCACACAGCCGAGGCTTCAAGGAGCCCTCCATGAGCACGTCGGTCACCACCCTCGCCACCGAGATCGTCCTGCCCGGCAGGGTCGAGCCGAGTGGCCTGGAGACCCGGACCCGCGACCTCCCCGCCCCCGGCGCGGGCCAGGTCCTCCTGCGGATGGACGCCACCGGGGTCTGCTTCGCCGAACAGCAGATGCGCCTCGGCAAGTACTACAACCAGCCGCCGTTCCCCTTCGTCCCCGGATACGACGTCGTGGGCACCGTCACCGCGACGGGACCGGACGTGGACGCCGGGATGACCGGACGCCGGTTCGCCGCGGTCACCAAGGTCGGCGCATGGGCCAGCCATCTGCTCATCGACGCCGCGGATCTGATGCCGGTGCCGGACGACGACATGGACGCGGCCACCGTGGAGACCGTGGTCGTCAACGGGATCACCGCCTGGCAGATGCTGCACCGGACGGCCAAGGTGCGCTCGGGCGGGACCGTCGTGGTACTGGGCGCCAACGGCGGCGTCGGCTCCATCCTCGTCCAGCTGGCCCGGCACGCCGGGATCACGGTGATCGGCACGGCTTCTGCGCGGCACCACGACAGCGTGCGCGAACTGGGCGCGACCCCGGTCGACTACCGCGACCCGGACATGTACGACCGCATCCGGGAGATCGCCCCGGACGGCGTGGACGCGGTCTTCGACCACGTCGGCGGCCCCGCGGTGGCGGAGTCCTGGCGCCTGTTGCGCCGGGGCGGAACCCTCGTCTCGTACGGCACCGCGGCGACGAAGAACGAAGAGGGCAGCTCACAACTGCCCGTGCTGAAGCTCTTCGGGCAACTCGCCGCATGGAACTCGCTGCCCAACGGCAAGAGCGCGCACTTCTACAACTTCTGGGCGGGCAGCCGCTGCCGGACGCAGTGGCAGCGCCGGCTGACCGAGGACCTCACCCAGGTGCTGCGCCTGGTGGCCGACGGCGTCCTCACCCCGCGGATCGCCGCCGAGATCCCGCTGTCCGACACCGCCTCGGCACTGGAACTCGCCGAGTCCCGCACCGTCCTGGGCAAGGTCGTCATCATTCCGGACGCGTGAAGGCCCGCGGGGCACTTCGCAACCGAACGGCCGAGCAACGCTTCGTCCCGGCCACCCGAACCTTCGTACGGCGCGCGGTGGTTCAACGACCCAACGCCGCTTCCCCAGCCCGTTCACGGCCCCAACACTCCGCACCACCCACACCCCACCCACCCCATCACTCCGGAGGTCCCGTCATGCCCCTCGCCACCGCCGTCGCCCAGGCCACCGTCCCCGCCACCACCACCGCTGTGACGCGCTCACCGGGCGACGTCGACAACAGCGCGGTCTACGTCAGCTTCGGGCTCGCCTACCTCTTCGGCCACGGCTCCGCCGCGCTCTCCAAGGGCACCAGCCCCCTCCTCGACCTGCCCGGCTGGCTGCCCATGGCGCTCCTCGGCGCCGGATTGGCGGTCGGCACCGTCCAGGCCACCCTCGCCGCCCTACGCGCCCAGCGCGGCGCCACCGGCCCGGACGTCCTGTCCGGAAAGCTGCTCGGCGCGTCCTGGCTCGCCGGCTTCACCGCCCTGTTCCTCGCGATCACCGGCCTGGCCTCCGCCGTCGACACACCTGATCTGCAAGACATGCTCTGGCCCACCGGCTCCGGCATCGTCGTCGGCCTGCTCTACCTCGCCGAAGGCGCCGTACGCCGCAACCTGCTCCACTACACCCTCGGCGTCTGGCTCGCCCTGACCTCCGCCGCCGCGCTCTTCCTCGGCACCCCGGGCCTCTACTGGGTCCTCACCATCGCCGGCGGCGGCGCGTACGCCATCGCCACGGTGCTCGAACGCCGCCGCCACGCCACCCGCTGACCACTCGCCTTCACCCACCACAGGAGAATCCATGATCAAGCGAAACTACGAGGCCGACCCCGAGCTCGCGAAGCTGGTGTCCGGCCTGGCCTCCCACACCGGCAGCAGCGCGGTCTGACCCCGGCCGATGAACATGAACGCCGAGCACGACTCACCGGCCACCGTGGAAACGCGCCTCACCCACGAGGCACACAGACTCGCCACCAGCCTGCTCGTCGACGCCAGCCCCCGACCCTCCGTACCTCACCAAGCGCTCGCGCGATTGCGGGACTTCCTCGTGGTGAACCTGCGTCACCACCACGACGCCCAGGACGAATGGCTGTGGCCGCATATCGCGGCAGCGGCACCGGAGGCGAAGCCCGCACTCGACGACTTGACCGAACAACACAAACACCTGGACATCGCACTCACCCGCCTCGCCAACATCGACCTTGACAGCCAAGGCCACCGCCAGGCGCTACACGAGGCAGCCGTAGCCGTACGCGACAGCGTGCATGACCATCTGACCCACGAAGAGCCGGTCCTGTTCCCCGCCTTGCGGGAGCACATCACACCGTGGCAGTGGAAGAAGCTCTCCCGACGAGTCATCGCCACGACCCCTCCGGCGGCCGGGCACCTGATGATCGGACTCCTCGACGAGGTGGCCGCACCGGCCGAGCTGCGCTCGATCTTCGCGAACATGCCACCCCCGGTGAAGGCCCGGCTACCCGCCATCCGCACCCAAGCCGCCGCCGACCTGCAAGCCCTCCGAACCGGAGGCCCATGACCCCGCCCCGGCACCCCCGCACACAGACCCCCGGCGCCACCCGGATACAGACGCCCGCCGCCCACCACGACAGCACAACGCCGGCAACCGGTTCCACACCCGGATCCCGAACCCGGTAGGCTGACCTCTGGCCGCCACACCAGCGACCACCAGGGACCGGACGGATCCGTGCGGAGCCCGGCCGATGATCACCATTCACCGCCGAGCTTCCCACCACACTCCCAACCCAGTCCCCCGCCTCCGTAGCTCAGGGGATAGAGCACCGCTCTCCTAAAGCGGGTGTCGCAGGTTCGAATCCTGCCGGGGGCACCACGCATTACGCCGCTGACCTGGGGTTTCTCCCCCAGCGAGGCGCCCTATTCGGCCTCGGACTCCACGTCCGGGGCCGTTCGCGTGAGCGATGCCTGAACGCACGGGGAGTTGATCTCCCGAATAACTCCCCAAGGATCAGCATCATCCGGCACGACCTCCGGGCCAGACCTCTCCGTACCGTCCGGCTCCGGCTCCACGCCGGAAACGGTGTCCTCGGAGGCGGCACGTACGCGCGGCACGAACCGGGCAGCGGCCTCGGCGATCGCCAGATCCGCCTCGGGAGGCAGGGTCGTATACGTGTCGGCCGTGATGGTGATCACCGACTTGATCCTCACCGAGGACGGCAAGCCGTACGTGCTGGAAGTCAACAGCACGCCGGGTATGTCCCGTGACAGCAACTTCGCGGTAGGGGCGGCGATGGTGGGGCTCACGCACACGGATGTCGTCTTGGCGATGCTGCACGAGTCCCTGGCCCGCCCGCCACGGGTCTGCGCGACCGCGAAGTCGGCGGCGGCGCCCGCGATCCGGTCCTCGTCCTCGGTGCGGTCGTGCGCGGCGGTCGCGTTGGCGCGGGCCAGCAGTTTTCGGGCCGGCTGGGCATTCCGGGTCGTGACGGCCTCGTCCAGGCGCGCGAACAGTCGTCGCCCTGATCGACAGCTCTTTCACCGGCGCTCGCCTGAAACCGACTCGCCATCCGACAACACCCCGAGGAGATCAGTAGACAGGTGTCGGCCGCCGTCCGTGACGGCGGCCGACAACCCGCCTCGTCCCTCAGGTTCTCACCACGCTTTGCGTGAGCGCGCCTCGACGACCAGGTCGGGGTCGGGAACCCGTCGCTTGGCAGCGACGGTGGCAAGCATCTGCTGCGAGAAGTGGAAACCGAAGTCTTCGGCAACGAGCTTGCGCCAGGGGCGAGACACGATGTTGTGGGTTGCCCAGCGAGCGAACCGCGGGCGCTTCATGATGTCGCCTGCGATCGCCCACGCCTTCGGCAGGAGCTCCTCACGCGGAAGTACGTCGCTGACGAGCCCGTAGTCGAGTGCTTTCCGCGCGGGGATGGAGCGGCCACTGTAGATGTCGTAGGCCGCCCGCTTCGTGCCCATCAGGTGCTGTAGGGCGAGCGAGAGTCCGTCTCCCGGCGCGGTGCCCGCCATGAAGTGCGGGTCCATGAAGTCTGCGTCTTCCGCGGCCAAAGTGATGTCGCAGAGTAGCGCGAACTCGGTGTGGATCCCGGGACCGTTTACCGCCGCGATCGTCGGGATGTCGAGGTTGTTGACGAAGTTCTCGATCAGCTTCCACGCATCGATGGTCTGCTGAAAGATGTAGTCGGGCTCCTCGTCGACGATGGGCCGCGGCCACGTCTCCTCGGGGTCGCCTCGGAACCAGGTCTCGCCGGTGCCGGTCAGGATGAGGACATGGTTGTCGGGGTCGTTGCCCACGTCCTGCCACACCCGGTTCCACGCGTTGTGGGCGGCCCAGTTGTGGATGTACGGACCGCCATCAGTGTGGAGCCGAAGCTCGATGATCCCGTTCTCCCTGCGCATCTTGAAGAAGCCGGCGTACTTCTCTGAGTACTCCTCAAATGCGGTCGGTGGAACGTGGCCTTCCCACCGGGGGTCTGACATGGTCGCCAAGGTCGTCCTCCTTCGTCAGCGCCGGGATAGCGACGCTCTCGCACTAATGCGAAGATCATTACTCCGCGAGGAAGCGGCATGACCGGCAACGCAGGAAAAATCCCCAGAACCCGACCGCGATGAAGTTTGACGGCAGACAGGCGCGCCCTTCTGCCGCAATTCGGCCGGCGTCACGAGCTCCACGCCGGAACTCAAAGGGCATCGCGAGTTGCGGAGTCTGGAATCTCCGCACGGAGCCACGTCGGGATGGATCGGCACACCGCACTTGAACAACCGCATGCCCACCGAAACATCAACCTTTTCCCGTAACATAGAGTCACGTCTTATGAGTCATTTGGACGAGAGTCGGCAGGACTACGACCTCGATGAGCTCGATCGGCGGCTCATCCATGCCCTCCAGATCAACCCGCGAGCACGCTGGGCTGCGCTGGCGCCGATTATCGGGGTCGACGCGGTCACCCTCGCCCGGCGCTGGGAACGCATCGTCGAGGCTGGCATCGCATGGGTGTCCGGACATCCCGGCCCGGAGCTGAGAGGGCCGTCGGCCATACTGGAAATCGAAGCCCACCCTGCCGCCACGCTCGGTCTCGCACAGGAGATCTCGGCGGACAGTGAAGCGTTCACGGTGGACCTCACGGCCGGGGGACGCGAGATGCTCGTGCTGGTGGCCACATCCAGCATGGATGCCCTCACGGAGTATTTGATGATGCGGGTACCGAAACTTGACGGGATTCGGGCGACCCGGGCCCACTTGTTCACGTCACCCTTCGTGCACGGAGGTCAGTGGCGTCTTCGCTCCCTGTCAGCCGAGGAGATCGCTGCGGTAGAGCGGAGCATCGAGGTCTCGCGATCCCCGAGGGGCCGCGTCGACTCTCAGCTGGAGGACCAACTCCTTCGCCTCCTGGGTGCGGATGGCAGGGCGACAGTGGCTTTCCTGGCGAGGACCATCGGCGTGGGCCAACGTCGGGTACGGGATGCGGTTGCGGCCATGACTGCACAAGGGCGGTTGGACACCCGCCTGGATATGGCAAAAGCGCAATCAGGCCGGCCGGTTCATGCGTGGTACTTCCTCCGTGTCCCTGCCGCGCTCGTGCAGCGCGTCGGGTCGGTGCTCACACGTATCGGCGAGATCCGCCTCGCGGTTTCAACTGTCGGACAGTACAACCTCATCCTCGCCGTGTGGTTGCCGACGCTGGCCGGCGTGCAGCGGCTCGAGGCCGTCCTCGAGGAGAAACTTCCCGGCGTCAGCATCGCCGACCGTTCCGTCGTGCTGCGCACGGTCAAGAAGGAAGGACACCGCCTCAATGCCCATGGGCACGCCACTGGCGAATTCAGCCCTCTGCTGACCAATATGCCTCAGCCAAGCCCGTCTTTCGAGTGAAATCCTGCAACAGGCCGGGACCATTACACGCGCGGACTACCGTCCCGCTTCATGACCACTTCGACAGCTCCTGTCAGTGTCTTCGACCTGTTCACTATCGGGATCGGGCCCTCAAGTTCGCACACAGTCGGACCGATGAAGGCAGCCGCCGCCTTTGCGGAGGACCTACGACGAGCGGGCACGACGGACAGCGTCGAATCAGTGCGAGTGGAGATATTTGGCTCGCTCACCGCGACCGGACACGGGCACGGCACGTTCACCGCAGTGCTTCTCGGCTTGGATGGTGCGCAATCAGCCAGGATCGACTCCGGCGAAGTTGAGCGAAGACTGGCGGACATCACGGCATCCGGCACGGTGAGCTCGGCACAGGGCAACGAATCCCCTGCCGGATCGAGGACCTCGTGCTGCGACCGTTGACCGTACGGCCGCGCCACACGAACGCGTTGACACTCACGGCATACGGCCATGCCGGCGTTGCTGTTCGATCGGACACGTACTACTCCATCGGTGGCGGGTTCATTGTCCGCGACAGCGACGAGGAGCGCCCTTCCGGCGTGCGATCGAGAACGCCTGCGGCGGCCGCGTCGTGACCGCACCGCCGGCCGTCAACGTTGTCGAGCGCTGAAGCCGCGTCAGCCCCACCCCGCCCAACCTGCGCAGTCGAACATTCATGAAATGAGGAGCAATGGCAATCCGCACAGTCTTCAAGAATGGGACCGTCTTCGACGGAACCGCAGCAGGCATAGCCGACCTCGTCATCGAAGGCCGCCACGTCGTCGATGTCGGGACCGATCTGGACGGTGATCACGTTGTGGACTGCTCTGGAAAGTCGGTCCTCCCCGGGCTGTTCGACTGCCACGTGCACGTGATGACCCGAGACTTCAACCTCGCACGCGCCGAACAACAAGCCTTCTCCTTGCAGTATTACGAAGCAAAGCGCAACCTGTCGCTCCTGCTCGACCAAGGCATCACCTCTGCCCGAGATGCCGCAGGCGCAGACCTAGGGGTGAAGCAAGCGATCGCACAGGAACTCATCGAGGGACCGCGACTTCAGATCGCGATCTCGATGCTGTCCCAAACGGGCGGGCACGGCGATGTCCATCTCCCCTCGGGAGGTCATCGATCGATCCCGATGATGACGGCACACCCCGGACGGCCCAACCCGATCGTCGACGGCCCGGACGGAGTACGGCGAGGAGTTCGTGAAGTGCTGCGCGCGGGAGCCGACGCAGTCAAGATCGCCACCACCGGCGGAGTCATGTCTCCAGGCGATAATCCCCGCCACGCCCAGTTTCGCGCCGACGAGCTAGCGGTGATCGTCGCCGAAGCCGCCGCGGCCGACACCTACGTATTCGCCCACGCGCAGGGGACCGAGGGAATCAAGGCAGCCTTGCGGGCCGGCGTCCGTTCCATCGAACACGGCTACTACCTGGACGACGAAGCAGTCGACCTCATGCTCGAGCGTGGCGCCTGGCTCGTTCCCACGCTGTCAGCAACACGCGCCATCATTGACGCCGCTGACAGCGGCATACCGATCCCGGAAGAGAACGCCAACCTTGCCCGTGAGGCCGTCGAAGCTCATCAGGCGAGCTTCGCACTCGCCGTCCAGGCGGGAGTGAAGATCGCCATGGGGACCGACAGCCCGCCCTACTGGAGCCCGACAGCGAGCAACCTCAGAGAACTCGCTCTGATGGTGAACTCCTCGTCGATGTCCGCGCTGGATGCCTGGCGCGCCACGACGTCGAGCCCGGCCGAACTCCTTCGATTCGACACCGCCGGAAAGTTGGCAGCCGGCAAGCTCGCGGATGTGGTCGTCATCGCGGGCAGTCTGTCCGATCTCGACGACCTTCGCGGCCGGGTTCGTCAGGTGTGGCTCGACGGCACGCAGGTACGGTGACGCGTTGTGCGCATGCCCTCGATCAAGCCCAGCGAATTGACAGCCGAGCAGCGCTCGCTCGACGCTCACGTCCGACAGCTCATGGCCGGGTTGCCCGCGCCGTTTACCTCGACTGATCCCGACGGCGCGCTGATCGGCCCGTTTCCGGTGATGCTCCGCTTTCCCGGGCTCGCCCGCCCGCTGCTGGAGTGGTTCACGGCCGGCACCGGTGCCTCAGTCCTGCCCGCCCGGGTGCGCGAGGTTGCGATTCTCACCACGGGGTCGCGGTATGCCGCGGCCTACGAGCTGTACTCGCACTCCCGGGTCGCGCTCGACGTCGGTCTGCCGGAGGACATCATCGAGGGCCTGGTCGCGGGGCAGCGCCCGGCAGGCATGACCGCCGAGGAAACGGTCGCTCACGATGTGGCTGCCCGGCTGCACAGCGGCGCGCCTTTGCCGGGAGCGCTTTACCGAGCCGGGGTCCGCGCCTTCGGCGACTCCGGTATGGCTGAACTCGTCTTCCTCGTCGCGCAGTATGCCGCCATCTCGGCGATCCTCAATGCGTACGACGTGCCACTGCCGCCCGACGGCGACTGACCCTGCGTCAGGATGTTCGCCGCTTCCATGGCCTTCGCCCTGATTTCGGGGGCTCGGCACTCCCCGCCCCCGCCCCGAAACAGGGCTTTCGACACTGGGCTTCGGCCCCGGGCGCTTCCCCCCGACACCGCCAGTCCGCTACCGGGCCTCCTGGCAGCTACCCGGACCGGACTCCCACCGGCAGGCGACAACCAGCTTACGACCAAAGATCACTTACAACATCAAGACCTCCAGCCTGCTGGGCGCGCGAAAGCCCGAGGCTAGTCGGTTTGATCGCGATCGGCGTCCGTCCCGCTGCGCCGGGCTATGAGTTCATCCTCGATACGCCGGAGCGTGGCATTGACGATCTCGATGGTGGCGGGGTCGTCGATGATGCCCCGGAGGGTCCGGTCCCAGTTGTCGCGGAGGATCTGGTGATTCTGGTGGGCCTTGTCGGTGGGGTACAGGCGCACGCCTCGGGCGTTGCGGTCGTCCACGACGCGATCCACGAGCCCCCTCTTCTCCAGGCCGCGCAGTACCCGGCTGAAGTTGCTCGACGGAAGCAGGGTCGCCTCCGACGCGGCTCGCGCGGACGTGCCGGGGTGGTGGTGGATGAACCGCATGACGCCGATCTCGATCGGCGTGCACGGCTCGAAGGCGGGGTCCGCCGGGGGCCGAAGCTGCCGCCCCACGGCGAAGACCAGGTCGGCCAGCTCGTGGAGACTGGCGGCTTTGACGTCGCTCATGCCACGAGGATACCTTCCTATCGCCCGATAGCTATCAAGCGATAGCATTGGACGGCGGACGCCCCCGCGCCTCGAAGACCGTGGCGCTGCTCAGGCGATCCACCGACTCATGGATGAGGAATCCCCTATGGACATCAGCGGAGCCGTAGTACTCGTGACCGGAGCGTCGTCAGGCATCGGAGGGGCCACCGCACGCGCCGCCTCCCGCGCCGGTGCGCGCGTGGTGCTCCTCGCCCGCCGCGAGGAACGCATCCGACAGCTCGCCAAGGAACTCGGCGAGTCCGTGGCCCTGGCCGTGCCATGCGATGTGACGGACCGCGTCCAGGTCGCGGCGGCCGTAGAAGCCGCGATCGAGAAGTTCGGGCGGATCGACGTCCTGGTGAACAACGCAGGCCAGGGGCTGCAAGCGACCGTCGACGCCATCGACCCCGAGGACTTCCGGGCCGTCCTCGAACTCAACCTCGTCGCACCCCTGACCGCGACGCAGGCCGTCCTTCCGCAGATGCGCAAGCAGGGAGCCGGGGCCATCGTGAACGTGGGCTCCGGGATCATCTGGTCCTCGCTGCCCGGATCCGGCGCATACTCCGCCTCCAAAGCCGCCCTCGCCAAGCTCTCGGCCATCGCCCGCGCCGAGCTCGCCGACGACAACATCACCGTGTCGATGATGTTCCCCTCGATCACCGAGACCGAGTTCGTCAGGACAGTCCGCGGCGACGTCGCAGGCGCGCTGAAAATGGAGGACTCCAGCGGCCTGGCACCCCAGTCGCCCGAGGCCGCCGCCGACACAATCCTCGATCTGATCAGGAGCGGCGCCGAGCAGGCCGACCTCGTCCCGGAGGAGTACGGCGGCACGCTCAAAAGCTGAGCCACCGAAAACTGAAAATACCCCGACGCACGTCATGAAGCCGGGCGGGCAACGCCTTCCGCCGCTGCCGACGAAGCACAGCCGGCAGCGGCGGAAGGACACCCACCACCCGGTCCGTTACCGAAGGAAGAGACACGGCACATGGAGATAGGCATAGGGCTGCCGGGTCACGTCACCGGCCTTGAGGAGCGTACGTTGGTGACATGGGCGCGGCGGGCCGAGGAGCGGGGATTCGCCTCGCTGATCGCCAGCGACCGCCTGGCCTGGTCCACTCCGGAACCCCTGATCACACTGGCCGCGGCAGCCGGGGCCACCGAACGCATCCGGTTGGTCACCAGCGTGCTGCTGGCCCCGCTGCACACCAACCCCGCATTGTTTGCCAAGGCCGCGGCGACCTTGGACCGGATCGCGGGCGCCGGACGGCTCCATCTCGGTCTCGCTCCCGGAGCCCGCGAAGACGACTACCGGGCGAGCCACCTGGACTTCAGCACCCGAGGGCGCGCCCTGGACACACTCGTGGAACGCGTCACCGCCATCTGGCGGGGTGAAGAGGAGGTGGGTCCGGCCCCGGTCACCCCCGGAGGGCCGCCACTGTGGTTCGGCGGCGCATCGCAGGCGACGCTGCGGCGTATCGCCTCCCACGGCACCGGATGGATCGCCGGAACCGGCGGAGACATCGACGAGTTCATCACATTCGCCACCCGCCTCCACAGCCGCTGGAAAGAGGCCGGCAGACAAGGACGTCCGCGCACCAGGGCCACGGCGATGTTCGCCCTCGGCGGCCACGCACACCGATCCCTCGCCCGCGCCGTCAACGACTACTACGCCTTCGCCGGCCCCGACTACGTCCGGACCGTCATCGACACAGCGGCCACCACCGCCGACATGATCCACGCAACCGTCACCGCCCACGAAGCAGCCGGACTCGACGAACTCGTCTTCGTGGGCAACGACACCGACCCGAAGCAGATCGACCTGCTCGCCGACATCCTCGGGGACAAACTCACCTCCCCGAACAGCACAACCAGGGCGCCGGACCGCTCACATTGAAGGAACCAAGATGCCGAACGAGTTGAACCACTTCATCGTCCACTGCCGTAACGTATGCGGTCGATTCATCAGGCCCATGCGGGCGGTGCGGAAGGCGAGCAGCCCGGTCCGTACGGGGGTTGGCCGCCATACGGTGTCTCATACGCCCTCCCCTGACCTGGCCCGCCGCGCGGCCTCCTCGTAGGTGTGCAGCAGACGCTCCCCGGTCTCGCACCCGGCGCCGGGCGTCCGGCAGGCCGGGCAGCCCGCAGCGTGCTCGATGGCCTCGCGCCATTCGGTCTCCGCGGCCGGACCGGTGGAGGTCTCCGCACAGGAGGGAGCGCAGGCGCGCACCTCGTAGGTCGTCCGCGTCGCGCCTCGCCCGATCGTGACCGTGCCCAGCGGCCGATCCGCGCCCAGCGTCCGCCCGCACAAGGCGCAGTTCCAGCCCTGGAACTGCTGGTAGGTCAGCGTGTCCGGGTCGATTCCGGCGGGCCCCGGTCGCGTCGTGGCCGCCTCGTGGCTCTCCTTCATCGGAGCCCCTCATGCTCGGCCGCGGGCGCGTTGGTGAGGGTCCGCGGGTGCTGGGGCTTCGGGTGGAGGGCGTGGGCGGGGCAGGCGTACGTCACCTTGCCGACGGCGCCGCGCTCGTCCTCCACCTCGACCGGGATCGGCTCGTCGGTGGGCAGATGGCAGCGGTGGCAGAGTTGGCGTCCTTCCGGCATGCGCCCGTACTCGGCGCGGTCTGCCTCGGCCAGCGCCTCCCACAGGCGCCGGGCGTCGGTCAGGTAGTGGTCGGGCGTTAGCGGCACGCGCCAGTGGGTGCGAGGGCCCTCGATCCAGGAGGCGGGCGGGACGCCGAGGTACGTGCTCGCGTCGGTCAGCTCGGTGAGGACGCGGACCTGCCGCAGGTGCCAACTCGTGGCGGAGCCCACGGCGAGGAGCCAGTACAGGGGGCCGTGCTTGTCCTGGATCACGGCGCCGGTCTCGTCACCGAGCAGACCGAGGGCGCGTTCGCCGACGGTCGGGGCCGCGCGGACGGCGTCCCACCATCT
This sequence comes from Streptomyces malaysiensis subsp. samsunensis, assembly GCF_024519315.1. Lineage (GTDB taxonomy): Bacteria > Actinomycetota > Actinomycetes > Streptomycetales > Streptomycetaceae > Streptomyces > Streptomyces malaysiensis. The sequence goes on along the minus strand of NZ_JANIIC010000018.1, from coordinate 105,260 downwards.
GCCGACCAGTAACGCCTCGACGTCCTCGGTGTTCGGCGGTGTCCACAGCAGGTCTCTGGTCTTCATACCGCGCCTACCGGAGACGCGCTGCGAAGGAAGGCGATGTGAAGGGCAGTGCCGTTCTCGTCGCCGCGCTCGCCGAGCTCATATCCCGAGGCGGAGACGTAGCGTCCTTCCTGGCCGGCAATCCCCTTCACCGGATTGGCGCCGAGTGGGTTCGGCACACACAGCTGGGCATCCTTCGCCACTATCGACAGTCCGTAGGCTTTCAGTCGATCGGCAAGATCGCGGTAACCGGATGTGTCCATGCATCGATGTCATCGCACTGGAAGTCGCGGCGGGATATGACAACCTATGACATGGAGTGGATCATGACTCGGGCTGTGGCCATCACCGGCACTCGGGCGACAGCACATCGCGATCTCGCCGGCTACGCCGAGCTGTTCGCCAGCTATCTCCGCCCTTTCGCCGATGCCGACGCGCACTTCTACATCGGAGGAGCGAAGGGCATTGACAGCCTGTCCCTGTTGTGGCTGGTCGGGAACGCCGAAGCACGGATCACGGTCGTCGTCCCCGGCACGGTCCAGCAGCAGCCCGACGAGGCGCGACAGGCCATCGCCCGCAGCCGCGGCCGAATCACCGAAGTGGTCGAGCTGCGCACCGAACAGCTCGGTGCGCCCGCGTTTCATGCTCGGAATCGGTGGATGGTTGACCGCTCCGACATGGTGATCGGATTTCCCCTGGCAGGCCCTCACGGGACCTCTGGGACGTGGCAGACTCTCGATTATGCGGCGCAGCAGGTGAAACCTCACCTCGTCGTACCCGTGTGACACGGATCACCGGCATGATGAGCGCATGAGCACGTGCGAAAGCATTCGTGGCGCCGCCGCCCTCAAAGCTCTCCGAAAGGCGCGAGGCTTGTCCCTGGCCGACACGGCGCGGTCGCTCATCGATACAGCACGTCGCCTCGGCCAACCGCTCGACTCATCGGCCACGAGTGTGCAACGGTCCGTTGCCCGGTGGGAGAGCACAAAACGTCCCATCCTCCCCGGCAATCGATACCAGCTGCTGCTCGCGCACCTCTACGCCCGCGGTGCCGATGGCCAGATAGCCCTCGGTTCCGGAAGTGACTTCGTCCAGCTGCTCGATGCCCTCGCCCACCTGGGAGAGGCGGAGACGCAGCTACGCGAGCTGCGCTCCCTGCTCGTACGCACGGCCACCGACGACGGCACCGGGCTGCTCGCTCTGCTCGGACCCACGACGCAGCCATCGATGGCGGCCGCGCTCGCCGATCCGGCGCGCGTCGACGATGCGCTGCTCGCCGGGATGCGGGCAGCCGTTGGCGACGTCAATTCACAGGTGGGCTCGTTACCTTTCGCCCGGCTGCAACTACTGCTCGCCCCGGTGATCGAATCTTGTCGGCGGCTGCTGGCCGGCGACGTGCCCGAGCCGCTGCGGCCTGAGCTGCGCACGGTCGCGGCGCAGGCGTATACCCTCGCCGGCCGGCTCGCGTTCGAAACCCGGGATGACCACGCGTCCCGCGCACTCTACGCGGCCGCCACCGACGCGGCGGGACAACTCGGCGCCCCGTGGCGCCGGGCAGTCGTTCACATGAGCCACGCCCTGGTCAGGCTGTACTCGGTACCGGGCATCGAAGCGGCCCGTGAGCTGGTCGGCGCTGCGGTGCGCGATGCTCGTACCGGCGATAGCGTCCGCGTGCGGGCCCGTGCACATGCGCTACAGGCGGAGATCGCCGCCCGGTCGGGCGCCGAGCGGCACGCGCAGACCGCGCTGTCGCTCGCCTGGTACGACCTCGACCGCAACGTGGACGGCGATCCGGCGCCAACGAGCTTCACCGCTGATCACCTACGCGGATTCGAGGGCCTGTGCGAGCTGTACGTAGGAGATGCGGCGGTCGCTCACGATGTCTTCGCCAGCAGCGCGGAAGCCCTGGACTCGCCGCGTGAGCGGGTACAGCGTGCCATCGTCTCAACTGATCAGGCCCTGGCCTGCATTCGCCTCGACGCGCCGGAGAGGGCAGCGGACCTCCTGCACGCCTGCGTCGACTCGACAGCCAGCACCGGCGGGCGTGTACCCGCGCTGCGGCTGCGCCAGGCGCGTAAGGAACTGTGTCCGTGGCGACGCGAGGGCTTCGTTGCCGATCTGGATGATCACCTCATCGACGTACTGGGAAGCTGACACGACGAAACGCCTCCTCCCGGCCGCGGCGCCACACCTTCACCGGGCTGCGGGTGCTGGCCAAAGGCCGGGCGGTCCTGCTGATCTCACACCGGCTCGCCAACATGGCTCATCGCCCGCTTTCCAACCCGTTCCGCTGAGGAGAAAGATCCCAGCCATCACGGTCCCAGCTACCACGGTCCCGACCACCTCGGTCCACCGCTGCCCTGAAACCCCCGTTTTTGGGAAGGACGTGCCCCTCGTGTCCACCACGCAGGACGAATGGAACACCGGCTACGCCGCAGGTCGCCGCTATCGTCGGCTCGGCGACCGTGAGCGGTCGCTGCTCGCGGCACACGTGCCCGCACCGGTCGGTGGCAAGGCCCTCGACGTCGGGTGCGGGGTCGGAGAACTCGCTGCCCATCTGTCCTCGCTCGGCTACCGCGTCGATGCCGTCGACTGGTCGGACAACGCCCTCGCCGAGGCAACCGCCCAGCACGGTGACGCCGCGCGGTGGTTGCGCCTGGACATCGAGCTCGACGACTGGGCGCCCCTGCACGCCGAGGGGTACGACGTGATCATCCTCCGGTTCGTGTATCCCTTCCTGAAGCACCGCGACCGAACCATGCGGGCCCTCGGCGGCCGCCTGCGGTCCGGCGGCGCCATCGTGGTCATCGCGCCCCTGGCCGCCGACACTCCGGCCGAACGGCGCGGTATCGCGCTGGACGAGGTCGAACTCGTCCAGCTGGGTGCCGGCTGGGCCGACATCGAACGCCACGACGCCGAAGGGCTGGCCTTCGTGGTCCTGCGCGGCCCGCAGCCGGCGGAGGCCACACCGCTGCCCGAGCCATCGGCCGACCACACGCGATACGCACCCGCCGATGCCCGCGGCGCGACACCCACCTCGCGGCAGCACCACTTCACGCTGCTGGAGCGCTACTACGCCCAGGTGGAGGCGGGACGCAAAACGATCGAAGTGCGGGTGGGGACAACCGGAAAGGCGGCCGTCGAAAGCGGGGACACGATCGTCTTCCACGAGCCGGACAGCGGGCGGGAGCTCGACATCGTCGCCAAGCGCATCACCCCATACGGCTCATTCGACGAGCTGCTTGCCGCGGAGGATCCAGCGCGCATCGATCCCGACGCCACGCGAGAGGAGCAGCTCGCCACCCTCCGCCGTATCTACCCGCCGCACAAGGAGGCCCTCGGCGTCCTGGCCTTCGAGTTCGACCACCGCCCGGGACGGCCCGGCCACACCATGCCGCTGACGCCCGCGGAATACGTTCAGACGGTGCCCCATCACACGGTGTACGGCAGTCTGTACATCCGCGACGAGCACGATCGCCCGGTACAGCTGCGCTCGGTGTACGGCAACCGGCAGTGGCACTTCCCCGGAGGCAACGCCGACGCCGGGGAAGATCCCTTGGAGACCGCACGCCGCGAAGCGGTCGAGGAGACCGGGCTCGAACTCGGCCAGGGCCAACCACGCCTGCTGCTGACGCACTACCTCCGCGCGGGCGGCCGCTGGCCGCTGGGCAAGATCGGCTTCGTCTTCGACGGCGGCCGGCTCAGCTCCGAGCAGCTGCGCCGTATCCGGCTCGACCCTGCCGAACACGATCTGTGGGCCGTCCATGATCTCGCCGAGTGGCGGCGGCTCATGGGTGAGCCGCACTTCGCCCGTCTCGATGCCATCGAACGCACCCGCCAGGGCCGAGGGCCGCACTATCTCGTCACCGGGCCTTGACGCCCGAACCGGATGATGGGGCCACGCAGTTATCACTCGTTTCTCTCTGCTCCCGGGAGTTCCCGTGTCCGTTGAGGACCTCAACGCCGAAGCCTGGACCGTTTACGGCCGCCGCCCGGCACACGTCTCCGACCGCCCCGCACCCGACTCCAGCCGACCCGCGCGCATCTCCAGCCGGCCCCGCACCCCACGGCCGCCCGCGCCGCACGCCGCCATCGGCGTCGGCGCCATCGTCCTCGGCGACCAGGGCCTGCTCCTCGGCCGCCACCGTCACGGCACCCTCGAACTACCGGGCGGCACCGTCGAAGCGGGGGAATCCCTCCAGGAGACCGTGATCCGTGAACTCGCCGAGGAGACCGGTCTGATCGCCCGGCCGGACGACGTCACGCTCCTGGGCACGCTCCTCGACCACGTCGGAGACGTCGTACGGGTCAGCGTCGGCGCCATCGTGAACGCCTGGCAGGGCGAGCCGTTCACGCGGCCGGACGAGAGCGTCGGCGACTGGGCCTGGTACCCCCTGGACCAGCTGCCCGACGACCTTTTCGTATGCAGCGCCCAGATCCTCACCGCCTGGCGCCCCGACCTGCCCATCGACCACACCCCGGCGCATTTCACCCCCTACGACCGCCGCACGGCACCTTCGGGCGACGTCTGATCGGACCCGACAACCTCCCTAAGGCCACCGCGGGCGTTCGCCGCGTCCAGCCCGCCGGATACGGGCTACGCACCCCGCGCGGCGAACGCCGCCGCGCCCAGGAGTGCCTGGTCCTCGCCGTCGGCGCGGGCCGAGAGGGTGAGTCGGGCGAGGCTCGGGGTGTGGTGGCTGAGACCGGCGGTGAGGGGTGGGCCTATCAGGGGCCACGCGGCGGTGATGGAGCCGCCGAAGACCACCGTGTCGGCCTCGAAGGCGGTCAGCCATGGGGCGAGGGCGCCGCCCAGGGCGTGCAGGGCCGAGGTGATGATGTCGCGGGCGGTGGCGTCGTCGGCGGCGGCGCGGGCCGTCAGCTTGCGCAGCCCGTCGACGGGGCGGCCGGTGCGGTCCGTGTAGTGGGCGGTCATGGCCCGGGTGGAGACCGTGTCCTCCAGTGGGCGGCCGTCGACGGTGAGCAGGTCGACGCGGCCCTCGGGCGGTACGCGCGGGTCGTCCTCGACGATCGTCCCCCGGTCCAGGAACGCGGAGCCGACCCCCGTGCCGAGGGTGACCGCGACGAGGCGCCGGCTGCCGGGGTGGGCCGTGAGCCGGGCGCCCAGTGCGAAGGCGGAGGCGTCGTTGAGGAACCGCAGCCTTGCCGGGCGTGGGTTCAGACGGGGCGTCAGCAGGTCGCCGACGGCGAGGCCGTCGAGCGAGGCGAACTTGCCGACGCCGTGGTAGCGGGCGATGCCGCGCGCGTAGTCGAACGGCCCCGGGACCGCGATGCCCCAGGTGCCGAGGGCCGCATGCGCGCCAACGGCCGGATGTCTGCCGAGGGCCGAGTGCGCGCCACGGTCCGGATACGCGCCCCGGTCCGTACGCACGCCACGGACCGGATGCGCGCCCCGGTCCGTACGCACGCCACGGGGCGGATACGCGCCGCCGTCCGTACGCACGCCCCCGTCCGTACGCGTGCCGAGGGCGCCCACCGCGAGTACGCCATTGGCGGCCTCGGCGAGCGTGGCGAGGAAGTCCTCGGGGCCGATGCCGGGCGTCAGCGGCAGGCGGCGCCTGGTGCCGTCCGCGATCCGGGCCCGGTCGAGGTCGACGGCCGCCGCCGTGACATGGGAACCACCCACCTCCAGGACGGGCACGACGGAGGGCTCGTCGGCGCGCCGGTGCGGCCCGGGGCCTTCGGGAACCGTCATCGACGCCTACCGCGGGGCCGGATGGTCGACGAGCGTGGTCGCGATGGTCACGCGCCGCGGCGGCTGCGGGACGGTGCTCGCCTGCCGCTCGAACAGCAGCTTCGCCGCGGCCCGGCCGATTTCGACCGGGTCGTAGGAGACGACGGTGAGCGGCAGGTGCAGCATGTCGGCGAGTTCGATGTCGTCGAAGCCCGCGAGGGAGACCGGCTCCTCGTCCGGCGCACGGTCCCGCAGGGCACGCAGCGCGCCGACCGTGTTCCGGTTGTTGGCGGTCAGCAGCGCGGTCGGCGGGTCCGGCAGGGCGAGCATGGCGCGTGCCGCCTCCTTAGCGAGCCCGCTGTCGCCCCGGTGCTGGCTGACGTACCGCTCGTCGAGCGCGATGCCCGCCTCCTCCAGCGCCACCGCGTAGCCCCGGAAGCGTTCGGAGCCCGTCCACAGCGACGGCGGCAGACCGAGGAAGCCGATGCGCCGGTGGCCGCGGGCGACGAGCCGGCGGCAGGCGTCCCGGGTGCCGCCGAAGTCGTCGACGAGGACGCAGTCCACGTCGATGCCCATCGGCGGGCTGGCCGCGAGCACCACCGGGAGATCGCGCAGCCCGCCGAGGTGGCCGTGGTCATGACCGGCCGGGACGACGACCAGGCCGTCCACGCCGCGGTCCACCAGGTCGGCCACCACGTCCCGTTCGGTGGCCGGGTCCTCGCCGGTGCTGCCGAGCATGACCCGTGCGCCGTAGCTCACACAGATCTGCTCGAGGCCGACGGCGAGTTGGGAGTAGAAGGGGTTCGCCAGGTTGGTCACGACCAGGCCGATGAGCTCGCTCGGACCGCCCGAACGCAGCTCCCGGGCCCGTTTGTTGGGGCGGTAGCCGAGGGCCGCCACCTCGGCGAGCACCCGCTGCCGGGTGGCCTCGCCGATTCCGCGCTGACCGCGCAGCGCGCGGGAGACGGTCATCGGGCTGACGCCGAGCCGGGCGGCCACGTCCCGCATGGTGAGGGCCGGTTCGGAATCCGAATGTGCGCTCATACCACCTGTGCCTTCACCAGACGGACCGGATCCGGCCCCTGATTGTGCACGCGGTAGGCGGTGACGGACGCCGGTACAGCGAGAGTCTCGGCATAGTGTACGGAGTGCCGGTGGCCGACCGCGGTGGTGATGACCGCGCCCTGTCCGTCCACGACGGTCAGCACATGGAAGCGGCCGTCGGTCCGCTGCTCGGCGGCCCGGCCCGGCTCCACGGCGATCCGGTGCACCTGGAAGAACATCGCCGGGAGCGCGCCGAGCACCTCCTCCCGCCAGCCGTCGCCCGCGCGCAGCGGCCGGGGCCGCTGGATCAGCTCGCGGGCGACCGCGGCACCTGACCGCGCCGGGTCGAGGTTGCGGAAGGCGTGCTCCACGTGCACGGCACGCTGCCGGTCCGCCGCGTCCCGCCGCAGCCAGTCGTAGAACCGCAGTGAGTACAGGTAGGGGGTGGCGCTGACCTCGAGGACGACATTGCCCTCGCCGCTGCCGTGCGGTGTACCCGCCGGGACCAGGTACAGCTGCCCGGCCTCGGCGGGAAACACCTGTACGTACCGCTCGATGTCGAACGGTGTGCCGTATGCGTCGGCGGCGTGCGCACTGTGGTGGAACGCCTCGACGTCGGCGCCCTCGCGCAGGCCGAGGAAGACCTTGCTGTGCTCCCCGGCGCGCATCAGGTAGTAGCTCTCGTGCTGGGTGTACGGCCAGCCGAAGACGCTGTGCATATCGTCGGGCCTGGGGTGGCAGTGGACGGAGAGGTTTCCGCCGCCGACGGTGTCGAGGTAGTCGAAGCGGACCGGGAACGAGGTGCCGAACATCTCGTGCACGGCCGGGCCGAGCACATCCACCGGGGAGAGCGCGACGACGAGCTGGAACGGCACTTCCACACACCTGGAGGCGTCGTCGCCGAGCAGGACGCCGCTCTCCGGCGCGATCAATTCGTAGCCGAGGGCCGTGTTCTCCGCGTCCGGGTTGTGACCGAGCGTCTCCTGTGCCCAGTGCCCGCCCCATGGCGTCGAATTGAAGGTCGGCCGGGTGCGGAAGGGGCGGGTGGCGAGCGACCGGCAGGTCTCGCGCAGCGCCTGCCCACCGATCGACGCCGGGAAGACGGTATCGGTAACGTCGATCCACCGGTCGATCCGCTCCGCCATCTGGTCGCGATGGCGGTCGAGCAGCGGCCAGTCGATGTAGAGCAGCCGCCGCAGGGTCGGCGGCTCGTCCTCGGGCGCCGCGAGGTTACGGCCCCGGCCGTGCTTGACCGCCGCCTCCGCGTACCGCTTCGGCAGATCGGCCCACCACAGGACGTCGGCGTCCCCGAGCGCGGCGCCCGGCCCGAGCAGGACGCGCAGCGCGCCGTCCTCGCCCGGGGCGGCGAGCGCCGCCAGGGCCGCCGGATCCATCAGTTCGGCGAGGTCGCCACCGGCGAGCCGCGCGAAGTCGGGGTCGTCCCGCAGCTGTTCGGTCTCAGTCAGCCGCCGGACCGTCTCCCAGTCGCGCACCGCCGTCCGGACGTCCGCGAACTCCAGCCGGGTGTGTCCGTCGCCGAACGCCGCGCGGAGCCCGGTGGCGACGGCGGTCCAGTCCAGGACCGCGGGGCCGTCCACGGCGAGGACCCGGGTGCCCTTCGGGAGCGTCCCGGCCGCGTCGGCCCAGCCGACGGCGACCGCGTCGGCGAGGAGTGGATAGCACGGTGTCGGTTCGTACTGCGGCGCCTTCGTCTTGAGCTGCGGACCCTCGCCCATGTCACCAATCCCGTGAGATACGTTAACGCGCGCCTTCTCAAACCACCTGCGCGCCTGTACGTTACCGATAACTTATCAGGTCGGTGATTCCGTGACGAGGGGGTCAGATGGGGTCGATCGACATGCCATTCGGGATGAGCCGGCGCAGGGCGTTGGCCTCCTCCTTCGCAGGCATCGCCAGTCTTGCGCTCAGTGCGTGCGCACGAGGTTCGATGAGCCGGCCCGCGCCGGCCGACGTGGTCTCGGTGTTCAACGACAACCCCACCTGGGCGCCGGGTTTCCGGGCGGCGGGCAGCCGGCTGCGGCCGCTGTCCGGCTTCCGGCTCGCGCCGCGGGCGGTGCCCAACGTCAGCAACTACCAGCAGATCGTGCGCATGTCGGCGCGGACCGACTCCACGGCGGATCTCATCAAGTGGTGGAACGGGTACCGGCTGCGCGATATCGCCCGCTCCGGAATCCTCGCCGATGTCACCGACGCCTGGGACGAGGCGGCCCGGCGCGGCTGGAGCGACGACACCGCCCTGCGCGAGACCTTCAGCCACGAGGGCAGGCAGTACGGCGTCCCGCTCTACAAGTCCTACTACGTCGTCTTCCACAGCCGGTCCGTCTTCGAGCGGCTGGGTGTGGAGGTGCCGACGACCTGGCGGCAGTTCCTCGACGTGGTGGACGCCGCGCACGCCAAGGGCATCACACCGATCTCCTCCGGCGGCGCGACCACCTGGGAGTCGTCGATCTGGTTCCAGCAGCTCGTCAACGGGCTCGACCACCGCTTCTACCTCGACCTCACGGCGGGCAGGGCCTCGTACACCGACGATGTGTGCCGGCGCGCGATGGCCCTGTGGAGCGATCTGTACCGGCGGGGCGCCTTCTCCTCGCCCGACGCCTCGTCCACGGACGTGCCGGGCCAGTTCGCGCAGGGCCGCACCGCCATGTGCCTCTACGGCACCTGGAACACCGGGGCGTTCCTCGACGCCGGGGTCAAGGACGCCGACCTCGGCGCGTTCCTGCTGCCCCCGCCGCCCGGCGGCGCCCCCTCGGTGCTCGTGGAGAGCGGCGTGCTGGCGGTTTCGGCACACGCCCACAAGCGCGACGCCGCCCTCGCCGTGGCACGCGCCTGGCTCGACCCCGCGGTCCAGCGGGCGTGGACGGGCTTCCTGCGGGACACCTCCGCCGATCCGGGCGTCGTGCCGAACGTGGGCACGGTGCGCCAAGTCGCCGCCCAGGTGCGGCGGGAACGGCCGACGCAGGCCATCCGCTACTGGGAGGCATCGCCCCCGGTACTGATCGAGGGGAACGTCCAGGACCTGAGCGCCTTCATGATCGACCCCACATCGGCGCAGGCGGCGAAGACCCTGACGAACATGCAGCACCGAGCCGACAAGGAGTGGACGGTGTGGACGTCCTGACCACTGCCGACGAGGCAGCCAGCCGAACGGGGCCGCACCGGCCGGGGCCCCTCCCGCCCGATCCGCGCTCCGCCCGCCTCCGCGCCGCCGCCTGGGTGGGCGCGTTCCTGGCACCCGCCGTGGCGCTGATCCTGCTGCTCCTGGTCGTGCCCTTCCTGATCACGGCGTGGCGCAGCTTCTTCGACGACAACGGCATCACCGCGCGCTTCGTCGGCCTGTCCAACTACACCGCGCTGTTCACCGACCCCGACTTCGGCCGGTCGCTGCTGAACACCGTGCTCTGGGTGGTGGGCACGCTGGTCCTCCCCGTGCTGCTGGGCCTGCTCCTCGCGGTGCTGACCCACTCGATGCGCTGGGGCGCGGTGGCCCGGACCGCCGTGATCATCCCGTACGCGCTCTCCGGCTCGGCGACGGCGCTGCTGTGGACGTTCCTGCTGAAGAGCGACGGGGCGGTCAACCAGACGCTGGGCGCGGTGGGGCTCGGCAGCTGGCAGCAGGAGTGGCTGCTGCACTGGCCGTTGAACACCTTCGTCATGATCGTGGCGACGACATGGCAGGCGACCGGGGCCTCGCTGATCCTGTTCCTGATCGGGCTCCAGACCATCCCCGCGGACACCATCGAGGCCGCCCGGCTCGACGGCGCGCAGGGCCTCCAGCTGTTCCTGCGCGTGATCGTGCCGCAGCTGCGGCCGATGACCGTCGTGGTGGTGGGCATGTCGATCGTCAACAGCCTGAAGACCTTCGACATCGTGTGGCTGCTCACCCAGGGCGGCCCCGGAACGGCCTCCGAGACACTCGCGCTGACGATGTACCGGCAGACCTTCACCCTCAACCGGTACGGCTACGGCGCCGCCGTCTCCGTCGTACTGACGGTCGTCGTCATCGCCGCCTCCTGGCTCTACCTGCGGCAACAGGTGCGGCAGCGGTCCGGGGAGGGCGTATGACGGGCAGAAGAGCGCGCGGCGTCCTGGTCACCCTGGTCTCCGTGCTGTGGCTGGTGCCGACCTGGCTGGTCGTGGTCAACGCCTTCACCCCGGCCAAGCGGTACACCGGATCGCCACGGTGGTGGTTCACCTCCCCGGGGCTGTTCGCCAACATCCGCGCCGCGTTCGACAACGCCGATGTCGGGCGGGGGCTGCTCAACACACTGATGTACGCGGTGATCGGCGCGGCGGTGGCGGTGGTGATCGCGGCACTCGCCTCGTTCGCCGTCACCGTGATGCCGGTGCGGCGGCCCGGACTCTGGTTCTGGTTCATCTTCATCGGCACCGTGCTGCCCCTCCAGACGTTCCTGTCCCCGCTGTTCACCGGGTACGCCACCACCGGCCTCTACGACACCCAGTACGGCATGCTGCTGATCTACGTGGCGCTGACGATCCCCTTCGCGTTCTTCGTCAACCGCAACTTCATGCTCACCGTGCCGAAGGAGATCTCCGAGGCGGCCCAGATCGACGGCGTGCACTGGCTGTCGATGTTCCTGCGGATCCATCTGCCGCTGGCCAGGAACGCGCTGCTGGCCGCCTTCATCTTCCAGTTCACCTGGATCTGGAACGACCTGCTGTTCGGCATCACCCTGTCACTCAGCCCCAACGTGCGGCCGGTGACGGCCACACTGGCCGACCTCAACGGCAACTACTCCACGGTGGGACCGCCCGTCGTGCTCGCCGGCGCGCTGATCGCCTCGGTGCCGACCGTGGTCCTCTTCTTCGTGTTCCAGCGCTTCTTCGTCAACAGCCTGCGGCTCACGTCCTGAACCGAACCACCCTGGGAGAGAAGAGACACATGACGACGCGCGCCCTCGTACGCGACCGCCGCTGGTCCACCGACAAGGCCCGGACGAGCATGATCGGCCTCGCCGTCGCCGCCACCGCGCGGGCCGGCGGCACGGAACTGCGGGCCCTGCCGGAACACCTCGCACGCCGCGCCGACACCGGCGCCCGGCGCGGTGTGCGCATCCTCCTCTCCGGCGACGCGCCGGACCACGAGGGGTGGACCTTCGAGGTGGAGATCGCCGGCCGGGGCCCCGTACCCGTCGAGGTGCTGCCCGCGCCCGGCGGGCCACGCCTCATGCTCCCCCTGGAGCGCGACCGCCGCGAGGTGCGCGTCGTGGCCCGCAACGGCGACGCGTCGGCGGTGCTCGCCTTCGCGCTGGACCCGCCGCGGGACTGGACGATCCACCTGGTCCACCACTCACACCTGGACATCGGCTACACCGATCCGCAGGGCACCGTCCTCGGCGAACACGTCGCCTTCCTCGACTCCTGCCTCGATCTGACCCGTACCACCGACGGCTGGCCCGACGACGCCAGGTTCCGGTGGGCCGTGGAGTCGCTGTGGTCGTTCGAGCAGTGGGCCGCGGTCCGGCCGCCGGAGCGGGTCGCGGAGTTCGTCGAGCGGGTACGCGCCGGTCAAATCGAGCTGACGGCCATGCCGTACAACCTCCACAGCGACACCTGTTCCACCGACGAACTCCATGAACTGCTGCGTCTGGCCCGCCGGGTGCGGGACACCCACGGGATCGAGTTCCGCTCGGCCATGCAGACCGACGTGCCCGGCTCCGTCGCCGGGCTGCCGGACGCCCTGTCCCCGCTGGGCGTGCGCTATCTGTCGGTGGCGCACAACTGGGCCGGGCGCTCGGTGCCCACCACCAACGGCGGGGCACGGCTGCCGCGCCTGTTCCGGTGGCGCGCACCCTCGGGCAAGGAGGTGCTGGTGTGGATGACCGACAGCCCGCACGGCCTGGCCTACATGGAAGGGCCCGTGCTGGGCTTCGACACCTCCTACGCCATGGTGGACGACCTGCTGCCCGCCTATCTGACCTCGCTCGCGACCAACCCCTACCCGTTCCCGCCCGAACTCCTCGGCTCACCGGCCCCCGCGCCCGGGGAGCGCGAGCCCTACCCATGGGATGTGCTGCACCTGAGGGTGCAGGGCCACTTCGGGGACAACGCGCCGCCGCGGCTGATCCTCGCCGAGACCGTGCGCCGCTGGAACGAGACATGGGACAGCCCCCGGCTGCGGCTGTCCACCAACACCGACTTCTTCACCGACGCCGAGGCCCGCCTCGGCGACGCCATCCCCGCCTTCGAGGGTGACTGGGGCGACTGGTGGGTCGAGGGCGTCGGCTCGGGCGCCCGGCCCCAGGCCATGGTGCGCCGTGCCCAGTCCACCGTCACCGACGCCGCCACCCTGTACGGCATCGCCGCCCTGGCCTCCCCCGCCGGGCCCACCACCGACCTGGCCACGGCCGCCCGCGGCGGCGCCGACCAGGTGTACCGGTCGGTGTCCCTGTTCAACGAGCACACCTGGGGCGCCGCCGACCCGTGGACCCACGGTGACGCGGGCGGCGAGTCGGGCGAGCAGCAGTGGCACTGGAAGTACGGGTACGCGCTGCACGGCGACAACGACGCCGACACCTTCCTCGACCACGCCTCGGCCGCCCTCGGCGCCGTACTGCCCGCCGCGGCCGACGCCGATGTGACGTACTGGGCCGTCAACACCACGGCGGCCGCGCGCACCTCGGTCGTGACGGTGTTCCTGCGCGAGAGCCGGGTCCCGCTCACGAGCGAGGTGTCGGTGACCGACGGCCGCACGGGCGCTGAACTGCCCATGGTCCAGGAGGCGCAGACCAACCCGGTCCACCGGGACGCCGGGCGGTGGCTGCACATCCACGTGCCCGACGTGCCGCCGTTCGGCCTCGTACGGCTGGATGTGAGGGTGACCGGCGAGGACGGCGGCACGGTGGTGGCCTCCCCCGTCCCCCTCCGCCTCGACGGGGACGCGGAGGGCGAGCGGCGCAAGGAGCGCGCCGTACCCCTGCCCACCGCCGACGATCTGATCCTGGAGAACGCCCACCTGCGCGTCCGTATCGACCTGACCAGGGCCTGTGTGGCGAGCCTGGTCGAGAAGGCCACCGGCCGTGAACTCGTCGACCAGGACGCCGTCGTCGGTTTCAACGGCTATGTCTACGACACGTACACCACCGCGGGCGGCTACAACCACCAGGCCAACAAGACCACGGTGAGCGAGGAACTGGAACTCCTCGGCTCCCGGACCCAGGCCCGCCCCGCCGTGCTCCTCGAACGCGTCGACGACGCTCTGGGCCAGCGGCTGACCTACGAGTACGCGGCGGACGGCGTCCGCCGGGCCCGCACCACGGTCGGCCTCGGCCGTGACGACGCGCATCTGGTGATCGACAACCGGTTCGACAAACCCGCCACCATGACGAAGGAGAGCGCGTACCTCGCGTTCCCGTTCGCGCTGTCGCGGCCCACGGTGCACTACGAGATCACCGGCGCGCTGACCGGCACGGGCCTCGCGCATGTGCCCGGCGCGCCCCAGCACATGCGTGCCATCAGGTCGTTCGTCTCGCTGGCGGACGACGGCGGCCCCGTGGCCTGGGTCACCAGGGACGCGCCGCTGGTCGAACCGGAGACCATCGCCCTGCCCTACGCGCCCTTCCCCGACTCGACATCGCCGCGCCAGGCCGGCACGGTCTACTCCTGGGTGCACAACAACCTGTGGGACACCAACTTCCCGTCCCAGCAGGCGTTCCACACCACCTTCCGGTACGCGGTGGGCGTCCGCCGCGGCGGTGAGACCATCGACGCCGACGCCCTGGCGCTGCGCACCGCCCATGAGGTCGACCACCCGCTGATCGGCGTGGCCGCACACGGCGCGCCCGACGCGGACCGGCCGGCCGAACTCGCGCTGCTCTCCGTGGACGACGCGCGCGTCGCGGTCCGCGACGCGGCCCCGGTGCCGGGTGACGACGGCGTCGATCTGCTGGTGAGGCTCCAGTCCTTCGCCACGGAGCCGCGCACGGTCCGGCTCAGGTGCGGCTTCCCCGTCGCGGGGGCGGAGCGCGCCACGTACCTCGGCGACCCCGACGGTTCCGATGCCCCTGTCGCCCTCGACGGCCACGACATACTCGTGGAGATCCCCCGTCTGGGGACCACGGCGGTGCGGGTGCGCCTGGCGCCGCGGGGGTAGCGGGGTAGCGCATCGCCCGCCACCGGCCCGGCGCCGGTGGCGGGCGTGCCGCCGGCCCAAGGGCTCGGCCGCCGGTGCGCAAGCGGTCCCGGAAGCGACGGTAAACTGAGGGCTGATGCCGGAAACCCGCCAGCCCTGCCCAGCACCCTCGACGCCACCGGTGGACATGCCTCGTAGCGGAGGAGGCTGGCTCCCGCACGGCTTCCACCTGCACACCCACTCCCACGTCCAGGGCCAGCTGGTGTACGCGGCCGCCGGTGCCCTGGCCACCACGACCGCGCGCGGGACCTGGGTCGCCCCGGCCAACCGGGTGACATGGACACCGCCCGGATTCGACCACTCCCATCGCTTCTACGGCAGGACCGACGCCCGCCTCGTCATCATCCCGGCCGAACTGTGCGACGCGCTCGTGGCGCACCCGAGCGTCTTCGCGGTGAGCCCCCTGCTGCGAGAGGCCCTCCTGGCGCTGACCGACCGGCGGGAGGTCCGGCCCGGCGCCCACGAACGGCTGCGCGCGGTGGTGATCGACGAGCTCGCCGAGACCCCCGAGCAGTCCCTGCACCTGCCCGAACCCCGCGACGACCGGCTGCGTGCCGTCACCGACCTCCTGCACGCCGAGCCCGGCCGGACCAGGACCCTGACCGAGCTGGGACGGACCGTGGGCGCGAGCGAGCGCACCCTGAGCCGCCTGTTCCACACCGAGTTGGGCATGAGCTTCCACCGCTGGCGCACCGTCCTGCGGATCCACCACGCCCTGGTCCACCTCACCGGCGGCCGGTCCGTCACCGACACCGCGACGGAGTGCGGGTGGTCCAACCCCTCGAGCTTCATCGACGCGTTCACCGAGATCGTCGGCCAGACCCCGGGCCGCTACCAAGCGGAGCTGCGCGACGGCAGGAGGTTCAGCCGACCTTCGGGCTCCGCCGCTCGATGAGGACGACGTCGCGCCATATGCCGTGGTGGCGGCCGATGCGTTCACGGGTGCCGATGGTGCGGAAGCCCGCACGCCGGTGCAGGGCGAGGCTGGCGGTGTTCTCGGGGAAGATGCCGGATTGAATGGTCCAGATGCCCGCCGCCTCCGTGGAGGCGATCAGCGCGTCCAGAAGCGCGAGCCCGAGCAGCTTGAGGTGGTGGGAGATCGTCGGCTGCGACAGGTCGAAGGCGGGGGTGAGGTCACAGACGCAGACCTCGCCTCCGGCGCGGGAGGCGATCATCGACAGCAGCCGGAGCCGGATCGGGTCGTCCAGCGCCTTGAACACCTTCGCCAGCTCGATGGACCGTGCCTCGTCCAGGGGAGCGGTCAGCAGTCCCGGGCAGCAGCCGTCGGCGCCGTCCCGGCCGAGCACCACGAGCTCTTGTTTCGACATACCTCAATATTGACGTTCTTCGATCCATCGCGCAATCTTGCATCGAAGAACATCAATACAACCCGATGGGGGATAAGCCATGTCCCGTGTGCAGCTCGCTCTCAACGTGCCCGACCTCGACGCCTCGGTGGCGTTCTACACCAAGCTCTTCGGCGTCGAACCGGCCAAGCGCCGCCCGGGATACGCCAACTTCGCGATCGCCGAGCCGCCGCTCAAGCTGGTCCTGATCGAGGGCGAGGCGGGACAGGAGACCCGGCTGGATCACCTCGGTGTCGAGGTCGACTCCACCGACCAGGTCGACGCCGCCACCGGCCGCCTCGAGGGCGCGGGGCTCGCCACGTTCGAGGAGAACGACACCTCCTGCTGTTACGCCCTCCAGGACAAGGTCTGGGTGCACGGCCCCGGCAAGGAGCCCTGGGAGGTCTACGTCGTCAAGGGCGACGCCGACCGGATGGGTAAGAGCGCGGCCCTCGAGGGCGGCGACGCCTGCTGCTCATCAGGAGGCTGACGGTTCGTTCGACGTCCGGATCCAGCCGGGATCACGTGCCCGGACGGGGCGCTCTCAAGTGCTGGCGCTGGGCCAGTTCCTCGTCGTCGACCAGGGTGAGCATGGGCCGGCCCGGTACGCAGAGCATGGTGACGGTGAAGCGGCTCCATGAGTCCGTGCGGTTGTTCCCGTCCTGGTAGTGGATGACATCGCCGCCCGGCTCCCAGAACGTCTCCCCTGCCTTGATCACCCGCTCCGGCTCGCCCTCCAGCTCGAAGAGCATCTCGCCCTCCAGCATGAAGCCGAAGGCGGGGCCCGAGTGGCGGTGTGGCGGGAGGCCGCGCTCGCCGGGAGGGTAGTCGACGCGGATCGTCATCGCCTCCGCTTCCTCCGGCACGAACGGCGGTTTCACCGATTGCAGCACGGTGATCGCCGGGTTCAGCGCCGCCAAGCGCGCTTGGCTCTCGGCGCTGCCCGCCGTCGACGCCTTCTTCGCCATGGCGAGACCTCCAGTGGTGGGCCGGCTGGGTCGGGAAGGCCCGCCGGTGCGGTGCGTCGGTCGCCTTTCGGTCACCTTTCGCCGCGCACCGAGGGCACTGCCTCCAGATTGCGACGGTGCGCCGCGCGGCGCACGCGGGCCCGAATCCGGCCGGGCCGAGCGGAGATCACATCCCCGTCTCGTTTTGCGCTGGTTCCGCAACCGTTCAGCTTTCAGACATCTCTAGCTTCACGACCCTTCCGTTCCGGGCGCCGGGGGAGACAGGTGGCGGTCCGGGCTCAAGGGCGACCGATGCGTTACTTCACTGGAGGATTTGTGCGCAATAGAACCCGAGGCGCGGTGGGTGTGGCGATCGGCGTCGCCGTGACCGCCGCAGTGGCCGCCGGGGCCGGCGCCGTGGTGTCCAGCGGCGACGGGCCCGACCAGAAGCGGCCCTCCCCCGCGGCTGCCACGGCGGGGAAGACCACTCCGGGCGACATCGACCACGACGGGTATGCCGACCTCGGCGTGGGCGCGCCCGACGGGACCGTCTCCGGGAAGTCCAAGGCGGGCTATGTGGGCGTGACCTATGGGGCCGAGGATGGCGTCGACACCGGGCGGCACAGCACATTGTCGCAGGCCAGCGCGGGGGTTCCCGGGACCCCCGAGGCCGGGGACCACTTCGGTTCGGCCGTGGTGCGCGGCGATGTGGACGGGGACGGCTACGGCGATCTGATCGTCGCCGCGAACCACGAGGCCATCGGGGACGCCAAGCGGGCCGGTTCCGTCACGGTCGTCTTCGGCTCGAAGGACGGCCTCTCCGACGACGCCATCGCCTTCCACGCGCCGAAGGCCACGGCCTACGCGCTGTTCGGCGACACAATGGCCGTGGGCGACTACAACCACGACGGCCGCGACGACATCGCCATCTCCGACGGCACCGAGGTCCAGGTCGTGAACGGCGCGGCCAACCTGCGCGAGACGGCCACCCCGAAGATGTCCGGCGTCACGCCGCCCGGCGGCGGGGCGGGCGTGGAGCATCTGTCCTCCGGCGACATCGACGGGGACGGCTTCGCCGACCTGGTCACCGTCGCCTACCAGGACGACCCCGCCGACGAGGGCACGCTCGGTGTGCTGCCCGGCTCGCCCACAGGGCTGAAGAGCACATCGCTGGGCGAGGACGTGCCGCTGCCGTTCGCCTCGTACCGGGCCGTGGTGGGTGACATCAACGGCGACGGCAAGGACGACGTCGTCACGGACACCGGCTTCGAGGACGGTCCGGACGACGCGCGCCTGCGTACGTACCCGGGCACCGCCACGGGGCTGGACACCGCCCACCCGGTGAACTGGACGGGCAAGCGGCAGAACGGCATGGCCTCCCGGCTCACCGACATCGACGGCGACGGCCATGACGACCTCGTCGTCGGCGACACCGGCGCCGAGGCCCCCGGGGGCTACAACGACGCCGGTGCCATCACGGTGCTCAAGGGGACCGAGGACTGGCTGACCGACGCGGGTGCGCAGACCTTCTCCCTGGACACCGAGGGCGTGCCCGGTGAGATGGCGGGCAACGACAAGTTCGGCGAGGCCGTCTCGCCTGCCGACTACAACGGCGACGGCAAGCCCGATCTGGCCGTCGGGGTCCCGAACCGGACCGAGGGCGCGGGCGCCGTGGCCCTCCTGTACGCGGGTGCCGACGGGCTCACCGCCGAAGGCTCCGCCCTCATCGGGCCGAGCGATCTCGGCTCCCCGGCGGACGACGCCGCGTTCGGCCTGGAGCTGTCCGGTCCCGCGACGAAGTAGCAAACGCTTCATATCGCGCTCCACATAGATGGCCCGGCCCGGCTCGACCGGCCGGGCCATCGGCCGAACGGGGTTCTCCCGTGTACCGGCTCAGCCCGCGGCCTTGGCCAGGATGCGCCCCATCTCCTCACCGCCGAAGGCCCGCAGAGTTGTGGTGCGTACGTTGCCCGCCCCGCTGAGCTGCAAGGACGCGGCGGTGGCGGTCTCGTCGTCGGGGGCCTCCACGATGCATACCAGGTCGTACGGCCCGACCGTCCAGTAGATGTCCACGAGCCTCGCCCCCAGCTTGCTCAGCGCCGCGGCGAAGTCCTGGGAGCGCTTCGTGGTGTCCTTGTAAGCGCGGACTCCCTGCTCGGTCCAGTTCAGCAACGTGATGTAGGTCGCCACGGCCCTCACCTCCACAAGAAGAACGTCCGTGGGTTCAATTCTGGAAGTAACGTCATCAAACCGCACACCTTGCGCATCGGCGGAACGCGGAGTGGTTTGCCGAATCGGCAACGGACGTGGTCCGCGCCGCGGACGGCACGGCATGCTCGGGCCCGTCGGCCGCCACGCAGAGTGAACGCGCCGGAGTACCCCGACCCCCGGAGGGAACCATGCCGCAGACGACCACGACCGACCTCACCCACCGTCTGGTGGCCTCTCCCGCCGGGCGGATCCACCTCGTGGAGCAGGGCACCGGGCCGCTGGTGCTGCTCGTCCACGGGTTTCCGGAGTCCTGGTACTCGTGGCGCCACCAGCTCCCGGCGCTGGCCGCGGCCGGGTACCGGGTGGCCGCCATCGATGTCCGCGGCTACGGACGGTCGTCCGCGCCCGGGGCGGTGGACGCGTACCGGCTGCGGGAGCTGGTGACGGACAACGTCGCCGTGGTGGAGGCGCTGGGCGAGGAGTCCGCCGTGGTGATCGGGCACGACTGGGGCTCTCCCATCGCCGCCAACTCCGCCCTGCTGCGGCCGGATGTGTTCCGGGCGGTCGGGCTGCTGAGCGTGCCGTACTCCCCGCGCGGCGGCCCCCGGCCCTCCGAGGTCTTCGCCGGGATGGGCGGTGAGGAGGAGTTCTACGTCGCCTACTTCCAGGAGCCGGGCCGGGCCGAAGCCGAGATCGAGCCGGATGTGCGCGGCTGGCTCGCGGGGATCTACGCGGCGCTGTCCGGGGACACCATGCCCGAGCCCGGGAAGCCGGACCCGCACTTCATCACGCGCGGCAGGACGATGCGCGAGCGGTTCCCCGCCGGGCGGCTGCCCGCCTGGCTGAGCGAGCGGGACCTCGATGTCTACGCCGGTGAGTTCGAGCGGACCGGGATGAGCGCGGCGCTGAACCGCTACCGGAACATGGACCGGGACTGGGAGGACCTGGCCGAGGTGGACGGTGCGCCCATCACCCGGCCGTCGCTGTTCATCGGCGGTGCCCTGGACGCCTCCACCGCCTGGATGGGCGACGCGATCAAGGCATATCCGAACACCCTGTCCGGGCTCGTCGGCTCGCACATCCTCGAGGACACCGGCCACTGGATCCAGCAGGAGCGCCCCGAGGAGGTCAACCGGCTGCTGCTCGACTGGCTGAACGCGCTTCCCGCGTAAGGCATGTGACCCGCCCGGCTCGGTAAGAGCCTGTGTCATATCCCCGGTCGGATCAGCGTGCGGCGTCTGGTGCGTGCGATCGCAAGGCGCCGGAGCGCCCTCGTGGCGGAGCCACTCGGGCGTTTCGGCAACGCGGCGAGCGTGCGTGCCAGGCGTCGCACGCCCGGCCGGGGATATGACACAGGCTCTAAGTCTGTGTGGTCGCCCTCACAGCTTCCAGGCCCCCTTGGCGAGTGTGGAGAGCCCGCCGGCCAGCGCGAGCAGCAGCACGAGCAGGCGGGCCCCGCGTTCGGGGACGCGGGTGGCCAGTGCCCTGCCGATGAACGCGCCCGCCGCCATTCCGGCGAGCGCCAAGGTCCACAGGGAGGTGTTCAGCCGGGGGACGCCGTTGGCGGCGACGGAGAAGGCGTTCACCACGATCCCGTAGAACTGCGCGTCCGGCACGAACTCGCGGACCGTCCAGCCCGCGTTCACCGCGTACAGGGACACCGGCGGACCGCCCAGAGAATCAGCTCCGCGCCACAACAACCACTCATCACACGGAGTCTTCCCCATCCGGACCGGAGGGAGATCAATTCCTCAGTGGGCGGCGGTCCTGGGAGCGCTGGAGGGCGCGGAAGTCGTCGAAGAACCCGTAGTTGTGGGCCGGTGAGCCGTCATCGGAGCGCTCCACGGTGCGGTTGGCGTAGAGGCTGTTCAGCAGCCAGGGTTGCTTGTCGGGGCCGAACTCCCTGGTCATGGCGGCGCCTTGGGTGACCCCGTACGTGGCCACGGCGAGGCGTCCGGTGTCGCGGAAGTAACTCACCTGGTCCCTCAGGAAGTGCTTGTGGCTCTCGAACCACGGGCTCATCGAGAGGAAGTCGCGCCACTTCTCCTCGGGGAAGGGGTGCTCGACGGCTTCCTCGATCACCTTCCAGACCGGGGTGGCGGCGGGAAGGTGGTAGCGGCTCGCGAAGCGTGCGGGGATCTCGTCCTTCAGGTGCAGCTTCCACAGCTGCACCAGGGAGAACTCGGTGACCAGGAACTTCTGGCCGTCGCGCAGCCGGGGCAGGATGTAGTCGACATAGGGCTTTACCTCCTTGGGCGCGGACACATGGGGGTGGATGTCCACACCCTCCATCTCCTGGGTCCTGCGGGTGAAGGACAGCCAGCGGTCGGTGGCCGCCGTCCGCCCGTCCGGCTTGTCCAGGTGGTTGAACGCGCCCATATAGAGGCGGGTCCGGCAGTACGAGGGAAAGTGCTTCTTCCGGTACGCGACGATGTGTTCCGCGACCGTCTCGTAGAACCTGTTCAGCGCGCCCGAGCTGCGGTCCCGGGGAAGGCTCTCGATGAACGGCTCGTTGCCGATGGCCAGGACGTCGACGGTGTCGAGGACGGCGTGCAGAACCCTGTCGACCCGGGCGAGTTCCTCGGTCATGGCCGAGCTGCCCGGTCCGGGAATCGGCCGGTGGTTGTACGGGAACTTCAGCGAGAGCACCGTGCCGTAGCCGAGGTGGTGGGCGTCCAGGAGCCGCTCGATGGCGCGCTGACGGGAGGCGTCGGCCGTGACCTCGGGCATCGGGACGAAACCCCGGATCCAGCTCGCGGAGACACCGCGCAGCTCGCCGAAGGTCACGCTGTCGGGGTCCTCGTTGAAGTTCGCGCCCAGCACACCGTCCGGACCTTCGGCGGCGGCCCTCGCGTCCGGGGAGTCACCGGCCCGCTCGCGTGGCCGTTCCTCGCCCGGTGTGCACCCCGCGGCGAGGAGGACCCCGCCGGACAGGGCCAGAACACGTCGCCGTGAAAGCGGCTCCTTCCTCGTCTCCCTCTCCCGGTGCACGCTCTCCTGGTGCACGGCGTGCGCGTTCGTATCCAACTGACGCTCCCTGTCGGTGCCGGTGTTCCGGGCGCCGCTGCCCGGACCGCCCGGGAGGATGCGTCGGCGAAGGCTGCCCGTTGCCCACGGTGCCCACGTTTTTCGTGGGCACCGCGTGCCCGGGTGCGCAGCCGCCCGATCAGTGGGTGATCCGCGTGGTGACGGTCAGCGGGTGATCCGGACGGTGACGGTGAGCGCCCCTCTGTTGTCGTCGAGGCAGCCGTCGCGGTCGTTGATACGAAGCTGGAGGGAGCCCTGGCGGGATGCCTGGAAGTGCCATGCGCGCCCTACGCCGTGGGGGTTCCCGGGGTTTCCCGGGTAGCGGCCCAGGAGGGCGCCGAAGGGCGCGGCGGAGTCCATCTTGCAGTCCTTCCACGCGAAGCGGAGGGATTCGTCATCGGCGCGGGTGTGGCCGAGCGGACCGACGAGCGGCAGGTTGGCGGCGTCCACCGTCCAGGTGCCGGTGGTGTAGGTGACCATCACCTGGTCGCCCTTCCGGACCGGGGTCGGCGTCGCGGTCTGCCAGCCGCGGGCCGCGTCCACGGTCACCTTGGTGGTGGCGGAGGAAGGAGACGGTGCCTTGTCGTCGCTGTCGGACGGGGGCCCGAAGGTGAGTAAGAGGCCCGTGCCCAGGGCCGCCACCGCGAGCGTGGCGCCCGCCGTCCACCACCATGTGCGGGCCCGGCCGCGGGGTCGCGGGGGTGGCCGCCCACCGGCCGGGTCGACAACGGTCGGCTCCCGGTCCAGGGCGGGGGTTCCGGTGAGGGTGTGCGGTGCGGTCGGGGTGGGGGTGCCGGTCAGGGTCCTGGGTGCGGTCACCGTGGGGGGCGCGGTCAGCGTCGGGGGGTCCGTCACGCCTGCGGCGGACCCCGGGAAGTGGCCCGGGGACCCGGCCGTACCCGCCGTCCCCGCCGTTCCCGCCGCTTCCGGAGGCCCCGCCGGGGGCAGTGGGCCCGGGTCGTCGGCGCCGTCCGCGACCCGTCGCAGCGCGGCGCCGACCGTGGCGGCGGAGGGGCGCTGCCCCGGGGACTTGTTCAGCAGCGCCTCGACGATGGGCCGCAGCGGCCCGACCTGCTCCGGGATGACCGGATCCGCGAAGGTGACGGCGTGCAGCGCGGCGGCCCCGGTGGGCCGCTGGAACGGCGGCACCCCGGAGGCGACCGCCGACAGCGTCGCGCCCAGCGACCACAGGTCTGACGGCGGGCCGACCTCCTCGTCCGTGAGCCGTTCGGGGGCCATGTAGCCGATGGAGCCGAGGAGTTCACCGGTGGTGGTGAGCGACTCGTCGTCTTCCAGGGCGGCGATGCCGAAGTCGGTGAGAACGGCGCCGCCGTCCTGGCGCAGCAGGATGTTGGCGGGCTTGATGTCGCGGTGCAGCGCCCCGGCGGCGTGCACGGCCTCCAGCGCACCGAGCAGCTGGAGCCCGAGGGCGGCGGTGTGGCGGGGGGTGAGGGGGCCGGTGTCCGCGATCCGGCGGGCCAGGGAGGGGCCGTCGACCAGCTCCATCACGATCCACAGCCGGTCGTCGTGTTCGACCAGGTCATGGATGCCGACCACATGGGGGTGGTGCACCCGGGCGACGGTACGGGCCTCCCTCAGCGCCCGGCGCATCCGTCTGTGGTGCTCGCGGTCGTCGCTCGCGACATGCAGCTCCTTGGCCGCGACCTCGCGCGCCAGCATCTCGTCGTATGCGCGCCAGACCGTGCCCATACCGCCTCGTCCGAGCCGGTTGCCCAGCTGGTAGCGCCCCGCGATCAGCCGTACGTCGTCCCCGCCCGATGTCACCCGATCTCTCCTGTTCTCACGCCCGATGAGCATAGTCCGGATGCGTTCGAACATCATCGCGCACAACTGATTCACTCGTCAGGCGAGAGCGCAACACCTGGGTGAGATTCCCCTTGATTCAGGGAGAAAGCGGGCATCCTGTAGTCACATTCATTGCGCTTATCTCAACGCGTCCGTACGGTGTCGGCCATGCGGCAACAGTTCGACGTGGCGGAACGCGTACGTCAGGTGATCGGCGAGGCCGGTTGTACCCAGCGTGAATTCGCCCGGCGGGTCGTGATGGACCCGTCCAAGCTCTCGCGTTCGCTCAGCGGGAGCCGGCGCTTCACCGTGGCCGAGCTGGCGCGGATCGCCGACGCCGGGAACGTGGACGCCGGGTGGCTGCTCGGCACCACGGCGGCGCCCGGAGCGGCCGGCGCGCCGCGGCCGACCGTCCCCGCCGCGCCCCCCGACAGCGGTCGGCCGCTCCAGATCGTGCGGGAGACGGTGGGGCTCATCGCCGAGCGCGGCTTCCACGCCGTACGCGTCGCCGATATCGCCGCCGCCTGCGACACCAGCACCGCCACCATCCACTACCACTTCCCGGGCCGCGACGAGCTGCTCGAAGCCGCCGTGCGCTGGTGCATGGACGAGGACACCGTGCGCCGCGCCGCCCGGATCGCCGAGGCCGACGACGCGCGCGAGGAGCTGCGGCAGCTGATCGCGCTCCAGGTGCCGTACACCGCGCGGCAGCGGCAGCAGTGGCTGGTGTGGATGGACCTGTGGGCCGAGGCCGCGCGGTCCACCGCCATCGGGCGGCTGCACGCCGACTTCTACCGGCAGTGGCGGCAGACCGTCGCCGAGGTGATCCGGCGCGGGATCGGGCAGGGGGTCTTCCGCACCGTCGACCCGGAGTTCAGCGCGCTGCGGCTGACCGCGCTGATCGATGGGCTCGCGATTCAGGTGCTGGCCACCGAGCCCGGACAGGGCGGTACGAGCGCCGAGGCCATGGAGATCGCCTGCAACGCGCATGTGGACACCGAATTGACCGCACGGCGGTCCGGCACGGATGCGGCCGGCCCCGCCGACCAGCCCGTCGGCCCCACCGGCCCCACCGGCCCCACCGGCCCCACCGGCCCCGCCAGCCCGGTCGACCCCACCGACCCCGTCGACCAGCCCGGACCGTAGTCCGGACCGTAGCTCCGCGCCGTTCCGCACCGCGAGAGCACACCGCGAAAGAGGGAGAGAGCCCATGCCCATGAACGACAGCGTCATCATCACCTGTGCCCTCACCGGCGCCGGTGACACGGTGGGCCGCAGCCCCCATGTCCCCGTCACCCCCGAGCAGATAGCCCGCTCCGCGGTCGAGGCCGCGGGGGCCGGGGCGGCCGTGGTCCATATCCACGTACGCGACCCCGAGACCGGCGCCCCAGCCCGTGATCCGCGGCTCTACCGCGAGGTCGTGGAGCGGGTCAAGGAGACCGGCACCGACGTCGTCATCAACCTCACCGCCGGCATGGGCGGCGACCTCGTCATCGACCCCGAGAACCCGCTCACCCATCTCCCCGGCACCGACCTGGTCAGCGGCCTGGACCGGCTCCCCCACGTCGAGGAGCTGCTGCCCGACATCTGCACCCTGGACTGCGGCTCGCTCAACTTCGGCGAAGGCAGCAACCTCTACGTCTCCACCCCCGACATGCTGCGCACCGGCGCCAAGCGCATCCAGGAGCTGGGCGTACGCCCCGAGCTGGAGATCTTCGACACCGGACAGCTGTGGTTCGCCAAGCAGCTGCTGGCCGAGGGGCTGCTGGACAACCCGACCGTCTTCCAGCTCTGCATGGGCATCCCGTGGGGCGCCCCGGCCGACCCGGGCGTGCTCCAGGCGATGGTCAACATGCTGCCCGAGGGCGCCCAGTGGGCCAGCTTCGCGCTGGGCCGGACGCAGATGCCGTGGGTGGCGCAGTCCATCCTGCTCGGCGGCAACGTACGGGTCGGTCTTGAGGACAACCTCTACCTCAGCCGGGGTGTCAAGGCCACCAACGGCCAGCTCGTCGAGCGCGCGGTCCAGGTCATCGAGCTGCTGGGCGCGAACGTCGCCACACCGGACGAGGCGCGGCAGCGGCTGGGCCTCAAGCCCCGCGCGTAAACCCCCACCAGCTCCCTTCTTCTCTTCCCCTCCCCTCACACCCTTCTCCCCTCACACCCTTAGGACCGCCATGCCCCCATCCCCCTGCGCCCCCGAAGAGGTACGCCGCGTCGCCTGCGTCGGCGCCGGAGTCATCGGCGGCGGCTGGGTCGCCCACTTCCTGGCGCGCGGCTACGACGTCACCGCCTGGGACCCGGCACCCGACGCCGAGGAGAAGCTGCGCCGCCTCGTGGACGCCGCCTGGCCCGCCCTGGAGCGGATCGGCCTCGCCGACGGCGCCTCCCCCGACCGGCTGACCGTGGCCGCGACCGCCGAGGAGGCCGTGGCCGACGCGCAGTTCGTCCAGGAGAGCGCCCCCGAGAAGCTGGAGCTCAAGCGGTCGCTGCTGGCCCGGCTGGACGCGGCGGCCCCGGCCGGTGTCGTCATCGCGTCCTCCACCTCCGGCTATCCGATGACCGATATGCAGACCGAGGCCGCCGACCCCGGCCGCCTCGTCGTCGGCCATCCCTTCAACCCGCCGTATCTCATTCCGCTGGTCGAGGTCGTCGGCGGGAAACAGACCGACGCCGCCGCGGTCGAGTGGGCCTCGCGCTTCTACAAAGTGGCGGGCAAATCCGTCATCACCATGGAGCGCGAGCTGCCCGGTTTCATCGCCAACCGGCTCCAGGAGGCGCTGTGGCGGGAGGCGCTGCACATGGTCGCCAATGGTGAGGCCACGGTGAAGGAGATCGACGACTCGATCACCGAGGGGCCGGGGCTGCGGTGGGCGTTCATGGGTCCCTGCCTCACGTTCGCCCTGGCGGGCGGCGAGGGAGGCATGGGACATATGCTCGACCACTTCGGACCCTCGTTGAAGTCTCCGTGGACCCGTCTCGAGGCGCCTGAGCTGGACGACACGCTGCGTGCGGCCATGGTCGACGGCTGTGACGAGGCGGCGGGCGGCCGTACCATCGCGCAGCTCGTCGCGGAGCGGGACCAGGGCGTCATCGACGTCCTGCGGGCGACCGGCCGACTGCCGCGGCAGCGCACCGAGGGGACGGACGGCATCGCACATAACTCCAGCACCATGGGAGACGAAAAGTGAGCAGTACGCTCCCCGACTACCGGCAGACCGTACGTCCCGAGTGGATCGACTACAACGGCCATATGAGCGAGGCGTTCTACGTCCTCGTCTTCGGCCACAGCACCGACGAGATGATGGTGGAGACCGGTCTGGACTCCGCCTACCGCGCCAAGACCGGCTGCTCGCTCTACACCGTGGAGTCGCATATCCGGTATCTGCGCGAGGTCGACGAAGGCGCCGAACTCACCATCCGTACGCGCGTGATCGGCGTGGACGAGAAGAAGGTGCGGTTCACCCATGAGATGCATGTGGGGGAGCCGAACGCCGCCCCCGTGGCCACCACCGAGCTGCTCGCGCTCCACATCGACCAGAACGAGAGCCGCTCGGCTCCGTTCCCCGACGAGATCCGGGAGCGGCTGACGGATCTGCTCGAGAAGGCCCCCGAGTGGGCGGGCCGGGCGATCGGCCCGGTGCCGTCCGAGGCGGGTTGAACGGCGTGCCCACCTCCTGAACGCCCCGGTCCCGGAATCATCCGGGGGCCGGGGCGTTCTCCACTCCCGCCGAGGCGTTCTCCACTCCCGCCGGGGCGTTCTCCGTCCCCTGCCGGGGCCGTTCTCCCTTCCGCGGCGGGTGAGGTTGAATGGCAGTGGAGGACACTCCGAGGGACGCGCGGCCAGGGGCGGCACACGGCGAGGGGTGACGAGACCATGGCGGACGCCGGACCGAACGGCTACGGCTACGGCTACGGGGACTGGGACGGGACCGGGACCGGGACCGGGAACAGGGACGGGGACGGGGACGAAGACGGCAAGGGCCGGCGCATCGAGCTGAGCGAGGTGCCCGAGACCCTGCTGTGGAACCTCTATATGCGGGCTGCCGAGGCCCGCCGGGCGCGGACCGTGCTGGCCGACCCCAAGGCCGTGGAGCTGGTCGACCGCATCGACTACCCCTTCGAGGAGACCTTCGGCGCGCCCAGCCCGCTGCTGGCGCAGGGCCACGCGCTGCGGGTCCGCACCTTCGACACCGCCGTACGGGCCTTCCTGGACGAGCATCCGGACGGCACGGTCGTCACGCTCGCCGAGGGCCTGGAGACGCAGTACTGGCGGGTGGACAACGGGCGGGCGCGCTGGCTGTGCGTGGAGCTGCCGGAGACCGCCGAGGTGCGGCGGTCGCTGCTGCCGGACGAGGAGCGGCGGCGCACCCTCGCCCGGTCGGCGCTCGACCTGTCCTGGCGGGACGAGGTCGATCCCGCGCACGGGGTGCTGATCACCGCCCAGGGGCTGCTGATGTATCTCCGGCCGACCGAGGTGAAGGACCTGATCGCGGGGTGCGCCGAGCGGTTCCGGGGCGGGGCGCTGGTCTTCGACGCGGTGCCCCGCTGGTTCAGCGCCCGGACGCTGCGCGGCGAGATGCGCACCGCGCAGGGCTATCAGGCGCCGCCCATGCCATGGGGCATGGACGCGGGCGAGCTGCCGAAGGTGCGGACGGCCCATCCGGCGATCACGGACGTACGCGAGGTGCCGCCGCCGCGCGGGCGCGGGTTCTACTACGGGGCGCTGGCGCCCGTGATGCGGTGGCTGCCCGCGGTCCGGAATCTCCGGCCGACGATGACGGCGATCGCGCGCTTTTCCTGAGCTTCCGCGGCCCGTCCGAGCGGTCCGGTCACTCCGGCGGGACGCTGTACCGCTCCAGGGTCGCCTTGGACACCGAGGTGTCCATGAGGCGCAGTTCCCACGGTCCGGTGTTGACGTCGAAGTCCTTGCCGAAGCCGACCCACTTGCCGGCCATGCGGCGGCTGGTCGGCTCCACGAGCAGCTGAATCGCGCCGTGGTAGCACGCCCCCTGGTAGTAGCCGCCGGTGGCCGTCTGCTCGGTCCAGGTACCCGTGACCACGCTCCGGTCGACGGTGAAGTCCAGGGAGAGCGGGGAGTCGGGGTTCAGGGACGCTCCGTTGAGTGACCGTCCCGTCAGGCGATTGCCGTGCTGCACGAGCACCACGTAGTGCCTGCCCTCGAAGACGTCCTCGCGCCCTGACGAGTAGTACTCGTACCGGGAGAGCCAGACGCCGCTGTAGTTGTCTGCCGCCGTCTGCCGGCCCGCCCGGGTGTCGGCGGAGGCGGGAGCCACGCCCTCCGCGCTCGGTGTCATGTCATGCCCTCCCGCCCCATCGCCATGGACTCTCGCCATGGGCACCTGCGGGGCGAATCCCAATGACTCGATCGGCACCCCTGTGACCCTCTCCAGCGCGCGGATGTAGACCGGCCTCGGTGATCTGCTGATACCGGATTCCCAGCGTTGGACCAGCCGTTTGCTGGCCTCGTTCGGCTCACCCGACCCGACACCTGCCCGGCGGAGCGCCTTCGCCAGGTCGTCCTGGCTCATCCGCAGGCCGATCCGCACAGCCCGCAGCGCGTCATTCGGTGCGTGTACCTCGGTCGTCATGGCGTCCACGCTAGCCGCGAACGCCCATGAATGACACCGAAATGACGCCCTTCGAGGGACACCCGAGTAACGCCTTTTCTGTCGTCGCGGCGCCCTGGGCAATGGCGGGACCATCACGACCCAACGCGACAGAAGAGGCAGATCGTGATGGACAAGACAGAAAAGGGACAGCGGCTCATGAGCATGCGGGTGTCCCATGACAGTGGCCGGACCTGGAGCGCCGAAGTGGTGGTCATCAGCAGCGACCCTCTGGCTCCCCTCCTCACCTCGACATGGCCGCCCTGTCAGTGCTTACGCTGCGTGACCGGGTCGGGTCCCGCGGCCGCGCGGCTCACTGGCGGTACGGCTCGGTGAACGAGGGGCAGCGGCGAGAATGGACAGGTGAGACGCCCCATGGACATCGCCACCCCGTTGCGGCCGCGGCTGCCGTCCCCCGTGCGGGACGTGGTCGATCCGTGGCTCGCCGATCGGGGCGTGGCGCTGCGGCTGAAGCGGGACGATCTCATCCATCCGCTGGTGCCGGGCAACAAGTGGCGCAAGCTCACGCCGAATCTGCGCGCGGCCGTCGAGCGGGGGCACACGCGGCTGCTCACCTTCGGCGGGGCGTACTCCAACCACATCCGCGCGGTGGCGGCGGCCGGGGCCGCCTACGGGCTGTCGACGGTCGGGGTCATCCGGGGCGACGAGTTGGCCGACGCGCCGCGCAACTGGTCGCTGACGCGGGCCGAGGACCACGGTATGGAGCTGGCCTTCGTCAGCCGCTCCGCCTACCGCGAGACGCTGCGCGGGCTGAGCGAGGACGACCCCGGCACCCTGCGGGGGCTGGAGGAGCGGTGGGGGCGCGCTTACGTCCTCCCCGAGGGCGGTACGAACGTACTGGCGGCGCGCGGGGCGGCGGAGCTCGTCGCGGAGCTGCCCGACCTGGGGCCGGGCGACGTGGTGTGCTGCGCGGTGGGCACCGGGGGCACGCTGGCCGGGATCACCGCCGCGCTCCCGGCCGGTGCGCGGGCGGTGGGGTTCGCCGTCCTGAAGGGGGCCGAAGGCCATCTGGACGGCGAGGTGGCCGAGCTGCACCGGCGCGGTTGGGGGCGGGCGTTCGGCAACTGGCACATCGACCACGGCTACCACGGCGGCGGCTACGGGCGCGTCCCGGCGGAGCTGGAGGCGTTCGCGGCCCGGTTCGAGGAGCGGCACGGGGTGCGGGTGGAGCGGCGGTACGTGGCGAAGATGCTGTGGGGTGTCCACGGGCTGGTGGAGCGGGGCGAACTGCCGCCGGGCAGCCGGGTGACGGCGGTGATCACCGGCCCGCCGGATCCGAAGCCGGAGCCAGAGCCGGGGCGCGCGGGAAACGGAGGCGAGTCGGGGCGCGCGGCACGCGGGGGCGGGTAGGGGCGCGCGGGAAACGGGGACGGGTCGGGGCGGCTCACGGGCGGGGGTCGGGGGCGCGGCACACGGGGCGGGTCGGGGCGCGCGGCTCACGGGCAGGGGACCCGGCGCGCGGGGGCCGGTCGGAGTACGCGACGTACGGGCAAGGGCCGGGGGCACAGCGCGCGAGGCGGGTCGAGGTGCGCGGCACACGGGCAAGGGTCGGGGGCCCGGCGCGCGGGGGCCGGTCGGAGTACGCGACGTACGGGCAAGGGCCGGGGCCCGGCGCGCGGAGGCCGGTCGGGGTGGTCAGTCGGGGATGCGGAGGCGCATGACCGTTGTGGCCGCGTGGCGGACCGTGCTCTCGTGGCGGACCTCCACCGTCAGATCCGGGGCGATGGGGCGGTAGGCGATCTCGGCGCCGACCCGGTCCAGCGCGGTGGGGAGTTCGGCGGGCGGAGGCTGTGGGTCGGGCAGGTCGCGCAGGGCCGAGCCGAGCTGGGCGCGGACGCCCGTCGAAAGCGGGGCGGAGATCACGGGCGCGTCATCGCCGGGGAGCACCAGCGCCAGGGCGCGGGGGCGGAGCCGGGGCCCGACCACGCCGACGACGACGGCGTCACGGGCCTCCGAGTGGCGCAGCTTCCGCCAGTGGCGGCCCGGCCGGTACGGCTGATCCAGATCCTTGATGACCAGGCCCTCGACGCCGATCTCCGGCAGCGCCTCGTACCAGGTGGCGGCGAGCTCCGGGTCGGTGGTCATGGGAACGGCCTGGAGCGGTGGGCCGAGCGGTTCGAGGAGCGCCATCAACCGGGCGCGACGCTGTTCGTAAGGAAGCGGCCGCAGATCCTCCGCCCCGATCGCGAGCAGGTCGAAGGCGGCGTAGGAGGCGGGCAGTTCCCGGGCGAGCCGGCCCGCCCGGGACTCGGACGCGGCGAAGGCGCGCTTCTGGACGGCGGCGAAGTCCGTACGGCCGCCCGCCCACACCACCACCTCACCGTCGAGGACCGTACCGGGCGGAAGCGGCCGCGCGGCGGCCTCCAGGTCGGGGAAGGCACGGGTGATGATGCGGCCGGAGCGTGCCTGCATCCTTACGGTGTCCACCAACCGGAAGATCAGCAGCCGATGCCCGTCGAATTTGGGCTCGTACGCCAGCCGCCGTCCGGGCGGGGCGGTCGGCAGGGTGGGGACGACACGGGCCAGCGCCACCTCCACCGGTGGCTGAAGAGGCGGCTGAGGGGGCTGCCGAAGGGGCGGCTCCTGGGAGGTCATCGGTCCGCCGCGCTTTCGTCGTCCGCCGCGTCTTCGTCGTCCGCCGCGCTTTCATCGTCGGCCGCGTCTTCGTCGTCTGCCTCGCCCTCATCGGCGGCCTCGCCCTCATCGGCGGCCCCGTCCTCATCGGCGGCCCCGTCGTCCCCGCCCCCGCCGCCACCCGTCGGCAGCGGGCGTGCCTGCGCCGGGTCCAGCAGCGGGGCCAGCAGATCCCCGTGGCGGTCGAGCCGCGCGGGGATGTCGTCGATCAGGAAGGTCAGCGCCGAGGGGTCGCCGCACTCCTCGACCTCCTCCCAGGTGACGGGCGCGGAGACGGCCGGTTCGGAGAGGGCTCGCGGGGTGTACGGGGCTGCGGTGGTCTTCGCGGCCGCGTTCTGGCTGAAGTCCACGTACACCTTCCCCGGCCGCAGCGAGCGGGTCATCTTACGGATGACCAGGTCCGGCATGGCGTTCGCGGCCTCCAGGGCCAGCCGTCTGGCGTAGGCGGTGGCCTGCCGGGACGGGGTCGGCTCCAGCGGCACCAGCAGATGGAGCCCCTTGGAGCCACTGGTCTTGGCGTAAGCCGTAAGGCCGTCGGCGCGCAGCCGCTCGCGCAGCCATACGGCGACGACACGGCAGTCCACGATCGTGGCGGGCGGCCCGGGGTCGAGGTCGAGGACGAGCCGGTCGGCGCTGCCCACGCCCTGGTCGATCCGCCACATCGGGGTATGGAGCTCCACCACGAGGTTGGCCGCCCACATCAGCGAGGGCAGGTCCTGGATCAGCACCTGCCGCGCGGTCTCCCCCTTATGGCGGGTGACTTCGGCCGTGGTCACCCAGGAGGGCGTGCCCGGAGGCGGGTTCTTGGTGAAGAACTTCTGGCCGTCGGGGCCGTCCGGGTAGCGCAGGAACGCCAGTGGCCGCCCACGCAGATGGCCGAGGAGGGCGTCCGCGGTGGACGCCAGATAGTGCAGCAGCTCGCCCTTCGTGGTGCCGGTGGCCGGATGGATGACCTTGTCGAGGTTCCTGAGCGTGATCCGCCGCCCCTCCACCTCCGCGATCGGGGACATACGATAAGAATCTCACGAAAGGGATCAAGCATGCGATCTATCTGGAATGGGAACATTTCCTTCGGCCTGGTGAGCATTCCGATCAAGATGTATCCGGCCACCGAGGACCACTCGATCTCGTTCCGGCAGATCCACACCCGCGACGGCGGCCGCATCCGCTACCGCAAGGTCTGCGAGCTCGAGGACAAGCCGATCGAGTCGGGCGAGATCGGGCGGGCGTACGAGGACGCGGACGGAGCGCTGGTCCCGATCACCGACGAGGACCTCGCGGCCCTTCCGCTGCCCACCACCCACACCCTGGAGATCGAGGCGTTCATCTCCGCCTCCGAGATCGATCCGCTCCAGCTGGGCGACGCCTACTACCTGGGCACCAGCGGCGCCGCCGGGGCCAAGCCGTACACATTGCTGCGCGAGGCGCTCAAGCGCAGCGGGAAGGTCGCCATCGCCAAATACGCCCACCGGGGCCGCGAGCGGCTGGGGATGCTCCGCGTCGTGGGCGACACCATCGCGCTGCACCGGCTGCTCTGGCCGGACGAGGTGCGCGAGCCCGCGGGGGTGGCCCCCAAGGAGAAGGTGACCGTGAAACCGGCCGAACTGGACCTCGCCGACACCCTGATGGAGACGCTCGGAGAGGTGGACATCAGCGAACTGCACGACGACTACCACGAGGCGCTGGAGGAGCTGGTGGCGGCGAAGATGTCCGGCGCCACGCCCGCGGCCGAGCCCGGTGAGCGGCCTTCGGGCGCGCAGGTGGTCGACCTGATGGCGGCCCTGAAGGAGAGCGTCCGCAGCGCCAGGCAGTCCCGGGGCGAGGAGGGGGCCGGAGCGGCCGCGGCGGCGGGGGAGGCCGGTGACGCCTCGGAGGGGGGAGCCGAGGAGGAGGCGGAGGCTACGGTCCACGAGTTGCGCGGCCGCAAGAAGGCCCCGGCGAAGAAGGCCGCGGCGACGAAGAAGGAGCCTGCGGCCGTGGCCGAGAAGAAGACCGCGGGGGCGAGGAGGGGCGGGACGAAGGCCGCCAAGGCGGCGGAGAAGGAGCCTGCGGAGAAGGCCGCCACGAAGAAGGCGGGTGCGAAGAAGGCTGCGGCCAAGAAGAGCGCGGCCAAGAAGGCCACCGCGAAGAAGCAGACGGGCAAGCGGACCGCCTCCTGAGGCGGGCGTGGCACCTGGCGAGTGCGCGCCGCCCGGCGCGGAGCGTTCCGCGCGCCGTCCAGGCGTACGGACAGGACCCACCCCTGGCATAGCGCGCCTGCGGCGGGCCTTTCCCCTACCCGCCCCTTCCCGCAACCGGGGCTCCGCCCCGGACCCCGCTCCTCAATCGCCGGAGGGGCTGATTTCAGCCCGTCCGGCGATTGAGGACACGCCCGAAGGGCGTCCGGGGTCCAGGGGGCGGAGCCCCATGGTTCGGGAAGGGGCGGGTAGGGGAAAAGGCCCGCCGCAGGCGCGACTGGCCCGGCCACCCGGTCCCGGGTCCCGGGTCCCGGCACGCCGTCAGGTCCCGGCGCGGCCGGCGCCTCAGCGGAAGGCGGCCGCGCGGTCCTCCACCCACTGCGCGAACGTACGCCCGGGACGCCCCGTGACCCGCTCCACCTCCGGTGAGATCGGCTGCGGCCGGTCCACGCACTCCGCGAAGACACGCAGCAGCGAATCCGCCATCTCCGGCGTGACGAAGCCGTGCGCCATCCGCTCCCGCGCCGCCTCGTGCGAGATCTCCTCGTACCGCAGCGGCCGCCCGATCACCTCGCCGATGATGCGCACCTGATCGGCGAAGCTCAGCGACTCGGGCCCGGTCAGCTCGGGCGACTGGCCGACCAGGTCGTCGGCGAGCAGGGCGCGGGCGGCGACCGCGCCCATGTCGGCCTCGTGGATGGGTGCCATCTGCGCCCCGGCGTACGGCCCGTACACCGCGTCCCCGGCCTTGATCTGGTCCACCCACTGCATGGCGTTCGCGGCGAAGGCGCCCGGCCGGACGAACGTCCACTCCAGCCCCGTGGCCTCGACATCGGCCTCCAGCGCGCGGTGGCGGGCGCCGATCGGGTTCTCCTCGGGGTCGAGGTCGGCCAGGACGGAGGACGAGGAGAGCATCACGATCCGCCGCACCCCGCTCTCCTTGGCCCGCTCCAGGAGCTTGCCGATCCCCACCTGCCACACCACGGCGGGGTTGAGGAACAGCCCCGTGGCACCGTCCAGGGGCAGCTCATCGGTCCGGGCCGCCCGTACGCCCTCGGGCAGCCGGGCCGCCTCGGGGTCGCGGGTGAGCGCGAGCACCTCGGCGCCCGCGTCGGCCAGCTCCTTCACCACATGGCCGCCGACGTTTCCGGTGGCTCCGGTCACCACGAACATGATGAATCTCCTTGCCTGTCCTGCGATCCGTACGTAGCCGCAGCCAGGTTCATCCAAACGGATGATGTTGTCAAACATATAGATGAGAGCATGGCGGGAGCCCCCGGCTAGCCTGTCCGGGCCGAGGTCCGGGCCGAGGAAGAGGAGATGACGACGATGCAGGGGACGCCCAAGAGGCCCCGCCGCGCCCCCACGCCCGAGGAGCGCAAGCTGGACCCGGAGCGCTCCCGGCGGCTGCTGCTGGAGGCGGCCAGGGACGAGTTCTCCGAGAAGGGGTTCGCGGGCGCCCGCGTCCAGGACATCGCGGACCGGGCGGGCGTCAACAAGCAGCTGATCGCCTACCACTTCGGCGGTAAGGAGGGCATCTACCAGGAGCTGGGCCGCGAGTGGCTGAAGCGCGAGGCGACCTTCAACGACCCCTCGGTCCCCTTCGAGGAGCTGGTCGTCCGCTACCTCCGGGAGGTGTTCGACGACCCTCGCGGCATCCGGCTGGCCGTCTGGCGCGCGCTGACCGGTGAGGTGGCGGAGGAGCAGCCCGAGGACCTGTCCGACATGCGGCGCCGGCAGGCGGCCGGCGAGCTGGCCGACGACCTCGACCCGGCCGCCGTACTGCTGATGTGCTACGCCGCCGTCTCCGTACCGGCCACGATGCCGCACGCCGTCCGCCAGATCTTCGGCATCGAGCCGGACTCGCCGGAGTTCCGGGAGCGGTGGGAGGAGCAGCTGCGCCGCCTCGTCCGCCATCTCGCCGCGTAGCGCCCCGGGGGCCTACTCGCTCGCCCCGTCGATCTGGAACGTCTGCACCGACTTCTCGGCGAACGGAACGCTCAGCCGCTTGCCGTCCAGCGCCGTGTCCTGGCGCGGGGTGTAGAGATCGCCCGCGCCGGAGGTCTGGGTGGACCAGCGCGGCACCAGCCCGCCCGTGCCCCCGGTGACCCGGCCGAAGCGGGACAGATCGAAGGTCAGCGTCTGCGCGGCGCCGGGGTTGACGGCGACGAGCACGAGCCGCCGCGCGCCCGGGTCGTACGCGGCGACCGCGTGGTCCGAGCCGGTCTCCAGGATCCGCATCCGGGGGCGGACGTGGCGGGTGAACTGGGCGAGCACGTAGTACTTGGGCTGCACGGCGCCGGGCTGGGCGGTGTCCGGGTCGTAGTGGATCAGCGCCCAGCCCGCGCCGGGGTCCATGACCTGCCAGTACGACCACGCGGTGGGGTGCAGCCAGCGGAAATCGAGGCAGAGGTTGGTGGCCAGGGTGAGGCCCGTGCCGTCCTTGTCGCCGGTCTCGGAGTTCCACAGCTTCTTGCCCGCCGCGCGTACATCCAGGTACAGCAGATCGCGGCGGCCGCCCGAGCCCTGGTAGCCGTGCACATTGACCTGGTCGACCAGGGCGCGGGTGGCCGTGTCGAAGGAGTTCCAGGTGGTACGGGCCAGGTCGTAACCGGTCTCGTCCGAGGCCGAGATCCGGGTGCCGGTCAGCCCGCGCGCGTCGAGTTCGGTGCGCAGATGGCCGAGGACGGCCCGCTGGACCGACGCGTCGATATGGCAGCCCTCCTGCGTGCCGTCCGCCTTCCACCAGGCGGAGGACGGCTCGTTGAACGCCTCGACGGTGGCGAAGCGGACGCCCCAGTGGTCCTGGGCGTAGCGGGCGGTGGTGGCGAGATGGAGCGCGAACTGGCGGTGGTTCCAGGGCTGGAGGTTGTTGCCGCCGTCCGCCGCGCCCGACGGGTTGTGGTTGAGACACATCCACCACATGGGCGAGTTGGCGAACAGCTCGGCGACGGCACCCCGCTGAACGGCCTTGACCAGCGCCGCCCGCTGGACCGCGTCGGCGTCCCAGTGCCAGGCCGGGGAGGCGGGGTCCTCGCTGCTCCAGTCGTGCCAGTAGCCCTCGATCTGCTTGAACCGGGGGATGTTGGGCGAGGCCACCATGGACTCGCCCCCCGCGCTGGTCCAGGCGCAGCCGCCGAGGTTGTAGCGGGCGATGTTCAGCCCGAGACCGGGCAGCGACCGGCCGCCGTAGCCCACCGCCTCGGTGGTGAAGAAGAGATCGGCGAAGTCGTCGCGCCGCCCGAAGAGATTGGCCCACCAGGCGAGCGAGGTGCCCCAGCCCTCCCAGACCCCGTGGTCGGTGCCGGGGTCGACGCCGATGGCCTCGTCGGCCCGGGCGGTGCCGGTCGTGAGCGCGGTGCCGAGCACGGTGGTGCCCGCCGCCGCCAGAAGCGTTCTGCGCCGCATCGTCAGTCCCCTCCGCCGCGCCGGCCCCCGTCGCTTACGAAGGGTCGGGGCAGCGGCGGGAGTTGTCGAGAGGGCCCTGGGCGGTTCTCCCGGCGGTCCGCCGGAAAATCGGTTGCCTCCGCCCGCCTCCGTGTCCAGGATGTCCGCGACCTCACGTCCGCGAACGTCCGCGAAACGTCCGCGAACGTCCGCGAGCCTCTACGAGCAGGAGCGACCGATGCGCCGATTCCTCGAAACGACCCAGCGCCCCCACCGGACGACCGTTTTCGAGGACTTCAGCATCCATGCCCAGCTCTCCACGGGTCTCGCGGACCCTCAACATCGGCGTGCTCGCCCATGTCGACGCCGGTAAGACCAGCCTGACCGAGCGGCTGCTCTACGACGCCGGGGTGATCGACCGGCTCGGCAGCGTCGACGCCGGGGACACCCAGACCGACACCGGCGAGATCGAGCGGCGGCGCGGCATCACCGTGCGGACCGCGGTCGCGTCCCTCACCGCCGGGGACACCCAGATCAATCTGATCGACACCCCCGGTCACTCCGACTTCATCGCCGAGGTCGAACGCGCCCTCGGGGTGCTCGACGGCGCGGTGCTCGTGCTGTCCGCCGTCGAGGGCGTCCAGGCACAGACCCGGGTGCTGATGAAGACGCTGCGGCGGCTGCGGCTTCCGGTGCTGCTCTTCATCAACAAGATCGACCGTGCGGGCGCCCGCGACGAGGGGCTGCTCGCCGACATCCGCCGTGCCCTGGCCCCACATCTCGTCCCCCTGACGGCGGTACGCGCCCCGGGCACACGGAACGCGCACGTCCGGCCGCGTTCGTTCGACGATCCGGGGGTGCGCGCCGAGGCGGCCGAGGTGCTGGCCGAGATCGACGACGCGATGCTCGCACGGGTCGTGGACGGTCCGCTCCCCTCGGCCGAGGAGGTGTGGGCCGCGCTCGCGTCCCGTACGGCGGAGGGGCTGGCGCATCCGGTCTTCTTCGGCTCGGCGCTCAGCGGCGCGGGCGTCGCGGACCTGGTCGAGGGGGTCGCACGGCTGGTGCCGCCCGCGCCGGGCGGCACGGAGCCGCGGGGCACGGTCTTCGCCGTCGAACGCGGCGGAGGCGGCACGGGCGGTGATCGGGGCGGCGCCCGCGGCGGCCGTACGGCGTATCTGCGGCTGTTCTCCGGTGAGGTGACGCTGCGACAGCGGGTGACCCTGCACCGCCGCGAGCCCGGCGGCGCCCCGACCGAGCACACCGGGCAGATCACCGCGCTGGAGGTCATCGGACGGGCGGGCGCCGCACGGGGGCCGCTGACCGCCGGGAACATCGCGCGGGTCAGGGGGCTGCCCGGGGTCCGGGTCGGCGACCGGCTCGGGCCCGTCCATGACACCGCGTCGGACCGGCGGCACTTCGCCGCGCCCAGCCTCCAGACCCTCGTCCGCGCGCGCGAGCCCGGCGCCACCGCCGCGTCCCGGCTGCACACCGCGCTGCTCGACCTGGCCGACCAGGATCCGCTGATCCACGCGCGGGCGATGCCGGGCGGGGCCACCTCGGTACTGCTGTACGGCGAGGTGCAGAAGGAGATCATCGCGGCCACGCTGGTCCAGGACTACGGCATCGAGGCGGACTTCGAACCGAGCCGGCCCGTGCTCGTCGAACGCCCCTCGGGGGTCGGCGAGGCCGTTCATGAGATCGCGCGTTTCGACCACACCGGGCTGTGGGCGACCGTCGGGCTGCGCGTCGAACCCACCGAGCGCGGCGCCGGGGCGGTCTTCGGCTACGAGACCGAACTGGGCGCGCTGCCCCGCGCGTTCCACAACGCGATCGAGGAGACCGTGTACGAGACGCTGCTCCACGGACCGCGCGGGCGTTCGGTGACGGACTGCCGGGTCGTCCTCGTGCGCTCCGGTTTCATCGGCCCGATGAGCACCGCGGCCGACTTCCGCGACATCACCCCCGTGGTGCTCGGGGAGGCCCTGGAGCGGGCGGGGTGGCGGGTGTACGAGCCGTACCACGCCTTCGAGCTGGAGCTTCCGCCCGAGGCGCTGGCCGCGGTCACCGCCCACCTCGCCGCCGCCGAGGCGGACATCGGCGAGAGCGTGGACGGTGCCACGGGATGGCTGGTCCGGGGCGAGCTCCCGGCCCGCCGGGTGCACGGTTTCGAGCAGGTCCTGCCCCGGCTGACGCACGGCGAGGGGGTGTGGTGGTCCCGGCCGTGCGCCGACCGGCCGCTGCGCGCCGGGGCGGCCCCCGGGGCCTAGATCTCGGGCGGCCCCAGGCGGTTGTAGACGAGGCTGTTGCTGGTGCCGCCGGGCGTGGTGACCGTCACATTCACCGGCCCGGCGGACCCGGGCGGCGCGACGGCGGTGAGGGTGGGAACGCCGACGTAGAAGTACGTCACGCCGTTGCTGGTGCCGCCCGGCGTGGTCACCGTGATCTGCGCCGGACCGGCGGGCCCCGGCGGGGCGACGGCGGTGATCTGGGTGGCCGAGACGACGGTGAACGACAGGGCTGGGGTCGACCCGAAAGTGACGGCGGTGACGCCCGTAAGGCATGGCGCACTCCCTCCTGGGATGAGGGCGGGGCACGGAGGTGGACGGGACCGGACGGGCTGGACCCGCTCGCGCTCACGGAATCCGGTGCGCGGCAGCGGGCTTTGGGGCACCCGCCCGGTCCTCCTCGCGGTACGCCTGGCGCCCGGCTCCGGCGAGGGTGCGGCGCCCCAGCGCCGAAGGAAACCGGCGGGGGTCCCACCACACACTTTCAGTAATCCATCCGACGTAGCGCACCACAAGGTGGGTGACGCTACGTCACCCGAATGGCCGGGCGCGTGCGACGGGCGGCGCCGTGCACCGTACGCGCCGGGCCTGCCATCCCGCTCCGTACCACTCCGGCACGCCCCTATGCGGCCCTGGGCCCGCCCCTCACCCGTTCCCGTGACCCAAAAGACGGACGGGTCGCTTCCGTACGTCCCGGGCGTATGCTCTTGCCACATGGAGGCGGAAATGGGCATTACCGCCGATGCGACCTCCAGCGGGGGCACATGGCGGGTGAGAATCCGTAGCTCGGCCGGTGACGTCCTGGGCGCCGGAGTCCTTCTGGGCAGCGACACGGTGCTCACGTGCGCCCATGTGATCCCCGACGACGGGCTTCCGGTGCCCGCCACCGAGGTGCTGGTCGACCTGGTCGAGGTGGCCGACGCCGAGCCCGTCCCCGCGCGCGTCGCCGACGGCTGCTGGGTGCCCCAGCGCTCCGACGGATGCGGCGATGTGGCGCTGCTGCGGCTCGGCCGGCCGCAGCCCGCCGAGCACGCCGCGCCGCTCTACCGGCTGCCGCCGGTGCTCGGCCGGCCGGTGTGGATGGGCGGCTTCCCGAAGGGGCTCGACAACGGCCACTATCTGCGCGCGAAGACCGCCGGGCGGGTCGGCCCCCGCGCGGAGTGGGTGGGGCTCGACCCCAAGTCGCCCCGGGATGTGGTCCGTAGGGGCTTCAGCGGCGCCGGGGTGGAGGACGAGGCCACGCGGCATGTCATCGGCGTGGTCGTGAGCCGCTACGACGACCCCGTCGACATCCCCTCCGCCGAGCGCCTCAGCGTCTCGTACATGATCCCGGTCGAGACGATCGTGCGCCATCTGCCGGTGGTCCACCGGTGGGTGCGCGGGGACCCCGGGGTGGACCGGCCGCTGGTCTCCCGGCTGACCACCGGCGTCCAGGACATCGGCTTCGCCCAGCGGCTCGCCGTATGGCTGCGCCGGGAGCCCCTGACCGGGCGCACGGGCATCACGGACGTGGAGACCGTGGTCATCGAGGACGACGACCACGCGCGGTACGAGGCGCTCAGCCGCGCCATCACGCTCGCCGACCGCGAGCTGTCGGGCGGCGGCCCCGACGACGCGGTCTCCGCCGCGCCGCACGGCACCGTACCGCCGCTGGGCAGTGTGGACCTGGCCATCGACGTCACCGGGCGCACCGACACCGAGGTCGCGCTGCGGGTCGCGGACCGGATGGATCTGCGCTCCCCCGGCGACACCTCCCCGCTCAGCCGGGTCCGGGCCAACGCGGTGCCGCTCACCATCGTGGCCGTCGGCGTGGACCGCGCCCGTGACCCGCAGGCGCTGGTCGGCTTCATGAAGCTGCTCGCCGACCGGGGCGGCCGGCTGATGCTGGTCTTCCGCGACCCCCACTCCCGGGGGCTGCGGCTGGCCGAGCGGCTGTTCCGCCCCGAGGCGGCCCGGATCGACGCCTGGCTGGACGAGCTCGCCGGGCGGGTGGCCCTCGCCACCGGACGTGAGCACGAGGCGGCCGGGCGCGGGGCGCGCCGCTCGTCGTCATCGGACG
The DNA here is from genome assembly GCF_024519315.1 of Streptomyces malaysiensis subsp. samsunensis. Lineage (GTDB taxonomy): Bacteria > Actinomycetota > Actinomycetes > Streptomycetales > Streptomycetaceae > Streptomyces > Streptomyces malaysiensis. Next base: position 62,776 of record NZ_JANIIC010000018.1, on the reverse strand, counting down.
CCGAGGACGCCACGGCCCTGCGGATCAATCTGACCCGGCTGCGCTCCGACCCCGAGCTGCGCTCCCACCGCATCGTCGCCAAGCTGGCCGCGTTCGAGCATTCGGTCCGTACGGTGGCCGAGCGGGCCGAGGAGACGCTGCGGGTGATCGACGCCCAGCAGCCGGCGGTCCAGGAGCTGAAGTGGCAGCTGGTGTCGTACACGGCGATGCTCGGCAGCAAGGCCGAATCCGAGCGGGCGGAGCTGATCCCACTGCACCGCGCGGCGGTGCGGCTGCTGGCCGAGGTGCCCTGTGATCTGCCGGAGGCGCGCCGCGCCGTCGACCGGTTCGTGGCCGCCGTGCACACATCGCCGGAGGGGGAGGCGCCATGACGAGCTGTGTCCGCCCGGACTGCCGCGGCGAGGGCCTGGGCCGGATCAACGCCCGGGGGTTCTGCTCGGAGTGCGGCCGCCGGGCACTGCCCACCGCCCCCACTCCCCCGCCCGCCGCGCCGCCCCCTTCCTCGGGCGCCCGGCCCGGCGCCGCTCTGCTGTCCGAGTCCACCGCGACCACGGCCCGTGCCCGCCGCCGCGATGTGGCGCGGAAGTTCACCGTGCGGCCGGCGGGCGAGGATCCGCTGGCCCTGCCCCGGGTCGAACTGCCCTCGCTGCGCGACCTGGTGATGGACGATCCGCGTCCCCCGTCGCGCGGCCAGACCTGCGGCCGTGAGGGGTGCGACGAGATCGTGGGCGCGCCCTACGCCGGGCAGCCCGCGCTCTCCCGGGGCTACTGCCCGCGCTGCCGCCATCCGTTCGACTTCACCCCGCGGCTGAGCCCCGGGGATCTGCTGGGCGATCAGTACCGGGTGATCGGCTGCGTGGGGTACGGCGGGCTCGGCTGGGTCTATCTCGCCGAGGACACCCAGCTGGACGACCAGCCCGTGGCCATCAAGGGCCTGATCAACAACGAGGACGAGGCGGCCCTGCGGACGGCGGTCGAGGAGCGCCGCTATCTGACCGTGCTCGACCACCCCGGCATCGTCCGGATCATCAACTACGTCACCCAGCCCGACCCCCGGGACGGCGCGCTGACCGGCTACATCGTGATGGAGTTCGTCGACGGGATGACGCTCGCCCAGATCAAGGACCACATCGCGGACGCGGTGCGGCCGTACGACGGGCCCCGGCTGTACGAGCACATCCTGGCCTACGGCTGTCTGGTGCTGCGCGCGGTGGGCTATCTGCACGGCGAGAAGCTGCTGTACTGCGATCTCAAGCCGAGCAATGTGATGCACCACGAGGACCGGGTCAAGGTGATCGACCTCGGCGCGGTGCGGCGGCTGGGCCAGCGGGACGGCGGACCGCCGGTGATCACCGAGGCGTTCGCCGCCCCCGAGGTGCTCGCCCGGGGCGCCTCGGCCCTCACCGAGCGCCATGACCTCTTCGGGGTCGGCAGGACGCTCGAAGAGCTCTCGGAGAGCGCCACCCGGCAGGCCCAGCGGCCGCCGGGCCTGGGCGCCGAGTCCTACCGCCGGGTGCTGGCCCGCGCCACCGCGGCCGACCCGGAGCGGCGGTTCGGGTCGGCCGCGGAGATGTCCGAGCAGCTGTGGGGCGTCCTGCGGGAGATCCACTCGTTGCGGCTGAGCCGCGAACAGCCGCAGCCCTCCACGCTCTTCGCCCCGACCTCGGCGCTGCTGGACTCCTCGCTGGGCCGGATCCCGGACCTGGAGCGCTGGCTGGACGGAGAGCCGCGCCCGCTGCTCGTCTCCGGGCTGCCCCGCCCCGGGCAGGTGCCGCTCGGGCTGCCGGTGCCGTTCCCGGACGCGGCCGACCCCGGCGCCGCGCTGCTGGGCGTCCCGACCGACAGCGGGCCGCGGCGCCTGATCGAGCAGCTGCACGCCTTCCCCCGCCCCTCCGCCGAGATCCGGCTGCGCACCTGCCGCGCCTATCTGGAGCTGGGTGAACGGGACGCGGCGGCCCAGGAGCTGGCGGTCGCCGTGGAGCTGATCGGCTCCGCCGCCCCGTACGACTGGCGGCTGTCCTGGCACCGCGCCCTGCTGCGGCTCGCGGACGGCGCGGTGGCCGACGCCCGCCGGGAGTTCGACGCGGTCTACAGCGCCCTGCCCGGGGAGTACGCCCCCAAGCTGGCGCTGGGCTACTGCGCCGAGCACCTGGGCGACCACGAGGCCGCGAAGCGGTTCTACGACGCGGTGTGGCAGCGCAACCGCTCCCAGGGCAGCGCCGCCTTCGGGCTGGCCAGGCTCCGGCTGGCCGCGGGCGACCGGGGCGGCGCGGTGGACATCCTCGGCGGGGTGCCGAAGGTCTCCCGCCACTACGACGCCGCGCGGATCGCCATCGTGCGGGTGCTGTCGGGGCGTTTGGGCCGGACCGAAGGCGGCGCCGCCCTGCCGACGGCCGAGGACCTGGCGGAGGTGCGCACCCGGCTGCCGCGGCTGTATCTGGACGAGGGAAGGGAGTCCGGCCCGGCCCGCGACCGGCTGACGGCGGAGTCACTGGAGGTGACGCTGGATTGGGCGGAGCGGCAGTCCGGCTCCGACCAGCTCCCTGACCGGGCCCGTTCAGGGAGCTGGAGTAGTTGGGGGAGACCACGACGCCGCGGCGGGGGGCACCTCCCCGCGGTAGCCGGGGGAGAACCGAGCCCCGGAAAAGGGCCCTTGCCCATTGTCTTCGGTGAATGGGAGGACGAGAGCGCGCTGCGCGCGGAGCTGGAGCAGACCCTGCGCCGGCTGGCCCGGCAGGCGGACAGCCCCGGGGCGCTCGGGACGCTGATCGACCGCGCGAATGCCATCAGGCCCATGACCCGCGTCTGACAGGGGGATCAGATGAGCGAGGACGACAGAAAGCAGTACGGCCCGGACGGCGCGGACGGCGGTCCGGCCCTCACCCTGCGGGTGCACCAGAACAAGTACCTGCCCGTCTCGGCGGGCCGCACCGAGATGCACGCCATCGTCAGTGTGCGGGCCCAGGGCCTGGGCCCGGCGGCGGCCCGTACCGCCGCCTCGGAGGTCATCGTCATCGACTGCTCGATGTCGATGAGCTGGCCGCCGACGAAGATCGCGGCGGCGCGGCGGGCCACCGCCACCGCGGTGGGCATACTCCGCGACGGCACCCGCTTCGCGATCGTCGAGGGCACCGAACAGGCCCAGATCGTCTATCCGTTCACCGGCGGCATGGCGGTCGCGGGGCCCGACACCAAGGCGGCCGCCGCCCGGGTCGCGGCCCGGCTGCCCGCGATCGGCGGCACGGCGATCGGCTCATGGCTGGATCTCGCCCGCCGGCTGCATCTGCGGCAGCCCGCCGCGATCCGGCACACCCTGCTGCTCACCGACGGCCGTAACGAACACGATCCGCCCGGCTATCTGGACCAGGTGCTGGATGCCTGCGCCCCGCACTTCACCTGTGACGCGCGCGGTATCGGCGACGGCTGGGACGCCGCCGAGCTGAAGCGGATCGCGCGGCGGCTGCACGGCAGGGCCGACGCGGTCCTGGAGGACTCGGCGCTGGCCGCCGAGTTCGAGGAGATGGTCTCCAGCTCGATGGCCAAGGCGCTGGCCGGGGTGCGGATCCGGATCCGCACCCGGTCGGGCGGCCGGATCGGCTTCGTCAAGCAGGTGCACCCCACCCGGGCGGACCTCACCGAGGAGGGCGTCCGCCCCGATGAGCGCACCTGGGAGTGGACCACCAGGGCGTGGGGCGACGAGACCCGCGAGTACCAGGTGTCCGTGCTCGCCGATCCGCGCGGCGATCCGATGGGCGAGGACGTGGAGCTGGCCGCCGTGGAGCTGGTGGTGGAGGGCGACACCGCGCTGCCGCTGCCCGAGCCTGAGTCGGTGCTGGTCCAGTGGACGGACGATGTGGTGCTTTCGTCCCGTATCGATCCCCGGCTGGCGCACTACGACGCCGACTCCGAGCTGGGCCACGCCATCACCGCGGGCTGTGACGCGTACGAGGCGGGTGACCGGGAGCGGGCCCACCACCAGTGGGGGCGGGCCGTGCAGCTGGCCCATCAGCTGGGCAGCGAGAAGATGCTGACCCGGCTGGGCGGGCTGGTGCACATCCTCGACGCGGCCACCGGCGAGGTGCGGATCCGCGAGCCCATCCGGCCGCTGGACCTCAACTCGGCGATCGTCGTGTCGGAGGAGAGCGTCCACTTCGTGGGCGCGGAGCGCCCGGAGCCCGCCGCGCCGCCCGCCGAGGATGTCATCTGCCCGGCCTGTCTGCGCCGGGCGCCCGCCACCGCCGGGTTCTGCCAGCAGTGCAACGCCCCGCTGAGCGGCGAACCGGACGGCGGGAGCGGCACGGAAGGCACGGGCGGCGGGGGCAGCGGGAGCGGCACGGACGGCGGGAGCGGCACGGACGGCAGGGGCGGCGGGGGCGGCGGAGGCTGCACGGACGGCGCGATATGAGCGGCGCCCACGCCATCAGCGGCACCCGCGCCTTCCTGGTGCGCCGGCTGATCGCCCTGCTCGTGGTCACGGCGGTGGCCGTGACCACGCTGCTGGCCGCGTACTACGGCGTCAGCCGCAACTCCAGGGCGGTGACCGACCGCTCCACCCCGGCGATACTCCAGGTCGCCGCCGCCATCGACGCGCTGACCGCCTCCTACGACGAGGCGCGGCGCAGCATCTCGAGCCCCACCGCGGAGTTCGAGGGGCTCAGCGAGGAGTACCGCGACAAGCTGTCGACGGCCAAGCAGAGCCTGGCCCAGGTGTCCAAGAGCACCATCGGCGGCGAATCGGCGCGCGGGTCCCTGCGCACCTGCGCGGCGCTGGTGACGTCCTATGGCGACACCGTCGAGCAGGCGTACGCGAACCGCGACAACCCGACGCTCAGGGGTGCCTATCTGGGGTACGCGGGCTCCATACTGCGGCACGGCCACAGCGGCATCCTGGACCGGCTGAAGGCGGTGCAGGACCGGCAGTTCGACGTGCTCGACGACCAGACCTCCTTCGGCTGGCTGCTGTCGTTCGCCTGGTGGCTGCTGGTGCCGGGGCTGTTCCTGACGCTGGCGGCGCTGCTGGTGCACACCCAGCGCTTCCTGCGGCACCGCTTCCGGCGGCTGGTCAATCCCTGGCTGGCGGCGGCGACCGCGCTGCTCGTCGCCCTGCTGCCGCTGGCCGTCTTCACGTATCAGACCCAGGACCGGCTGGAGTCGGCGCGGGCCAGCCTGACCCGATCCGACATCGGCCGCACCGGCGGCCCCACCGCCAGGGAGGTCGCGAGGACGATGCGGAACGCGCATTGGCAGGCCGGTGCGGTCGGCTGGATACCCGTGGGCGGGGCCGTGCTGGCCGTGCTGATCCTGGTGGGTCTCCAGCCGCGTATCGACGAGTACCGGTTCCAGCCCCGATGAGCGCGGCGAAGCGGTCCGGCCACGCCACGGCCACGGTCCTCGGGCTGTGGATGGTGCTGCTGTGCGTCGTGGGCGCGGGCGATACGAGCGGCTGGCAGTCGCGCGGCAGTGTGAGCGTGCTCGCGTCGTGGACCGGCGACGAGGGCGCGGCGTTCCGGCATCTGCTGGACACCTTCACCCGGCACACCGGCATCCATGTCGGCTATCAGGGCACCACCGCGCTGCGCGAGGTGCTGGCCTCGGAGGTGAGCTCGGGCACGCCGCCCGACATCGCCGTGCTGCCCAGCGGGGGCGAGCTGGCCGCCTACGCCCATCAGCGCCAGCTGATCCCGCTGGACGCGGTGATCCCGAGCCGGGAGCGCACGGCCTACGGACGGCTGTGGACCCCTCGGCTGAGCTCCGACGGGCCGGTCTACGGCATCGCGGTCAAGGCCGACCTGAAGAGCATCGTGTGGTACGACCACGACCGCCGCCCGGACACGCTGCCCGCCCTGGCCGCCGACGGCCGCCGGTGGTGCGTCGGCATGGGGGACGACGCGGCCTCCGGCTGGCCCGGCACCGACTGGATCGAGGATCTGCTGCTCCAGCAGCAGGGCAGGGCCGTCTACCAGGACTGGGCGACCGGCGGGCTGCCGTGGACGGACCCCCGGGTGGCGCGGGCCTGGCGGAGCTGGGGGTCGCTCTTCGGCAAGGACACCGCGCGTACCGCGCTGATCACCGACTTCCGGACGGCGGGCACGAAGCTGTTCGGCGCGGACCCGCCGTGCGCGCTGGAGCACCAGGGGTCGTTCATCCGCGGCGGCTACCCGCGACCCGCCGAGGCGGACTTCGCCTTCTCCCCCGGGCTGCTCCCCGATACGGACGGGCGGTCCACCGCCCGGGAGGTGTCGGGGGACTTCGCCGCGATGTTCCGGGACACACCGCAGGCGCAGGAGCTGATGCGCTACCTGATCTCGGCCGACGCCCAGCGGGCCTGGGGGAGGACGACCGCGGGCAGCAGCACCCACCCGTTCTTCGCCAACCGCGACGTCCCGCTCGACGCCCAGGGCGACGACACCGTGGACCGGAGGATCGCGACGACCCTCCGGGACTCGGCCACGCTGTGCCTGGACGCCTCCGACGCCATGCCCACACGGATGCGGCTCGCCTTCCAGCGCGCCGCGCTCAGCTACCTCAGCGACACCAGCCGGCCGCCGGACGGGCTGCTGCGCAGCCTGGAGAAGATCCGCCAGAGCCTGCGCGGCGCCCCCGACCAGCCCTGGCTGTCCACGGTCTGCGGCTGAGCCGGCTCAGCCGAGCCGGCTCACGGTCTTCCGCGGGGCGGGCTCAGGGAGCCATCTCCTCCGGGCAGGGCGTGCCGCGCGGCAGCTGGTACTTGCCCGTTATCCGGTAGACGCCGGGCCGAGGGGCGTGCAGCACGGTCCACTCGTCCTCCGGCTGGCCCTCCTCACCGCCCTCGGTCTGCTTGGTGAGGCAGCCCTCGCGGTTGACCGGCAGCTGGTCGTCCTTGCCCTTCGGGGCGTGGACGCTGTTCCCGTCCTCGTCCACCAGGCCCAGCCACGGCGAGTACGGGACGCGGATCAGCACCGGGCCCTTGGAGCGGACCGACACCACCAGCTGGTCGGCGCCGGCGCGCTGCACGGTGGCGGGCGGGTCGGCGATCTGCGTCGGGTCCTTGACCTCGTACAGCTTCCAATTGGCGTCCGACCAGACCTCGCGCAGATACGGCAGGCCGGTGCCGAGCAGCTCGGCCTCCTGCTCCGCCGCGGTGTCCGGGTCGTCCGCGGGCAGCACCACATAGTGCACCGCCCAGCGCTTGAGCCATTCGTGGTAGCTGGCCGGGGTGAGGGTGTCCTCGCCGTAGAAGATCGGGTTCCGGTCGATGTCGCGCTGGCGGTTCCAGCCGCGCGCCAGATTGACGTACGGGGCGAGCGCGGAGGACTCGCGGTGGCTGCGCACCGGAACCACCTCGACCCGGCCCCGGTCGGCCTTCTCCCGCTTGAGCCGGTCGACCAGCGGCGCCAGCTCACGGGCCCAGGACGCCGAGGGGGTGGTGTGGATGACATCGTCGGCGGTCTTGACCCCCTGCCACACCGTGACGGTCACGAGCGCCAGCACCAGGACCGTCCAGCGGCGGCCGGCCGGCGTCGAGCGCAGCTCGGCGCGCGGGGGCCTGCGCAGGGAGGGCAGCGCGGCGATCAGCACCACCCCACCGAAGATCATGCCGAGGCGGGAGATATTGGTGCCGACCTGGGAGGGAATCACCCAGGTGAGCACCACCCCGAGGCAGTAGAGCCCGGCCCCGACCCGCACCGTCGACCACTCGCGCGGTACGCAGAACAGCACGGCGCCACCGGTGATGAACGGCAGGATCACCGACCCGATGCCCATCGGCTGCTCACCGGAGAACGGGAACAGCCACGCCGACAGACCGACCACCAGCACGGGCGTGATCCCGAGCGCGTACGCGGCGGGGCGCCGCTTGGTCAGCCACAGACCGGCGGCCACTATGCCCACGAACAGGCCGGCCACCGGGCTGGACATGGTCGACAGCGCCGCCAGCAGGGCGGCCAGCGCAAACCGACCGGTCTTGTGGTGCCAGTGCCGGGACCGCCATCGGCGGGGCCAGGCGAAGATCACGGCCACCGCCGCGAGCCCGAACATCGCGCCGAGCCCGAAGGTCACCCGCCCCGAGATGGCGTTGCAGGTCAGCGCCAAGGTGCCGTAGAGGGCGGGCCACAGCGGCCGCCGCACGGCACGGCTGCGCACCAGCAGCAGCGCGAGCAGCCCGGCGCCCAGCGTTCCCGCGATCATCATCGTCGAGCGGACCCCGAGGACCGCCATCAGATATGGCGAGATCACGCTGTACGAGACCGGGTGCATCCCGCCGTACCAGGCCAGGTTGTACGCCGAATCCGGATGCTGGAGGGCGAACTCCGCCCAGGCGTCCTGCGCGGCGAGGTCACCGCCGCTGTTCGCGAGCAGCGCCACCCACAGCAGATGCAGCAGCGCGGCGGCGGCCAAAGCGGCGAGAACAGGGTGACACAGGGCAATCCGGGCGCGCTCGAGCAGCCCGCCAGAAGCCTCCCGGTCGCTCCCGCGCTCCGCCTCCGCCGGGGCCGCCGGCCCGGCCGGCCAGCGCTGCGTGGGTACGCGTATTCGCGCGGCGGTGCTCTCCTCCGAGCCCCCGCCTTCATCAGCCCGTGTCGGATCCACGGTGGTCACTGCGGCTCTCCCCGTCTTCCCCCGAGGTCTACCCCATCGGTCCTCAACCCTGTGCCGGGTCACTCCGGTTCGCGTGCGGGTCCAGGCCGGGGACCCTCGCGACGCTAGCACGCGAGGGCGGCCCCGAGCCGTGTCGGACCCCGGCGGCGTTTCGTGCCGGGGCCACTTCACACGTCCTCCTTAGCCCACTTCCCCAGTGGGTCAGCCGATACGGGTCAGTTTCGCGCCGAACGACGGCTCGGACAGATCCTCCTGAAGCGCCACCGGCGCCGTGAGCTGTCCGGGGCCCGTGCCCACGGTCACCTCGCCGACGACCGTGCCCGCCTTGGCGGAGTGCGGCACCTTCTCACCGCCGTCGCCGATCTTGATGTCGACCGCGAGACCGGACCAGCCGACCGCCTTCAGATCCTTGGTGGCGACGACCGGCGTGGTGCCGCCCAGCCCGTCGTCCACCTGTCCGACGACATCGCCCTTCTTGATGACGGTGGCCGAGGTGAGCGCGTCCTGCACGGCGGTGATCAGCTTGTAGCTGTTGGTCTGCGCCAGCTGGAGGCTGGCGTCCAGCGTGGTGGTCGCGCGCTGCTCGAGGACGACACCGAGGATCCGCTGCTGCTTGCCGTCGATCGTCCGCACCGCACCCCACATCAGCGCACCGCCGGCCGGGGTGGACGAACCGGTCTTGATACCGATCACCCCCGGCTTCACCAGCAGATTGTTGTTGTTGTAGATCCGGTCCTTGAGACCCGGGATATCGGTGTTGGGCGTCGCCACGACCGCCCGGAACGCCTCGGACTGCATCGCCGCCTTCGCCAGCTTCAGCTGGTCGGCCGCGGTGGACTTGGTGGACTCCTTCAGACCGCTGGGGTCGGTGTAGGTGGTCTGCTTCATCCCCAGGCTCTCGGCCGCGTCGTTCATCTTCTTGACGAACGCGTCCAGCGAACCGGCGTCCCAGCGGGCGAGCAGCCGGGCGATGTTGTTGCTGGAGTTGATCAGCAGCAGCTGGAGCAGCTGGTGCTGGGTGAAGGTCTGCCCCTCCTTGACCGCCGCCCGCGACTCGTCGGCGGACTTCGCCTCCTTGGCCGCCTGGGCGTCGATCTCTATCTTCGGGCCCTCCGCGTCGCCCTTCAGCGGATGGTCCTTGAGCACCACATAGGCCGTCATGACCTTGGTGACGCTGGCGATCGGCACCGGCTTCTGCTCCCCGGAGGCGCCCAGGGTGCCCACGCCCTCGACCTCGGCGGCGGACTGCCCCTGGTCGGGCCACGGCATGGAGAGCTCACCGCCGCCGAAGCGGTAGGTGGGGTCCGAGGTGAGCTTCAGCGATGGATCCGGCAGCGGCCGCAGCGCCTGGACGACACCCAGGATGATCACGAGCAGCGCGGCCAGCGGCGTCCAGATCTTGACCCGGCGGACGACCGTCCGCAGCGGTGTCTCCGGCTTGGGCGGCGTGTTGGTCAGCTGCGCCAGCAGGTCGAGCGGCGCCGGCTGCTTGCCGTCCTCCGTCATCGGCGGCAGCGGCTGCTGCTTGGTCCGCTCGGCCTCGGGGACCGCCGGCGGGGCGGCGGAAGGGGCCGGCGCGGAGGGCTTCGGCGCGGAAGGCGCGGCGGAGCGCTTCGGCGGGGCCGGGTCGTCGGGGGACCGCAGCGGGACGAACTTGCTGGTCCGCTCGTTGTCCGACTCGCCGACGGGCTTCTTGCCGGACGTCTTGCCGTCGGCCTTGTCGGCGGTCTTGCCGTCGGCCTTGTCCGCGGCCGGGGCCGGGGGGCTGACCGCCTTGAAGGCGGTTGTCGGCTGGTCGACGCCCTTCTTGCCGCCCTTTCCGGGCTTCTCCGGGAGTACGCCGAAGGCGGCCGTCGGGCGGTCGATCGGCTTGCCGGAGGCGGTGGCATCCGCGCCGGAGGCGGTGGCCTTGCCGGACGCGCCCTTGGACTCGCCCTTCTCGGCCTCCTCGGCCCCTTCCTTCTTATCGGACTCCTTGGCCTCTTCCTTCTTGGGCTCTTCCTTCTTGGCCTTGCCCTCGGCCCGACCGTCCTCGGCGTCGTCCTTCGGCTTCACCGTACGGAAGACAGCCGTCCGCTGATCGACCGACGGCTTCGACGGCTCACCGCCGCCCTCGTCCGCCCCGGCTCCGGACGCGTCCTCAGCCTTCACATCGGCGTCGGCGTCATCGGCCTTCGCCGCGTCAGTCTTGACGTCCCCCCGGTCCGCGCCGCCGGAGACATCGGCGCCATCGGCGCCATCCGCTTCCGGCTCCGCGTCGGGCTCGGACGCCTCCCCCTTGGGCGATCCGTCCGACGCACCGGAATCCGCGTCCGGCTCGGCCGTCGCCTCCGACGTCCCGGAACCTTCGCCCTGTTCACTATCGCGAACACCAGAAACTTTGGCGTCGCCCTTATCGGCCGCCGATGTCTCAGGTTCCGCTTCAGCCTCCGCTTCGGCCTTCGCCCCGGAGGTCACTTCGGGTTCGCCGGGAGCCGATTCCGGCTCACCCGAACCCGACCGGAGGTCGTCGGACACGACGGCGACCGCCGTCGAGCCCTGGCCCGCCTCCGCCTCGCGCGAGATCGCGAGCCGCGGATCGCGCTCTCCCCTAGCCGTCTCCCCCGACGACTGCTGCTGATCCGACCTGCCGGGGGACTCGCCCGCCACCGATGCCTCCTCGATATGTGTCGCGGGACGCCGTACGCCCCATGGCGTCACGTCCCGCAGCCCAACCTCTACCAGTGTCCTGTGTGTCCGGCACGCGATCGCGCAACGCCACAGCCGGAGAGCGTCCTCAGGTGCCCGCCCACCTGCTAGACGAGAACGACATACCTACTGGTTCCCACCCAAACCCCCCAGGCACTCTCGACAGACCAATGTGAGAGGGGTCACCCTGTCATTCATCCACGCGGGGAGGCATGGATGGGCAGGAGCCGCAGAACAATTCCGGAGGAGCTTCTGCTGCTCGCTTTGGACCCGACCACGGGTACCACGGCGCAGCCGCAGTCGCTCGACCTCGGTCTTGCCGGGGCACAGCTAGTAGAGCTGGCCCTGGCCGGACGAATAGCCCCTGACGGGGATCGTATCGCCGTGGTGCTGCCACGGCCGACCGGAGATCCGACTCTGGACTCCGCGCTGGAGTTGCTGCGCCGACGCGGCAGTCCGGTGCGGGCCGTCCACTGGATCGGCGGGCCCCGGCTGGGGCTGCGCCAGACGTACCTCACGCACCTGGAGCGTTGCGGCATGGTGCATGCCGTGGCGGGCCAGATGTGTGGCGTATTGCCGACGACGCGCTACCAGGCGACGGACACGGCGATCAGCCGGGAGATCAGGGCCCGGCTGGACAGCGCGATCCGCACCGGCGTACCGCCGGACCCGCGGACCGCCGCGCTCGCCGCCCTGGCCCACGCGGTCGGGCTCGGCAAGCATCTGTACCCCGGGAACGAGGGGCGCTCCTCGCGCTCCAGGCTCCGGGATCTGATCCGGCACGACCCGATGGGCGGTCTCGTGGCGCACGCCGTGATGGACGTGCAGAACGGTGTCGCGGCGCAGCCACGGCGCGCACCGGCCGGAGGACGACAGCCGGGGGCACGCGCCGCGGTGGAGCCCGCGGCCGGCGTTCCGGCCCAGCCGTCCCGCCGCGGGAGCATGGCCCGCGTCGGAGCGCGCTGAGGCGCCTTCGGGGCACCACCGCACCACCGCGCACCACCCGAGCCCGTCGAACGCACCAGCAGCCCGTCAGCGGGGCGGCGGAGCCCGTTCCCGGCACCGTCCGGGGCGGAGCGCCACCGTCCGGCTCCGAGCAGCACCCAGCACCACCGACGCTCCACCGACCGCACCGCAGTCCCCACCGACCCGGTTCGGGAGCCGCTGAAGCGCGCGGGGTGGTGGGACGGCCGATTTGGACGACCGGCCGTCCCACCGCCCCGCGCGCGCGTTCGCCCACCGTTGTGCGGCCGCCTTTTGTGCGGCCATTTCCCAGCGCGGTCCCGTCCGGTAGTGGCAGGCTGCTGAACAGCAGAAATCAGCAGTACGAAGCCGGAGGTGCACGTCCTGTGACATCGAACGTCGGCCCCACTGTCCGGCGACGCCGGTTGGGCCAGGAACTGCGCAGGCTCCGCCAGGAGAAGGGCATGACGGCGGAGGAGGTGGCGGAGGAGCTGATGGTCTCCCAGTCGAAGATCAGCCGACTGGAGAACGGGCGCCGCAGCATCAGCCAGCGCGATGTGCGCGACCTCTGCCGCACGTACAAGGTGGAGGACAAAGCACTCGTCGATTCTCTTATGCAAATGGCGAAGGAGTCGCGCCAGCAGGGTTGGTGGAACGCCTTCGGCGATGTGCCGTACAGCGTCTACATCGGCTTCGAGACGGACGCGGCGTCGCTGCGGGTCTATGAACCCCAGGTGCTGCCCGGCCTCTTGCAGACGCCGGAGTACGCGGAGGCGGTGATCAGCGGCGCCCTGCCGGAGGCCCCGCAGGACCAGATCGCCCAGCGGGTCCAGGTCCGGCTCAGGCGCCAGGAGCGGATCACCGATCCGCTGGCCCCGCTGCGGCTGTGGGCGGTGGTGGACGAGGCGGCGATGCGGCGGGTGGTCGGCGATTCCAAGATCATGAGTGATCAGCTGGACTATCTGGTCCGGATGAGCCACGAGCCGCATGTGACGGTGCAGGCGCTTCCGTTCGACATGGGGTCGCATCCGGGAATGAGCGGGCAGTTCACCATCCTGGAGTTCTCGGACGAGTCGGACACCAGCGTCGTCTATCTCGAGGGCGTGACCAGCGACCTGTATCTGGAAAAGCTCAGCGATGTGCAGAGCTACAGCATGATGTACGAGCATCTGCGGGCCCAGGCGCTCAACGCGGACCAGAGCCGTCAGTTCATCACCGAGGTGGCCCAGGAGCACGCCCGCCGACACCGGGAGCGGGGCGGGACGACCCCGGCGGGCTGAGCGGGAGCGGGGGGCGCACAGGGCATGGAAACACCCCGGGGAACGCTCCGGGAGACGCTCCGGCGCGAACGGCGAAGAGCGGAGGCTACACCTCCGCACCGAGCCGCGGAAGGGGCCACGGGAATATGCCACTCGGTCGAGTGAATGGCCCGCTTTCCAGACGATGTTGCCGAGTAACGTCGGTGACGCCTCCAATCGGGGGTTCGTCTCATCAACAAAACGCATCGGAGCAATCGTGTCCATTCAGCAGGGAAAGACGAGCATGTGGGTGAAATCCTCGCACTCGGCCGGAAACGGCGCTTGCGTGGAGATCTCCTCCCCGGTCACCAGCGAGGTCGCCGTGCGCGATTCCAAGGACCCCCAAGGACCGACGCTCAGCTTCGCCCCCGCAGCGTGGTCGGCCTTTGTGTCCGACGTCAGCCGGGGCGGCTTCGACCTCGACTGATCTCCGTGACACCCGGCCGCGGCAGCGCGGTCGGCGGCGTGGAGCCGCAAGCCTGTATCCGAGCCCTCTCGACCGGTCGCCGTCCCCGCCGAGAGGGCTCCAGGCATTTCCGGCGCTTTCCGGCATAGCCGCTTCAGCGGAGTTCCGCCACGTATTGGTCCGTACCGGGAATCGTCGGAATGAACGGCGCCATGAATTCCACCCGGCCGAGCCCGGCATCGGCCACCTCACCGTCCAGACCGGTGAAACAGCGTTCCCAGCATTCCCGGGGATCGGTCTGGAGGAACCAGAGCAGCGTCAGCCGGGTGCCGACCCCCTCGACCTGCTTCACATACGACATCCGGTCCAGGGGAAGCGGGGTCGGCCGGAAGACCGTGACCATCGCGGCGGGCGAGCCCGCGAGCCGGCGCGGCAGATGTCTGGACCGGAGCCACTCGAGCAGCTCCTCCCGCCGCTCCGGGCCCTCGCTCTCGATCACCTCCAGCACCAGCCCGGCATAGGGGTGGTCCAGCGCGTGGTGATCGCGCGGACCGGCCGCCCCGTCCCGGTAGACGGTGGCCTCATGGTCCTGGAAGGCCGTGAAGACATGCGTACGGTCCTGGTGGACCCGGCCGTCCCGGAGCAGCCGCTTGTTGATCCCCACCGTCCATCGCATGTGGTCCGCGTAGCGCCCCTCGGTGAGCCAGTAGACGGAGAGGTAGCAGCCGGCGGTCACCGGCTGGGCAATGGCCGATTTCTCGGGGTAGCGCAGCAGCTGTAGCTCACGGGTGGCGACCCAGCGGCGGCCCGCGTAGATCCAGGGCATGGCCATCGCGCCCGCGATGAAGTGGTCGTCCTCGTACCAGCGGTTGTAGGCGTACTCATGGCCGGGGTGCGGTTCGACCATCGTGATCAGGGCGTGGCCAGGGCGCACCCCGTACGGGCCGACGGAGGCCAGTTCCGCGTACGCGTCGCTCGTCATGTCCCCCAGGTGTAGCTGACGTGGCGTCAGTTGGGGAGGGGTCGGTCGGCATCAAGTGTGCCGATTCGGACGATTGACGGGCCGGGGCGTCCCGTGGCGCCTTCCACCGGGGTCGCCCCGCGGCGCTCTGGCCATCTGACGGCCGTCCCCCTAATCTGACGCGACGCCAGATACGGGAGGTGCCGCCATGCCGTTACAGGGCAAGACCATCGTCGTCTCCGGGGTGGGGCCAGGGCTGGGAGCCCGGGTGGTCGCCGCATGCGTCCGGGACGGCGCCCGGGTGGTGATGGGGGCGCGGACCGAGGAGCGGCTGCCGAAGGTGGCGGACGAGGTCGATCCGGGCGGGGAGCGCACCGCCTGGCGGACCACCGACATCGCGGACGAGGCGCAGTGCGAGGCCCTCGCCGCGCTCGCCCTCGACCGCTTCGGACGGATCGACGCCGTGGTCCATGTGGCCGCGCTGGACAGCCATTTCGGCGGGCTGGAGGACGCCGACTTCGGGTCCTGGGCCCAGGTGGTGGACATCAATCTGTTCGGGACGCTCCGGATGACCCGCGCCTGTCTGCCCGCGCTCAAACGGAACGGCGGCTCGGTGGTGCTGATCGGCACCCAGTCGTCCTCCGCCGCCCCCACCAAGGTGCGTCAGACCGCGTATGCCGCCTCCAAGGGCGCGCTGACCTCGACCATGTACGCGCTCGCGCGCGAGCTGGGGCCGCACCGGATTCGCGTCAACACCGTCCAGCCGGGCTGGATGTGGGGGCCGCCGGTGCGGGCGTATGTGGCCTTCACCGCACAGGCCGAAGGCGTGAGCGAGGCCGAGGTGCTGACCCGGCTCACGGACGGAATGGCCCTGCCCGAGCTGGCGACGGACGGCGATGTGGCGGAGGCCGCGGCGTTCCTGGCCTCCAACCGGGCCCGGGCGATCACCGGGCAGTCGCTGCTGGTGAACGCCGGTGAACTGATGCGTTAGCGCGACTCCTGTCCGGCCCTTTCGGGATCCCGCTCCCGTATTGACCCATCGATAGGTGGGCATGCGTCTGACGGCGTCTCACGAAGTGCCCGCTCATCGTGGGTTCACCGGTATGCGGCAGACAACGCCCCGTCAGGTCAAGAAAGAGTAAATTGGTTCTGCTTCCTGATTTGCGTTCACACTCGTGACCCTTAGAACCCTTGACCGGTTACCCGAACGAGCGGTTCAATCCCGGAAGTACCCCGCTCCCGCTCGGGGGAACCGCCCATGACGAACGTCGCGGCGAAGTGCGCACCCGTTCATATGGCGGACCCTGGGAGGGGACATGAACAGTCTCGACTGGGCTGTACTGATCGGATACTTCGGTGTCATGGTCGCCATCGGCCTCTGGTCCCACAAGCGTGTGGACAATGTCAGCGACTTCTTCACCGCCGGCGGCAAGATGCCCTGGTGGCTGTCCGGGATCTCGCACCACATGTCCGGCTACAGCGCGGTGATGTTCACCGGATACGCGGCGATCGCCTATCAATACGGCATCACCTCCTATGTCACCTGGTCCTTCCCGATCGCCATCGGCATCGCGATCGGCGCGAACCTCTTCGCACCGCGCCTCAACCGGGTGCGCAGCAAACTGCGTGTGGCCTCGCCGCTCGAATATCTGAAGAACCGCTACAACCTCCCCACCCAGCAGGCGCTGGCCTGGTCCGGGGTGCTGTTGAAGATCGTCGACGTGGGCGCCAAATGGGCGGCCATCGCGACCCTGCTGTCCGTCTTCACCGGTGTCTCGCTCAACCAGGGCATCCTGATCACGGGCGCGGTCACCGCCATCTACTGCACGGTCGGCGGGCTGTGGGCCGACGCGCTCACCGAACTCGGCCAGTTCATCATCCAGTTCGTGGCGGGCATCGCGATGCTGATCGCGGTGCTCCATGAGCTGGACGGCTTCTCCACCCTGTGGAGCGTCTGGGACGACCTCCCCGACAGCCACCACCAGCCGACCGTCGGCCCGTACACCCTGATCTTCCTGCTCGCCTACCTCTTCATCAAGACGTTCGAGTACAACGGCGGCATGTGGAACCAGGCACAGCGCTACATGGCGACCGACAGCGCCCACTCCGCCAAGCGCTCGGCCCGGCTCTCGGCCATTTTGTGGTTCGTCTGGCCGCTGGTGCTGTTCTTCCCCATGTGGGTCGCGCCGCTGATCATCAAGACGGACAAGCCCGACAACTCCTACGCCGAGATGGCCGAGCACCTGCTGCCGCACGGTCTGCTGGGCCTGGTGATCGTCGGCTTCTTCTCGCACACCATGGCGATGTGCTCCTCGGACGCCAACGCGATCGCGGCGGTGGTGACCCGGGACATCATGCCCGCCGTCTTCAAGTCCGTACGGGAATGGTCCACCCGCACCGGGCTGCTCGCGGCCCGCTACACCACACTGCTCTTCCTCGCCCTGTCGATGGCCATCGCCACCCAGGTCAACTCGGACTTCTTCGGCGACATCATCAGCGTCGTGATCAAGTGGGTCGCCGGGCTGATGGGGCCGATCGCGATCCCGCTGATGCTGGGCATGCTGCGCGCCTTCCGCAAGTCGGGCCCGACGGCGGCGCTGATCAGCTGGGCCATGGGGCTGATCGCCTTCTACCTGGTCAACTACCCGATCAACGACGCGATCGACGGAGGCGTGAACCTGGAGTACCAGATCTCCATCCCGCTCGCGGTCTCGCTCGTGCTCTTCATCGTCATCGGCTACATCAAGCCGGAGGACACCCCGGAGCGCGATGCCATCCTCGCCTCGCTCAACTCGGATGACGACGGGCCGGGTTCGGCGGGTGCCGCACTGTCGGAGCCGGAGTCCGGCGCGTCCGGCCACAAGTCGGTGGCGAGCGCCACGGACTGACGCCTTCCGCTCTGCGGCCATGGACCGGGCCGCCGGTCACCACCCATCGCGGGGTGACCGGCGGCCCGGTCGCGTCTGGCCACAACTGGGCGAGCGGGTCATAAGCGGAATGCGATGACCAGGCGTCGTTCAGCGAACGTGGCAGTCCAGGCGATCTTTTCTTCACCTGAGGTCCACATCCGGAACGTACTATGGTCGGCCGTCCGCCACCCGCCACCGACCGCACCGCCCGGACCCGGCTCGCCCCGCTCCCACCGAGCCGCCGTCCACCGGGACCTCTGGAGCCCCCGTGACCGCCACCCAGACGATCACCGACTCCCGGATCCACCGGGCCCGTGCCGCCGTACTGCGCCGGCCGGTTCTGTGGGCGGCGGTGTTCTGCCTGCTCTCCTTCACCGGATTCTGGATCGCGCAGCGGGCCGCCCAGGTGTCGATGGTCGATCTGCTGGTCTACCGCGCCGAGGGATGGACCGTACGCGATGCGACGGATCTGTATGACATGCGGGCGACTCAGCACAATCTCCCCAATACCTATCCGCCGTTCGCGGCCCTGCTCTTCACCCCGCTGACCGTGATGGGCACTGGCGTCCTGCGGACCTTCGGGACGGCCCTCAATCTCGTCCTCATGGTCGCCGTGGCCCATCTGTCGCTGCGGCTGGTCGATCCGCCCGCCCGGGTGCCGCGGCCGGCCGCCGTCCTGGCCCTCGCCGCCGCCGGGGTGTGGTGCGAGCCGGTGTGGACGACACTGCGCTACGGGCAGATCAATCTGCTGGTCACGGCGCTGGTGCTAGGGGATCTGACCCGCCGGGCCGGCCACCGCTGGGCGGGGGTCGGGACCGGTATCGCCACCGGGATCAAGCTGACCCCGGGGCTCTTCGTGGTCTTCCTGGGCCTCGCCGGACTGCTCCTCGGCCTCCGGCGGCTGCGGGCGCCCCGGGCGCCCGGGAGGCGGACCGGGCCCGCGGGCGGCCCGCTGTGGCGGGGCTTCGGGAACGACCATCTGCGGCGCGCTGCCGTCGCCGCCGCCGCCTTCGCCCTCACGGTCGGGTTCTCGGCCCTGGCGCTGCCGCATGACTCCCGGCGCTTCTGGACCGAGGTCGTCTTCGCGACCGACCGCCCCGGCGATGTCGAGGGCGCGGGCAACCAGAACCTCAAGGGCGCCCTCGCCCGGCTGCTGCACACCCCCGACCCGGGCATGTGGTGGCTCACGGCGGCCGTACTGGTCGGCTGTGCGGGCCTGGCCACGGCGGTCGCCGCCCAGCTGACCGACGACGGCCGACTTCCGAACGCCCGCGCCTGGGCCGCCCTGACCTGCGCCGTGACCGCCCTCATGGTCAGCCCGGTCTCCTGGTCGCACCACTGGGTGTGGGCCGTCCCGATGGTCCTGCTGCTCGCGGTGGAGGCGGTGCGGCGGCGTACGGCGGGCTGGACGGCCTGGACGGTGGTGACCGGGCTGCTGTTCTGCTCCTTCATGGTCTGGTACGCGCCCCACAGCCGGCCGACCCGGGTGGAGCTCCACCAGAACCCCGCCCAGATGCTGCTCACCGCCGTCTATCCGCTGCTCGGCCTCGCCTTCCTGGGCGTGGCCGCGTATCTGACCGTGCGCGCCGTAAGGCGTCCATGGCGCCCATGGCGTCCATGGGAGGGGAACGGGCCCGTACAGCGGCAGATGGCCACCGCCGGTGCGGGTGCGCGGTGGCGGCCGGAGCGGACTCACCCGCGTGGGTGAGCGGACCTACGCGCGCGGGTAGCGGGTGAGCCAGGCCGGGGAGGAGCTGCCCGGGCCGTGGAGGGCCGGGCCCTGGGTCATCTCCATGGCGAAGTCGTCGGCCAGCTCCAGGATCGTGCCGCGCCCCTCGACCTCCGCCAGCCAGGCGGGCGGCAGCGCGGTCTCGCCGTGCAGCGCGCCCAGCAGATTGCCGCAGACGGCCGCCGTGGAGTCGCTGTCCCCGCCGTGGTTGACCGCGAGCAGCAGCCCATGGCGGACGTCCTCGGCGACCAGGGCGCAGTACAGCCCCATCGCCAGGGCCTCCTCACCGGTCCAGCCCTCGCCCAGGGACGCCACCCGCTCGGAGGTCGGCAGGCCCTGCCGTACGGCGCCGAGAGCGCGCCGCAGCGCGTTGGTGGTCTCCTCGTGGCCGGGGCGGGTGGCCAGATGGGCGAGGGCGCGCTGGACGGCTCCGTCCAGCGCCTCGCCGCGTGCCAGGCCGTGCACGATGAGGGCGAAGGCGCCCGCGGAGAGATAGCCGGTGGGGTGGCCGTGGGTCTGGGCCGCGCATTCGATGGCCAGTTGGAAGACCAGCTGCGGCTCCCAGCCCACCAGCAGGCCGAAGGGCGCCGAGCGCATCACGGCGCCGCACCCCTTGGAGTCGGGGTTCTTGGGCGCCTCCAGGGTGCCCATGGTCTCGTCGGCGAGCGCGGTGATACAGGCCCGCCCCGGGGAGCGCTGGGCGTACAGCCACTCCTCGCGGGCCAGCCAGCCGGCGTCCTTACGGCGCTCATCGGGGCCCCAGTCGCGCTGGGTGGAGTACCAGCGGCGGTGTGCGGAGTGGATGTCGGTCGGCGGATGCCAGGCCCCGGTGTCGCGGCGCACCTGCGCCCGTATCAGTCCGTCCACCGTGAACAGCGTCATCTGGGTGTCGTCGGTGACCCGTCCACGGCCGCCATAGGCGGGCAGGAAGTCCGTCACACCCTCGGGTCCGTGCGCCTCCCTGATCTCTTCCAGCGAGGCGAACTCGACGGCCGCCCCCAGCGCGTCCCCGATGGCGCCGCCGAGCAGGCAGCCGCGCACCCGGCTGCGGAAGTCCTGCTGTTCGGCGCGGCCCCATACGCCGGTCGCTGCGCTGGCGGTTGCGGTCACGACCTTTGCCTCTCTTCTTCGTTGATTCTTCGTTGCGTGAATGGCCCTGGACTGTCTTTGAACTGTAATGGACATCGAATGATCGCCTCTTGGCCGCCGCGGTTTGTGAAGGCGTCATCACGGAGAAGACGACGGACGGCCGCATTCCGAGAATTGCGAATTCCCTCACCGAATGTCGTCTCCGCACCCCGAATGTCGTCTCCGCGCCGAATCCTTATCGAGCACTGTCCGGGCCGGGGCCCAGGGCCGTGCGGAGCTCGGCGAGCGGGGCCCGGAGGGCGGTGAGGAGCGCGCCGTCCGCCCCGGGACACTGTGCGAGGTCATCGAGGGCTCGTACGCTCTCGTCGGCGATCTCCCAGTACGGCCGGGTGACGGAGAGCTCCGCCACGAAGCGCTGTGCCCCGGCCCCGTCCCCGAGGGCGGCTCTGCTGACGATCGGTGCGGCCACCCGGGCCTGTGGATCCCACTGGCCGCCGTGCTCCTCCAGGAGCGCCTCGAAGGCGGTCCACCGCTCCCGCGCCTGGGGGAGACCGGCGCTGAGGCTCACCAGCAGCGCGTGCTCGAAGGCGATGTCGAGGTCCTTGTCGTCCAGGGCCGCCGCCCGTTCGATGTCCGCGGCTGCCTCGGCGTACCGGCCCGCCCCGCGGTGGCATCTGGCTCTGCCCTCCAGCGCGAGCAGGTCGTCGGGGTCGAGCCCGAGCGCCCGGTCCAGGTCGGCGAGGGCGGCCGCCTCGTCGCCCAGGCGCAGCCGCAGGGCGCCCCGGACCGCCGGTGCCCAGGGGTCGTCGGAGTCGGCGGCCACGGCGGTGTCGAAGTCCGCCAGGGCCTCGGCGAGGCGGCCGGTGTGCTCATACGTCTGTCCTCGCCGGACCAGCGCGAAGACATACGAGGGCGCCAGCTCGACGGCCCGGCCGAAGTCCTCCAGCGCCTCCGGGAAGCGGTCCGTCATCCGGTACGACTCACCGCGCTCGGCCAGCACCGCCTGATCGTCCGGGTGGGACGCGAGATAGCTGTCGGCCGCGCTGATCGCCTCCTCGTAGCGGTCCAGGTTGCGCAGCGCGTGGATACGGCTGAACCCGGCGTTCTCGGAGCCGAGTTCGATGGACCGCTCGGCGTCCGCGAGGGCCTCCTCGTACCGCCCGAGCATCCGGTAGGCCGTGGCACGCTCCGCGTGGGCCCAGGCCCATTCCGGCCTGATCTCCAGCGCCCGGGTGAAATCCGCCAGCGCGCTGTCGTAGTCCCGGACGGCGGAGTGGACCAGGCCGCGGGTGGACACGGTCCACGCGCTCGCGTCGTTCAGCTCGAGGGAGCGGGTGAGGTCGGCCAGGGCGTCCTCGAACCGCCCCAGAAGGCTGTTCACCTCGCCGCGCTGGGACAGCACCCAGGCGAAGTCGGGATCGAGTTCGAGGGCGCGGTCGAGGCTTTCCCGCGCCTGCTCGTACCGCTTCATGCCGAGGTAGGCGTATCCGCGGGCGGCGTGGGCGCGGTCGCTGCCGGCGTCCAGCTCCAGCGCCCGCTCCGCGTCCGCCAGCGCCTCCTCCAGCTCCTCCATGTCCGCCCGGGCCATGCCGCGGAGCGCGAAGGCCACGGCCGAGGCCCGCTCGTCCTGCTCGACCTCGCCGATCAGGAGCGTCATCGTCGTCGCCATGTCGCTCAGCGTGGACTCCGCCAGGAAGCGTTCGCCCCACGCCCGTACGGACTCCACTCCGCTGTCGCGGCCCGCCTCCAGCAGCGTCCGCATCCAGCGGCGCTCCCAGGACGTCGCCGTATGGTTCAGGTAGTCGCACAGATACGCGCGCAGCTCCCCGCGCAGCGCTTCCTCCGGGGTCGCGCACAGCCGGTGGTACGCCTCCTCCAGCCGGCAGTCCAGCCACCGCTCGTGCTCCCACTTCTCGTCGCCCCGCAGCGTCTCCTCGATCTGCCGCTGCCACCGCGCGAACGCCTCGGCCAGCCGCAGGTGGCGGGCGCGCCACGCCTGCGGGGACCGGTTGCGCTGGAGCCGCAGCATGGCCGTGCGGACGACGTCGTGGTAGTGGCAGCGGCCGGAACCGTCGTTGACGAACGGCAGCGAGCGCAGCCAGCCGTAGAGCTCGGCCGCCCCGTCCTCCACCGTGGCCGCGAAGACGTCCTCGTCCAGCCGCCGGGGCAGGGCCGCGGCCAGCGCGACCGAGCGGTGGGTCTCGTCGCTCACCCACTTCAGGAAGCGCTCGACGGCGGTGCCGGAGGGGTCGCCCACGGCCTCGGGGGTCGTGGGCCGCGCCTCGGCCAGCATGGACACCAGCACCGGCAGCCCTCCGGTGAGCCGGAGGACGACCTCGATCACCTGCTCGTCGACCACGCCCTTGGCCGTCAGGAGCTGCCGGGCCTCCGCCTCCGTGAAGGGCACCAGGGGGAGTTCGGCGACGAGGTCGGCGTAGTCGGCCCAGCAGCGCGGGGCGAGCGTGCCCTGTCCGGCCAGCGTCACGACCGCGTTGGCCGGGAGCGAGCCGTAGCGGCCCTCGAACATCACATCGCGCAGCCACAGATCGAGCAGCGGCCCGGTGCGCTCATAGGTGTCGAAGAACCACGCCATCCAGGGCACGGAGGCGGCCGCCTCGCCCACGTCCTTCAGGAACGCGGGGGTGAGAGCCTCCAGGGGCGAGATCACCAGGTCCACGTCGTCATGGCTGCGGAAGCGGGCGCTGAGCTTGGCCCGCGCGCGGTCGGCCGCCTGTGCGACCCGGTCCGGCTCCGCCGCCCCGGCGAACGCCCCGACGCCCGGCACCAGGCCCAGCCCGATCAGCCCGGCACGAGCGGCGAAGGCGCTCGACGCGGAGGGCTGGGGGCCGACGGTCGCGTCCTCCTGCGGCGCGGGCTGCTGGGCCGCCGAATCGGCCTCGTGGCGCCGCTGCCGGTAGGTGGCCAGCAGCTTGTCGAAGGACTTCAGCGGATGGCCCTGCTCGGCGAACTGGGCGCTGATGGCCGCCATCACCTCGGGGACGCTGTGCACCGACTCGTCCACGGCGGCGGTGAGCGCCCGGTGCTCCCGCGCGGTGTTCTCCAGCTGCCGCAGGAGCGTCGTCTTGCCCACCCCGGCGTCACCGCGCACATGGAACAGGAAGTGGTGCGAGGCGTCCTCGGGCGGCACGGCGAAGTTCTCCCGGAACGCGGCCAGCTCCTGCCGCCGCCCCACGAACCGGCGCCGCTGCCGGATCAGCTCCCGAATCGTCGGACGCTCCGCTGCCATGGGTGCCCCTCCCCGTCTTTCCCATGGCAGCGTATCCACGCGGCGCGCCCTCGAACCGCGAGCCGGGCTCAGTCCTCCAGCACCGGGAGCAGCTCCGGCAGATGGCCGTCCGAGGCGAGGGCGGCGGCCCGGCGCTCCTCGGGGACGGTGCCGTAGGTGGTGGTGCGGGGGCGGGCGGGGCGGCCGGCCAGTTCGGCGATGCCCACCAGGTCCTGGATGGAGCGGTAGGAGCCGTAGGAGGAGCCCGCCATGCGGGAGATGGTCTCCTCCATGAGGGTGCCGCCCAGGTCGTTGGCGCCGGAGCGGAGCATCTCGGCTGCGCCCTCCGTGCCCAGCTTCACCCAGCTGGTCTGGATGTTGGGGATATGCGGGTGGAGCAGGATCCTCGCCATGGCCGTCACCGCGCGGTTGTCGCGGCTGGTGGGGCCGGGGCGGGCGATACCGGCGAGGTAGACGGGGGCGTTGGTGTGGATGAAGGGGAGGGTGACGAATTCGGTGAAGCCGCCCGTCTCCTGCTGGATCCCGGCGAGCAGCCGCAGATGGGCCAGCCAGTGGCGGGGCTGGTCCACATGGCCGTACATCATCGTGGAGGAGGAGCGGATGCCCAGCTCATGCGCCGTTTTGACGACCTCGATCCAGGTGGCCGTCGGCAGCTTGCCCTTGGTGAGGACCCAGCGGACCTCGTCGTCCAGGATCTCGGCGGCCGTGCCGGGGATGCTGTCCAGGCCCGCCTCGCGCGCCGCCGTGAGCCATTCGCGGATGGACATCCCGGTGCGGGTCGCGCCGTTGACGACCTCCATCGGGGAGAAGGCGTGGACATGCATTCCGGGCACGCGCTCCTTGACGGCGCGTGCGATGTCGAAGTACGCGGTGCCGGGCAGATCGGGGTGGATGCCGCCCTGCATGCAGACCTCCACCGCGCCCACCTCCCACGCCTGCTGGGCGCGGTCCGCGACCTGGTCCAGGGAGAGGGTGTAGGCGTCGGCGTCCGTACGGCGCTGGGCGAAGGCGCAGAAGCGGCAGCCGGTGTAGCAGACATTGGTGAAGTTGATGTTCCGGGTGACGATATAGGTGACGTCGTCCCCGACCGTCGCCCGGCGCAGATCGTCGGCGATGCGACACAGGGCGTCGAGCGCCGGGCCCTCGGCGTGCAGCAGGGCCAGCGCCTCGGGGTCGGTCAGCCGGGTCGGGTCGTCGGCGGCCCGCGACAGCGCGGCCTTGACGTCGGCGTCGATACGGGACGGGACCATCCCGGGGACGGCGGCCTCGCGCAGCGCCTCCCAGTCGCCGTAGACCTCGTCGAAGTCCTCACGGCGGTCACCGGTGCGGCCCTCGGTGTCGATGGTGCGGTGCAGATCGGTGCGGCCGGAGGCGCTGAACGCCTCGTCAGGCTCCTGCCAGGGCAGCCCGGTGGGGATCGCGTCCTCGCGGGCCAGGCCGGTCCCGGGGTCGGCGA
Organism: Streptomyces malaysiensis subsp. samsunensis; assembly: GCF_024519315.1. Taxonomy (GTDB): domain Bacteria; phylum Actinomycetota; class Actinomycetes; order Streptomycetales; family Streptomycetaceae; genus Streptomyces; species Streptomyces malaysiensis. The sequence goes on along the minus strand of NZ_JANIIC010000018.1, from coordinate 37,453 downwards.
GCGCGGTCACATGCGGCAGCAGCCGGGGGTCCAGCCAGGGCTCGCCGCGCTGGATGTACTCGGGGTAGACCGCGAGCCGTTCGCGCAGCCGGAAGCCGGCGGCGGCGGAGCGCTCGGCCAGCTCGTCCACCTGGGGCCAGGGGCGCTCGGGGTTGACATGGTCCGGGGTGAGCGGGGAGACGCCGCCCCAGTCGTCGATACCGGCGCCGATGAGCTGCTCGTACTCCGCGTCGACCAGGTTGGGCGGGGCCTGGACGCAGGCGGTCGGGCCCAGGATGTGGCGGGCGACGGCCACGGTGGCGACCAGGTCGTCCAGCTCCGCGTCCGGCATCCCCCGCATGGCGGTGTCCGGTTTGGCGCGGAAGTTCTGGACGATGACCTCCTGGATGCCGTGGTACGAGCGGGAGACGCGGCGCAGCGCGAACAGCGACTCCGCCCGCTCCTCATACGTCTCGCCGATCCCGATCAGCAGCCCGCTGGTGAACGGGACGGAGCTGCGCCCAGCGTCTTCCAGCACGCGCAGCCGCACCGCGGGCTCCTTGTCGGGCGAGCCGTAGTGGGGGCCGCCGGGCTCGCTCCACAGCCGCTCGGCCGTGGTCTCCAGCATCATGCCCATGGAGGGGGCGACCGGCTTGAGCCGCTGGAAGTCGGTCCAGGTCAGGACGCCGGGGTTGAGGTGGGGCAGCAGCCCGGTCTCCTCCAGGATCCGGATCGCCATGGCCCGTACGTACGCGATGGTGTCGTCGTAGCCCTCGGCCTCCAGCCATGCGCGCGCCTCGGGCCAGCGGTCCTCGGGGCGGTCGCCGAGGGTGATCAGCGCTTCCTTGCAGCCCATTTCGGCGCCGCGGCGGGCGATGGCGAGGACTTCGTCGGGCGACATGAACATCCCATGGCCCGCGCGGCGCAGCTTGCCGGGGACGGTCGCGAAGGTGCAGTAGTGACACTTGTCCCGGCACAGCCGGGTGAGCGGGATGAAGACGCTGCGCGAGTAGGTGATGACCCCGGGGCGGCCGGCCGCCTCCAGGCCCGCGTCGCGGACCCGGGCGGCGGAGGCCATCAGCTCTTCGAGGTCGTCACCGCGCGCCTGGAGCAGCACCGCCGCCTCGGCGGTGTCCAGCGCCACGCCGTCGCGGGCGCGCTTGAGCGCACGGCGCATCGCGTTCGCTGTGGGGGCGGCGGAGCCAGTCGGGGCAGCCGGTTCGTTTCCCTGCGCGCTCGTGGTCATCCTCCGAGGATACGAGCGGTGCGGGACACCGCCAGACGGCCCGGGCCTGCGGTTTTGTGGGTCTGATCACGGCGGCCGCGGGCCGTGGGCGGGAATACGGCGCGGTGAAATGTGCGGGCTACCCGCAGGGGGCGCCGACGGCCGTTGTCCGGGCGGGACTTGGCGGGGCGCGGACCGCCGCGCGACGCCGACCGGACCCGGGGGCGGAGCCGCGCGTTTCCTCGCCGCCATGGAGTTATCCACAGGGCTTTCCGCGCGTGTCACCCACGCGTACAACGGTGTCACGCGGGTGTCGGACGGCACTCTCGACTCTGGGGGGGCACCTCATGCAGCGACGCGATGTACTCAGGCTCTCCGCGCTTGCGGGCGCGGCAGGCGTGCTGACGCTCGATCCCATGACCTTCGACCAGGCCGACGCGGCGGGCACGGCCGGCGGCCCCGAGCAGACGAAAACCCTCAGCGGCCATCTGCCCACCGGCGCGCCGGACTTCGTCTACGTGCCGGTGGAGGTTCCGCGCGGGGTGCGCGAGATCGCCGTGTCGTATACGTACGACAGACCGACCGTCCCGGCCGGCACGCAGGGCAACGCATGCGACATCGGCATCTTCGACGAGCGCGGCACCGAGCTGGGCGGGCGCGGCTTCCGCGGCTGGTCCGGCGGGGCCCGTACGGAGTTCACCATCAGCGCCGAGGAGGCGACGCCCGGCTATCTGGCGGGGCCGGTGAAGGCGGGCACCTGGCATGTGGTCCTGGGGCCGTACACGGTCGCCCCCCAGGGCCTGGACTACAAGGTCACCGTCACACTGCGGTACGGCGCGCCCGGCACCACCCCCAAGCAGGGGGCACCTCCCGGACGGAGTCTGGGGGCGTACCCACCGCAGCGGGCGAAGGGCCGGGGCCGCGCCTGGTACCGGGGCGACTCGCATCTGCACACCGTGCACTCCGACGGCAAGCGCACCCCGGCCGAGCTGGTCGCCGCCGCCCGCGCCGCGGGGCTGGACTTCATCACCACCACCGAGCACAACACCACCTCGGCGCATCGCGCGTTCGAGGGTCTGTGGGGCGATGACCTGCTGATCCTCACCGGTGAGGAGATCACCACACGCAATGGTCATGTGGTGGCCCTCGGCACCGACCCCGGCGTCTTCATCGACTGGCGCTACCGCGCCCGGGACAACCGCTTCGGCCAGTTCGCCCGCAAGGTCCGGCAGGCCGGCGGCCTGGTGATCCCGGCCCATCCGCACGGCACCTGTGTCGGCTGCAACTGGAAGTTCGGCTTCAACGAGGCCGACGCCGTCGAGGTGTGGAACGCGGACTTCACCCCGGACGACGAGATCACCATCTCCGAGTGGGACAACACCCTGGTCGCCGCCGCCCGCGGCGACGGCCGCTGGCTGCCCGCCGTCGGCCACAGCGACGCCCACCGCGAGCCCGATGTCGTGGGCCTGCCGCAGACGGTGGTGCTCGCCGACGACCTCTCCCGCACCGCCCTCCAGGACGGCATCCGGGCCGGCCGCAGCTGGATCGCCGAGTCCTCGAAGATCGACCTCACCTTCGAGGCGGTCGGCGGCCGCGGCAGGCACGCCGGTATCGGCGAGCGTCTGAAGGTGGGCTCCGCGGAGGAGGTGACGGTCCGCCTGAAGGTCTCCGGCGTGGGGCCGGGCTGCTCGGTGCGGATCATCACCGACCAGGGCCAGCTGTACGGCACCGCGGTCCCCGACTCCGGCGAGAGCTCGGCCGAGTGGAAGACGACCCCCTCCTACGCGGCGTATGTGCGCGCCGAGGTGCGCCACGCCCCGGCGGACGGCGGCGCGTCGGGCATACCGGGCCCGATGGCGGCGATGACGAACCCGATCTGGCTCGGCGAGCGCTGACGGCTTCCCGGCCGGGCGGCGCGGCGGGCGGCGTCAGAGGCGGCAGCTGATCTCCATACCGTCCTCGATGGGGAAGCTGACGTTCTGGTAGCCGTTCGCCGGGTCGCGGACATAGTCGAGGTACGGCCGCATGGGGCCCTCGAACTGGTCGATGTCGTCGGCCACCACGAGGGCGCCCGGCCGCAGCCTCGGTTCGAGCATCCGCAGCACCGGCAGGCACAGGTCCTTCCAGCCGTCGAGCAGCACCAGCTCCAGGGGGCCCTCGAGGTCGGCGAGGGTCTCCCGGGCGTCCCCCTCCAGCACGGTGATCAGGTCGTCAAGACCGGTCTCGGCGAAGGTGCCGCGGGCCGCGGCGATCTTCTCCTTGCTCAGCTCCGTGGTGATGACGCGCCCGGTGCCGTTGTCCCGCACGGCGGCGGCCAGATGGAGCGTGGAGATCCCGTAGGACATGCCGAACTCGACCACGGTGGCCGGGCGGATGGCGCGCACCAGGTTGTAGAGCAGCTTTCCGCCGTCGGCGGAGATCGGCATATAGATCCCGGCCGCGGCGTCGGCGAGCTCCTGCGGGGCCATCGATTCCAGCGCACCGGGCGGCAGCTGCGCCTGGGCGGTCTCGTCCTGCGCGGACAGTTCGAACATCCGGCCGATGGCGGCCTCGACCCGGGGGTCGGCAAGGGTGTGAGTGTGTGTCATGGACGTTAGAGTAGACGCTACGTTGCGTCTCGTCTAGCGAATACGGAGGGCGCTACCGGACCGCCTCCCCGGTCCAGATGCGGGGTCCCTGTCCGGTCAGCCGATGCGCCGCGCCGCGCGGACCCGGCGGCCGCCGTCGACCACCAGGTCCGCGCCGGTGATCCAGGACGCCTCGGCCGAGACCAGCCAGCGGACCGCGTGCGCCACGTCCTCCGGTTCGCCGATACGGGCCATCGGGAGCGTCGCGGCGATCTCGCGCTCGTCCGGCTCCCAGACGAAGCGGGCCATCTCGGTGCGGACCAGGCCAGGGGAGACGGCGTTGACCCGGACGGACGGAGCCAGTTCGGCGGCGAGCTGGCGGGTGAGGCGCAGCAGGGCGGTCTTCGCGGTGCCGTAGGCGCCGATCCCCGGGCCCACGCCGTCCGTGCCCTCGGTGCAGATGTTGACGACCGCGCCGCCGTGGTCGCGCATCCAGGCCCGCCAGGCCGCCTGGGTCAGCCGCAGCGGGGCCTCCACATTGACCGTGAACGCCGAGCGCCAGGCGAGCGGGTCCACGGTCATCAGCGGGCCGAGCGGGGCGTTGGTGGCGGCGTTGTTGACCAGGATGTCGAGGCGGCCGAACTCGGCCAGGGCGCGGGCCACCGCCGCCTCCGGATGGGCCGGGTCCGCCACGTCCCCCGGGCAGCCGATGGCGCGCGGACCGAGGCGGCGTACGGCATCCGCCAGCCCCTTCGGGTCCCGCGCCGTGACACACACCGCCGCGCCGTCCGCCGTCAGCGCCTCCGCCACGGCGAGCCCGATCCCGCGCGAGGCGCCCGTGATCAGCGCGGCCCGGCCGCTGAGGGAGCCGGGGCCACCGCCGGGCCCGGCACCGGGCCCGCCACCCGGATCAGGCCCATCGCCCGCGTCAGGCCCGCCGCCCGCACCAGGCCCACCGCCCGCGTCAGACCCGCCCCCCGTCGTCACCGCCGTCTCAGCCCCTCGTGCTCACCGTCTCCGTGTCACGGCCCGACCGCAGTACCCGCCCCGGCACCGCGCCGGTGATCTCGTCGTCCCGGATGGTCTCGGTGCCGCCCACCCGGACGCTCACGATGCCCATGGCCCGAGAGTCCAGCCGGGGGCTGTCGCCGGGCAGGTCGTGGACCAGCCGCGCCTGGCCCGCGTCGATCCGCTCGGGGTCGAAGAGGACGAGGTCGGCGTGGTAGCCCTCGGCGATCCGGCCGCGTTCACGCAGCCCGAGCAGGCGCGCCGGATCGTCCGTCAGCATCCGTACCGCGCGCTCCAGGCCGACCAGCTTCCGTCCGCGCAGACAGTCGCCGATGAAGCGGGTGGTGTACGGGGCGCCACACATCCGGTCCAGATGGGCCCCGGCGTCGGAGCCGCCGAGCATGACGTCCTCGTGCTCCCAGGTCCGGCGCCGCAGCTCCCAGCTGGCCGGGTCGTTGTCGGTCGGCATGGGCCACAGCACCGTACGCATCTGGTCGGCGGCACAGATCTCCACCAGGCAGTGGAAGGCGTCCTGTCCGCGCTCGGCTGCGATGTCCTGGACGACGCGCCCGGTCAGCCCGGCGTTGGCCGCGCTATAGGTGTCGCCGATGACGTATCGCCCGAAGTGGGTGAGCCGCCGGAAGACCCCGGCCTCGGGGCTGTTGGCGCGGCGCAGCATCTCCTCCCGTACGGCCGGGTCCCGGAGTTTCGCGATCCGGTCCGGGATGGGCAGTCCGAGGACGTCGCCCCAGCCCGGGATGAGGTTCAGCGCGCAGAAGGTGCCGAGCGACATGTTCATCGGGGTGAGGATCGGCATGGTGAGCGCCACGATCCTGCCGCCCGCCGCACGGGCGCGTTCGCTGGCCTGGAGCTGGCGCGGCACCCGTTCGGGGACGGCCGCGTCGATGGTCAGGACGTTCCAGTTGAGCGGGCGGCCGGCGGCCGCGCTCATCTCCACCAGCAGATCGATCTCCGCGTCGGCGAACTGGTCCAGACAGCCCGCCACGATGGCCTCGATCTGGGTGCCCTCGTGTTCCCCGACGGCCCGGGAGAGCGCCAGGAGTTCCCCGGGCTCCGCATGCCGGGAGGCGACCGGCTGTCCGTCCCCGTCGGAGTGGGTCGAGGACTGGGTGGTGGACAGCCCCCACGCCCCCGCGTCCATCGCCTCGTGGAAGAGCCGCAGCATCTCCTCCAGCTGCGCGGGCGTGGGCTGTCCGCCGATCGCGTCCTCGCCCATCACATGGCGGCGCAGCGCGCAGTGCCCCACCATGAAGCCCGCATTGACGGCGGTCCGGCCCTCCAGCGCGTCCAGGTACTCGCCGAAGCCGTGCCAGTTCCAGGGCGCGCCCCGCTCCAGCGCCACCAGCGACATGCCCTCGACCCGGCTCATCATCCGCCGGGTGTAGTCGGCGTCGCCGGGCCGGTCGGGGTTGAGCGGGGCGAGGGTGAAACCGCAGTTGCCGCCGGCCACGGTGGTCACGCCGTGGTTCATGGAGGGGGTGGCGTACGGGTCCCAGAACAGCTGGGCGTCGTAGTGGGTGTGCGGGTCGACGAACCCCGGCGCGAGGACGAGTCCGGTGGCGTCCTCGGCGGACCGCGCCGGTTCGGTTACGGTCCCGGGCTCGGCGATGGCCACGATCCGGCCGTCCCGGATGCCGACGTCGGCGACGTACGAGGGCGCGCCGGTGCCGTCCGCCACGGTGGCGCCCTTGATCAGGTGGTCGAGCACGGGTGGGTCCCTTCTCGCGGCTGCGGCTACGGGGTCTCGGCGTGGCGGAAGCGGGTCGTACGGTGCACCGGATCGGTGTCGATCTTCGGGATGATGTGTTCGCCGATGAGCTTGATCGTGTTCATGGTGTCCTCGTAGCCGATCCCGATCGGCAGCCCGAACGACAGCTGGTCGGCCCCGGCCTGCTCCCACCGCTTGCACTGGCGGAAGACCTCGTCCGGGTCGCCGCAGATCATCAGCTCCTCGGCGATGAGGAGTTCGATGATCTCCTCGGTGTACTCCGGCAGCAGCTCGGGCCACTCCGGGATGCCGTCCGGGCGCGGGAAGGTGTCGTGGTAGCGGAAGAGCAGCGACTGGAGGTAGTTGAGCCCGCCGCCGACCGCGATCTCGACGGCCTTGGCATGGGTCTCCGCACAGATCGCGGTCGAGGTGACCATCACGTTGTCGTTGACGAAACCGCCGACCGGCTCGGCCTCCTTGATCGCGTTCTTGTAGGAGTCGAGGACCCACTCCATGTCGGAGACCTTCTGGATGGAGAAACCGAGCACGCCGAGGCCCTTCTTGCCGGCCATCGCGTACGAGGGCGGCGATCCGGCCGCGTACCACATCGCCGGGTGGGCGCCCCCGTACGGCTTGGGCAGCACCTTGCGCGGCGGCAGCGACCAGTGCTTGCCCTTGAAGCCCTGGTACTCGTCCTGGAGCCACATCTTGGGGAACTCGGCGATCGTCTCCTCCCAGATCTCCTTGGTGGCGTTCATGTCGGTCACGCCCGGGAGGAAGCCGAGGATCTCGTGGCTGCCCGCGCCCCGGCCGGAGCCGAACTCGAACCGGCCGCCGGAGAGGTGGTCCAGCATCGCGACCTTCTCGGCGACCTTGACCGGGTGGTTGACCGGTGGCAGCGGGTTGAAGATGCCGGAGCCGAGGTGGATGCGCTCGGTGGCGTGGGCGAGATAGCCGAGGTAGACGTCGTTCGCGGAGAGGTGGGAGTACTCGTCCAGGAAGTGGTGCTCGGAGGCCCATGCGTACTTGAAGCCGGACCGGTCGGCCTGGATGACGTACTCGGTCTCCTCTACAAGCGCGTGGTGCTCGGCCTCGGGGTCGGTTCGGCGTCGGCTTTCGGGGACGTATCCCTGCACAAAGAGTCCGAATTCCATGGAGGTTCACCGCCTCAGACGAGGTCATCTGACGCATCGTCAGATTTTGATTGACTCTGGCACCGCGGACACGGACCGTCAAGGGCCGTGGAAGGCCGCACGGGGCCAGGGGGCTTGCGGGGGCGTTCCGGCGGGTCTTTCCCCCTCCCCGCCCCTTCCCGCACCCAGCGGCTCCGGGGGCGACGAGCCGACCGTCGCCGCCATCAGCTGACCGGCCGGGGTCCGGGCGGAGCCCCACACGCGACGGAGCCGCATAGCGTCAGGTGCCGGGAAGGGGCGGGAGGGGAAAAACCCGCCGCGGGCGGCGCGATCCGCCGGACACTCGCCTAGAAGACCGAGACGCCGGTCAGCCAGCCGCCGTCGACGACGAACGGCTGGCCCGTCACATACGAGGAGTCCTCCGAGGACAGGAAGACCGCCAGCCGCGCCACCTCCTCCGGGCGGCCGATCCGGCCCAGCGGCACCACCTTGCGGTAGAGCTCGTCCACCGCCGCCGACGCCTCTTCGGTGTCGGCGAGCGGGTCGAGATGGGCCGGGTTGGTCATGGGGGTGTCGATCGCGCCCGGGCAGATCGCGTTGACCCGGATGCCCTTGTCCGCGAGCTCCATCGCGGCCACCCGCGTCATCCCCACCACCGCCGCCTTCGTCGCGGCGTACGAGGTGAGGAAGGGCATACCGGACAGGGCGACATACGAGGCGGTGTTCACGATCGTCCCGCCGCCCGCCGCCGCCAGCTCCGGCGCGAGCGTCCGCATCCCCAGGAACGCGCCGACCTGGTTGACCTGGACCACTTCCAGATACTCCGCCAGCGGGGTGTTGACCAGCTCGTTGAAGCGGAGGATCCCGGCGTTGTTGACCAGGCCGTCCACCGAGCCGAAGGCGTCCTTGGCGGCCGCGACGGCGGCGGTCCAGTCGTCCTCGCGGCCCACGTCCAGATGGACGAAGCGGGCCCGCTCCCCCAGCTCCTTGGCCAGCGCCTCGCCCGGCTCGTCCAGGACGTCGCCGAGGACCACGCGCGCGCCCTCCGCCGCGAACAGCCGCGCCTCCTGCTCGCCCTGTCCGCGCGCCGCCCCGGTGATGATGACGACCCGCCCGTCCAGCTTGCCCATTCCGATCTCCTTAGTCATCCCTGGTCACCGAGGTGCGGAGCGACATCGGCGGCGAAGGCCGCCATCTGGTCGGTCAGTTCGATGTGGTCCCGGCAGCGGAACCGCACCTGGATCTGGTCCACCCCCATCGCGGCGTACGCGCGCAGGCTCTCGGCCAGTCGCTCCGGCTCCCCGGTCAGGGTCCGGCGTCCCACGTCCCGGCCGGGCTCGCCCACGTACAGCGGCTCGGTGATCGCGCCGATCTCGGCGGGCTCCTCGATCCCGGCCTCCTCCCGCAGCGCGCGCAGCCGGGCGATCTGGCCGGGCAGCCGGTCCCGTGGATCGCCCTGCGGCAGCCAGCCGTCGCCCCGGACCGCCGCCCGGCGCACCGCAGCCGGCGAGGAGCCGCCGACCCACAGCGGGGGCCGCGGCGTCCGGACGGGGCGCGGAGCCTGCCCCAGACCGCTGAAGGCGAACCGCTCCCCGTGGAAGTCGGGGAACTCCTCCGGTCCCAGCGCCGCCTTCAGCGCGTCGACCGTCTCGTCCAGCAGCGCCCCGCGCCGGGCGAAGTCCACCCCGAGCGCCTCGAACTCCTCCCGGACGTGCCCGGCCCCGACCCCGAGGATCAGCCGGCCGCCGGAGAGGTGGTCCAGCGTCGCGTACTGCTTGGCGGTCAGCAGCGGATGCCGCAGCGCGGCGACGGCCACATGGCTGAGCAGCAGCACCCGCTCGGTGGCCGCGGCGAGCCAGCCGAGGGTCGCCACCGGGTCGTACCAGACGGTGCCCATCGCGGCGGCCAGCCGCCGCGGGATCGCGACATGGTCGCAGACGGCCAGGTAGGCGAAGCCGAGCCGGTCGGCGGCGCGGGCGACCGCGAGCAGCTCGGCCGGGCCCGCCGCCGCCTCCCATGACTCGGCGTAGAGAGTGGACTGCGACTGGATCGGCAACTGCATGCCGTAGTTCAACCGGCCCCGGGGCAGGACGCGCATGCCGGGCCTCCTCGTCGGTGGACCGCCATCGTCGGATCTGACGTCGGCCATGGTGATATCTGACGGTCCATCAGACAAGAGGTGTGGCGACCTCGTCACACCCTGCAACCCCCTGCTAGCGTACGGACGTTCGGACCTCGGGGCCCACGCCCGCCTCCCCGCCCAGGGGCCACCACGGGGGCACGGCGAGGGGCTCACGGAGGGGCACTTGTTGATCGAGACGGTCTTCCGCTGCGAGGATCTGCCCAGAGCGGATCGGTTCGACTTCTGGCGCGAGCAGATGGCACAGCTCATGGCGCCGATGGAGATGACCACCGACCACACCCGTGACTTCCGGGGCGAGGTGCGCATCCTCCAGTTCGGCGCCGCCTCGGTGTGGCCCACGAAGTTCCGTGAGATGAACTTCCGGCGGACGCCCAAGCTCATCCGGCAGTCGGACCCCGAGCTGTACCACTTCTCGTTCATCCAGCAGGGAAACCTCCAGGTCTCCCAGTCCCGCCAGGAATCCGCGCACAGGGCGGAGGGCCTCTACGTCGTCGACACCTCACGGCCCTTCGACTGCGTGGCCTTCGGCGGCCCGCCCGCAGGCGTGGGTCTGGAGATCCCGAAGGCCCTGATCCCGGTCCCCCACGACCGGATCGACCGGCTGCTCGCCCGGCCCATCCCGGTGCGCGAAGGGGTGGGCGCCCTGCTGACCGGGTTCCTCGCCCGGCTCGCCACGGACCGCTCCTTGAGCCCCTCCGACGGGCCGCGCCTGGGGACCGTGCTGATCGACCTGGCGGCGGCGCTGCTGGCCCATGCTGTCGAGGCCGACGACGCGCTGCCGCCCGAGACCCGCCGGCACGCCCTGGCCCTGCGGGTGCAGAGCTTCATCCAGCGGAACCTGTCCGACCCGGAGCTGTCACCGGCCACCATCGCCGCAGCGCACCACATCTCCGTCGGCCATCTGCACCGCCTCTTCCGGGCCCGCGATACCACGGTCTCCGGATGGATCCGGCAGCAGCGGCTGGACCGCGTGCGGCGCGACCTCACCGACCCCGCTCTGCGTACGGTCCCCATCCACGAGCTCGCCGCCCGCTGGGGCTTCGCCCACCCCGCCGTCTTCAGCCGCGCCTTCCGCGCCGCGTACGGCATGCCGCCCAGCGACTACCGCCGGCTGGCACTTGTGTCCTGCGCGCCGGGCGCTACCCCGCGACGCCCGGTGCGCACGGACACTCACACTCGGCCCTCCGCGCCGCCCCAGGCCCCTGTCACGTCATAGGGGTGGGTGACCGGCGTAGGGGGCGGGAGGCCGATATGCCCCCACAGACTGCCGGAGCGCCCGGAGGATGTCATTGACCGTCAGTGACGCCTTTCTTGCTCCTCCGTGACCACGGCGCCGCCGTGGTCGGCGCGCCACAGCGGCGGACGGGCACCGCGGTCAACACCCCCGCGCCCCACGCGTCCCACGCGCCACACGGGCGTGCCCGCGCGGCGCTACGCCCCCGGCGCCCCCGCCCAGAGCCCATCCGCCGTGAGCCCGAGCAGCTCGATCGCGTTGCCGCGTACGATCCGATCCACCACATCCGGTGCCAGATGGCCCATCTGCGCCTCGCCGACCTCCCGCGACTTGGGCCAGGTGGAGTCGGAGTGCGGATAGTCCGTCTCGTACAGCACGTTGCCCACCCCGATCGCGTCGAGGTTGCGCAGCCCGAAGGCGTCGTCGAAGAAGCATCCGTAGACGTGCTCGGCGAACAGCTCGGACGGCGGGCGCAGCACCTTGTCGGCCACTCCGCCCCAGCCCCGGTTCTCCTCCCACACCACGTCGGCGCGTTCGAGGATGTAGGGGATCCAGCCGATCTGGCCCTCGGCGTACATCACCTTGAGGTTCGGGAAGCGCTCGAACTTCCCGCTCATCAGCCAGTCGACCATGGAGAAGCAGCAGTTGGCGAAGGTGATCGTGGAGCCGACGGCGGGGGGCGCGTCCGCGGAGGTCGAGGGCATCCGGGAGGAGGAGCCGATGTGCATCGCGATGACCGTGCCGGTCTCGTCGCACGCGGCGAGGAGGGGGTCCCAGTCGTCGGTGTGGATGGACGGCAGCCCCAGGTTCGGCGGGATCTCCGAGAAGCAGACGGCGCGCACGCCACGGGCCGCGTTCCGCCGCACCTCGGCGGCGGCCAGCTCGGCGTCCCACAGCGGGATGATGATCAGCGGGATCAGTCTGCCCCGGGCCTCGGGGCCGCACCACTCCTCCACCATCCAGTCGTTGTACGCCCGGACCCCGAGCAGCCCCAGCTCGCGGTCGGCGGCCTCGGTGAAGGTCTGCCCGCAGAAGCGGGGGAAGGTCGGGAAGCAGAGCGCCGACTGGACGTGGTTGACGTCCATGTCCGCGAGCCGGTCCGGCACCGAGAAGGAGCCGGGCCGCATCTGCTCGTAGGTGATGGCCTCCAGCTTGACCTCGTCCCGGTCGTAGCCGACGGCGGTGTCCAGGCGGGTGAGCGGCCGGTGCAGCTCCTCGTAGATCCACCAGTCGGCGAGCGGCCCTTCGTCCCCGGGCGCGCCCATCTTCGGGGCGAACCGGCCGCCGACGAAGGTCATCTCCTTCAGCGGCGCCCGGACGATGCGCGGCCCGGTGTCGCGGTACTTCGACGGGAGGCGGTCCCGCCAGACGTGAGGGGGCTCAACCGTGTGGTCGTCCACCGAGATTATCTTCGGGAAGCTCTCCATGACTGCACGGTAGCGCCGATCTGACGGATCGTCAGCTAGCTGGTCGTCTCCCGGTACTTCGACGGATGCCACGGACACGTCGCGCTCTTTGCTGACGTACGTGCCACGAGCACGGCAGACTGGCCGTACAGCGAGGAAGCACGTGCGGGGGGCACCATGGCCGGCGACGAGCGCCTGGGGCGGCAGGAAGGTTCCACCGGATCCGTATCGGACCGGTCCTGGCACGGTGATGAGGCGCGGTCACCCCTCGGCCGGGACCCGGACCCCGGCCTCGGCCGCACCCGGCTCGAACTGGAACTGGAGAGCGGCTACCCCGCCGATGTCGTCCCCGAGCTCCGGTCGCGTCTCGGCCCGCGGCCCGCCGCGTACTCCCGGCCCACCGCCGCCAGCCGCCCCCAGCGCCCCCTGGCCGAAACCGCCCCCGTCGTCCGCCCCGCGCAGCTGCCCGCGGCGGTGGCGGACTTCACCGGCCGCGAGCACCTCGTACGGGAGCTGAACGAGCGGCTCGCGGCCCCCGCCGACCGGCCGGCCGCCATCGCCATCGCCGGTGTCGGAGGCATCGGCAAGACCGCCCTGGCCGTCCATCTCGCGCACACCGCCCGCCACCGCTACCCCGACGGCCAGCTCTACATCGACCTCGGCGGCGCGGGCTCCTCCCCCGCCGACCCCGAAACCGCCCTCGGCGCCTTCCTGCGCTCGCTCGGCACCCCCGACGCCGCCATCCCGGACGGCACCGAGGAGCGTGCCGCGCTCTACCGCGCGAGCCTCGAGGGCCGCCGGGTGCTCGTCCTCCTGGACAACGCCCGCGACGCCGCCCAGGTCCGGCCGCTGCTCCCGGGCGACGGCGCACCGGACTGCGTCGCGCTGATCACCAGCCGCGCCCATATGACCGGCCTGGACCGCACCCACCCGGTGGACCTGGACGCCATGAGCCCGGCGGAGGCGTTCGCCCTCTTCGCGCTGATCGTGGGCGAGGAGCGGGCGGCCGTCGAACGCGCCGAGGTGATGAACGTGGTGGCGTCCTGCTCCTACCTGCCGCTCGCGATCCGCATAGCGGCCTGCCGGCTCGCCTCCCGCCGCACCTGGACCGTCTCCGTCCTCGCCCGCAAACTCGCCGATGAGCGACGGCGGCTGGACGAGCTGCGGGCCGGGGATCTGGCGGTCAAGGCGACCTTCGAGCTCGGCTACGGACAGCTCGACCCGGCCCAGGCCCGCGCCTTCCGGCTGCTCGGCCTGGTCGGCGGCCCGGACATCTCCCTCCCGGCCGCGGGCGCCGTGCTCGGCCTGGACGTCGCGGAGACCGGCCGCCTCCTCACCTCCCTGGTGGACATCTCGCTGCTGGAGTCCGCCGTACCGGGCCGCTACCGCTTCCATGACCTCGTACGGCTCTACGCACGGGCCTGCTCGGAGCGCGAGACGCGGGCCCCGGCGGAGCGCGAGGAGGCGCTGTCGCGGCTGCTGGACTTCTACCTCGCCACGGCCGCGCGGGTCTACGCCATGGAGCGGCCCGGGGACCGCATGGTCGACCACCTGGAGTCCACCGGCCATCCCGGACTTCTCTTCGAGACCTCGAAAGCCGCCCTGGACTGGCTCTTCGCGGAGGCCGACTGCCTGCTCGCCTGTGTGCCCAGGTGCACCGGGGAGTGCACCCGCCGCCGCGCCGGGGATCTGCTGCTCGGCGCCCTCGACCTCGCTGAGTCCGGTGCCCGGCCACGCCAGTACGAAACGGTGGCGCGCGCCGTCGGCGACGCGGCCCACGCCGCCGGGGACTCCCGTACGGAGGCCCGCGCCCGCTCGGCGCTGGGGCATCTGTACAGCTTCACGGGCCGGTACAGCCACGCCGAGCGAGAGCTGCGCCGCGCGCTGGAGCTGGACGGCGAGGATCCCGTGGTCGCCAGCCGCGCCTCCAACCAGCTCGGCATCGTCACCAACGGACTGGGCCGGTACGAAGACGCCGAGAGATACCTGGGACAGGCGCTCGAGGCGTTCCGCGCCGATGGCAACGAGGCCGGTGAGGCGAGCGCCCTGGCCAATCTCTCCCGGCTCCATGTGAGCCGGGGCCGCACCAGGACCGGTGTGGAGCTGGCCGAGCAGGGGCTGGCCATCTACCGCAGGCTCGGCGCCCCCTTGCGGCTCGCCAACGGGATGTACACACTCGGCATCGCGCTGACGCGTGCCCATCGGCTGGAGGAGGCGTCCGTTCATCTCGCCGAGGCGCTCGACCTCTTCCACGACGCGCGTCAGCCGCTGTGGGAAGGCATGGCCCATTTCCGGCTGGCCGAAATTCAGCTGATGGCGAATCGCCCCGACCAGGCGGTGGCACATGCCCAGCAGTCCCTCGCGCTGGGCGGCCTCGGCGGTGAGTGGCGCCGCTTCTCCTTTCTCACCGTGCTGGCAAAGGCCCTGATGGCGGCCGGACAGCGGGGCCAGGCCGAGGACTGCTGGAGGCAGGCGCGGGCCCTGCGGGAGCGGCTGGGCTCCCCCGAGCCCGAGGAGGTGCGTCAGCTGCTGTCGGCCTCGGCACCGGACCTCCCGGCGGCCCAGGATCCATTTCCCGGCCATCGGGACGCCTATGGAGTCGGCCCCCCGGTGACCGAAAGCGACCCCTGGATCTGACGGACCGTCGGCTGTCGGGGGCCCGGAAGTCTTGCGGGCCTTGTGGAGAGGTCCGGCCCCTACTGACGTGAGGGGTATTGGCAAGGCAAACTGGCCCGTGCAACTGGGAGCAGAGGCAGGGGGAGACCATGGCCGGCGAGAAGGAGCGGGCACAGGAGCAGCCCTTGCGCTTCACCGTGCTCGGACCCGTACGGGCCTGGCGGGGCGAAGAACTGCTGAGCACCGGATCACCACAGCAAAGAGCCCTGCTCGCCGCCCTGTTGCTGCGCGGCGGGCGCACCGCCACCGCCCCCGAGCTCATCGACGCCCTGTGGGGTGACGATCCGCCGGACGCCGCCATCGCGGCCCTGCGCACCTACGCCTCCCGGCTGCGCAAGGCATTCACCCCGCACTCCGACGTCCTGGTCAGCGAATCGGGCGGCTACTCGGTCCAGGTGGGCCTCGGGGCCCTGGACACCGACGTGGCCGAGCGCCTGGTGGCGGAGGCGGAGAAGGCACGGCACTCGGGCGACCGGCTGCGCGCCCATGAACTCATCGGCCGGGCGCTGGACCTCTGGGACGGCGAAGCCCTGGCCGGGGTGCCGGGGCCCTACGCCACGAACCAGCGCGCCCGGCTCTCGGAGTGGCAGCTCGTCCTCACCGAGACCAGGCTCGATCTCGACCTGGAGCTGGGCCACCACACCGAGGTGGTCTCCGAGCTCACCGCGCTCACCGCCGCCCATCCGCTCCGGGAGCGGCTGCGCGAGCTGCTGATGCTGGCGCTGTACCGCAGCGGCCGGCAGGCCGAGGCGCTGGCCGTCTACAACGACACCCGGCGGCTGCTCGCCGAGGACCTCGGCGTGGACCCCTGCCCGGAGCTGTCCGAGCTGCACCAGCGCATTCTCCAGGCGGACGCCGATCTGGCGGCCCCGGTGGACGACCGCGCACACGCGGGCCCCGGCTTCGTGCGGCCGGCCCAGCTGCCCGCCACGGTCGCGGACTTCACCGGCCGGGTCGCCTTTGTCGACGAGCTGAGCGATCAGCTCGCCACCGCCGAGGGGCGTGTCATGGCCGTGTCAGCGGTGGCCGGAATCGGCGGGGTCGGCAAGACGACGCTCGCCGTGCACGTCGCCCACGCGGCCCGCGTCCACTTCCCCGACGGCCAGCTCTACGTGGACCTCCAGGGGGCGGGCCCGGTCCCGGCGGAGCCCAACGCGATCCTGGGCGCCTTCCTGCGCGCCCTCGGCACCCCGGACAACGCGATCCCCGAGGGCGTCCAGGAGCGTGCCGCGCTCTACCGCTCGATGCTGGACGGCCGCCGGGTGCTCACCCTGCTGGACAACGCGCGCGACGCCGCACAGGTCAGGCCGCTGCTGCCCGGCACCGAGGGCTGCGCCGCGCTGATCACCAGCCGGACCCGGATGGTCGACCTGGAGGGCGCCCACCTGGTCGACCTGGATGTGATGACGCCCCAGGAGGCGCTGGTCCTCTTCACCCGCATAGTGGGCACCGAGCGCGTCAGTTCCGAGCGCGACGCGGCCATGGACGTGGTGGCGGCGTGCGGCTTCCTGCCGCTGGCCATCCGGATCGCCGCCTCCCGGCTGGCCTCCCGCCGCACCTGGACCGTCTCCACACTGGCGCGCAAGCTGGCCAACCAGCGCCGCCGGCTGGACGAGCTGCGCGCGGGCGACCTGGCCGTACGGGCCACCTTCGAGCTGGGCTACGGCCAATTGGAGCCGCAGCAGGCGCGGGCGTTCCGGCTGCTGGGTCTTGCGGACGGCCCCGACATCTCGCTCGCCGCGGCGGCCGTCGTCCTGGACCTCGACACCTTCGACGCCGAGGAGCTCCTGGAGTCCCTGGTCGACGCCTCCCTGCTGGAGTCCGCGGCACCGGGCCGCTACCGCTATCACGACCTCGTGCGGCTCTACGCACGTGACTGCGCCGAACGGCACCAGTCGGCCGCGGACCGCGAGGCGGCGCTCTCCCGGCTGCTGGACTTCTACCTCGCCACCGCGGCGCGGGTGTACGCCATGGAGCGGCCGGGCGACCGGCTGGGCGAGCACCTGGCCCCCGCCGACCACCCCGGCCTGGCCTTTCCGCATCAGGACGCCGCCCTGGACTGGCTGTTCACCGAGGCGGACTGCCTGCTGGCCTGCGCCCAGCAGGCCGCCTCGGGCACCACCCTGGGCGGGGCGGCGGATCTGCTGCTCGCCGCCATGGACCTCGCCGAGTCCGGCGCCAACGCCCCGCGCTACGAGGCCGTCTCCCACATCGTCAGCGAACGGGCGCACACCGTCGGCGACACCCGGGCCGAAGGCCGGGCGCGTACCTGCCTGGCCAAGGTGCGCAACCTCACCGGCCGGCTCGAGGAGGCCGACGCGGAGGCCGAGCGCGCCCTGGCCCTGGGCTCCGTGGTCGAGGACCACGTGACCATGGGGCGCGCCCTCACCGAGCGCGGCATCATCGCCCACCTCAGCCGCACCCGCTGGGACGACGCGGAGCGGCACTTCCTCCGCGCCATCGACGCCTACCGGGCCGTGGACGACCAGCCCGGCGAGGCCAGCGCGCTGTGCAACCTCTCCCGTGCGTATGTGGAGATGGGCCGCATCGACAGCGCGGTGGAACTGGCCCGGCAGGGCGTGCGGATCTACGGCAGCCTGGGGCGCACCCTGCGCCTGGCCAACGGCAAGTACGCGCTCGGCATCGCCCTGACCGGGGCCGGAAGCCTGGCGCACGCGCTCGAACAGCTCACCGAGGCACTCGGCCTCTTCCGTGAGCACCGCCAGCCGCTCTGGGAGGGCATGACCCACCAGCGGCTGGCCGAGGCCCACCTGTCCATCGGGCGCCCCGCGGAGGCCGCCACCCACGCCGAACAGTCCCTCGCCCTGCGGGGCATCGGAGGCGAGTGGCGCCGGGCCATCGTGCTGACGCTGCTCGGCAAGGCCCTGCTGGAGCTCGGCCAGAACGAGCGGGCGGACGCCTGCTGGCGCGAGGCGCTGTCCATTCACGAGCGGCTGGGAGCGCCGGAGGCGGATGACGTCCGGGGGCTCCTGACCCCCGCGACCGCGGCGTAACGGCCCGCCCGGCCCCGCATGGCCGGGGCGTAACGGCCCGCCCGGCGCCGCGCGGCCGGAGCGTAACAGCCCGTCCGGGCCCCGCGCGGCAGGAACGTAACAACTCGTCCGGTCCCCACGGCCGGGGTGTGACAGCCCCCGTCCCACCCGGGCGAACCGCGGCACCGGAGGCCGCCCGACCCGCGCGAACCGCGCTACAAGAGGCCGGCCGACCCCGGCGAGCGGGGCATAACAGCCCGCCTCGCGGACCGTTCATCAATCGTTTATCGCCATCCGGGAGTCTTAGTAGCGGTCGACCCGTCCCCGCGGGGGGCAGACGGGTCGGTTGCGAGGTCACACCGTAAGGTGGACGGCCCTTTTGAGACACCCGCCCGGCGACCCACGGGGGAGTCGCCGGACGGGTGTCAACGGCCTATACCGACCAAAGCATCCGATGGAGTTGATCGTGACAAACACGGACAAGAAACCTGAGTCCGACGTCTACCGGCCACTGGAGGCCGACCCGGCGCCCTTCACTCCGCAGGACGAGGGCCACACCCCAGCGCCTCCACAGGTGACCACCCAGGGCGAGGGGCATACACCGGCCCCGCCCCAGCTGATCACCCAGGGCGAAGGGCACACGCCCGCGCCGCCGCAGCTGATCACCCAGGGCGAGGGGCATACGCCCGCGCCTCCGCAGTCGCTCACGCAGGGCGAGGGCCACACACCGGCACCGCCGCAGCTGAGCCCCGAGGGCGAAGGGCACACGCCCGCGCCGACCACGCTGAGCACCAAGGGCGAGGGCCACACTCCGGCACCGCCGCAGCTGAGCGCCGAGGGGGAGGGCCACACACCCTCGGCACCCCAGTAGGCGCGCACCCAACGTCGCTCATATCCATGAGGTAACACCGCGGGGCCGATGTCGATGACTCGGAGGGGAAGTCATCGGCATCGGCCCCTTTGCGCGGGCGCACCCTCGGACGAGCAACCCTCCCGCACCACCGGCGCGCCCCCTTTCCGCCAAGGTTCGACCACTTCCGGCCAGATGGCCGAACATACGTACCCCTCATTGTTAATTTGCAGTACAAAACAGTTAATCACCCCCCGTAACGGAGGAACCGGAATGACTCGTGCCACAAAGGGCGTCGCGACCTTGATTATCGCGATAGGTGCCGCGGTCGGAGCCACCAGCCAGGCAACCGCATTCGCGGTTGCAAGCGATAGTCACACTCCTATCGTCGGCGTGAACAGTGGTGAATACACCACTGCTGCCATCCCGGGCCCGCAGGGCGAGGGTCATGCCCCCACCAGCCCGCAGTAGGCGCCACGAGACACCTCGTGCGTGCCGAAGGGGCCGGGCGAAATCGCCCGGCCCCTTGTTGATGCCCCGCCGGCAGCGCCTTGACCCCGGCAAGTCGGCTGGCGGAAAAGTGCCTTCGCGGATGAGGGTCTTCTCGGATGAGGGCCTTCTGAGGTGAGGGCCTTCTGAGGTGAGGGCCTTCTGAGGTGAGGGCCTTCTGAGGTGAGGGCCTTCTGAGGTGAGGGCCTCCCATGCGGTGGACGCGGGGCCTACGCCCCTGACCGCCCCGCCCGGAGCCTGGCCTTGAGGACCTTGCCGCTGGCGTTACGCGGCAGCTCGGACAGGAACTCCACCTGCCGGGGCACCTTGTAGTTGGCCATCTCCCGGCGTGACCAGGCGATCAGGTCGTCCGCCGTGAGCGTCGACTCCGGGCGGCGGACCGCGTACGCCTTGGCCACCTCGCCCAGGCGCGCGTCCGGGATGCCGACCACGGCGACGTCGGCCACATCGGGGTGGCGGGCGATGAGTTGCTCGATTTCAGCGGGGTAGGCGTTGAAGCCGCCGACGATGAACATGTCCTTGATCCGGTCGGTGATGCGCAGATTCCCCTGCTCGTCCATCACCCCGACATCGCCCGTCCGCAGCCACCCGTCGGGGGTGATGGCGCGGGACGTGGCGATCGGGTCCTCGAAGTAGCCGGGGGTGATGTGGTAGCCGCGGACCCAGATCTCTCCCGCCCGGCCCGGCGGGAGCTCGCCTCCGGTGGAGTGAGCGATCCTGATCTCGGTGTGCGGGATCGCGCGGCCCGACGTGCCCGCGATGACCTCGGGCGGATCGCCGCGGCGGCACATCGTGACGGTGCCGGACGCCTCCGTCAGGCCGTACGCCGTCAGAACGGTGGCGACCCCGAGCTCCGAGCGCAGGCGTTCCACCAGTTCCAGCGGGACGACGGCGGCGCCCGTGACGACCAGGCGCAGGGTGGACAGATCGTGGGCGGCGCGGGACGGATGGTCGAGCAGGGACTGGTGGAGCGTGGGCGGACCGGGCAGGACGGTGATGCGCTCGGCGGCGATATTGGCCAGCGCGGTCTCCACGTTGAAGACCGGCTGCGGCACCATCGTGGCACCGCGGCTCAGACAGGCGATGATGCCCGCCTTGTAGCCGAAGGTGTGGAAGAACGGGTTCACGATGAGATAGCGATCACCCGCCGCCAGCCCCGCGATCTCGCTCCAGGTGTCGAAGACACGCACGGTCTGGGAGTGGGTGGTCACCACGCCCTTGGGGTGGCCGGTGGTGCCGGAGGTGAAGGTGATGTCCGAGGGGTCCGTGGGGCGCACCGCCTCCGCCCGTGCCCGGACCTCCTCCGGCGGCACGGCGTCGCCCGGCGCCAGGAAGTCGTGCCAGGTGCGGAAGTCCTCCGGGCCGTTGTCGGCGAGGACGACCACCTCCCGCAGATGGGGCAGCCCCGGCAGGGGGCCGCGGCCCGTCCCCTCCCCCGCCGCCCGGCGCAGCGAGGCCACATAGGAGGTGCCCAGGAAGGTACCGGTGATGAACAGGTGCGTGGCCCGGGTGCGGCGCAGCACATACGCCGCCTCAGCGCCCTTGAAGCGGGTGTTGACCGGGACCAGCACCCCGCCCGCGGTGACCACGCCGAGCGCCGCCACGATCCAGTCGGTGGTGTTGGGCGCCCAGATCGCGGCGCGGTCGCCCGGTTCGAGGCCCGAGGCGACACATGCGGCCGCGGCGCGTTCGATCCGTGCGCCGAGCTCCGCGTAGGAGATCCGGGCGCGGCCCTCGACGACGGCCTCGGCCGGGCCGTGCCGCTCGACGGCCGCCCGGATCAGGGCCGGGATGGTGTTTCTCATCGGACCGCTCCCCTCCCCGGAACCCGGGACGGACGACCCCAGTAGCTGACTGTCCGTCAGATTAGCGGTAGCCTTCCCCGCTGTCAGCACCGGTGAACGCGACGATGGAGGCGGCCATGGGGGCGGCAAGTACGACGGCGACCTTGAAGGACGCGACGGCGATAGCCGGTATCGGGCAGACCCCCTTCGCCAAACGCCTCCCCGAGTCCGAGAAGACCCTGGCCTGCCGGGCGATCCTCGCCGCGCTCGACGACGCGGGCATCGCCCCGTCCGAGGTGGACGCCTTCGCCTCGTACACCATGGAGGAGACCGACGAGGTCGAGATCGCCAAGGCCATCGGCGCCGGGGATGTGACGTTCTTCGGCAAGGTCGGCTACGGGGGCGGCGGTTCCTGTGCGACAGTCGCACATCTGGCCGCCGCGATCGCCACCGGACAGGCGAGCGTCGGGGTGGCCTGGCGGTCGCGCAAACGCGGCAGCGGGCCGCGCCCCTGGACCAACACCCGGGTGCAGCTGCCCACCCCGGCCCAGTGGACCCGGCCGTACGGGCTGCTGCGCCCCGCCGATGAGATCGGGCTGCTGGCCCGGCGCTATATGCATGAGTTCGGCGCGACCCGCGATCACTTCTTCAATGTGGCGCTGGCCTCCCGCAACCGGGCCAATCAGAACCCCGCCGCGATGATGTACGACCGACCGCTGACCCGCGAGATGTATATGACCGCGCGCTGGATCAGCGAACCGCTCTGCCTCTTCGACAACTGCCTGGAGACCGATGGCGCGCTGGCCTGTGTGGTGGTGTCGGCCGAGCGGGCGCGCGACTGCCGGCGACGGCCCGTGTACGTCCACTCCGCCGCCCAGGGGCTGCCCGCCCAGCACCACGGGATGGTCAACTACTGGAACGACGACCCGCTCACCGGCCCCTCCTGGACCGCCGCCCGACGGCTGTGGAAAACCGCCGACTTCGGACCGCAGGATGTGGATGTCGCGCAGATCTACGACGCGTTCACCCCGCTGATCCCGCTCTCCCTGGAGGGCTACGGCTTCTGCGCCCGTGGCGAGGGCGCCGCCTTCACCGAGGGGGGCGCCCTGGAGATCGGCGGACGGCTGCCGCTCAACACCGGCGGAGGCGGGCTGAGCGAGGCGTACGTCCATGGCTTCAACCTCATCACCGAGGGGGTCAGACAGCTGCGTGGCACCGGCACCGCCCAGGTCCCCGGCGCCACGACCTGCCTGGTCACGGCGGGTGAAGGGGTTCCCACATCGGCCCTGCTGCTGAGGAGTTGACCGACGCCATGACAGAGACGGACACGACGAGGGACACGACGACGACCACAGGCGGCGGGGACGAGCGGGCCGACGGGCTGCTGGCCCCCGTACCCGACGACGACGGGGCGCCCTTCTTCGCCTACGCGGCACGCGGCCAACTGCGCGTCCAGTGCTGCGCCGGCTGCGGTGAAACCCGCTTTCCGCCCCGGCCCTGCTGCCCCCACTGCCAGTCCTTCGAGAGCCTGTGGAAAAAGTTCAGCGGCCGTGGCCGGATCTGGTCGTACGTTCTGCCCCATCCACCGCTGTTGCCCGCCTACGCGGCGCAGGCGCCGTACAACGTCGTCCTCGTGGAGCTCGTGGACGCCCCGCGCGTCCGGCTGGTGGGCAATCTGGTCGCCTCCGCGGACGCCGCGCTGAACTCGGTCCCGCCCGAGCGGATCCGCATCGGCGCGCCCGTGAAGGCCGCCTTCCACGAGACGGACGGCGGGCTCACGGTGGTGCGCTGGCTGCTGGAGCGGCCATGACCGTCCGTACGAAGGTGGAGCAGAGCGGGGTCGCGGTCGTCACCCTCGACCGGCCCGAGCGGCACAACGCCATCGACCTGGAGACGGCCGCGGAACTGACCGCCGTATGGCGGCGCTTCCGCCAGGACGACACGGTCCGGGCCGTCGTCCTCACCGGCGCGGGCGGCCGGGCCTTCAGCACCGGTATCGACCGCTCGGTGGAGGTCGCGCAGCCGCCGTCGCCCTACGCGATGGACGATCCGCTGCGCACCGTGGGGCCCAAGGCGAACGACCTGTGGAAGCCGGTGGTCGCGGCGGTGGCCGGGATGGCGTGCGGCGGGGCGTTCTATCTGCTGGGCGAGGCCGAGTTCATCGTCGCCGACGAGACCGCGACCTTCTTCGATCCGCACACCAGCTATGGGATGGTCAGCGCCTACGAGGCCATCTATATGGCGCGGCGGATGCCCATGGGCGAGGTCGCGCGGATGGCGCTGATGGGGACGGCGGAGCGGCTCTCGGCCCAACGGGCGTATGAGACGGGCCTGGTCAGCGAGGTGGCCCCGGCCGGTGAAGCCCTTACGGCGGCCATGCGCGCGGCGTCGGTCATCGCGTCGTATCCGACGGAGGCGGTGCAGGGGACCGTAAGGGCGCTGTGGGCGGCGAAGGAGGCGGCGCTGGCCCAGGCGCTCGCACAGGCCCCGCAGTTGATCGCGCTGGGCAATCTGCCGCCGGGGCGCCAGGCCGCGCTCTTCGCGGCCCGTACGCCCGGCTTCCGTACGCGGTGAGGGCTGCTCAGCAGCCGATGACCGCCGGGGGCAGCCGGCCCCCGGTCAGCTCGGGTACTTGAGCGCCGAGGTGACCTTGCAGGTGAAGGACGTCTGCTGGCTGAGGTAGCGGTAGGAGGTGGCGTTCACCGTCTGGCTGCTGCCGGAGGACACCGTGATGGACTGGTAGTCGGAGCCCAGCAGACCGCTGCCGTCCTGGTTGTCCCACTGGATGGTGATCGAGTAGCGCATGGACTGCGTCTCGGGGTTCCTGACGTTGAGGGTGTACTCGAACGAGTGGGTCGACTCGTCGTAGTCGCAGCCGCTGGCGGTGATGTCGTTCGTGCCGTCCGAGTTGTAGGTGGGCGGCGCCGAGTAGGTGTACGACGGCGTCGGGGCGTCGTAGGACGGCAGATCGGAAGGTGCGCCGCTGGGCAGGTCGGTGGGCAGACCGCTGGGGAGGTCGGTGGGGCCGGACGCCGGGTTCTCGCCGCCGCTCCCGCCCGAGACGAACCCCCCGAGGCCACCGTCGTGGCTTCCGCCCTTCTTCTTTCCGCAGCCGGTCAGCACGATGAGCCCGACCAGGGCGACGGCGCATATGCGCATGGAGCGGCGTTGCATGGTATTACCCCCGTTGAAAATGCACTTTCAAGCCAAACATGGCCTGTTGACAAGTGCACGCCACCCTAGCAACGGGCTTTCGTACCCCAAAGTCACATGGAAGCGCGCCTGTCCTGGCTCTCAGAGGACGGAGACGACCTCACAGCGCACCACGGTTCCCGCGAGCGAGGGATCGTCGAGCGGCACCCGTACGGTCCTCGACCGCCCCGCGGGGACCCGCACATCGGCGCGGCCGGAGGTGAGGGTCGAGCCCTGCCGGTCCTTGAAGCTCATGTCGACGAGGTAGCTCTCGGCCGTGCCGGAGCGGTTGCGCACCTTCACCGTCGCCGCCGGACGGCCGCTCTTGTCCTTGCCCGCGCAGGTGACGACGGTCGCCTCGGGCTCGGATGACGACGCCGAGCCGCCCGAGGAGCCGCTGGACGCGCTGTCGCCGTAGTCGTCATCGTCGTAGTCGCGGTAGCGGGAACCGCCGGAGCCAGAACCGGTGGTGGAGCTCTCGTCGTCGGAGTCCGAGTAGCCACCGGAGCCGGAACCCGACCCCGAGTGGTGCGAGGAGGAGCTGGAACAGCCGCCTCCGCCACCCCCATGGCCATGCCCGCGGCCCTTGAACCCGGTCAGCGCCACCAGCACCGCGGTGAGCACGGCCGCCAGCCGTAGACCACGCCGCATCTCAGACCCCCGTCCCCCGAAGACCGCGCAGAGTTACCCATCGACCTCCCGGCTCCCAGGAGGTCGATGAACGCCCGTAACCGTAGCAGGAATTGTCAGGGACACGGCCCGCGACCGGCCGGGACACGGGCTGGGGCTCGGACCCACGAGCGGCCGGAGCACGGCCCACGACAGGCCAGGACGCGGAGCGGCCTACGACAGACCGGAGCACGGCCCACGACAGGCCAGGACGCGGAGCGGCCTACGACAGACCGGAGCACGGCCCACGGCAGGCCAGGACGCGGCCCACGCCGAGCCGTCCCCGGCGCGTCGCCGCGCCGCCCGGAAGCCCGGTCAGGCCCGGCCGCCCGACGGCCGGGACTGGCCCGTGCCCTTGACCGCGTCCAGCGCGTACACACAGCGGTCCTTGCTGCACGCGTACACCACGCCCCCGGCGGCCACCGGGGATCCGGTGATCTCACCGCCGGTCGCCAGCTTCCAGCGCAGCTGTCCGCCCGCCGCGTCCACCGTGTAGAGGCAGTGGTCGGCCGAGCCGAAGTGGACCCGCCCGTCGGCGACCACCGGCGAGCCGATGACCTCGCCGCCCGCCGCGAACCGCCACTTGGGCGTGCCGGTGACCGCGTCGAGCGTGTAGAGCGCGCCGCCGCTGCCCAGATGGACCGAGCCGTCGGCCACCAGCACCGGCTCGATCGACTGCCGGGCCTCGGTCGCGATACGCCAGCGGTCGCGGCCGTTCGCCGCGTCCAGCGCGTACACCGTGCCCAGATAGTCGGCGATGTAGATACCGCCGCCGGTCACCGCGGGCCCCGGCGCGTACGCGGGGGCGCACAGGAAGACGGCGGGCGCCTCGAAACGCCACCGCACATCCCCTCGCGCGACATCGAGCGCCAGCACCCGCGTCCCCGCCGAGACATAGACCGCCCCGTCGGGCGCCGCCAGCAGCCGCAGCGGCACCCCGCCGCACGACGCCGCGTCGCCCACCGGATACGACCAGCGCTCCGCGCCGGTGCGCGCCTCGAGGGCGCGCAGCCGCGCGTCCGCCCACACATACACCGTGCCGTCGTGGACGACCGGGCCGGATTCGGGCGTCTCGAAGTCGGTCTGGAGGCCCTGCATCTCCCACAGCAGCTCGCCGTTGGCCGCCTCCCACGCCTGGACGCCACCGCCGCGGGTCCCGGTGACGACCGTGCCGCGGTCGACGTTGAGGGAGTAGACCCAGCCGTCGGTCGACAGCCGCCAGCGCTCGGCTCCGTCCTCCGCGTCCAGCGCGTACAGCGTGGGGCCGTCGGAGGCGTGGATCCGGCCGTCCGCGACGGCCATCGCCCACGCCACGTCGCGCGTCTTGAACTGGCGCCTGCCGGTGGCCACATCCAGCGCGTGCACCTCGAACGAGGTCACGTACAGCAGATCCCCGGCGACCGCCGGGGTGCCCCAGACATCGTTGGACATGCGGAACCGCCACGGGCGCCAGCGGCCGTGCCCGGCCGCCCCGGCCGGCGGCTCGGGCGGCGCGGCGGACGGGGAGTGGGTCGGCGGCGGGACGGCGGCCATGCCGTCGCCCCCGTTCAGCCCTCCGCTCGTCACCCCGTCCGGCGGGCGCACCCAGCCGGTGGCCGGCCCGGTGCCGTGCTGCGGCGGTACGTCCCGCGCGTCGGCGGCCCGGAGCCCCGGGCCGATCGGCACCTGCGAACCGGGCAGCCGCACCGCCCCGTCGGTCCCGGCGGGTGCCGGAGCGGGCGCGGCGGCGGACGGGGCGGCGTGCCGCCCGGGCCCGATGGAACCCAGCGCACTCGGCGGGCTCGCGGCCTCCGGTGCGCGCAGGCCCCCGCGCGGATCGCCCACGCCCACGGGCTCCCAGCCGCCCGGGGAGGCGGGCCCGGAAGCGGCGGCGCTGTGCCGCCCGCCATGGCCCTCAGCGGCGGCTCCCGCGGCCGGGGCGTACGAGGGCGGCGGTGTGGACGGGCGCTCGGGCGGCAGCGGCCCGGAGGGGCGGCTGCCCGCGCCCGCGGCGTTCCCCGCGTTTCCCGCGTCTGCGGCGCTCCCGGCCGGACGGCCGCCCCCGGCCGCGGGGCGGGAGGAGCCGCGCACCTGGTTGCGGCCGCTGCGCTTGCGCTCGATGAGCGCGACGGCGCCGGGCGGCAGCCAGGCCGAGGCCGTACCGCTGTCGTCGGCGTTGGAGGCGAACAGATGCGGGGCCAGCTGGGACTGGAGATCGGCCGGGGAGGGCCGCCGCTCGGGCTCCATCTGCATGAGCGACTCGATGAGCGGCCGCAGCTCGTCGGGCAGCCCGGCCAGGTCGGGGCCCTCGCGCAGCAGCATGAACACGGTCTCCACCGGGTTGGCGCCGTGGAAGGGCGCATGCCCGGTGGCCGCGAAGGTCAGGGTCGAGCCGAGCGAGAAGATATCGCTCGCGCCCGTCACACTGCGCGAGTCGCGCGCCTGTTCGGGCGACATATAAGCGGGGGTGCCGACCGCGACGTTGGTCATCGTCAGCCGCGTGTTCGAGACACCGGAGGCGATACCGAAGTCGATCACGCGCGGGCCGTCCTCGACCACCAGCACATTGGACGGCTTCAGATCCCGGTGGACCAGCCCCGCGCCATGGATGGACTGAAGCGCCTCGGCGACCCCGGCCGCCAGCCAGCGCACCGCCTGGGCCGGCATCGGCCCGCACTCGTTGACGATCTCCTCGAGGGAGGGAGCCGGGACATAGGCCGTGGCCAGCCACGGCACCGCGGCGCGCGGATCGGCGTCCACGACGGCGGCCGTATAGAAGCCGCTGACCGCGCGGGCCGCCTCCACCTCACGGGTGAAACGGACACGGAACAGCTGGTCCTCGGCGAGCTCGGTCCGGACCGTCTTGATCGCGACCCGTCGGCCCGATGCCGAGCGGGCCAGATAGACCAGCCCCATGCCGCCCGCGCCGAGACGTCCGAGCACCTCGAAAGGGCCGATGCGCCTCGGATCGTGCTGCGTCAGCTGCTCCACCACTTGCCTGCCACCTCCCCGTGGGGGCTTGAAAAAATACAGCCCCGTGCAGCGTCTCACCGACAAACCAACCGGCGGCACGCATCCTGCATTCTCTCTGGCGAAGGCGGCGGTTGCGAACCCGGGGGCGAATCGTCGTGTCATCGGGCGATACGGAGCCGGGGCCCGCGCGGTTCGACCGAGGATCATCCGAGTGCCCTCAGACCCGTATACCCCAGTCTCCACCCAGGGTTCAGCCCACCGTCGAGTTATCGATGACAGCGAAGGCCGCGCCCTGATTGTCCACAAGGACCGCGAAACGCCCGTACGGCGTATCTTCGGCGGTCTTGAGAACCCGCCCGCCCAGCCTGTGGACCGTACGCAGCGTCTGATCGCAATCCGCCACCACAAAGTACGTCAGGAAGTGGGCGGGCAGAACGGCCGGGTACTCCTCACCCATCACCACGCGTCCGCCGATCGCGTGACGGGGATCCGGGGGCTCTCCGCGCGGTGTCCACAGGACCACCTCGGCCGGCGCGCCCTCGGCCGAGGGCTCCATGGGCCCCATCCCATACCCGAAGACCGCCCGGTAGAAGGCGTCCACGGCGCGCGGCTGACGGGTGTGGACCTCGGTCCAGCCGTATGAGCCGGGTGCGCCGCGCCGCGCGAAGCCGATGTGGCTGCCCGCCTGCCAGATCCCGAAGACGGCGCCGCCCGGGTCGGCGGCCGTCGCCATGACGCAGAACTCGTCGATCCACACGGGTGGCGTGATCACCCGGCCACCGGCCTCGCGGATCCGGACGGCGGTCGCGGCGGCGTCCCGGGCGGCGAAGTAGATGTTCCAGACGGTGGGCATCCGGCCGTCCGGCTTGGGAACCAGCCCCGCGACATCCTTACCGCCGAGGAGAGCCCGGGTGTACGAGCCGTAGTCCGTGACGATCTGCTCGAAGGTCCAGCCGAACAGCTCACCGTAGAAGCGCCGGCCCGCCGCGAGGTCGGACAGCAGCACATCCGCCCAACAGGGCACGCCTTCCGCGAATGCCGCCATGACCCGGGTCCTCTCGCGTCCCTCGCCTCGGTCCTCGGTTCTCGCTTCTCGGTTACTGGTCCTCGGTTTCTGATCCTCGGCTGTCGGTTCCCGCTGTCGGTTCTTGGCGCTTGGCCCTCGGCTCCTGGTCCTTCGTGCGCGATCCTCCGACCCGCGGCCCCGCGGGTTTGCTCACAGCCCGTTTAGGGACGCTTGGCACGCATTTGAGGTCGCTTGGTTCATTCACCTCACTTGCCACGCTAACGGGGTATCGCCCGGTCTGCCCGTCCCAGAACTCGAAATATTTGGCCAATCCTTTCCGCGCCGAGGCGGATCCGACCCCGTCATCCACCGTTGTTATCCACAGGCTGTTGATAACACGATTCACGCGCGTGGGTGAGCGGTGATTGAGGGCTTGACGACTGTGGACAGGGATCGGAATCAGCCATTCCAGCCTGCTCGGCGAGGTTCGCAAACCCTCCCATCCCGCCCTAACCCCATTTGCACGCAGCCGAATCGCGCTCCGATCACCCCTCGGTAAGCTGACGGCATGACAGGACAAGTACGCACAGTCGACGGGCGGGTGGCCGGTCGTCGCGGGCAGGCGACGCGGCAGAAGCTGCTCGACTGCCTCGGCGAGATGCTCAGCACATCCCCGTATCGAGACGTCAAGGTCATCGATGTCGCACGTAAGGCAGGGACCTCGCCTGCGACGTTCTACCAGTACTTCCCCGATGTGGAGGGCGCCGTCCTCGAGCTCGCCGAGGAGATGGCGAAGGAGGGCGCGACCCTGACCGATCTGGTCGCCGACCGCTCATGGGCCGGCAAGTCCGGCACGGCCGCGGCGGAGGACCTGGTCGAGGGGTTCCTCTCCTTCTGGCGCAAACATGACGCCATCCTGAGGGTGGTCGACCTGGGCGCCGCCGAGGGTGACAAGCGGTTCTACAAGATCCGCATGAAAATCCTCAATTCCGTCACCAACTCCCTGACGGAGGCCGTCAAGGAGCAGCAGGCCAAGGGCCGGATCGACGAGGACCTCAACCCGGGCGCCATCGCGGGCTCGCTGGTCGCCATGCTGGCCGCGGTCGCGGCGCACCAGAAGGGCTTCCAGAGCTGGGGCGTCAAGCAGGCCGACCTCAGGCCGAGCCTGACCTGGCTGGTCCACCTCGGCATCACCGGGCGCAAACCCCCGAAGTAACGAATCCGCACCCTTCCCCGGCCCTCTCCTGCCCCTTCCCCGGCCGCTCCACGCCGGCCCCCGGCCGGGCCCGCACGTCCTGTCACGCCGCGGCGGATCACTCCCCAGTGATCCGCCGCGGCCGTTTGCGCCCACCGGCCACGGTTGGCCGCGGGCACGCCTGAGGCCGGGGAGCCGGATGCCGGGGGCCGGGTGCTGGGGGCTTGGGAGGTGAGGGGCCGATGGTCCCGGCGAGGCCCTGGGCGCGTACCTCCGGGGCCTGCCGCTGGGCACCGCACCCGGGTCAGCGGCCATCGCGGACCGGCCCAGGCCCTCCCCGTCCGATGGACCGGTTCCTCCCCCGTCCGATGGACCGGTTCAGTCCTCCCCGACGCGCTGGAGGCGGAAGAGGCGGATCTCGCGCTCCACCCGCGACTGGTAGGCCGCGTACGGCGGCCAGAAGGCGAGCACGGCCGCCCAGGCCGCCTCGCGCTCGGCGCCCTCCAGCAGCCGCGCCCGGACGGCGATGCCCCGGCCCCGCCAGCTGATCTCCGCGTCCGGGTGCTTCAGGAGGTTCGCGGTCCAGGCCGGATGGCCCGGGCGGCCGAAGTTGCTCCCGATCAGGATCCAGGTGCCGCCGTCCTCCGGCATGCAGGCCAGCGGCGTACGGCGGGGAAGCCCCGACCTCGCGCCGCGCACGGTAAGGATCACACTCGGCAGCATCCGCGCGCTCGGCAGCACCTTGCCCCGGGTCAGCCGGTGGACGGTGCGGTCGAAGGCGGGGATGACATGGGGCGCGACCTTGGCGAAGGCGCGGGTCGAGGACACCTTCCGGACCAGCTTCACGCCGTAACCGGCCATCAGACCGCCACCGCCTTCCGCGGCCCGTCCCGCCCATCAGGCCCGTCAGGCCCGTCAGGCCGACCCTGCCCGGCGTGCGCCCCTTGTACCCCTTGGGCATCGCGCCCGCCGTGGACATCGTTCCCGCCGCGCCCGTCATGGCCGCCGTAAGGAGCGCGATCGGCCGCGCCGAAGAGTCCCTCCCGTTCCGCGGCCCGTGCCCGCAGCCGGTGGACGGGGCCGAAGAGCAGCTCGTCGGAGGCGGCCCGCTTGAAGTAGAGATGCGCCTCATGCTCCCAGGTGAAGCCGATACCGCCATGCAGCTGTACCGCCTCGGCCGCCGCCGTGCGCTGCGCCTCCAGTGCCTGGGCGAGCGCGAGCCCGCCCGCGACCGCGGCCTCCGTGTTCTCCGCACCGCCGCCCTGGGCCGCCGCCCAGGCCGCGTAGTACGCCGCCGAACGGGCCGCCTGGACCGCGACGTACACATCCGCCAGCCGGTGCTTGACCGCCTGGAACGAGCCGATCGGACGGCCGAACTGCTCGCGCGCCCGCACATAGTCGACTGTCCGCGCGAGGGCCGCGTCCGCCGCCCCCACGGCCTCGGCGGCGAGCACGGCCGCGGCCGCCGTACCCACGGCCGCCAGCGCTTCCGCCACCTCCTCTCCGCCCCCGCTCCCGCCGCCGTCCACGCCCAGCAGCTCGGCCGGTACGTCCCGCAACTCGACGCGGGCCTGCGGCCGCGTCGCGTCGAGCGCGGTCAGCCGGGTGCGGACCAGCCCGTCCGCCTCGGCCGGGACCAGGAACAGCAGTGTCCGCCCGCGCGCATAGCCCCCGGCGCGGGCGGCGACCAGCAGCAGTTCGGCGCTGTGCCCGCCCAGCACCTGCTCCACCTGCCCGTACAGCCGCCACCCCGCGCCCTCATCCCTGTCCGGGCGCGCCTGGACACCTCCGGCGCGCCCCCCACCGGCCCACGAACCGGCCTGCGCGCCGTCCCACACGCCGTTCCGCGCGCCGTCCCGTGCTCCTACGAGCCCGAGCGCCTCGGGCAGCGCGCGCCCCGGCACCGCGAGCGCCGCCGTAAGGGCGCCCTCCGCGATACGCGGCAGCAACTCGGCGCGCTGCTCCTCCGTCCCGAGCGCGGCGACCAGGGGCGCGGCGAACACGGCGGTGGGCAGGAGCGGCGAGGGGAGCAGCACGCGCCCGGTCTCCTCACAGGCCAGCGCCAGCTCGGTGACCCCGCAGCCGACGCCCCCGTACGCCGCCGGAAGGGCGAGGCCGGGCAGCCCGAGCGTCCGGGCGAGCTGCCGCCACAGGGCCTCGTCGTAGCCGGGCGCGGCATGGACCGCCGCCTTGACCTCGTCCGGCCCGCAGCGCTCCCGCAGCAGTGTGCGCAGCGTACGGCGGATCTCGTCCTGTTCCTCGGTGAACGCGGCGTCCATCGGCGAGCACCTCCGTTTCTGACGGACCGTCATACTAGGGATGGCCTCCGGACTTTCCCACCCCCGCGCCCCATCCACGGCTAAACCGCCGGCGCCCCACCACGTTCCTCCCCGTTCGCTCCGCCGGAGCACGGACCGGCGGTGACCCTGTCCTCCGGGGCCTGCCGGAGGAGCGACCCCCTGCCTCCGCGCCCCGCCTCCCGCGCCCGCTCGGCCATACGCCCCCTTCCACTCCCTCTGATCTGATGTACCGTCAGATTCATGCCGCCCGCAGCGCAGCGCACCCGTAAGGTCGCCGTCGTCGGCGTCTCCCTCTCCGACTGCGGCCGCGTCGACATGGCCACCCCCTACGCCCTCCACGCCCAGGCCGCCCGCCGGGCCCTCGCCGACTCCGGTCTCGACCGGTCGGTCGTCGACGGCTTCGCCTCGGCGGGGCTCGGCACCCTCGCACCGGTCGAGGTGGCCGAGTATCTGGGGCTGCGGCCGACCTGGCTCGACTCGACGGCCGTGGGCGGCTCCACCTGGGAGGTCATGGCGGCGCACGCGGCGGACGCGATCGCCGCCGGGCACGCCCGCGCCGTCCTGCTCGTCTATGGCTCGACCGCCCGCGCCGACATCCGCGCGGGCCGCCGCACCTCGAACCTCTCCTTCGGGGCGCGCGGACCGCTTCAGTTCGAGGTGCCGTACGGTCATACGCTGGTCGCCAAGTACGCGATGGCCGCGCGCCGCCATATGCATGAGTACGGCACCACACTTGAGCAGCTGGCGGACATCGCCGTTCAGGCGCGTATCAATGCCGGGCACAATCCGGACGCGATGTTTCGCGAGCCGATCACGATCGATGACGTCCTGAGCGGCCCGATGATTGCCGACCCCTTCACCAAGCTGCACTGCTGCATCCGCTCGGACGGCGGCTGCGCGGTGCTGCTCGCGGCCGAGGAGTACGTACCGGACACGGCGAAGCCCCCGGTGTGGGTGCTGGGTTCGGGCACGGCCGTCTCGCACACCACCATGTCCGAATGGGAGGACTTCACGGTCTCCCCGGCCGCGGCCTCGGGGCGGGCGGCCTTCGCACGGGCGGGCGTCCGGCCGTCGGACATCGATGTGGCCGAGCTCTATGACGCCTTCACCTATATGACCCTGGTGACCCTCGAGGACCTCGGCTTCTGCGCCAAGGGCGAGGGCGGGGCGTTCGCGGCGAAGGGGCGGCTGACACGGGATGGTGAGCTGCCGACCAACACCGACGGCGGCGGTCTCTCCGCCTGCCACCCGGGGATGCGCGGACTGTTCCTGCTGGTCGAGGCGGTACGGCAGCTGCGCGGCGAGGCCGGGGAGCGACAGGTGCGCAAGGCGGGCGGACGGCTGCCGGAGCTGGCCGTGGCGTCGGGGACGGGTGGCTGGTTCTGCTCGGCGGGCACGGTCGTCCTGGGCCGCGGCTGACGGGGCCACGCGGCTGACGGGGCCCATACGGGCGCCGGGACAGACTCGGCAGCCGGGAACGGCCCGGCCCGCCCCAGCCGTGCGTACTCGCCCGCCCCCGCCTTACGTACTCACCCGCACCGCCCCTCCATACACCTCCGCTTGCCCCGGCCCCTCGTGGGTGATCGGATGGGGAGCCGATGAGCGACGACCAGGATGAGGCCGAGGCATTCCGCGCACTGCTGCGCGGCCTGCGCGTACCGCATGCGGGCGATCTGCCCGTCTTCGACCCGGACACGGCCCCGGACGCACCGCTACCGCTCTTCCGGCGATGGCTGCGGGAGGCCGCCGAGTCGGGGGAACCCGGCCCGCACACCATGACCCTGGCCACCGCGGGCGCCGATGGCCGCCCGTCCCAGCGCACGGTGATGCTGCACGACGCCGATGAGCGCGGCTGGCACTTCGGTACGCATCGCACCAGCCGTAAGGGCCGGGAGCTGACCGAGAACCCGTACGCCTCGCTCGCGTTCCACTGGATGCGGCCGGGCCGTCAGGTACGCGTCAGCGGGCGGGTCGGCGAGGCCGGACCGGAGGCCAGCGCCGCCGATCTGCGCGGCCGGTCCCCCGCGGCGCTCGCGGCGGCGCTGGCCGGGAGCGGACGGCAGAGCGAGACGCTCGGCTCGTACGAGGAGCTGCTACGGGCCTTCGAGGCGGCGTACGAGCGGGCCGGACGCGAACCGGACGCGACCGCACCCACCTGGACCCTGTACGTCCTGGAGGCGGACGAGGTCGAGTTCTACCAGGAGGAGGCGCGGCGGCGGCATGTACGCGTCCGCTACCTCCGTGCCCCCAAGGAGCCCGGCGGCTGGCGGCGCGAGCTGCTGTGGCCATGACGGCGGTACATGGCCGTATGACGCCTGCCATAAGACGACGACCGTAAGGCGGTGCGGCGGAAGGCGACGCGACCGTAAGGCGTGCACCGTTGAAGAACACGACCGTAAGGCGCCGACGCCGCAAGCCTAAGTGGTCGGCTCCGGAAGTCCTTCGGGGGTTGACCCCGGGACGGCGCGTCTGTCGGGTGTCGCCGAACTCCTGGCTGGCACAGCCGTTGACGAGGGCTGCTACCGCCAATCCGGATGGCCACGGCCATCACCGACCGCCTGGCCGGCCGCGGGCTCGACGTCATCACTCCCGCGCCAGTGGACCGCCCGTTCGTCCACCAGGTCATCTTCAACGGACACACCCGGAGGTGTGCGTCAAACCAAACGGTTTGGGCGTTGTTCTCAGTCCGAGCGAGGGAACATGTGCTCGACGGCGGCCACCAGTGCGGCGCGGCGGGCGGCGATGGAGGGGTCCACGGCCTGGTCTGCGGCAGCGGCGGCGATTTCGGGCTGACCTGCCCAGGTCATGGCGATCTGGTTGATCAGGGCGAGGACGTCGACCGGGTCCCAGGCCGGGTCGAGCAGCCCGATGCGCTGTGCGTCGCGGAGTTGGTCGAGCTTGCCGGCGATCGTGGCCTGGAGGGGGCTGGTGGTGTTGTCTGCGGGCTCGGCCAGCTCCAGGCGGCCCCACATGATCAGGCGGTAGTGGTCCGGACGTGCCGTGAAGTGGTCGAAGAGGATGCCGGCATAACCGGGCAGGTCGGCCGGGTCCAGCTGAGTGGCCTCGACGAGTGCGGTCGTCTCGCGTTCGGCGACGTGCGCGTAAAGGGCTTCCTTGCTGCGGAAGTAGGCGTAGACACGTTCCTTGCTCGTCCTGGCCTGCTTGGCGATGCGGTTCACGCGGGCGCCGGCGATCCCGTGCCGGGCGAACTCCTCCTTGGCTGCGGCGACGATCCGCTGGCGCGTGGAGTCGGCGGACTCGCCCGCGATGGCGGCGTCCGAGGTCTGGCCAGGGTTGGTGGAGCGAGGCATGAGCCCAGGATAGGCGACCGAACCGTTCGGTTTTGCGTTGCGCTCCAGACAGGCGTAGGTTCAAACCGAACAGTTTGGTTTGGTCAGCTATGGGCTGCCGACATGACACGAGGAGCGATCTCATGCAGCACCGCACCCTGGGACAGCAGGGACTGCGCGTCTCCGCGCTCGGACTGGGCGTGATGGGGATGTCCCTGGCCTACGGCCCCTCGAACGACGAGGACGGCATCTCCACCATCCGCCGCGCCCACGAACTCGGAGTCGACTTCTTCGACACCGCCGAGCTGTACGGCCAAGGCACCGGCAGCAACGAGACGCTGCTCGGCAGCGCAGTCAAGGACTTCCGCGACGAGGTCATCCTGGCCACCAAGTTCGGCTTCGACATGACCAGCAAGACGCCGGGGAGCGGCGTCAACAGCCGCCCGGAGAACATCCGCAAGGTCGCCGAGAACAGCCTGCGCTACCTCCAGACCGACCGCATCGACCTCTTCTACCAGCACATCTCCGACCCCGACGTACCGGCCGAGGAGGTCGCCGGCACTGTCGGTGACCTGATCGCCGAGGGCAAGGTGCAGTACTTCGGCCTGAGTAACGTCGGCCCGCAGTACATCCGCCGCGCCCACGCCGTCACCCCGGTCACAGCCCTTCAGTACGAGTACTCGGTCTTCGAACGCGAAGTAGAGGACGAGATCCTGCCGGTCCTGCGAGAGTTGGGGATCGGCCTGGTACCGTACTCGCCGCTCGGCCGCGGCTTCCTCTCCGGCGTGGTCAAGCCCGCTGACGAGTACCCCGAGGGCGACATGCGCCGCTGGGACGAACGCTGGCAGGGCGAGAACTACGCCTACAACCTGAACGCCGCCGAGCAGCTCCGAAAGCTCGCCGCCACCAAGGGCATCACCCCCGCCCAGCTTGCCCTGGCCTGGCTGCTCGCCCAGGGCGAGGACGTAATCCCGATCCCGGGCACCCGCAGCGCCACACGTCTGGAGGAGAACGTCGGCGCCACCGACGTAGAACTCACCGAGGCCGACCTGGCCCGTATCCGGGAGGTCCTCCCCCAGGGCTCCGCAGGCAGCCGCTACCCGGCCTCGATCATGGCTGGCTACCGCACCGACTGACAGCCCGTACACCAAGTTCGGCGGTCCCGGGCATGCGGCGGCGAGCAGCGGCGGCATGTCCTCTCAGGCGGGGCTGTGACCGGGGTCTGTGCCCACGTGCGCACCAGCCACGGCGCGCCCTGCTCCTCCTGATCAACCTCGAGGTCAACCGCTGACGGACGATCCGGCGGGGTGCCGGGGGTGCGACGGGCAGGGCTTCCCAGAATGCGGGCGGCCAAAAACCACTTCTACAGATTGGCCTGCCTGTCTTGTCTGTTGCCCCGGCCCGTGCGATAGCCCCGACCCCCGCCGAGCGCGAGCGGCTGAAGAGGATGGCCTACGGCCCAAAGACCGAGCACCGGCTGCGTATGCGGGCTCAGGTGGTCCTGCACGCGGCGCGTGGGCGCTCCAACGCGCGCATCGCCCGTGAGACCGGATTACACCTGGACACCGTGCGGACCTGGCGGAACCGATTCGCTGCGCTGGGACTCACTGGG
>NZ_JANIIC010000179.1 GCF_024519315.1 Streptomyces malaysiensis subsp. samsunensis | reverse complement strand
TATCGACCTCACCCGCATCGCCCGCATGGGCGTCGTACCGATGCGGAACGACGACGGGCTCCGACTCTTCGACGCGGCTGCGGAGTCCGCGCGGAGCCTGGTGGTGGCGGCCGAACTGGACAGCCACGCCCTCGGCGCGGCCGATAGGGACACCCCGGTCCAGCCCATGCTCCGTGGCCTGGCCGAGCGGCAGGTGGCACCCCGCCGCCGTTGGACGGCATCCGCCGGGGACGGAACGCAACCGGACGGCGCGCCGTTGGCACGTCAGCTCGTCGGACTCGGGAAGGGCGAACGCCGGCGGGTGCTGCTGCACACCGTGCGCGAGCACGCCGCGACCGTACTCGGACACGGGTCGGCCGAGTCGATCCCCGCCGAGCAGGGCTTCCTCGACATGGGTTTCGACTCGCTGACCGCTGTGGAACTGCGTAACCGCCTCAGCACCGCGACCGGACTACGGCTGCCCGCGACCCTTGTCTTCAACCACCCCGACGCCACCCGCCTCGCCGACTACCTCGGCGCGGAGCTGATGCCATCGGACACGGTCGACGACGCGGACACCGCGCTGCGCGCTGAACTCGACCGGCTGGAAACGAGGTTGCGCGACTCGGCCGCCGACACGGACGGCGCCACCCGGGCCATGGTGGTCACCCGGCTCCAGGACCTCCTGTCCCACTGGAGCACGGCCCCGAATGGGAGCGCCGCCCCGAACGGGAGTACTGCCAGGAACGGGAGCGCCGCCTCGGACGACGCCGGAGCCGGCGGGGCGGCCGACGTGGCCGAAAACCTGGAGTCGGCCGGGGCGGACGAACTCTTCAGCTTCATCGACCGGGAATTCGGCTCGCACTGACGGCGCCCGCCTCTCCCCGCCCCCTCGGCCCTCCCTGCCCCGGCCTTCTTCACCCCCTTCATCCGCAGGTTCTGCATGCCCGCCCGACCCCCCGAGGTAGTGATGTCGGAACAGGAAAAGCTTCTCGGTTACCTCCGACGAGTGACGGCCGACCTCCATGAGACCCGCGGCCGACTACGGGAGCTGGAAGCCGTGGCAGGCGAGCCGATCGCCGTCGTCGGCATGGCCTGCCGCTACCCCGGTGGCGTCACCACCCCCGAGGACCTGTGGCACCTGGCGCGGGAAGGTACCGACGCCATCACACCGTTCCCCGACGACCGGGGCTGGGACACCGAAGCGATCTACGATCCCGACCCCGATGCCCCCGGGCGCACATACACGCGGGCGGGTGGCTTCGTCACCGACGTCGGGCACTTCGACGCCGGCTTCTTCGGTATCTCCCCCCGCGAGGCTCAGGCCATGGACCCGCAACAGCGGCTGTTGCTGGAGACCTCCTGGGAGGCCGTCGAACGGTCCGCCATCGACCCCTCCTCCCTGAAGGGGCGCGATGTAGGGGTGTTCGTCGGAGCCGGTCTGCCCGACTACGGGCCGCGGCTGCACGCCGTCGCCGACGGTACGGAAGGACATCTCGTCACCGGCAGCTCCCCCAGCGTCGTCTCCGGACGCATCGCCTACAGCCTCGGACTGGAGGGCCCCGCGGTCACGATCGACACCGCCTGTTCCTCCTCCCTGGTCGCCCTCCACCTCGCGGTGCAGTCCCTGCGCCGGGGCGAATGCTCCCTCGCGCTCACCGGCGGTGTCACCGTCATGTCCACCCCCGGCATCTTCATCGGCTTCAGCCGACAGCGGGGCCTCGCCCCGGACGGCCGCTGCAAGCCCTTCTCGGCCGCGGGCGACGGTTTCGGCCCGGCGGAAGGTGCCGGCATGCTCTGCCTCGAACGGCTCTCCGACGCCCACCGCGCCGGGCACCCCGTCCTCGCGGTCGTCCGCGGTACCGCGATCAATCAGGACGGCGCAAGCAGCGGCCTCTCCGCGCCCAGCGGTCCCGCCCAAGAGCGGGTGATCCGGGCGGCGTTGGCGGACGCGGGGCTGTCCGCGGGCGATGTGGACGTGGTGGAGGCGCATGGGACGGGGACGAAGCTCGGCGACCCGATCGAGGCTGACGCGCTGCTCGCCACGTATGGGCGGGGACGGGATCCGGAGCGGCCGTTGTGGCTGGGGTCGGTGAAGTCGAACATCGGGCACACGCAGGCGGCGGCGGGTGTCGCGGGTGTGATCAAGATGGTGTCGGCGTTGCGGCAGGGTGTGGTGCCGCGGACGTTGCACGTGGATGAGCCCTCGCCGCATGTGGACTGGTCCACCGGTACGGTACGTCTGCTGACCGACCCGCTCGACTGGCCGCAGGGTGACCAGCCGCGCCGCTTCGGTGTCTCCTCGTTCGGTATCAGCGGCACCAACGCGCACATCATCGTCGAAGAGGCCCCGGTGCCCGACGGCGAACCGCAGGAGAGCCCCGCCCCCACGCACGAATGCGAACTGCCGCTGGCGCCCTGGACGCTGTCGGCCAAGTCCGAGGCCGCACTGCGCGACCAGGCCGGTCGGCTCGCCGCCCACCTGGTACGCCATCCCGACCACACCCTCGCGGACATCGGCCACACACTCGCCACGACCCGCACCGCCTTCGATCACCGGGCGGTACTTCTCACCCCCGGCCTCCCGCACGCCATCGACCAGTTGACGCACCACGCGACCGGCCGGGAAACCACCGAACTCATCACCGGCAGCGCCCACCACGGCTCCGGACCCGT
>NZ_JANIIC010000178.1 GCF_024519315.1 Streptomyces malaysiensis subsp. samsunensis | reverse complement strand
GCCCCCCGGCACCACCCCGCCCCGCGGCGCGTAACACCGGAGCCCGCCAGGCGGCAGGGTGAGTACTACTGGTGGCCGCGGCATGAGCGGCAGCCCGAGCTCGTCGCCTCCCCCGAGCCGGGCTGCTACCGGACACGCTGGCAGAACATCGGCCGCCCCGCACCCACACGCGCCCGAGGCCGCTGGCTGTTGCTCGGCGACGACACGGTAACCGCCGCGCGGCTGCGCGACCGGCTGGAGCGCGACGGCGCACACGTCCTGGTGGTCGGCCGCCGCGACGAGGAGCACCCATGGCCCATGGACGCGGTGCGCGACGCGCTCGCCGACGAGGCGGTCGACACGGTGGTGTGCCTGACCGCCGGAGCCGGGCCCTCGACCACCCCCGTGGACGAGGACGGCGAAGCGGCGCTGTCCCGTGTGCTCCGCACCTCGACGGCGGTGCTCGACCTCACTCGCACCCTGGCCCGCCTGCGCCCCTCGGCCCAGCTGGTGCTGGTCACCCACGGCGGCCGGGCGGGCGAGGGGACGCCGGAGCGGGCCGCGCTGTGGGGGCTCGGACGCGTCATCAGCAGCGAGCATCCGGAGCTGCGCTGCCGCCGGATCGACCTCACGGCCGGGGACGACGAGGCGCTGGCGGACGAGCTGGCGGCGTCCGACGCTTCCGAGGACGAGATAGCGCTCCATGAGGGGATGCGCCACGCGGCCCGGCTGGTGGAGCGCCGGCCCGGCACCGAGGCGGACACGGCCGGCCGGCGCGAGCCCGTCGTGCGGCGCGATGGCGCGTACCTCATCACCGGCGGCGGTGGGGCACTGGGGTTGCACTGCGCGCGGTGGCTGGTGGACGGCGGAGCCAAGCAGGTGTTTCTGACCGGGCGCTCGCACCGCCCGCCACCCGCCGCCGAGCGGGCCATGGCCGAGCTGAGTGGCAACGGTGTGCTGGTCTCCTACATCCCGGCCGATGTGTCCCGGGCGGCCGACTGCGACAGGGTCTTCGACCAACTCGGCTCGACCGGCGCCCCATTGCACGGCGTCATCCACGCGGCCGGTGTCCTTGACGACAGCCTCCTCCTGCACGCCGGCCACGACCAACTGGCCCGTGTGCTCAGCCCCAAAGTGGCCGGAGGGTGGAATGTGCACCGCGCCGCGCTACGCCGGGACCAGCCGCTGGACTTCCTCGTCTTCTTCTCCTCCCAGGCCACGATGCTGGGCACCGTCGGCCAGGGCGCATACGCGGCGGCCAACGCCTATCTGGACGGACTCGCCGAGTACGGCCAGGCCAAGGGACTGCCCGCGCTGAGCGTCGCATGGGGCCCGTGGACGGGCGCCGGGATGGCCGGGCGGGCTCCCGACTCCGCCAGGACCCTGTGGGAATCCTCCGGGATCGGGATGATCGACCCGGCCCACGGGCTGGCGTCGCTGGAGCGACTCATCCATGATCGTGCCCCGTCCACCGTATGCGTGTCCGTGGACTGGCGGCGGTACGCACACCACATGGGCGGGCGCACACCCGCCCGGCTGCGCGGTCTCGCGCGGCCCGAAGCCGTGACACGGCCGACGGACGAGGACGTGGCGGCGGTGCTGGAGCGTGAGCTGCGGCAGGTGCTGAGACTGCGCCCGCAGACCCCCGTCGACGCGGACCGGCCGCTGATGGAGCTGGGGCTGGACTCCGCGCTCGCGGTCGAGCTGCGCAACCGGCTCACCGGCGAACTCGGCATTCCGCTCAGCACCACCGTGACATTCGAACACCCCACGGTCGCGGACCTCGCGGAACATCTGCGCGCTGGTGGCGACACCGAGATATGCGAGCGAGCCACACCCGCCGCCGTGCCCCGGCCCACCGCGCGCCGGGCAACCCCACTCGCCCCGGACCCGACCAGGGTCAAGGAGCCGGCGCCGGTGGACAGTGGTGAGGATGCCGTGGCCATCGTCGGCATGGCGTGCCGATTCCCCGGCGGCGCCGACAACATAGCCTCCTACTGGCAACTGCTGCGTGAGGGCCGCGACGCGATCATCGACGTACCGCCGGACCGCTGGCGGCCGGAGGATCTGCCCGGCCGGAACGGCGAACCGCCCGACGGTCCGCTGCGCTGGGGCGGCTTCCTCACCGAACCCGTTGACGCCTTCGACGCGGACTTCTTCGGCCTCAGCACGCACGAGGCGCAGCGTCTGGATCCGCAGCAGCGTCTGCTGCTGGAGACGGCGTGGGAGGCGCTCGCGGACGCGGCCGTCGTGCCCCACCAGCTCGTCGGCCGCCAAGGTGGTGTCTTCCTCTCCCTCTACTACAACGACTACGCCCAACTCGCCGCGGAGGCCGGGGCTTCCGACGCGTTCAGCAGCCTCGGCAACCTCAACAGCCTCGCCGCGGGCCGCCTCTCCTATGCGCTCGGCCTGCACGGCCCGAGCCTCGTCGTCGACACCGCCTGCTCCTCCTCCCTCGTCGCGCTCCACATGGCGCGGCAGAGCCTGTTGCGGGGAGAGTGCGACATCGCCTTCGCGGGCGGGGCCAGTCTGATGCTCACCCCCGGTGCCTCGGTGGCGCTCAGCCAGATGCAGGCGGTTGCCGCGGACGGCCGGTGCAAGACCTTCGATGCTTCCGCTGATGGCTTCGGCCGTGGTGAGGGTGTGGGGGTGGTGGTGTTGCGGCGGTTGTCGGATGCGTTGGTGGCGGGGGATGTGGT
>NZ_JANIIC010000177.1 GCF_024519315.1 Streptomyces malaysiensis subsp. samsunensis | reverse complement strand
GCCGCGGCCGGGTCGGCCGTACGGCACGGAGCGCTGCGACGAACTCCTCGCGGGTCTCCCCGACGACCACAGCGCGGTGCGGCAGGGTGGCACGGGTGGTGTTGAGGGTGTGCGCCACGTCGCCGAGCGACGCCTCGTCCTCCTCGACATGCGTGGCGAGCCGTTCTGCCAGGGCGGTCAGCGCGGGCCCGGTGTGTGCGGACAGCACCCAGGGCACCGGTCCGACCGGCGGTGTCACCGGCACGTCGGGCTCCGGCGCCGCGGGGGCCTGTTCGAGGACCACATGGGCGTTGGTGCCGCTGATGCCGAACGACGACACCGCGGCACGCCGCGGGCGCTGGTCGGTACCCTGCCAGTCCCGGGCCTCGGTCAACAGCCGGACCTCGCCCGCCGACCAGTCGACGTTCGGCGTCGGCTCGCTGATGTGCAGCGTCCTGGGCATCACACCGTGGCGCATGGCCATGACAGTCTTGATGACACCGGCCACTCCGGCCGCGGCTTGGGTGTGCCCGATGTTGGACTTCAGCGACCCGAGCCACGCGGGCTGGTCACGGTCCTGCCCGTAGGTGGCGATCACGGCCTGGGCCTCGATCGGGTCACCGAGCCTGGTACCTGTGCCATGCGCCTCCAACAGGTCCACGTCGGCCGCGGTCAGCCTGGCGTCGGTGAGCGCCTCACGGATGACGCGCTGCTGGGAGGGGCCGTTGGGGGCGGTGAGGCCGTTGGAGGCGCCGTCCTGGTTGACGGCGGTGCCGCGCACCACGGCGAGCACCGGGTGTCCGAGTCGAAGGGCGTCGGACAGCCGCTCCACCAGCAGCAGGCCGACGCCCTCGCTGAGCACGGTGCCGTCGGCGGACGCGTCGAAGCTCTTGCACCGCGCGTCGACGGCCAGCCCCCGCTGCCGGCTGAACTCTACGTACGGATGCGGAACGGACATCACCGTGACGCCGCCGGCGACGGCGAGCGAGCAGTCTCCGGAGCGCAGCGCCCGCACGGCGAGGTGCAGGGCGACCAGCGAGGAGGAGCAGGCGGTGTCCAGCGAGACGGCCGGGCCCTCGAAGCCGAAGGTGTACGAGACCCGCCCCGAGGCCACGCTCGCCGCGCTGCCGTTGCCGAGGTAGCCCTCCAACTCGGCGGGGAAGTCGCGCAGGCGGGTCACGTA
Source organism: Streptomyces malaysiensis subsp. samsunensis (assembly GCF_024519315.1). Taxonomy (GTDB): domain Bacteria; phylum Actinomycetota; class Actinomycetes; order Streptomycetales; family Streptomycetaceae; genus Streptomyces; species Streptomyces malaysiensis. The sequence continues at coordinate 1,826 of NZ_JANIIC010000177.1, read as the reverse complement.
GTCCTGGTACATGATGCCGGTGAACACACCGGTGCGGCTGCCGCGCAGGGTGGTCGGGTCGATACCGGAGCGTTCCAGGACCTCCCAGGTGGTCTCCAGCAGCAGTCGTTGCTGCGGGTCCATGGCCAGCGCCTCGCGCGGCGAGATGCCGAACGGGTCCGGGTCGAACGCACCGGCGCTTTCCAGGAATCCACCCTCGCGGACGTACGCGGTGCCCGGGTGATCCGGGTCCGGGTCGTACAGGCCGTCCAGGTCCCAACCGCGATCGGTGGGGAACGGCGAGACCGCGTCCCCGCCCGAGGCCATCAGCTCCCACAGCGACTCCGGCGAGTCGACCCCGCCGGGCAGTCGGCAGGCCATCCCCACGATGGCAACCGGCTCGGCCGCCCCCTCCTGGAGCGAGGCGTTCTCCCGGCGCAGCCGGGCGTTCTCCTTGGCCGACACGCGCAGCGCCTCGACAAGCTGTTCATTGGTCATCGTCGCGCCCCTCAGGCTCCGGTTCCGTCCATCACGTGCCGGATCAGCGCCTCGGCATCCATGGCGTCAATCAGGCCGTCCTCGTCGGGCTCGGCCGCGTCCGGTGTCCGCGCCGGGTCGGGACCGGCCAGTTTCAGCAGCGCCTCCAGCACCCCGGCCTCGCGGAACCGGGCGACCGGCACCCGCTCCAGGACCCGGCGCAACTCCCGCTCGTCCGGGTCGTCGTCGGGCCCGGCGGCCGCCGGGGCGGGGGAGACCTGGTCCAGCAGGTACCGCGTGACCGCTCCGGCCGCCGGATAGTCGAAGACCAGCGTGGCGGGCAGCTGGAGCCCGGTCATCGCCGACAGCCGGTTGCGGAACTCCACGGCGGTCAGGGAGTCGAAGCCGAGGCTCTTGAACGCCTGGTCCGGCTCGATGGCACCGGGGTCCGGATGCCCGAGCACCTGGGCCACCTGCTCGATCACCGACGCCAGCACCGACCGCTCACGGGCATCCGGGGCGAGCGCCGCGATCCGTTCCGTCCACGGCTCGGCCCCGCCGGAGTCCGCCCCGACGGCCGTTCGGCGTGGCGCGCGCACCAGCCCGCGGAGCAGAACCGGCACCGCGCCGGAGCGGCCGATGGCGGGCAGGTCGAACGTGGCCGTCACCACCTGTTCGAGGTCGACGGCGAGCGCGCCATCGAAGAACTCCAGCCCCTGCTCGTCGGTGAGCGGCCGCAGGCCGGCACGGGCCAGCCGGTCGTGGTCCGCGCGGGTGAGGTGGGCGGTCATGCCGCTGGTGCGTTCCCACGAGCCCCAGGCGAGTGAGGTGCCGGGGAGGCCGTGGCGTCGGCGGTGTGTGATCAGGGCGTCGAGGAAGCTGTTGGCGGCCGCGTAGTTGGCTTGTCCGGCGCTGCCGAGCACACCGGCCAGCGAGGAGAAGACCATGAACAGGGTCAGGTTCTGGTCTTGGGTGAGTTCGTGGAGCCACCAGGCGGCGTCGGCCTTGGGGGCGAAGGTGGCGGTCAGCGCGTCGGCGTCCAGGTGCTCGACGGTGGCGTCGGCCAGTGCTCCGGCGGTGTGCACGACGCCGGTCAGCGGGCCGGTCTCGTCGTTGAGGCGGGCGAGTGCGGCACGGTCGCCGGTGTCGCAGGAGCGGACGCGGACTTGGGCGCCGAGCTGTTGGAGTTCGGCGATGAGCTCGGTGGCGCCGTCCGCGTCGGGTCCTTGGCGGCTGGCCAGGACCAGGTCGCGGGCGCCGTGTTCGGTCACGAGGTGGCGGGCGATGAGGGAGCCGAGGCTCCCGGTGCCGCCGGTGATCAGCACGGTTCCTTCGCCGATCGCCACCGGCTCGGTGGGAGCGACCGCGGT
>NZ_JANIIC010000176.1 GCF_024519315.1 Streptomyces malaysiensis subsp. samsunensis | reverse complement strand
GAGCATGGCGCCCGCGTCCGCACCATCTCCTGTGACCTCACCGACCGCGCCGCCCTCGCCACGCTCATCGACGAGATCGGACCGCTGACCGGCGTCGTGCACACCGCCGGAGCCCTCGCCGACACCACCATCGACCACCTGGACACCGACGCACTGGCCACCACCCTCATCCCCAAAGCCAACGCCGCCTGGTGGCTGCATGAACTCACCCAGGACCACGACCTCGCCCTGTTCGTCGTCTTCTCGTCGGTCGCCGGTGTGCTCGGCAACGCGGGGCAGGCCAACTACGCGGCCGCCAACAGCTTCCTCGACGCCCTGATCACCCACCGCCGCCGCCAGGGCCTGCCCGGGACCTCACTCGCCTGGGGCTGGTGGCAGCGGGAGGGCGGCATGACCGCACACCTCACCCAGGCCGACCACGACCGAATGACCCAGGACGGGATCCACGGGCTCACCGACGTCGAGGGCACCACGCTGTTCGACACCGCCCTCGGCCGCGGGCTGGGCGCCGTCGCACCGGTCAAGCTCCACCTGCCCACCCTCAACCGGGCCGACACGGTACCCGCGGTGCTCCGCGGGCTGGTCCGCGCCGTTCGGCCCGCCGCCCGCCAGGCGACCGTACCCGCCGAGAGCTGGGCGGACCGCATCGCCGCGCTGGTGCCCGAGGAGCGGGACCGGGCGGTGCTGGACCTGGTCCGCCAGCAGTCGGCGCGGGTCCTCGGGCATAGCGACGCCGACCGCATCGACCCCGGCCAGGCGTTCAAGGACACCGGTTTCGACTCACTCACCGCCGTCGAGTTCCGCAACCGCGTCACCACCGCCACCGGACTGCGGCTACCCGCCACCCTGATCTTCGACCACCCCACACCGAACGCGCTCGCCGAGCATCTGCTCGCCCAGCTCGGGCCATTGGGCGATGGCGGGTCGTCGTCCCCGGAGGTGCTGCGCGACCTGGAGCGTTTCGAACGGCAGTTGTTCGGCACCCGGCCGGACGACGAGGTGGGCACCGCGATCGCCGTCCGGTTGCGCTCCATCCTGGCCCGCCTCGACGCGCCGGCCACGGCACCCGCCGCCGGGACGGCCAGCGCCCAGGTCCTCGACACGTTGGAGGACGCCTCCCAATCGGAGCTGCTCAGCTTCATCGACAAGGAATTCGGCCGCGCCTCCAACTGACCGCTCGGCTCGCCCTCATCCCAAAAGGTTGATACCGCATGGCTGATTCGAAGACCCTCACCGACTACCTGAAGTGGGTCACGGCGGATCTCTACCGAACCCGTGAGCGGCTCGCCGAAGTCGAGTCCGCGTCGGCCGAGCCGATCGCCATCATCGGCATGGCCTGCCGCTTCCCCGGCGGCGTGACCTCACCGGAGGCGCTGTGGGAGCTGGTGTCGTCCGGCACCGACGCGATCTCCGGCTTCCCGGACGACCGGGGCTGGGACCTGGAGGGCTTCTTCGACTCCGACCCGGCCCATGAGGGTACCTCGTATATGCGGGAGGGTGGCTTTCTGACGAACGCCACCGGTTTCGACCCGGCGTTCTTCGGCATCTCGCCGCGCGAGGCAGTAGCCATGGACCCGCAGCAGCGGCTGCTCCTGGAGACCACCTGGGAGGTGCTGGAACGCGCGGGCATCGATCCCACCTCACTCCGCGGCAGCCGCACCGGCGTGTTCACCGGGCTGATGGCCAACAGCTATACGACCCGGGTACGGCGGATCCCCGGCGAGTTGGAGAGCTACGCGGGCAACGGGGAGGCGGCTAGCGTCGCGTCCGGGCGGGTGTCGTACACCTTCGGCTTCGAGGGCCCGGCGATGTCGGTGGACACCGCCTGCTCCTCGTCGCTGACCGCGTTGCACCTGGCAGTACGGGCACTGCGCTCCGGCGAGTGCCCGCTGGCGGTCGCCGGTGGGGTGACCGTCTTCGCCACGCCGCGGATCTTCTCCGACCTGAGCCGCCAGCGCGGGCTCGCCAGGGACGGCCGCTGCAAGGCGTTCTCCACGTCCGCCGACGGCACCGGTCTCAGCGAAGGTGTCGGCCTGTTGCTGGTCGAGCGACTGTCGGACGCCCAGCAGCTCGGGCATCCGGTGCTGGGGGTGGTACGCGGCACCGCCGTCAACCAGGACGGCGCCTCCAACGGCCTCACCGCACCGAACGGCCCCGCTCAGCAGCGGGTCATCAAGGCCGCACTCGCCGACGCCCGGCTGACCGCGGCCGACGTGGACGTGGTGGAGGCGCACGGCACCGGCACCAAACTCGGCGACCCGATCGAAGCCCAGGCGATCATCGCCACCTACGGGCAGGACCGGGAACAGCCGCTGTGGATGGGCTCGCTGAAGTCCAACATCGGCCACAGCCAAGCCGCGGCCGGGGTGGCCGGCATCATCAAAACCGTCATGGCCATGCGCCACGGCGTGATGCCCAAGACCCTGCATGTCGACGAGCCGACCCCGGAGGTCGACTGGTCGGCGGGTGCGGTCGAGGTCCTGGTCGAGGCCCGCGACTGGCCAGGCGCGGACAAACGCCCCCGGCGCGCGGGCGTGTCGTCCTTCGGGGTCAGCGGCACCAACGCGCACGTCATCCTCGAACAGGCACCGCCCGCGCCCGAGCCGACGGAGTCGGCGGAGCCGGTCGAGCCTTCCGAATCGGCCGAACCTTCCGGCCCCATCGGGCTTGAGTTGGAACCCTCCGGTCCGGTGCCGTGGGTGCTCTCCGCACAAAACGAAACCGCGCTCAAAGACCTGGCCCGCCAACTGGTGACGGAAACCGAAGGCACGGTCCACCAGATCGCGCATTCCCTCATCACCCAACGATCCACCACACTCCCCCACCGCGCCGTCCTCGTCGGCTCCACCCGCGAAGAACTCGCCACCGCACTCGACAACCTCACCGGACACACACCCGACGGCGGCAAGACCGTCCTGGTCTTCCCCGGGCAGGGGTCGCAGTGGGTCGGCATGGGACAACGCCTCTGGGAAACCTCACCCCTCTACCGCGACACCATCCACGAAATCGACACGGCCCTGTCCGAA
>NZ_JANIIC010000175.1 GCF_024519315.1 Streptomyces malaysiensis subsp. samsunensis | reverse complement strand
GGCGAAGGTGGTGGCCCTGCGGAGTAAGGCGTTGCGGCGGTTGGCCGGGGGCGGGGCGATGGCTTCCCTCGGGGTGGGCCAGGATCGGGCAGGACAGTTGCTGTCGGGTCTTGGCGACCAGGCCGCTGGAGTAGGCGTGGCGGCTGTCAATGGGCCCTCTTCGACGGTGGTTTCGGGTCCGCCGGAGCAGGTGGCCGCTGTCGTAGCCGCATGCCAGGCGGTGGGGGAGCGGGCGCGGCTGATCGAGGTGGACTATGCCTCGCACGGCCCTCAAGTGGACGAAATCCGCGGTGAGTTGATGCGGGTGCTGGAGGGTATCCGTCCGCTCGATACAGCCGGTTCGGACACGGCCTTCTATTCCACCGTGACCGGTGGTCGTGCCGTCACCACGGACTTGGACACCGGCTACTGGGTGACCAATCTCCGTGAGCGGGTGCGGTTCACCGATGCCGTTGAGGCGCTGTTGGCGGACGGGCATCGGGTGTTCATCGAGGCCAGCACCCATCCCGTACTGACCCTCGGCTTGCAGGAGACCTTCGACGAGGCCGATATCGCGGCCGTCACCGTGCCCACCCTGCGGCGCGATCACGGTGGCCAGGCTCAGCTCCTCCACTCGCTCGCCCAGGCGTTCACCGCCGGGGTCGATGTCGACTGGTCGGCCGCGTTCCCGGCCAACCCCACCCCTCGTACCGTCGACCTGCCCACGTACGCCTTCCAGCGCCAGCGCTACTGGGCCACTGCCACCGGCAGGGTCGGCGATGTGGGTGCCGCGGGGCTTCAGCGGGTGGAGCACCCGTTGTTGCGGGCGGCGGTGGGCCTTGCCGGTGGCGGGCTGGTGCTGACCGGACGGGTGTCGGCCACCGGCGGCGACGGCTGGCTCGGTGACCATGTGGTCGCCGGAGCGTCGCTGGTGCCGGGTGCGGCGTTGGTGGAGTGGGCGTTGCGGGCGGCCGATGAGGCGGGCTGCGGCGGCGTCGAGGAGCTGGCGTTGCAAGTGCCGTTGGTGGTACCGGAGTCCGGCGGGCTGCGGGTGCAGATCGTGGTGGGCGAGGCTGCCGAGGACGGGCGGCGCGATGTACGGGTGTACTCCCGGCCCGACCGCGATGCTGAGCCCGGCGCGGACCCGGACTGGGTGTCCCATGCGGAGGGCGTCCTGAGCCCGTCGACCGCGTCGACCGCGGCCGACGGACTGGCGGGAGTCTGGCCTCCCGAGGGCGCGAAGCCGATGGATGTCGAGGGGTTCTACGAGCGTGCCGCGGCTGCGGGCTATGCGTACGGGCCGTCGTTCCAGGGCGTGTGCGCCGTGTGGCGGGACGGTGCGGATCTGCTGGCCGAGGTGGCGCTGCCCGAGGCGGCCGGGGACGCGGACGGGTTCGGCATCCATCCGGCGCTGCTCGACGCCGCCCTGCACCCCATGCTGCTCGCCGCCGACACCGAATCAGCCGACGACGAGGGCATGAGGCTGCCGTTCGCCTGGAACGGCGTGTCTTTGTGGGCCACGGAGGCGACCACGGGCCGAGTCCGGCTCTCGCCCCGCCACCCCTCTCCCGATCAGGACGGTGCGGCGGGGGAGCGCGGGCTGAGGGTGGTCGTGACCGATGCCATGGGCGCCCCGGTGCTGACGGTCGACTCCCTGATGATGCGCCCCGCCGACCCTGGTCAGCTGCGGTCCGGGAACGGACGTGGCGCCGATGGGCTGTTCACACTGGACTGGATTCCGATGCCCGGCCTGCTGGACGTGGACGCGTCCGACGCCATGGGCTGGGTCGTACTGGGCGAGGACTCCCTGCATCTGGCCGAGGAGCCCGGACTCGTGTGCCACCCGGATCTCGAAGCGCTGGTCGCAGCGCTCGACGATGGCGCGCCACCTCCCGCCTTCGCCGTGACCTATCTGCCCGCCGACGGTGACCCGGCGGAGGCCGGAGCCGTGGCGCGGGCGGCTGATGGCTTGGCTGCCGTCGGCGAAGCCCTGGAGCTGGTGCGGGGGTGGCTGGCCGAACCGCGGCTGGCCGACGCCCGGTTGGTGGTGGTGACACGCGGTGCGGTGTCCATCGACGGCCCTCACGGCGAGGATTCCGGCGACGGCGCGCTGAATGTGGCCGCCGCGGGGCTGTGGGGCCTGCTGCGGAGCGCGCAGGCGGAGCACCCGGACCGGTTCGTCCTGCTCGACCTTCACCAAGCCACCGATTCGGCCGCGGGCGAAGTTGCGGACGCCGTGGTCCGTGCCGTACGGGCGGATGAGCCGCAGGTGGCGCTGCGTGCCGGGCGGCCGATGGTGCCCCGGCTGATGCGCGCGCGTGACACCGGTGGCGCCGACGAGGCGGAGTCAGAAGGGTTGACGCCTGCTGGGCTCGACCCGGATGGCACGGTGCTGATCACCGGTGGTACGGGTCTGCTGGGCGGTCTGGTGGCCGAGCATCTGGTGCGTACGTGGCAGGTCAAGCATCTGGTCCTGGTCAGCCGGCGTGGCCCGGACGCCCCCGGCGCACCGGAGTTGGCAGAACGGCTGAGTGACTTCGGCGCGCGGGTGGGGATCGTCGCGGTGGACGTCACGGACGCCGACGCGGTGGCCGATGTGGTGGCGGGGATCGACTCGGCGTATCCGCTGACCGGTGTCATCCATGCGGCGGGGCTGTTGGATGACGCGATGGTTACCTCGCAGACTCGGGAACAGGTGGCGCGGGTGTGGGCGGCGAAGGCCACGGCGGCCGCCCATCTGCACACCGCCACCGCGGATCTTCCGCTCCGTATGTTTGTGATGTTCTCCTCGGCCGCCGGAGTCGTGGGCAACGCGGGCCAGGCCGGATACGCGGCGGCGAACGCGTTTGTCGATGCGCTGGTCGCCCACCGGCGGGCGCTGGGGCTGCCCGGACATTCCCTGGCATGGGGGCTGTGGGCGCAGGCCAGCGAGATGACCGGGCATATGGGCCGGGCGGACCTCACACGACTGCGCGGAATGAAGCCGTTGTCGTCCGAGCGCGGGCTGGCCCTGCTGGACGCCGCATGCCGGTTCGCGCACCCGCTGATGGTGGCCGTGGACC
>NZ_JANIIC010000174.1 GCF_024519315.1 Streptomyces malaysiensis subsp. samsunensis | reverse complement strand
TGGTGGCGGCGACACACAGGGGGCCGCCCTGCGCGCAGGCGGCGTCGAGCAGGCTCAGCGCCTTCTCGCTGGACATCGCGGCGATGCCCGAGCGGGACATCCGGGCCCGGTCCGTCGTGGCCAGCTTCCCGGTCATCTCACTGGACTGGGCCCACAGGCCCCAAGCCACCGACAGCCCTGGGAGGCCGTGGGCCTGACGGTGGGCGGCGAGGGTGTCACAAAAGGCGTTCGCCGCAGCGTAGTTGGCCTGCCCCGGGCTGCCCAGGACCCCGGCGGCGGATGAGAACATCGCGAACAGGGCCAGCGGAAGATCGGCGGTGGCGGTGTGAAGATGTGCCGCGCCCGTCGCCTTGGCCGCCCACACCCGGGCCAATCGCTCGGGTGTCTGCGAGGTCAGCACCGCGTCGTCGAGCAGCCCCGTGGCATGGATGACACCGGTCAGCGGGTGTTCGGCATCGACCCCCGCCACAAGATCGGCCACCGCCGACGCATCCGTGACGTCCACGGCGGCGATCCGCACCCGCGCGCCCAGCCCCTCCAGACGGGCGGCCAGATCGCGGGCCCCCGGGGCATCCGGCCCGCGACGGCTCACCAGGAGCAGATGGCCGACCTGCCAGGTGCGCACCAGATGTTCGGCCACCAGGCCGCCCAGGGTGCCGGTGCCGCCCGTGACCAGCACGGTGCCGTCAGGATCGAGCGCGGCCGGGGTGCCCTCCCGCCCCTCCGGACCGCTGCCGGCGGAGGCACGGATCAGCCGTGGCACCCGTGCCTGCCCATCCCGCACGGCCAACTGCGGCTCATCCAGGTCCACCGCCTGTGTGATGGCGTCCCGCAGGTGAAGGTTGAGGTCTCGATCTACGTCCAGGTCTACATCGGAGCCGAGGTCGAGGTCGAGCAGAAGGAAACGTCCCGGGTTCTCCGCCTGAGCGCTCCGCAGGAGACCCCAGAGCGCTGCGGCGGCCACATCCACAGCGCCCTCGGTGTCGGCGACGGCAACCGCGCCACGCGTCACCACCACCAGCCGGGCGTCGGCAAGCCGCGGCTCGGCAAGCCACTTCTGCACGAGCTCCAGGGCTCGCTGTGCCATCGCCAGACCGGCAATCGCCATGTCGGCCACGGCGTCGGCGTCCGGACGCGGGAACCCGGCGAGAACCACGGCCGGGCCCGCCTCCCCGCCATCGAGCCCCGCGAGAAAGGCGTCCAGATCCGGATACGCGCCCTCGGCAGCCAGTACCGCCCAGCCGTCGCGATCGGCCAGCGGTCCGTCAGTACCCATCGGCCGCGCCAGTGGGGTCCAGTCCAGGACGAACAGACCGTCGGCGCCACGGGCCGCAGCTGCCCGCAACTGCTCTACGGCCGCCGGTCGCGTCACCAGGGAGTCAACCGTCAGAACGGGGGCGCCCACGGCATCGGCCACCACCAGCCGCAGCCCACGCTCACCCTCGGCGCCGTCCCGATGCGGGGACAGCCGAACGCGTACGGTGCTGGCTCCGGCGGCCCACAACGACACTCCGTTCCAGGCGAACGGCAGCCGCACCTGGCCACCATCCCGATCCTCGTCGAACCCGGTGTCGAGCAGCAGGGCCGGATGCAGGGCCGCGTCGAGCAGTGCCGGATGGATGCCGAACCCGTCCGCGTCCCCGGCCGCCTCGGGCAGCGCCGCCTCGGCCAGCAGATCCGCACCGTCCCGCCACACGGCGCGCACGCCCTGGAACGACGGCCCATACGCATACCCCGCCGCCGCGGAACGCTCGTAGAACCCCTCCAGATCCACCGGTTGCGCACTCGCCGGAGGCCATGTTCCGCCGAGTCCCTCGGCCGACTGGCCCACGCCCTCGGATGCCGGGCTCAGCACCCCTTCGGCGTGGCACACCCAGCCCACATCGGCAACGCCCGAGTCCGCCTCGCCGTCCGGACGGGAGTAGATCCGCACATCGCGCCGCCCGTCCTCCGCCGCGGCACCCACCACCACCTGGACACGCAGCCCACCCGACTCCGGTAGCACCAACGGGACTTGAAGTGTCAACTCCTCGACCCCACCACAGCCCACCTCGTCGGCCGCCCGCAACGCCCACTCCACGAGCGCCGCGCCCGGGGCCAGGACGGCGTTCGCCACGATGTGTTCGCCGAGCCAGCCGCCACTGCCGCCGCCACCGCCAGCGGCCGCGATACGCCCGGTGAGCAGATGGGTGCTGCCATCGGCCAGCTCCACGGCGGCGCCCAGCAACGGATGATCCGCCGCCACCAGACCGAGGCCGCTGGGGTCACTGGCCGCACCGGAGGCGTTCATCCAGTACCGCTGGTGCTGGAAGGCGTACGTGGGCAGATCGACCGTACGAGGGGTGGGGTCGGCCGGGAACGCGGACCTCCAGTCGACGTCGGTTCCGGCGATGAACGCCTGGGCGAGCGAGTGGAGGAGCTGAGCCTGGCCACCGTGATCGCGGCGCAGTGTGGGCACGGCGACCGCGTCCACATCCACCTGCTCGAACGTCTCCTCCATTCCGAGGGTCAGCACGGGATGGGTGCTGGCCTCGATGAACACCCGGTGGCCGTCCGCCAGCAACGCCTCGACGGCATCGGCGAACCGCACCCGCTCCCGCAGATTCCGCACCCAATAGCCCGTATCCAGGGCAGAGGTATCGGTCCGGCCACCGGTGACCGCCGAGTAGAACGCCACCTCATCCGCACCACCCGAAAGCGGACGGACCCCGGCCAGAACCTCATTCAACTCATCCCGGATTGCATCCACTTGAGGGCCATGCGAGGCATAATCCACCTCGATCAGGCGCGCCCGCTCCCCCGCCTCCGTGCATGCGGCTACGACAGCGGCCACCTGCTCGGGCGGGCCCGAAATCACCGTGGAGGAAGGCCCGTTGACGGCTGCCACGCCTACACCAGCGGCCTGATCCCCCAGACTGGAGAACAGCTGGCCCACCCGCTCCTGACCCACCCCCAGCGAGGCCATCGCCCCGCCTCCGGCCAGCCGCCGCAGTGCCTTGCTGCGCAGGGCCACGACCTTGGCGCCGTCCTCCAAAGACAGCGCCCCCGCGACAACAGCA
>NZ_JANIIC010000173.1 GCF_024519315.1 Streptomyces malaysiensis subsp. samsunensis | reverse complement strand
TAGGGCATGGGTCTGATGGGAACTTCAGCGTTATTGCTGTGCGTAGAGGCGGGTAGTGTGCCCCCTATCCCTGTTGCGGCTGCAACCGCGCGGGGGTAACTGCCCCCGCTCGCAGGTGAGTTGAGGGGCGCGAAACCGGAGCAACGTCAGTCGTCCGCCTCGACCCAGGAGCGTCATCCCTTGGCTGTCCTTCTTCCTGAGCCCGTTCCCTCCGAAGGGTGCGGGCATTCCGCGTCCGTCCCTGCCGCCTCGGCCGGCGTCGCGCTGGCCCGGCTCCTGCTGCTGGTGGTCATCCTCACCGCGCTGATCGTGCTGCTGGCCCGCGGTGTTCCGCTGGCGGACGCGATCAGCATCATCGGCGTCGGTGGCCTGTTCGCGAGCGAGCTGCGTAACCGCCTGCTCTGATCCGTTCCGTGCCCGGGGCGCCCCTGGCGGCGCCCCGGACCCATCGGGCTTTCGGAAAGGAGACGGTGCGCCGTGGCCGGCCTTGGGGACCAATAGAACAGCCAGTAACGCTAAGCATTTGATCTTGCTGCGTTCGCCTACAGCTCGAACGTCAGCTGCCCGCTGGTTTCGCGCGCGGTACGACGGGCCTGGGCCCGGGTGCGGGCGTGGTGGTCACGGTCGTAGTGGAGATCTCTGGCCAGTCGGCGGGGTGCTGGTCGCGGTTCTCGGGTCGGATCTGCACGTGGTCACCGCTCCGTGACTTCGAGCTGATGAGGGACCGCGCCAGCGCGCAGTTCGCGGAGGTCGGGGATGTGGTTGTAGAGGGTGCCCGGGGAGACGCCGAGGAGCTTGGCGATCGAGGTGATGGAGCGGCCGGGGTCGGGCAGGAGGTCGCGGGCGGCGCGGATGACTTCCTCGGTGGCGACGGTGGGGCGTCCGCCGACCCGGCCGCGGGCGCGAGCGGCGGCCAGGCCCTCGCGGGTTCCCTGGACGATGAGTTCGCGGATGAACTCCGCCAGGGCGGCGAAGACGTGGAAGACGAGTCGGCCGCCGGGGGTGGTGGTATCGAGGTTCTCGTGGAGCGAGGTGAAGCCGATGCCGTGCTCGCGCAGTTCGGCGACCATGGTGATGAGGTCTTGGAGGCTGCGGCCGTAGCGGTCCAGGCTCGGGACGACGAGGGTGTCGCCGGCGTCGAGGAAGGCGTGGCACGCCTTCAGTTCCGGGCGGAGGGCGGTCTTGCCGGACTTCTTGTCCGCGAAGATCTTCCGGCACCCAGCGGCGGTGAGGGCGTCGATCTGCCGTTCGAGCTTCTGGCCGCTCCCTGACACCCGGGCGTACCCGATCTTGATCTCAGTACGGACGAGCGGCTCGGCGACGAGTAGTTCGGGGTAGCCGGATGACTCCGGGAGGTCATTCATAGCCCCGGATCATGTCAGAAAACGGTGATCCAGGGTTCTTGAATGCCCTAGGTTTTTTGTCCCGTCTCATTGGATCTACCTCTGAGGCATGGCGCTGACCAGGCATGATGCGCTGTGTGGTGAGACGTGCCGATGTCGGTGTCTCGGCTTGTCGTGTCTGCCAGGCGCAATTGGAGAGCGGCGTCTCAGTTCATCGTGTCCGTGAGTCTGCGTTTCCGGCACTGGCTGCTGAGGGGAGCCGTCGGCGCTGACGGCTCCCCCCGTTGTTCTCAACTCTGGACGCGAGAGGGTGCCCGGTTGGTGGTCAGTCGGCGGGTTTCTCCCAGACCGAGACGTGTTGACGGCTCTCGCTTGTGAAGGCTTCCCGTGTCCATCCGTCCCACCGCTCGCGCAGTCGCAGTCCGGCGAGCTGGGCCATCAGGTCGAGTTCCGACGGCCACACATACCGGAACGGAATGGATCTGTACTCGCCGCGGCCGTCGACGACCTCGATGTAGTTCGAACTCGTTGCCTGGGTGGCGACGTCGTAGATGTCGAAGGCCCACCGCGTCGGGCTCACATGGTAGGGCACGACGTTCTGCCCGGCTGGGAGCCTTCGCAGCTCGGGGATCAGGACCTCGATGACGAAACAGCCTCCGGGTTCCAGGTGAGCGGCGGCGTTGCGGAAACAGGCGACCTGCTCCGCCTGCGTCGTCAGATTCATGATCGTGTTGAAGAGCAGGTATGCGACGGAGAACGTCCCGTCCACTCTCGTCGTCGCGAAGTCGCCGACAGTGACGCCGATCGCGTCACCGCCTGGCTTGGCACGCATCCGGGCAATCATCGCTCGGGACAAGTCGATGCCGTGGACCTGGACTCCGCGTTGTGCCAGTGGCAACGCGATGCGCCCTGTCCCGATGCCCAGTTCGAGGGCCCGGCCGCCATCGGCCAGGTCCGCCAGAAAGCCGACCGTCTCGTCGATGACGCCCGGCTTGAACATGTCCCCCGACGACTCGTCGTAGGCCGCCGCAACACGCTCTCCGAAGTAACCGTCCTGATCGTCCATCGCCAGACCGTACTGGGGCAGCTCGTCGCGGCGCGCGTGAATTTCGCCGGTCATCACAGGTGCCCCGTCTCGTTTCGTCGTGGCGGGCTCGTTGCTTCGCTGGCGAGGCTGATGTGGCGGTAGATCGTGCCGCGCGAGACCTTGAATGTTCGAGCGAGCTGCTGGACGGATGCGCCTGTGCTGTGGAGCTGAAGGAGTTCGTCGACCTGGTGTTGTGTGAGTTTGGGCTTGCGTCCGCCGATGTTGCCGCGGGCGCGGGCGGCGGCCAGGCCGTCGTTGGTGGCGGCCAGTACGAACTCGCGGTGCAGGGTGGCGAAGGCGGACATCATGCCGAAGAAGTCCCGTCCTTCGAGGGTGTTGCTGTCGATGTTCTGCTCGACGGCCTGGAGGCGGATACCGCGGTTGCGCAGGTCGGTACCCATGATGATGAGGTTCTGGACGGAGTAGAAGAGCCGGTCGAGCCGGGTGACCGTGATGGTGTCGCCGGAGCGGAGTCGGGGCAGCAGCAGGTCCCGCTCGGGCCATGCGGTCTTGTGCCCGTTCGTGCGCTCGATGTAGAGGTCCTCCTCTGCGACGCCGGCGCGCATGAGTGTGTTGACCTGTGGGACGGGGCTTTGGCCTGCGGCCGTGCGGATGTAGCCGACGACAGCCAA
>NZ_JANIIC010000172.1 GCF_024519315.1 Streptomyces malaysiensis subsp. samsunensis | reverse complement strand
AGGCCAAGGCCCAGCGGAAGTCCGGCACTCCCAAACAGGGCGTTGATGCGTGGCAGGTGCTGCGGAGGGCAGCGGTGCAGGAGAAGGGCTGCGCCGACTCAAGCGGTGACGACCGGTCCACCCCAGTCGAGGTGGAGACATCGCAGCGGTCTGATGAGGTAATCCGAGACGAGCGGAAAGAGGCATGGACGACGCTGTTGAATGCAGCAGATGAGTGTCTGCCCGCGTACAGGAACCTTCGCTGGGAAGGCGAACAAGAGGCCGCCGACCAAGCACGTCACAGCCTGAAGCGGGCAAACACCATGGCAAGGCAGGCTGGGCCGTCGGCCATGATGCCCGCGATCGACGCCATGCTGACGCCTCTTGAGAGGCTGTACCACCGTGCCGTTGATCAGGGAGAGCGGGTGCGAGCACAGCAGGCGCTGCAGGAAGCACGAGCCGGAGGGAACATCAGAGGTAGGTCTCGCCTTCGGTGCACTGCTGGACCTCAACTCCGCAGTGAGGGCCAAGGGGCGCAACGATGTCCTCGACGAGCGCCAGAAAGCCGAACAAGCCCTCCAAGCGCTGGTGTCGTCAGGAGTGCTGGAACAGTGCCACGTTTCCGGACTCCTGCGCGAGGCGATGGACGAGGGCCGGTTCGGGTTCGGTTCGGATTCCAAGTCCACGGTCCACGCCCAGGACTACCGTCAAGCGCGCGAGATGTCCCGTCTCATTGGATCTAGCTCTCGGCCAGTGCTTTTAGCAGGCATGATGCATCGTGAGGTGAGACGGTCCGAGGCTGACGTCTCAGTTCTTCGTGTTCGCCAACTGTGAGTGGGCGACGGTGTCTCAGTTCATCGTGTCCACGGGTGTGAAGCCTCCCTGTGAGATCGGGCGGGAGGTTCTGGCGCTCGGTTCCGAGCGGCGATTTCCCGGTGCGGTCGTGGTCAATGCCGAGGTAGGGCCGACTCGCCAGCAGAATCCCTGTAATTACTCGTCGGCAGGTCTCGGGTTCGCCGGATCGGGGAGAAGAGCAGGATCAGTGCGGCGAGCGGGACTCCCGCTGTCGTGATGGCCATGGCGGTGCGGAGGCCGAGCGCGGTTCCGAGCGCGCCGCCGAGCAGTGCTCCGATGGGGATCGTTCCGTAGCTGAGGAATGCTGTGCTTGCGGTGAGGCGACCGAGGAGATGCGGCGGACAGTAGCGTTGCTGGAAGCTCGCCTTGATGATGTTGCCGGCCACGACGCCCGCGGAGACGCTGAAGCCGCCTGTCACAAAGAGCAGGATCCCGGCTCCGCCGACGGTCAGCGGGATCAGCAGTCCGAGCATGGGAAGTCCCAGTTCGAACAGCAGTGTCGCGCGAGCCGTGCCGATCCGGTGGGCGACCCGGCGTGCGACGAATGCCCCGGCCACGCCTCCGGCGCTAGTGGCCGCGATGAGTGCGCCGACCGTCCCTGGGCTCAGGCCGACGCTCCGGACCAGGAAGACCACTTGGATTGACTGGTATCCCATAAGGGCCAGGTTGGAGGCGGCTCCGAAGAGTGTGAACGTGCGGAACCAGGGGTCGACGGCGATCAGCCGCAGGCCTTCGCGGACTTCACTGACCAGTGACTTGGGGCGATGTTCGGTTCTGGTGATGGGTGGCTCGCGATGTCGGATGCCTGCGAGGCAGAGGAGGGAGACGAGGAATGTGGCGGCGTTGGCGAACATCCCGTTCACCGCACCTGCCAACTGTGCGATCAGGCCGCCGGAGCCGAGCCCGGCAATCTGCGCGGCGGATGCGCTGCCGTGCAGTTTGGCGTTGCCCTCGGGCTGGTCATCGGGTTCCAGAAGGCTGGGGAGGTAGGCGCTGTAGGCGGTCTGGAAGAACACCGCTGCCGTGCCCGTCAGCAGGGCGACGGCCAGCAGTAGCCCGATACTCAACCAGCCGGACCATGTGGCGACCGGGACGCTGGCGAAGAGTAAGAGGGAGATCGCGGCGGAGGCCAGCATGATTGGTCTGCGCCGCAGCCGGTCCACCCAGGCACCGACCGGGAGACCGATGATCAGCCAAGGGGCCCAGGCGGCGGCGCTCAGCAGGCCGACGTCGAACGTGTTGGCGTGCAGGGTGGAGACGGCGACCAGCGGCATCGCCACCCCGGTGACGGACGCGCCGAATTTGCCCGCGGTTTCGCCGCACCACAGCAGGCGGAAATCGCGGTGGCGGTGCAGGAGGCCGCCGCGTATGCCGTGGCTCATGCGGTGCCACGCTCGTTGCGGGGGAAGGACTGGAGCTGCACGACGACAGGGAGCGCGTCCGGGGCGGGCTCGGCGTCCGGCGCAGGGGTATGGCGGGCGATGACGGCCATCAGCTCCGCGTTGAGCGCCTCCAGCTGAATCGGGGTCATCCGCAGGTCACTCCAGTCCGAGACGGTGCCGGCGCTCCGCCACGTGTCGTCCCAGTCCTCGCTGATGTAGTTCACGACCCGGCTGAAGTACTGCTGCACCAGTTCGTGCAGGTAGACCGAGAGCGCGCCCCGGGTGTCGGGATCGTCGCGGAAATCGGCAGTGTTCAGCTCATTCGTGACGTCGACCCTTCTCCACCAGCGTTCGCGTTTCGTGCCCCGTCCGGTTTCCTCCTCGATGAAGCCGTGCTCGGCGAGGTGGCGCAAGTGCCAACTGATGGTGCCGGTGTTCTCCCCGAGGCGTTCAGCGAGCCTGGTGGAGGTGGCGGGGCCGTCCAGACTGAGCAGTTCGAAGATGTTCATCCGCAGCGGATGGGCCAGCCCTCGCAGGCTGCGTGCATCGAGGCGCCGGGCGGGCTTGGCGGGCTGTGGCGTGTGTTCGGGTTCGTCGGACATGCCAACAGCGTAAGTTGCAGAGTTTCTCTGCATAGGAGTCTATGCAGAGAAGACTCTGCGTAGATTCACCGCAGCTTGACGTGGCCCCGCTGTCGGCTCGGTGGACCGTCTGGGGGGGGCGAGCTAGGAACGAGGAAGCATTCGACGAGAGCTTCACTTCACGGCTTTGAGCGTGATGTAGCGGTAGATGGTGGCGGGTGCGGCTTTGAAGGTGCGAGCGATCTTCCGGACGGGGACGCCGGATTCGTAGAGCTGTTGTGCCTGTTCGATCTGCTCGGTGGTGAGCGTGGGGGCCGTCCGCCGGTCTTGCCGCGGGCGGCGGCCAGGCCGTCGTTGGTGGCGGCGAGTACGAACTCGTGGTGCAGGGTGGCGAAGACGGACATCATGCCGAAGAAGTCCCGTCCTTCGAGGGTGTTGCTGTCGATGTTCTGCTCGACGGCGTAGAGGCGGATGCCGCGGTTGCGCAGGTCGGTGCCCACGATGATGAGGTTCTGGACGGAGTAGGAGAGCCGGTCGAGCCGGGAGACCGTGATGGTGTCGCCGGAGCGGAGCCTGGGCAGCAGCAGATCCCGCTCGGGCCATGCGGCTTTGTGGCCGTTCGTGCGCTCGATGTAGATGTCCTCTTCCGCAATGTTGGCGCGCATGAGTGTGTTGATCTGCGGGACGGGGCTCTGGCCTGCGGCCGTGCGGACGTAGCCGATGACGGCCGG
>NZ_JANIIC010000171.1 GCF_024519315.1 Streptomyces malaysiensis subsp. samsunensis | reverse complement strand
TTCCTGCGTCGTCGCACCCACATAAACACCCGTAGCCGAACCACGCAGACCCACCGGATCCATACCGGCCCGCTCCAACGCCTCCCAGGAACTCTCCAGCAACAACCGCTGCTGCGGATCCATCACCAGCGCCTCCCGCGGAGAAATACCGAAGAAGCCCGCGTCGAAGTCGCCCGCGCCGTACAGGAAGCAGCCCTCGCGGGTGTACGACGTGCCGGGGTGGTCGGGGTCGGGGTGGTAGAGCCCGTCGAGATCCCAGCCGCGGTCGGCCGGGAAGGGGCCGATGCCGTCTGCGCCGGTGGACACCAGCTCCCACAGGGCCTCGGGGCTGGTGGCACCCCCGGGGTAGCGGCAGGCCATGCCGACGATCGCCAGGGGCTCGTCGGTGTGAGCGGTGCGGGCGGTGTGGGCGGTGATCGCAGTGGGGGCGGTGGGGGCGGGCCGCTCCTCGCCGGGCGTGTCCTCGGCGGCACCGGCCAGTTCGCCCACCAGGAACGTGGCGAGCGCGGTGGGCGTGGGGTAGTCGAAGAGCAGCCCGACGGGCAGCCGCAGGCCGGTCTCGGTGTTCAGCCGGTTGCGCAGCTCGAGCGAGCCGAGCGAGTCGAAGCCGATGTCCTTGAAGGCCCGTGTGGCGGGGACCCTCTCGGCCACCGCATGGCCGAGGACGGCGGCGGCCTTGGCCCGTACGAGATCGAGGGCCAGGCCGGGCCGCTCGTCCGGCGCGAGGGCCGCCAGCCGGGCGGCGAACGGGGAGTCCGCGTTTCCGCCGGTCGTACGCGGCGGGCGGACGACGCGGCGCAGCAGCGCCGGCACGCCGTCCTGCGGGGCCCGCTCACGGACCGGACGCACGTCCAGCTTCGCGGGGACCATGAGCGGCCTGGGGTCGGCGACCGCGCGGTCGAACAGGGCGAGAGCCTCGTCCTCGGGCAGCGGCACCACCCCGAGCCGCGCCAGCCGCGACCGGTCGGTGTCGTCGAGGCCCGATGCCATGCCACCGCCGCCGCCGTCCTGGTCCCACAGGCCCCAGGCGTGGGACTGGCCGGGCAGGCCCAGATGGGAGCGGTGGGCGGCCAGGGCGTCGAGGAAGGCGTTGGCGGCGGCGTAGTTGGCCTGTCCGGCGGTGCCGAGCACACCGGAGACCGAGGACAGGACGACGAACGCGGTCAGCGGCTCCTCGCGGGTGAGTTCGTGCAGGTGCCAGGCGGCATCCACCTTGGGCCGCAGAACCTTGGCGAGTTGTTCGGCCGTCAGGGAGGTGACCGCACCGTCGTCGGTGGTGCCCGCGGCGTGCACCACCGCGGTGAGGGGGTGCTCGGTACGGACGCTCGCGAGGGCGGCGGCGAGCGCGCCGCGGTCGGCCGGGTCGCAGGCGACCGTCGTCACCTCGCAGCCCGCGTCGGTGAGTTCCGCGGCGAGGTCGCGGGTCGCGGCGGCTCCGCGCCGGCTGACGAACAGCAGCCTGCGTACGCCGTGTTCGTGGACCAGACGCCGGGCGAGCAGGCCACCGATCCGCCCGGAGGCGCCGGTGAGCAGGACCGTACCGTCCGGGCCGAACGGCGTGGCGGCGTCGGCGGCCACGGCCGTGGCACGGGCGAGCCGGGGGGTGTGGGCACGGCCGGCGCGCAGCGCGACCTGCGGTTCCGCGCCCGCCGCGACGGCGGGCAGGAGCCGCAGTGACTCCCGGTGCCGGTCGGTGTCGACGAGGAGGAACCGCCCGGGGGTCTCGGTCTGCGCGGTGCGCAGCAGACCCCAGACGGTGGCCGCGGCGACGTCGGTCACGGCGTCCGGGCCGGCAGCGCCCTCGGTGACGGCGAGGAGGCGGGTGGCGGTCATCCGGTCGTCGAGGAGCAGGGCGCGGGCGGTTTCCAGGGCCGCCGCCGCGTGCGCGTGGGCGGCGGTCACGGGGTCGCCGTCCACGTGCGGCACGAGCCATACGAGGACGTCGGGTACGGCGTCGCCGGCGTCGAGGGCGGTGCGCAGCCGGCCGACGTCCCGGTAGGCGGCCGCAGTGGCCGGGAGGGTGCCGCTGTCCCGGAGGGCGGCCGGGACCGGGCCGTCGTCACCCGCCAGCAGGGCCCAGTGGCCGGTGGGTCGCGGGTCGCCCGGCGACAGCGCGTCCCACTCCACGCCGAACAGCGAACGGGCGGCCGTCCCGGTCGGCGCGCCGAGCCGTGCGGCGTCGGCCGGCCGCATGGTGAGCGATCCGATGCTCCCCACCGGGCGTCCGGCCGCGTCGGCGAGGTCGATGGCGACCTCGCCCTCGCCGGTACGCGCGATACGGGCGCGCAGGGCACGGGCACCGGCGGCGTGCAGGGCGACATCCCCCCAGGCGTACGGCAGGCGCAGCTCGCCGCCCAGCACGCGGCCGGCCGACACGGCGTGCAGGACGGCATCGAGGAGGGCCGGGTGGAGGGCGTATCCGTCGCCGTCACCGGTGACCGTGCCCGTGGCTGTTCCGGTGCTGGTGCCGTCCTGGTCCCGCTCCGGGAGGTGTGCGTCGGCGTAGACGGTTCCGTCGGGAGCCGCCCACAGGTGGCTGAGCCCCTGGAACGCGGGTCCGTAGGTGTAGCCGGTGTCGGCCAGGTCGGCGTAGACATCGTCAGGACCAGTCGGGGTGGCTCCGGCCGGCGGCCAGGTGGCGGCCCAGTCCGAGACGGGCCGGGCGGGGATGGCGGGGGTCGCGGTGAGCGTCGCGGTGGCGTGGTGCGTCCACGGCGCGTCGGCGCCGTCCGTGGCAGGGCGTGCCTGGACGGTGGCCGTGGCACGGCCCGGCTCGCCGGACGCGGTAACCGTGATCTGGAGGTCCGCGGCGCCGCCCGGACCGGGCAGCACCATGGGGGCGTGGAGGACGAGTTCGCCGACGTGCGGGGCGCCGTACCGGTCCCCCGCCTGCACGGCCAGTTCGAGCAGAGCCGTCCCGGGCAGCAGGGCGAGGGTACCGACGGTGTGGTCGTAGAGCCATCGGTGGGTGTGTGCGGCGATCCGTCCGGTCAGGACGAGGGTGCCGCCGTCGGCGGTGCGGACGGCGGCGCCGAGCAGTGGGTGCCGGGCGGGGGTCAGGCCCGCGGCCGACACGTCGAGGGTGCCCGTGTCGGCGTCGAACCAGTAGCGTTCATGTTGGAAGGCGTAGGTGGGCAGGTCGACGCGGCGGGCCCCGGAACCGGCGAACACCTGCGCCCAGTCCACCGGGACGCCCCGTACGAAAGCCTCCGCCAGCGAGGTCAGCAGGCGTCGTGGGCCACCGTCATCACGGACGAGCGAACCGACGACGGCCGCGTCCTGACCGGCCTCCTCCAGGGTGTGCTGGATGTCCCCTGTCAGCACCGGGTGGGGGCTGCACTCGACGAACGCGCCGAAGCCTTCGGCGGCCAGCGCACGAACGCCTTCCTCGAACCGGACAGGACGGCGGAGGTTGTCCGCCCAGTAGGAGGCGTCCGGCACCCCATCCCCCAGCCAGGCGCCGATGACCGTGGAGAAGAACGGAACCTCCGCACGACGCGCCCGGATCGGGGCCAGATCCGCGAGAATCCGGTCTC
>NZ_JANIIC010000170.1 GCF_024519315.1 Streptomyces malaysiensis subsp. samsunensis | reverse complement strand
AAGGCCGATGAAGATCTTGGTGAGGGGCTGTCCGGCCGGAGGCCGGATGGCCCCTCTTCGTTATGTGGTGGCTGGGGCGAGGTGCCAGGCGCCGTCGATGCGGGTGAGTCCGAGGTTGATCAGTCGGCGGAGGTTGAGGGCGGCGGCTCGGGTGTGGAGCCAGGTGTCGTTCTTGAGGGTGCCGCGGTAGCGGAGTCGACGGTTGCCGTGGTGGACGAGCCATGCGACGGCGCGTTCGACCGGTGGTCTCCAGCGGCGGTAGTCGGCCTGCCAGTCAGGATCGGTGGCGGCCTGGTGGCGGGCGGCCGCTTGGAGGTCGTGGTGCGGGCGGATGGTCAGGATGCGTCCGGCCTTGGCCTTGGTGCACTGCTCGCGCAGGGGGCATCCGGTGCATAAGTTCCCGAAGGAGGCTTTGCGTTGATGGTGCTGCCCGCCGGGGCCGGACAGGCCCACGGCGTGTCCGGCCGGGCAGGTCACGATGGCGGTGGTGGTGTCGATGGCGAAGTCGTCGAGGGTGAAGCCGCCGGGGACGGCGGGCCGCAGCGGGGCGGGTTTGAGGAACAGCCGGTGCCCGGCCCGGTCCAGGGCCTGGCGGGCGTCGCCGGTGGAGTAGGCGGTGTCACCGAAGGCGTCCACCGGGGTGTCCTCGTCGGCGAGCAGCTCAAGACCCACGGCAGCCTCATGGTGCTCGGGCCCGGAGCCGGGCCGCAGGGCGACGGCGGTGTATAAACCGGTCTCGGGCTCGATGGCCAGGTGGGCCTTGAAACCGTCCTGCTGGTGGCTGCGGGTCTTGTGGATGTGCCGGGCTTCCGGATCGATGGTGGAGACCATCCGGCCGGGGGCGGTGCCCCGGGTGATGCGCCAGCGTCCGTCGCGGCCGTCGGAGTCCTCGGCGGGCTCGACGTCCTGACCGGCGACCAGGGCCAGGATGCCCACCGCGTTGGCGGCCTTCTCGCCGAGTTGCTGTCCGGGCAGGTGGCCCAGCAGCCGCAGCGCATCCGTGACGAGTGCGTCGACCAGCTCGGCGCGGGCCTGCTCGTCGTTCCAGGCGATCTTCGGTTTGCCCGGGTCGGTGTAGTCGTGGGCGGTGCACTGGGCAGCGGCGGCCGTGTCGGCGCCGGGGACTTCGCGGATCACCGCGCGGACGGCAGCGATGATCTGGGTGACGGTGTCCTGGGTGGCGACCGCGTCGTCCAGCACAGTGGAGTCCAGCGCCCGGCGGTGCTTGCCCTTGAGGACACCGGTGGCCTTCACGACCTCGCGTACGGTCTCGAAGATGCGGTTCGGGCGGGTGGAACGGGCCAGCCGGCGGCGGAAGTAGGCCAGCAGCGATGGATCGAACGCCATGTCGTTGAGGCCCAGGCCGCATGCGGCCTTCCACCGCAGGTCGCACCGCAATTCCTGGACTGTCTCGAAGTCCGACAGCCCGTGCAGGGCCTGTAGCGCGATCGCGGCGGCCAGGATCTGCGGCGGCATGCTCGGCCGTCCATTCGCCGACGGATACATGTCCACGAACATCTCAGCCGGGAACAGCTCGCCACGATGCTCGGCCAGGAACGCGAACACACTCCCGGCCGGAATCAGGTCCCGGCAGGTCTCCCACACATCCGGCCCGACCATCTCGCCGACCCACTCACCCATCGCCACAAGACAAGTCTGGCCCTGCCGCTGACACGGCAGGGCCAGAACCCAAGATCTTCACGAGCCTTCTAGGCCCGATGAGCATCGACGGCCGGGCAGGCGCGGGCATCCCGGGCCGGGAGCGCGGGCAAGGACACCCGGCACCGGTCGGGTGGCCCGCGACGATCCACCCACCGGTGCCTAGCCCCGGTGAGCATCGGCGGCCGGGCGGACGCGGGCATCCCCGGCCGGGGACGCGGGCAACGACGCCCCGGCACCGGACGGGTGGCCCGCGACGATCCACCCACCGGTGCTAGCCCCGATGAGCATCAGCGGCCACGCAAGCGCGAGCATCCCCGGCCAGGGACACGGGCGAGGACACCCCGACACCGGACAAGCAGCCCGCGACGATCCACCCACCGGTGCCTAGGCCCGGTGAGCGTCAGCGGCCGCGCGGGTGAGGGCCTTGGGGGCGGAGAGTGGGCAGCGGTCGTAGCGCAGCGCGAGCAGCGCGACATCGTCGGAGAGCCGGCCGCCGGTGTGGCGCAGCAGCGCCGCGCGTACCCCCGCCACGACCGCCGCCGGAACGAGCGGTCCGGGGCCCGCGGCCTCGGACAGGGCGCGGCGCAGCGGGAAGAACGTGCCGTGGGCGTCACGCGCGTCCTCGGCGCCGTCGGTGTGCAGCACCAGGGTGTCGCCGGCGCCGAGGGAGTTCCAGCGGGCGATCGGGAGCTCGGCGGGGAGCGGGAAGAGGCCGAGCGGCGGCAGCACCTCGCCGGGCGCGGCCTGCCGGGCCATGGCCGGGCCCACCGGCTGTTCGTAGAGGCGGTACGGCCAGGGGTGGCCGCAGTTGAGCGCGGTGACCTCGCCGTCCGGGCCCACCTCCAGCAGCAGAACGGTCACGAACTCCTCGTCCACACGGCGCTCCAGCGGGCACTCCTCGCTCGCGCGGGCCCGCAGATGGCGCTCCAAGGCGCGGTCGAGCCGGCGCAGCACACCGGCGAGCCGGGGCTCCTCATGGGCGGCCTCGCGGAAGCAGCCGAGGACGGCGGCCACGGTGCCGATCGCGGCGAGGCCGTGCCCACGCACATCGCCCATGATGACGCGGACGCCGTACGGGGTGGCCAGCGCCTCGTAGAGATCGCCGCCGACGGCCGCGCCCCGGCTGGCCGACAGATGCCCGCCCGCCAGCTCGATGCCCTCCAGCCGGGCCGGGAGCGGCCGCAGCACCACGTCCTGCGCCGCGGCGGCCACCGCCCGGAGCTGCTCCAGCTCACGGACCAGCCGCACCTTACGGCCCGCCATGAGATAGCCGCCGACGGCCACACCGACGATGGCGCAGCAGCTGGCCAGCGGGGCGTACGGCTCCTTCGGATCGCCGTCGGGCTCCAGCTCGGTCGGAGGGGCGAGGGCGAACAGCAGGCTGGCACCGCCGAGCAGCAGAATGCACCGGCGACGGCCGCTGCTCGCACAGGCGATGGCGGGTGCCGCGGCGATGAGGGGGACGAGCTCGGTGTGATGCGGGGCCAGCAGCTCCCAGCCGATGACGCCGAGCATCCACAGGCAGGGGACCACACGAGTGGCCGACCGCAGACTCCGTGCCCTCCGTACGAACGCGCCGCCGACTGCCGATGTCCCGATCATGTATCGCCCCCAACGCCGGCCAATGAGGCGGTCGGCCGGGCTCCTGGACGGTCGATCCCGCGCGGGCCGTACGACCGGCACGATTCTCGCGACAGCCCCTGCCAATTGGACCGCCCGCCTCCGGATCTCACCTGATCGTGTGACCGCACCCCGGCCGACCACCCGAACACGCCACCGCGACGCGGACGCATGTCGGCTGTTTGCCGTTGACCGGGGGCGGGGCTTGGGGTGCTACGGCGGGGGGGGCCCAACCCCCCCCCCCCCCCCCCCCCGGCCCCGGCCCCCCCCC
>NZ_JANIIC010000017.1 GCF_024519315.1 Streptomyces malaysiensis subsp. samsunensis | reverse complement strand
GCTGCTGGCCGGGATCCGAGGGCTGATCCTGTGGCGGCTGCTGGCCGGGATCCGACGGCTGATCCTGCGGTTGGTCCTGGGGCTGGTCCGAGGGCTGATCCTGCGGCTGCTGGCCGGGATCCGTCGGCTCGTCGGAGGGCTGGGACTGCTGCGAAGGCGTCCCGGACGGGCGCTCGGTCTCCAGCGGGGTGAACCGGTCGGACGGCTTCATGGTGACCTTCGGCGCTTCCCGCAGCCGGGGGGCGTGCTGCTCGCCCGGCATCGCCAGGTAGGAGGGGTAGTCGGCGCGCGCCAGCACCGTGTCCCGCGGGTTGCTGCTGCCGTCGCCGTCACCGAGCGGGCGCTTCAGCAACTGGGATTTGCCGATCCCCACCAGCACGAGGCTCTTGACGTTCTTCGAGGCCGGCCGGATGACGGTCACCGTGCTCCGGGAGAAGCCGTT
The DNA here is from genome assembly GCF_024519315.1 of Streptomyces malaysiensis subsp. samsunensis. Lineage (GTDB taxonomy): Bacteria > Actinomycetota > Actinomycetes > Streptomycetales > Streptomycetaceae > Streptomyces > Streptomyces malaysiensis. The sequence goes on along the minus strand of NZ_JANIIC010000017.1, from coordinate 150,677 downwards.
CCACTCGGGTCCGGTGAAGGTCGGCTTGGCGTTGCGCGGCGGGGCCGAGGCCCTGACGGGATTTCCGGAGTCGCACTTCACGACGGGCAGACCGCGCTCATCGACGAAAACCGCCGTGCCGGCCTGAAGGACGGCCGACACCGGCTTCACCCCACCGCGGAAACCGTAGGTCTTCGCATAGGTGTCGGAGCGCAGGGTGACGCTCGTGAGCCGTTGGACGAAAGCGGAGATCTGGTCGGGCGAGATGTGCTGGACCTTGCTCCAGGCGGCGCCCCTCCGCTTGTCGGCGTCGAGGTCGTGCGTAAGCCCCTGCCGGTCGCAGGGCTGCCGGTTCCGGATCCCGGCGTAGAGACCCGGGGTGTTGCCGCGGAAGGCCCGGCCTCCATTGGAGGGCGACACCACGTGTTTGCGGTCATGCCCAGCGGAGGAGGTGAAAGCGGGGACCGAGGTCTTTCCGACGGGTTCCCGCCGGTATTCGACCGTCGAGCCGTATCGGGGGGCTTCCCCGGACGTCTCTCCGGTGGCTTCCCCGGACGCCTTTTCGGAGGAGGAGACCATCCCAAGGACCACCACGACGGCGACCACGACGACGAAACCGACGACGACTGCTGAACGACGCGAGGTGAGGTGCCATGAGATCGAGCGCATTTCCCTCTCCTTCCCTTACCTCGGCTCCAATCGTGCGCTCGCCTCGTACACCCCCGCTTCCCCCGAAACCTTGACATCTCACCCCACCTTTGGGGGACTTGGCCCGCGTTTGACCGTCGCCGCTCGCAGAACCGCCCCCGGTCCGGGTGCACCCGGACCGGGGGCGGTCGCTACCCCTCGCGGTCTATCCGCGGCACACTCTCCGACCATGTCGGATGTTCGCCGCATATCTAGACTAAACGGACGTGCTCCAGTTGGCTGGGGAACGGACGGGAGAACGGATGGCGGAACAGCCAGGGCAGCGACCAGGAGAACGTACGGCAGCCGAGGAGGACCGGATGAGCGGCCCGGTCGTGGCGGGGGTCGACGGATCGCGGCGCAGCCTTACGGCGGCCGAGTGGGCCGCCCGGGAGGCGGCGCGGCGCGGGGCCGCGCTGCGGCTCGTGCACGCTTGTCCGCCACTGCCCCGCAGGGTCTCGCCGGTGCCCGGGGTGGACGCCTGGCAGAACGTGGGCGAGCAGATGCTCGGGCAGACGGTCGCCGACTTCCGGGCCCGCCATCCGGAGCTCGGGATCGACGGGGAGCACACCGGCGACGAACCGTCCGAGGCGCTGCTCACGGCCGCCGCGAGCGCCGGGCTGCTGGTGGTCGGGTCCCGGGGCTGGGGCGGCTTCGACGGACTGGCGGTGGGCTCCGTGGCGCTGCGGGTGGCGGCGACGGCGGACTGCCCCGTGGTCACGGTCCCGGAGGCGCGGCGTACGGGCGCCGCGTGGGACGGCGCCGATACGGACGAGGTGCAGCTCGGTTTCGACGCACACGCCCCGGCGGAGGCGCCGACCGGCTTCGCGTTCCGCGCCGCCCGGGAGCGGGGCGTCCCGCTGCGGGTGGTGCACGCCTGGGCGCTGCCCCCGGCCGCCCCGTCGGCCTGGATGCTCACGGCCCTGGAGGAGGACCGCGCGATGTGGGAGGACCAGGAGAGCCAGGCGGTCTCCGACGCCCTGCGGCCCTGGCGGGAGAGTTGCCCGGAGGTCACCGTGGTGCCGGACGTCATTCTGCTCAATCCGGCGGAGGCACTGGTGCGATCCTCGGAGCGGGCCGGGCTGCTGGTGATCGGACGCCGTGCTCCCGCCCGGCCGACCGAGCTGCGGCTGGGGCCGGTGGCCCATGCCGTACTGCACCACGCCCACTGCCCGGTGGCGGTCGTACCCCAGCCCGCGCCATGAGCGCCCGGCCTCAGCCGAAGAACACCCCGAATTCGGAGTAGAGCGAGGGATCGACGGCCTTGGTGCCCACCGTGGCCTCCGTGAGCGGTATGCGCACGATATCCGTGCCACGCAGCGCGACCATCATGCCGAAGTCCTGGTCCTTGACCGTGTCGATCGCGCGCAGTCCGAAGCGGGTGGCCAGCCAGCGGTCGAAGGCGCTGGGCGTCCCACCGCGCTGGATATGCCCCAGGACCGTGGTGCGGGCCTCCTTGCCGGTGTGAGCGGCGATCTCATGGGCCAGCCACTCGCCGATACCGGACAGCCGGACATGGCCGAACGCGTCCAGACTGGAGTCCTTGACCACCATCTGCCCCTGCTTCGGCACGGCCCCCTCCGCCACCACCACGATCGGTGCGTACCGGATCTTGAAGCGGTTCTCCACCCAGGCGCAGACCTGGTCGATGTCGAAGGGCTGCTCGGGGATGAGGATGGCATTGGCACCGCCCGCGATGCCCGAGTGCAGCGCGATCCAGCCCGCGTGCCGCCCCATCACCTCGACCACCAGGGTGCGGGTGTGGGATTCGGCGGTGGTGTGCAGCCGGTCGATCGCCTCGGTGGCGATATTGACGGCGGTGTCGAAGCCGAAGGTGTAGTCGGTGCCGGCCACGTCGTTGTCGATCGTCTTGGGCACTCCGACCACCCGGATGCCCTCGCCTCCCAGCGCGGCGGCGACTCCGAGCGTGTCCTCGCCGCCGATCGCGATGAGCGCGTCCACCTCGTGCTCGGCGAGGGTCTCCCGCACCCGGCCGACACCGTCCTCGCTGGCCAGGGGGTTGGTCCGGGAGGAGCCGAGGATGGTGCCGCCACGCGGCAGGATGCCGCGCACGGCCGGGACGTCCAGCGGCACGACGGCTCCTTCGAGCGCACCGCGCCAGCCGTCCCGCACCCCGACGAAGTCGAAGCCGTGGACCTCCACGCCCTTCCGGACGATGCCGCGAATCGCGGCGTTGAGCCCGGGGCAGTCACCGCCGCCGGTCAGCACACCGACACGCATCTCCGCTCCCTCCGCCGACGGCGCGAGCCACTGCCGCCGCTCCTTCCGGCACCACTCTTGCCACCCCCCTCTTCTTCCAGCTTCCTCCAGAATCCACCCATATGTAGCGCGGCGCCCACACCGGCGTAGCGGTGTCCCCACAACACCGGTCTGTTCATCCGACTGATACGACTGATGCGCCAGAGGTGTGGATAGACTCTCGCAACTGCATAGGGGCACAGCGGGGAGAGGCAGCACAAATGGCCCAGGCGAAGAAAATCGCGCTCTATATGCTGATCGTCTTCGTGCTGTACACGATCATCAAGACGCCGGCCCGGGCGGCCGACCTCGTCCAGGTCGGCTTCGAGGGCATATCGGACGCCGCCAAGAGCGTCGGTGAGTTCATGACGGAACTGACCAACTGACCTCGCCCCCTCCCGTCGGCCACCCTCGAACCCCTGCCCCTATCAGCCCCTTATTGGGCGATTCCTCCACCAACACGTGGTAAAGCGGTGCTTGCACACAGTGCACATGTCTTGTGATGCTATGACCGCTTTTGCCGGGTGAGTACATCGTGAAGGGGTGGCGTGACCGTGTCGGCCCGTACCGCGCCCAGAACCCCGCCCCAGGGCGATGGCGGCACCGAAAGCGGCAGAAGCCGCGGGGCCGACGCCAGAGCGCTCACCCAGGTGCTCTTCGCCGAACTGTCGGACCTCACCCCCGGAACCCCCGAGCACGCCCGCGTGCGCGCCGCGCTCATCGAGGCCAATCTGCCGCTGGTCCGCTACGCCGCGGCCCGCTTCCGCAGCCGCAACGAGCCCATGGAGGACGTGATCCAGGTCGGCACCATCGGCCTGATCAACGCGATCGACCGGTTCGACCCGGACCGCGGGGTGCAGTTCCCGACCTTCGCCATGCCGACCGTCGTCGGCGAGATCAAGCGCTACTTCCGCGACAACGTCCGCACCGTCCATGTGCCGCGCCGGTTGCATGAGCTATGGGTGCAGGTCAACGGCGCGACCGAGGATCTGACCGTGCTGCACGGCCGCTCCCCGACGACGGCCGAGATCGCCGAACGGCTCAGGCTCAGCGAGGAAGAGGTGCTCGCCTGCATCGAGGCGGGCCGCTCGTATCACGCCACCTCCCTGGAGGCCGCCCAGGAGGGCGACGGGCTGCCGGGACTGGTCGACCGGCTCGGCTACGAGGACCCGGCGCTCGCCGGAGTCGAGCACCGCGATCTGGTGCGCCACCTCCTCGTACAACTGCCCGAGCGCGAACAGCGTATCCTTTTGCTTCGTTACTACAGCAATCTGACGCAGTCTCAGATCAGTGCCGAGCTCGGTGTCTCCCAGATGCATGTGTCCCGGCTGCTGTCCCGGAGCTTCGCCCGGCTGAGATCCGCGAACCGGATCGAGTCCTGATCCTTGCGAGGGACCTCCGCCCGGGGCTTCGAGGCTGTAATGTCGACATGGCGCTACAGCGTGTTGCCGACATGTGACATTCTGCATGAACCGCGTTTGGCGCGGCCCGACCTCCGGTATTCAGGGGGAGGCTGCGTCGGACACGAACCGCGCAGCTGGGATCCGTTCGCGACCTCTAGGGGGTGGCATGTCCGTAGAACTGGGCAGCTCGAAGGTGCTCAACAACGACGCACCGCTCATGCCTGACGACTGCGACGCCATCGACACCCGCACCCTCTCCCGCTCCCTCTTCCTGCGGCTCGCCACACTCGACAAGGACAGTGCGGAGGCCGGCTACGTCCGTGACACCCTCATCGAGCTGAACCTCCCGCTCGTCCGCTACGCGGCGGCCCGGTTCCGCAGCCGTAACGAGCCCATGGAGGACATCGTCCAGGTCGGCACCATCGGCCTGATCAAGGCGATCGACCGCTTCGACTGCGAACGGGGCGTGGAGTTCCCCACGTTCGCCATGCCGACCGTCGTGGGCGAGATCAAGCGGTTCTTCCGCGACACCAGTTGGTCGGTGCGGGTCCCGCGGCGGCTCCAGGAGCTGCGGCTGGCGCTCACCAAGGCCAGTGACGAGCTGTCACAGAAGCTCGACCGCTCCCCGACCGTCACAGAGCTCGCCACGGCGCTGGGCGTCTCCGAGGAGGACGTGGTCGACGGGCTCGCGGTGGGCAACGCCTACACGGCCAGCTCGCTGGACTCCCCGTCGCCCGAGGACGACGGCGGCGAGGGGTCGCTCGCCGACCGGCTGGGCTACGAGGACACCGCGCTGGAGGGCGTGGAGTACCGGGAGTCGCTCAAGCCCCTGCTGGCCAAACTGCCGCCGCGCGAGCGCCAGATCATCATGCTGCGCTTCTTCGCCAATATGACGCAGTCGCAAATCGGCGAAGAGGTCGGGATCTCCCAGATGCATGTCTCCCGGCTGCTCACCCGGACCCTGGCCCAGCTGCGCGAGGGTCTGATCTCGGACTGAGCCGGACGGGCCGGTTCCGCACCGGATCCCTGTACACCTGACGGGTCGTCAGCCACACTGGCCCGATGCGATACGCATGGAGCCGGACAACGGGCCGCCGAGGCACGGCGATCGCCTCCTCGGCGGCCACGCTGTGCCTGGGGGCACTGCTCAGCGGCTGCGGCGGTGGCGGCGACGGCTATGTCGCCGCCGGGGCGGCCGGACCCGACGGCCAGCGGACCGCGAAGGCCGTGCCACCCAAGGGTGACGTCGACCTGGTGCCCCTGGACGAGGACGGCGCACAGAACGATCGCGACGGTAAGGGCGGCACGGGCGGGAAGCGCGATCGGGGCGCGTCCGGACCCGCCGCCACCACGGGCGGAAAGGCGGACGGACCGGCCTCGCGGGCGCCCTCGGCGTCGGCAGGGGCCCCCGGCCGTACGGACAGCCCGAGCGGCGGGCGGAGCGGCTCCGGGGCCCCGGGGCGTACGGACGGCGGCCCCAAGGGCGGCGACGGGCCCCGAGACGACGGATCCGGCGAGCCCTCGCCCTCCGGATCAGGCTCCGGCTCCCCCACGCCCACCGGACCGGCCGCCCTCGAGGTCGGCAAGCCGGAGCGCACGGCGACCGATGAGCGCTGGTGCGAAAAGGTGAAGGTCGAGTTCCACAACACCGGAGGAACCGCGGTCACCTCGGGCACCGTCACCTTCTCGACCCATGTGATCGACCTCCTCGGCATCGACTGGGCGACGTCGAAGTCCGAGGAAAAGCTGCCCGCACCGATCGGCGCGGGCCAGAAGAAGGAGAAGACCTGGACGGTGTGCGTGGACGACTGGCGGGTGCCGCTGGGCATGCATATCGAGACACGGGACGTCTCGGTCGCCTGGAAGCCGTAAGGACGGCCCGGCAGCCGTAAGGGGCGCGGGAGCTCATGCCCCCGCTGGAAACGTCGAGTTCGGCGGCCTCAGGCCAGCGCCAGCCAGGCCACCGCGGCGACGATCACGACCGCGGCGATCACACCGACGATCACGCCGACGCGCGAACCGCCACCGCCCGTCGCGGCGGTGGTCTGAGGCTGCCGAGTGCCCTCGTCGACGAAGGCTCGGAACATCTGGGTGGAGCCCGCCGGGTCGTTGTTTCCGTTGGGGCTCTGGGGGTTGTTCGCCATGAGCCCCGACCCTAGCGAACGAGCGGATTCCGGGACACCCCCGGGTACCAGCGGCCCCTCCCGCCCCACCCACCCCGCTTGACCGACTCCGGGTCGACTCTTTAATAGCAATTTACTACCCAGACCACCCTTTCATTTGCCTGTAGCAACTAACTTCTTCTATGGTTGCCCCAAGCAACTGACCAATCTGACCAAACCCTCTGGGGGTGCCGTGGCCACACAGAGCCACTACGAGGAGCTGGCCCGGCAGCTCAGCGCCATCGGCACCGTCAAACGCGGCCTCGGGCGCGTCCTGCCGGCCGACTGCCCATCCGGCTCCGCCGTCGTCCTGATGCTCCTGGACCGGTACGGCGAGATGCGGATGAGCAGGCTCGCCGAGCTGCTAGACATCGACATGTCGGTGACCAGTCGGCATGTGGCGCATGTCGCGAACCGCGGCTGGGTGGACCGCAAGCCCGACCCGCTCGACCGGCGGTCGCGGCTGCTGAGCATCAACACCAGCGGACGGACGCTGCTCGGTCAGGTGTCCGAGCGCTACACGAACGCGCTCGCCAGTTGTCTGAGCGACTGGTCCGACGAGGACGTCGACCGGCTCAACGAACTTCTCGCCCGGTTGCGGACGAGTTTCGGGGACACCCGTTCCCGGGCTCTGCCGCAACAGGCGGAGAGCAGCATCACCCGTACACCTTCGCAACGTTAAGGAACTTCATGGCAACGACCACACCGGACGGCGGTGTGCGGGGACCCGCGGGGCACCCCGCCCACGCCAAGCACGGCGGAGGAGGCCACAGAGGCCAGCCCGGCCAGGGCGCGGACTCCCCGGCGCCGATGACCCACCGGCAGATCATGGAGGCGCTCTCCGGACTGCTGCTGGGGATGTTCGTCGCGATCCTGTCGTCGACGATCGTCTCCAACGCCCTGCCCGAGATCATCTCCGATCTCCACGGCGGCCAGTCCGCCTACACCTGGGTCGTCACCGCCACCCTGCTGGCCATGACCGCCGCCACCCCGCTGTGGGGCAAGCTCTCCGATCTGTTCAGCAAGAAGCTGCTGGTCCAGATCGCCCTGCTGATCTACGTCGCGGGCTCCGTGGTGGCCGGTCTGTCCCAGAGCCCCGGCATGCTGATCGCCTGCCGAGTGGTGCAGGGCATCGGCGTCGGCGGTCTGTCCGCCCTCGCCCAGGTCGTCATGGCGGCGATGATCTCCCCGCGTGAGCGCGGCCGCTACAGCGGCTACCTCGGCGCGACCTTCGCCGTCGCGACCGTCGGCGGCCCGCTGCTGGGCGGCGTGATCACCGACACCTCCTGGCTGGGCTGGCGCTGGTGCTTCTACGTCGGCGTCCCGTTCGCCGTCATCGCGCTGATCGTCCTTCAGAAGACCCTGAAGCTCCCCGTGGTGAAGCGGGAGGTCAAGGTCGACTGGGGCGGCGCCTTCTTCATCAGCGCCGCGGTCTCGCTGCTGCTGGTCTGGGTGACCTTCGCGGGCGACAAGTACGACTGGCTCTCGTGGCAGACCTACGCGATGGTCGGCGGTTCGATCGTGCTCGGTCTGATCTTCCTGCTGATCGAGTCCAAGGCGACCGAGCCGATCATTCCGCTGCGGCTGTTCCGCAACAAGACGATCACCCTCACCTCGCTGGCATCGCTCTTCGTCGGTATCGCGATGTTCTCCGGAACCGTCTTCTTCAGCCAGTACTTCCAGCTGGCGCGCGGTGAGACGCCCACCATGTCCGGCGTCATGACGATCCCGATGATCGGTGGCCTGTTCGTCTCCTCGACCGTTTCCGGCCAGGTCATCACCAAGACCGGTCGCTGGAAGGCATGGCTGGTCATGGGTGGTGTGCTGGTGACGGCGGGCCTCGGGCTGCTGGGCACCATCCGCTACGACACCCCGTACTGGCACATGGCGATCTATATGGCGCTCATGGGCCTCGGTGTCGGCATGATGATGCAGAACCTGGTGCTGGCCAGCCAGAACCAGGTGGCCCCGCAGGACCTCGGCGCGGCCAGCGCCGTCGTCACCTTCTTCCGCTCCCTGGGCGGTGCGGTGGGCGTCTCGGCCCTCGGTGCGGTGCTCGCCAACCGCGTCACCCACTACGTCAAGGACGGCCTGACCGACCTCGGCCCCAAGGGCGCCGCGCTGGGCCACGCCGGCACCGGCGGCGGTGCCATCCCCAACGTCAAGACGCTGCCCGAGCCGCTGCGCACGATCATGGAGAGCGCCTACGGCCACGGTGTCGCGGACGTCTTCCTCTTCGCCGCCCCGGCCGCGCTGCTCGCCCTGCTGCTGACCCTGTTCATCAAGGAGGTAGCCCTGAAGACCAGCTCCGGCTCCCAGCAGGCCGCCGCGGCCGCCTCGGACCCGGCCGCCGACGCCACCCCGGCCGACGCGGTGCCGGCCACCGCCGCCGGGCAGATCTCCGACCTCGAGCCCGCGCTCGTGGGCGCCCCGGCCCCCGAGGTGCACGAGCCGGACTCCGACGGTGCCCTCGCGGCCACCGCCCCGCAGCGCTTGGCGGCCTTCGCCTCCGCCGGGGGCGACGGCGCGGACCACCAGCCCCGCCAGGGTGTGCACGGCTTCGTGCGGAACGCGGACGGCGGCCCCGTCGCCCGTGCCGCGGTGACGCTGATCTCGCTCGCCGGGCGGCAGCTCGGCCGCTCGGTGGCACACCCCGACGGCTCCTACGCCCTGGACGCGCCGGGCTCCGGCTCGTACGTCCTGATCGCGGCGGCCGACGGCCACCAGCCGCAGGCGTCCACGGTCGTGGTCGGGGACGAGCCGCTCGGCTTCGACATCGTCCTGTCGGCCACCAGCGGCCTGGTGGGCAATGTGCGTGGCGCCGCCGACGGCCGCCCGGTCGAGGCGGCGATGGTCGTGGTCACCGATGTCCGCGGTGAGGTGCTGGCCACCGGGAAGACCGGTGAGCAGGGCGACTTCGGCTTCGAGGAGCTGGTCTCCGGGACCTTCACGGTCGCGGTGAACGCGCCGGGCTACCGGCCCGCGGCCCTGCCCGTCGAGGTGGGCGCCCAGGGGCTGACCCGGGTGGAGATAGCGCTCCAGGCCGGCGCCCGGGTACAGGGCATAGTCCGCGCCGGGGCCGACCGGCGGCCGCTGCCCGACGCGCGGGTCACCCTCGTGGACTCGGCCGGGAACGTGGTCGCCACCGCCACCACCGGTGAGGACGGCGCGTACGCCTTCACCGACCTGGACGCGGGCGACTACACGGTCATCGCGAGCGGCTACCCGCCGGTCGCGGGGGCGCTGACGGTCTCCGGACCCGGCGTCGACGGCCACGATGTGGAGCTCGCCCACCCGGGCGAGTGACGGAACTCCGGGCCGGGGGCGCGCACGAGCGGAGGCGCGCCCCCGACCCGGACCGGGGCGGCGGATTTTCCGCCGGGTCCGGAACCCGGATCCCGGCGGCGGTGTAGTGAAGGCAGGGGACGGCCTGACGCCGCCGCCCGGATCCGGCGCAACAGACACGACGAGTACGACCGGCACGACCCCGGTACGACCAGCACGACCAGTACGGCGTGCACGACCAGAACGACGAGTGCGACCAGCACGACCAGCACCACGAGTGCGACCAGCACGGCGTGCACGACCAGCACGTCGAGCGGAGCGACACGAGCGACATGAGCAACACGAGCGACACCCGAGCGGGAGCGAAACGCGGCATGACGACCACAGGAGCAGGAGCAGGCGGGGGAGCGGGACTGCGGGCCCGGATCCACACCCGTGACGGCTGGGCGGTCCAGCACGCCGTACTGACCGTCACCGATATGACGGGCGCCCAGGTGCTGCGCGCGCAGGCCGACGCGGACGGCGCCATCCGGACCGACGAGCCGCTGCCGCCGGGGGCGTACACGGTCATCGCCACCGCGGTCGGCTATGCCCCGGTGGCGTCCACCTCGATCGTCACGGCCTCCGGGCGGGCCGATGTGGGCACGGTGGTCCTGGCGCGCCAGGGCGGAGTGGAGCTTCCCCCGCCGGGTGCGTGGACGATCGACCCGGCGCATTCGACGGTGGGCGCGGTCGCCCAGCATCTGGGGATCTCCAGCGTGCGCGGCCGGTTCACGGAGTTCGGCGGGCGGATCGAGGTCACCGAGCACATCGAGAAGTCGCGGGTCGAGGCGGTTATCCAGGCCGCCAGCATCGACACCGGCAATGCGATGCGGGACGGCCATCTGAAGTCGCCCGACTTCCTCAATGTGGAGGAGTTCCCGCAGCTGACGTATCGGAGCACGCATCTGAGCGCGGCCGGGGCCGACCGCTGGACGGTCCATGGCGAGCTGTCGATGCACGGCGTCGTCCGGGACGTGGACCTGGACCTGACGTACCTGGGCACGGGCCCCGACCCCTGGGGCGGGGTGCGGGCGGCCTTCCGGGCCGTCGCCGAGCTGCGCCGCGAGGACTTCGCGATGAACTACAACCAGGTCGTCGCGGCGGGCATCGCGGCGATCGGCACGACCCTGCGGGTGGAGCTGGACATACAGGCGGTGCAGGGCGAGGACCTTCCGGCGGCCTGACCCGCGGCGGCCCGGCCTCCCCGCGGCCTGAGACCCGGCCCCGGGTCAGGCCGCCCACCCGCCGCCTCGCCCCTGGCCCGCCGCCGGGCCGACGAGGGCCCGGCGCAAGCCCGTCGCAGGAGGCCCGTCGCAGGAGACCGACAGTGCCCGCGAACGGCCCGCCACCGCGCGCTATCGCTCCTTCAGCGCCTCGATACCGGCGATCGCGAGGTCCAGGGCGAAGGTGAAATCGCGGTCGTGCATCTCCTGGACCGTGGTGCCGCCGCGAGCCTTCATGAACTGCCGGGCCTCGTCGTACTCCAAACGGTCCTCGACCGAGCTCATCATCTCGTGGAACAGCTCGTCCTGGGTGACTCCCTCCGCCCGGCAGCGGGCGGCGAAGCGGCCCTCGATCGTGCCGAAGCCGTAGACGAACTGATAGACGAGGGACAGCGCGCTGGTGATCCTGTCGTCCGGCAGTCCGCTGTTGCGCATCACGGCCAGCGCGGCCTTCTGGAAGACCACCGCATTGGGCCCGATGTTGAGGTACTCCCCCAGCAGCGCGGGCAGCCAGGGGTGGCGGACCAGCACCCGCCGGTACTCGGTGGCGACCTGGCGCAGCTGCTCGCGCCAGTCCCGCGGCTCGGCCGGAGGACCCGCGAAGCCTTCGACGGGGCCGACGGCCTCGATGGGCAGCGCTATCTCGCCCATGGCGGCGTCGAGGGCGAGTTCCAGCAGATGGTCCTTGGTCTCCACGTACCAGTAGACCGACATGGCGGTCACCCCGAGCTCCGCCGCGAGCCGCCGCATCGAGAAACCCGACATGCCCTCGGCGTCCAGCAGCCGCATCGTCGCCGCGACGATCTTCAGATGGTCGAGCCCGACCGGCTGCTGGTCGCCCTTGCGCTTGGGGGTCTTGCGCTCGGAGAGCCAGACGCTGGACCGCGGGCGGACGGTACGGCTGCCGGTTGCCATGGCGGCGCCTCTCTTTCTCCGATGCGCTGGCACCACATGTGCCCCGGGATCCGGCACGCGGCACCTCACTACCTGAAGATGCTATGCCGCCTGGGCCTCCCGTGAAGATCGTTCGGCCCTGCTCAGCAGCAGGGCGGCCACCACTCCGCCCGCCAGCACAGCGGCCGCGCCGACGAGCTGACTGGTCTGGACACCGGAGGCGAAGGCGTCCGCGACGGCCTTACGGTCCTCAGGCGTACGAGCCGCCGCGACGGCGGCCGGAAGCGAGCCCGCCCCGGCGGCGACCGCGGGCAGCAGCGAGGCGAAGCGGGAGTTCAGCACCGCGCCCAGAATGGCGACGCCGAGCCCGTTGCCGCATTCGGTGAGCGTGCCGTTGACCCCCGCGCCCACACCCGCCTTCTCCGGCGGGATGGCCGACATGATGGCGGTCGCCATCGCGGGCATCGCCAGCGCGATACCGGACCCCATCACCACCAGCCCGAAGAGCATTCCGCCATAGCCGTGCGCACCGAGCGTCGCGATGGTGGCGAGACCGGCCGCGAGCAGCCCCATCCCGCCGACGATCGTCACCGGGGTCCCCAGTCTGAGCAGCAGCCGAGCCCCGACACCGGTGAGATTGAGCGCGACGATCACCAGCGCGAGCGGCGCGGTGCGCAGCCCGGCGTCCAACGCGTCATAGCCGAGCACGAATTGCAGATGCTGGGTGAGCAGGAAGAGCGAACCGCCCATCCCGAAGGCGACGAGGATTCCGCCCGCCACCGCGCCCACGAACCGGCGGTTGCGGAAGAAGTGCATGTCCAGCATGGGATGCGGGATATGACGCTCCCACAGCGCGAAGCCGGTCATCACGGTGACGCCGATGAAGGCCGACAGCAGCACCCGGCCGGAGGTCCAGCCGTGCTCCGGCCCGGAGATGATCGCGAAGACGATGCCGGTCATGCCGACCGTGGACAGCAGCGCGCCCAGCAGATCGGGGCGGTCGCTGGTCGGCGCCTTCGACTCCGGCACCATCCAGACCACGGCGACCAGCCCGACCAGCGCCACCGGGATATTGATCAGGAAGATCGAGCCCCACCAGAAGTGCTCCAGCAGTGTGCCGCCGATCAGCGGCCCCGCGGCGAAGCCGAGGGAGCTGACCGCGCCCCACAGCCCGATGGCCTTGGCCCGCTCACCCTCCTCGAACACCTGCACCACGACGGCGAGCGTGGTGGTCATCAGCAGCGCCCCGCCGATCCCCATGCCCGCGCGGGCGGCGATCAGCTGACCCGGATCCTGCGCCATCGACGCGGCGAGCGAGCCGATGCCGAACAGGGCGAGCCCGGCGATCAGCATCTTCTTCCGCCCATAGCGGTCGGCGGCGCTGCCCGCGGTGAGCAGCAGGCCCGACTGGACCAGCGAGTAGGCGTTGATCATCCACTGGATATCGGCGGTGCGGGCATCCATCTCCCTGGCCAGGGAGGGGATCGCCACATTGAGGATCGTGTTGTCCAGCAACACGGTGAGCTGGGCCAGGCAGATGACGGCGAGAATCAGCCACCGCTGGGGGTGGCCGCCGGAGGACTGTTCGGGCAGGGCGTCGGGCGCGGTATTGGTGATCGGGGCCGGCATGAAGGTCTCCAGACGCACGCTTGTACGGTGTATGGCAATCGGTTTGCCATACACCGTACAAGGGCTGCCGGATGACGTGCAGGGAATTTCCCCGCGCCCGCGTTTCAGCTGGTCAACCGAGTTCAGCCGGTCTGTCGACCAGTCGGTCAGCCGGTCTTCTTCTGTGTCAGGTCGTAGAGCGTGGCGCTTCCCACGGTGACCTTCTTGTAGGTGGACTCGATCCAGGAGGTGATCTGGGACGAGGTCCCCTGGCCGCCGCCCGGCCCGCCGCCCATCCCGGTGCCCGAGGAGATGAAGTAGTGGATCTTGCCCTGCTTCACATACTCCTTGAACTGGGCGAGCGTCGGGGACGGGTCGCTGCCGTTGAATCCGCCGATGGCCATCACGGGCTTCTGGGTGGCCAGCTGATAGCTCGCGGCGTTCTGGGAGCCGATCGCCGCGGCCGCCCAGGTGTAGTCGTCGGCGCTCTTCTTCAGCTTCGCCGCCACCTCGGCGTCGACCTGCTGGCCGTTGAGCAGTCCGCCCATACCGCCGCCGCGCCGGCCCTCGCCCATACCGCCGCCGGGCAGCATGCCCGGCGTGCCGTTCTGCCCCTGGCCGCCCTGGGCGTTGCCCTGACCGTTCCGCGGGGACTGGCCGCCGCCCGGGAAGCCACCGCCGGGGAAGCCGTTCTGGCCGCCCGGCTGACCGCCGCCGGTGCCGCCGGTGCCGCCGCCCGGCGTACCCTGCCGACCGCCCTGGCCCTGCCCCTGCTGATTGCCCTGGCCCTGACCTTGCTGACCCTGGCCCTGCTGGCCTTGACCCTGCTGGCCTTGACCCTGCTGGCCCGCGCCCTGGCGTCCGTTCTGCATCCCGGGCGGACCGCCCATCCGGCCGCCGCCCGGGAACCCTCCACCCGGACCGCCCATACCGCCCGCCACCGACGGGCCCGCCGTCACGATGGAGCCCTGCTTCGGGGTGTCCACCGTGTTGAGCGTGTACGCGACCGGCCCGGCCAGCCCCGCCGCGAGGCCGAGGCCCGCCGCGGCCAGCGCCGCCTTCCGGCCCAGCCGCCCCGTCGCCAGCAGCCCGGTCAGCAGCAGCCCGGCCGCCGCCGCGAGCCCGCCGATCAGCACCGCCCAGCGCAGCCAGGGGTGCCAGTCCGGTGAACGCCCCAGCAGGACGTACGACATATACGCGGTGACCGCGACCGTGAGGGCGAGCACCGCCGAGGCCGCCGCCCCCGCCCGGCCGCCCTCGTTCCGCCGCTCCCACAGCAGGGCCGCGCCCATGCCCACGAGCGCCGCGATGTAGGGCGCCAGTGCGATGTTGTAGTACTGGTGGAAGATCCCGGACATGAAGCTGAAGGTGGCGAACGTCATCAGCAGCGCCCCGCCCCACACCAGGAAGGCCGCGCGCCGGGTGTCGGTGCGCCTCGCCCGCCAGGTCAGCCAGATCCCGGCCGCCAGCAGGATGAACGCCGCGGGCAGCAGCCAGGCGATCTGACCGCCCATGTCGGAGCCGAAGAGCCGGTCGATCCCGGTATCGCCCCACCTGCCGCCACCGCGACCGCCGCCGCCCGGACCGCCCCCGCCGACGCTGCCGGTCTCATTGCCGTTGATCCGGCCCAGACCGTTGTAGCCGAAGGTCAGCTCCAGGAAGCTGTTGTGCTGCGAACCGCCGATGTACGGACGCGAGGACGCCGGCCACAGCTCGACGATCGCGACCCACCAGCCGCCGGAGACCACCATCGCGAGCCCCGCGAGCAGCAGTTGCCCGATCCGCCGGCCGAACTTCGCCGGGGCGCACACCGCGTACACCACCGCGAGCGGCGGCAGAATCAGCCATGCCTGGAGCGTCTTGGTGAGGAAGCCGAGGCCGAAACAGACCCCCGCGAGCACCAGCCACTTGGTGCGGGCGTCCTCCAGCGCGCGCAGCACGCAGTAGACCGCCGAGACCATCAGCAGACAGAGCAGCGCGTCGGGGTTGTTGAAGCGGAACATCAGCGCCGCGACCGGGGTGACCGCGAGCGCCGCGGCCGCGATGAGCCCGGCGGCCGCGCTGAACCTGCGGCGTACGGCCGCGTACAGCACCCCGACCGTCGCGACGCCCATCAGCGCCTCGGGGACCAGGATCGCCCAGGAGGAGAGGCCGAAGAGCCGCACCGACAGCGCCATCGGCCACAGCGAGGCCGGGGGCTTGTCGACGGTGATGGAGTTCGCGGCGTCGGAGGAGCCGAAGAAGAACGCCTTCCAGCTCTCGCTGCCCGCCTGCGCGGCCGCCGAGTAGAACTGGTTGGCGTAGCCGGAGGCGCCCAGGCTCCACAGATAGAGCGCGGTGGTCACGGCCAGCAGGGCCCACAGGGCGGGCCGCGCCCAGCGCGGGTCATCCGGCCGTCCCCGCCGGACCCGCGCCAGGCGTCCCCCGTCCGAAGCGGCGGAGGCGGCGGAAGCCGCCGGAGCCGCGGGTGCCATGGGACCCGCCGGAGCCACGGTGGGAGCGTCCGAAGCCGCCGGGGCCACGGAAGCCATCGGAACCGCAGGGTCCGACGGGGGCTGCGGGGGCTGGGGAAGGGGCGGTCCGGCGTCCCGGGTGCCGTGGTCGTGCGTCGTCATCGGTTGTCGTTCCTCGAGTCGTCGGTGATGGCCCCGCTGTCCGACGGGAAGACCCAGGCCCGGAAGAGCAGGAAGCGCAGAACGGTCGCGGCGAGGTTCGCCGCGACCAGCACGGCCAGTTCGGTGCCGTGCGAGGCGGTGCCGGGGACGGCGTCCAAGGCGGCGAGGGAGCCGCTGGTCAGCACGAGGCCGATGCCGAAGACGACCAGCCCCTGCGCCTGGTGGCGCACCGCGCGGTCCCGGCCGCGTACGCCGAAGGTGAGCCTCCGGTTGGCCGCGGTGTTGCCGAGCGCCGACAGCAGCAAGGCCAGCGCGTTAGCCACCTGCGGTCCTGTGCCCAGCCGGAAGAGGGAGTACAGCAGCAGATAGACCAGGGTGCTCAGGGCGCCGACCACACAGAACCCGACCAGCTGGCGGGCCAGGCCCTTCGGCACCCCGCTCAGCTCGCGGTCGCGTGGATCGTCGCCGAACGGACGGCGCACCCGGTCGAGCGGCAGCGCGCCGGTGGCCAGCGCGCGCCCCACCCGCCACACGCCCTTGAGGTCCTCCGTGGCCGTCTTGAGGATGTGGACCGTGCTGTTCGGGTCGTCCACCCAGTCCACCGGCACCTCGTGGATGCGCAGCCCGGCCCGCTCGGCCAGCACCAGCATCTCGGTGTCGAAGAACCATCCGGTGTCCTCGACCAGCGGCAGCAGCCGCTCCGCGACGTCCTTACGGATCGCTTTGAAACCGCACTGGGCATCGGAGAAGCGGGCGGCCAGGCTGCCGCGCAGGATCAGGTTGTACGCCCGCGAGATGAACTCGCGCTTGGGCCCGCGCACCACGCGTGAGCTGCGCGCCAGCCGCGAGCCGATCGCCAGGTCGGAGTGACCGGAGATCAGCGGGGCCACCAGCGGCAGCAGCGCCTTGAGGTCCGTGGACAGATCGACGTCCATATAGGCGAGCACGGGCGCCTCGGACAGCGACCACACGGTGCGCAGCGCCCGCCCGCGCCCCTTCTGCTCCAGCCGGACCGCCGTCACCTCCTCGATGGTCTCGTCCAGGTGGGCCGCGAGCTCGGGCGTACGGTCCGTGCTGGCGTTGTCGGCGATGGTGATCCGGAAGGCGTACGGAAAGGTACGGGCCAGATGGTCATGCAGCCGTCGCACGCACCGCTCGAGGTCCGCTTCCTCGTTGTAGACGGGGATGACGACGTCCAGCACCGCACGGCCGCGCTCGGCCACCACCGGCCCGCGCACGGGCAAGGTCTGTAGAGGTGTCTCGGGCGGAGCCCCGAGAGGGGTGTCGATTCGCATGAGGTCGACAGTCGCGAGCCGCGCTGTCACGGCTGTGTGGTCAGCCTGTGGCCTGCCTGTGAGTCCGTTACGGCCTGGTGAACGCCGCGGTGGACGACCCGGTGGACGGGCAGATGGACGCCGAACACGGTGCGTCCGGGCACGCTGTCCACCGTCACCTTCCCGTCGTGCGCGGCGACGACCGCGTGCACGATGGCCAGGCCGAGCCCCGTACTGCCCGCGGCGCGGGAGCGCGAGGCGTCACCGCGCGCGAACCGTTCGAAGACATGCGGCAGCAGTTCGGGCGGGATGCCGGGACCGTCGTCCTCGATCTCCAGCGAGATGTACGCGGGCGGCCGCGGTGGGCCGAAGGGCCCGGCGGCGCGGGCGACGGCGTACGGCGAACCGTAAGGCGGGGCGTACGGCGAACCGGCCGCCTTACGGTGCCCATGAGCGCCACCGGTCCGGCCACCGACCCCGACGGTCCCACCGACCCCGACGGCCCCAGGGACGCCGACGGTCCCAGGGGCCCCGGAGGGCGCGACCGGCGCACCTGGCACGCCTGGTCCGCCTGGCGCCGCCGCGGGCGCCCCATGGAGCAGACCGTACGGCGCCGGATACCGCGAGGGGTACGGCGACGCCTGCGGCCCGCCCCACAGCACCCGCGCCGTGACCGTGGTGCCGGCCGGGGTGTGCGTACGCGCGTTGGCGAGGAGGTTGACCAGCACCTGGCGCAGCCGGGCGTCGTCGCCGTGGACGACCGCGGGTTCATCGGGCAGCTCAAGCCGCCACTCGTGGTCGGAGCCGACCGCCCGCGCGTCGCTGACCGCGTCGACGACCAGCGGGGACAGATCGACCTCCGCGCATTCCAGGGGCCGTCCCGCGTCCAGCCGGGCCAGCAGCAGCAGATCCTCGACCAGCCCGGTCATCCGCCCCGCCTCGGACTCGACCCGGCAGAGGGCATGCCGGGTGTCGGGGCCGATCTCCTCCCGGCCGCGCCGGGTCAGCTCCGCGTAACCGCGGATCGAGGCGAGCGGCGTACGGAGCTCATGGCTGGCGTCGGCGACGAACTGCCGCACCCGCGTCTCGCTCTCCTGGCGGGCCGCGAGCGCCGACTCCACATGGCCGAGCATGCGGTTGAGCGCCGCGCCCACCTGGCCGACCTCGGTACGCGGATCGGCCTCCGAGGCCGGGACGCGCTCGCGCAGCGCCACTTCGCCGCTGTGCAGGGGGAGTTCGGAGACCCGGGTCGCGGTCGCGGCCACCCGGCGCAGCGGGCGCAGCGAGATGCCGACCATCGCGGCCCCGGCGATCCCGGCCGCGACCAGCCCGGCCGCGGTCACACAGACCTCGACGAGGATGAGGGTGTTGACGGTCTCCTGGGTCTGGTCGAGCGGGAAGGCGAGGATGATGCCGCCCTCGCGGTGGTCCCACTGGGCCACGGCCCGGAAGCCGCCGAGGCCGGGCAGATCGATGGTGTGCACCTGCCCGTCGCGGGGGACGGCGGTGAGCGCCTTCAGCTGATCGCCGGACAGGGGGTCCACCCGGCTCTCGGCGTCGGCGTCGTTCGTCATGGGCGAGTCATTGCTCTTGCCGGACGCGGTGATCTCCCCGCCCTGGCCGAACCGCGCCCCGACCGTGCCGATGGGCTGGCCGGGTGAGGCGACGAAGAGCACATCGTCCCGGGGGAGCTCGCGCGCCGGGCCCGGCTTGTTCAGGAACCGCCCTACGGAACCGCGCAGATCGCCGTCCACCTGCCCCTGGAGATACGACTGGAGGGCGAGGGTCGTAACCGTGCCGATCACCGCGCAGACCACCGCGATCAGCGCGACGGCCGAGACGACCAGGCGGGTGCGCAGGGACCAGGGGCGGCGCCCGGCCCGCTGAGCGCGCCGGGCGTGCGCACGCCGCTGCGCCGCGTCCGCGCCGCCCTGCACGCCTCCCTGCGCTCCTCCCGGCCTCTGGGGCGCTCCCTGGCCCTGGGGCGCTCCCGCGCCGCTCTGCACCGCTCCGGGGCTCCGCACCGCTCCCGGGCTCGGCGCCGCCCCATCGCCGCTCGGCGCGGCGCCCGCACCCCGGGGCGCCTCCGCGTTCCGGGGCACCTCCGCGTTCCGGGGCGCTCCCGCGCCCTGAAGCGACTCGGGAGCGCCGCGCGTCACGTTGGTGTGGGACGGCTCGGACGCGCCGGGCGGCTCGGGGGCCCGGGACGGCCGGGGCGGGGGGTGCGCCACGGTGTCTACTCCCCGGGCTTGATCAGATACCCGGCACCACGCCGGGTGTGGATCATCGGAGTGCGCCCAGCGTCGATCTTGCGCCGCAGATACGAGATATAGAGCTCGACGACGTTGGCCTGGCCGCCGAAGTCATAGCTCCACACCCGGTCGAGGATCTGCGCCTTGCTGAGCACCCGGCGCGGATTGCGCATGAGATAGCGCAGCAGCTCGAACTCGGTCGCGGTGAGATGGATCTCCGCGCCCCCGCGCGACACCTCATGGCTGTCCTCGTCCAGGATCAGATCGCCCACGGCCAGCACCGACTCACTGCGCGCGGCCGCCGCCCCCGACCTGCGCAGCAGGCCCCGCAGCCGGGCGACGACCTCCTCCAGGCTGAACGGCTTGGTCACGTAGTCGTCGCCGCCCGCCGTGAGCCCCGCGATCCGGTCCTCCACCGCGTCCCGCGCGGTCAGGAACAGCACCGGGACATCGGGCAGCTCCCGGCGCAGCCGCCCCAGCACCGCGAGCCCGTCCATATCGGGCAGCATGATGTCCAGGACCACCGCGTCCGGGCGCAGTTCACGGGTGATCCGGATCGCGTCCGCGCCGTCACCGGCGGTGCGCACCTCCCACCCCTCGTAGCGCAGGGCCATCGACAGCAGGTCGGCGAGCGCCGACTCATCGTCCACAACCAGCACCCGGACGGGGCTCCCGTCGGGGCGCAGCAGCTCGGTACGCCCATGAGGCGAGGTCGGCATCATGTCCACCACCCTCCGCGCGGGGCCTGAGAGGTCCCTTTCGGCCGCCTGTGAATTACCTGAGAATCCTGTGGAGCCCGGCGCAACCGGCCAGAGACGCGGAACGACGGGCCGCGGCGGGACGCGGCGGGACGCGGCGGGACGACGTCCCCGGGCACGGAATCGCCCCCCGGACACGGAATAAGCGGACCCGGAATGATCGGACACGGAATAAGCGGAAGGACTCCCCGGCTTCCCCCTGTATGACTTCTCGTCCCGCACTTGGCAAGATCGGCATCTGGACCGGAGCCCTGAAGGCGAGCGTCGCGCCATCAGAGCAGGTCAGCGAGATGGCGGCGGAACTGGACGAGCTGGGGTACGGCACCATCTGGCTCGGTGGCAACCCCAGCCCGGATGAGGCCGGTCTTCTCCTGGACGCCACCCCACGGATCACCATCGCGACCGGCATCCTCAGCATCTGGGACCACGAGGCGCCCTATGTCGCCCAGCGGCACACCGCGCTCAACGCCGCCCACGACGGCCGCTTCCTCCTCGGCCTCGGCGTGAGCCACAGCGCGCTCGCCGGTGAGCGCTATAGGCGCCCGTACACGGCGATGAAGGAGTACCTGACCGCGCTGGACTCCGCCCCGACCCCGGTCCCCACCTCAGAGCGCGTGCTGGCCGCCCTCGGCCCGAAGATGCTGGAGCTGTCCCGCGACCGCGCGGCCGGCGCGCATCCGTATCTCGTCACCCCCGAGCACACCAGCGAGGCCCGCGACATCCTGGGCAAGGACGCCGTGCTCGCACCGGAGCTGAAGGTCGTCCTCGACACGGACCAGGCCCGCGCCCGCGACGTCGCCCGCGGCTACCTCGGCCGCTACCTGGCGCTGCCCAACTACACCAACAACTTCCGGCGGCTGGGTTTCGAGGACGCGGACTTCGTGGACGGTGGCAGCGACCGTCTCCTCTCCGCCATGTACGCCTTCGGTGACGCGGAGGCGATCCGGGCGCGCGTCGACGAATTCCTGACCGCGGGCGCCGACCACGTGGCGATCCAGGTGGTGACCGCCGACCCGATGAAGGACATCCCCCGCGAGCAGTGGCGCACCCTGGCCCAGGCACTGCCGCTGGACAAGGGCTGACCCTGGCCCCGGCCCCCGCCCGGCACCGGGCGAGGCGGGGGCGGGCGGACGCCATCGCGAGCCCTCTGTCCCGAGCAGGACCTCATATCCCGAACAGCCGCGCCGCGTTCCCGTAGCAGACCGCGCGCAGCCACTCCTCGTCCTGGCCGACCCGCGTCAGCGCGTCCAGCGCATGGCGATACCCGTACGGGATGTTGGGGAAGTCGCTCCCGAACAGCACCCGGTCCCCGAGGGCGGCCAGCCTTCCCCGTTCCGCCCGCGGAAACGGCCACCGGCTCTCGGTGAAGTCGGTGAAGGCCATCGTGGTGTCCAGGTGGACGCCGTCGTACCGCTCCGCCAGCCCCAGGAAGTCCGCGTACTCCGGCAGCCCCATATGCGCGATGATCAGGCGCAGCCGGGGATGACGGGCGAGCACCCGCCCCACCGGCTCGGGGCCGGTGTACTTCCCCGGGTCGGGCCCCGAGCCGCAGTGGATGACGATGGGCGTCCCGCTCTCGGCGAGCGTGCCCCACACCGGGTCGAGCAGCGCGTCGCCCGGGTCGTACGCCCCCACCTGCACATGGGCCTTGAACACCCGCGCCCCGCCGTCGAGCGCCGCGCGCACATATCCCTCCACACCGGGCTCCGGGAAGAAGGTCGCGGTGTGCAGGCAGTCGGGCGTACGGGCGGCGAACCCGGCCGCCCAGTCGTTCAGCCACCGCGCCATGTCCGGCTTGTGGGGGTAGAGCATCGAGGTGAAGGCCCGTACCCCGAACGCCCGTAGCACCGCGAGCCGCTCGGTCTCCTCCTCGCGGTAGGTGATGGGCCAGCGGGGCTCGACGGCGTCGAAGTAGGCCCAGACCTTGTCCAGCACGCGCTGGGGCATGAAGTGGGTGTGCACATCGATGAGTCCGGGCAGCCCGAGCTCCTGCCAGAACCGCTGCACCGGCACCACGGCGGGATCGTCCATGCCGATCACGGTAGTTGGCCGCGGGCGTATTGCTACAGCCTCGTCTCAAGCTCTCGCCTCGAGTTGATCACAGCCCCAACCAGTGGTTTTGTCACGGCCATGATGATCTGCCCGCCGCAAGATCATCACAAGGGGAACCGATGAGGTGAACTGACGTCCCGTGACCGGCGTATCCATCCACGACCACCGCCGCCCGCTGGACGTCCTCACCGACCGCCATCAACCACGGGGGACCGCTTCATGCCCAACCGCCTGCCTCGCACCGCCCGATCAGACACCGCCCGATCAGGCACCGCTCTGCTCTGCGCCCTCGGCGTCACCCTCCTCGGCCTCGCCACCACCGGCTGCGAGGACGACACCGCCGCCGCGTCCGGCCGACGGCAGCCCGCGACCCGCGCCGACCTGGCGGCCGACAGCGACGGCGGCAAGACGCTCCGGCTCGGCGAGCCCACGTCGATCACCTACAAGAGCGGCTCGGACCATATGCGGGGCGCCCTGCGGGTCACCGCGGTGAAGGTGCGCAAGGGCACACATGCCGAGCTGAGGACGGCGGGCGTGGACGCGTCCGACGTACGGACGACCCAGCCGTACTACGTCACCATGACCTTCGAGAACATCGGCGAGAACTCCCTCCACTACCCCTTCCTCAACACCCCCACCGGACTCGAGGACACAGGCGGTGTGGACGACCAGCCCCTCATCACCGGCGACACCGAGGTGGCGGCGTGCCGGGGCAAGGATCCGGACGACTTCGCGGTGGGCGCGAAGGTCTCCCTGTGCAAGGTGTTCCTGGTGCCGAACGGCATACGGCCCTCGGTGGTGACGTACAGCACGGGCGACGACACCAAGCGCCCGGTGAGCTGGAAGGCCACACCCTGACGGCGGCGGAGGGGTTCTCGACGCGGCCCCGGGCCGCGAAGTGGCCGAACGACCGAGGGCCCGGCACTGGAGAAGTGCCGGGCCCTCGATATCTGAGTAGCGGGGACAGGATTTGAACCTGCGACCTCTGGGTTATGAGCCCAGCGAGCTACCGAGCTGCTCCACCCCGCGTCGATGAACGTAACTCTACGTCATTCTCCCCGCTAAGGGAAATCCACCATCGGGGCGGACGGCTCGGAGCGGAATCCCACCCCTTCCGGGACGGCGCCAACGACCGGCCCGTACCCGAGGACCGATGGTCCACGTCGGGCACACCGAAGAAGTCCGACGGGCGCTGCACAAACCAGATCAACTACGCGGGCGACCCCCGGCCCAACGCCGAAATCAACACCATCGGCGAGAAGACCGGCTACTGCCCGCCGGTCCAGCACCAGTAAGCCCGATCGTCGCCCGCACGCCCGCACCCCGAAAGCCCAGCGGCCGGCTCTCCGGCGCCCTCCCGCCGACCGTGTGACGACGCCACGGGGCTGTGAGGACGCCACGGGGCTGTGGACGACACCATTGGACCCGCCGCACCCAGCAGCACAGGGACCGACCGGTGGTGCACTTGTCCGGCTCCGACCGGGTGACACCGCACGCGAACGGGTGATTCAGGCACTTTTCCCGTTGCCAGGTGGAAGAAAAACAGTGGCATTCATGCGCGAATGGCACGCATGAACACCTGGGAGGAAACATGCCGATACAAGCGAGCGCGCTCGTGCGCGGCAGCTCGGTGCTGATCACCGCCGCGGCGACCGTCGCCATGCTGGCTGCCCCTGCCGAACCCACCGAAACCGAAGCCCACGGCGGGCGGCCGAGCGACGGACGAGCGGCCGAGACCAGGCAGATCGCGTCCTCGGTCCTGGACGCCGACAAGAACGTCAAGTTCACCCTGACTGCGATCCGGTCCACTGTCGACCCACTGAGGGCCACCGTCCGTCTGAAGGCATTCGCCCGGGAGCACGGCCGGTTCGTGCTGTCGGACGAGGTACGGGTCGGCGCGGTGGACAGCTGGTTCTGGTTCCCGGTCACCGGGCGCGGCGCGATCTGCGAGTTCTCGACGGCGAGCACCAACCCCGCGCCCATCACCACGAGCCTGCTGATCACCCCGGCGATCGGCTGCTCGCCACCCCAGCGCTTCGAGCTGCGGGACGGCAAGTTCACGACCGACGGCCACGGCGCGCGGACCCCGCGCGGCGGAGTGAGCACCGGCGGTGGCGGCATGGCCGACCGGACCGCCACCCGGGGAACTCCGGCCGCCGTATAGGCCATTGAACCGAGGTCCGGCTCGGTAGCCACGCCACCGAGCCGGACACGTAGGTGCCCCTCTGGGCACCGCGGCCTGCCAGACTCATCGATCCAGCCGGATCGGGCCGACGATCCAGCCGGACAGGGCTGGCGTGCGGTGACTTCGGAGGTCTCCAGGGTGAGTGACTGCGCCTTCTGCCGTATCGGGCAACGCGAGATCGACGAGGACTTGGTCTCCTACCGCTCGGAGAGCGTCTTCATCGTCCCCGCGCTCAAGCAGCGGCCGAACAACCCCGGCCACGCCCTCGTCCTGCCCGTGTCACATCTGACCGGCCTTCATGACGTACCCCCTGATCTCCTGCATGAGCTCATCGAGGTCACGGCGAGAGTGACCTCAGCGGTGAAAGACGCCTACGGGGCGACCGGAAGCACGGTCACGCAGAACAACCACATCCAGGTCAGGCACTTCACCACGTCCACATTCATGTCATCCCCCGCTTCGAGGGCGACGCGTTCCGCATGCCCGAGACGGAACTGCACAAAGCGCCACGAGACATGCGCCTCGCCCGAGCGGCCGCCCTGCGCAAGGCATTGCGGCCGAGAGCTTGAGACCGACGACCGTCGGTTGACGCGATCCCCTCAGCTGAACGGGATGCAGACAGCGACCAGGCACGCCGCCAGGAGCCCCAAGAGGCACAGCGGAGCCAAGACCCGTAGCCGTACCGTCCGCGCGGAGCTTCTGTCTTCGTGGGGGAGCAATGCGGCCGCACGCCTCTTCTGACACGCGGTGGGCGGACACTTCTGACACGCGGTGGGCCGACAGGCTCGGCAGGCCGCACCAGGGATCCGCTCCTATTCGAGGAGCGTCCGGCTCTGCCGGCGCTGGGCAGTGATCGCCAGGACCGGGAGGGGTGCGATCAGGAAGAGGAGGACGACCAGGTCCGGCAGGGACTGGATGAACCCGTTCGGCTGGTTGACGATCGCCCGCGTGCGGATGAACGCGACCGCCGCGACGGGTTCAGCCACCGGTAGTCCCCGGTGGCGGCCGTCGCCACCCACGCGGCGATCAGCGCGGCGGCTTCGAGGACGAACAGGCCGCGCTGGAAGGCCGGACTGATGGAGATGATGTGCAGGCCCCCGGCCACGAACATGGCGAGTACGACGGGGACCAGCCAGCGGTACGAGTGGCACCGCAGCCGGCCGGGACGGCAGACCGCCAGCACGGCGCACGCGGTGCACAGTGCCCCCGACAGCACCAGGTCACGGGCCGTTATCGGGGCGCCAAGCCCGTAGTAGCCCAGGCCCGCCTTGCCCTCGTCGCCGAAGAACCTATTGCTGTTGAACGTGGCACCGACGTAGATCATCGCCGCCGCGGCCGGCAGCGCGAGCCACGGCTTACCGCGCAGCAGGGCGATCAGGCAGCCCAGCGGAAGCAGCCCGTAGGGCAGGAGCCGTGGCCGCGTGGGCCCTTCCGCCCACGGGTACCAGCCGGAGAAGTGGAAGGCGATGGCATGCCGGCCGGGATCGATGTGCAATGCCCAGTGCCACACATCCTGGAGATACGGCACCAGCGCCAGCGCGGCGAGGACGAGAGCGGCCAGATGGATGCCGTCCAACCACCACGGCCGGGCGGTGTCGTCGACGACGGCACGGGCGCGGATCTGCATCCCGGCACGCACCAAGGCGACGACTTCCCGCGGCGGGGGCCAGGAGCGGCCGGGATACGCCTCGGCCAGGCAGGTCAGCAACTCCTCCCCCTGCCGGGAACGGTAGGGCTCGGGATGGACCGCGAGCAGCAAACGGTTCATGCCGGGGCCGCTCCGCCATTCCGCGAGCGTCCGATGACGATGGCCGCGGCCTGCTGCATCCGCAGCGCCTCCCGGCCGAGCAGCGCGCTGCCGTCCTCGGTGAGCCGGTAGTAGCGCCGCGCCCGCCCGTCCACGATCTCCTCATGGCCGGCGGCCACCAGCCCGGCCCGCTCCATCCGCTCCAGCGCGCCGTAGAGCGTGCCGACAGCGATCCGGAGCCGCCCGTCGGTGGCCCGCTCGGCAGCCTTGATGATGCCGTAACCGTGCAACGGCCCGTCCATGAGCGCGGCAAGGATGAAGTACTGCGGTTCCGTCAGGGACGGGTTCCGGCGTGTCATGCGCCGAGAATATATCGAGCCACAAAATATATCCGCCATCCGTGGCCGATCACCGGCGCCCACGGCGAGCGTCGCCCTACCCCCGACCGACGGGCACGACGACGGCCTCCTCGACGCACCCGCGCCCGCACCCGGCCTGCCGACCCGCTGCCCCCATGAACGAGCGGCAGCACACGAGGGCGAGCCGACAGCGAGATACGACCCCGCGCCCGAACTTCCCCTCCGCGCCGCGCAGTCGAACGTTCTGGCTGCCGGGGCAGCCGACCGCAATACGGACTACGCATCCTCCGGCGGCCCACTCCCACAAGAGCAGACGACCGGCTGGAGCGATCGAGATACCTGAGCCAAGTGACCGTCACCGTGGCGGCCTCATCCGGCGGCTGACGAGATCTACTCGTCCCGGGCGAAGAGCTTGATCACGTCCTCGAGCGTGGGATTGTCAGGGTCTTCGGCCGTCGCGAGCTGCGCGGCACTGCGAGGGAACATCGCTTGCTCATATGCGGAGAGAGCGGTCTCGATGTCGCCGGGGTGCGTGACGAGGGCCTCGCCGAGTTCGGCGCCGTCCAGCATGGCCAGGTTGGCGCCCTCGCCGTTCGGGGGTATGAGGTGGGCGGCGTCGCCGACCAAAGTCACCCCTGGCACCCGGTCCCACCGATGCCCGGCCGGCAGCGTGTAGAGGGGGCGCAAAACCGGTGCGGTGTCGCTGTCGGTGATCAGGACGGTGAGTTCCGTCGCCCAGCCGTCGAACGCCTGCGCGATCTGTGCGGCGGCTGCGGCGGGATCGGCGAAGTCGATACCGCCGAACCAGTCCAGCGGCTCGGACAGCATCGCGTAGACGTGAAGGGTCCCGCCTTTCTCTCGTTGAGCCCCGATCTGCCTCTTGCCCTGATCACCTGCGAACATCGACCCGCCACCGACCGCCTTCGCGGCAGCGGGGTGCCGCGTGTCGGCGTCGAACAGGTAGGTCTCGACGAACGACGTACCGGCGTACACGGGGCTGGCGGTGGAAAGCACCGGCCGGACCCGTGACCACGCGCCATCCGCGCCGACCAGCAGGCTCGTGACGACGGTGCTGTCGTCCGCGAAGGTCACCTCATGGCGGCCGTTGCCAAGGCCACGAACACCGCTGACCTTGTGCCCCCACCGGACGGTGCCCGCCGGGAGCGAGTCGAGCAGCATCTGCCGCAGCTCGCCGCGCTGCACCTCAGGGCGTCCGCCCGTACCGTCGTCGGGTTCGTCGACCAGGACGTTTCCCTCCCGGTCGAGGCCCCGCACCGCCTGACGACCCTCCAGGACGATGCTGCGGAACTCATCCATCAGACCGGCCGCCTGCACAGCCAGTTGGCCGTTGTAGTCGTGGATATCGAGCATCCCGCCTTGCGAACGCGCCGTCGGAGAGACCTCCGCCTCGTAGACGGTGGCCGGGATGCCATGGACGTGCAGGACGCGGGCGAGCGTAAGGCCGCCAAGTCCGGCACCGATGATCGTGACGTGAGTGGTCATGCTGTTTCCTTGCCTGTCGCACGCCTGCCGGACGGGCACCCGGCAGGCTCTCCGGCAAGGCTCCAGCCCCTCCCCCGACAATCCACCGGCATCGGACCGACCGCCCCGACATATCACTGACACCGCGTCTCCGCGCCCGGACGTTCCGGGTCCGATCACCAACCGGAAAGGGGCTCGGCGCACGACCTGGGATGCAGGACAGCTCCCGACAGCAGTCGGACAAGGGCGACGAGGCGGTTGCTGTCACCGCTACTGTCATCGCACACACCAGAGGCCCCTTCCGATGATCGGAAGGGGCCTCTGAGCTGGTGCGCGCTCGGCAGGATTCGAACCTGCAACCTCTTGATCCGTAGGTTCGGGCAGGGTGCTGGTGCGGGCCTCGGCGGCGGTGCGGCCTGGTGCTCGTGGCAGCCCGTTGGCTGGCGTCGTGTGCCGTCGTTGCCGTCAGCGTTGCCGTCAAAGACTCAAGCTCGCACCTTATGGTCCGCCTGTTGCTGTCCCGTATGCGTTCCGCCACGTAATTGCCCGGCGCTCAAGCGTTGAAGGGCTGGCGTACTGCTTCTGGGCTGACGGTGTCCTGACGAACCGGTCTTTGCGATGATCTCTCGGTGAGTGATGACCGACGCATACATCCATCCAAGGTGGCCGACGAACGTATGACTTTGACCTCGTTCCTCGACTATCAGCGGGCCACGTTAGCCATGAAGTGCCAGGGTCTGACTGATGAGTTGCTGAAGCGAAGCGCGGTTCCCACCTCGGAGCTGACGCTCCTCGGCCTCGTCCGGCATGCGGCTGTGGTCGAGACCATCTGGTTCCGCAGAGTGCTTAAGGGGGAACAGATCACGCCCCGGTGGCCCGATGTCGACGGCGTCTACGGCGAATTTCTCGTAGACGATGCCGATGTGGCCGAGGCGTTCACGACCTGGCAGGAGGCGTGCCAGGGATCTCGCGCGGTTACGGACGACTTCGAGTCTCTCGACGACACTGTGGAGTTCCGTGGCGAGATCATCTCGCTGCGCTATGTCCTTACGCACATGATCGAAGAGTATGCGCGTCACAACGGCCATGCTGACCTGCTGCGTGAAGCGATCGACGGAGCTGTCGGGGAGTAGGGCATGCGGCGGGGAGAATCGGCAAGCCCGTCAGCTTGGACGTCCGATAGATTCGATGGCAGCCTGATGGTACTTGTGCCACCTCTGTCCCTGCGGCTAGGGGATCACACCCCTTGGAAGTTGACCCAGGCAGCAACTAATGATCTCTGCTGCCTACTCGCCTGGCTACTAGACGCGTCCGCAGACCGAAAGCCCCAGCATTCTCCAGCCGAAATCCATCCGGAAGCAACCCGCTTGCTGACGTTGGCACTGAAGACGGTGGGGTGCTGGGCACATCGATGATTACGCGATCCACCAAGTCGGCGAGCACAACTGCCGCTTCGTTTTCGCTGCCCTCGATAAGAACCGAACGTGCGCCGGACTCGGCCAAGCTGAGCGCGGCATTCGCTGACTCTTTACCGAGTGGTCCACACGGCACCCGGAATGCGTCTTCTCCGTGGCCGCCCGGCACGCCTTCCTCGATAGTCCCGTCTCGCCGGATGACCAGATCGTACATGCGGCGGAGGTCCTTCACATCCTGGTCGTCCTCGTCGGCCCTGGCGGTGTACGCCCAGGTGATGTGCGGCCTGCCCGTACGGAGTGAGTGCAGCCACGGGCCGAGGACAAGCAACGCTTCCTGCTCCAGGACGCCGCGCTCTACCTCAATGCCTGCCTGTTCCAGCACCGCCGCGCCGCCCTCTCCGCGTGAGGTGGGGTCCATGACGGCCATCAGGACGCGGGAGACCTTGGCGTCTATCAGTGCCTGGCGGCACGGTGGGGTCCGGCCGTGGTGGTTGCAGGGCTCCAAAGTCACGACCGCCGTGCCGCCCTCGGCCCGCTCCCCCGCTGCGGTGAGTGCGTTCACCTCGGCGTGATGGTCGCCCTTGCGGAGGTGGTACCCCTCGCCGACCGGTACGCCGTCACGGTCGAGGATCACACACCCAACGGGCGGGTTGGGGCTCGTCGTTCCGAGGCCCTGGGCAGAGATGGCGATTGCTCGCCGCATGGCCGTCAGTTCGTTTGGCGTGGCCATCAGAACCCCGCATTCTCCTTGACTGCGTCGAGTAGATCCCGCACGGCGGGAACATTACTCGCCGCCGCGAGGGCGTTGACCGCCGTGACGGCCTCTTGGAGAGTGCGGCCTGAACCGGAGCCGCAGGCCACATCGAGAACGGCTGCGGCCTCGGCGGCGGCCTGCTCGTACTCCTGGATTCCGACGTAGGCCATGGCGAGCCGCGCCTGGGCGAATGTTCGGTCGCGCTGGTAGACGTCCGGGAGTTCGGCCAGTGCGGTTTGGAAGGTGGTGACTGCCCGGTCGGGCCGGGAGAGGTTGAGCCAGCAATTCGCGCGCTGGATTTCGATATAGCTGGACGTACAGAAATCCCCGTGGCCGGATCGGGCGTCACCGGAGGATTCAGCAATAGCGGCGAACTCGTGGGCCTCGTCCAGCTTCCGGTGGCAGGCGACCTCGTCCCCGTCGAGGGCAAGTCCCTGCGCTTCCTGCTGGATGGCGGCGGCCTTCATTGGGTGAGTGAGTGCGCGTTCGTGGCGCTGTACGGCCTGCGCAAGGCCGATTGCCTGGCCTGCGTTCTTCTTCCCGGCCGCGAGCTGGCTGCGCCGGAACAGGGTCCACGAGAGCATGGCTTCATCTCCGGCTTCCATGGCCCATTCCATGGCCCGGCTCGTCCATGTCTCCGCGCTAGGCACGTCCATGGAGTCCTCGTGAAGCCATGCGGCGGACTCGGCGTACTGGGCCGAGAGCTTCAACAGCTCCTGCCGGTGCTCACCCCGGCTGTCCTCCAGAAGTCCTTGCAACATGTCGAGCTGCTGATGGACTCCCGAGAGTGCGTGACGCGGGCCGAAGAGGTTATCTGCCCTGACCAGGGTGTGCCACATGTCGCGGAAGTGCTCGATGGCTGCTTCGCCGCGTCCGGCGGGGAGTCGGTGTGGTCTGGTGGGCCGGGGGCTCACGATCTCGGCGGAAGCGTTGACGGCGCGGAGGGGTCCGCTTCCTTGCAGGGCGACACCAATTGCGTGCCCCAGAAGGGCTCGGCGATTTATCGGCACGATCTGCTCCCTTCCATCGACGTACACCGAAACCAGAACGATTTCGGGTAGCGCATCCGCGTCCGCCGAATTCGAAGGGTCCACGTGCACAATCGGCAGACCAGGAATCGCCCCCGTTGTGGGTAAGGACGGGGGTTCGTTCGAGTCGTCTGGGCTACTGGAAGCGTAAGCCTGGTTCTGGGCAGCGGCGGCCGGTAGCGGGGTACCCTCCCATGGCCTCTCGGGTAGGTCGAGCATGTGGCCGGGAATGCCCAGTCCATCAGCGATGCGTTCCATGACGGCGACGCTGCGAATGCCTCGATCGCCTCGGATCACGTCGCCGACACGCGCGCTGGTCATCTTGGTGACGGCGGCAGCGATCGCCGCGTAGCTCGCCGGGGCTCGTCTGTTGACGAGACGGAAGATCTCGCTGAAGTCCCTCCGCTTGCAAGCCCGTTTCATGTCCTCGCTGTGGAGCAAC
This sequence comes from Streptomyces malaysiensis subsp. samsunensis, assembly GCF_024519315.1. Taxonomy (GTDB): domain Bacteria; phylum Actinomycetota; class Actinomycetes; order Streptomycetales; family Streptomycetaceae; genus Streptomyces; species Streptomyces malaysiensis. The sequence goes on along the minus strand of NZ_JANIIC010000017.1, from coordinate 118,772 downwards.
CGATCCGGGATGGTGAGGGGGTATCCGCTGCGCCTGGCTTCACGTTCGCTCATGGGCCGCTCACGAGGTGTAGGGAAGTGCGTGACGTCCAGCGTAGATCTCGCCATGGATCGGGGTACCCCATTTCGCCACCTGGGGTACCCCGTTGGCTGTCCCGGTGACGGCGTCTCACCTGCACTCTTGTGGCCATGAAGCCAGAGCTGACAGGCCCTGATGGACGTGTGGTGGTGAGGCGTTGGACCCGCCACCCCCGTTGCGTCGCCCTGGCCCGAGCCGACTTGCGTAAGGCTCTGGCCGGTTGGGGGCTGGTCGCGGTCGAAGAGGTCGCGCTGTTGGTGCTGTCTGAACTGATAACGAACGCCGTGCGGCATGCGCGGGTTCCGGGACACAAGATCGAGACGCGTTATCTGTACCAGGGCGACGAGGTGCAGATCGAGGTTCACGACGCGTCCGACGAGCGGCCCGAGCTGAGGAATCCGAGCTGTGAAGTGGCACACGGCCGGGGGCTGGTCCTGGTCGAAGCGCTCGCGGACCGGTGGGGCGTCACTCCGTGCCCGGTGGTCGGAAAGTCGGTATGGGCTGTGCTGACGGCTCCTGGCTCGGGTGCAGGTCAAGCGATGAAGGGCGGGATGCGGCATGGCGAGGCGGACGCCGAAATGGACGGAACATGAGTCAGAGATCATCGCCGCCTACCGGGACGGCATGCGGGTCACAGAGATTCAGCAGCGGTTCGGCATAGCGAACACGATGCTCTACGACCTGCTTCACCGCAGAGACGTACCGCTGCGCTCGGGCCGACAAAAGCTCCCCTGGTGGCGCGGCGGATTGCTGCCCTAGAGGCGGGGCGGGGGCTGCCGTTCCCCGGGATGGACCCGGTAGCCCTCGCCCTCCCACTCCCCCGGCGCAGTGTCCGTGAGGCAAGCACCTCCCCCGCCTCACCGACGTCACACACTGCGCCTCGGGAGAGGACGGCGGACACCGCACCGTCCGCCGTCAGCGGTCCGGCTCCCACACTCGCGCCCAACCAATCAACCCGCGAAGGGGAGCCGGACCGCCCAGCACAACAACCACAAACGCGAAACCGGACCACCCCCCAACCCTGGCAGGCGCGGGGTGGTCCGGCGGAGAGTCCAAGATCAGGACCCCGGTGCCGATGGTACCGGGGCGGTTGTCGTGCTCGCTTCGACTCCGCCCGTTCTCAAACGAGTTCAGACGCAGGAAAGGGATGGGACGAGTGCGAGGCAGACGCGAGGTGACGGGCTCGGTGGCGACGGCCGTCAGAGTGTTTACGACACGCTGGTCGGCCACCACGATACGGAAACCGACGCGGAGCGACCATGACGGCCTGAGCCACCGCGCGGCAGCAGCCGCTCCCCGCCCTCCAGGACCGGACGGTTCGGTCTGCTCACGCGCCCGCATCCGTGACGGCGACAGTACGGCGGCCGGCCACATCGAACCGGGTCCGACGACCAACATGCCCCCGGCCGGGCACCCCTCCCCTCCCCGCTGGCCGTTGCTACGCGCACAACGACGATGGCCGCAGTCGGCGGACGGCCGGCCATGTAAACCGCTCCGCGTAGCCGCCCCTCGACGGCGGGCAGGCCGGGCTCTTGGTCCTGGCCGTGCTGCTGCGTCGGCGCGTCCCGCTGCGGTCGGCAGGCGCTCCGGGGGAGCTGTTCCGGCTGCTGACTGCGGTTGGTGGGCTGCTGGTGTGGGGTGGCGCGCTGAGTGGCTCGGGGGCGCCGCTGAGCGGGGCGGCAGACAGGAGCGGGCGGCGGCCACGGGCCGCCAGCGCGCGCGGCCCGCGCAAGCGGGCCGCCTTGATCCAGTAAGGAAACTCTGAACAGCTCACACCAGAAGATCGCCGGAGGATGGCAATGCGGGGTGCGCGCGACCAACGCGCAGACGATAAGGGGGAACTGGTGCTGACCGAGCGGGAACGGGCCTTGCTGGCCGAGATCGCGGCCATGACTGAGCGCCTGCGCGGTGAGCTGGAGGAGATTCGCACCGAGGTGACGGAGCTCCAGGAAGAGCGGGCTACGGGTGCTGGCTCGCCTTCAATTCGGCGACTTCCCGCTTGAGGGTCTGGACCTCCGCGTTCAAGGTGCGCAGCTGGTCCCGGACCTCTAGTAGTGCCTCGGTGAGGGTCCCGGTGGGTTCTGTACTCGCCGGGGCCTCGCCCGTTCCGGCTGCGGTCTGGGGCGGTGTGTAGCGCTTGGCCTCGACCAGTTCGCCGCCGGGTCCGATCACGTCGGCTACGTAGCTGCCGCGCCCCTGCACGGTGTAGATCAAGCCCTCTTCGCGGAGCACGCGCAGTGCGCTGCGGGCGGTCATGTTGGCGATTCCGAACCGCTCTTGCAGCTCCCGATGGGAGGGGAGCTGTTCCCCCGGCTTGAGCTTGCCCGCCTTGATCTCGCTCCGGATGGCCTCGGCTGCCTGCTGGTATGGCGGGCGGGCGTCGTGCATCGGCGGCGTCATAGCCCCAGGGTAGCCGTGTTAGCCCACCTAACACACCCAGACCTTTGAATTCTCATGGCTAGCTCCCTTGACCTAGCTAGCCTGGCTAGGTCATAGTTGGTGACCCGGCCGCACAAGCGGTCGGCAACGAAAGGGAGCAAGAAGCATGGCTATGACGCGTATCCGCGTGGGGCTGCTGCCCTCGACTCAGTTCATCGCTGGCACGGCGCCGATGCCGAAGATCAAGGACCCGGAGACGGGAGTGCTCGCCACCGACCGGGACACCGGGGAGACCCTGCACACCCTGACGGTCTTCCTCATGGAAGAGGGCCGGGCCGAGCAGATGAAGATCACCGTTCCCGAGAGCGGTCTGCCGGAAGGGCTCCAGCCGGGCATGCCGGTGCGGGTCACGGACCTGTTCGCCACTCCGTGGGCGCGCATCTTCAACGGCCAGCTCTCCGATGGTGTGGCCTACCGGGCGGCGGCGCTGGAGCTGGTCAAGTGACGGCCCCGACCGGACCTGAGCCGGTGTACCCGGTGGAGCCGGAGAGCGGGGATGACGACTCGCGGTTCACCAACGGCCTGCTCTTCGACGTGGCCAAGGTGATCGAGTCGCACGGCTACCCCCGGCTCGCATCCGGCCGTGACCTGCTGGAACTGCGGATATCCCTCTACCGATTCCTCTACACGAACAAGGACGTGCTGTGACAGTGGGAGAAATCTTTGGGTTGGCCCCGGCGGTTGCCGGGGCGGCCCTGGCCCTGACCGGCATATGGGCCCTGTGGTGGCTGGTGCGCTACATGCGTGCCGACAAGATGACACGGGCGAGCATGCGGCAGGCCATCGATGTACGGCGGCGGTGGCGGCGGCTGGCTCCGATGGTCGGGCTGTCGGTGACCGACAAGACCCCTCCGGCCGTGATCGTGGCACCGGACGGAAAGGTCCCCAAGCCCCGCGTCCTCATCCCGAAGATCCGGGTCACGGCCGACCGGTACGGGGTCCTGGTACACGCCGTGTGCTTGCCCAAGGTGGGCTTGGCGGAGTTCCAGCGGGCGGCGCCGTATCTGGCCGATGCCTGGCGGTGCACGCGGGTTTCGGTCCTGCCGGACATGCCGGGCCAGTTGGTGATCCGTGGTGTGCGGGTTGATCCGCTGATCGTCCCCACCGAGCACACCCCGACCGGGGCCGTGCCGGAGGAGTTGGCAGTGTGGGATCTGGGCGTGGACGAGTACGCGCAGCCGGTGAGCGTGAGCCTGGCCAATGTGCCGGGCGTGACGGTGGCGGGGCTGCCCGGGTTCGGTAAGACGTCTCTGGTCAACAGGTTCATGTGCGATACGGCGCCGTCCGATGCGGTGCAGTACGCGGTGGCGGACGGCAAGGTGACCTCATCTCATGAGGGCGACTACGCCGATCTGACGGACCGCATCTTCGCGTTCGTCGGTGACGACCTGGAAGAGGCGAACGCGCTGTTCACGCGCCTGGTCAAGCTGCGGCGGGACCGGTCGGCGTCCATCCGAGCCTTGCTGGGTGTGAAGAACGTGTGGCATGTCGGGCCCTCGGCCGCCTGGCCGTTGACCGTGCTCATCGTGGATGAGGCGCACACCTACTTCCGTGACTACAAGGGGTCGGACACGCGGACGAAGAGGCTTGCCGCGCTGGCTGCTGAGAACGCGCGGCTGGTGGAGGACCTGGTGAAGAAGGGCCGCAACGTCGGCATCCTGGTGATCATCGCGACGCAGAAGGCGACCGGGGATGCCATCCCCACCTTCATCCGGGACGTGTGCCCGGTGGGCCTGTCCTTCGCCCAGAAGACCGCCGAGGCGGCCGTGGTCGCGCTGGGGGAGGACATCCGCAACTGGCCGGACGCCAGCCCAACCGCACTCCAGGACCCCGCCTACGTCGGCGTGGCGGCCATGGCGCATCAGGGGCGCCCCGGCTTCGCCCGCATCCGCACCCCCTACGTCGCCGACGTGGACGCTGCCCGCATCGCCACCGACACCGCGCACCTGACCCGCGACCCCGCCGAACTGCTGGAAGAACTGGCGGCCTCCGCGATGCGGGTGGACGACCCGTTCACCAAGCGGGAAGCCGCCTGACCCGCAATCCCGCCCCCGCTCATCGCCACATTCGGAAGGAGGTGAATCCGTCGTGATTGAGGATCGGATCACTCAGCGCACCGTGACCGTGGTCATGGGCATCATCGCGGCCCTGGCCTTCGTCTTCTCCTTCGGCAACGTCTGGGCCCTCGCGCTGCGCCTCGGCGTCCCCGACCCGATCGCGCCGCTGATCGCTCCGATGGTGGACCTGTCCGTCGTCGGCCTCCTGGTCGCCCTGCGCTACCTGTCGCTGCGCGGCGTCCCCGCCGAGCAGATCAAGGGCGCGACTCGGCTGATGCACGTGTCCGGGCTGCTGACCCTGGCCCTCAACGTCGCCGAACCCATCGTCGCCGGACACTACGGCCGCGCGGCCGTGGACGCGGTCGCCCCGCTCCTCCTCCTGGGCTGGGGAGCCGTCGGCCCGCAACTCCTGCGCCACTTTCACACCGTCGCTCACACCGCTACTGAGGCACCAGGCCCGATCGAGTCCGTGCCTGACGCTCCGGCCACCCCAGACACTCCGATCGAGAAGGCCCCGGCCCCCGCGCCCGAGCCTGCCCCAGTACCGGAACCGGTCTCATCCCCGGCCGCGCCGAAGCCGAGACGTCCCCGGCGGTCACGGTGCCCGTGCCGCTGCTGAACGCGGCGCGCACCATCGCCGACACCTACCGGGCCGAGCACGGCGAGCCCATCACCCCGGCCCAGCTCCGGGCCCGCCTCGGCGTCGCACTGCCGCTGGCCACCGCCGCGCACGCCCAGCTCTGACCCCCGTGCCGGCCGTCCCGGCAATCCAGAAACCCCCGCCCCTGACCGGGCCCGGATTCGTCATGCCCCGAGCAGCACCCGCACCCCTGACCCGGTGCTGCCCGGGGCCCCTCTCCCTCGAAAGGATGCGTCACCCGTGAAAGCCCCCCTGGACCTGCGCCACGTGGCGAGCCTGGCCCTGCGGGACCTCATCCACCTCGCCCACCACCCCGACTTCGACCGCGTCCAAGACCAGATCAGCCAAATCCGCGGCTGCACCCGCCCCGTGCAACTCGTCGGCTCCACCGAAACCCGCGACACAGCGACGAACGCCGTCGTCCGCTCGTACACGACCGCTGACGAACCCACCGGGCGGCTGCTGACCGCCTGCGGCAACCGCCGCTCCTCCCGCTGCCCCTCCTGCTCCCGCCTCTACGCAGCCGACACCTACCACCTCATCCGGGCCGGACTCTCCGGCGGCAAGAACGTGCCGGAAACCGTGCGCACACACCCGCGCGTGTTCGTCACCCTGACCGCACCCTCGTTCGGGCCGGTCCACAACCGCCGCACCACCGAGGCGGGCGAGAGCCTGGCCTGCCGCTGCGGCATCCGCCACCCCGCCGACGACCCCGCGTTGGGCACCCCGCTGTCCCCGGCCACCTACGACTACACCGGCGCCGTGCTCTGGAACGCCCACGCCGGAGCCCTGTGGGCGCGCTTCACCACCTACCTCCGCCGAGAGCTGGCCGCCCACCTCGGCATGACCCAGAAGGCGCTGAACGCGGCGCTACGGGTCTCCTTCGCGAAGGTCGCCGAGTACCAGCGGCGCGGCCTGGTCCACTTCCACGCCGTAATCCGCCTCGACGGCCCCGAAGGCAGCAACCAGCCCCCGCCTCGATGGGCCACCGCCGACGCCCTCACCCACGCGGTCACCAAGGCGGTCGAACGCGCCGTGCTCACGGTCACCTCCGACGCCATCGGCGAACGCGAACTCCGGTGGGGCGATCAGCTCGACATCCGCGAGATCGCCGCCCTGGGCGACGGTGAACTGACCGATCAGAAGGTCGCCGCCTACGTCGCGAAGTACGCCACCAAGAGCGCCGAGGACTCCGGCACGGTAGACCGCTCCCTGCGCTGCGCCCACTGCGCCGGACGCGGCTACCAGCGCGGCCCCGACGGCTTCCGGGACCTGTGCGACGAGTGTGAGGGCACCGGCCAGTCCGAACCCATCGCGGACCTGCCCGTGCACAGCCACGTCCGCCAGATGATCCGCACCGCCTGGAACCTCGGCCACCTCCCCGAATTCGCCGAACTCAAGCTCTGGAAGTGGGCCCACATGCTCGGCTTCCGAGGCCACTTCTCCAGCAAATCCCGCCGCTACTCCACCACCCTCAGCGCACTCCGCGACACCCGCCGCACCTGGCGCACCGAACAAGCACGCACCGCAGACGGCCAGCTCGAGCTGGACGAGGAAACCACCCTCGTCGTCTCCCACTGGCAATACCTGGCCTCCGGCTACAGCCCCGGCGAAGAACTCCTCGCCGCCCAGGTCCGCCACGACATCGCCCAAGCACGCGACCACACCGACCGCCGCAAGACAGAAGGAGACCCCTGGCTGTGAGCACGGGCCTGCTCAACGTGGACCAGGTCGCGGCCCGGCTCCAGGTGAGCCGCTGGACGGTCTACAACCTCATCCGCTCACGGGAGCTGGCCTCCCTGACCATCGGCCGCTGCCGACGCATCACCGAATCCGCACTGCACGACTACATCCACCGCCAGACCGAAGGAGAGGCCGCCTGATGGGCAAGAAGAACGCGAACGGCGGGGGAAGCATCTACCAGCGCAAGGACGGGCGCTGGGAGGGCATCGCGTACGTCCTGACGGCCGACGGCACGCACAAGCGGCGCAGTGTCTACGGGAAGACCTGGGATGACGCCCACGACAAGCTGACCAGGCTCAAAGCCGACTCCAACAACGGGCTCCCCGTCGCCACGAGCAAACAGAGCCTGGGCGACTTCCTGACGTACTGGCTGGCCAACGTCGCACGCATCAAGGTCCGTCCGGCCACGTACGCCGCTTATGACTCCCTCGTGCGGAACTACCTGGCTCCGGGCCTCGGGAAGAAGAGGCTGACGCGGCTCACCGCGCGGGACATCCGGGCCTTCCTCGCCGCCACGGCCCGTACATGCCAGTGCTGCGCTCAGGGGAAGGACAAGGCGCGCCCAGAGCGGAAACGCCGCTGCTGCGCGCTGGGCAAGTGCTGCAAGTCGTACCCGTCCGACCGAACCGTGCGGTTTCTCCTGGTGCTGCTCCGGGCCGCGCTGGAGCACGCCGTGCGGGAGGACGAGTTGCCGCGCAACGTGGCCAAGAACGTGGAGCTGGGCATGGGCACCAAGCGCGAGATAGAGCCGCTGACCGTGAAGGAAGGGCGTCAGCTCCTGGCGGCGGCACGGGGTAACCGGCTCTGGGCGGTGTACGAGCTGGCCGTACGGATCGGCCTTCGGCGCGGGGAAGTCCTCGGCCTCCGCTGGAAGGACGTAGATCTTGTGGGCGGCTCAGTCACGATCCGCCAGACGCTCCAGCGCGTGAATGGGGAGCTGCTGATCTCGGCCCCGAAAACTCAGAGGTCCGCCCGGCGGGTGGCGTTGCCCGCCGAGTGCGTGACGGCGCTCCGATCTCGCCGTGCCCAGCAGCGCGGGGATCGGATGGCGGCGGGAGAGAAGTGGAAGGGCGGTGGCAGTGATCTTGTGTTCACCACGAAGAAAGGGACTCCGATCGAGCCGCGCAACCTCAATCGCGCCTTCACCCTCCTGTGCGACAAGGCAGGCGTCCGACGCGTCCGCTTCCATGACCTCCGGCACACCTGCGCGTCGCTGCTCCACGAGCAGGGAGCCGATGCCCGAATGATCATGGAAGTCCTCGGGCACAGCTCGATCCGCGTGACGATGGACATCTACACCTTCGTCCGGCTGGACTCGCAGCGCTCCGCCTTCGACCGCGTCGGCGATGCCCTGCGTGACGGCGATGGCCCGGACGATGACGACGGCGCGGATGGTGCTCTGGTCGCCGTCTGATCGAGGCGCGCGGCGGTTGCCGTCAACGACCGCCGTCAACGGGCAACGCAAGAGGCCCCTTCCATCACTGGAAGGGGCCTCTGAGCTGGTGCGCGCTCGGCAGGATTCGAACCTGCAACCTCTTGATCCGTAGTCAAGTGCTCTATCCGTTAAGCTACGAGCGCTTGGCTTCCCGGCGGTTTTTCTTGCCGGTCGGCGTTGCGGGGACAACATTACATGACCTGCGCCGTCAGGCGAAATCCGTTTCCCATACCCACACTGACCTGCGGAAACGCCATTTTCAGGGGGCGCCGGGACGGCCGTTACAAGGCCCCGGAGAGCCGGGTTCCGCGTCGCGCGACGCTTGAGTAGCGAGGGCGGGTGACACCGAGGGCAACCAGCGGGTCACGCTGCGTCGTCGCCGCAGAAGGCTTGACGTTCACCTGGTCCAGGGCGGCTGAGCTGGGTCGTTCGCAGCGACCGGAGTAAAAGGGGAGAGCGGGGGCCGTCGGCGTCGCTCCGGTCCGCTCCAGTCCGGTCCCGGCCCAGTCCGATCCGGTCTGCTCCAGTCCGGCCCCGGTCCGGTCCCGCGATCATTCACAGTTCCCACCGGAACGACACAGGGAGCCCGCGCCATCGGCACAGGCTCCCTGATCGGAGAGCGGAGGCTGAGGGATTTGAACCCTCGATGGGCTTTAGGGCCCAAACCGCATTAGCAGTGCGGCGCCATAGACCAGACTAGGCGAAGCCTCCAGCACACCGGTCGCTCGCGCGAGCGCGAGGCGGTGTGTGCAGATGATGTCACAGCCCAGTGGGATGTCACCAATCGCCGACCACGGTACTCGGCGGGCGGGGCCCATCGCAAAGCCCTTGTGGGGGCGCGGCCCGTACGGCGGCGTGCGGCCCGTACGGCCGCGGGGAGCCTTATGGCCCGCGCGGCCCTTACGCCGAGCGGCGCCCATACGGCCTGCACAGCCCCGTACACAGCCCCCGTACGCAGCCCCTTATGGCGGCGCAACGCGCGCCTCGGCGGCGCGTTAGAGGGGGCAGGGGCAGCGCGCCCCCTCTGATCACAACCAGGAGTGCCTCCATGCCCCTGCTGCACCGCCTCGCCGTCACCGCCGCCCTGACGACCGCCGCCACCGTGGGTGCGCTGGCTCCCGCCGGGGCCACGCCGCTGCCGTTGCCCCTGCCGTTCGACGGGGAGAGCGCGGACCGGCTCGTGATCACCGTGAGCGAGACCGGTGATCCCGATGACGCCGCGACCTATGTGCTGGACTGCCACCCGACCGGCGGTACGCATCCCCGGGCGCGGGCCGCGTGTGCGCAGCTGGATTCGCAGACCGTGTGGGGCCGGGATCCGTTCGCGCCGGTGCCGCCGGACGCGATGTGCACCGGGCAGTACGGCGGGCCGATCACGGCTCGGGTGACCGGCCATTGGGCGGGGCGTCCCGTCAACGCCTGGTTCAACCGCACCAATGGATGTGAAATCGCCCGGTGGAACCGGTTCTCCGTCGTTTTGCGCACTCCTGGGAGCTGACCTGGGGATTGGGTCTGGAGTGAGAAGAGGAGAGCTCGGTGAAGTTTGTCCGGGCGTGCGTCGAGACGCGTACGTCGCGCTGCGACCTCCCTCTCATCCGCCGTCGCGCCTGGCCCTGGTGCCCGTAGACTCCCCTAGAGACACTCCGCAGATGGGACGGCAAAATGACCGCGGGTGTCAGCAAGGTGCGGTAGCCAGGGAGGAAGCGTCGTCGTGAGCAGCAGGCCATCCCGAGGCGCTGCTCGCCTCGCGGCGATACTCGACGCCCTGCCGGACGCGCTGTTGCTCGTCAACTGCAACGGCACGATCGTCAACGCCAACCACATCGCGCTGGAGTCCTTCGAGGCTCCGGGCACCGCCCTGGTCGGCCGTGGTCTGCTCGATCTGCTTCCCTCCTTCGATCCCAATCGCATTCCCGGGTCGATGCGGCGCCCCGACGAGGCACAGCGGGACGGCATCAAGCCCACCCGGATGATGGCCCGGCGCACCGACGGGGCACAGTTCCCCGTCGAGGTGACCAGCGCGAATCTGGAGGACGGGCGGACTCCTTACGCCGATCAGTACAGCTACACCGGCGATGAGCTGCTGATGCTCATCGTGCGCGACCTGACCGGGACGCTCGACACCGAGGCCGAACTCGCCCGTCAGCAGCGCCAGACCGAGATGATCCTGCGCGCGGCGGCGGAGGGCGTGGTCGGCGTGGACACCGAGGGCAAGGTGGTCCTCGTCAACCCGTCCGCCGCGCAGATCCTCGGCTACCGGGCCAGCGACATGGGCGGTCAGGAGCTTCACTCTCTTGTACACCACTCGCGCCCGGACGGTTCCCCCTTCCCGTACGAGGAGTCGCCCCTCGCCGACACCCTGCGCTCCGGCCGCAAGCACCGGGTGCGCGGCCAGGTGCTGTGGGCGAAGGACGGCAGCGAGGTCCCGGTCGATCTGACCACCGCGCCCGTCCGCGACGGCGAGCAACTCGTGGGCGCCGTGCTGACCTTCACCGACCGGCGTCCCGAGACGGCCATGGCGGCCCAGCACGCCGAGGAGGTCGAGAGCCTCACCACCCGGCACACGGAGAAGGTGGAGGGCCTCACCGCCCGGCACGCCGAGGAGGTGGAGGAGCTCACCACCCAGCACACCAAGGCCCTGGAGGAGCTGCGGGCGCAGCTCGCCGAGGAGCGCGCGCGGTACGCGGCACAGCTGGAGTCCGTCACCGCCCGGAACGGCCAGCTGCTCGCCGTGCTGGACCAGTCGCTGCGCGGACCGCTGCTCCAGCTGCGCCATGAGCTCGGTGTGCTCGCCGACGACCCGGCCGGGCAGCTGTGGCCCGAGGCCAACCAGATCCTGCACCACCTCGCCGCCGGCTACACCCGGATGACCACGCTCGTCGACAACGTCCTGAGCTATCAGCGGCTCGACGCGGACGGCGAGGAGCTGGCCCGCCGTACGGTCTCGATGGACGAGGTCGTATCGGCCGGTGTCGAGGGCGCGGTCGAGCTGATCGGCCCGGGGCGCGCGCAGTTCGCCGTGCACGCGCCGCCGATCGACACCGAGGTGGACCCGGAGCGGCTCGCCCAGGCGCTCGCGCATCTGATCGCGGACGTCGCCGGGGTCGACTCCACCGGCAACACCGCCGCGGGCGCCGCGGCGAGCGACTCCACGATCGTGGTCGCCGCGGCCCAGCGCGGCGATGTCGTACGGATCGAGGTCCGCGGACCGTACGCGGGCGGCGACCCGGTGCACGAACCGATCGTGCGCGGGATCGTACGCCAGCACGGGGGCGTGCTCCAGACCCATGAGATGCCGGGCATGGGCGGTCACGCCTACGTCCTGGAGGTGCCGATCTCGGCGGCGGCCGCCGCCGAGCAGGAGCGCGTGGACGGCAACGCCGCCGGACAGGGCGACGGTACGCGGGGGCAGGGCACCTCCGGTACGGGCACCGGCGTGGGTACGGGCACGGGTGCCGATACGGGCACGGGTGCCGATACGGGTACGGGCGCGGGTGCCGATACGGGCACGGGCGCGGGTGCCAGTACGGGTACGGGCGCCGGTACGGGCACCGCGGGCGGCAACCCCAGCGGCCAGACCCCGGCCGCACGCCACGGCCGGCACGGCGCGGCCCCCAGCGGCGCACCAGGCGACACCAGCGGCGGCGGTACGCAGGGCAACGGCACACAGGGCAACGGCACACAGGGCGGTACGCCTCCGCCCAACCTCCGTAAGGCCGACCCGAACACGGCTGGCCCTCGTACGGCCGATCCCCGTACCGCCGACCCGCGCACCGCCGCCCAGCAGGGCGCCCCGGGCGCGCCCGCCGCGCTGCCCGCGGTCGTCGGCGACAACACCGCGGCCCAGCAGGGGAGCGCGGTCGAGCCCGCGGACGCCCCACGGCCCACCGGGCGGCGCCGGGCGCGCCCCCACCCGGACGAGGACCCGTCGGCGGTCGCGGCCGCGAACCCCGCCCAGAACGCCGAGGGAGCCCCCACCGGCAGTCATCGCCACGCTCGTGGCGGCGCACCGGAAGCGGCCGGTCCGCAGCCGACGGGCCCCGCCGCCATGGGCGTTGTGCCGCCTCAGGGCATTCCCGCCCAGCAGCAGCCCCAGGGCCGCCGCGCCCGGCGCGGCGCCCCGGCGGAGGAGCAGGGCGGCCCTCAGGCCGCCGGTGCCCCCGCGCAGGGCGCGGGCGGCCGACCCGCCCTCGCCCTGCCCGCGGCGCCCTCCGACACGCCTCAGCAGCCCGCCCAGCCGGCCGCGTCGGGCATGCCCGCACTCCCCCCGGCCCGCACCCCCCAGGAACAACAGCCCAACTGGGGCCAGAACACCAGCGGCGGCCAACCACCGGAAACCCCGCCCACCGGACGACGCCGCGCCCGCCGCGCACTGGCCGATGCGCCGGAGTCGCCGACGCCCGACCAGGCCCAGGCGCAGGCCCCCGGCCAGGCGCAGGCCCCCGGCCAGCCGCAGCCGCAGCCCCAACCACAGCCACAGCCACAGCCACAGCCACAGCCACAGCAGGCCCAGCCACAACCGCAGCCGCAGGCAGCCGGGGAGCCCGGTCTCGTCCGCTCCCCCTTCGCGCTGCCCCCGGCCGCCGCCGACCGGGCGCAGCCCGGCGCGATGCCGCCGGAGCTCGGCCCGGCCGGGCTCGTCCCCGCACAGCACGGCACCCGCGACGGGCGGGGCGCGCCCCAGCCACAGCAGGGCGGGGGCCTGGCCGTACGAGGCGAGCCCGTACCGCCCAACGGCGCCGCACGGCCCGGGGGCTGGCCGTCCGACCCCGCCCAGGCGCAGGGCCAGGACCCGCGTCGGCCCCAGCCGCAGGCCCAGGGCTCCGGCCCCGCCCAGCCGGCCGCGTCGGGCATGCCCGCACTCCCCCCGGCCCGCACCCCCCAGGAACAACAGCCCAACTGGGGCCAGAGCACCAGCGGCGGCCAACCACCGGAAACCCCGCCCACCGGACGACGCCGCGCCCGCCGCCCGCTCGCCGAGGAGCAGCCGGAGGCGGCGCAGGCCGGTCCGCAGCCCGCGGAGACGGGCGGGCACCCACCGGCCCAGCCACCCGCCCAGCAGCCGGCGCAGTGGCCGGACGCGCCCGCGCAGCCCCGTCCGCAGCCGCTGCCCGCCGAGGCCCCGCCGAGCGCGGACACCACCCAGGGGCGCTCGATCAGCGTGCGTACCCTGGGCCAAGGGGTGCCGTTCGCCCAGCAGGTGGGGGAGCACCCCCAGGGCCAGCCCGCACAAGGCCAGCCGCAGGGCCGCCCGCCGCAGGGCCAGCCCCAGACTCCCTCCGGAGGCACCAGCACCGGGGGCGGCAGGCGCCGCAAGCTGGCCGCCCGCCCGGAGATGACGGACCAGGGCGCCTCGGCCGAACTCCAGCCGGCCGACAGCCGGGCGCATCCCCACACCGGGCCGCATGCGCACGGCGGCCAGCAGCCGCACACCGGACCGCAACCGCACCCAGGGCCGCAGACCGGCGCGCAGCCCCGCCCCCAGCCGGGGCCGGGGGCGCAGCCGCAGCGTGCGGCGGGCCCGTCGCAGAGCTCGGGCCGTACGTTCGCCATCGGCGCGCCGGACGAGGGCGCCGAGGGGCCGGAGCCGCTGGACGGGCCCAATGGCGCCGTCGAGATCGTCGACGACCGCACCCCGCCGCCCGACGACGAGCTGCCGCCCGAGCCGCTGGACAACCCGCGCCGCCTCCTCGTGTGGCCCGCGCCGGACATGTCCACCCAGCAGGCGCTGAGCGACCGCGGCTACCGTCCGGTGATCGTGAACTCCCGTGAGGAGGTGGACGCGCAGATCGCCGCGTACCCGGCGGCGCTGTTCGTCGACCCGCTGACCGGGCCGATCACCCGGACCGCGCTCCAGTCGCTGCGTACCGCCGCCGTCGCGGCCGAGGTGCCGGTGCTGGTGACCGCGGGGCTCGGCCAGGCGACGCGGGAAGCGGCGTACGGCGCCGACCCGGCCGTCCTGCTCAAGGCGCTCGCCCCGCGCGACAGCGAGCAGCATCCGCCGCGCGTTCTGCTGATCGAGGAGCACGAGCCGATCGCGGCGGCGCTGACGGCGACGCTCGAACGGCGCGGGATGCACGTCGCCCGCGCGGCGACGGACGCGGACGCGGTCTCGCTCGCGGGGCAGATGCGGCCGAACCTGGTGGTCATGGACCTGATGCAGGTACGCCGCCGCAGGGCCGGGATCGTCGACTGGCTGCGCGGCAACGGGCTGCTCAACCGCACCCCGCTGGTCGTCTACACCTCCGCGGACATCGATCCGGCGAATCTGTCGCGGCTGGCCTCGGGCGAAACGGTGCTGTTCCTCGCGGAGCGCTCGACGAGCGCGGAGGTGCAGGCGCGGATCGTGGACCTGCTGGCGAAGATCGGCACCAACTGACGCCCGCCGGCCTTACGGAGGCGTGCGGACCGTAAGGGGACACTCAGGGCTCCTCAAGGGGACACTCAAGGCTCCTTACGGTGGTGCGCGGCCCGCGATCCTTACGGTCCTTACGGTGATGCGCGGCCACCGTAAGGAGACGCCCGCCTCCTTACGGTGGCCGCGTTGCCGACGGTGGGGCAGGGGCGTCGGTCGCCCCACGCCCCGGCCCCACCGTCCCTCAGCCTCGGCCCAGCGTGGTCACATCCAGCTCCCCGTCCGCGTACCGCTTGCGGATGACCTTCTTGTCGAACTTCCCCACGCTCGTCTTCGGCACCGCCGGGATCAGCGCCCAGTGCTCCGGCAGCTGCCAGCGCGCCACCCGTTCGGCGAGAAAGGCCCGCAGGTCCGCGTAGTCGACCGTGGCGCCGTCCGTCAGCACCACCGTGGCCAGCGGACGCTCTCCCCACTTCTCGTCCGGCACCGCCACCACCGCGGCCTCGGCGACCTCCGGGTGGGCCATCAGCTGGTTCTCCAGCTCGACCGAGGAGATCCACTCGCCGCCCGACTTGATGACGTCCTTGGCCCGGTCGGTCAGCGTCAGATAGCAGTCGGGGGTGATGGTGCCGACGTCGCCGGTCTTCAGCCAGCCGTCCTCGGTGAACTTGTCCTCGGGGCGGAACGGCTCGCCGTCCGCCCCTCCGTAGTACGCGCCCGCGATCCACGGCCCGCGCACCTCCAGCTCCCCCGGCGTCTTCCCGTCCCACGGCACGAGTTCGCCGTCCGCCGAGATCAGCCGGCATTCGACGGACGCCGGGAAGCGTCCCTGCGACAGCCGGAACGGCCAGGCGTCCTCCGCCGAGAGGCCGCCCGGTGGATGGGCCACGGAGCCGAGCGGAGAGGTCTCCGTCATGCCCCACGCATGGACGACGCGGATGCCGTGGCGCTCCTCGTACGCCTTCATCAGGGAGGGCGGGCAGGCCGAGCCGCCGATGAAGACATTCCGCAGACAGCTCACCTCCCGCGGCCGCGCGTCGAGTTCGGCGAGCAGCCCCTGCCAGACGGTGGGGACGGCGGCGGCGATGGTGGGGCGCTCGCGCTCGATCATCTCGGCGAGCGGCTCGGGCTGGAGAAAGCGGTCGGGCATGAGTATCGAGGCGCCCGCCATGAAGGCGGCGTGTGCGGTGCCCCATGCGTTGGCGTGGAACATGGGCACCACCGGCAGCAGGGTGTCGCCCCCGGACATCCCGAACGACTCGGCGGTGTTGACCTGCATCGAGTGCAGATAGATGGAACGGTGGCTATAGGCCACGCCCTTGGGCTCCCCGGTCGTCCCCGAGGTGTAGCAGAGCGCGGCGGCCTGGCGTTCGTCGATCTCCGGCCAGGCGTACTGCCAAGGCCGGCCCTCGATCAGCTCCTCGTAGTCATGCACCCGGGCGGTGCAGCCGTCCAGGACGGAGCGGTCGCCGGGGCCGGTGACCACGATGTGCTTCACGGTGGTGAGGCCGGGGAGGATCGGGGCGAGCAGCGGCAGCACGGAGCCGTTGACGATGATCACGCGGTCGGCGGCGTGGTTCACGATCCAGCCGAGCTGATCGGCAGGCAGCCGGAGGTTCAGGGTGTGCAGCACGGCGCCCATGGACGGGACGGCGAGATACGCCTCCAGGTGCTCGGTGTTGTTCCACATCAAGGTGGCCACGGCCTGCCCCGGTTCGACCCCGAGCTCATCACGCAGCGCGTTCGCCAACTGGGTCGACCGCACACCCACTTCGTGGAAGCTGCGGCGCCGCGGCTCGCCCTCGCCGGTCCAGGTGGTCACATGGGCCGTACGGCCGTGCACGAGTGCCCCGTGCACGAGGATGCGGGTCACGGTCAGCGGTACGTCCTGCATCGTGCTGAGCACCGGGGCCTCCAGGGTTCCGGTTACGCGCGGTCAGAGGTTCCGCCGATTGTGCAGCCGACCAGCCGGTATGTCACTACCCCCCGGGGCCCGTCTCGTCCCGCCCTGTCGAGTCGCGCCTCCCGGCCGGTCGGGTCACGTCCCCTGCCCGGCCGGGCCAGGCCGCCCGCCGGGTCGGAATCGCGTCTCCCGGCCCGTCGGGTCACGCCGCGTGGCCGGGATCCGTGGCCGCGTGGCCGGGATCAGTCACGCGGCGTGGCCCAAGTCCGTCACGCGGCGGCGTGGCCAAGCTCCGGGTCCTCGCGGAGCTTGCCGAGGGCGCGTGAGACCGCGCTCTTGACGGTGCCGACCGACACCCCGAGGACCTCCGCCGTCTGCGCCTCGCTCAGGTCCTCGTAGTACCTGAGGACTACCATCGCCCGCTGACGGTCCGGCAGCCGCAGTACGGCGCGCCACAGCGCGTCGCGGACGACCTGCCGTTCGGCCGGGTCCGGGGCGGGCACCGTCTCGGGCTCGGGCAGCTCATCGCAGACGAATTCGTCGATCTTGCGCTTGCGCCACTGCGAGGTGCGGGTGTTGACCAGGGCGCGCCGCACATAGCCGTCCAGCGCGTTGTGGTCCTCGATGCGCTCCCACGCCAGGTACGTCTTGGTCAGCGCGGTCTGGAGCAGATCCTCGGCGTCGCAGACGTTGGAGGTCAGCGAGCGGGCGGTGCGCAGCAGCACGGGCCCCCGCGCCCGTACGTACGAGCTGAACGACGGGAACGCGGCCGCGGATACGCCTGTGCACACGGTCGTGGTCATGGCTCAACGCTAGAAGCGAGCAGGTCGAAGCGGATCGGCCATAAGTGCCGAAGGCGGATCAGCCTCAGGGTGTACGGGTGGGGCTGGCACCACCTACTGCGGGGGGAGGGGGCGGGTGGAGGGTCAGGGTTCTTCCCGGGGATTCTCCGGGTCGGCCGGGCTGTCCGGGTCCTGCGGACTCTGCCGGTCTTCCGGGCTCTCCGGGCTCTCCGAGTTCTCCGGGATCTCCGGGCTCTCCGGGAGTCACGCTTCCGGAGGCCGGGGCGTGTTGGCGCCCACGGCGGCTCACTTGATGATCGCGACCGGCGCGTCCACCTTGTTGCGGTCGATGCGCAACTTCCGGCCGCCGTGCGTCACATCCACATTGCCCTTGTACTGGTGGATGCGGCGGTGCGGATTCCACGCGCTCCCGGCCAGCGTCGGCTCCCCGTAGAGCGACGCCTTACCGCTCCAGCGCGCGAACCACATCACGGAGGGCAGGTCATGGACCCCGGCCCGGCGGGCCTGCTCCATATGGCGCACCCCGGACTCGGCGCTGCTGTAGAAGCCGGGGAAGAAGCCGCGCGAGCGGACCTCGCGGTTCCAGCCGCGGATGAAGGAGAGCGTCTTGGCGGCGCAGCTCGTCTTTTTCAGGTCGTACGCCTCCATGTCGAGGTAGAGCGCGCTGCGCTTCTTCAGGGACAGCGCCTTGGCGCGGGCCACCGCGTCCTTGCCCTCCGTCTGCCCCTGGGAGAAGGGCTTGCCGCCGATGGGCACATGCTTCTTGTTGGTGTTGCGGACGCAAGGGGACTGGGATCCGACGAAGATGGGCAGCACCCGCCACTTCATGCTCTTGACGCCGCGCATCCAGGAGACGGTGAGGTTGGGCTGGCTCGCACAGGCCCGGCCACGGCCCGCGTAATAGACGCCGACGGCCCGGTAGCGGGAGCTGTTCCACGCGCGCAGGGTGGCGAGGGAGGGCGCATGGCAGGTGTCGAAGGCCCAGCCCTCGTAGACCTCGGCGCCCAGGGGGCGGGGGTCGGGCAGGACCTCCGCCGAGGCGGCGGGGGTGGCACCGGCGATCGCGGTGGCAAGTGCCGCGGCCAGACCGGCGGTCCAGCCCGTGACCTGCCATCCGCTCTGCCTGCTTCGAGTCATACTTCGGGTCATACGACGAGTGAAGGTGGAGCTCGGCGGCCCGATACCGCCGACACGCGCGCGGTTCAGCCGTCTGCGCCGAGGAGAAGCCCGGATGTCGGTACCCCGGTGCCAGCGGTGACCAGGGCGCGGGCGGCCCCCGGCACCTGGTTGACGGAGGTGCCGCGGATCTGGCGGACGGCCTCGGCGATCCCGTTCATCCCATGCAGATACGCCTCACCGAGCTGACCGCCGTGCGTATTGAGCGGCAGCGCGTCCTCGGCGACGAATCCGGCCGCCTCACCGCGCCCGCAGAAGCCGAACTCCTCCAGCTGCATCAGCACAAATGGCGTGAAGTGGTCGTAGAGGATGGCCACGTCGATGTCGGCGGGGGTCAGTCCGCCGCTACGCCACAGCTGACGGGCGACCACCCCCATCTCGGGCAGCCCCGTCAGATCGTCGCGGTAGAAGCTCGTCATCTGCTCCTGGCCACGGCCCGCGCCCTGCGCCGCGGCCGTGATCACGGCGGGCGGACGCGGCAGATCGCGCGCCCGCTCCACGCTGGTGACCACGATCGCCTGGCCGCCGTCCGTCTCCTGACAGCAGTCGAGCAGCCGCAGCGGCTCGACGATCCAGCGGGAGGCAGCGTGCTCGGCGAGGGTGATCGGCTTGCCGTGGAAATACGCGGCCGGGTTGGTGGCCGCGTGACGGCGGTCGGTGACCGCCACATGGCCGAAAACCTCAGGTTTCAGCCCGTAGGCGTACAGATAGCGCTGCGCGGCCATGGCAACCCAGGAGGCCGGGGTCAGCAGCCCGAAGGGCAGCGACCAGCCCAGCGCGGCGCCCTCGGCGGACGGCTCGCGGTGCTGTACGCCGGAGCCGAAGCGGCGCCCCGAGCGCTCGTTGAACGCGCGGTAGCAGACGACGACCTCGGCGACCCCGGTCGCGACCGCGAGCGCGGCCTGCTGCACGGTGGCGCAGGCCGCGCCGCCGCCGTAGTGGACGCGCGAGAAGAAGGTGAGATCGCCGATGCCGCACGCCTGCGCCACGGAGATCTCGGGGCTGGTGTCCATGGTGAAGGTGACCAGCCCGTCCACATCGGCCGGGGTGAGCCCCGCATCGTCAAGGGCCGCGTGGACGGCCTCGACCGCCAGCTTCAGCTCGCTGCGGCCCGAGTCCTTGGAGAACTCGGTGGCGCCGATGCCGACGATGGCGGCCCGGCCACCCAGGGTGTCCGCTTTGCGGGCGCTCATCGGGCGTCCGCTGTCGCGGGGATGTCGGTCGTGGGGATGTCGGCGGCCGCGGGGACGTCGGCTGTCGCGCGGACATCGGCTGTCGCGCGGACGTCGCTGGGGAGCCGCACCGTGACCTTGCCGGTCACATGGTGGCCGATGCCGTTCCTGCCGATGACGGCGACCTCCGCCGTGCCCTCCGCGACCGAGGTGACCTCGCCCGTCAACACCATCTCATCCCCGGGGTAGTTGGGCGCCCCGAGCCGGATCGCGACCTTACGGAGCCGCGCCCGCGGCCCGAAGTGATCGGTGATGTACCGGCCGACCAGCCCATTGGTGGTGAGGATGTTCATGAAGATGTCCGGGGAGCCCTTCTCCCTGGCAGCCTCGGCGTCGTGGTGCACATCCTGGTAGTCCCGGGATGCGAGGGCGCCTGCGACGATCAGGGTCCGGGTGATCGGGATACGCAGCGGGGGCAGCTCATCGCCCGTACGCACCGTCATAGGGCCGCCTCCTCGTCCGTCCCTCATGCCACGTCCGTTCCCCTCATTCCTCACGCCCCTCACGCCTCCGCGCCCCGGAACACGGGCAGCTCCAGCTCCTCGTCCACACGCAGGAACTCCAGCTCGACGGGCATGCCGATGCGCACCTTGTCGTACGGCACCCCGGTGATGCCGCTGACCATCCGCACCCCCTCCGCGAGCTCGATCAGGCCGACCGCGTAGGGCGGGTCGAAGGCGGGGAACGGCGGATGGTGCATGACCACATAGCTGAACACCGTGCCGGCGCCGGACGCCTCGACCGCCTCCCACCGCTGGGAACCGCACCCCCCACACCCGGGCAGCCAGGGGAAGCGCGGGGCGCCGCAGTCCAGGCAGCGCTGGATGAGCAGCTGATGCCGGGCGACGCCCTCCCAGAAACCGGCGTTGTCGCGGTTGATGACGGGGCGGGGGCGGCGGGGACGGTCGGCCGTGGGCTCCGGCTCCCGATTCGTCTCCGAGGCCGGTTTCGGCTCCGGCTTCGCCTTCGTCTTCGGCCGCGCGGGTGCGTACTTGAGGATGCGGAAGCGGTGGGTGCCGACCAGCTCACCGCCGTCGCCGTCCTCACCGTCCCCCGCGCGGACGTTCATCCGGGTGGTGACGAAGTATCCGGTGCCCAGCTTGGTGGTCTTGCGCGGCGACACCGACTCGATGACCGCGTCGAAGGTGACCTGGTCGCCGGGGCGCAGCGGCCTCAGATACTCCTGCTCGCAGTCGGTGGCGACCACCGAGGCGCAGCCCGCGTCGTCGAGCAACGCCAGCAGCTCGTCGTACGCCTCGGAGCGGGCCGAACCGCCGGGGTGCCCGGCCAGCCCGCCCATCGTCCACGCTTGCAGCATCGTCGGCGGGGCGATACCCGGATAGGCGGGGTTGGTGTCGCCCATCGCCTCGCACCAGTGCCTGATCATCGGCTCGTTGACGGGGTCCCGGCCCGTGCCGCCGCTCGCGGCCGTCCGTCCCTCGTACGCCTTCAGCCGTCCGTACAGCTCGTCCGGGTCAACACCCAGCTCATCGCGCGTCATCGCTTCCCCTGCCGCATGTCTGCCGTAGAAAGCCATCTGACTATCCGTCAGATAAATCGACGCTGTCAAGAACGCTGAAGCACACCACCACGCAAGGTCGCGCGATGGCATCGATACGCCATCGCGCGACCGTACGACCTCACCCGTCCCGTTTCGCTCAATGAATCACCACAGCTCACTCAGATCGATCGGACACCGCTTCGCGCCTGCGTCTCCCTTACGAGCGCTCACGATGGCGGCGACCTGCCTCCGTGTGATCGGGTCAGATCCCAGGAGCCACGCCCCGCCCTGGACGCGGAGAGCGGCGACGCGGCGATGACGCGGCCGGTACGGCCAAGACCTGTCCGGGTGTCCGCCATCTCGATTCCTCCGTTGCTCCGATTCCTCCGACGCTCGCTCGGGAAGCGTCGCGGAAGCAGAGTTGCCCACCGATTCCCGGACGATGCATATGAGCCGCTGGAATTACCACGCAAGCATGACGAACTTGTTTTAAACACCCCTCCCGCCCCCACTCCGGCCGACGCGCCAGTGCGCCGGTACACCACCTCGCCGGACGCCGGGGCGAGCCCTACAGGGGAGCCGGTTCCACATAATTTCGGCCATCCTCGGCGACTCGCCGGGCCCTCTTCCCATTACCGAACACTTGTCCGAAAATGGATGGCATGGCGAATCCCTCACTCGCCCATGCTCTTGCCCACGCCCTGACCGCCGCCGCCCATGGCTTCCGCGTGATCCCGCTGACCCGCGCGAAGCTGCCCGCCGTGCGCTCCCCCCACCACCACGACCCGGCGCCCCTGCCGTGCCGCGGTGAATGCGGGCGGCTGGGCCATGGAGTCCATGACGCGTCGGCGGACCCGCGGGCGATCCGCGCCCTGTTCGCCGCCGCCCCCTGGGCCACCGGCTACGGCATCGCCTGCGGATACGCCCCGTACCACCTCATCGGCATCGACCTCGACCTCAAGGACGGCCGGCCGGGATATCCCGGAAAGCCGGGAAAGCCGGGAAGACCTCAGGTGGCCGGGGGAGCGACGGGCGACCGGGACGGTCGGCCCTGGAGGCCCGATGCGAACCGTAAGGGCGTCATGGAGGACGGTGAGAACGGTAAGGACGGCACGGAAGCCGGCAAGAGCGGCCCGGAGCACGGTAAGGACGGCACGAACGGTCTGGCCGCCCTCGCCCGGCTGGCCCGCGAGCATGCCTTCCCCATCCCCCGTACGGTCACCGTGCTCACCCCGAGCGGTGGCCGCCATCTATGGCTGAGCGGCCCGCCCGGCCTCGCCGTCCCCAACTCCGCGGGCCGTCTGGCCCCCGGCATCGACGTCCGCGGGATGGGCGGCTATCTGGTCGGCCCCGGCTCATACGGTTCGCACGGCAGCTACCGCCTCGCGCCCGGCTCCCCCGCCTGGGACCCGGCCCCCGTCCCGGCCGCCCTGCTGCGCCTGCTCACACCCCCGCGCCCGGCCCCGCCCCGCTCGTACCGCCCCGGCCCGCCGTCCCGTGACCCGCACCCCGCCGCCCTGGAGGGGCTCGTACGGTTCGTCCGCGCCTCACGGGAGGGTCAGCGCAATGACCGGCTGTTCTGGGCGGCCTGCCGCGCCTACGAGACGGGCGCCGGGCCGGAGTTGGCCCCCGCCCTGATCGATGCCGCGCTCGACACCGGCCTGCCCCCGCACGAGGCCCGCGCCACCGTCGCCTCCGCGGCCCGCAGCGCCGCCCGCCACCTCCAGCCCCCGGAGGCGTGGGCCTGACGCGTGCCGGCCGAACGCCCGACGCCCTGGGCCGGATGAACGGAGCGGAGGCGCCAGACGTACGGCAGAACGCCAGAGGCGGCGCGATCCAGCGGTACACGGGCGGTGAGCCGTGCGCTATGGGAACGAAGAGCACTATCGTGACCACGCGACGAGGCGCTCCGTACAGGAACCGAGGGGCGCGGGCACCGAAGGACGTCGGAACCAGGCGGCGCAGGGGACCGAACGGCGCGGGGACGGGGCGACGTAGGGCCGAGCGGCTGTAGGACCAACCGGCATAGCCAGACGGCGCAGGAACCAGACGGCGCGGGCACCGAACGGCCCAGGAACCACACGCCCACTCGCCGGTGCTTCCGCCCCAGAGGCGGACAGTGAAGGGATTCCCGCTCTCCCCGCGACCGGTGCACCACGACCGGTGCCCAGTGCCCGGTGATCGGCCGACCGCCTCCGGCGCACCGGCACCGAGGCGCGAGCAGGGGGAGCATTGCACGAGCTCTACGCACAGGGGTGGTTCGCGGATGCCGCGTTACCCATAGGCGTCTGCGCGATGGTCACGTGGATCTCGCTGGTCCATCGCTTCGCCGACAAGGGCCGCCTGCTGGGGACCGTACGGTCCACGGCGCTGTGCTGCGGAATCATCGCCTGCACCTGCGCGGCGGCGCTGCTCACCATCACCCTGCTGCTGCCGCACGCCGCCGATGTGCCACCCGCCGTGGCCGCTGCCGCCGCGGGCGGGGCCCTGGCGCCTCGCGTCCGCCAGCAGCAGAACCAGCAGTCCACCCCGCCC
This sequence comes from Streptomyces malaysiensis subsp. samsunensis, assembly GCF_024519315.1. Classification (GTDB taxonomy): domain Bacteria; phylum Actinomycetota; class Actinomycetes; order Streptomycetales; family Streptomycetaceae; genus Streptomyces; species Streptomyces malaysiensis. The sequence goes on along the minus strand of NZ_JANIIC010000017.1, from coordinate 94,875 downwards.
TTCGTGGCCGTGATCACGCTGGGCATCGCGGTACTGCTGAGCGAGCTGGAACGACGGCTCGTCCACGACATGTACATCCACTGCCACCGGCTGGTCAGGGACTTCCAGAACGTGGCCCAGCTGCGCATATTCGCCTTCGAGGCCCGCCGCCACCTGCGCGGCTGCGCCCCCGCGGCCAAGGACAAGACGACGATCAACACCCTGTACGAGGAGGTCGACCAGCTCCTGGACGACGCGGCCAAGGTCGAGGCCGACATCGAGGCGAAGTGCCGGCAGCGCGAGGTCCAGGAGTTCCCGCCGGATCTGCACACCCCGACCCGTGAGGAGGCGGAGGACCGCCGCCAGGCCCTGGCGATGGCCATGGACGCCTGCGTCCGCATGCTGGAGTTCGGCTACCGCACCGGCAAGCGCAGCGGCGACCGGGAACTCATACGCCTCCGGGACGAGGCCCTGACGGTGCGCGCACTCGCCACGACGGGCACGCCACACCCCTGAAGCGACACAGGACAACACGCCAACGCCCGCCGGGGATATCCACAGAAACCCTCACCCGACACGCCCTCAAGGAACAAAGACAAAGGCATCGGACCCATCGCCCAGCCCATGCGCCCGGCGGGGCCCGTCGTCCTTGGGCTCCACAAAACTGATCTTGACGTCCAGCTCCAGGGCCTCGGCCACGGCAGCGAGGCTCCGCAACGTCAAATTCTCATCCCCGGACAGTATTTGACTCACCCGTCCCGGGCTGACGCCCATGAGCCGGGCGAGGTCAGCACGGCTCATGTCCCGCTTGCCCAGCAACCCCGCGACCTCCACAGTGGCCTGACGCGCCAGCCGGGCCCCCGCGCGGTCCGCGGCCTCCGCCTTCTCACCTTTGCTCTTCCACGGCACGCTCAATCACCCTCCCAGCGCATGGTGCCGACGTCGGGCTTCGAGCGCCCTCGTTTACAGATTCCCACCTTTAGCTACAACTAAAAGCCCACTTCCGGGATCCCCACCCACGACCAACCCTCCACACCGCCGGTCGCCAGCCCTGACCTGCACCAACACCCCACCCATAGCTTTTCGGCCAGATCTACCCACCACCGGGCCTGGCACCGGCACCACGCGCCTCGGCGAAGCGCAGCCCGCCTCTAACATCCGCACCGTGAAAATCGGCGAAGCAAAGGCTCCCTCTGACGAAGCCCCCTACGTACGCTTCCAGAGCCCGATCCGGAACCAGCGCGGTTACTTCACCGGGGTGTTCGGTCTCGTCAACCTCCTGGCACGGAACGGAAAGCTGCCCCCCGAGCAGGAGCGCTTCAGACGAGCCAACAACGACTGGTACAACGCGGCCTACCCCGACCCCTCAACCGCGGACCCAACGGTCTACGACCACAAGCTCCACCCCGGAGCAGCGGCCTGGTTCAAGTCCACGTCCCAGCATCTGATCGCGCGGGTGGACGGCTACCTGGAGATCCTCGCCGCTCATGGAATCGAGTGCCGAATGATCCAGTCGTCCAACCCGGGGAGGATCGTCTACGAGGACGAGCACCAGATCGTCGTCGTACCACACGAGAACCCAACTTGAGCCACGGCCGGCATCAAAGTGCAATTCCAACGCCCCAGGGCGAGCCGCCGAGCACGCAGAAGGGGTGCCCCCGTACCAGGGGCACCTCTTCTGACCAGCTAATTCGCTGACCTCGGCGGAGGCTGAGGGATTTGAACCCTCGGTGACATCGCTGCCACGACGGTTTTCAAGAGCGATGCGGTGTCCCGATCCAACCAGCCTCTGAGCTGCACAGATGTGAGGATCGCGCGCCCCCACTGGGCGGCTGGCCCACACATGGCCCACAGGCCCCGGAATTGCGCCTCAGGATCGCGCCGCCGGTTGATGTCAGCGTTGATGTCAGGTGACGCTTGCTGCCAGCGTCTCCATGGAGGTCACCACCGCGACAGCTCCAGCCGCGGACAGAGCATCCGCCTTGCCCGGCTTGTTGGCGTACCCGATCGTCTTCATGTCGGCCGCATGGGCGGCCTCGACGTCCCGGACCGCATCCCCGATGAACAGGCATTCGCCAGGTTTCGCGTCAGCCGCGCGCATGGCTGCGATGAGGAGTTCCGGCGAAGGCTTCATCGACTCTGGCCGACCGGCGGTACGACCGAAAGTGCCCGCGACCAGGTCGCGGAGCCCGTGATCGGATAGGTACCGGTCGATGGCCGCCGTTGCGTTGTTGCTGACCACCCACACCGAGCGGCCGGTAGCGGCGCAGGCTTCCATGAAGGCGACGCCCCCCGGCGTAGGTCGGGCCCGCTCAACGGCCTCGACTTCTAGTTGGGTGAGGTGCGAATCCGCTGCTGAGACCAGGTCTTCCCGAGTCTCAGCGATACGGCGGAGCATCGCCAAGGGGTCGGACTCCTCGTGCCCCGGCGGTGCACCGTCGGGGCCGCTCAGGAGTGCAGCCAGACTTCGGGCGACGTCACCGGCAGAGAAGCCCGCGAAGACCGAGCACACTGGGCCGTCGAAGTCGAGTAGCACGTGCCGTACGGGGGCCAGGGTTCCATCGAGGGTCTCGGGTGCCATGATCATGCCTCGCGTTCGTAGGCGATTGTGTCCCAGATGCTCTCGAACCACTTCGTGGCCTGCTGAACGTACTGCGACCCCATCGACTCTCCGTCAGGACCGGCAGCGTGGTGGAAGAGCGTCGTGTCCTTGCCGGTGATGTCGAAGAACGTACGGGCTTCCCCCTCGACCGTGAGAGTGCGCTCTCGCAGCGGATAGAAGCCGAAGAACACGTCACGGTGATTCAGAACGTAGAGCTTGAAGAGTGACGTCGCACGGTAGACCTTGACCTCCACCGTCGCCTTCTCGACGAGGCCGAGTTCGGCCAGCACCTCGACCGAGTGCTTTATGCCGGCCGCGTGCGTCAGGGCGATGTCCCGGGCGCGGTTGCGTAGGGCCGGGTCGTCCGCGAGGCCGTCCACGAGCGTGGGCACCGCCATGGGGGCTGTGGTGTCAGGCAGGAGCAACCGCACCGTGATCGACTCGGGGCGGAGTCGCCCCGTGCGGATCTTATCGAGTGGTTCCTGCATCGCGCCGTGCAACGTCTCGCTGCTGAATCCCGCGAAGTCCACCGTCACGTGCGGATCCGCGAAGGCCATTTCGAGGTGGGGACGCAGGCCGACAGGTCGTTCCGTGCGCTCCCGCACAAAGGAGCCGGACCCCTTGCGGGTCACGATCAGCCCTTCGTCCCTCAGCAGGTCCAGCGCCTTGCCCACCGTCCCGCGGGCTACCTCGAACCGCTTGGCCAGGTCCGGGCCTGACGGCAACTGCGTTCCGGGCTCGAACTTCCTTGTGAGGATTTCCGCTCGTAGAACGCTGCTGACCTGCATGTACGGCGGTCGGTCGTCGTTCGGGTCAAGGCTCATTCCGCCATGGTAAGGCACCTGCCCAGCCTGAGCGAGCCACCCATCTTGGTTGACCTGCTTAAGCAGGTTGGCTATGTTGAACACGTCGCCACCGAGCAAGACCGGAGGCGGCACGGAGGGCCTTCTTTGGGCTGCTCCGTAGCGCCCGGAAGCCCTTCACAAGGGGGTGAAAGGAAGCGCCTGCTGCTTGAGAACTTCATAGGTCCCAGCCAAAGCCGCTGATGGGAGGTGTACGGCATGGCTGGTGGCAGACCAACGGACGGCGCGTAGAGCGTCCCTGCGGGGTCGAGGGTGCAACTCCCTCCCCGTCCGCCATCCGCTCGGAACTCCCGAGCGGTCCGGGCCGGATCATGCGGCCCGCTTTCCCCAACGGCGCGCGGCTCCGGTGCTCGGAACACCGGAGCCGCTTTCGGGCCGTACCACCTTGGAAGGAACCACGACCCATGAAGCACATCGGTGCACTTCAGGCGGTTGTTACCGCCGACCTGTCCGACCGCGAGCCGACCGCCGCGGAGCTGGACGCGATCGAGGACGAGATGCCGCTCATCGCAGCGGAAGTCGAGTTGCTGGATGTGCAGATCAGCCTGCTGGACCGGCCGGTCTCCGAGCTGGATGCGCGCCGTATCCGCCGGGCCCGGCGCCGGGTGCTGGCCGCGCGGCGGGCGTTGGCGAACCGGGACGGGGCGATCTCGCCGGAGGTGGCCTGATGACGCAGGAGTTCACGGCGCAGATGTCCACCGGCGCTCGTGGGTGGCGCCTGTACGTGGTGCTGCTGAATACCTTCGAGATCTGGCCGGAGCACGACTTCGGCCGTGCCGCTCCGGTGCCGACGTTCACCGAACGCGCGGCGGCGCTCACCGCGCTGGGCTATGAGCTGGTGCCGGGCGCTGAGTGGGAGTGGTGCGAGACCCCCGACATCCCCGAAGACCTCTCCTCTCCGGTGTGCCTGATCGCGACGGTCCGGGTGCGTTCACGGGCGGGGGTGGACGCGTGAACGCGGTTCAGATCCGTTCAGCCGAGCGCGCTCTGTCGGTGGGCACATGGCTGATCGTCGCGGGCGCCATGCTCTACTCGGTCCTCACCGTCACCCCGCTGGCATCCGAGCACACCCCGGCCAAGTGGGCTTGGACCGCGCCGATTCTGCCGTTGGTGGTGGACGCCGCGGTGGTGATCGTGGTCCGCCTGGATGCGGTGCTGGCCCGGCTGGGCGGGCATGGCGGCCGGTGGCCGGTCGTGCTGCGGTGGATGACCGGCTGCATGACCCTGGCGCTGAACGTCGCCGATTCCGCGCTGAAGAAAGACCTGGTGGGCGTGGCCGTGCATGCGGTTGCGCCGTTGCTGCTGATCGTCACCGCGGAAACCGGGCTGGCCTACCGGCGGGCCATCGCTGCGGCTGTGACCGCGCTGGAAGCGGAGCAGCGCGCCGAGCGGGAGGCCCGCGAGAAGGCAGCGGCCGAACGCCGTGAGGCGGCCGAGCGGCGGGCCCGTGAGGAGCGCGAGCACGCCGCGATGCTGGCGCGTGAACAGCGTGAACACGAGGCCGGTCTCGCCCGTGAGCAAGCTGAGCGGGAGGAGCGGGCCCGCCGTGAGGAACGGGAGCGGGCCGAAGCCCGCGAACGTGCCGAGCGGGAAGAGCGTGAGCGCCGTGAGCGCGAGCGTGAACAGCGTGAGCGGGAGCGTGAACGCCGTGAACGCGAGGCCGCCCAGCGCCGTGAGGATGAGCGCCGCGAGCGGGAAGCCGCTGCGCGTCGTGAACAGCGGGAGCGCGAGGAGCGGGCCGAGCGTGAACGCGCCGCGCTGCTGGCCGCCGGTCCCGCGGTGGAGAAGTTCCCCGAGGACCGGGCCCGCGCGACCGTTCAGGCCGCGTTCGAGGCAGGACTGCCGGTGCGTGCCGCTGCCGAGCTGTGCGGCTGGTCTGTCGGCTGGGTCTCCACCCGCTACCAGGAACTGCGCGACCACGGTGCGACCACCACCCCCGTCCTCGAAGGAGCCGTCACGTGATCGCCGTTTGCCGTACCCGGACCCTGCGTACCCTGCGCGCTGACCTGATGACGGCCGAGGCCGAGGCCGAGGAGCCTCGGCGGGAAGCCGAGATCGTCACCGATTCCGCGATCCGCGCGGAGACCGCCCTTGAGGAGCTGCGCGCCGAACTGGTCCGCGCTACGGCCGATGCCGCCCGGCTGGAGGGAGAGCTGGAGACCCTGCGGGCGCAGTCCCTCCTCGATACCGAGGACCGGCAGGCGCTGCGGATGCTGCTCCGCACGGTCCGCAAGCAGAGCGCCCTGACTGACCGCGTCTACGTCCTCTTCCACCGCGGGGCCCTGCACAGCGTGCACGCCACTCTCGACGCAGCGGAGGCCGCGGCTGAAGCCGAGGGCGCGCCCCGCGAGGGGTGGACCGCGCACACGCCGGGCGCCGCTCTGCCCCCGGCCGCCGAGGTCCTGTGGCGGGTGCAGCCGCTCCCCCTCGGTGGTGCCCGGTGAGCCCGGCGTTCGGCAAGTGCTACGACCCTTCCGGCGCCCGCTACGGCATCCCCACTTTCCCGTGGCGCCTGGCGCCGGACGGCATGGCCACGCGCCGTCAGTTACGGGCCCGCGGGCTGCGGCCCGGTGGGCAGCCGATCGCAGCCCAGGTCATGCGGGCCAACCGCCGCGCCGGTGGGACGCAGGTCGCGTTCCTGTACCGGCTGGACCGGGCGAAGCGGGTGCGGCCGATGACGGCTGCGAAGTCCGCGGCGCTCGCCGCGGCGATGCTCGCGCGCCGTACCTGCCCCGCCTGCCGCACCGATGCCGGGTACTGCATCCCGACCTCCCTCGGCCTGTGCGTGACATGCGCCTACCCCGACGAACAGCGCCCCGCCTAACCCACTCCACTCCACCTCTTCCCGGGAGTTTCGCTGTGTCCAGCCGTACCCGTGCCCGCACCGTGAAGACCGCGGCGGGCGTCACCACCGTCCGTATCCCGCGCCAGCGTGGGCGCCGCTCTGCTGATCCGTTCGTGGTCGTGGTGCCCGAACGCCCGACCCTGACCCGCCTGGCCCTGGACGCCGCGGCGCGGTGGCTGTGGAAGCACCGCCGCGCGCTCGCCCCGCTCACCCTGAGCGTGCTGGCCTTCCCCGTCACCGCGCTCCTGCACGTGATGGCCTGGTGGTCCGCTCTGGTGCTCGCCCCCGCCGCCGCGGGCCCGCTGCTGTGGCTGGGCATCGCGCAGCGCCGTCGCCCGGCCAAGGGGGCGGAGGTGTGGGGCTGGCGCATAGCCGCGGCCCTGCTCGGCACCTCCGGTCTCGCCTGGGCCGCATCCGCCGCGGGGTTTGGCCCGCTGGCCGGTCCGCTGCCCCTGTGGTGGCTGCTGAACCTGATCGCCGCACAGACCACCTGGCTCATCGTCCGCCGCACCGCCAACTGACTTAAGGGGACCGTCTGATGGCTCAGCACACCAACGGCCAGCGCCCGCACCGGCCCACCAACGGCCGCGCGGACAACGGCAAAGGGAACAAGTTCGCCAACGCGGGCGCCGCGGCGGGCGGGTTCGTCGGCGCGATGGGCGGCTCGTTCGTCCCGCCGATCAACGTCACGGTCAACAACAACCGCAACAAGAACCACGCTGGCGGTGCCCGTCCGCACTCCGAAGCCCTGCTGCCTTCCCCGGAGTTCACCTCCCCGGCACAGGTGCGGTTCTACTGCAACAGCATCCGTGCAGCGGCCGTCACGCTGTCCATCGAGGTGGCCATGGGCGCCGAGATCCTCAAGGGTGTGCTGGCCGCGGTGCCGGACCCGGAGGGCAAGACGTTCGGCTCCCGGATCCGGGCGCAGAAGGTGGCCCGGAAGCTCCAGAAGTCCGCTGACGCTTTGCGGGATGCGGCCAAGAACGCCGCGGCTGCCTACGCCACGTTCCAGCAGCAGTACGAGGAAGAGATCAACCGCGTCCGTCACCGTGCCCGGCGCCCCCAGCAGCCGCGCATGGACTTCACCCAGCAGTAGAAAGGGAGGTGCGGCCATGACCCGCAACAACAGGGTGACCGCCTACAACGACGACGGCACCATGAACGGCTACACCATGGACCCGCGCGGCGGTTCCGGCGGGGGCAGCATCTCGGGGTACCTGCTGCACCGCGTCAAGCCCCACCTCCCCCCATGGCTCGGCATCGCCGGTGCGGGCCTGGCCGGGGCCCTCGGACACGAGCGGTGGGCCAACAGTGCCGGGGCCGGGGTCGGTCTGACCCTGGCGTCCGTGGCCCTGACCGGCACCACCTGGTGGGTCGGCCGCACCACCGGCAAACAGCGCCGTCTCCACTCAGCCATCACCGTGGCCGCCGGTTCGGCCTGGCTCACCGCCGCCTGCCTGGCCGGACCGACCACCGGCCCGATCGATGACCTCTACCTCATGGGCGGGCCCGGTGTGGCGCTGTCGTGGAACGTGCGCATGGCCATGCGCCGCACCGACGGGGCCGGGGAAGGCGCGGGCTCGGATAAGGGGCTGCTGGAGAAGGTCGGTTTGGCGCGGGCGCAGATCGGGGCCGCGAAGGTGGAGCCGAACCGCGTCACCGCCCCGATCGCTGGGGCGGCCGGGGAGCACACCCACGACGACGTGACGAAGGCGCTGGCCCACATCGCCTCCGCGCTCGACCTGCCGACGTCGGCCGTGCGATACACGCCCGATGCCGACTCGGCACGGCGCGGCGAGCTGGTGATCGTGCCGGAGGACATGCTGGCCGAGACGATCGAGTGGGAAGGCCCGTCCGACCTGGGCGGTTCGATCGCCGATCCGCTGGTCATCGGCCGCTACGACGACGGCGCCCCGCTGATGCTGTGGCTGCCGGGCGACCCGAGTCCGGAGGTCAAGCGGAACTCCACGCACCTGCTGATCGCGGGCGGTACCGGTTCGGGCAAGGGCGACGCGGCACTGAACCTGCTGACGGAGATTCTCTCCCGCCGCGATGTGCTGGTGTGGCTGTCGGACCCGAAGGCGTTCCAGGACTTCGGCCCGCTGCGTCCCGGTCTGGACTGGGGCGTGGAGGGCGGCCCCGACACCGAAGTCATGGTGGAGGGCGTCAAGGCAGCCATCCCGGCCCGGACACGCTGGCTCGGAGCCCACAGCTACCGCCAGTGGGTCCCCGAGTGCGCGCAGGTGCAGGACAGCTCCGAGCACACCTGCCGCCCGGACGGCCGCCCGTGTGGCTGCCCCGGGATGCCGTTCCTGGTCGCCTGGATGGAGGAGGCCGCGAACACCCTGCGCGCCCTGGGGGACGACGCGTTCACCGGCATCGCACAGGAGGCCCGTTCCGCCGGCATCTCTTTGGTGGTCTCGCTCCAGCGGCCGAGCTATGACCAGATGAGCACCAGCACCCGCGCCTCCCTGCCCTCCGTGCTCGCTCTCGGCTGCGACCCGCGCGATGAGGGGTTCTCCCTGCCGGATTCGGTGCTGGATGCAGGCGCACACCCCGGGGCGTGGGGCAACCGGCGCCCCGGGTACTGCTACCTGGTCACGCCCGGCGTCCCCGAGGACCGTTACCCCTCTCCGGGCCGTACGCGGGCGTTCAGCCACCGCGCGGTCTCGCTCATGGAGGTGCTGGCCTCTTGGGCACAGCGCAACGGCGCCACCGCCGACCCCATCACCGCGGGCGCAGCCTCCGGGGTCGCCGGACGCCTCTACACCGGCCGCACCGCTGCCGGGGACGACCAGGCGGCGGCGCCGGACGCCGTGGAGGAGGACGAGGACGGCATGGAGTACGGGCTGTTGGTGGACCCCGAGGACGCCGACATCGACCCCGAGGCCGAGCTGCCCGAGGCCGAGCAGGGCGATGACGCCCCGATCTTCGGCCAGGAGAGCGGCCACAAGCCCTCCCCGGCCGAGGCACGGCAGCTCTTCGCCCGCGCGCTGGAGGAGTTCGAGGAAGAGGGCCGGATGGTCGTGGGTCCGAAGGACTTCACGGACTGGTGCGACCGGAACAACCTCTCCCGCCCCTGGGTGTCCGCGCGGCTGAAGGAGGCCGCGATGGAGGGCCGTCTGGAGGCGACCAACACCACCGGCCGGTGGCGCATCGTCCCCGCCCTGACGGCCGCCTGACACCTGACACCGTCACGGCCCCTGACACCCAAACCCCTAGGCAAACCCGCTGTCAGAAACGCGTGACGCCCCGGCGTGACACCCCTGACACCCGAGCCTGACACCCGAACCCCGCGGGCCCGCGCCCTCTCCCGGCGCGGGCCCGCGGGCATCCCGGAGGGGAACCCATGACCCACCTCGACCGGCCCCCGGCCGTCGAAGTCCACCACCCCCAACCCATCACCCCACACCCGACCGCCGCACCCCTGGTGCCCGTGCAGCCGGGCACGGCGGCTCAGGTGCAAAGCGTCGTGCTGCCGGACGGGCGAGTCATCACCGGCTACGCCATCGAGCCGGTCAAGCCCGAACCCGTCACGGCCAAGCCCGTCATCTCCCCCACAGCGGTGAACATCGCCCTCGGCGGGATCGGGTTCGCCGCGGTCTGCGGAGGGCTCTTCCTGCTCACCACGTTCATCGCCGCCCTGACCGCATTCATCACCCAGCTCATCATCCTGGCCGCGGTCATCTTCGGCGGCTGGATCGCCGTACAGATCCTCGGCACCAGCCGCGGCCGAAGCACCGGAACCACGGTCAACATCCGCAAGGCCGTCATCAAGCGCAGCCACTTCCACAGCTGACCACTCACTGCCGAAGGAACGCCGCATGGCCCGACTCCGCATCCAGTTCTCGGCTTGCCGCCGGGCACTCATCCTCACCGACACGCCCCGCCCCGACTGCTCCGACTGCGAGGGCGAAGGCGGCACCGCTCACGACTACGGCGACTACGAGACCGGGGAATACGCGGGCACCGACTACGAGCCCTGCCCCTGCTGGGACCAGACCCGCTGCTGGACCCTGCTGCCCCTCCCGCGCCGCCCCCGGTGGCTGCGTCGGCAGCACCCCGACATCGACCCCTGGGCCGAACCCCCGTTCTAGACACGGCTGGGGCGGCCGTCGCTCGCCAAAGTCACGGCCGCCCCGATTCTCCAGTCCTCAACAGACCATTGGAGGTCTCCAGCATGCCCTACGACACAGAGGGCAACCCCTTCCTTCCCTTCGCGTTCAACGCTGCCGGACGAGGCTGGCACGTCTTCCCCCTCCTCCCCGGAGCCAAGCCGCCCGCCCTCCACGGCACAGAGCGCTGCCCGCACACCGGAGACTGCGCGACCAGTCACCGCAAGTGGGAACAGCGCGCCACCGACGACCCCGAGCAGATCGCGGCATGGTGGTCACGCCGCTGGTACAACATCGCCGTCGCCACCGGTCCGTCTGGCCTGGTCGTCATCGACCTGGACGTGCCCAAGGGCAACAGCAGTACGGACACGCCGTGCGGCGTGACGACCTTCAAGGCGCTCTGCGAGCGCGCCGGACAGCCCGTCCCGAACACCTACCGGGTGCGGACCGCGAGCGGTGGATGGCACCTGTACTTCACCGCCCCGCCCGGCATCCGGCTAACCAACACCGCGGGCAAGCTCGGACCGCTCATCGACACCCGCGCCTGGGGCGGCTACATCGTCGCCGCGGGCAGCGCCATCGGCGGTGGCCTGTACGCCGACAGCGGGGTGCACGTCGCCCCGCTGCCCGGATGGCTCTGTGACCGCCTGACCGCCCGCCCGCAGCCGCGCGGACGCGTAGCCGTTCCGTCCTCCTCCCGCGCCTCCCGCTACGCCACAGCCGCCCTCGAGGCCGAGATCGCGGCGGTCGCGGGAGCCGAAGTGGGACAGCGCAACCACACGCTGCTGCGGGCCGCACGCGCTCTGGGACGGCTGATCGCATCGGGCGACCTCACCCGCTCGGAGGTTGAGGAGGCTCTTAATGGGGCGGGGGAGCGGGCCGGACTGCGCCCGTACGAGTGCGGGCCGGTCATCACCAGCGCCCTGAACTGGTCCATCGCCCACAACCCGCAGGGCAGGACCGCATGACCAGGGCACCCCATCCCCCCATTAAGAGCCTGCCCACAGCCACCGAGCAGCCGCGCCCCGCCGAACCGGCCCCTGCATCGGACGGCCGTAGGGCGCCGAAGGACGTCGGCCGTCAGGCCGTCCCTTCTGCTCTTCGCTCTGACCGGCAGCAGGGAGACGGCCGGTACCCGGTCGCGTGGCTCCACGTCACGGCCCCGCCGGACTGGCGCGCCACCCCCACCGCCACCTCGAAATGCGCGTGTGGCCGGGACCGCCGTGCGGTCGGACGGCGGCGGGTCCTGGCCCTGATCGCTGACCACGAAGCACACAAGACCGCCTGCCCGCTGCGCACTCCCCAGGATGGGAGGAACGCCGCATGACCGCCGCCGAAGAACTGCCCGCCCCCACCAACCCGATGGCTGTCGCGCGTCGTCTCCTCCCGGACTGGCAGACCGAGGACGGGCACCTGCTGTGCAGGCGCTGGCGCGGCTCGTGGATGCGCTGGACCGGCACCTGCTGGCGCGAGCTGGACGAACAGCAGGTGAAGAAGTCCATGTACGAGCGGCTGGAGCACGCCATCTACCAGGCAGGCACCGACAAGGACGGGCAGCCCGACATCCGCGACTGGGCCCCCACCAAACCGAAGATCAGTAACCTGCTGGACGCGCTGGGCGCGATCACCCTCCTGCCCACAGACATGGACGCCCCCGCTTGGCTTGACCGGCAGGCAGCCGATCGGGACGACGGCCGCATCGTGGCCTGCGAGAACGGGTTGCTGCGTATCCGGGACCGCGCGCTGCTGCCGCACAGCCCCGACTTCTTCAACCTCGTCTCGGTCCCCTTCGCCTACGACCCCACCGCCACCGCCCCCACCTGGGAACGCTTCCTGTCCCAGATCTGGCCCGAGGACCCCGAGGCCATCCAGTCAGTTCAGGAGTGGTTCGGCTACGTCCTGTCCGGCCGCACCGACCAGCAGAAGATCCTGCTCATGGTCGGGCCGTCGCGTTCAGGCAAGGGCACCATCGCCCGGGTGCTGAAAGAGCTGGTGGGCAAGGACAACCTCGCCGGACCCACCCTCGCCGGACTCGGCACGAACTTCGGGCTGTCCACCCTGGTCGGCAAACCGCTCGCGGTCATCTCCGACGCCCGGCTGTCCGGCAACGACAACAGCCAAGTCGTCGAACGGCTGCTGACCATCTCCGGTGAAGACACCATCGACATCGACCGCAAGTACCGCGAGCCATGGACCGGCAAACTGCCCACCCGGCTAATGATCCTGTCCAACGAGCTGCCGCACTTCGGCGACTCCTCCGGAGTCATCGCCCGCCGCTTCATCCTGCTCAGCATGACGGTGTCCTGGCTGGGCAAGGAAGACCCCACCCTCATGGACAAGCTCGTAGCGGAAATGCCCGGCATCCTCAACTGGGCCCTTGACGGACTCGCCCGGCTCGAAGCCACGGGCCGGATCACAGAGCCGTCGTCCAGCCGCGAAGCTGTTACCACCATGCAGGACACCGCCTCACCCACCAGCGCATTCGTCCGCGAACGCTGCACCACCGGACCGACGTGCAGCGTGCCCGTAGACACACTGTGGACGGTCTGGCGGGAGTGGGCCGAGGACAACGGCGTGAAGGCGATCGGCACCAAGCAGATGCTCGGCCGCAACCTGCTATCCGTCATCCCCCAGCTCCACCGGACCCGCCCCCGCGACCCGTACGGCCGACAGGTGGCCACCTACAACGGGATCACCCTCAAAGCAGATCCACATCTTCCTGAGTCGTGACTCATCGCGTCTCAAGCCCCCGCCAACCCGCTCTGAGTCGCGATGAGTCACGACTCAGAGCAATGTGGGCCCAACTCCCAGCACTTCACCAAGAGGCAGCTCGAAGGAGTCGAACGCGTGGCACGCGACGAGAAGATCAAGCTCGCTGACGTCCTCATAGAGATCAAGATGAGCCGCGCCGCCTTCTACCGCATGCGGGCCCGCGGCAAGGCCCCCCGAATCAGCAAGCTCCCCAACGGTCAGGTCCGCGTGAGCCGTCGTGACCTGGACGCGTGGTGGGAGAGCTGCGGGCAGAACGCCGCCTAGCCCGGACCAACCAGCTCCATGGGGCCCGCCGTTACGGCGGGCCCCTCGTTTTGGGAGACGCATGCTCACGTACGACGTCGATTTCTGGTCCATCCGCAAGCGCGCCAGCCGTCCGAAACCATACGAACTCAGATGGCGCGTAGGCTCGCGGTCGCACTCCAAGAGCTTCAAGCTCAAGACCCAGGCCGAGGGGCGCCAGTCGGAGCTCCTGGCCGCGCTCCGCGACCGCGAGCAGTTCGACGAGGACACCGGCCTGCCTGCCCACGAGCTGGCTGCCCTGTCCTCCCCCACCTGGTACGAGCACGCGACCGCGTACGTCCTGGTGAAGTGGCCCCGCGCCGCGGCCAAGCATCGTGCCAGCATCGCCGAAGCGCTCGCGGTCGTCACGCCGACGCTGGTCACAACCACCCGCGGCGTACCGGACTCAAAGCTCATACGGGACGCGCTCTACCAGTGGGCATTCCGTGCCGTGAAGGGGTCTGACGGGAAGTTGGCTCCCCGCCACAGGGTCGAGGAGCCGCCGGAGGACATCCGTACAGCTCTGTCCTGGATCGCTGACCATTCGATGAAGGTCAACGCCCTGGAGAACGCGGCTCTCCTGAGGCCAGCCCTGGACGCCTTGTCGCTACGGCTGGACGGAAGGAAGGCGGCCGAGAACACCGCTCGACGCAAGCGCATGGTGCTGAGCAACTTCCTTCGCTTCACGGTGGAGGAGCGGGGACTCCTGTCGGCCAACCCCCTTGCCCGCGTCGACTGGACGCCACCGGAGACGGACGACGAAATCGACTTCCGGTACGTCCCTGGCCCAGCGCTGGCGCGGTCGTTCCTCAAGGCCGTACGGGACGCTGGCCCCCGTGGAGAGCATCTTGAGGCGTTCTTCGGCTGCCTGTACTACGCCGCGATGCGACCCGCTGAGATCGCCTCGCTGAAAGCCGCGGACTGCACCCTGCCCCCGGAGGATGAGGAGTGGGGGGAACTGCTGCTCGGGGAGAGCCGCCCGGAGGTGGGAGGCGGATGGACGGACGACGGTGCGTCGTACGAATCCCGCAGCCTCAAGCGGCGGGCCCGCGGGGCGACGCGATCGGTCCCGATTCCCCCGGTGCTGGTCCGGATGCTGCGGGAGCACATCGAGCGGTACGGGACGGCCCCAGACGGCCGTCTCTTCCGCGCGGCACGAGGCGGACGCATCCGGTCTACCGAGTACTGCGATCTGTGGGAGGAGGCCCGGACAGCAGTGCTCTCGGAGGAGGAAGCAGCAACCCCCCTCGCCGAAGTGCCGTACTCGCTCCGGCACGCAGGGGTGTCTCTCTGGATCAAGTCGGGAGTCGATCCAGTGGAAGTCGCCCGGCGGGCCGGGCACAGCATCGCTGTCCTGTTCCGCTTCTACGCCAAGATCCTTCGCGGGGATCAGTCCCGTTCCAACCAGCTCATCACGCAGGGATTGAACGAGGGCTGACGGCCCGCCGCTGGCCCACAGATGGCCCATACGTACTGGTCAAAGCTGGGACACAGGCGAGACAGGGTGAGACAAGGAGCACGCAGAAGGGGTGCCCCTGAACCAGGGGCACCCCTTCTGACCAGCTAGTTCGCTGACCTCGGCGGAGGCTGAGGGATTTGAACCCTCGGTGACATCGCTGCCACGACGGTTTTCAAGACCGTTCCCTTAGGCCGCTCGGGCAAGCCTCCCCGCGCCATTCGTAGTGGCGCGGGGATCAGCCTAGCGCGTCAGCTGTCGCCCTTGCGCTTGCCCAAGGTGAGGTCGACCTTGGACACCTTGCCGCCGCGCTTGTAGGTGAGGGTGACCTTGTCGCCGGGCTGGTGGGTCCAGATCTCGCTGATGAGGGTCGGGCCGCTGTCGATGACCGTGTCGTCCAGTTTGGTGATCACGTCGCCGGACTTGAGGCCGGCCTTGTCGGCCGGGCCGCCGGGGACGACGGCGGGGCTGCCGCCGGCGCCGCCGGAGGCGATGGTGGCGCCGCTGGAGGAGTCCTTCATGTTGACCGTGGCCTCGATCACCGGGTAGACGGGCTGGCCGGTCTTGATCAGTTGCTCGGCGACGTTCTTCGCCTGGTTGATCGGGATCGCGAAGCCGAGGCCGATGCTGCCGGACTGCTGGGATTCGCCGAGGCCGCTGCCGTTGCCGGCGGACTGGATGGCGGAGTTGATGCCGATGACACCGCCGTCCGCGTTGAGCAGCGGGCCGCCGGAGTTGCCCGGGTTGATGGAGGCGTCGGTCTGGAGGGCGCTCATGTACGAGGCGTTGCCGCTGCCTCCGTCGCTGGAGGCGACCGGGCGGTTCTTGGCGCTCACGATGCCGGTGGTGACGGTGCCGGAGAGGCCGAAGGGGGCGCCGATGGCGACGGTGGCGTCGCCGACGGCGACCCGGTCGGAGTTGCCGAGCGGCAGCGGGTCCAGTTTGGCGCCCGAGGCGTTCTTGAGCTTGACCACGGCGACGTCGTAGCCCTGGGCGCGCCCGACGACCTGGGCGGTGTACCGCTTGCCGTTGGAGAAGGTGGCGGTCAGCTTGCCGTTGTCGGCGCCCGAGGCGACGACGTGGTTGTTGGTGAGGATGTGGCCCTGCTTGTCGTAGACGAAGCCGGTGCCGGTACCGCTCTCACCGTTGTTGCCCTGGGCCTCGATGGTGACGACGCTGGGCAGGGTCTTGTTGGCGATGCTCGACACGGAGCCGGGCGCGCGGCTCTCCGTCTTGGGGTTGCCGTAGGCGGAGACGGTGGTGGTGTCGCCGTCGCTCTCCTGGTCGGCGGCCCAGAAGCCGATGCCGCCGCCGATACCGCCCGCGACCAGCACGGCGGCCAGGACGGCGGCGACCAGCCCGCGTGGCTTGCGCTCGGACGGGCCGGAGGAGGGCACGGGAGCGGTCCCCCACGGTCCGCCCGGGCCTCCCTGTCCGCCGTGTCCGCTCTGTCCGCCCTGCCCGTCGCCCGGGCCGCCGCCGTGCGGCTGTCCGCCTTCGGCCGACCACCAGGCGCTGGACTGCCCGGCGTCCGGTCCGGGGCCCGGGGCACCGGGTGCGCCGCCGCCGGATCCGTCGTCCGCGCCGGCCGACGCCGAGACGGCCGGGGGAGCGGCCGGTGACGCGGGCGGGGGCGTCGACGGGGGTTGGGCGGGGGGCGCGGCCGACGGTGCGGGGCCGGGGGCTCCCGGCGACCCTGCTCCGTCAGGCGTGCCTATTGGCGCGTCCGGTGCGGTCGGCCGCGAGCCCGCGGTGGGCTCGTAGTCCGGCGCGGGCGGCACCGCTGGGTTCGGGTGCGGTGCCGGAGGGGCCGGATGCGACCCGGGCGCGGGCGGAACGGCAGAGCCCTCGTTCTCGGTGCTCACAGCTCTCTCCTCAGGTGCACGACAGTTTTCCTCGACGGCCCATGTGTGCGTCTTACCGTCGTCAGCTTTTCCCACAGCGCGTCAGACCGCCGTAAGGAGCGGCAGCCCCGCGGACTACCACCCTTTATCCCGGACAATTCGCCCTACCGCCATTCCGTGCGAACGAACGGAGGGGCCGCGTCGACCGGCTCACACCGGGCGGTGGCACCATAACGCGGTGACCTATGCGCGCCCCGCCCGGGACAGCCGCCCCTGGCCGCACACCGTCTCCGTCGTCGCCCATCGCGGCGCCTCCGAGGACGCTCCGGAGCACACCCTGGCCGCCTACCGCAAGGCCATCGAGGACGGCGCCGACGCCCTGGAGTGCGATGTCCGGCTGACCGCCGACGGCCATCTCGTCTGCGTCCACGACCGCCGCGTGGACCGCACCTCCAACGGCCGGGGCGCGGTCTCGGCACTGGAGCTGTCCGATCTGGCGGCCCTGGACTTCGGCTCCTGGCGGGGCCGGGCCACCGACAAGGAGGAGCCGGACCGCGACAGCCGGGACAGCACCTCCGTCCTCACCCTGGAACGGCTCCTGGAGCTCATCTCCGATGCCGGACGCCGCGTCGAACTGGCGATCGAAACCAAACATCCCACCCGGTGGGCGGGCCAGGTGGAGGAGCGGCTGCTCGCGCTGCTGCGCCGCTACGGCCTGGACACGCCGCCGCCCGGCGAACCTTCACCCATCCGTGTGATGAGCTTCTCAGCGCGCTCACTGCACCGGGTGCGGATCGCGGCCCCCGCCATCCCCACCGTCTACCTGATGCAGTTCATACTGCCGCGCCACCGGGACGGGCAGCTGCCGGCCGGGGTGCGGATCGCGGGGCCGAGCATCCGGATCGTACGGAACCACCCCGGGTATGTGGCGCGGCTCCAGCGCGAGGGGCACCGAGTGCACGTCTGGACCGTCGACGAACCGGAGGATGTCGAGCTGTGCCTCCGTCTGGGCGTTGACGCCCTGATCACCAATCGCCCCAAACAGGTACTGTCCCAACTCGGACGCTCATAATGGGCATTACAAGGCGTGCACCGGCGCGTTCGGTACGTATTCGATCGTGACGAGTGCGTCACGCGATGCCACTTGGCCGGTTTCCGCTCCAGCGCCGCGGGGCATTCATCCCGTGGCGTGGGGCTAAGGAGGTCTCGGGGGTGGCGTTGGTGGTGGCACGGCAGGTGCCGACGTCGTCGACCATGGCCGTACCCCATGGTCCTGCGGGCGTCCGCGCGGCAAGACAGCGGATGCGTGTGGATTTGGGCAGGACTGGGGTATCGGATTCGGTCATAGACGACGCTGTATTGATCCTTTCAGAACTACTCAGCAACGCATGGCGACATGGCCGCCCTTGGCGTTCCGGCCATGATGGGGCCACGGTTCGGGCTGCATGGAGTGTCGACGAGGACGACCGGTTGACGGTCGAGGTGACGGACGGCGGAGGGCCGACAAGGCCACTTCCGGCCAATCCCTCGGTGACCGCACGCGGCGGCCGCGGACTGAACATCATCACGTCGCTGGCCGAGGACTGGGGCGTGCGGGACGACATCGGCGAGGTCACCGTATGGGCCCTTCTTCCACCTGATGATGATTTCGCCCATCGCGTCACGATTCCCTTGGACATCTCCCCCGACCTGGGCGCGGGGCTGGCCTCCGGGCTGCGTCCGAGCCTCGACGCGAATCTCGACACGAACCTCGGGGCGAATCTGGGGCCCCATATCGAAGCCGGTCTCGACCCGAACCTCGGCACGAATCTCGGGGCGAATCTCGGGGCGAATCTCGGCTCGAACCTGGGCTCGAACATCGAGGCGAACATCGACCCCGATTTCGATCGCGAGCTGGACTTCGCCGATCTGGACGAGCTCGCGTAGCCGACGCGGCTCATGGAGCCGACGTGGTTCGGCCAAAGGGCTAGGCTCGCGCCCGTACCAGTCGTACGCGCCGTAAGAGCACCGCCGCGGCCGTACGCAGACCGTCACGGGCGTACGAGCAAGCCCTGAGCCGCACGATCGGGAGACAGCCTCACCATGGCCAAGAAGCGCCGCCCCCAGACGAAGGCCACAGGCCCACAGGTCGCCACCGGCGAGATCCCTGTGGTGGGCGCGCGGGAGCCGTGCCCGTGCGGCTCGGGCCGTCGCTACAAAGCCTGTCACGGCAGGGAAGCCGCACACGCCGTCACCGAGCTGGTGCAGCGCCCCTTCGAGGGGCTCCCCGGCGAATGCGACTGGGTGGCCCTGCGCGAGCTGGTGCCCGCCGCGACCGTCGAGCTGACCCTCGCCGAGGGGCTGCCCGAGGGGGTTCCGTCGGTGACCCTGGCGACCGTGCTGCCCATGGCGTGGCCCGCGCTGCGCCGCGACAACGGCACCGTGCTGGTCGGCCTCCAGAACGACACGCCCTCCGGCGACATCAGCCGCGACCTGGCCGACACCCTGCGCCGGGCGCTGATCGCCGAACCGGGCACTCCGGTGATCGCCGAGCGGGCCCCGGGCGACGGTCCGCGGCTCCAGGATCTGCTCGACCCGAAGGGCACTTTCTCGCCGACCCTGCACGAGGGTTTCGAGTTCTGGCTCGAGGACGCCGCGAACGCGACCGGAGAGGTCGCCGCGTCCCTGGAACGGGCCAACGCGGCCGCGATCCCCACCGCCCGGCTCACCGGCGTGGAGGCGGCCTACTGGTGCCGGACGCCGGAGAAGAACCACCTGCGCTGGGTGATGTCCCACCCCGAGGAGAAGCTGCTGGACGCGCTGGCCCGGCTGCACGCCGCGGGCGCCTCCTCGCTCGGCGAGAACACCCGGCTGGTGGGCTCCTTCCGGGCCCATGGGCTCACGGTGCCGGTATGGGATCTGCCGCTCGGGATGAGCGCCGAGGACACCGAGAAGCCGGCCGTGGACCTCGCCGAGCGGCTCGCGGAGGCCCTCGCCTCCGACACCCCGCTGACGCCCGAGCAGCGCCGCGCCCGGGGCGGTCTCACCAACCGTCAGGTGACGCTGAGCTGAGGGTAGCCGGACGGGCAGCGGGCATCTCCGGGGCACGTGACGCTGCTCACAACTGACTGTTACGCCCTGCAAATAGACGTCCGGAAATCCGCGATCGAATTTGCTAACAGCCGATCTCTTGTTACGGTTCTAAAAGCCCGGTCGCTGGTGCATCCCCCGTCGCCAGCGACCGGGCGCTTCCATGTCCGCTCGGCGTCCGCGTCCGGACGGCGGCGCGAGACGGCCGACAAGGTACGGACCAACTGACCGCGGCACCGCGGGAGTTGCTCCCGGAACCGGGCCCGCGACTGGAAGCGGCACTGGCACCGGCAGCGAACCCGAAGCGCGGGGCTCCGGCCCCGGAGAAAGCCCTGAAGCCGAGCGCCCGGGCCGCGGAGTTCCGTACACCCGGAAAAAGCTCCGTACGCCACCCCGGAAAGCTCTGTACGCCGCACAGGCCGCCCCCGGAGCCCTGTGCGGCCGTGCCCCCCGGAAACGCCGGGCCCGGAGCCCGGGAAGTCGCCTCCCCGGCCTCCGGGCCCATTTCCGAGTCCACCGTCGAGCCCGCCTCCGAGCCCGCACAACGCCCCTGAGCCTCGCGCTCAGCGGCCCCCGAACCCCCGCACCCGGGGCCCGCCCTCAGTAGGCGAGCCGGCTGCCCCCGTCGGGCGCACTGGTGCTCGCCTCGACCAAGGCGTTCACCACTGTGGCCACCTGAGGCAGCCAGGGCTGCCCGGAGCGGCGCAGCGGCGGCCGCTCCCAGCGCACCCGTCCGGGGCCCGTCTGGGACGGCGGCAGCACCACATAGCCGCCTTCGCCGTGGAACCGCAGCGAGCTGGGCACCCAGTCCTGCTGGTTCAGCAGCTCGCCGAGGTCCTCGAGGGAGTACGGCTCCACCAGCAGCGACCAGCGGGTGGGCGTGGCGACCACCGGGCCGAGCCGCACTCCGGCCCGGTCGAAGACCGCCAGCGCCCGCGCCCCGGCGACCGCCGGCAGGCTCACCGCACAGGGCGCGCGGCCGCCGGTGGCCAGGAGGAGGGGAGCGGAGGGGCGGTTGCTCCACCACCAGCGCACCATGCGCTCGTCGGTGGTGGCAGCAAGGAGAACAGGATCAAACGGATGACCGCCCGGAACCGCACATTCCGGGTCGGGGCAGCCGCATACCCGCGGCCGACCGCCGCCGGACCGGAGTCCGACGCCGGGGACCACAGGCCACTGCCACTCGGTGGCGCAGGTGAGCGCCGCACGCAGCAGCGGCGACCGCGCGCCGCGCCGCAGCGAGAACTTGCGTCGCCTTCCGAGGATCTCGCGCATGAGCGCTCGTTCCTTTCCGTTAACGCCGAGGGCTGTCCGTCGCACTACATCGCACTTCAGATGGCACTTCACTTGAGCACTACGTGGCGCTGTCCGGCATCGTTCGGCCCGTCACAGCAGGTGGATCACAAGTCACTGCGCGTACAAGGCAGCGCATCATGCCGCAGGCCGAGCGTGGAACGTGGCGAGGGGTGGCGCGCGCATGGCGCTTGCCGTCCGGTTGGTGCTTTCCTCGCCACTCGGGGATGGGCGCGGCCGTTGTGGTCTATGACGCCTGGACCGGCCGCGGGGTTCCGGGGCGATCCGAACTGCCCCTGCCCCTCCCCGAATGTGTACCCGCCGCGGTGGAGACGACGCGCTGTCGAATGACGTCAGTCGACCTCGAAGGTACAGCGTAATGGCTTTTTTTCGGCCAAGTTCAATTCCTCCCAGACACCAACAAGACCACCGGGACAATGCTGGACATCGCATCTCCGCTCCGTGTACATCTGGAGACAGTAGCGGCACAGTAGCGGCGCAGCACGACAGGGGGTTTGCGATGCTATTGAGCGAGCCGGACGCAGTGGGCGGAGGCAGCGGGCCATGAACTCGCCCCACGCGCCGAAAGTGGCTGGAATCGATCCTTCCCTCCCCTCGCCCACGCAAACTGTGGACCCCGTCACTCCGCCCCTGACCGCGCCCAACTCCGGTGTCCAGGACCGGCTCGCGAGCTGGGTGTCGGATCTCACGACCCTTCATGAGCTCACGGAGCGGCTGGTCCGGACCGACACGCTCGACGAGGCGCTGCGCGAACTGCTGCGCGCGGGCGCGGCCCTGGTCGGCGCCCAGCGCGGACTGGTGGCGCTCGAACCGGCCGACGGGCTCGGCCCGGTGACCACCGTGGGGCTCGGTCTCGGCCACGCCGACCTCGGCCAGATCGAGACCATCCCGCGCGGCTCCGCCTCCGCCGGCCGTCTCCTCGACGGGCTGCCCGAGCCGGACGGTGACCGGCGTGCCGATGTGACACACCCCGATATCGCCGGCGAGGCCGATCTCGACCCGCGCCACCGCGAGGTGGCCGCACGGCTCGGTTTCTCCGCGAGCTACGCGGTGCCGCTCGACCCGTGCCGGACCGGCCCGTGTACCGCGCCCGGTCTCACCCCCATCCCCGCAACCGGCCTCACCGCCATCCCGGCGCCCGCCCCCGGTGCCGACGCCCATGGCGCCGGATGCCCCGCGGGCGCGGGCGACCATCCGCCCCCCGGCACGGCGAGCTCCACGAACGCCCCGAACGCCACCAGCGGCACCGGAGCGGGCCACGGGCGCGTCGCCCCGGCCGCCGCGACCGCGCCCGGCATCGCCGCCGCCATGGGCGCCGGCGGCCCCTCAGGGCGGCTCGGGGGAGTCGCCTGGCTCTATGACGAGCCCGCCGAGCCCGCGGAGCGCCAGCGCCATCTCGTGGGGCTGTACTGCCAATACGCCGCCGCGCACATCACCCGGCTGATCGAGCTCTCCCGCGCCCGCGCGACCGTCGCGACCGTTCAGGAGGAGCTGCTGCCCACCCGGCTGCCCCGGGTCCCCGGGGTGCGCCTGGCCGTCCGCCACCACCCTGGTCCGCACGGCGGCGGGGACTGGTACGACGCGCTGCCGCTGCCGGACGGGGCGCTCGGGCTCTCGGTGGGCGGGGTCACCGGCTCCGGGCCCAGCGCCGTGGTCGCCATGGGGCGGCTGCGGGCCTCGCTGCGGGCGTACGCGGTGATGGAGGGCGAGGACCCGGTGGCCGTCCTGTCCGATCTGGAGCTCCTGATGCGGCTCACCGAGCCCGCCCGCTCCGCGACCGCCCTCTTCGCCTACTGCGAGCCCGGGACGCGCAAGGTGGTGCTGGCCGGGGCCGGGCACTGCCCGCCGCTGCTCACCGGGCAGCGGCGCACCGAGTTCGTGGAGACCACGCTGTCCGCGCCGCTGGGGATGCTCTCGTGCTGGGAGGCGCCCAGTGTCGAGATCGAGCCGTCCTCCGGAGAGACCCTCCTCTTCTACAGCGACGGGCTGCTCCACCGTACGGGGGAGCCGATGGACCGGGCCTTCAACCGGCTGCACACGGCCGCGGCGAGCGCTCCCAGGGGCGTGCGCGGCGATCCGGACGCCTTCGCCGACCATGTGCTCCGTACGGTCCTCCCCGATGGCTCCGCGGCCTCCGTCGGGCGGGCCTCGGAGGACGACACCGAGGACCTCGTCCTGCTCGTGGCCCACTTCGACTGATGCACGGCTCACGTCTCATTGGCCGCCGTTTGAACGGCTCGTCTTATTGGCTGTCGTTTGAACGGCTCCTCCACTCGTCCAGTGGTTCGTACCTGATTCATGGCCCGCGTGGACCGAGGCCGGAGCGGGACCACGGCCTCGGTCGGAGCCATGGTCACCCGGTGCTATGGGCCCTCCCTGCCGTCGGGCGCCCGCACATACCATGGGAGGGGTCCAGTTCGAGGAGGATGACGTGACCGAGGAGCCCACTCCAGAAGCCCCGGAGACCCCGGAAGGCGAGGAGCCCATCAAGCAGCGGAAGAACGGCCTCTACCCAGGCGTTTCCGACGAGCTCGCCGAGAACATGAAGTCCGGCTGGGCGGACACCGAGCTGCACGATCTGGAGCCCGTCGAGCAGGCTCCGCACACCGCCCGCCGCCGCGCCGCGCTCTCCGCGCGCTTCCCCGGCGAGCGCCTGGTCATCCCCGCGGGCAATCTCCGCACCCGCTCCAACGACACGGACTACAGCTTCCGCGCCTCGACCGAGTACGCGTACCTCACCGGCGACCAGACCGAGGACGGTGTGCTGGTGCTGGAGCCCGAGGCGAGCGGCGGCCACACCGCGACGCTGTATGTGCTGCCGCGCTCCAACCGGGAGAACGGCGAGTTCTGGCTGGACGGCCACGGCGAGCTGTGGGTCGGCCGCCGGCTCAGCCTCACGGAGGCCGAGAAGCGGCTGGGCCTGCCCGCCAAGGACGTCCGCAAGCTGGCCGACGAGCTCACGGACGCCACCGGCCCGGTCCGTATCGTGCGCGGTCACGACGCCGGGCTGGAGGCCGCCCTGACCGACAAGGTCACCGGTGAGCGCGACGAGGAGCTGCGGGTCTGCCTCAGCGAGCAGCGCCTGGTCAAGGACGAGTTCGAGGTCGGTCAGCTCCAGGCGGCCGTGGACTCGACGGTCCGTGGCTTCGAGGATGTCGTCAAGGTTCTGGACAAGGCACAGGCCACATCGGAGCGCTATATCGAAGGAACGTTCTTCCTTCGGGCCCGGGTCGAGGGCAACGACATCGGCTACGGCAGCATCTGCGCCTCGGGCGCCCACGCCACCACCCTGCACTGGGTCCGCAACGACGGCCCGGTCCGCTCCGGCGATCTGCTGCTCCTGGACGCGGGCGTGGAGACCACCACCCTCTACACCGCCGATGTGACCCGCACACTGCCCGTGAACGGCACCTACAGCCCGGTGCAGCGCAAGATCTACGAGGCGGTGTACGAGGCTCAGGAGGCGGGTATCGCCGCGGTCCGGCCGGGCGCGAAGTACCGCGACTTCCACGACGCCGCCCAGCGCGTCCTCGCCACCAAGCTGGTCGAATGGGGCCTGGTCGAGGGCCCGGTGGAGCGGGTGCTCGAACTGGGGCTCCAGCGCCGCTGGACCCTGCACGGCACCGGCCACATGCTCGGCATGGACGTCCACGACTGCGCCGTGGCCCGCACCGAGACCTATGTGGACGGCACCCTGGAGCCCGGGATGTGCCTGACGGTCGAGCCGGGGCTGTACTTCCAGGCCGACGATCTGACCGTGCCCGAGGAGTACCGGGGCATCGGCGTCCGGATCGAGGACGACGTCCTGGTGACGGAGGACGGCAACCGCGTGCTGTCGGCCGCGCTGCCGCGGACCGCGGACGACGTCGAGGCGTGGATGGCCCGCCTCACCGCCTGAGGGGGCGGCTCATCGCCTGATCGCATGGGAGGGACCGTGGGGAGCGGCGGCGCCGCTCCCCACGGTTCGTTCTCGGGCCCTTCCCGGTCCTGCCCGGCCGTTCTCGGTCCTGTCCCGGCCGTTCTCAGTCCTGCCCCGGCACCTTGCGGGTGGTCACCGCGATCCGGTTCCAGGAGTTGATCGTGAAGATGAGGGCGATGAGCTGAGCCAGCTCCCGCTCCTCGAAGTGCCGGGCGGCCCGCTCGTAGACCCCGTCCAGGACACCGCCGGGCAGCAGCGTGACCGCCTCGGTGAGCGCCAGGGCGGCCTGCTCCTTCTCGGTGTAGAACCCGGCCTTCCCGGCCTCCTCCCAGACGCCCGCCAGGGCGATGCGCTCGTTGCTCTCGCCCGCCTCATGGGCGTCGGTGGTGTGCATATGGAGGCAGTAGGCGCAGTTGTTGAGCTGGGAGGAGCGGATCTGCACCAGCTCCACCAGGGCCGGGTCCAGCCCCTCGCGCGCGGCCGCGTCCAGGCTGATCAGCGCCTTGAACGCCTTGGGGGCGGCCTTCGCGAAGTCGACCCGCCCGGTCTCGCGTGCCGTCGTCACCGTCTCGGCGGTCGTCGTCCCGGCCGTCGTCCCCGCCATCGTCGCTGTCGTCGTCGCTGTGGTCGTCGCCGAAGTCGTCATGGGAATGAAATTAGGCCGCTATGCGACCCCCTGTAGGGTGCATTTCCATGGTGGATTCATGGGTCAATTCGGCGGAGATCCTCGGCAGTGACCTCCATCTGGAGCTCACCCGCGCGGGCAGCCGCAGGACGGCCCTGATGGCCGCGCTGCGCGAGGCCATCCGCGACGGGCGGCTCGCCCCGGACACCCGGCTGCCGCCTTACCGTTCTCTCGCCGCCGACCTGGGCATCGCCCGGAACACGGTCGCCGACGCCTACGCCGAGCTGGTCGCCGAGGGCTGGCTCACCGCCCGCCAGGGCTCCGGGACCCGGGTGGCGTCCCGTCCCGCACCGCCCTCGCCCGGTCGGCGCGCGGCCCGCCGGGAGCGCGGCGGGCGGCCGCCCCTGCCGACCGGCGGCCGCCGGGGCCCCCGGCCGGCCCCGCGTCCGGTGCACAGCCTGCTCCAGGGTCAGCCGGACGCCGCCTCCTTCCCCCGCGCCGCCTGGCTCGCCTCGGCCCGCCGCGCCCTGACCGCCGCGCCCAACGAGGCGTTCGGCCCCGGGGATCCGCGCGGCCGCCCGGAACTGCGCCGCGCCCTGGCCGACTATCTGGCCCGCGCCCGTGGCGTGCGCACCGACCCCGAGCGGATCGTCGTCTGCTCGGGCTTCGCGCATGCGCTGCGGCTGCTGGGCGAGACCCGGCTGACGCGGCCCCGGATGGCCGTCGAGTCCTACGGTCTGGCCTTCCACCGCTCGCTTCTGAGATCCGCCGGGATCCGTACGGTCCCGCTTCCCCTGGACGCCGATGGCGCCCTTACGGATGGACTGGCCGACCTCGACGGCGTACGGGCGGCCCTGCTCACCCCCGCCCACCAGTTCCCCACCGGCGGTCCGCTGCACCCCGGGCGGCGGGCCGCGGCGGTGGCCTGGGCGCGCGAGAGCGGCGGTCTGGTCCTGGAGGACGACTACGACGGGGAGCTCCGCTACGACCGCCGCCCGGTGGGCGCCGTCCAGGGGCTCGACCCCGACCGGGTGGTCTACCTCGGCTCGGTCAGCAAGAGCCTCTCCCCGGCCCTGCGGCTGGGCTGGATGGTGCTGCCGGACCATCTGGTCGACCGTCTGCTGGCCGTCAAGGGGGAGCGCGAGGGATGGACCGGCGTCCTCGACCAGCTGACCCTCGCGGACTTCATCGAATCGGGCGGATACGACCGCCATGTGCGCCGTATGCGCCAGCACTACCGCCGTCGGCGCGATCAGCTCGTGGCGGCCCTGGCCGAACACGCGCCCCATATCCGGGTCTCGGGGATCGCGGCCGGTCTGCACGCGGTCCTGGAGCTGCCGCCCGGCACCGAGCGGTCCGCACTCCGCGCCGCCGCCTGGCAGGGGCTGGCGCTCGACGGCCTCGGCGGCTACCGCCACCCGGAGGCCACCACACCGCGTCTCGACGGGCTCGTGGTGGGCTACGCGACCCCGCCCGAACACTCCTTCGCGGAGGCACTGGACGCGCTGTGCCGCGCTCTGCCGCCCGAAACAGACGGCCGCCCGACTCCTTGAGCTTCCTGACTCCTCCCGCGCTTCCCCGGCTCGCTGAAACTCGCTGAGCCCGATGAGGTCGCTGAGGCCGCCGGTCTTGCTGAGGTCGAGGTTGAGGTTCCTGAAGGACCGTGACGCGCCTACGACGCCTTGAGCAGCGCCCCTTCACGCCACTTGAGGATCTTGTCGAAGCTCACCACCACCCCGCCGCGGCCCGGACGGTCGCGGTAGCGGACATGGTCGGTGAGGGCCTCGATGAGAAAGAGCCCCCGCCCGTGCTCCGCCTGTGGCGGAGCCGGACCGCGCGGCTGCTGCGGTCTCGGCGGACCCGCCGGACGCCGCTCGCTCCGGGTGCGCGCCCCGCGGCGGACGGTGCCGCGTCCGGCGAAGCCGGGACCGGAGTCGGTGACCTCGATACGGCAGGTGTCGCCGTCGATATAGGCCGTGACTCGATAATCCCCGCCCGCGCCGTCGCGGCCCCCGTGCTCCACCGCGTTCGCACACGCTTCGGAGAGGGCGACCGACAGATCGTAGGAGATCTCCGGATCGACTCCGGCCGTCTCCATGGTGCCGAGGAGCAGTCGTCGTGCGAGCGGAACGCTCGCCGCCTCGCGGGGCAAATGGAGTGACCACCAGATGCTCATGCTCCAGCCTCCCGGCCGCGGCTCGACATACCGTTACGTATTGCCTGGGTCCATGGTCCGTAAGCGTGTTATCAACGTGACTCCGCTCATTCGGCGGACGCGCTCGATGCGCGAACCGGTGTATGAGCCTGTCCCGGTGTGCGCCGGTACGCCCCACCCCCTGTAGGTAACGCGGCCCCCCGGTGGGATGATGGCGCGGCCATGGCTTCCCCAGTCGCCCGTGCCGGCGCCGATCTGCGAATGCTGCGGGCCGCGGTGTTCACCGCGGTCTGCGTCATGCTGTCCGCGGCGGGGCATGTGCTGGGGTCCTGTGCGACCGTGCCGCTGTGGACGCTGGGCGTGGGCTGCGCTGCGATGTTCACGGTGGCGCTGTCGCTGGCCGGGCGGGAGCGGTCGCTGCCCGGGATCGCGGTCCTGCTGGCCACCGGGCAGCTCGCGCTGCACACGCTCTTCGCCCTCGGGCAGGACCGGGCAGCCGCCGCCGAGGAGGCCGCCCATCGGGCCGACGCCGCCCAGGGCCATGTGATCGGCCTGGCCGCCAGGCTGCTGTGCGCGTCGGGCCCCGGGCGGCTCGACGCCGCGACGGCCCACCGGATCGTGGCGCACGCGGGCATCGACCCGTCCGCCTCGCACGGCGCGCACGCCATGCCGGCGGCCACCGCCCCGGTGGAGCGGGCGGCGGGGATGGAGAGCCTGCTGCCGTCGCTGCCCATGGCCCTGGGCCATCTGCTGGCCGCGCTGGCCATCGGCTGGCTGCTGCGCCGGGGCGAGGCGGCCGTATGGCGGGCGGTGCGGCTGTCGGTGGACGGGGCCCGGGGCGTCGCGGAGGCCACGCTCGTACGGGCGCTGCGGGCCGCCCTGAAGCTCGTCAGGGTGCTCCTCGCCCCTTCGGCGGCGCCTTACGGCGGGCCGTGCCGTCCGCGCACGGCCGAGCGGGACGAGGGCGGGACGACGGCCCTGGTCCTCCAGCACAGCGTGATCAGGCGGGGACCGCCGGCCTGCGACCTGGCGGCCTGACCGACGCGACGCTCTCCAGCGGGACCGGAGGGTGGCCGCGACGTCGCCGCACGCGCGCCCACCCATCTGCTCATTCCTGTCTTCCCGGAGTGTTGACATGAACGCCATGCGTCTTCGCCGTCTGCCGGTCATCGGATGCCTCACCGCGGGCGGCCTGGTGCTGCTCACCGCGGGCCCGGCCTTCGCGCACGTCAGCGTGCAGCCCGGCCAGGCCGAGAAGGGCGGCTACAGCACCATCAACTTCAAGGTGCCCAACGAGCGCGACGACTCCTCCACCGTCAAGCTCGAGGTGAACCTGCCCGCCGACCACCCGCTCGCCTCGGTGATGCCCCAGCCGGTGCCCGGGTGGGACGTCAAGGTCACCAAGTCCAAGCTCGCCAAGCCCATGGAGATGCACGGCGAGAAGATCAACGAGGCGGTCACCAAGGTCACCTGGACCGGCGGAAAGATCGAGCCGGGGATGTTCCAGCAGTTCCCGCTCTCGGTCGGCCAGCTGCCCGAGGACGCCGACCAGCTCGTCTTCAAGGCGCTCCAGACGTACGACAACAAGGAGGTCGTGCGCTGGATCGAGGAGCCCCAGGAGGGCGCCGCCGAACCCGAGAACCCGGCGCCGGTGCTCAAGCTGGTCGC
Organism: Streptomyces malaysiensis subsp. samsunensis; assembly: GCF_024519315.1. Lineage (GTDB taxonomy): Bacteria > Actinomycetota > Actinomycetes > Streptomycetales > Streptomycetaceae > Streptomyces > Streptomyces malaysiensis. The sequence goes on along the minus strand of NZ_JANIIC010000017.1, from coordinate 65,367 downwards.
CCCGGCCAAGGGCTCGGACGGCCAGGACGCCGCCGCGGCCTCCGGACAGGGGCAGGGCAAGGACTCCGAGAAGGCCGGAGCCGAGAATTCCGCCTCCGAGGACGCCTCGGACGACAAAGACGGCAGCGACACCACCGCCCGGGTGCTGGGCATCGCGGGCATCGTCGTCGGCGCCGCCGGTGTCGCCTTCGGCGTGGTCGCCAGCCGCCGCCGTTCCGCCTGACCACCGACCGGCCGAACACCACACGCGTACCGCCGGTGACCGCGGGTCCTGAGCCGACCGCGTGATCCCGTCGGGGGCGGCGGGCCCTCGTGCCCGCCGCCCCGCGCGCCACCGATCCACCCCTCTCTTGGGAGAACAGCTCCATGCGCACCAAAATCCTGGCCACCGCGCTCGTCGCCACCGCCGCGCTCACCCTCAGCGCCTGCGGCGGCTCGGACGGCGGGGGCAAGGGCGACAACGCCGCCGCCGAGGTCAAGGGCGGCCAGAAGCCGGGTCAGGCCATCGTCCTGGACCAGGCGAAGGCCAAGCCGGACCTCGTCCTCACCGACACCGACGACAAGAAGTACGACCTGCTCGAGGAGACCAAGGGCCGGCCCACCCTGCTCTTCTTCGGCTACACCCACTGCCCCGACGTCTGCCCGCTGACCATGAGCAACGTCGGCATCGCCGTGAAGAAGCTCTCCAAGGCCGAGCGGGAGAAGCTGCGCGTCGTCTTCGTCAGCACCGACCCCGCCCGGGACACCCCCAAGCGGATCCGGTCCTGGCTCGACGCCCAGGGCGGCACCGACTTCGTCGGCCTGACCGGCGACTTCAACACCATCAAGGCCGCCGCGCGGCCGCTGGGCATCTACATCGAGAAGCCGAAGAAGGAGAAGGACGGCAGCATCACCGTCAGCCACGGCGCCGAGGTGATCGGCTTCTCGCCCAAGGACGACAAGGCCCGCTGGATCTACACGACGGAAGCCACCGCCGACCGCTACGCCAAGGACCTGCCGAAGATCATCGAGGGGCGGAACCCGTGATGAGGACGGGTCCCGGCATCCGTAAGGCGGCCACCGCGGTCCTCGCCCTCGGTCTGTCCGCCGCGCTCGCCGCCTGCTCGGACGGCGGCGACGGTGGCGGGAGCAGCGGGGACGGCGCCGGCCATAAGGGCGCCCCGAAGCTGTCCGTGAGCGGCGCCTACGTTTCGCGGCCGCCCATGGACGACATGGCGGCGGGATACCTGACCGTACGGAACACCGGTGGCGGCGCCGACGAGCTGACGTCCGTCACCACCCCGCTCGCCTCCGAGGTCACCCTGCACAGCACCCAGGGCACCCGGATGAAGCAGGTGAGCTCGCTCGATGTCCCGGCGAACGGCCGGCTCGAGCTGACCAGCGGCGGAGATCATCTGATGCTGACAAACCTCACCCACCGGCCCAAGGTCGGTGAGAAAGTCAACTTCACCCTTCACTTCGCCACCTCCGCCCCCATCGAGATCAAAGTCCCGGTCGAGCCCACGACGTACCGCCCCAAGGACTGACGCCCGATGCCCTCGCTGACCTCCCTGGCCCCCGCCGGACCCACCGCGACCCGCTCCCGGACCACCGCGACCGCCCGGCGGCTGACGGCGATCTGCGGCACCCTGCTCGCCGCGCTGCTGTGCGCGCTGAGCGTGGGCGCGAGTTCCGCGTCCGCGCATGCCGCGCTCACCTCGACCGACCCCGCCGACGGCTCGGTGGTGAAGACCGCCCCCAGGGAGGTCACGCTGAACTTCTCGGAGGGCGTGCTGCTCTCCGGCGACTCGGTGCGCGTGCTCGACCCCAAGGGCAAGCGCGTGGACACCGGGAAGACCGCCCATGTCGGCGGCAAGTCCTCGACCGCCGCCGCCGGGCTGCACTCCGGGCTTCCGGACGGCACCTACACGGTGGCCTGGAAGGCGGTCTCGGAGGACAGCCACCCGGTGAGCGGCGCGTTCACCTTCTCCATCGGCGCCCCGTCCAAGACCACCGCGAAGGTGTCCACGGGCGGCGGGTCCGACAGCACGGTCGGCACGCTCTACGGGATCGGCCGGTACGCCGCCTACGGCGGTTTCGCGGCGCTCGTGGGCGGCTGTGTGTTCGCCGGGCTCTGCCGGTCCTCACGCCCGGTGCGGAAGATCGCCGTGGGCGGCTGGGTGACGGTCTTCACGGCCACCCTGCTGCTGTTGCTGCTGCGCGGGCCGTACACGGACGGCGAGGGAATCGGCGGGGTCCTCGGCCTCGGCAGGCTGGGCGATGTGCTGTCCACCAAGCCGGGCGCGGCGCTGCTGTCCCGGCTGCTGCTGCTCGGCGCGGCGGCGATCTTCCTGGCCGTCCTCTTCGGCTCGTACACCCGCCGCACCGGGGATGCGGAGGTGGACGCCCGGCGCCGCCAGGACCTCGCCTTCGGGCTCGGCTTCGGCGGCACGGTGATGGCCGTGGGCCTCGCCGCCACCTGGGCGATGGCCGAGCACGCCTCGGTCGGCCTCCAGCGGCAGCTGGCCATGCCGGTGGACGTGATCCATCTGATCGCGGTCGGGGTGTGGATGGGCGGCCTCGCCTCGCTCGCGGTGACGCTCCGGGCGGGCGAGCCGATCGAGCGGGCGGCCGTGCGCCGCTTCTCGCGGCTGGCCTTCGGCTCGGTCGTCGCCCTGGTGGTCACCGGGCTGTACCAGTCGTGGCGGCAGGTGGGCTCCTGGAGCGCGCTGACCGACACCGAGTACGGGCGATGGCTGCTGGTCAAGGTGGGTCTGGTGGCGGTGCTCGTGGGCATCGCCGCCGTCTCGCGACGCTGGACCGGGCGCCTTACGGATGCCACGGCGGAGGCGGAGGCGGAAAAGGAGACGGAGGCGGAGAGCGCGTCGGAGGCGGCCTCGGACGCGAAGGCCACGACGAAGGCGCGGGCCGAGGCCGGGGCCGACGCCGAGACGGCAGCAGCGGTGAAGGCCGCCCAGCCGGCCCGTACCGGCGCGGCCGACGCGGCCATCGACACCCCCGCCGAGGCCGAGTCCGGTGAGGCCGAGTCCGGTGAGGCCGAGTCCGGTGAGGCCGAGTCCGGTGAGGAGTCCGACGACGGCGATCCCGTACGCGCCGCCCAGCTCGCCCGTCAGCGGGCCGCCAAGGGCAAGGCCACCACGCTGCGGGAGCGGGACGCCGACCGTGAGCGCAGCGGTCTGCGCCGGTCGGTGATCGCCGAGACCGTCGTGGCCGTCGTGCTGCTCGCGGTGGCCACCGTGCTGAGCGGCACCCAGCCCGGCCGGGCCGAGACCGAGCAGGCCGGTGCCGCGGCCACCCAGCCCGGCCGCGACCGGCTGAACGTCGACCCGGTGAGCGTGCTGATCCCCTACAACACGGGCCCCAAGAGCGGCCGCGGCAAGGCCGTGGTCATGATCGAACCCGCCCTGCCGGGTGACAACGCGCTGCATGTCTTCACCACCGACCCGGCCGACCGTCCCGTGGACGTGCCCGAGGTCAAGCTGTCGCTGACGCTCGAGTCCAAGGGGATCGGGCCGCTGCGCATCCCGCTCGAGCGCCTCTCGACCGGACACTGGAGCGCCAGGACCGTCCAGCTGCCCATGGCCGGGACCTGGCAGCTCTCCCTGACCGTACGAACCTCCGACATCGACCAGGTGACGGAGACCAGGAACGTGAAAGTCGCTCAATGACCACAGAGCAAACACCCTCGTCCGGCATCTCCCGGCGGCGTCTGCTGGGCTCGGCGGGCGCCGCCGGCGCGGCCGGGCTGGTCGCCGGCGGCGCCGCCGGAGCCTACGCGGCCGAGGCCACGCGGAGCACACCCGAACCCCTCAACTCCCTGGGCGCGACCGCCGTGCCCTTCCACGGCAGGCGCCAGCCGGGTATCACCACCCCCCTCCAGGCCCATGGCCATCTCATCGCCTTCGACCTGGCGCCCGGTGCGAACCGTAAGGCGGCCGCCGCGCTGCTGCGCCGCTGGTCGCGCACGGCCCAGGAGCTGATGGCGGGCGAGGCCCCGCCGGAGGACACGGGGATCGCGCTGGACGCCGGTCCCTCCTCCCTCACGGTCACCTTCGGCTTCGGCCGGACCTTCTTCGGCAAGGCGGGACTCGGCGGCCAACTGCCGGAGGCGCTCGCTCCGCTCCCCGACTTCGTCTCGGACGCGCTCGATCCCAGGCGCAGCAACGGCGATCTGTGGATCCAGATCGGCGCCAATGACGCGCTGGTCGCCTTCCACGCGCTGCGCGCACTCCAGCGGGAGGCCGCGGACACGGCCCGGCCGCGCTGGCAGATGAACGGCTTCAACCGCACCCCCGGCGCCACCGACCGCCCCATGACCACCCGCAACCTCATGGGCCAGATCGACGGCACCAACAACCCCAAGCCGGCCGATGACGACTTCGAGCGGCGGATCTTCGTACCGGAGAAGGGCGAGCCCGCGTGGATGGCGGGCGGTTCCTACGCGGTCGTCCGGCGCATCCGGATGCTGCTGGACTCCTGGGACCACCTCTCCCTGAAGCGGCAGGAGAAGGTGGTCGGCCGCCGCAAGTCGGACGGCGCCCCGCTGTCCGGCGGCACGGAGACCACCCCGGTCCGGCTCGACAAGGTCAACGAGGACGGTTCGCTGGCCATCGCGGGCGCCGCCCATGTGCGGGTCGCGGCCCCCGCGTCCAACCAGGGCGCCGCGATGCTGCGCAGGCCCTTCTCGTACCACGACGGCTTCCGCGACGACGGGGCGCCGGACGCCGGACTGCTCTTCATCGCCTGGCAGGCGGATCCGATGAAGGGGTTCGTACCGGTGCAGCGGAAGCTGGACCTGGGCGACGATCTCTCGCGGTTCCTGCGGCACGAGACCAGCGCGCTGTTCGCGGTGCCTCCGGGCTGCGCTCCGGGGGAGTACGTGGGTCAGGCACTCTTGGAGGGATAGGGAAGGGACGAGCCGCCCCTGACCCCTCGCGTCCGAGCGTTCGGCAGGCGAGTCGGCGGGCCGGGCGGGCGCGGGTATCGTGGCGGTCTCGTCTGATCACAGGGAGCGACCGTGATGTCGGCCAGCCGCTATGCCTACCTCGGCCCCGAGGGCACCTTCACCGAGGCCGCCCTGCGGTCCATGCCGGAGGCCGCCACCCGGGAGCTGGTGCCGATGGTCTCCGTGCCGGTGGCACTCGACGCGGTGCGCTCCGGCGCCGCGGCGGCCGCGTTGGTGCCCATCGAGAACTCGGTCGAGGGCGGGGTCACCGCGACCCTCGACGAGCTGGCCACCGGCGAACCGCTGATGATCTACCGCGAGGTGCTGCTGTCGATCAGCTTCGCGCTGCTGGTGCGGCCGGGCACCGCGCTCGCCGACATCAAGACGGTGACCGGGCATCCGGTCGCCCAGCCCCAGGTCCGCAACTGGCTGGCGGCGAACCTCCCGGACGCCGTCTGGGAGTCGGCCGCCTCGAACGCGGACGGTGCGCGGCTGGTGCAGGAGGGGCGGTACGACGCGGCGTTCGCAGGCGAGTTCGCGGCGGCCACGTACGGGCTCGAGCCGCTGGTCACCGACATCCATGACGCGCAGAACGCGATGACCCGCTTCGTCCTGGCCGGCCGCCCCGCCCGGCCCGCCGCCCGGACCGGCGCGGACAAGACATCCGTGGTGATCTGGCTCGGCGACGACCACCCGGGCGCGCTGCTGGAGCTGCTCCAGGAGTTCTCCGCGCGCGGGGTCAACATGATGCGGATCGAATCGCGCCCGACCGGCGAGGGCATCGGCCGCTACTGCTTCTCGGTGGACTGTGAGGGGCACATCGCCGACCGGCGGGTGGGCTCGGCCCTGATGGGGCTGAAGCGAATCTGCCCGAAGGTGCGGTTCCTGGGCTCGTACCCCCAGGCGGGGGTGGTGGCGGAGGAGATGGCGCCGCTGCGGCACGGAACCTCGGACGAGGCGTTCACGGAGGCGGCGGAGTGGCTGGCCCGCTGCCAGGACGGCCGGGCCTGAGCCAAAACCGCCCATGACGGTCATAACGGGCCGTCCACGGCGGGTCGCCCACAGAGGCTCAGACCCGTCCGCGGGCCCGACGCCGGGGAGCGCCGGAATCGCTGCGGAAAAGTTATCCACAGGCCGATGGTCCATGCTGGGGATAAGTCGACATCACCAATCCGGCGAGGCGGACTTTCCATGACATTCGACACATCCGCCGCCCATCGCAGGACATCCCTCATCCGTCATCCCAATTCTCTCCATCAACTCTTTGGAGTGAGGGATTCCTCTCTTGAGGAGTGTGTGAACGCGGTTTGATAGGGGAATCCATCGCCGAGCACCTGGGCGACCCAAACGATCACCGCGGCATCCACAGATCTCACACACAGCCTGTGGATAACTTTCGGGATTCACCCCTCGCCTGTGGACAACGAACCCCCAACTCACCCTGTACACACGGGAAGAAGGTCGACTCGACGCCATCTCTTTGCCCCTTTTCGGGGAATGCGCAGGCATTCCTTGACGGTGACCGTCACAGGAATTCCCCGGTTTACCCACAGCCCCAAAAGGGGGCAAAATGGGACGCAAAGGAATATCGCGTCGAGCACCCGAGGTCACACCGGTAACCTGGGGGGGTGATTGACCTTCGCCTGCTCCGTGAGGACCCCGATCGTGTGCGCGCCTCCCAGCGCGCTCGTGGAGAGGACGTCGGCATCGTCGACGCGCTCCTGACCGCCGACGAGCGGCGCAGGTCCTCCAGTGTCCACTTCGACGAGCTGCGCGCCGAGCAGAAGGCGCTCGGCAAGCTCATCCCCAAGGCCGCCGGTGACGAGAAGGCCGAGCTGCTGAAGAAGGCGGGCGAGCTGTCCGCGGCCGTCAAGGCGGCCGACGCCGAGCAGGACGCGGCCGCCGAGGAGACCCAGCGGCTCCTGCTCCGGCTGGGCAATCTCGTCCACCCGGAGGTCCCGGTCGGCGGCGAGGACGACTTCGCCGTCCTGGAGACCGTAGGCACCCCGCGCGACTTCGAGGCCGAGGGCTTCGCGCCCAAGGACCACTTGGAGCTCGGCGAGCTGCTCGGCGCGATCGACACCGAGCGCGGCGCCAAGGTCTCCGGCTCCCGCTTCTACTACCTGACGGGCGTCGGCGCCCTGCTGGAGTTCGCTCTGGTGAACGCGGCGATGGCGCAGGCCACCGCGGCGGGCTTCACCCCGGTGCTCACCCCCGCGCTGGTCAAGCCGAAGGCCATGGAGGGCACCGGCTTCCTCGGCCAGGCCGCGGAGGACGTCTACCACCTCGACAAGGACGACCTCTACCTGGTCGGCACCTCCGAGGTCCCGCTGGCCGCGTACCACATGGACGAGATCCTGGAGGCGGACGCACTGCCGCGGCGCTACGCCGGGTTCTCCTCCTGCTTCCGCCGGGAGGCCGGGTCGTACGGCAAGGACACCCGGGGGATCTTCCGGGTGCACCAGTTCGACAAGGTCGAGATGTTCGTCTACACGACCCCGGAGGAGGCCGAGGCCGAGCACCAGCGGCTGCTGGAGTGGGAGAAGCAGTGGCTGACCTCGCTGGAGCTGCCGTTCCGGGTGGTCGACCTGGCCTCGGGTGACCTGGGCTCCTCGGCGACGCGGAAGTTCGACTGCGAGGCGTGGATCCCGACGCAGGGCAAGTACCGCGAGCTGACCTCGACCTCCAACACCACCGAGTTCCAGTCGCGGCGGCTGTCGATCCGGATGCGCGAGGGCAAGCGGGTCCGTCCGCTGGCCACGCTCAACGGCACGCTGTGCGCGGTCACCCGGACCATCGTGGCGATCCTCGAGAACCACCAGCAGGCCGACGGCTCGGTGCGGGTGCCCGAGGTGCTGCGGCCGTTCCTCGGCGGACGCGAGGTCCTGGAACCGGTCGCGGCGCGGTGACGAACGCCGGACGGACCGACGAGCTGCCCTACCGACTGATCGCGACCGATCTCGACGGGACGCTGCTGCGCCCCGACCACACCGTCTCGGCGCGGACCCGTGATGCGCTCACCGCGGCCACCGCGGCGGGCGCCGCGCACATCGTGGTCACCGGGCGGACCGTGCCGGTGGCCCGGCACATACTCGACGACCTCGGCTACCAGGGGCTCGCGGTGTGCGGCCAGGGCTCACAGCTCTACCACGCGGGCGAGCACCGGCTGCTGACCTCCGTCACGCTGGACCGCCAGGTGGCCCAGCTGGCGCTGGCGAAGCTCGAGGCGGAGATCGGTCCGCTGGCGCTGGCCGCGGCCCGCGACGGGCTGGACGGCGAGGTGCTGTTCGGCGAGGGGTACCGGATGGACCACGACGGGATGTCCCTCGTGTCGTTCACGGACCCGGCCGAGCTGTGGTCGGAGCCCATCAGCAAGCTCTACATCCAGCACCCCGAGCTGGGCGACGACGCGCTCGCGGATGCCGCCCGGACGGCCGCCGGCGGCCTGGTCGGGGTGACGATGGCAGGCGCCGGGCTGGTGGAGCTGCTGCCGCTGGGGCTGACGAAGGCCACGGGACTCTCGCTGGCCGCGCGCCGGCTGGGGATGACCGCCGCCGACGCGATCGCCTTCGGCGATATGCCCAATGACATCCCGATGTTCGGCTGGGCCGGGCACGGGGTCGCGATGGCGAACGCACACCGGGATCTCAAGGCCGTGGCCGACGAGATCACCGCCTCCAACACGGAGGAGGGTATCGCCGTGGTGCTGGAGAAGCTCTTCCCGGCGGCGCGCCGGTGAACCGGCCGGATGCCGGTGCGGCCGCCTCGGCGGACCGCCCGGCATCCGGGCTCGGCAGCGGTGATCGGACCCTCGGCCGCGGCGTGCGGGCCCGATCCGGGAAGGGCCGGCTGGACCGGCAGGTTCAGCCGGGTCAGCCGGGTCAGCCGGGTCAGCCGGGTCAGCCGAAGATCTTGACCGCCTGGTAGTACGTCCAGGCCGTACCGTCGCACGACGTCTTGGTGGCACCGCTGTATGCGCCGCACACCCGCTTGAGGTCCTCGTAGAAGGCGCTGTCGAGACGCGCCTTGTTGGCGTCGAAGATGCCCATCGCCTTGTGGTTGCGGTAGCCGAAGTCGTGCCGGGCGCAGGCGGTCTGGAAGGGGAAGCCGAAGGGGTTGTCGGGGGAGCTGCTGCAATAGTCGGTGGACCAGTCGAACTGGTAGGCGGACCAGGAGCCCTGGTTGTTCCGCGCCGCGAGCCAGGTGTTGTAGCTGCTGGCGCTGGTCTGGGTCCAGCTGGCGAGGACCTGCTGCTTGTCCGCGGGGACCGCCTGGGCGGGTGCGGCCAGGGCGATGGTGGCGGCCGCGGTGACCGCGGTGGCGGCGAGACTCGTGACGAGGCGACGCATTCTGGTTCCCTCCGTTTTCACTCCTGACACCCCCTCAACCGCTTGTGGCGAAGGGAGGGGGCGGCGCGGTGTGATCCAGCACACGCCAAGAGTTCGCCAGGTCCCTGACAACCGTCAAGATCTACATCGACGTAGAGATGAACAGAGTTCGACCACCGGAGTTTCGGAGATTCCTCCAACTACCGCTGCCGCGCGGGCCGTTCAGGAAGCGCGCCAGGGCACCTGGGAAGGAGGGGTGAGCAACGGCCCCGGACCCTTGATCCTGCGGAGGATCGGCGAGGTCTCCATGTCCCGTACGGAGGGGAGCTCGGCGATACGGGTGGTCAGATAGGTGTAGAGGGCCGGGACATCGGCGCAGACCACGGACGCCATCAGATTCTTGGTTCCGGTGGTCGCACATGCGAACGCCACCTCGGGGTGGTCGGCGAGCCGCTGCCCGGTGGCGGCGAGCTCCGACGGCCGTACCGACAGCCACATCGTGGTGGTGACGGTCTGCCGGAACATCCGGTTGGTGTAGACGACGTCGAAGTACAGGGTGCCGTCGGCGCGCAGATCGGCCAGCCGGCGGCGCACCGTCGACTGCGACCAGCCGGTGGCGGCGGTCAGTTCGGCCGGCGGAGCCCGCCCGTCCCGCGCCAGGACGTCCAGCAGCCTGCGGTCCTCGGCGCTCACCGGTCCGCGCGGGCCCTTCGACCGGTCCACGACGGGCGCGCGCAGCCGCCGGATCTGCTCGGCCGTCAGCGCGTCGGACTTGTTGACCAGGTTCTGCTCCCCGCCGTAGTACTCATGGAGCACGCAGTGCGCGCTCACCCCCACCACTCGTGGGGTCTGCGGGAGTTTGCGCAGCAGCAGCGCGTCGCTGTCCCGGCCGGACGCCACTCGTGTCGCCGCGGCGACCTCGGTGCCGTCGGAGAGCACATGCACCCAGGAGGTGTCGGCCCGCCGGGCCAGCGCCTCGGCCACCGGCAGGGCGGCGTCCGGCAGACACCGCACCCGCACCAGCCAGACCACCTCACCGACCGCCGCCGGGTCGGTGAGCCCCAGCACCCGGAGCGCTCCCGTCGTCCGCAGCCGGGTGTAGCGGCGGGCCACGGTCTGGTCGGAGACGCCCAGCACCTCGGCGAACCGGCTGAAGGGGGCCCGGCCGTCGAGTTGGAGGGCGTGCACCAGCGCCCGGTCCAGGTCGTCGTAGGCGTCGGATTCCACCGCACAAAGCTAGCCGATGTCGGATACCGCCGCCGGGGCGGTGCCGGTTGGAGGTGCGGCCGAGCCAGGACGACCGTAAGGGTCGCGGGAACCGCCAATGGGGCCGGCCCCGCGTCCCTTTGTCGGAATGTGCCACATCCCCTCGCCGGAATGTGCCGGATCCCGGAGTCAGTCATGCGCAGATCATGGTGGCCGCTCGCCGCCATCACGCTCGGCAATTTCATGCTGTTGATAGACGTCACGATCGTGAACACCGCACTGCCCCAAGTGGCGCGGGGGCTGGACGCGTCCTTCACCTCCCTCCAGTGGGTGATGGACATCTACGCGCTGGCGCTGGCCGCGCTGCTGATGGTGGCCGGTTCGGCGGCGGACCTCTTCGGACGGCGGCGGCTGTATCTCGTCGGCCTCGCCGTGTTCGCGATCTCCTCCCTGGCCTGCGGTCTGGCACCGGACGCCGGGGTGCTGATCGCGGCCCGCGCCGTCCAGGGGCTGGGGGCCGCGGCCATGTTCGCCACCAACACCCCGCTGCTGATGGCGACGTACTCCGGACGCGACCGCGGTATCGCCTTCGGGGTGTGGGGCGGTACGAGCGGGGCGGCCGCCGCGGTCGGCCCGGTGCTCGGCGGAGTGCTGACCGAGTACGTCGACTGGCGGGCGATCTTCCTGGTCAACCTGCCGCTGACGGCGATCGCGGTGTGGATCACGGTCCGTTCCATCGACGAGTCGCGCGGCGTGCCGGGGGTGCGGATCGACTGGCCGGGCGCCGCCTCGTTCACGGTGTGCGCCGGGGGGTTGACGTATGGGCTGATGCGCGGTGGCGAGGAGGGCTGGGCCGACACCGGCACGGTCGCCTCGCTGATGGTGGCGGCCATCGCGCTCCTCGCCTTCGCCGTGGTCGAGCGCGGCAAGCGGCAGCCGCTGCTGGACCTCGCGCTGCTGCGCCGCCCGACCTTCGCGGTGCTGATGGCGGCGGCCCTGCTGCTCCAGGCGGCGGCCTTCCCGTACCTCACCTACGCCGGGCTGTGGCTCCAGTCGGTGCTGGGCATGAGCCCGGTGCAGGCGGGGCTCGCGGTGACGCCGATGGCGGGCGTCTCGCTGGTCGTCGGCGCGGCGGGCGGACGGCTGCTGGAGCGGGTCGCCCCCGGGCGGACGCTCGGCGGCGGACTGCTGCTGGTGGGCACGGGCGCGCTGGTCAACGCGGCGATGGTGACCCCGGACGCGGGCTGGACGGCCTTCGTGCCGGGCCTGGCCCTGGCCGGGCTGGGGATCGGCCTGGCCATGCCGGTGCTGGTCTCGGCGGCCCTCGGCTCGGCCCCGCCGGAGCGTGCGGGCATGGCCAGCGGCGCGGTGAACACCTTCCGGCAGCTGGGCTACGCACTGGGGATCGCCGTGCTGGGCACGGTCTTCGCGACGCGGGTACGGGACATGGTCGACGACAGCGGCAGCGTCCCGGCGCGGGCGGCCGGCCAGGCCGCCGAGGCCATCAGCGGAGGTCACGCGGACGCCGTGATCGCCGCCGCGCCCCCGGCCCGCGCGGACGCGGCACGGGCGCTGGTCCACGAGTCCTTCGCGGCCGGACTCGACCGCATCTGCGTGATCGCCGGCATCGCGGCACTGGCGGCGGGCCTGCTGGTCCTCGCGGTCGTCCGCGGCGGCCCCGGCGGCCCGCCCCGGAAGCCGACCACCGAGAAATCCCCGACGGAGCCGGTCCACGCCTGAGCCGTGGGTGGCGTACCAAACGAGGGGCGGGCGCCCGACGGCGCCCGCCCCTCGTGGCGTTGAGGCCGGGGTCCGTCAACGTGCGTGGTGCGAGTAACCCCTCCGCGATCTGATCGTTTGTCTTATTACGCGTTATGCGCGGAGGCAACGCGAGTTCGAGCCTCGGCCGGGCGACGGATCGACGCGCAGAGATGTCACGGCGGTTGGGTCCGAAAGAGGTTGGCACCCTCCGCTCCTGGTCCCTGGATACGGGCGGCCTGGCCCCTGGCTGGTGGGGCGTGACCACACCCGAATCCACACCGGAAGGCAGACATATGCCACCTGAGATCGCACTGCTGGAGTCGCGCGCGCTGCGCGACAGCGTCATCGAACGGACGGATGTCCTCGACAAGGTCAAGATCCTGACCGTGCTGCCCGATGGGCTGCATATCACCACACGCATGGTCGCGGAGTACTTCGAGGTTGGGGAAGAAGCCGTCAAGAGTCTGACCAAGCGGCATCGGGCGGAGTTCCAGAGCAACGGGATGCATATCCTCCGAGGCTCTTACCTGCAAGTTTTTGAAAGGTCCAACGTGGACCTTTCAGATTCGAGTTATCCACAGGGCCGCGCCCACCTCACCCTCTACCCCCGCCGCGCGGTGCTCAATGTGGCGATGCTGCTGCGGGACAGCGATATCGCCAAGCGGGTACGCACCTACCTCCTCGATGTCGAGGAGGCCGCCCGGAGCGGACCGGAGGCCGGGGCGGAACAGCTCCCGCTCGAGCAGGTCCTCACCCAGCGGATGCTGACCGGGCCGATCGGGACACGTCTCGAAGCCGTCGAGGCGTGTCTGGAGGATGTCGGCTCCACACTGCGGGAGCTGGCGCCGTGGATGGCCGGGGTCTCCGCCCGGCTGGACGGCATGGACCGGCGGCTCGACGCGCACGGGCGGTTCATCTGCGCCATGAGCGAGCGGCTCTGCGATCTCGGTGAGGACATGACCGAGGTCCGCAGGGATGTCGCCACGCTCAAGGCCGAGGCGGCTCAGCGACGGGCGCGGCGCGCCAAGCGGCGGCGCGCATAGCGGACCGGAGGAGCTCGGTGGGCTGGGGGGTACATGCCCTGTGGATAACTCTGATCCCATAGGTTCGTTTTGGACCTATGGAAGGCTTGCAGGTCAGAGCCGCGCGGTGACGACCCGCTCACCGGGCTTTTCGGGCATGAGTTGTAGGATGACTGGGCAACCGGGTGAATCGAGTGAGGGAGTCGAGAGGGATGGCGTTGCGGGCGGCCGGGCGGCAGTCACTGGTCGACACCGTGGTGGAGCAGTTGCGCGGGCAGCTCGCCGAGGGCGAGTGGAAGGTCGGCGACCGCGTGCCCACCGAACATGCCCTCGCCGAACAGCTCCAGGTCGGCCGGAACACGGTCCGCGAGGCGGTCCGGGTCCTCGTACACGCGGGGATGCTCCAGTCCCGGCAGGGCGAGGGCACCTTCGTGGTCTCCACGACCGACCCCGCCGAGGTCATGCGGGATGTGCGGCGCGCCGGGATCCGGGATGTGCTGGAGCTGCGGATCGCGCTGGAGGCCGAGGGGGCGCGGCTGGCCGCGCTCCGGCACAGCCCCGCCGATCTGCGGCGGATGCGGGCGGCGCTGAAGTCGCTCGAGGCGTTCGAGGACGCCGGGGAGCAGTCCGCGTCCGGCCACCATGAGCTGCACGCGGCCCATGACCTCGAGTTCCACACCGCCGTGGTGGACGCCGCGCACAACGCCGCGCTGAGCGCGACCTACGGCTGGTTCAGCAGCTCGGTGCACGACTCGCTGGTGGCCTCGCTCGGCGATCGCGAGGTGCCGAGCATCGTCCCCGCCGATCACCGCGCCCTGGTCGAGGCCATCGCCTCCGGCGACCCCGCGGCCGCCGAGGCGGCGGCACGGGCCCTGCTGGAGACGCCGAAACGCGCCATCGAGGCGTTGCTCGCCACCGGCTGAGTCCGCTCGCCGGGCCCCATCCACCACCGCCTCACTCATCTGAGCACCATGGAACGGAGTTCTTCTTGGCACGCCCGCACACCCCCGGCCCCGCGGCCGAACCCCTGCTCGTGGACGCCGAGACGGATCTGCGGCCGACCCCCGAGGTGGCCGTCGCGCGGCGCGCCCTGCGGGCCCACCCCGCTCTGCTCCTGATCGGCATCGTGCTGGCGTCGCTCAATATGCGGGCCGCGCTCGCCGGGGTCTCCCCGCTGCTCGGCGAGATCAGCGGCCATTTCGGGCTGTCCGCGACCATGGGCAGCCTGGTCACGACCATTCCGCTGATCTTCATGGGCCTGGCCTCGCCCTTCGCGGCCCGGTTCGCCCGGCGCTGGGGCACCGAGGCGGTGCTGCTGGGCGCGCTGGTGCTGCTGCTCGGCGGCATACTGCTGCGCGTGGCGCCGCCGGTGATGGCGCTCTTCGCCGGGGGCGCCCTCGTCGGCAGCGGGATCGCGTTCCTGAACGTGCTGATGCCGGGCCTGGTCAAGCGTGACTTCCCGCATCGGGCCGCCGGGATGACGGCCCTCTACACCACCTCGATGATCGGCGGGGCGACGGTCTCCGCCGCCTCCGCCGTGCCCCTGGAGAACGGGCTCGGCGGCTGGCGGGGCTCGCTCGCCTCCTGGTCGCTGCTGGCGGCCGTCGCGGCGCTGGTCTGGACACCGCAGACGGTGCTCGCACGGCGCGGAACGCACCACCGTGAGCCCGCGGCGACGCCCGTGAGGACGGCACCGGACGCGGGGCCGAGGCTGGGGCGCTCCGCGCTGGCCTGGCAGGTCACGCTGTTCATGGGGCTGCAATCGTCGATCGCGTACGTCTGTATCGCATGGCTGCCGACGATCTTCACCGACCATGGCATGAGCAAGAGCGCGGCCGGGCTGGTGTTCGCGTTCAGCACCATGTTGCAGATGGTGGGTTCGTTCGTGGTGCCCACCCTCGCGGGGCGGATGCGCGCCCAGCGGATGCTGGCGGTCGTGGTCGCCGCGCTGATGGCCGCCGGTATGGCGGGCCTGCTGGTGGCTCCCGTCGCCGGGGCGTGGGTGTGGGCGGCGCTGATCGGTGTCGGACAGGGCGGGTCCGTGGGGCTCGCGCTGACCATGATGGTGCTGCGGACCGGGGACGCCCACACCTCGGCACGGCTGTCCGGGATGGCGCAGACCTGGGGCTATCTGCTGGCCGCTGTGGGCCCTCTGGCGCTCGGTGTGGTGCACCAGACCACGGGCGGCTGGGGGCTGCCGCTCACACTGATGCTGGCGGTCTGCGGGGCGCTGGTGGTGCTGGGCCTGGGCGCGGGCCGCGACCGCAAGATCCGGGCCTGAGCCGCTCGCGTTCTCACACCGTGGCCGCCACCCTGGATCAGACCGGCGCGGCCCCGGACACACCGCGGCGGCGGCCGTCACGACGCCCGCCGCCGCCGGGGAGACAACCGGGGCGGCTCCACCGTCCCGGCGCGGTGGCGGCCGTAAGGCGGGCACGAACTCCCGGCGGCCTTCTGCGGGAGCCCCCGCATAAACCCCGTACGGGCCCCAGGCCGCCGGGGCGTCAGCTCACGCGGGTGGTCACTCCTCCCCCGCGAGTGTCAGCGAGCGCAGCTTGCGGCCCGCGTACCAGGTGGCGCCCACGGTCACGACCAGCAGCAGGATGACGCCGGTCGCCAGGCCGACATCCGAGGTGATCACATCGCCGTCCGCGACCTTCTGGCCGAGCGCCAGCGCCCACTGCTGGACGCTGAGCTTGCGGGCCCCGGCGACCACGCTGCCGAAGAACGTCTCCCACACCAGGGCGTAGACCAGGCCCGCGATCACCGCGTGCCGGGTCACGGTGCCCAGCAGCAGGAAGACCGCGCTGTAGGCGACCGAGGCCACGGCGGCGGCGACGGCGTAGCCGACGGCCAGCTGATTGGCGTTGCCGTTCAGCACGAAGCCCGCGAGCAGGGTGGGGATCGCGGAGAAGGCGGCCGTGACGCCGATGGCCACGATCAGCTTGGTGACGATGATCGTCGGCCGCTTCACCGGCTTGGCGAGCAGATAGATGACCGAGCCGTCGTCGATCTCCGGGCCGATCGCGCCCGTACCGGCGATCACGCCGATCAAGGGGACCATGGTGGCCATGGCGAAGCCGCCGAGGATCGCGTCGGCCGTGCCGTCGTCCGATCCGGTCAGCAGCCGTACGGCGAGCGAGATGATCAGCAGCAGCCCGGGGAGGGTGAAGAGGATCAGCGCGCGGCGGCGGCCGAGCAGGGCCCGGTAGGTGAGCCGGGCGACGGTGGGGTGGTAGAGCGAGGACATCGCTGTGGGCTCCTTTCAGGCCGCGACGAGGTAGGAGAAGACGCTCTCCAGGGACTCGTCGGAGGGCGAGACCGTGAGAAGCCGGATGCCCTGGTCACGGGCGACCCGGGGCAGCAGTTCGGTGAAGCGGGCGAAGTCCACCGCCTGGATGTGCAGTCCGCCGTCGACGCCGGTGCTCGCGTCGACCTCGATACCGGTGGTCGACGGGTCGGCGATCAGGGCGGCCGCGAGCGCGCGGTCGTCGCTGGACCGTACGAGATAGCGGTGCGGACGGTCCGTCATCAGCCGGCGGATCTTGCGGAAGTCGCCGGAGGCGGCGTGCCGTCCGGCGACGATCACCTCGATATGCGCCGCCAGCTGCTCGACCTCCTCCAGGATGTGCGAGGAGAACAGCACGGTGCGGCCCTCCGCGCCCATCCGCCGCAGCAGATCCATCAGTTGCATCCGCTGCCGGGGGTCCATGCCGTTGAACGGCTCGTCCAGGAGGAGCACCGACGGCTCGTGCACCAGCGCGGAGGCCATCTTCACGCGCTGGCGCATGCCCTTGCTGTACGTGGCGATCTTCCGGGAGCCCGCGTAGTCCATCTCGACCGTGTCGAGCGCCTTACGGGCGGCTCCGCGCGGATCGGGCAGCCCATGCAGCTCGGCGTTGGCGATCACGAACTCGCGGCCGGTGAGGAAGTCGTACATCGCCTCGCGCTCGGGGACGATGCCGATGTGGCGGTACGCCTGCTCATTGCGCCAGATCGGGTCGCCGTCGAGGGTCACGGATCCGGTGGAGGGGGCCAGGAAGCCGCCCATCATGTTGATGAGGGTGGACTTGCCGGCGCCGTTGGGGCCGAGGAGCCCGGTGACACCGGGGCCGATGTTCATGGTCACGTCGTTGACGGCCACGACGTTCCCGAACCAGCGGGAGACGTTGTCGATGGCGATCGTGGTCACAGGCCGACCTTCCGGTAGCGGCGCATCAGCAGCCCGTACGAGCCGGCGATCAGGCCGAGGAGAACGAGGACGTAGACGAGCCCGGTGCCGGTGCCGGGGCCGACCCCGCCGGGGAAGGAGGAGGTGGCACCGAGGAACGCCGTCTGCACGCCGTCGATGATGGTGATCGGCGAGAACAGCCCGATCCAGCTCACCGGGCCGGAGTTGCCCTGGTCCCAGGCGATGGCCTGGACGGCGGACACCGCGCCGTAGGAGATGGTCAGCAGGGCGATGACGGCTGCGACGCCGAAGCCGCGGCGCGGGGTGAGCGCGGCGATCACCAGGCTGATGCCGGCGAAGAGGAGCGAGAGCAGAGCCACGGAGACCAGTCCTTGTGCGAAGCCCTTCGTCTGATCGGCGAAGTCCAGCTTGGCGAGCAGTGCCCCGACGTAGAGGATCAGCAGGGGCACACCGGTGAGGATGAAGAGCGCGGAGGCCATGGCGGCCAGCTTGGCCACCACGTAGTCCATCGTTTCGATGGGGCGCGAGAAGTAGAGCGGGACCGTCTTGAAGCGCAGGTCCCGGGAGACGGACTGCGGCGCCTGGGAGGCGGTGTAGAGGCCGATGACGGCCTGAAGCATGATCGCGTAGCGGGTGTACTTGACGGGGAGCTCGTCCACGCTGGTGGCGATGGCCACCGCGACGATGATCGCGGCGGGCATGCACATCACGGCCAACAGCAGCATCGGCGCCACCTTGGACTTCGCCGAGCGGCCGAGGCCGTAGGCACCGCGCAGGCTCTGCGAGAAGAGCGAGCGGCGGGCGTAGGCGCGGCCGAGGCGCGGGCCGTCGTAGTGGCGGTAGCCGATGTTGTGAATGACGTCGGCGCGCTGCTGGGTCACGGTCTCAGGCGGCATCGACGGCACCCCCCTTCCCGTGTGTGCTTGCGGCGGCCGGTGCTCCGGGCGCTCTCGTGCCGTCCACGGCGTCCACGGCGTCCGTGGCCTCCGCCTCGTCGTCGGACCGGAAGATCTCCGCGATGCGGTGGCGGCGCTGCTCCATGCGGACCAGGCCGAGGCCGAGTCCTGCGATGGTGTCGCGGACCGTGTCGTACGTCTCCTCGCCCACCACGTCGACCAGCAGCACATGGTCGGAGCCGGGCGCCCCGTCGGCGCCGCGGCCGGCGGGCTGGACGGTGAGCCCGGCCCGGTCGAGGGCGGTGCGCAGCGCCGTGGTGCCGTCCGGGTGGTCGGCGGTGTCGGTCACCTCGACCGCGAGCGAGGCCGTCGCCTGGGTGAAGTCGCTGGTGGAGCTGGAACGGAGCAGCTTGCCGCCGTCGATGACCACGACGTGGTCGCAGGTGCGCTCCAGCTCGCCGAGCAGATGCGAGGTGACCAGCACCGAGATGCCGAAGTCGGTGTGGACGCGGCGGATCAGCCCGAGCATCTCGTCGCGGCCGACCGGGTCCAGTCCGTTGGTCGGCTCGTCCAGCAGGACCAGGCGCGGGTCGTGCACCAGGGCCTGGGCCAGTTTGACCCGCTGCTTCATGCCCGTGGAGTAGCCGCCCATGGGGCGGTACCGCTCCTCGTACAGCCCGACGTGGCGCAGGGTGTCGGCCGTGCGCTCACGGGCGGCGGAGGGCGGCAGCCCGGACATGCGCGCCATGTGGACGACGAACTCGGTCGCCGAGACATCGGGCGGCAGGCAGTCGTGCTCGGGCATGTATCCGACGCTTTCGCGGATGGCGCTGCCGTCCTTGGCCACATCGAGACCGAGCACGGAAGCGCGGCCCTCGCTGGCGGGGGACAACCCGAGCAGGATCTTGATCAGCGTGGACTTACCGGCGCCGTTGGCACCCACCAGGCCGGTGACCCCTGGTGCGATGTCTACGGACAGCCGGTCGAGCGCGGTGACGCGGGGGAACCGCTTGCTCAGACTTTCGGTGGCGATCACAGTCACGCGTTCGACGGTAGTGGGCCCGGACACAGGCGGCGTCACTCCAGACGGTGGGATTCGCATCGTCCTCGGGTCTGACGCGCCCGTAGGGGGCGGGGCCCGACCGGAGGGGGTTACCGCGGGTATCCACAGCCGTTCCGGGGCCTTATGCCCGGTCTGCGGCCGGTCGCCGGACGGGATCGTGCCCATCCTGGGTACGACGCGGTGAACGGCGCCGGTGAACAGGGCCGGAAGTACGAACCCGGCGAACCGCACCGCCGGGGCCGCCACGGCGGCCAGACCGGCCGAGACGACCACGGCCGGAGCCACGGCGGAGACGGCGTCTCCAAGGGCGCTAGAGACCCGGTGCGCCCCAGACCGGGAACCAGCGGCTCAGGTCCTCCTCGATCCGCAGATCGTCCCCGAGCAGCGCCCGCATCTGGAGCTCCAGCGCGTTGTCCCGCTTCTCCACGGCGCCCGGCAGCGGTGCGAAGGGGTAGAAGGTGCCGCGCTTGTAGAGATACACCAGCGCGAGCGAACGGCCCGACGCGTCCTGGAAGCCGATCAGGGAGCACAGCAGCTGGGGGCCGAACCCCCCGTCCTGGAGCAGCGAATTGACCGCGTGCACATCATTGACCAGGGAGGCCACGTCGTCGGGCGCCTGCCGCGCCAGCAGCCAGGTGTAGCCGTACGCGTCCTGGCTGAACTCCACGGGGATCCCGCCCCGGTCCGTGTCCGCGTCCAGCAGCTCCCGGACGTCCCGCTGGAGCTGGGAGAAGGCGCCGCCCTCCACGCTCGCGAAGCAGACCGAGCCCCGGCCGGTGGAGGTGAACCCCGCCCCCGCCTCCAGGGTGACCGCGGCCCCCGGAAGCCCGAAGAGCCGGTCGAGGTCGGGCCGTGCCGGCTTGCTGCGGCCCAGGATGGCGTCCCACAACCTCACGCCTCAGCCCCTTCCCGCCTGGCCCAGCTGGGCGGAGATCCGGCCGAGCTGGTCGAGCCGCCGCTCCAGCGTCGGATGCGAGGAGAACAGCCGGCTGACGCTCTCGCCGGAGAGCGCGGGCGCGAAGAAGAAGGCGTTGAACGGCTCGACCTTGCGCAGATCCCGGGTCGGGATCCGGGCCATCTGCCCCGTCACCTTGGTCAGCGCGGCGGCGAGTGCCGAGGGCCGCCCGGTCAGCAGCGCACCGGCGCGGTCGGCGGACAGCTCGCGGTAGCGGGACAGCAGCCGGGTCAGCAGAAAGCTGATCGCATAGACCACGGCGCTGATCAGCGGGATGAGCAGCACCGCGATGCCCACGTTGTTGTTACGGCTGCCGCGGCTGAGCCCGCCCCACAGCGCCGCGCGGGTCATGATGCCCGCCAGCACGCCGAGGAAGGAGGCGATGGTCATGACCGCCACATCGCGGTGCGCCACATGCGACAGCTCATGGGCGAGCACGCCCTCCAGCTCCTGCGGCTCCAGCCGCCGCAGCAGCCCCGTGGTGGCGCACACCAGCGCGTTCCGCTGGTTGCGCCCGGTGGCGAAGGCATTCGGCACATCGGTGTCGGCGATGGCCACCCGCGGCTTGGGCATGTCCGCGAGCGCGCACAGCCGGTCCACCGCACCGTGCAACTCGGGGGCCTGCTGCGGGGTGACCTCCCGGGCACCCATGCTGAACGCCGCGATCCGGTCGCTGAACCAGAACTGCGCCACGAACAGCCCTCCCGCGATGATCACGATCAGCGGCCAGGCGCCCTTGAACACGGCGAGCAGCACACCGATGAAGACCACGTAGAGCAGCCCGATGAAGAACATCGTCGTGACCATGCGAGTGGTCAGCCCCCGGTCAGGGGCATAGCGGGTACGGGGCATGACGCGCCTCCCCATTGACACGACGCCAAGGGCTCTGTACCGATGGCGCCAAAGGCTCTATACCCGATTCTGCCGCTTATCGGACGATCCGCGTCGCGTCCCTGGTCCCTTATTCGGTGATCTGCTATTCGGTGATCTGCGCCGCGCCCTCCAAGGCGATCTTCTCGAAGACCCCGAGGTCGGCCGCGAAGATCGAATCGGGGATCGGCCAGTGCAGCACGATCTCATCAATGCCCAGCTCGGCATGGCGTCCGGCGAACTCCACGAACGCGTCCACCGAGCTCAGCGGCCCTGCGGCCGCCGGGGTGAAACCGGTGAGCATGATCTTGTCGAGCTCACCCGGATCCCGCCCGGCCTCCGCGCACGCCCGGCCCAGCCGCTCGATCTGACCGCCGATGGCGGCCAGCGAATCGGCCGGGGTGCCGGTCTCGGAGATCTTCGGATCACCCGTGGTGACCCACGCCTGACCGTGTCGCGCCGCGAGCCGCAGCCCGCGCGGACCGGTGGCGGCCACCGCGAACGGCAGCCGCGGCCGCTGCACACAGCCGGGGATGTTGCGCGCCTCGTGGGCGCTGTAGTGCGTGCCCTCGTACGTCACCGCGTCGTGCGTCAGCAGCCGGTCGAGCAGCTCGACGAACTCGCCGAACCGGTCCGCCCGCTCCCGGGGCGACCACGGCTCCTCACCGCCCCGCAGCAGCGTCGTCGCGTCGAAGCCGGAGCCGCCCGCGCCGATGCCGAGCGCGAGCCGCCCGCCGGACACATCGTCCAGCGTGATCAGCTCCTTGGCCAGCGTCACCGGATGCCGGAAGTTCGGGGAGGTGACCAGGGTGCCCAGCCGCAGCCGCGAGGTGGCCGCCGCGGCCGCCGTCAGCGTGGGGACCGCCCCGAACCAGGGCCCGTCGCGAAAGCTGCGCCAGGACAGGTGGTCATAGGTGTACGCGGCGTGGAAACCCAGCTCCTCGGCGCGCTGCCATATCTCCCGGCCGCTCTCGGACCAGCGGTGGACGGGCAGGATCACGGTGCTCACTCGCATACCGCGAGCCTAAGCGGTGGGTGTGACAACGCAGCACCCGCGGGATGCCCGGGACGGCAGCGCAGGGCGACCAAGCGCGCCACAGGCCGCGAACGAGCCACGCAGGACGCGCAGCAGCACCCCAGCAGCACCTCACTAGCACCGCGGGACGCGTACGAGCGCGCAGGACGCGGGACGCCTACGGGCACCGCGCACCGGCACCGGCCCCTCACCGATGAGTGGCATATGCGGGAGGATGTTGCCGTGGCTCCTGCGACCGAGCGGCCGAACACCCCGGCCACAGAGCGTTCCCGCCCCGCCCCGGCCCGGCCCCGGCTGATCGCCACCGACCTCGACGGCACGCTGCTGCGGGACGACAAGACGGTCTCCGAGCGCACCGTGGCGGCGCTCGTGGCGGCCGAGCGCGCGGGCATCGAGGTGTTCTTCGTCACCGGCCGCCCGGCCCGCTGGATGGATGTCGTCAGCGCCCATGTGCACGGCCACGGCCTGGCGATCTGCGCCAACGGCGCCGCCGTGGTCGATCTGCACCAGGGCGGGCTGCCGATCGAGGTCCGCCCGCTCGCCACCGACCGGGCCCTCGCCGTCGTGGAGGCGCTGCGCGAAGCGGCCCCCGGCACCACCTTCGCGATCGAGCGCAGCGGCGGAATCTTCTACGAACCGCGGTACCCGCCGTTCCACCTCGACCCGGGCGCGATCGTCGCCCCCGCCGAGAAGCTGCTCCACGACGGGTTCGCCCACGCCGACATGCCGGTCCTCAAGCTGCTCGCCCACCACCCCGAGCTGGCGCCCGACGCCTTCCTCCAGCTGGCCCGCTCGGTGGCCGGGTCCCACGGCGACTTCACCCGCTCCAGCCCGTCCGCCCTGCTGGAGGTCAGCGGGCTCGGGGTCAGCAAGGCCAGCACCCTGGCCCGGTGCTGCGCCGAGCGCGGGATCTCCGCCGCGGATGTCGTGGCGTTCGGGGACATGCCCAACGACCTGGAGATGCTGATGTGGGCGGGCACCTCGTACGCGATGGCCAACGCCCATCCGGATGTGCTCGCCGCGACCACCCACCGCACGGCGAGCAACACCGAGGACGGCGTCGCCGCCGTCATCGAGCGGATGCTGGCGGGCTGACGAGCCGATCCTGACGGGCTGAGCGCGCTGTGCCGCCCCCCGGCCACCGGACCGGGGGGCGGCGGGTTCACACGGCCGTGCTTACCAGAAGAAGACCAGGTAGCCGTTGCCACCGGCGGTGCCGACGGAGCCCGCGCTGCCCGGGGTGTTGCCGCCGGGGCCGCCGACGCCGCCGTCGCCGCCCGCGCTGGTGTTCGTCGGGGGCAGCTCGACGATGCCGTCGACCGCGTCGCCGCCCTCACCGCCGTCGGCGCCGGAAGCCCCGTTCTCACCGGTGCGGTTCACCACGGAGAGGCTGTTGCAGGCGCCGGTGCCACCGGTGCCGCCGGTGCCCGGCGTGCCCGGGGCGGCCGTGCCGCCGCCACCGCCCGTACCGCCCGTACCGCCGCCGGCGATGAGCTGGACCCCGCTGGAGGAAGTCAGGGTGGTAGCCCCACCGTTGCCACCGGTACCACCGGCACCACCGGGGTTGCCGCCCGTGGGGCCACCCGGACCTGCGGTGCCGGCGGTGCCACCGGTGCCCAGGTCCACGGCATAGCTGGCGAACGGCGTGACCGGGATGACGCACCAGGTGAAGCCGCCGGATCCGCCGCCCCCACCGGTACCACCGGCGCCGGTCAGCGTCGCGCTGGCACCACCGCCACCACCGCCGCCACCGCCGCCCGCGCCCCACGCCTGGATGTGCACCGAGGTGACACCGGCGGGAGGCGTGAAGGTGCCGTCCGCGGTGAACTCCTGGATCCCGTGGATGATGGCCGGCGGCTTGGGCGGCTTCGGCCGACCGAAGCCGCCGCCCGTGGTGTCATCCGCCTGGGCGGCGGGGGACAGGGTCATCACCTGTCCGATAAGGGCCGCCGCGGTGACGGTGGCGAACAGGACCCGGCGACGCGTCCGGGGTCGCTTGGGAGTGGGACTCTGGCTGTTCACGTCATGACTTCCTTCCCCGCGGTCGGGCCAACATCTGTCGCGGAGTGCGATGGGATACGAAGGACCGAACGGCCCGCGAGGCTCATCCCACCGTCGGCCACCACGACCCGCACTCTGACGAGGCGCTAGTTGGCCCGCGTAGGTGAGCCGTTGGGCCGCCCGAGCGACAAACGCCGCCCCGGGGCGGCGTGTCAGACGCGGAGCAAGTGGTCAGGCGCGTAGCGGCCGTGGGACGCGCAGCGGCCTCGTCAGACGCCCATCGGGATGACCGGCATGAGGCCCACGGCGGCCCCGTCGAGCGCCTCATGGCCACCGGCACCTTCGGGGTGGGACTGCTGCCCGGCCATCCTCGGCACGAGGCACACAGCAGCCCGCCAGGCGCATAGCGGCGTCCGACACACAGCGAAGGCCAAGCGCATAGCGGCCATGAGCCGCCAAGCGGCAGGGGTCCGCAGCAGCCCGCCAGGCACCCAGCGCCATGCGGCGCACAGCAGCCGGTCAGGCGCGCGTAGCAGCCATGGGGCACGCAGCGACCTCGCCAAGCGCCCAGTGGGATGACCGGCATGAGGCCCACGACGGCCCCGTCGAGCGCCTAACGGCACGAGGCACACAGCCGCCCGTCAGGCATATAGCGGCGTCCGACACACCGCAGTCCGCCAGGCACCCAGCGCCATGCGGCGCACAGCAGCCGGTCAGGCGCGCGTAGCAGCCATGGGGCACGCAGCGACCTCGCCAGGCGCACAGCCGCATAAGGCCCGTACCAGGCGATTAGCCGCATGGCGCACATCGGCCTCGTCAGACGCCCAGCGGCATGGCCATACAGCATCCCCATCAATCGCCGAGTCGTATGAGGCCCATAGCGACCCGTCAGGCACATAGCAGCCATGAGGCGTGGATCGGCCTCACAGGGCGTCCGGCGACATAAGGTCCATATCGCCCTATCAGGCGCCCAGCCGAATGAGGTCCACAGCAGCCCATCAAGCACCCAGCGTCACGAGGCACACAGCACCCCCGCCAGGCACCCGGCGCCATGCGGCGCACAGCCGCACGGCCGCCCGTCAGGCACGTAGCGGCCATAGGGCGCGCGGCGGTCTCGTCAGATGCACGGCGGCCCAGGGGCCACACCAGCGCCCTCAAGCGTCCAGCCGCGTGAGGCCCGCGTCAGCCCCTCAAGCACCCAAAACGCCACCGAGACACACAACACCCCATCAAGCGCCCTCGCCAGGTAGCGGTGCCTCCCACGTCACCGCTGTGCCGCGGCCGCCCTCCCCCAGGCCGGGGCCGAAGGCGCTCGATCCGCCCAGAGCCTCGGCCCGCCGGGCCAGGTTCGCCAGGCCGCTGCGCCGGCCGCCCGCGGGCACGCCCACGCCGTCGTCGGCGACCGTCAGCCGGACCGCCGGGCGCCCGTCCGCGAGCCGAGCCGTGGCGTCCACGACCACCTCGATCCGCTGTGCCCGGGCGTGCCGGAAGGCGTTGGACAGCGCCTCGCGCAGTGCCGCGACGAGATGGGCGCCGGTCATCGGGCCGACCTGGTCGTCCACCGGGCCCACGAAGGTCAGGGACGGCTGGAAGCCCAGCGGTACGGCGGCCGCCCTGACCTCGCGCAGCACCCGGCCGCGCAGCCCGGCCGGGGTTTCGGGCGGGGCCTGCTGGAGCGCGTAGATCGCCGTCCGCACCTCCTGGATGGTGGCGCCGAGTTCCTCGACGGCCCGCTCGATCCGCGCCCGCACCTCCGGCGCGTCCGACCGGCGTTCCGCGCTCTCCAGCAGCATCGCGGCCGCGAAGAGCCGCTGGACGACGAGGTCGTGGAGATCGCGGGCGATCCGGTCGCGCTCCTCGAGGACCACGAGCCGTTCCCGGTCGCGCTGCGCCTCGGCGAGCACCAGCGCGATCGCCACCTGCGCCGCGAACTGGGCGGCCAGAGCGCGCTCGCTGGCCGTGAACGGGCGGCCGCCGCGCTCGCGCGCGGTGGCCAGCGCGCCGAGCACCCGGTCGCCGCTGCTCAGCGGCACCATCAGGCTCGGCCCGTAGCGTCCGGGGGCGCTGGTGCCGAGCAGCGGGTCGGCGGCCGGATCCTCGATGAGGACCGGCTGCCCGGCCAGCAGCCTCGGCACGGCCGGGGAGCGGGCCGGAAGCGCCGTGCCGAGCAGCCCGGACGGCTCGTCGGCGGCCACCGCCGTGACCTTCAGCCCGCCGCCGCCGTCCTCCGGCAGCAGCACGATCCCCACCGCCGCGTCCGCGAGTTCCCGGACCTTCTCGGCGACCACGGACGGCCCGCCGCCCATCCCGCCTACGGCACTTTCCCCGGCGCCGCCGGACAGCAGCGCCTGGGTGACGGCCACCGCCCCCTCGATCCAGCGCTCGCGCTGCCGGGTGGCCCCTTGGACGCGGGTGTGGCCGATGGCGATCCCCGCCTCGGTCGCCAGCACCTCGACCAGATGCCGGTCGGATTCGGTGAACGGACCGCCGTCCCGCTTCCCGGCGAGGCAGAGGGTGCCGAAGGTCTCCTCCCCCACCCGCAGCGGAACGGCCAGATACGAGCCCTGCGGCCCGGCGGCCGAGGGCGCCCCGGTCCGGCGCGCCTCGGCGAGCAGTTCCGCGCACCCCTCCCGGTCGGCCTCGGTCTCGCCGTACGTGACCACATCGGCCAGGCCCTGGCCCGCGGCCGCGTCACCCTCGGCATGGTGCACCCCGATCGCGGCGCGGCGGGCACCCACCAGCTCGGCCGCGGTGCGGACGATCCGGTCGAGGACGGTGTGCGCGTCCGGCCCGGTGCCGAGCGCGCGCATCGCCTCGAGCAGCCGCGGCAGCCGGGCCGTGAGCTCGGTGGACAGCCCTCGCAGACCGCGGGTCGCCTCCGCGGCCACGTCCAGAGGGTCGGGGGAGGGGGCAGCGGCCGCCATGCCGTCGAGCCTAATGAATGCGGCGGATGAACGCCCTGCCGTGCCAGGCCCTGTCCGGTGGACCTTGGCGGCGCCTGTGGCACGAGCGGCCGACGCCACGGAGCCCCGCCGTGGCCGAGGGCCGCTGGGAGATGCGTCGGCGGGCCCGTGAAAACCCGCCGACAGGGCCTGGTGGGCGCCCCCGTGCCCGGCACCCACGGGCGCCGGGCCGGGCCGTCGCAGGCCCCGCGGCATCAGCCACACAGAACCTTGCCGGCACCCACCAGCACTCCACCCTCCACGTCCTCCCGCCAGGGCCACACCTGCCCGGCACCCACCCGCACCGGGCCAGGCCGTCCCCGACCCCACGGCATCAGCCACACAGAACCTTGCCGGCACCCAGCTGCCCAGCCCCCACCGGCACTCCACCCTCCACGTCCTCCCGCTCCAGCATCCGGCGGAACGGTCCGTCGGCCGAGGCCAGCTCCTCGTACGTCCCGCGCTGGACGGCCCGGCCCCCGTCGAGCACGATCACCTCGTCCACCGCGGCCAGGCCCGCCAGCCGGTGTGTGATCAGGACGGTGGTGCGCCCCCGGGTCGCCGACAGCAGGTCGGCCGTCAGCGCGTCGGCCGTGGGCAGATCCAGATGCTCGGCCGGTTCGTCCAGCACCAGCACCGGGAAGTCCGCCAGCAGCGCGCGGGCCAGCGCCAGCCGCTGCCGCTGACCGCCGGAGAGCCGTGCGCCCTGCTCGCCGACGAGCGTGTCCAGGCCGTCCGGCAGCCCGTCCACCCAGTCGAGCAGCCGGGCCCCGGCCAGCGCCGAGCGGAGCTCGCCATCGCTCGCGCCGGGACGCGCCAGCCGCAAGTTCTCGCGCAGCGAACTGTCGAAGACATGAGCGTCCTGGGCGCAGAGGCCGACGAGCCGCCGCACCGCGTCCCCGTCCAGGGCGGCGGCGTTCCGGCCCGCCAAGGTGTAGGTGCCCCCCTCGGGGTCCAGGAAGCGGAGCAGCACCTGGGCGAGGGTGGTCTTGCCCGCCCCCGACGGGCCGACGACCGCGACCCGGCGCCCCGGGCGCAGCTCCAGCCCGAACCCGTCCAAGGCGGGTGCGGACTGCCCGGGGTGGCGGGCGGTGATCCCGCGCAGTACGAGCGGATACGGCGTGCTGGGCGCCTCCTCGCGCCGCGCCTCGTCGGGTTCGCGCACCGGAAGCGGCTCGTCCAGCACCTCGTACACCCGCTCCGCGGCCCGCCGCACCCGCTGTCGGTGCTGCACCGCGAGCGGCAGCCCCGCGACGGCCTCGAAGGCGGCGAGCGGGGTCAGCACCACGACCGCCAGCCACACCCCGTGGATCCGGCCGTCCGCCACGGCCGGCACCCCCACCCACGCCGCGGCCGCCACGGTCAGCCCGCAGACCAGCGCGGACAGCCCGGCACCGGTGCCGGCGGCGGCCGCCGTACGCCGGGCGATCCGGGTGAGCGCCCCATCGGCGCGGCGTACCTCGTCCAGCCGGCGCGGCAGCGCGCCCGCGACGGTCAACTCGGCGGCACCCGCGAGCAGATCGACGACCTGCGCCGAGAGGGCACCGCGCGCCGGTGCCAGGCGACGCTCCGCCCGCCGCGCGAGTGCCCCGGACACGGCGGGCACCACGACCCCCGCCACCAGCAGCCCCGCCGCCAGTACGGCCCCGGCCTCGGGCAGCACCCAGGTGAGGAAGCCCACCGAGGCCGCGCCGACGATCAGCGCGGTGCCGACCGGCAGCAGCCAGCGCAGGAAGTAGTCCTGGACGGCGTCCACGTCGGCCACCAGCCGGGAGAGCAGATCGCCGCGCCGCGTCCGGCCGAGCCCGGCGGGCGCCAGCCGCTCCAGCCTCCGGTAGACGGCGACCCGCAGCTCGGCCAGCACCCGCAGCACGGCGTCATGCGAGACGAGGCGCTCGGCGTAACGGAAGACGGCCCGCCCGATTCCGAACGCCCGGGTCGCGGTGACCGCCACCATCAGATACAGCACGGGCGGCTGCTGCGCGGCCCGCGAGATCAGCCACCCGGAGACGGCCATCAGCCCGACCGCGCTCAGCAGAGCGAGGCTCCCAAGCAACAGGGCCAGCCCAAACCGCCCCCGCCCACCACGAGCCCCCACCCGCACCCGAGCCAACACACCGCGCGGCGACCGCACGCCGGTCCGGTACGACGAGGTCGAGCCGCGCGACACGGCCGGGCGAGCGGACGCGACCGGGCCATCCGACGCAGCCAGATCCGTCCCGTCCGACCCGGGCCGCGCCTCGCCCAACCGCCGGCCGCACCCGGCATCCGACGTCGGCGCCTGCGCGGCGCCGGATACGGCGGCTGGCGTGCGCTCCACGCCAGCGGGCGCATCCGCCATCGGCTCATGCGCGCCACCGGGAACATCAGCCCGTGCCCGCTCCGCGCCCGTGGCCGCCTCCAACGCGGACAGTCGCACCTCTGCACCCCGACGCACGGATACGCACGCCTCGGTGCGCAGATCCCCGGCCACACCCGCACCGTCCACCGTCGCCCCGTGCCCGGCGGCGAGCAGCGTGGCCACGGAGGCCACAGGGGCCCCGGGCCCGGCCCCGGACCCGGCACCACCCTCCGGCCCCGCCAGTCGCAGGACACGGTCGGCCAGCGGAAGCAGTGCCGGGCGGTGGACCACCAACAGCACGGTGCGGCCCTCGGCCAACCTCCGCACCGCCTCGACGACCGACGCCTCCGTCTCACCGTCCAGGTTGGCCGTGGGCTCGTCCAGGAGCAGCACGGGCCGGTCGGCCAGGAAGGCGCGGGCCAGGGCGATCCGTTGTCGCTGGCCCGCGGACAGCCCCGCGCCCATTTCGCCGAGCCGGGTCTCGATCCCGTCCGGCAGGACGGAGACGAAGCCAAGCGCGTCGGCGTCCCGCAGGGCGGTCCGTACCGCCTCGTCGTCGGCGTCCGGCCGGGCCAGCCGGACGTTCTCGGCGATCGTCCCGGCGAAGAGGCAGGGGCGCTGGGGCACCCAGGCGATCTGGCGCCGCCAGCTCTCCGGTTCGAGCGAGGCCAGGTCCCGGCCCCCGATCAGCACCCGGCCCTCGTGTGGCGCGGCGAAGCCCAGCACGGCGTTCAGCAGGGTCGTCTTCCCGGCACCGCTGGGGCCCACGACGGCGACCGTCTCCCCCGCGCGGATCTCGAACGAGGTCCGCGCGAGGGACGGTTCGACACGTCCGGGGTGACGTACCACCAGCCCGTCCAGCGCCAGCGCGGCGCCCCGGGCGTCGGGGGCCGGTGAACCGCCCGCCTCCGAGGGCTCGCGCCCCAGCACCGCGAACACCTCGTCCGCCGCCGTCAGCCCCTCCGCCGCCGCGTGGTACTGCGCACTCACCTGCCGCAGCGGCAGATACGCCTCGGGTGCGAGCACCAGCACCACCAGCCCGGTGTAGAGGTCCATCTCGCCGTGCACCAGCCGCATTCCGATGTCGACCGCGACCAGCGCGACCGAGACCGTGGAGAGCAGTTCCAGGGCGAGGGAGGAGAGAAAGGCCAGCCGCAACGTCTTGAGCGTGGCCCGCCGGTAGTCGGCCGTGATCGCGCGGATCGAGGCGGCCTGGGCCTTTGCCCGGCCGAAGACCTTGAGGGTCGGCAGCCCGGCGACGACATCGAGGAAGTGCCCGGACAGCCGGGACAGCAGCCGCCACTGACGGTCCATCCGGGACTGCGTGGCCCAGCCGATGAGCGCCATGAACAGTGGGATCAGCGGCAGCGTCGCGACGATGATCAGCGCGGAGATCCAGTCCGCGGTGACGATCCGGGCGAGCACCGCCACCGGCACCACCACGGCCAGCCCCAACTGGGGCAGATAGCGCGCGAAGTAGTCGTCCAGGGCGTCGATACCCCGGGTGGCGAGGGTGGTGAGCTCACCGGTCCGCTGGGAATCCAGCCAGCTTGGCCCCAGCCGCACGGCCCGCTCCACCAGCCGCAGCCGCAGCTCCGACTTGACCGCCGCACCGGCCCGGTGGGCGGCCAGTTCGGTCAGCCAGGAGACGACCGCCCGGCCGACGGCGACCAGGGCCAGCAACCCCAGCGGAAGTGTCAGCGCCCGCACACCGTCGCCGTGCTGGAAGGCGCCCACCACGATCTCGGCGATCAGCATCGCCTGTGCGATGACCAGCCCCGCTCCGGCCAGGCCCAGCGCCACGGAGGCGGCGAGGAAGAAGCGGGTGGCCCGTGCGTACCGCAGCAGCCGGGGGTCGATTGGTTTCACGTGAAACACCGCACCCGCGTCAGTGGGTCGCGGGGATGTGCCGGGTGCCGATGCGCTTCCGGAAGACCCAGTACGTCCACGCCTGGTAGGCCATGATCAGCGGCATCATGATGACCCCGATCCAGGTCATGATCTTGAGCGTATAGGGGCTTGAGGAGGCGTTCGCCGCGGTCAGGCTCCACTCCGGGTCCAGCGATGAGGGCATGACATCGGGGAAGAGGGCCAGGAAGAGCATCGCGACGGCGGCCGCGATGGCCACCCCGGACAGCGTGAACGCCCACCCCTCACGCCCCCGCTGGTTCATGATCAGCGCCACGGCCAGCGCCAGGACGGCGATGGCGACCGCCACCAGACTGGAACCGTTCCCGCTGTCCCCCTGCGTCCAGACCAGGAACGGCACCGCGACCACGACGGTGGCCAGACCGAGCCGGGCCGCGCACCGCCGTGCCCGCGTCCGGATGCCCCCGTCCGTCTTGAGCGCGGCGAAGACGGCGCCGTGGAAGGTGAACAGCACCAGCGTGACCACCCCGCCCAGCAGGGCGTACGGCGTGATCAGATCCGTCAGACCGCCCGCGTAGTTCCCGTCACGGCCGATCGGCACCCCGTGCACCAGATTGGCGAAGATCGCTCCCCAGAGGAACGCGGGCAGCAGCGAGCACCAGAAGATCACCTGCTCCCAGTTGCGCTGCCAGCGGTCCTCGGGGCGCTTGTGCCGGTACTCGAAGGCGACACCGCGCAGGATCAGGCACACCAGGACGGCCAGCAGCGGCAGATAGAAGCCGCTGAACAGCGTCGCGTACCAGTCGGGGAAGGCGGCGAAGGTCGCCCCGCCCGCCGTGATCAGCCAGACCTCATTGCCGTCCCACACCGGCCCGATCGTGTTGATCAGGACCCGGCGCTCGGTGCGGTCGCGGGCGAGCAGCTTGGTCAGTACGCCGATGCCGAAGTCGAAGCCCTCCAGGAAGAAGTAGCCCGTCCACAGGACGGCGATCAGCAGAAACCAGAAGTCGTGAAGGTGCATGATCCTCTCCCGATCCTCTCCGGCCGTCAGTACGCGAAGGTCAGTGGCTTGTCGGCGTCCTCGTCCTCGACGGCGCCCCCGCCGCCCGGACCGCCCGAGGGCAGCCGCAGCTTCGGGTCCTTGGCGGGCGGCTTCTCGTCGGTGTCCGGTCCGGCCTTGGCGTACTTGGCCAGCAGCCGCACCTCGATCACCGCGAGCGCCCCGTACAGCAGCGTGAAGACGCCGAGCGAGATCAGCACCTCGGTCCGGCCGACCCCGGGGGAGACCGCGTCGGCGGTCTTCATCAGCCCGTAGACCGCCCAGGGCTGACGGCCCATCTCGGTGAAGATCCAGCCGAAGGAGTTGGCGATCAGCGGGAAGCCCATGGTGAGAATGCCGATCCGCCAGGACCAGGTGGACAGCAGCGGGGCCATCTCACGCTTCTTGGTGAGCATGAGCCGGGGCACCTCGTCCTCGCCGGTGCGGAAGGCGGGCGCCAGCCACAGCTTGCGCCGGGTCGTCCACAGCCCGATCAGCCCGGCGACGAACGAGGTCATCCCGAAGCCGATCATCAGCCGGAAGCCCCAGAAGGTCATGAAGATGCTGGGGATGTAGTCATCGGGCTGACCGCCGTAGGCGTCGGCCTCCCGCTGGGCGATGTCGTTGATCCCGGGGACGGAGTCGGTGAAGTTGCTGTGCGCCAGGAAGGAGAGCACCCCGGGCACCTCCAGCTCGACGCTGTTGTGCCCCTTGCTGACATCGCCGACGGCGAAGACCGAGAAGGGTGCGGGCGCCTGGGTGTCCCAGAGCGCCTCGGCGGCCGCCATCTTCATCGGCTGCTGCTCGAACATCACCTTGCCGAGCTGGTCACCGCTGGTCGCCGTGCCGAGCCCGGCGATGACCGCGACCACCAGGCCCACCCGCAGCGAGGTCCGCATCGCCCCGATCTGCTTCTTCCGCCCCTCGCCCAGCTCCTCGCCGCGCTCCCGGAGGCGCTTGGCGCGCAGCAGATGGAGGGAGGAGATGCCGACGACGAAGGCGGCGCCGGTGAGGAAGGCCGCGGTCAGGGTGTGGAAGACCACGACGAGGGTGGTGTTCTGGGTCAGCACCGCCCAGATGTCGGTGAGCTGGGCCTTCCCGGTGGCCTTGTCGATGGTGTAGCCGGTCGGATGCTGCATCCAGGAGTTGGCGGCGAGGATGAAGTACGACGAGAGGATCGTGCCGATCGCGACGATCCAGATACAGGCGCAGTGGATCTTCTTGGGCAGTTTGTCCCAGCCGAAGATCCACAGACCTATGAAGGTGGACTCGAAGAAGAAGGCCAGCAGTGCCTCCATCGCGAGCGGGGCGCCGAAGACATCACCGACAAAGCGGGAGTAGTCCGACCAGTTCATACCGAACTGGAACTCCTGCACGATGCCGGTGACCACACCCATCGCGATGTTGATCAGGAAGAGCTTGCCCCAGAACTTGGTGGCGTGGAAGTACTTCTCCTTGCCCGTGCGGACCCAGGCGGTCTCCAGACCCGCCGTGATCGCGGCAAGAGAGATCGTCAGCGGCACGAAGAGGAAGTGGTAGACCGTTGTGATGCCGAATTGCCACCGGGCCAGCGTCTCCGGCGCCAGAGCCAGATTCACCTGAATCTCTCCTTACGGGCGTGCCTGCTCGCGGGCGAGCTTGTGAACGTATTCACATTCACAAGCAATGATACGCATACGGCTTCGCCCCCTCCCACCAGGGGGGTGGGAGGGGGCGAATGCGGCACGTATGGCTATCCTTCGCACCTCGCGGCAGGGCTGACGACCCCTTGGCGGCCCCGCGGACGGCCGCCCCGCGCGGCTCAGAGCTCCTTGCGGAACTCCTCCGCGGTCCGCAGGAAGATCTCGTTCGCCTCGCGCTCGCCGATCGTCACCCGCACCCCCTCGCCCGGGAACGGACGGATGACCACGCCCGCCGCCTCGCACGCCACCGCGAAGTCGGCCGTGCGCTCCCCCAGCCGCAGCCAGACGAAGTTCGCCTGGGAGTCCGGGACAGTCCACCCCTGGGCGGTCAGCGCCTCCCACACCCTGCCCCGCTCGGTGACCAGCGCGTCCACCCGCTCCCGCAGCGCGTCCTCGCTGCGCAGCGAGGCCACCGCCGCGTCCTGGGCGAGCTGGCTGACGCCGAACGGCACCGCGGTCTTGCGCACCGCCGCCGCCACCGGCTCATGGGCGATCGCGAAGCCGACCCGCAGTCCGGCCAGGCCGTACGCCTTGGAGAAGGTGCGCAGCACACACACATTCGGCCGGTCGCGGTAGATATCGATGCCGTTGGGGACCCGGTCGTCCCGGATGAACTCGATGTACGCCTCGTCGAGCACCACCAGCACATCGGACGGCACCCGCTCCAGGAAGCGTTCGAGCTCGGCGCGGCGCACCACGGTGCTGGTCGGGTTGTTGGGATTACAGACGAAAATCAGCCGAGTGCGGTCGGTGATGGCGTTCGCCATCGCCTCCAGATCGTGCTCCTCGGCATCGGTCAGCGGCACCTGCACCGCTGTCGCACCGGCGATCTGAGTGATGATCGGATATGCCTCGAAGGACCGCCAGGCGTAGATCACCTCATCGCCCGGTCCGGCCGTGGACTGGACCAGCTGCTGGGCGACACCGACCGAGCCGGTCCCGGTGGCCAGATGCTCCAGCGGCACATCGAAGCGGCTCGCGAGCTCGGCGATCAGCGCAGTGCAGGCGAGGTCCGGGTAGCGGTTGAAGGAGGCGGCGGCGTTCGCCGCGGTCTCCAGCACCCCGGCCAGCGGCGGATAGGGGTTCTCGTTGGAGGACAGCTTGAAGGCCAGGGGGCCGCCCGCGGCGGCCGGCTTACCGGGCTTGTACGTCGGAATGCCGTCCAGCGCGGCGCGCAGCTTGGGGCTCTTCTCGGTCACCGACAGTCCTCCTCGACCCATCCTGTCCCGGCCGTGCACAGCATTCGCACACGGCAATACTGCACACCTTATGAGGATTCCCCCGTCTCGCGTACCCGCCGGGGGGAGCCGCGTACCCGCCCCCGGCGCCCGCGTACCCACCGGGGGGAGCGCCCCACTTTTCCGCGTGCGCCCGTGGCGAGCGCCGTGGCGCGCATCACTCGTGCAGGTGAGTTGAGACCTCTTCGAGACATGTATCAATCAGCAGATGTGGATATGCCAGGGGCGCCCAGAGGCCCGGTGGAACCCCCAACTGGCTTCACTTCCAAGGGAATTGGGGAAGGCGCTCATGCAGAAACGTGCCTTCCGAATACCGATGGCGGAATCGCGCAACCCTCCCACCCGCGCCCTACTATCGGCTGGCCATGACAGCAGCAGGGAAGCACCAGGTGAGCCGGTCGACCGGCCGCCGGTTAGGGCGGGCGGGCATCCGGGACGTGGCCGCCGCCGCCGGGGTCTCGATCACGACCGTCTCCGACGCGCTCAACGGCAAGGGACGGCTTCCGGAAGCCACCCGCCGCCATGTCCGCGAGGTCGCCGAGCGGCTGGGCTACCGCCCGTCCGCAGCGGCCCGCACCCTCCGTACCGGCAAGTCCGGCCTCATCGGCCTGACCGTGACCACGTACGGGGATGAACCTTTCACCTTCACCGAGTTCGCCTACTTCGCCGAGATGGCGCGGGCCGCCACCTCCGCCGCGCTGGCGCGCGGCTACGCCCTCGTCATCCTCCCCGCCACCTCACGCCACGACGTGTGGTCCAACGTCGCCCTCGACGGCACCGTGGTGATCGACCCCTCCGACCACGATCCGGTCGTCGCCGAGCTACTGCGCCAGGGCATCCCCGTGGTCAGCGACGGCCGCCCGGCCGGCTCCCTCCCGGTCACCGCCTGGGTCGACAACGACCACGAGGCGGCGGTGCTCGGACTGCTCGACCACCTCGCCGAGGCCGGCGCCCGCCGGATCGGGCTGCTCACCGGGACCTCCACCGACACCTACACCCGCCTGTCCACCACGGCGTACCTCCAGTGGTGCGAACGGGTGGGACAGGATCCGGTGTATGAGGCGTACCCGGCCCACGATCCTTGTGCCGGTGCCGTCGCCGCCGACCGGCTGCTCGCGCGCCCGGACCGCCCCGACGCGGTCTACGGCCTCTTCGACCCCAACGGCACCGACCTGCTCGCCGCCGCCCGCCGCTACGGGCTGCGCGTCCCGGACGATCTGCTGCTGGTGTGCTGTAGCGAATCGACCGTCTACCGCACCACCGAGCCGCCCATCACGACCCTCTCACTCAAACCCCGCCGGATCGGCACGGCGGTCGTACAGTTGCTCATCGACGCCATCGAGGGCCTTGACGGCGACCAGCCCGTTGAACAGGTCATACCCACCGAATTGATGGTGCGGACGTCGTCACAGCGCCGTCCGCCGCGTACGACGGTCAGCGCCCCGCGCAGCCGCTCCGGAGGCTGACCTGAGGGTGACTCAAGGATGACCCGAGGAGGACCTGAGGCCAATGGGCTTTCCCTACTGGGCCAATCCGGGATAAAAGTCCGACCTGGCAGGAGCGAGCAGCGATTGACGGCACCCTGGTGCGTCACAAGCCCTCACGGTCATTCCTATGATGGGCGGACGACACCGCGGACCGCCGTCGACCAGGCAAGGTCCACAAGGTGGCACGGCGGCGTGATGGTGGAGGGGTCGATGACTCAGGGGGCCGGTCTGGAAGCCACGGCAGGGACCACGGCTGCGATCCCGCTCGTGCCCGCGTACGGGGCGTCCACCCCGCCCAGCATGATCGCGCCCGGGGCCGGGCCCGCGCCCACCGCGCCGGGCCCCGCCGCGCCCGTGCCGGCGCCGGCGCCCGCGCCCGAGGCGCCGGCTCCCGGGGCGCCCGCGCCCACCGCGCCCCCGCCCGCCGAGTACACCCCGACCGAGCGGCTCCCGGTCATGGGCCCGGGGCACACCATCCCGGACACCCCGCTGGTCCCGCCGCAGGACCGCCCCACCGTGGCGCTCACCCCGGTGCCCGAGCCCGAGCAGGGCCCGCTCGCCCAGGACGAGGGGCCCGGCCCGCTGTACGTCGTGGGCGATGTCCACGGCTACCACGAGGAGCTGCGCGAGGCGCTCGCCGCCGAGGGCCTGATCGACGCCAAGGGCAACTGGTCCGCGGGCAACGCCCGGTTGTGGTTCCTCGGCGACTTCACCGACCGCGGCCCCGACGGCATCGGCGTCATCGACCTGGTCATGCAGCTGTCCGCCGAGGCCGCCGCGGCGGGCGGCTACTGCAAGGCGCTGATGGGCAATCACGAGCTGCTGCTGATCGGCGCCAAGCGGTTCGGCGACACTCCCGTCAACTCCGGTGCCGGAACGGCCTCCTTCCAGGCGGCCTGGCTGCTCAACGGCGGCCAGCGCACCGACATGGAGCGGCTCGAGGACCACCACCTCCAGTGGATGTCCCGGCTGGACGCCATGGCCGAGGAGGACGGCCATCTACTGGTCCACTCCGACACCACCGCCTATCTGGAGTACGGCGACTCGATCGAGGCCGTCAACGACACCGTCACCGAGACCCTCCAGCGCAGCGACGCCGACGAGTGCTGGGACCTGTTCCGCAAATTCACCAAGCGGTTCGCCTTCCGCGACGAGGACTCCGGGCCCACGGCGGCCCGCGAATTGCTCGACACCTACGGCGGGGAGCGCGTCGTCCACGGCCACAGCCCCATTCCGTATCTGCTCGGCGAGGTCGGCTCCGAGGACGAGGACGGCGGCGCGCCCACCATCGAGGGCCCGCATGTCTACGCGGACAATCTCGCCGTGGCCATGGACGGCGGCATCACCATGGCCGGAAAACTGCTGGTCGTACAACTTCCCTTGGCGAACTGAGGGTTCAGCGGGCGCTGTCCGGGGCAGATAGAGAGCTTCACCGACGCGGGAGCAATTCACGAAACTTGCTGTCACCCCACGCCGGATCGGCTCTACCATCGGCTTATCCGTCGCAGGCTCTCCTCCGTTTCCGCCCGACTGCCCGGTGAAAGCCGGGTGTCACGGCCTTACGGAGCATCGGGGGATGCACCATGAAAAGCGCTCCGCACCTGCTGACCGAGGACCGCCCGGAGTTCGAGCGGGTTCTCGACGAGGCACTGCGCACCACGGACCGCCGCCCGGACCTCACCGGTGCCGGGCAGCGGCTCACCGCCGAGCAGCTGCGCACAATGGCGCTCGGCGCCTCGGCAGCGATAGCGGCATGCGCCGCCGCCGAATATCAGGACTACCGCGAAACTCGCGCCAAACTGCGCGAGCCCGCGCCGCTCTTCCCGCTCGCCGGGGACGTGGGCGAGCGCGAGCGCGAGCGCGAGCAGCCGGACGGCACGGTGGGGCTCGCCGGCGCGATGCAGGACGCCACGGGGGCGGGGCTCTTCGCCATGCTCGCGGTGCTGGCCCCGGTGCTCGCCGGCACCGCCGCGATCATCTTTCTCCTCGTCGGCTACACCCTCAACGTCCTCGATCCGGCCCCCTCCATCGCCGGGCCCATGGTCACCGCGGGCTGGCTCTTCGCCGCGCTGACCGCCGCGGGCATCCTGATCGCCGGCGTCGGACTGCTGCTGACGGCGCTGCGCAACGGCTCCAGCGCGATCCGGGGCGAGGCGCGCAGCGAGCGGCTCGAGGAGGTGGACCGCGCCAGAGAGGTCTGGCGCCAGGCCCTGCTGGAGCGCGGCATCCTGCCGTTCCTCCACGAGGCCCTGGCCAACCCCTCGGCCCCGTCCCCCTCCGCCTACGTCCCGATCAACCCCGAGACGGTCAGCCGCACCCCGCACCTCGGCTACAGCCGCCCCGGCTTCAGCACCGACGGCGAAGGCCCCAAGGCCCGCCCCCGCTACAGCAGCCCGGACTACACCAGCCCCGACTACGGCGGGCCGGAGCACCAGCCGGATTAGCACTGATGGTCGGTTCGCCCTCGGATTGATCGATTACCATCCTATCGAGCGAACTTCCGCCTATTCGGGGGAATTGATGGGCGGTGATGTTTAGCGTCCGTAGGTGGAGGTGATGCGCGATGCGCAAACACAACACACCGCCGGGCCCGTCCGCTCGGCACGACGCCATGGACGTCAACGACTTCGTCTACGCGGCCACGGGGGCCCGGCTTCGCCGACTGACCATGCCGGACGGCGAGCACTGGTTCCCAACGGTCGACGTCTGCGCGGAACTCGGCCACACCAACCCGCGAAAAGCGTTGGCGGACCATGTACAAGCTGGCGGAAAGTCTACGCTCGAGAACGTAACCTCACGTTACGGTCTCAGCATTCCAGCAGGTAGGGAGTGGCGCCGAGACTTGCATCTGGTGAATCTGCAAGGGCTGATTCAGCTCGTGAACGGCTGCACCAAGCCCGCGTGCCTGCCCTTCAAACAATGGGTCTCCAGAGTGATCGCCACCGTCCAACGCGAGGGCTCATACGCGCTGGAGGTCTCCGAGATCTCCCGCCCCACTCCACCGAGCGAGCTCATGGACGCGATCGTCCGACTGGAGATGCGGACCGAACGCTTCCATACAGAGGTACTGGAGTCCCTGCACCGGTCCGAGCAGGCCTGGTCACAGATCCTCGACGCGCTGGGCTGCCGACCGGGCGCTGAGCCCGAGGCGGACAAGCGGGAGCTGAGGCTCAGGACGGAGAACCTGTTCGCACAGTGGAAGGACCGGCTGAGCATCACCGAGGACGTGTGGGCGGTGGCCGTCTACATCCTTCCCACGCTGGCCGAAGCCGGCCAGGTCGGCCACTCGCTGGAGACGCTCTCGGCCAAGACGGGGCTCACCCGGCAGCGGGTGCACGACTGTCTGCGCTTTCTCCAGAAGCACCGCTGCATCCGTCAGAACGGGATGACGGACAGCGGGAACCCGATCTACGTGGCTGAGCTTCCGCCCGCGTAGCGGCACGCTGAGGGTCCGAAGTCGCAAAACGACGTTGCGGCTTCGGACCCGCCTCGCAGCGTATCGCCTGGTTCAATCCGCGGGCGCCGCTTTGCCGGACTCCACCCGCGATTTCGGCCTACGCGTCCGCGCCTCAGTCCGCGAGCGGCAGGTACACCCGGTTGCCCGCCTCCGCGAACTCCTTGGACTTCTGCGCCATACCGGCCTCGGCCTCCGCCGCGTCCATCGCGCCGCCGTGCTCACGGCGGATGTCCTGGGAGATCTTCATCGAGCAGAACTTCGGCCCGCACATCGAGCAGAAGTGTGCTGTCTTGGCCGGCTCCGCCGGGAGGGTCTCGTCGTGGAAGGAGCGGGCCGTGTCCGGGTCGAGGGCCAGGTTGAACTGGTCCTCCCAGCGGAATTCGAAGCGCGCGTCGGAGAGCGCGTCGTCCCACGCCTGGGCGTCCGGATGGCCCTTGGCCAGGTCGGCCGCGTGGGCGGCGATCTTGTAGGTGATCACGCCGGTCTTGACGTCATCGCGGTCCGGCAGGCCCAGGTGCTCCTTGGGGGTGACGTAGCAGAGCATCGCCGTGCCCCACCAGGCGATCATCGCCGCGCCGATGCCCGAGGTGATGTGGTCGTAGGCGGGGGCGATATCGGTGGTGAGGGGGCCCAGGGTGTAGAAGGGGGCCTCCTCGCAGACCTCCTGTTGGAGGTCGACATTCTCCTTGATCTTGTGCATCGGGACATGGCCCGGACCCTCGATCATCGTCTGGACGCCGCGCTCCTTGGCGATCCGGTTGAGCTCGCCGAGCGTGCGCAACTCGGCGAACTGGGCCTCGTCGTTGGCGTCGGCGATCGACCCGGGGCGCAGTCCGTCGCCCAGCGAGTAGGTGACGTCGTACGCGGCGAGGATCTCGCACAGCTCCTCGAAGTGCGTATAGAGGAAGGACTCCTGGTGGTGGGCCAGGCACCACGCCGCCATGATGGAGCCGCCGCGGGAGACGATGCCGGTCTTGCGGCGGGCGGTCAGGGGGACGTACGGCAGCCGGACGCCGGCGTGGACGGTCATGTAGTCGACGCCCTGCTCGGCCTGTTCGATGACCGTGTCCTTGTAGATCTCCCAGGTCAGCTCCTCGGCCCTGCCGTCGACCTTCTCCAGCGCCTGATAGAGCGGCACGGTGCCGATGGGGACCGGGGAGTTGCGCAGCACCCATTCGCGGGTGGTGTGGATGTTGCGGCCGGTCGAGAGGTCCATGACCGTGTCGGCGCCCCAGCGGGTCGCCCAGGTCATCTTCTCGACCTCCTCCTCGATGGAGGAGGTGACGGCGGAGTTGCCGATGTTGGCGTTGACCTTCACCAGGAACCGCTTGCCGATGATCATCGGCTCGATCTCCGGGTGGTTGACATTGGCCGGGAGCACGGCGCGGCCCGCCGCGATCTCCTCCCGGACCACC
Organism: Streptomyces malaysiensis subsp. samsunensis; assembly: GCF_024519315.1. Lineage (GTDB taxonomy): Bacteria > Actinomycetota > Actinomycetes > Streptomycetales > Streptomycetaceae > Streptomyces > Streptomyces malaysiensis. The sequence goes on along the minus strand of NZ_JANIIC010000017.1, from coordinate 23,622 downwards.
TCGGGGGAGACGTTCTCGCGGATCGCCACGTACTCCATCTCCGCCGTGACCTCGCCCCGCCGCGCATAGGCGAGTTGGGTCACGGGGACGCCCGGCCGTCCGCTCCGGGGCTGGCGCGGACGGCCGGGGAAGACCGCGTCGAGGTTGCGCAGTCCGCCGCGGGGCGAGGTGTGCTTGATCCCGTCGTCCTCGGGGCGGACGGGGCGGCCCGCGTACTCCTCGGTGTCGCCGCGGGCGATGATCCAGTTCTGCCGCAGCGGCGCCAGGCCGCGGCGGACATCGGTCTCGATGTTGGGGTCGGTGTACGGGCCGGAGGTGTCGTACAGCGTCACGTCCTGGCCGTTGGTGAGGTGCACTCGGCGGACCGGGACTTGGAGGTCCGGGCGCGAACCCGCGACATATCCCTTATGCCAGCCGAATTCGGCCTTTTCGGCGCGCGATTGTGCATCCTGCTGAGTCATGAGACCCACTCCCTACGCCGGCATTACCCGGTAACAGGTTCAGCGGTCGGCGCAGCTTCAGCGTCAGCGCCCTCTCAGCCCGGTGCTCCGAGCTCCCGCGATTGCAAAGGTTCGTCACCACGCTAACGGTTTATCCACAGCGCTGAACAGAGGGCCCACGTCTCTTGCGATGATGCGACCGTGACCGCCATCCAGCAGGACCACCCGCCCGAGCAGCCCCACCACCCCTCCGATCAGGCACACGGCCACGGCACTCCCCATGGCCACTCCCACGGCCATGGCCCCGCCACCCCCGTCTCCACCCGCCTCCGCAAGATCATCGCGGCGGTGCTCATCCCCTTCGCGGTGGCCGTCGTCGCCGGTCTGATCGCGCTCTGGCCGGGCGGCACGCCCGACCACAAGGCGCACGGCCGCAGCGGTCTGGGTTTCGACCAGGAGACCGTCGCCGGACGGGTGGTGAAGGTCGAGGAGGTGAACTGCGCCGATGTCAACGCCCAGCCGCAGGCGCCCACCGAGCCCGGCCAGGACAGCGCCGCACAGAACGGTGCCCCTGGGCAGAGCGCGAAGAAGAGCGTCTGCGAGAAGGCCACCATCGAGGTCACCTCGGGGAAGGACAAAGGCCGCACTTTCCCTGAAATCATCCAGCCCAACGCCTCGCGTCACTTCAGCGCAGGGCAGCAGCTGAAGCTCGCGTACGCGCCCAAGGCGCCCAAGGAGCTCCAGTACTCCGTGTCCGACGTCGACCGGTCGATGCCGATGGCGCTGCTGGCGGGGCTGTTCGCGCTGGCCGTCGTGGCGGTGGGGCGGTTGCGCGGGGTGTTCGCGCTGGTAGCCCTGGCGATCAGCTTCGGGGTGCTGACGCTGTTCATCCTCCCGGCGATACTCCAGGGTTCCAATCCGCTGGTGGTCGCGGTCGTCGGGGGCAGCGCGATCATGCTCCTCGCGCTCTATATGTGCCATGGACTGACGGCCCGAACATCGGTCGCCGTACTCGGCACACTGGTGTCACTGCTGCTGATCGGGGTGCTCGGCTCGCTGTTCATCGGCTGGGCGAGCCTGACCGGCAATACGGACGACCAGACCGGGCTGGTGCACGGCCTCTATCCGAACATCGAGATAAAGGGGCTGCTGCTCGCGGGCGTGATCATCGGCTCGCTGGGCGTGCTGGACGATGTGACGGTCACCCAGACCTCGGCGGTGTGGGAGCTGAGGGACGCGGACCCGACCGTGTCCCGGCGCAGGCTCTACGGCGCGGCGATGCGGATCGGGCGGGATCACATCGCCTCCGTCGTGAACACCCTGGTGCTGGCGTACGCGGGCGCGTCGCTTCCGCTGCTGCTGCTGTTCTCCATCGCGGACAGCGGGGTGGGCGCGGTCGCCACCAGCGAGATCGTCGCGGAGGAGATCGTACGGACGCTGGTGGGCAGCATCGGGCTCGTCGCGTCGGTGCCGGTGACCACGGCGCTGGCCGTGCTCGTGGTCTCCGCGGACCGCGCCCCGGCGGCGGACGGCGGCGCGCGGCCGGGGGCCGACGCGGGCGGCACGCAGAGCGCGCAAGGCGCGCAAGGCGCGCAGGGAGCCCGGAGCGGCCGGGGCGGACGCGGGCGGCGGCGCCGGGCGAAGACGCGCTGAGAGGACGGTCGCGACCTGCCGAGGCAGCGGACAAGACCTGCCGAGGCGACGGACGAGACCGCTGAGCCTGTGGGCGAAGGCGCGCCGAGCCGACGAGCGAGGACCGCCGAGCCGCCGGGCGAAGACCGCCCAGACAACGCGCGAGGACCGCCGAGCCGCCGGGCGAAGACCGCCCAGACAACGCGCGAGGACCGCCGAGCCGCCGGGCGAAGACCGCCCAGACGACGGGCGTGGCAGGCTGGCCGACGGGCGTGGCACGCTGAGCCGATGGGCATGGCACGCCGCCCCCGCGGCGGCTCGGTCAGGGCTCGGCAGCGGCCCCCGGCCCACCGTACGCACCCGGCTCTCAGCCCGCGTATCGGTCCTCGGCCAGGATGCGGTGGAGTTCGGCGTCGAGATCGCCGACCGGATCGCAGGCCGCCGGCTCCTGGCCGAAAGGCACCACCCGGTCCGTCCGGTCGAGGAAGGCCACCAGAGGAGCGGCCCCGGCCCGGAACAGGGCGCGTTCACAGCCCACTTGGAGTCTGATGAAGACGTCCGAAAGCCCCTCGGGGGAGGCGGGGGCGATGCGCACATCCCCCTCGCCGGTGGGTTTGCTCAACCCGTCCAGCAGTAGCTCCCGCGCGAAGGCCCAGCTCACTGGCGCATCGCCGGGCAAATGGAAGGTGATCTCGACGGCGTAGGGGTCGCCGCTGTCGTAGGACAGCTCGACCGGGATCCGGAAGGAGAGATCCTGCGAGACCAGGAAGGTCATCGTCACTTCCGCCTGAACCGTGTCACGCATCTCACGCATCGTTCGCCGCCCCGGGTTGTTTGCGCTTCGCCGACTCTGGAGCGTAGCGACTCGATTGCGGTGCGGAGTCGGTTTGCCTCGTGTGAGGGAACGAAAATGGCCAGTGTTGCCGTGAGGAAACCCGCGGGGCCGGACGGCGCGGACGAGGCGGGTCCGGTGGGCGGGAGATCGGGGCCGGCGCACCGGCCGTATCGAAGATCGCTGTCGTCAACAGGCACCCCCGGGGTGTTGTTGCGAGGCAGACGCCGAGAGGAAGAACGCCGAGGACTCGCACTTTAACGGCAGGGGTGGCGCGGGGCGGTGCTCCCGCCCCGGCGGTATCCCTCGCGCGGCGTATCCGCGCGCCGCGGGGGCCGTCAGGGCCTGCGGGGATGCGTCAGGCCCTGGGCGACACGGCGGGCGCCGCGGGCCACGGCGGGCGCCGCGGGGCGGCGGGTCAGGAGGTGAACTTCCTCACCACATAGATCAGCCCGGCGATCAGCACCACCAGCAGCAGCGCCTTGAAGACGAGGCTCACCACGAACCCGATCACGCTCATGATCAGACCGCCGAACACGGCGAGGACGAGGACCGGTATCGCGATCCAGGTCACCCACCATGGCAGGCCCTGGAATATCCCCTTCGTGGTCACGTGACTCCCTGCTTTCTCTCCGAGCCGTTGGGTCCGGACGCCGACGGCCGGTTTTCCCTGCCATCGATGCTAGGGCGGGACGGAAGCGCGCGGGCGCCCCGCGCCCCCCGTCCTCCCCTGACCGGACCCCTACGGGACCGGCCCACCGCACATCGGCTCCACGGTGGACGGGCCCGGCGGCGGAATCGGCTCTCCCGCGGTATCAGCTCCCCGGCGGCATCAGCCCCGGGGCGGCACCGGCATCAGCCCTCCGGGGGCGAGAACACCACCAGCACCCTCAGGTCCTCGGTGATGTGGTGGAACTTGTGCGCCGTGCCCGCCGGGACGTACACCACACTGCCCCGCGCCACCTGCGTCGTCTCCATTCCCACCGTGACCGACGCCCGGCCGCTCATCACGACGTACACCTCGTCCTGGCCGTGCGGCGACTGTGGGTCGGGCTGGCCCGCGTCCAGCGCGTACAGCCCCACGGACATGTTCCGCTCCCGCAGGAACTGTAGATACGCGCCGTTGTTCGCGGCCCGCTCCGCCTCCAGCTCATCCAGCCGGAACGCCTTCATTCGTCTCTCCACCCCTGCTCAAGATGCCCCTGCCGATCGCGGGGCCTGTCTGCGACGATCTCAGCCATGAAGAATTTTCTCGTCAAGACGATCGCGAACGCCGGCGCCCTCGGCGTCGCCATCTGGCTGCTCAAGGACATCACGCTCACCGGTGAGAACACCGGCCGCCAGGCGCTCACCCTCATTCTCGTCGCCCTGGTCTTCGGCGTGGTGAACGTGGTGGTCAAGCCGATCGTCAAGCTCCTGGCATTTCCGTTGTTCATCCTGACCCTCGGCCTGATCACGCTGGTGATCAACGCCCTGATGCTGCTGTTGACCTCCTGGCTGGCGGGAAAGCTGGATCTCAGCTTCCACGTCGACGGCTTCGGCACCGCGGTGCTCGGCGGCCTGATCGTCTCCATAGTCGCGTGGGCCCTGCATGTCGTGCTGCCCGATGACGATGACTGATCGCGGCCAGAGATGATGGGAGGCATGAGAGACCCGTCGCCCTACCGTGTCTGCTTTGTCTGCACCGGCAACATTTGCCGCTCGCCGATGGCCGAATCCGTCTTCCGCGCCCATGCCGCGGAGGCCGGTCTGGACGGCCACGTCAAGGTGGACAGCGCGGGCACCGGGCCCTGGCACGAGGGCGACGGGGCCGATCGCCGCGCCATCGACGCGCTCACCGCCCATGGCTATGAGCAGGATCACATCGCGCGCCAGTTCCGTGCCGAGTGGTTCGATCGCCTCGATCTGGTGATCGCCCTGGACAGCGGCCATCTGCATGAGCTGCGCGCGCTCGCGCCGACCCCGCACGACGCCGCCAAGGTGCGGCTGCTGCGGAGCTACGACCCGGACGCGGACCAGGACGCGCTGGGCGGCCTCGATGTGCCGGACCCCTACTTCGGGGGTCCGGACGACTTCGAGGAGTGCCTGGAGATGATCGAGGCGGCCGGCGGCGGGCTGCTGGAGGCGGTCTCCGAGGCCATAGCGGCCATGGACGCCACGGAGCGGGCCGCCGACGAGTCCACGGGGCGGATCCCCGCCGATGAGTCCGAGCGGCGGATCGCGGCGAAGACCACCGGGAGCGGCGCCGAGCGCGCCGGGAGCATGGAGAGCGCGTCGGCCGCCGATGGCCCCGGCGCGGGAAGGGAGCCCGCATGACCGGTGACGGCACCCGCACCGTACGGGCCGGACTGCCCGAGGCCGAGGCGTACGCACCGACCCTGCCGGGCCCGGTCTTCGCCGCCCACTACCACCTGCCCGGCGACGCCGTCGGCCCCTACACCTACGGCCGGGACGGCAACCCCACCTGGTCCCTGCTGGAGCGGGCGATCAGCGAGCTGGAGTCACCGGGCACCGACGCCGAGACGGTCGTCTTCTCCTCCGGGATGGGCGCGATATCGGCCGTGCTGCTGTCCCAGCTGCGCCAGGGCGACGCGGCCGTCCTGCCGTCCGACGGCTATCAGCTGCTCCCGGCGCTGGTCGAGCGGCTGGCGGGCTACGGGGTCGCGGTACGCACCGCCCCGACCGGCGAGGACGCCCAGCTGGCCGCCCTGGACGACCGGACGAAGCTGCTGTGGCTGGAAACTCCGTCCAATCCCGGACTGGATGTCTGCGACATCCGCCGGCTCGCCGAGGCGGCGCACGCCCGGGGCGCACTGGTGGCCGTCGACAACACCCTCGCCACCCCGCTGGGCCAGCGCCCGCTGGAGCTCGGCGCGGACTTCGCCGTGGCGAGCGGCACCAAGGCGCTCACCGGCCATGGCGATGTGCTGCTCGGCTATGTGACCTGCCGCGATCCGCGGCTCGCCGCGGAGGTGCGGGCCTGGCGCAAGACGGTCGGCGCGATCCCAGGCCCCATGGAGGCATGGCTCGCCCACCGCTCGCTGGCCACCCTCCAGCTGCGCGTCGACCGCCAGGCGGCTACCGCGCTGGCCCTCGCCGAGGCGCTGCGCGACCGCCCCGAGATCGCCGGGCTGCGCCACCCCGGTCTGCCGACCGACCCCGCCCACCAGGTCGCGGCCGGGCAGATGCGCGGCGGGCGCTTCGGCTGTGTGGTCTCCTTCACCCTGCCGGACAAGGAGCGTGCGGACCGCTTCCTGGCCGCGCTGCGGCTGGTGGACGACGCCACCAGCTTCGGCGGGGTGCGCTCCACGGCGGAGCGGCGCGGACGGTGGGGCGGCGACGCGGTGCCCGAGGGCTTCATCCGGTTCTCGGTGGGCGCGGAGGACCCGGACGATCTGATCGCCGATGTGCTGCGGGCGCTCGACGCGGCGTCCGGCGCCGCATCCGACACGGCGTCCGCCGCGGCGGGTGGCTGACCCGCCGCAGGTGGCTGAAAGCGGGCGGGTACGTCTGAACGGGCGTCTCAAGCCTCCCCCCTCGTGGCTTGAGACGCCCCGGATCCTCTCGTGGAGAACCGCTCGAACAAGGCTAGTTGACTCAGCGTCAGTGTCCAATCACAGTAGCGACATGGACCTATCGGCATATTTATAGTTGGCATGCGTTCGGGGCTCGACGAGGCGAGGGGAACCGCATGGATCTGGCCCTCTTACGCACCTTTGTCGCGGTTCACCGCGCCGGGTCCTTCACCCGCGCCGCCGGGCTGCTCGGGCTCTCCCAGCCCGCCGTCACCGGCCAGATACGCACCCTGGAGCGGCAGCTCGGCCGCCCCCTCTTCCTCCGTACGGCGCGCGGCGTCGTCCCCACCACCGTCGGGGACGAACTCGCCCACAAGACCGCACCGCATCTCGACGCCCTGGTGGAGATCGCCGAGACGGGGCTGGACAGCCGCTCGGCCCTGCGCACCCTGCATCTCGCGGGCCCGCCCGAGTTCACCGCGCTGCGCGCCCTGCCCGCGCTGACCGCCCTCGTCGCCCAGGGGCTGGCGGTGCGCTGCGCCTTCGGCAGTGCCGAGGAGCTCTTCGAGGGGTTGAGCGCCGGCCACTACGACCTGGCCATCGCCACCGCCCGGCCACGGGGCCGGCTGCTGGCCGCCACCCCGCTGTGCGACGAGGAGCATGTGCTGGTCGCGGCCCCGCGCTGGGCCGCCCGGCTCGGCGGTCCCGCGGTGCTCCAGATCAAGGGGGTGAGCGCGCTGGAGGCGCTGCCCGTCGTCGAGGTGCACGAGAGCCTGCCGCTGGTCACCCGCTATTGGTCGACCGTCTTCGACGCCCGGCCCGTCACCGCCGGCACGATCATCGCGCCCGATCTGCGCGCGGTGCTCGCCTGCGTCGCGGAGGGCGCCGGGCTCGGCGTCCTGCCGCGCTATCTGTGCATGGACGCCCTGGACACCGGGCAGGTCGTGGCGCTGCTCAACCCGCCCGTACCGCCGCTGCGCACCTATTTCCTGGTGGTGCGGACGGGGGCACTCGCGCTCCCGCATATCGCGCGGGCGCACGAGTGGCTTCTGCGTGCGGCTGTCGATTGGTGAGTAAGTGGTTTCGCGGGGCGAACGGTGCGGCAGATGTCCTGCATGACCGAACGACCCGTGGTCAAACGCACAGCCCGCGCCATTCTCCTCGAGGGCGACACCGCCGCCCCCCGGATGATTCTGATCAAGCGCACCAAGCCCGGCGAGGCGCCGTACTGGATCACTCCGGGCGGTGGGATGGAGCCCGAGGACGCGACCGTCGTCGAGGCCCTGCACCGCGAGATGGACGAGGAACTGGGCGCGAAGGTGACCGATGTGGTGCCCGCCTTCGTCGACACCGTCCCGCACACCGCCGAGGACCCGGCGGGGGCGGACGGCACTGAGGGCGCCGAGGGCGCGGTCGGTGTGAAGGTGCAGCACTTCTTCGTCTGCCGACTCGCCTCGATGGACCTCTCCCGGCGGCACGGCCCGGAGGTGGACGAGCCGTGCGGGGAGTACGACGTGGTGAGAGTCCCGTTCACCCGCGAGGGGATCGCCTCGGTCGGGGTGGTGCCGCCCTCGCTACGGGCCTACCTCGACGCCAACATCGAGGGCGTGCTGGCCCTGCTCGCGGACGACCTCGGCTAGGCGCCACGCCCGGCAGATCTTCCCGCGACAGGGCCCGGCGGGGCAGGATCCGGGGGGGGACCGGGGAAGCGGGCCCCGCGCGGGCAGGGCTCGGCGGAGACAGGATCCGGCGGGGACTGGATCCGGCGGGGACGGGCCTAGCGGAACCAGCCGCTGAACGGCTGCTGGGTCTTCCGGGCCGCCCGTTGACGCGCCTCGGCCAGCACCCGCTCGGCCTCCTCGCGCCAGGACTCGGGTCCCACCTCGGGGCGGACCGGCGGACGGATGGCCGGGCTGAGATCGGCACGCGCCACGGTCGGCTCCGGCCCCCGCCGAGTCGCCTCGACGGATCCGGCCTGTGCGGCCGGAGGGGTCTGGGGGCCGGGTACGGGCGGGGCGGCTGGGATGGCTACGGCCTCGGGGCCCGGGACGACCGGGGCAGGCGGGCCGGCCAAGGCCGCGGGGCCTGGAACGGCTGGGGCGCTTGAGACGGCTACGGCCTCAGGTCCTGGAGCGGCTGGGATCGCTGCGGTCCCAGGGTCCGAGACGGCCGGTGCGGTCGGGATGGCCGCAGCCTCAGGGCCCGGGACCGCCGGGACGGGTTGGGCGGCGGGGGCCTCAGGGCCTGGGGCAGCCGAGGAAGCCGCGGTAGTTGGGGCCTCGGCGTCCGGGGCCGCTGGGGTCGCCAGGCTCTGAGGGCCCGGGACGACCAGGGCGGTGGGGGCTGCTGGCGTGGCCAGGGCCTGAGGCCCCGGGCCGACCAGGACAGCCGGTTCGGCCCGCGAGGCGGCGGGCGGCACCGAAAGAGTCTGCGGGCCCTGGACGACCACGCCCGGAGCGCCTGAGACAGCTGGGGCTGCCGGTACCGCCGGGCCCTGAGGACCCGACACGGCCGGGACGGCTGGCACAGCCGACGACTCAGGGCCCGAGACGGCCGGAGCCACCGGAGAAGTCTGAGCCCCCGGGACAGCCGGCGCGGCTGGGACCGCCGGGCCCTGAGAACCCGGGCCAGCCGGGGCGACTGGCATCGACGACTCAGGGCCCGAGACGGCCGAGGCGACCGGAGAGGTCTCATGAGTGCCAGGGGCAGCCGGCACGGCAGGGGCTGCCGGAGCCTGAGAACCCGAGAAGGCCGGGGCCGCTGGATGGGTCTGTGCGTCAGAGAGCGCCAGCTCGGCTGGGACTCCCGGGACTCCCGAAGGCGTCAGGGGGCCAGGGACGCCCGGGGTCTTGAGGCCGGAGTCCGCCGGGCCCTGAAGGCCCGGGACGGCCTGCGTGGCCTGCGCATCCGGGGCAGCCTGGTCACCCGGCAAGTCCACCGGCCGCGAGGCCAGTGGGGCCCGCGGGGCAGGCATGGCCGGTGGAACAGGCGGAGCAGGCGGCTGCGAGGAAGCATGCGGAGCAGGGGGCGAAGGCGGAGCGGGCGGCCCAGGCGGGGTCCGGCGGCCCTCTCGGGCCTCCGCGGCCGCGCCGAAGAAGTCGCCGCCCTTCCGCTTGACGTCGTCCGTTCCCCAGTCCCGCTCCCGGTCATGTTCGAGGGCCTGGTCACCGGTGAGTCCGCGGCGCCGGGCGTCGCCTCCCGCGGTGCGCCGCTGCGGCGGGACCTTCTGGAGGTGCGGGATGTGCTTGGCGCAGTGGATGTACGCCTCTTCGATGGTCACCTCGACCCACACCACCGCGCGCCGCCCCGGCACCGGGTCCACCGGCAGCCCGGGGTGTGTCTCGCGCATCTCGGCGTCCTCCACCACCCGGGCCCGGCCGTTCACATGCAGCCCGATCCGGTCCCGGAAGAAGTCGACCATGAGAATGCCGAGGTGGGGGTTCTCCTGGATATTGCCGAGGCTGGCCAGGACGCCGTTCCCCCGGTATTCGGGGTAGGCCAGCGTGCGCGCGTCGAGCACCCGCAGAAAGCCGGGCGGCCCGGCGCGGAAGGTGCTGTCGCACTCCCCGTGCCGGTCGGAGGTGGCCAGGAAGAACATTTCCTGGCGGTCGATGAACTCCCGCATCCGGACGTTGAGGTGGTCCAGCACCTGATCGTCGTAGAAGCGGTCGGCGCGGTCGACCGTGCCCAGCCGCCGCTGTAGCTGGTGTTCTCCGTCGCTCCCCGGACGCCACGCGCGGTCGTCCAGGTGCTCCGCACTGTCCACGGTTCTCGTCCCCGTCCCTGCTTCGCCGTCTGCGTCTGCCGTCTGATGCGCCGTCCGGATCGCCGGAATGCCTGCCTGTTACCGGTGTTTGGCCGTGTGCCGTCCGCGTCCTACTCCGCGGCCGCGGCGAGCTCCTCGATGGAGTCGTGCCGGATGCGGTGGGACGGAATGCCGACGCCCACCAGGGCGTCGACACCGCTGCGGATCATCCCGGGCGGCCCGGAGAGATACGCGTCGAACGCGTTCCACGGGCCGTACTGCCGCACGGCGTCGGGCAGCCGGCCGCTGAGGCCGTTGGTAGGGCCGTCGGAGACGACGGGGCGGACAGCGAGCCACGGATGCCTCTGCGCCAGCCGCAGCATCGTGTCGATGTCGTACAGATCGTGATCGTTGCGGGCGCCGTAGAAGACCTCGACCGGACGGTGGCGGCCGTGGTCGGCGACGTCCTCGACCAACGCCTTGATCGGCGCGATACCGGTGCCGCCGCCGAGGCAGAGCAGCCCGTTGTCGCTGGCGTGGTCGACCGTCATGGAACCGGCGGGGGGCCCGAGTCGGATCACATCGCCGGGGCGGGCCCGGTGCACCAGCGCGGAGGACACCCATCCGGCCGGGACGGCCTTCACATGGAAGGAGAGCAACCCGTCGGTGCGCGGCGCCGAGGCGAACGAATAGTGCCGCCACACCCGGGGCCACCAGGGGGTTTCCAGTGAGGTGTACTGGCCCGCCAGAAAGGGGTACGGCTGGTCCGGGCGGACGGTGATCACGGCGATGTCATGGGTGCGCGACTCGTGTTCGACCACCTCGGCCTGCCACCACGCGGGAGCGATCAGCTCGTCCTCGGCGGACGCGTCGATCATGATCTGGGAGATCGCGGTGTAGGCCCGCACCCAGGCGGCCTCGGCCTCGTCGTTCCAGGTGGTGACCGCATAGCGGGTGAGCGCGCCGATCAGGCACTCGCCGACGGCGGGGTAGTGCTCGGGCTGGGTGCCGTACTTACGGTGGCCACGGCCGAGCCGGGAGAGGAAGTCGGTGAGGATGTCGGGGTCGTCGATCAGCCGGGCGGCGGTGAGGATCGCCTTGAACAGCCGGTCGCGCTGGGCGTCCATGGCGGCGGGGAAGAGCGGCCGCAGCTCGGGGTGCTGGACGAAGAGCAGCGCGTAGAAGTACGAGGTGACCTTGTCGCTGATGGGCTCGACCTCGGCCATGGTGCGGCGCAACAGGATCGCGTCGGGCGAGGCGGTCTCGGGGGCGACGAACGGCGAGTCGGGGCCGGGCCGGACATCCTGCGGGGCCGGGGCCGCCTCATCGGGGCGCTGATGCTCCTCGCGCCCGGTGGCGGCGCGGCCGGTGGGCGCGGGGCCGGTGTTCGCGGGACCGGTGTTCGCGGGGCCGCCCGTGCGGCGGTTGTCGCCGCGGCGGTCGCCTGCCCCCGGGCCGGGTGCGGGGGCCGCGGGTGTACGGCGGTCGGCTTCGGTGCCGACCGGCCGTATCGGGTTCACCGGGCGGCTGGGCGCGCGCTCATCGCTCTGCTGGTCCGGGGCCCTCTGGTCCTCGGGCGGTTTCCTGCTCGGGGTGAACCAGCCCCAGTCGCCACTGTTTCCGCCGGAGCCGTCACTGCCGGCCGACGATGTGGTGGTCGGAGCGTCCATGGTTGCCTCGCCTCGAACATCTTTCTGTCGGTCTTCGCACTTCCGCTGCCGGAATGTGCCCGCAATTCCCCGTCCTGGTGCACTGGTTCAAGTGAGAATGGTCGTGCCGACCCTCTCCGTAACTCTCTTCCGGGCAGCATGCCACGCTCCCTCCCCGCCCCGGGCGCATAGGCCCGAAGTCCGGGGAACGGGGGCTGCGTTCCCGTTATGCTGATTGGCCTGGGATGCCCGTTCTGACCCCGTTACAGTCTGCCGCACGGAACCGGACCCGACCCTACCGGCCCGGGATGAATTCACAAGCCCCAAGTGCACCGCATCTGTTACACCCACCAACTCGGGTAATTACCGATAGTTACGTGTGGTTACCCATCAATTCGTAAGCCCCTCGGAGATCACGGCCGGTATAGGCGTGCGATGCGATTTCGCTCACATGGTGATCGGCGTTCACGGCGACCGAGACCGGGACCACCGTGAACAGTTCGGCGTCCGAGAGGGAATCCCCGTAGGCAACGCAGTGATCCCTGGTCAGCCCGAACTTCGCACAGAGTTCATCGGCGATCCGGACCTTCGCGGCCGGGGTCAGGATCCCCGCCGGATCCACCGGCTCCCGGAACGGCACGGAGGGCCAGGCCGATCCGTAGGTGGCGTCCACGCCCCACTCCAGCAGCCGCGACACGAAGAAGCCCGGCGAGAGCGAAATCACCGCACAGCGCTCGCCCCGCGACCGGATGTCCGCCCACACCTCACGGATCCCCTCCAGCCACGGCGCCCCCTCGAACGCCGCCGCCACATGGTCCTCCGTCAGCTCCTCCCACAGGACGCAGGCCCGCTCCGCGAACTGGGCCGTCGTCAGCTCCCCGCCCGCGAACGCCCGCTCCAGCGCGGCGATCTCCCGCTCCAGACCGAGCTGCCGGGAGATCTCGATCGCGGCGGCGGAGCCGTGTATGAGCGTCCCGTCCAGGTCGAACAGATGCAGTCTGGTCATTCAACCGAGCGTAGATGCAGCCACCCGGGACCCGCCGACCCGGCCCGGCACCAGGACCCGCGCCAAAGCCAGAACCAGAGCCGGAACCAGAGCCGGAGCCGGAGCCCACTCGCACCCGCGCCATCGCCCCGCGCCATCGCCCGCCGCCGGGAGTACCCGCGGATACTCCCGTCGTCAGACGCCGCGGGGGCCGCGGCGCCGCCACGGTGGGGGCATGCAGCAGCTCACCCGCCCCGTGCGCCGGGGCCTCCTCGTCGTACATGTCGTCGTCTCCGTCGGATGGCTCGGGCTGACCCTCGGGCTGCTGGCCCTGGGGATCACCGGGGCCGTCGCCGACTCGGCCGAAGAGGCCGGGGCCGCGTACCGGTCCATGAACGTCCTGGGCGACTGGCTGCTGATTCCGATCAGCCTGCTGTCGCTGGCCAGCGGAATCGTGCTGTCGCTGGGGACGCCCTGGGGGCTGGCGCGCCATCGGTGGGTGTATGTGAAGTTCTGGCTGACACTGATCACCACCGCCGCCACGGCGTTCGCCCTGCGTGCCCGCATCGACGCCGCGATGGCCGATGTGGTGGCCGGGCGGTCGGTCGGGGCGACCACGGACCTGATCCTGGCGCCGTCGGTCAGCCTGGGCGTCTATACCTTTCTCACGGCGATCTCGGTGATCAAGCCCTGGGGGCTCACCGCCCGGGGGCGGCTGCTGCGGGCGACAAAGCGCCGATAATTGCATACGCGGTCTTTTTCATCTCTGGACTATCCTGGAATCCGCTCACCCACCAAGGAGGGGTTCCATGCCGGAAGAGCCGCACGGCGCCGTCGCCCCGCCCGCGGGGCAGGCCCTCGCCCAGGGCTGGTGCGCCCTGTCCTCGCTGCACGGCCGGATAGAGACGCATATCGAGCGTGCGCTGCAAGCCGGGCACGATCTGAGCGTCCGCGAATTCTCCGTGCTCAATGTGCTCAGCGGGCAGCACGACGGCGACGGCGGACATCTTCAGATGAAGCAGCTCGCCGACTCCGTCGTGCTCAGCCAGAGCGCCACGACCCGGCTGGTCACCCGGCTGGAGGACCGCGGTCTGCTCTCCCGCTATATCTGCCCCAGCGACCGCCGCGGCATCTACACCAACGTCAGCGCCGATGGGCTCAAGCTCCTGGAGGAGGCGCGGCCGACACATGACGCCGCGCTGCGCGAGGCCCTTGCCGACGCCGCCCGGCGGCCGGAGCTGGCGCCGCTCGTCGCCGCCGTCGAGGGGCTGACCGGCACCGCCTGCTGACCGCCGTCGGCCAAAAGGGCGCCCGCCCCGGCCCATCGCCGCCGTCCGGGCTCACGGGGCCCCGCGTAGGCTCACCGCATGAGCGACATCGAGATACGGCGCGCGACCGCCGATGACATCCCGGCGATCGTGGCCATGCTCGCCGACGACCCGCTCGGCGCCCGCCGGGAGTCCCCGGACGACCCGGCCCCGTACCTCGCCGCCTTCGAACGGCTGGACCGGGACCCCCAGCAGCGGCTGGTCGTCGCGGTCCGGGACGGCCGCACCGTCGGCACCCTCCAGCTGACCGTGATCCCCGGGCTGTCGCGGCGCGGTGCCACGCGCTCGATCGTCGAGGGCGTCCGGATCCACTCCGAGGAGCGCGGCGGCGGGCTCGGCACCCAGCTGATCGAATGGGCCGTCGAGGAGTCGCGCCGCGCGGGGTGTGCGCTGGTGCAGCTCACCTCGGACGCGGCCCGCATCGACGCGCATCGCTTCTATGAGCGGCTGGGCTTCGAGGCCAGCCACGTCGGCTTCAAGCTGCCGCTGATCTGACCTGACCTGACTTGGCCTGACTTGGCCCGACCTGGCCAAGATCGTCCCGGCGTGGCCTGGCCTGGATCGTCCCGGCCCGTCCCGGCCGACCCGCCCTCACCGGCGAGCGGCGGCCTCACAGCGTCGCGAGGTCGACGGCCTCGGCCATCCGCCGGTAGCCCGCGTCGTTCGGGTGCTTGAAGTCGCCCGAGTCGTACGCCGGGTCCAGCCGCAGCGGATCGGACGGCGCGGCCATGACCTTCGCGAAGTCGACGACCGCGTCGAAGGCGCCCGAGGTGCGGATCCACTCGTTGATCGCGGCACGCTTCGCCTCGGAGCGCGCGGTGTGGTACTCGGCGTCCTTGAACGGGAGGATCGTGCCGCCGACGACCTTGATACCGCGGGCGTGGGCCAGGGCGATCAGCTCCCGGTAACCGGCGATCACCTCCTCGGCCGACACCTGCGGATTGGGCTTGTAGGTGGGCAGATCGACCTCGCTGAAGCCGATGTCGTTGAGCCCCTCGAGCAGGATCACCGACCGTACGCCCGGCTTGTCCAGCACATCGCGCCGGAAGCGGGCGCCCGCCCGGTCCCCGTACCAGGCCGAGTCGTGCAGCAGCAGATTGCCGCCGATCCCCGAGTTGAGGACGGGACGCGGGGTGCCCGCGGCCGCGAGCCGCTCGGCCAGCAGATCCGGCCAGCGGTGGTCCGCGTCGTAGGTCGAGCCGAACCCGTCGGTGATCGAGTCGCCGAAGGCCACCACCGTGCCCGGCCGGCGCGGGCCGCCGGTGACCTCGACATCGGAGAGGTAGTACCAGGAGTGGGTGGTCTCGGCGAAGGCCGTCCCGGTGCGGTCGGCGCGGTGGTCACCGTCCGCGCGGTAGCTGCGGGCGTACGCCTGGGCGTGGAAGGTGGCGGCGCCGGTCGGGCGGTCGAAGTACAGCGTGACCGTGACCGGCTGACGGGGCGCCACGCGCAGCGGGGCCCCGTCGCTCACCGTCTCCCCGCCCGCCGGTATCTCCGCCGACCGCCGGTGCCCGAAGGTCAGCGCGCGCAGACTCGCGTCATGGACGGCGGCGCCGTGCGCGGTACGGGCGATGGTCGCGCCCGCGATCCGCAGCGGCGCGGTGCCATAGCGGTTCGACAGCCTGATCCGGGCGGCCGTGCCGCCGCCGGTGACCCGGACGACCTGACGCAGGGTCTGGGCGGTGCGCTCGGCGAAGCCGCTCTCGGCCCAGTTCTGCTCGAAGCCCGAGCTGGGGCGCTGGACGGGGGCGGCCCATCCGGCCGCCCAGACGGTCCCCGGCCGGTCGCGGCCGGCCGCCGGGCCCCCGGGCCGGGCGGTGGCCGTCCCGGACGCGGCGATGACGGTGGTGAGAGCGAGCAGGGAGGCGCTGAGGCGAAGCGTGGACAAGCGCACGGCGGGGCTCCTGGGGAGGGTGGGATGAGGGCGGACCAGGCACTCCCGTGCGAAGGTATGTGAGCGCGCAAGCGCGGCGTACCGGCGTACCGAGCAACGTGACCACCGGCGTACCGGCGTCCCATGTACCGCGGTACGGGGCCTTCGGGAGTACCGGAGACCAACCTGCCGCTCTACGCACCGCCGACCCATCCCCCGGCCGTGCGTACCACTCGTGGGGTCAGGCTACGGCCGCCGGACCCCCCGACCGTCGGACTGATCGCGGCACCCCTGCCCCCGCACCCTCAGAGCGGCCGCCAGCCCTCCGGGTCGACCCCGCCCGGCACCGCGTCGCCCGGGGCGTAGGGCTGCCGGGTGAACACGAAGGTGCCCAGGTCCAGATGGGCGGGGGCGCCGCCCTCCCCCTCGACCACCCGCAGCGTCTCCCCCGCGTAATAGCCGTCGAGCCCCGTCCAGGTGCCGTCCTGCTCGGCCCTGAAGCGGGAGGCCCGGCCTCCCCCGACGGCCGGGGACAGTTCCAGTCCCCGGTCCGCGCGCAGCCGCAGATGGTAGGCGCGCGGGCCCCAGTACCAGGGGCCGGTCAGCGCCAGCAGCGCCGGATCGGCCTCGGTCAGCGGCCGCCAGGGCTCGGGGATACGGGGCTCGCGCTCGGCCACGATCCGTATGAGATCGGCGGCGATGGCGCCGATCGCGGGCCCCGAGGTGGTGTTGGCCAGCGCGATCCCGGCCAGCCGGTCCTCGGCGCTCACCCACAGCGAGGCCAGGAAGCCGGGCATGGAGCCGGTGTGGCCATAGAGGAACCGCCCGCCGTGGCGGACGAGCTGTGTCCCCAGGCCGTAACCACCGTCCCAGTCCCCCTCCTCGGGGGCGACGGCGGGCTCCCGCATCTCGGCGAGCGTCTCCGCGCCGAGCACCCGCTCGTCCCCGTCCAGCAGGAAGGCGGCGAAGCGGGCCAGGTCCCCCACGGTCGACCAGAGCTGCCCGGCAGGGCCCATCCGCCCGGTGTCCTCGGCCGGTTCGGGCAGCAGCACATCGGCCCAGGGGTGCACGGCCCATCCCGCGGCGTGCGGGGCCCGCGGCTCCAGCGACGTACGCCCCATCCCCAGCGGCTCCAGCACCTCGTGGGCGAGCACCTCGCCCCAGGACGCTCCGCACAGCCGCTCGACCAGTGCGCCGAGCAGCGCGAAACCGGGGTTGGAGTAGTGGTGGCGGCGGCCCGCGGGGTGGATCAGCGGGCGCTCGCCGAAGATATCGGCCGTCTCGGGCCGCAGCGCCCCGGGTGTGCGCTCCCACCACGGGCCGCGGGCCTCCGCGGCGAGACCCGAGGTGTGGGAGAGAAGCTGGGCCACGGTCGCGCCCGCGGCCTCCGGCACGTCCAGGTGCTTGGCCAGCGGATCGCCGAGGTCCAGCAGCCCCTCGTCGCGCAGCCGCAGCACCAGCACCGCCACGAAGGTCTTGGTCAGGGAGCCGATGCGGTACTGGGTGTCGGCGTCCGGGTCGGCTCCCTCCACACTGCTGCGCGAGCCCGTCCACACCAGCCGCCCCTCCCGCACCACGGCCCCCATCAGGGACGGGGCACGGCCCTGAACCTGGCCGAGGGCGAGGCGCCGCAGCAGAGCACGGCGGGTGGCGGGCAGCGGCTCGGCGAACTCATCCACGTCGGGTGTGGTCATGTCGGCACTGTACGGCCGAGGTCCGACATCGGTCAGTGAGTCGTCCACAGCAGGGGAGGCGCCCGGGAGCGCACGGCGGTCTGGCCTTGACGTCGGGGTCAAGGTCTACCGTCGGCACATGCGGATCGGAGAGCTGGCCGAACGGGCGGGTACCACCACCCGCACCCTGCGCTATTACGAGTCGCTCGGGCTGCTGCCCGCGCGCCGCACCGGCAACGGTTACCGGTCGTACGACGAGGACGACCTGCGGCTGCTCCAGCAGATCCGCACGCTGCGGGACTTCGGCTTCGAGCTGGAGGAGACGCGTCCGTTCGTCGAATGCCTGCGCTCCGGCCATCCGGCCGGTGACTCCTGCCCCGCCTCGCTGGAGGTCTACCGGCGCAAGCTGGCCGAGCTGGACGAGTGCATCGGCCGGCTGAGCGCCATCCGGGAGCGGGTCGGAACACAGCTCGACCAGGCGGAGCGGGCCCGCGCGCGGCTGGAGGCCGCGGCGACGGCGCCCGAAAGGGCCCCGGAGCCGCGCTGCGAGCTGACGCCGCCCGGACCGTGAGCCCTTTTCCGTCACCACAGACGACTCCGAAACAACGACTCCGAAACGACGGCTTCGAAGCAACGACCTCGAAGCACGAACTCCGCAACAAGGACTCCGAAGGGGAGATGAGATGTCGCTGACACACACCGGGGGAGTGGCCACGGTCACGGACGCCACCTTCGCCGAGGAGGTGCTGGCGGCCGAGCTGCCGGTGCTGGTGAAGTTCACCGCCTCGTGGTGCCCGCCGTGCCGGATGATCGCGCCGGTGCTGGCGGAGATCGCGCAGGAGGAGGGCCACCGGCTGAAGGTGGTGTCCCTGGACGTGGACGAGAACCCCTCCACCACCACCGCGTACGGGGTGCTGTCGATGCCGACGCTGATGCTGTTCCGGGCGGGCGAGCCGGTGCGGTCGCTGGTCGGGGCCCGTAGCAAGCGGCGGCTGCTGGAGGAGCTCGCCGACGCGATCTGACGCGTGCCACGGCCGCGGCCGAACCGCCCCTGCTACGTTGTCCGGACAAGACCATCGGCGGGAGCGGCCATCTGTGGGGCGGCTATCAGTGGGGGCGGAAAAGGTGAGGTCAGCGGTGCGCGTCCTGGTGCAGGGGAAACCCGTCGACTCCTATCCGGCGCTGCCGCCCGAGGCCGAGCGCGGTTCACCGCGCCGGATCACCGAGGTCGGTGAGGAGGTGCTCCGCCGCTCCTGCCGAGAGGTCACCGAGTTCGGCACACCGGAGCTGAACGCCCTCATCGACGACATGTTCCTCACCATGTACATCGCCGAAGGCGCCGGGCTGGCCGCCAATCAGGTCGACGTCGATCTGCGGCTGTTCGTCTACGACTGCCCGGACGACCACGGCGTACGGCATATCGGCCACATCATCAACCCCGTCCTGGACCAGCCCGCCCCGGCCGACCGGCTGCTCATCGAGGAGGCCGAGGGCTGTCTGTCCGTACCGGGCGCGCGGATGGACGTGCCGCGCACCGACCACACCGTGGTCCGCGGCGTCGACAAGGACGGCAACCCGCTGGTGATCGAGGGCACCGGCTACTTCGCCCGGTGTCTCCAGCACGAGGCCGACCATCTCTCGGGGCATCTCTACATCGACCGGCTCTCCAAACGCGACCGTAAGGACGCGCTGCGGCAGATGGCGGACCTCCATGAGGAGGTCCTCGCCCGGCGCGCGGAGAAGGCGGCGGAGCTGGGGCACCAGCTACAGCCCTGACCCGCCTCCCCCAGCGGCTATCGCAGGCGTCGCGCCCGCAGGACGGTGTCGCGGGTGTGGTGGGTGCCGGCGGGGGCGGGAGCGGTGCGTGGACGGGTTTCGTTGACCAGTACGGTCCAGCCGTCGTCCAGGAGCCCGGCGATGTCGTCGGGCTGGTAGTAGTCGCTGGGGTTGAAGTCCCGCTCCTGGTCCGGGGTGAGATCGGCGAGGGCATGGGTGGCGAAGAGCAGGGTGCCACCGGGTGCGACGGCGTCCAGCAGACCGCGCAGCACGCTGTGGTCCGGCTGCCGTTTGAGCGGGAAGTACTGGGCGGACACCAGGTCGAACGCCGCGGCCGGGGGCGGTGTACTGGCGAGATCGGCACGTGTCCACGCCACCCGGCTCTCGATGTCCGTGGCCGCCGCGGCGGCGCGTTCCACGGCGATCCGGGAGATGTCCACCGCGGTGACCTGCCAGCCGCGCCGGGCCAGCCAGAGTGCGTCGGCGCCCTCACCGCAACCCACGTCGAGCGCCTGCCCCGGCGGCAGGTCGGTGACCTCGGTGACGAGCACTCCATTGGGCGAGCCGCTGAAGAGCTGCTCGCGGCTGCGATACATGTCGTCCCAGAACTGCGTGTCCATACGCACCACCCTGCCCCCGCCCATGACGAGCCGACAAAGTTCTTTGCGCAAACGGCAAAAGGGGTGCGCAGCAAACGGCGGCACACATGTTGCGACCCCGTGCGTCCGCGTCAGGTCTGGGCCATGTCCACGAAGCGGGAGTAGTGGCCCTGGAAGGCGACCGTGATCGTGGCCGTCGGACCGTTACGGTGCTTGGCCACGATCAGATCCGCCTCACCCGCGCGCGGCGACTCCTTCTCATAGGCGTCCTCGCGGTGGAGCAGGATGACCATGTCCGCGTCCTGCTCGATGGATCCACTCTCTCGGAGGTCCGAGACCATCGGCTTCTTGTCCGTGCGCTGCTCGGGGCCACGGTTGAGCTGGGAGAGCGCGATGACCGGCACTTCCAGCTCCTTGGCCAGCAGCTTCAGGTTTCGCGACATGTCCGAGACCTCCTGCTGACGGCTCTCGGGGCGCCGGGCGCCGCCGGACTGCATCAGCTGGAGGTAGTCGATGACGACCAGCTGTAGATCGTTGCGCTGCTTGAGCCGACGGCACTTGGCGCGGATCTCCATCATCGACAGGTTCGGGGAGTCGTCGATGTAGAGCGGGGCCTGGGAGACGTCCGGCATCCGCCGGGCCAGCCGGGTCCAGTCCTCGTCGGTCATACTGCCCGAGCGCATATGGTGCAGCGCCACCCGCGCCTCGGCGGAGAGCAGACGCATCGCGATCTCGTTGCGGCCCATCTCCAGGGAGAAGATCACGCTCGGCATGTTGTGCTTGATCGAGCAGGCGCGTGCGAAGTCGAGGGCCAAGGTGGACTTACCCATCGCGGGGCGGGCGGCGATGACGACCATCTGGCCCGGGTGCAGCCCGTTCGTCAGGGAGTCCAGGTCGGTGAAGCCGGTGGGCACCCCGGACATCTGCCCGCTGCGCGAGCCAATCGCCTCGATCTCGTCGAGCGCACCCTCCATGATGTCGCCGAGCGGCAGATAGTCCTCGCTGGTGCGCTGCTCGGTGACGGCGTAGATCTCCGCCTGGGCGCTGTTGACGATCTCGTCGACGTCTCCGTCCGCCGCGTATCCCATCTGGGTGATGCGGGTGCCCGCCTCGACCAGGCGGCGCAGCACGGCGCGCTCATGGACGATCTCCGCGTAGTACTCGGCGTTGGCGGCGGTGGGGACCGACTGGACGAGGGTGTGGAGATACGAGGCGCCGCCCACCCGGGCGATCTCACCGCGCTTGGTCAGCTCGGCGGCGACGGTGATCGGGTCGGCCGGCTCGCCCTTGGCGTAGAGATCCAGGATGGCCTGGTAGACGGTCTCATGGGCGGGCCGGTAGAAGTCATTGCCCTTGAGGACCTCCACCACATCGGCGATGGCGTCCTTGGAGAGCAGCATGCCGCCGAGGACGGACTGCTCGGCGTCGAGGTCCTGCGGCGGAACGCGTTCGAAGCCGGAGCCCTCCCAGGGGGAGCCGCCCCCTCCGTCGCGGTCGTCGCGGCCCCGGCCGCCGCCTCCGTCACCGCGGCGGAAGCGGGGGGACGGGAACCGGTCGGACGGGCCGGAGTCCGCCCATGGGTCGTCCATGGGCTCGGGAACGCTCACCCCGCCACCTCCTCCCGTCCGCGTAGCGAACCTCGCCGTGCCCGTCCTTCTTACGGCACGGCTATGACACAACTGAGCGGCCGGCTTTCCGGACACGGCGCATCGGAGTCTGGGGGTTCCCAGGGCCGGATCGAGTGGCGGGCGCCGGACCACGTTAGGCCCGTCGGGACCGCCAGCCAACTTGGTTATCCACAGGGCATGTGGATGATGGGATCCTTCCTGTGGGTAAGTCGCGTGAACCTGTGCACGGGTCGGGGGACAGTGCTGTGGACAAACACACAATCACCCCGAGAGTCCAAGCCTGACCTGCGGTTTCTCTATCCAGGGGCTGTGTAGAAGAAAAACTTCCGCCCCCAGCGCAAGATCACGACAAAGGGCGCAGAGAAGATCGTCCCGCGCGCCGCCTTGTAAGGACCAGCAGCAGCTTGTGTCTCTTACCTGTGGACGATTACATTGCCCTCATGACACAGGCCCCCACGAGCGCGCGGAGCGCCCTGCGCCACCACGACCGCGAGATCATCGCACTCGCGCTTCCCGCCTTCGGCGCACTCGTGGCGGAACCCCTCTTCGTCATGGTCGACAGCGCCGTGGTCGGCCATCTGGGCACCGCCCAACTGGCCGGGCTGGGCGTCGCCGCGGCCCTGCTCGCCACCGCCGTCAACATCTTTGTCTTCCTCGCCTACGCCACCACCGCGGCGGTGGCCCGCCGCGTCGGCGCGGGTGACCTCGCCGGGGCGATCCGGCAGGGCATGGACGGCATCTGGCTGGCCCTGCTGCTCGGTGCCGCCGTCATCGCCGTCGCGCTTCCCACCGCCCCCGCCCTCGTCGATCTCTTCGGCGCCTCGCACACCGCCGCGCCCCACGCCATCACCTATCTACGGATCAGTGCCCTCGGCATCCCCGCGATGCTGGTGGTGCTCGCCGCCACCGGTGTGCTGCGCGGCCTCCAGGACACCCGCACTCCGCTCTATGTCGCCATAGGCGGCTTCGGGGCCAATGCCGCGCTGAACGCCACCCTGGTCTATGGAGCCGGGCTGGGCATCGCGGGCTCGGCCTGGGGCACGGTGATCGCCCAGAACGCCATGGCCGCCGTCTACCTCGTCGTGGTCATCCGGGGCGCCCGGCGTCATGGCACCTCCCTGCGGCCCGATGCCGCGGGGATCAGGGCCTGCGCCCACGCCGGGGCACCGCTGCTGATCCGTACGCTCTCACTGCGCGCCGTGATGCTGATCGCGACGGCCGTGGCGGCCCGCCTCGGCGACACCGATATCGCCGCCCATCAGATCGTGCTCACCCTGTGGAGCCTGCTGGCGTTCGCCCTGGACGCCATCGCCATCGCGGGCCAGGCGATCATCGGACGCTATCTGGGCGCGGGCGACGAGGAGGGAGCTCGGGTCGCCTGCCGCCGCATGGTGCACTGGGGCGTCGCCTCGGGCGTGGCGCTGGGCCTGCTGGTGGTCGTCTCCCGGCCGCTGTTCATCCCCCTGTTCACCACCGATACCGCGGTACGGGACGCCCTGCTGCCCGCCCTGTTGGTCACGGCCCTCATCCAGCCGGTCTCGGGCGTGGTCTTCGTCCTCGACGGAGTGCTGATGGGCGCGGGCGACGGGCCGTATCTGGCCCGGGCGATGATCGTCACCCTCGTCGTCTTCGCCCCGGTGGCGCTGCTGGTGCCATCGCTCGGCGGGGGACTGACCGCGCTGTGGTGCACCATGGCGCTGATGATGTCGGTCCGAATGGCGACCCTGTGGCTGCGCACCCGCTCCGGCCGCTGGATCGTCACCGGCGCGGTACGAAGCTGAGCCGGGCCGACCCGCCAGCCACGGTGCCGGGGTGCCGGGTCGGCCCACGCCCCACAACGGCCCCGGACAGAGCGCTCTCGACGGAGCGGTCCCGTGCACAGCGCGGTCCAGGCAGAACGACCCAAGACACAGCGACCCCCCGGCACGACGGAGGGCCGCACCCCAC